>NZ_LZSG01000061.1 GCF_001665395.1 Mycobacterium sp. 1164966.3
CCGCGGCCGGTGC
The DNA here is from genome assembly GCF_001665395.1 of Mycobacterium sp. 1164966.3. GTDB lineage: Bacteria > Actinomycetota > Actinomycetes > Mycobacteriales > Mycobacteriaceae > Mycobacterium. The sequence continues at coordinate 14 of NZ_LZSG01000061.1, forward strand.
CGAGTGTCAGGTAGGGATCGCAGACCAGCTGTCCAGCGCGGTCTTGGCTGCGCGGGCGGGCCGTGTCGTAGAGCCGGGAGGCGACGCGCGGTTTCTGTCGGTGCTGTCGATCCGGCAGCTTGCCACCGAGCCGAGCCTGTCTGGTCCGGGCCGGGAAGAGCTGACGGATCTGTTGTGGCGGATGGGGATTCGCACCATTGGTCAGTTCGCCGCACTGTCCCGCACCGACGTGGCTTCCAGATTCGGTGGCGACGGGGTGGCCGCCCACCGGTTCGCCCGCGGCCAATCCGAACGCGGGCCGTCCGGTCGCGAGCCACCGCAAGAGCTCGAAGCCGTGCTGGACTGCGATCCGCCGATCGACCGGGTTGATGCCGCGGCATTCGCGGGGCGCTCGCTGGCCGGAAGTTTGCATCAAATGCTGATGGCCGCCGGAGTGGGATGTACTCGGCTGGCCATACACGCCGTGACCGCCAACGGCGAAGAGCTGGAACGGGTGTGGCGGTGTGCCGAGCCGTTGACCGAGGATGCCACCGCGGACCGAGTGCGCTGGCAACTGGACGGGTGGCTGAGCAACAGAAAGGCCCTGGACCGGCCGACGTCGCCGGTGACGTTGCTACGGCTGCAGGCGATCGAGGTGGTGTCCGCCGAGGCGTTGCAGTTGCCGCTCTGGGGCGGTCTGGGGGAAGAGGATAGGCTGCGGGCCCGTCGCGCACTGATTCGGGTGCAGGGCCTACTCGGCCCGGAGGCGGTGCAGGTGCCGGTGTTGTCCGGCGGCCGCGGACCGGCCGAACGCATCACGCTTACTCCGCTGGGCGACGAGCCGGTGCCGCAGTCCGACCCGAATCAGCCCTGGCCCGGCCGGCTGCCCGGCCCGTCGCCGGCGGTACTGCTCGACGACCCGGTGGAACTGCTTGATGCCCAAGGCAATCCGATACGGGTGACCAACCGGGGAATGTTCTCCGCCGACCCTGCACGATTGACCTTCCGTGATCAAGACGATCGGCTGCGCTGGTGGTCCGGACCGTGGCCGGTCGACGAGCGGTGGTGGGATCCGGAGCGATCGGGGGTCGCCGGCCGCACGGCCCGTGCCCAGGTGCTGCTGGAAACCGAGCGCGCGCTACTGCTGTGCTATCGCAAAAGGAGGTGGTACCTCGAGGGAATCTACGAATAGGCTTATGCCCCAAGGTATTCGACACGGCGCAATGCATCAGGCGTCAGATCCTTCAGCGAGGGATACCCGTCGACGGCCATGATCAGGTCGGCCTCGGCCAGCAGGGAGCGCAGTACGTGCACGATGCCGTCGACGCCGCCGAGCGCCAGGCCGTAGGCGTATGGGCGGCCGATGCCCACGGCGGTCGCTCCCATCGCGAGGGCTTTGATGACGTCGGCGCCGCTGCGGATACCCGAGTCGAACAGCACCGGCAGCCCGTCGACGGCCTCGAGCACCCCCGGCAGGCACTCCAGCGCGGGCAGCCCGCCGTTGGCTTGCCGGCCGCCGTGGTTGGAGCAGTAAATGCCGTCGACACCAAGGTCTTTGGCGCGCCGCGCATCGTCGGGATGACAGATGCCCTTGACCATCAGCGGCAAGCTGGTCTGCGACCGTAACCACTCCAGGTCGTCCCACCTGAACGGGCCACCGAAGATCGGCAACTTGCGCACCGCCGCCTCGGTGGCGTCTTCGCCGGGATCCAGGCCGGCGCGAAAAACCGGGTCGCTGGTGTAGGTGGCCAGGCAGCCGCTGGGTACTTGCGGATAATTCCCGGCGCTCAGGTCACGTGGGCGCCAGCCGGTGACCCAGGTGTCGAGGGTGACCGCGATGCCCTTGAACCCGCAGGCTTCAGCGCGGTGCACCAGGCTGGCGGCCATCTCCCGGTCCGGGGGCGTGTACAGCTGGAAAAACCCCGGGGTGTCGCCGAGCGCGGCGGCGACGTCTTCCATCGGATCGGAGGTAAGCGTTCCCACGAAGAACGGCACGCCCGTGCGGGCGGACGCTCGGGCAGCAGCCAGGTCGCCGTGGCCGTCTTGGGCGCAAACTCCGATGACCCCGATCGGGGCCATGAAGATCGGCGCCGGCAGCCTCACCCCGAACAGCTCGACCGACATGTCGCGCTCGGTGGGCGCAATCCCCATGCGCGGGAACACACCCCAGCGCTTGAACGCCTCGACATTTGCCCGCTGGGTCAGTTCGTCTCCGGCGCCACCGGCGACATACCCCAGCACTTTCGGCGGCATCGCCGCGGCTGCCTTGGCTTCTAAATCGGCGAAGGCGATCGGGTACGGCGGCTGCCTGCCGGCCTGTCCTTGTTCATAGAGTTCGTTTTGATACTCGGCGAACGCCATGGCTCGCAGATACCCGGCGATTGGTCCCCTAAACGCGCGCCTCTGGCCGAACGGCCAGCTGCGCCCGAATCCGCGATGATCGTGGCACGCGGATTTCTATCGGCGGGGCGAATTGCGCTGGCCGCCAAGCAGTGCCGCGCTGTGCCGTCAGGAACCTGTCATTCTCCGAAGCCGGGTTGCGGAGTTCCCGCTGGCGGTGGTGCGCTGTGTCCTCCGAGGCGGCTTGCGGCGAATGCCGCGCCCTGGTCGATCACGGCGGCGTCCTCTGCATATGTGGTGTGCGCTGAGAAGTTCATCCCGTCCGAGCAAACGGGGTCCTCGACAGCGCACACCTTGATGGTCTTCGGCTGATAGAGCGGACCGATTACGACCTGCGGCTGACCGACGAAGTTCATAGCCCGGGCATTTGGCGTCCCGAACAGGACGACGGCGGCGACGTGGTCCGCCACCCCCGGATCCATCGGTTTGGGCACGGTGCCCGGATCGATCCCATCCGGAACCGCATTGGAGGTGACGAATCCCATCACCGCGGCGCCCTGAGAGAAGCCGCTTAGCACCATCTTGGTTTGCGGGCAGCTATTAGACATGGACACGATATGCGCGCCTGCGTCTCGAATGCCGTCGATGCCGGTATCCCACTGCTCGCTGGCGGGATAATTGACCGCATATACGTCCATCGACTTTCCGCTGATGCGCGGGCGCAGGGAATCGACGAATGCCTGTCCGGTCTTGCCGATGCCGGGAGGATCACCGGTGCCGCGGGCGAACACCACCTCTACGTCGGGACACGACTGGGCCGACGCGTGCGGGACAGCGGGAGTCCACAGGACAGCCGCGCCGACGCCTGCGGCGGTAAGGATTGCTGAACCAACTAGGCGAAGGATGTCACGTGCGTTCATGCCGCAGTACTTGCCCGCAGAACGACTGCCTAAACCGGCAATTTCGCCGGACGCGCCACCCGCGGTTCAGGCATTTCAGGTCGCTTCAGCGCTGGTCGCAGGCCACAGGCATTGGCGCGCAGGCATATTGGGCAGCTGACACCGGCCTCAGCGCGCTGGACCCACGGCTTGCGCTCAGCCCCAGTGACTTTCACGTCCATTGGACGTCCGCCACGGGTTGCCGATACCGGCGGGTCCGCACCCTATCCGAACGGAAAACGCAGCGTCTGGCCCGAAAACGAAAATCTGACGACTCGTATCCAAAACACTTTGCTTGCTGCTGTTTTGCCATCGCGCAGCTTCGATGCGATTGCATAGATATGAGCACAGTAATAAGTTCTTCTTATGGCCCCGGGCGCGAAAAATACGGGTTCCACCATGCTTAAACCTCGGCCATCGGCGTGTGGCGCTGGACCGTCCGGAGCAACGGAGGTGATGCGTGAATGCCGAAGTTGACGCCGTTCTACGAAGAGTCCCAATCGACCTACGACATCTCCGATGAATTCTTCTCGCTGTTTCTGGACCCGACGATGGCCTATACCAGCGCGTACTTCGAGCGCGACGACATGACTCTCGAACAAGCGCAGAACGCCAAATATGATCTGTCACTGAGCAAACTCGACCTCGAACCGGGCATGACACTGTTGGACCTCGGCTGCGGGTGGGGCGCGGGATTGGTCCGGGCCGTTAAACGTCACGACGTCAGGATGCTGCTGCACAGCATATTCACGCATTTACAGGCATACATGCGCGAGCATCGTATCCCGCTCACCATGCGCGATCTGCGATTCTTCCGGTTCCTGCGGACCGAAATCTTTCCCGGCGGGGAAATGCCGAGCCAAGAAGATATCGTCGAGCATTCAGAAGCCGGAAAGTTTTCGATCGAAAAGGTTCAACTTTTTCCTTCGCGTTACGTGCGAACGCTGGAAACCTGGGCGGTCAATCTAAAGGCCCACCGTGAACGCGCCATCGCCTGCGCCGACCTCTTTCGCAAGGGAATCAGCAACGTCGGACAGTTCACCCTGTCCAAGCGAAGGCAATCTGCGTTGGTCGGTGCTGAAGTTGGCTGACAGCATGGCTTTTGAGGAAACGAGGCAACGCTATGGCTGGGTTTTCGACCGTGGATAGGGTTCCCGCGATCCCCGAGATCCGCGCGATCCCCGAGATACCCGAGATAGTTGTCACCGGTGTCGCGATGACGACCGCGCTGGCCACGGATGCGGACGGCACCTGGAAGAAGCTGCTGGACGGGCAAACCGGGATCCGCCGGCTCGACGATCTGCATGTCGAGCTGTTGGACCGGCCGTTACGCATCGGCGGGCAACTGCTCGAGGATTTCGATTGCGAATTGACGCGGGTGGAGCGACGCCGACTGCTGTTCCTGCAGAAGATGGCCATAGTGCTGGGGCGGCGGGTGTGGGTGAGCGCCGGTTCGCCTGAGGCCGAACCCAATCGGTTGATGGTTTCCATCGGCACCGGGATGGGTTCGACGGAGCAAATGATCGTCTGGTACGACGACATTCGCAAGCGCGGGATGAAGGGCGTCAACCCGCTGGGCGTGCTGATGGCGATGCCCAACTCGGGTAGCGCCTGGGTAGGGCTCGAACATAAAGCCAGGGCCGGAATCCTCACTCCGACGTCGGCCGACGCCTCTGGTGCCGAGGCGATCGCCCGAGCCTGGCAGCACATCGTGCTCGGCGAGGCCGACATCGCGATCTGCGGCGGCATCGAGACCAGGATCGAGGCGGTGCCCGTCGCGGCGTTCGCCCAGCTGGGCTTGCTTTCGACGAAGTACGATCCCGCCGGCGCGTGCCGCCCGTTCGACAAGGACCGCGACGGCTTTGTGTTCGGCGAAGCAGGCGCGCTGCTGGTGGTCGAGACGAGAGAGCACGCCGAAGCTCGAGGTGCCCCGATCATGGCAAGGCTGATGGGTGCGGCCACCACCTCCGACGGCTACGACGTCTTGGCGCCTGATCCCAACGGCGTGCGGGCCGCGCACGCGATCACGAAGGCGATCCAGCTCGCCGGACTGACCCCCGCCGACATCGACCACGTCAATGCGCACGCCGCCGGCACCGACGTCGGTGACCGGGCCGAAGCGAAAGCGATCAACAACGCGTTCGGTGCCCACAGGCCAGCGGTTTATGCGCCGAAGGCGGCGCTCGGACATTCGATCGGCGCGGTCGGCGCGGTGGAGTCGATACTCACGGTTTTGGCACTGCGGGACGGCGTCATCCCGCCGACGCTGAACCTGCGTCATCTGGATCCGGAGATCGACCTGGATGTCGTGACAGGCGAGCCGCGGACGGGTGACTACGTGTATGCGATCAACAATTCGTTCGGTTTCGGCGGCCACAATGTCGCCCTGGCCTTCGGCCGGGGCTGGTAGCTATTCTCCGAAGCCGGGATGTGGAGTTCCCGCCGGTGGGGGGGCGCTTTGTCCTCCGAGGCGGCTTGCGGCGAACGCGGCGCCCTGGTCGATGACTGAGGCGTCGTCGGCGTAGGTGCTGTGGGCGGAGAAGTTCATTCCGTCTGAGCAGACCGGGTCTTCGACCGCGCAGACTTTGATGGTCTTGCTCGCGTAGGCCGGGCCGATGACGACGGGGGGCTCACCGAGGAAGTTCATCGCGCGCACATTGGGCATCCCGAAGAGCACGACGGCGGCGACGTGGTTGGCCACACTGGGGTCCATCGGCTTGGGCACGGTGGCCGGGTCCACCCCATCCGGGACGGAATTCGAGGTGACGAAGCCCATGACGGCCGCGCCCTGGGAGTAGCCGCCGAGCACCATGTGGGTTTGCGGGCAGCTGCCGGCCATGTTGACGACGTGGGCGCCGGCGTCTCGGATGCCGTCGATGCCGGTGTCCCATTGGTCGCTGGCGGGGTAGTTGACCGCGTAGACGTCCATGGATCGTGCGCCGATGCGTGAGCGCAGGTTGTTGACGAAGGCCTGACCGGTGGGGCCCACCCCGGGTGCCTCACCGGTGCCGCGGGCGAACACCACCTCTACGTCGGGACACGACTGGGCCGACGCGTGCGGGACAGCGGGAGCCCACAGGACAGCCGTGCCGACGCCTGCGGCGGTAAGGATTGCTGAACCAACTAGGCGAAGGATGTCACGTGCGTTCATGCCGCAATACTTGCCCGCTGAACCGTTGGCTAAACGGAAAATTTTTGCGGACCTGTAGCGCGGGGTTCGCTGCTGCCGGCAATGCCCGTTGCGGATGGCCAAATGCTGTGCCCGCCATAGCCTTCGCTCAGTCACGCGATCTCCTACCAATCTGTCGGTGAGCAACCCATCCTATCGTCCAGCCGCGGCCCTCGCAGACGTCGCCGAACTCCCAGTGCTCACGCCGACTTTCGCGCGGACGGCTTGACGAGACGCCGCGGTGCGAGGGAGTCGCCCGGAGTGATGCTCTTCACTGCGGACAGCGGCGGTCGCATCCCACGCGTGGGCGGCGGCAGCAAAAGACCGTAACCGTTGGCACGCAGACTTATTCGCAGTTCGACGCTAGGGTCGTTGTGCTCGAGCCAGTCAGCAATAGCTCCATGATGACCCGAGACGGGGACGTCCGGAATACCCAGCAGCCGCAACAACGCCGGCACGGTTGCGGGCTGGCGTGGCTGAGCCCGCGTTGTCGCTGTGTGATTCGGCTGGTTCATCTCACTCCTTTCCCGACTTTTTAAGCGTTTCCTATCAGGTACCCGGCACACGTGTCAGTACTCGCTAATTCGATCCGTTTGACAAAGAAAACGGCGCGCAATCGCCGCGGGAAAACGAATGGCGGTACCCCAGCCCCAGCCCCAGCCTGGCGCACATTTTCGCCGGCCACGCTCTCCCATCGATAAATGCAGCCGGTGAATGCGGCATCTCGAAACAATAGGCGAAAAAAAGCGCGTCGCTGGCTGCAGTGATCGCTAGCGCAGCGGCCGCTTCGCGGCCCAGTGCTTTCCGGCCAAGAGACCGCTCGTCACCGCGGCAACTCCCAAAGCCGCCATCGGAACGGCGACCCGGGCCGCGCGAGTTCGCGTCTGTGGCTCGGGGCGGCCGGGGGGAGTGGCAGAGCGAATGTCGGTCGATGCGTTGGCCATAGCCATGACCTGGCCGAGGTGCAGCGCGTTCGCCGCACCCGAATCGCTGATCTGTGTCTGACAGGAGAACCCGTTGGCCACCACCAAAGCATCGCGATTCTTCCGGATCGCGGGCAGCAGCGCCTGTTCGCCGCAGTCGAGCGAAAGCTGGTACTTGCCCTGCTCGAATCCCCAGGAGCCGGCCAGGCCGCAGCACCCGCCGGAAACCGGCTCTACGTCGACGCCCATTTTCTGCAGGACCTGCTGGTCGGCATCGACGCCGCCGGTGGCGCGCTGATGGCAGTGACCCCACAACAGTGCCCGAGCACCGGAAACCCGGGGCAACGGGACGTCGAACTCCGTCAGGAACTGTGCGAAGTGATAGCTGTTGCGCATTAACCGGTCTGCGTCGTCGTCATGCGGCAATAGCTTTTTCAGTTCGTCTTTGAAGACGGCCATACAGCTGGGTTCCATGCCGACAATGGGTGTGCCGGCGCGTATTTCGCTGCGCAGCTGGCTCAGTACTTCGAGCAGATAGTGCTGTGCGACATCGAGAAAGCCGTAGTCGTACAACGGGCGCCCGCAGCAGATGTGCCCCATCGGCATGACGACGTGCCAGCCGGCCGCCTCGATCGCCTCGACGCAGGCCACTCCGACGTCGGTGTGCAGCCGGTTGTTGAAGGTGTCGGGGAACAGGATCACCCGCGGCCCCGAGGAGTTGACCACCGGACGCTGAGCGAACCACTGCTGCAATGTCATCGGGGCAAAGGTCGGCAGGGACCGGCGCTGGTCGATCCCGCCGAGCGCCTTGGCGATGCGGGAAAGGCCGGGCGTCTGGGTGGCGAAGTTCGCCAGCTCCGGCATCGCGCTGGCCAATCGCGCGGCTTGGTCGATGAAGCCGAACGCATAGGCATAGCGGGGACGCCAGCGGCGCAGCGACCGGAAGTGGTGGTAGAGGAATTCCGCTTTGTAGGTCGGAATGTCGACGTCGACAGGGCAGTCGCTGGTGCAGCCTTTACAGGCCAGACACAGGTCCAACGCGTCGGCCACCTCGCTCGATTGCCAGCCGTCGGTGATCACCTCGCCGCGCAGCATCTCGAACAGCAGCCGCGCGCGCCCACGGGTGGAATGTTTCTCTTCCCGCGTCACCTGATAACTCGGGCACATGGTCAGCTGTGCATCGGGCACCCGGCATTTGCCGACGCCGACGCAGCGCAGCGCCGCGTGCGAGAAATCGCCGCCGTCCTCCGTGTAGGCGAACTTCACCTTGGGCCGCGCCGGGTTGTAGTCGGCGCCGAGCTTGAGGTTCTCGTCGAAGCGATATGGGTCGATCACCTTGCCCGGGTTCATCTTCCACTCCGGGTCCCAGATCAGCTTGAACTTGCGCATCGCATCGATAAGCCGCGGGCCGTACTGCTTGCCCAGCAGCTCGGCGCGCTGCTGCCCGTCGCCGTGCTCGCCGGACATCGACCCGCCATAGGACGCCACCAAATCGCCGGCGGCTTCCATGAAGTGACGATAGGTGGCCAGACCGTCCTTGTGTCGCAGGTCGAAACTGATCCGGGAATGGATGCAACCCTCGCCGAGGTGGCCGTACATGGCGCCGTGCAGATCATGGTCGGCATAGAGCTTTTGCAGATCGCGCAGGTAGTCGCCGACCCTATTCGGCGGGACCGCTGAGTCCTCCCAGCCCGGCCAGTGATCGCCGCCGTCCTTCGGGAACGCGGTCGACCCCAGACCGGCCTCGCGGATGGACCACAACTCGTCGCTGTTGCCGCCGTCCTGCTTGCTGCGGGCCAAAACGATGCGATCGTCGTCGTAGTCCTTCTTGCGCAGCCAGCCGGCGAATTCCTCGGCACGGCGCAGCGATTCGCGGGGATCGTCGGCTCCGAACTGCATGAACAGCCACGCGCCGCTGGACTTGGGCCTGGGCAGCGCGGCCCGTCCGGCGGTGTTGATGCCGGTCAGCTCCTGATCGTGGACCAGCATGTGGTCCACCGCCTCGAGGCCGATCGGCTTCCACGCCATCAGGTCCGGAACCGCGTCGCCGGCCTCGCCGAGCGAGTCGTAATGAATCACCACCAGAGTCCGGTGTTTCATCGCCGGCGTCAGCATCATCGTCGCGGTCAGCGCCACCGCACAGGTGCTTTCGGTGCCGACCAACGCTCGTGCGACGTTGAAACCCTTCTCCGGCAGCAGCTCGTCCAGGTTGTATCCGGACACCCGGCGCGGCAGCTCGTCCACCGACGGATATCCCTTGCGGATGTCGTCCGCGTACTCGTCGCGCAAATCCCGTAGTGCCGCGTAGATTTCGCCCTTTCGGCCGCCGGCGGCGATGATCGCGTCGAGATTGCCCTCCTCGTTCACGCCTACCGTGAACCGCGTGCCGTCATAGGTGACGACATCCAGTTCGTGGGTGTTGTCCGAGGTGCGCGGTCCGGGCCCGTACAGATGCGACTGGATCGAGTGCACGCCACAGGAATTGTTTCCAATGTTGCCGCCCAGGGTGCATCGCGAATGCGACGACGGGTCGGGACCGAACACCAGCCCGAATTCGCCGGTGGCCTTGTTGAGTTGTTCATTGATCACCCCGGTCTGCACGGTCGCCAGACGACGGCCCGTGTCGATGTCGACGATCTCGGTGAGGTACTTCGAGAAGTCGATCACGACGGCGACATTCACCGTCTCACCCGACAGGCTGGTTCCACCACCACGGCACAGCACCGGCGCGTGGTAAGCATGGCAGGCCCGCACAGTCTGGACGACGTCGTCGAGCGTCTTGGGGATCACGACCCCGATCGGGACCTGCCTGAAGTTCGATGCGTCGTTGGCGTACATCGCCAAAGTGGCTGTGTCGAAACGTACTTCGCCGCTGACGTGGCGGCGGAGCTGGCTTTGCAGGCCCGTCACGTTGACGCTGTCTACGGCCCGCACCTGATTGGCCCGAAGCAGGTTCATTCGCTGTCGGCGGTCTTGGGCATAAGGATCCTTTAGTAACTGTTGCCAATGGCTATGATCGGGGGTCTACCCATCGATACGCCGGTTAAACGGCGGAAACTGCTCCGTCAATTGGTGCCGGTGCCCACCGGCGGGCCGCTGGTGTCCGCGAGCCGGTGCGCCGCCTCAAACAGCAGCGCGTGCACGAAGGCCTGGGGCAGGTTGCCGCGCAGTTGGCGCTGTTCGATGTCGAATTCCTCGGTGAACAGACCGGGTGGTCCACACGCGGTGCGGTTGCGCTCAAACCATCGCACCGCCGCCAGCTCGTTGCCCTGCTGATGATCTGCCAGAGCCATCAGGAATCCGCAGAGCAGGAAGGCGCCTTCGTCCTCGCCGAGCGGTCGGTCGTCCGGGCGGAAGCGGTAGACGAAGCCGTCCCGGCCGAGGTCGGAGCGCACGGCCTGCAGAGTCGCGACGGTACGCGGATCGTTGACCGGGATGGCGCCGCGGATCGACGGCGTCAGCAAGGCCGCGTCGATCCGCGAATCCTTCGGTGCGCGTTGCCATCTCCCGCTGGAATGCAGGCAGTCCGAATTGGCGTCGTTGACGAGCAGGTCGGCCAAGCGCTGCCATTCCGCGCCGTGCCGCAGCGGCGCCACCTCTCCGATGCGCCGCAGTCCCGCCGCACATATCAGCCGTGAATGAGCCCAGCGCCGGTCGTCGACCTCCCAGATTCCGGCGTCTGGTTCGCGCCACCGCTGTTCGATCGCCTGCACCAGCGTGTGCACGGCCTGCCAATGCTCTTTGTCGAGGCGGTCCAGTCGAGCGGCACTGGCCAGCAGCAGTAATGCCTCGCCGAACGCGTCCAGCTGGAATTGGTCGGTCACCCAATTGCCGGACTTGACTGCGGCGCCCGGATAACCAGGCAGGTCTAGGGCTGCTTCTTCGGGAGGTGCGTCCCCGGTGACGCAGTAGGCCGGCTTGAGCCTGGGACCGTCGGCAAGAACGCGCTCGCTGACGAAGCGGACGGCGTCGTCGAGCAGGGGGTGGGCGCCGGCGGCTGCGACGGCTTGCCCCGCATAACACTGGTCGCGGATCCAGCAATAGCGGTAGTCGTAGTTGCGGCCCTGCTCGGCTCGTTCCGGCAGCGACATGGTGGCGGCGGCGACCATCCCGCCGCCGTTGCTGGTCAGGCCGCGCAGCACGGTGTACGCGGTCTGCGTATCCGCGTCGGCCAGCGTGTCGGAGAACGCCGGAACCGCTTGTGCCCAAGCGCTTTCGGTGTCGCGCCAGGCGTCGTTGGGTCGGGCCGGGCTGGTGGGTAACTCCTGATCGGAGAGTTCGAGGACCAGGTCGTGATCTTCACCGGGATTGACCTCGATAACCATCTGCAGCGAACCGTCCTCGCGGTGCGTGGCCGCACCGGCGCCGGTCCACCTGAAGCGGAGCGGTCCCGACCGTCCCGCCCACATTCCGTCGTCGCGGGAGAGTTGGCGCATGCGCTTGGCGCCGTAGTCGGCGCGCACATCGAGGGCAACGCGCATCGCGACCGGTTGGTCGATGGCGCGGATGCGGCGCAGTACCACCGCGGTGTGCGGGTCGCCCGGAAACGCCAGGGCCTCGCGGCATTCGACGATGCCGTCGGTGGTCACCCAGCGGGATACCCAAATCAGCGACCGCTGCTCGTAACGACCGCCCCAAACAAACCGGGGATGTTCCGGAGCGACGGCGTACACGCCGCGACCGCCGAGCAGCGAACTGAAGACCGCGGGACTGTCCCAGCGCGGCAGGCACATCCAGCAGCAGTCCCCGCGCGGCCCGACGACGATTCCGCGTTCCCCGTCGGCGAGCAACGCGTATTCGCGCAGGACGTGCGGCGGAGCCAGCTCGGCTTGCGGTCTGTCCTTGCGGTCTTTCACTGGATGCGGACATACCCGGTTTACCAGGCGGGTAGTCACCCGGCATGACGTTGCATGCGGGCGAACCGGTCCCCATTGAATCGGTGGAGGCGTCGGCCTACTCGATCGCCACCGACGCGCCGGAGTCGGACGGCACGTTGGCATGGGATTCCACCACCCTCATCCTGGTGAGCGTGCGGGCCGGCGGCCAGGTCGGAACCGGCTACACCTACGGCGGCACCTCGGTGGTGACCGTCGTGGACTCCAAGCTTGCCGATGTCGTCAACGGGTCCGACGCCCTGCAACCGCCGGCCCGGTGGGCGCAGATGCAGCACGCCGTCCGCAACCTGGGCAAGCCGGGAGTCGTGGCCGTGGCGATCTCGGCGGTGGACATCGCGTTGTGGGACTTGCGGGCCCGTCTCTTGGATGAACCGCTCGTCGTCGCTTTGGGCGCTGTGCACGACGCGACGCCGATCTACGGCAGCGGCGGGTTCACCTCTTACGACAACGACTCGCTGCGCTCCCAGCTACGGGGGTGGGTCGATGCCGGTATTCCGCGGGTCAAGATGAAGGTCGGCCGCGACCCCGGCGCCGACATCGGCCGAGTCGCGGCTGCCCGGTCGGCGATCGGCGACGACGTGGAATTGTTCGTCGACGCCAACGGCGCCTATCAGCGCAAGCAGGCGTTGTTGTGGGCTCACCGCTTCGCCGAGTACGACGTGCGGTGGTTCGAGGAGCCGGTGAGCTCTGACGATCTGGACGGTCTGCGCCAGCTCTGCGAGCAGGGGCCGCCGGGGATGGACATCGCTGCGGGCGAATACGGATATCACCTGCCGTACTTTCACCAGATGCTGGCCGCCGGGGCGGTGGACTGTTTGCAGGCCGACGTTACCCGTGCCCTCGGCATCACCGGGGTGCTGAAGGTGGCCGCACTGTGCGATGCGCGCGGCATGGACCTCTCGTTGCACTGCGCCCCACAGATCAGCGCGCAGGTAGGCACCGCGGTGTGGCACCAACGCCACCTGGAGTACTTCCACGACCATGTGCGCATTGAAGGGCTGGCGTTCGACGGGGTGATCGAACCCGAATCGGGTGGCCTGCTGCGTCCGGACCGGTCGGCACCCGGGCATGGGTTGACTGTCAAGGAGGCGGACCTCGAGCAGTTCAGGGTTGCCTGATCTGACGTGCGTGGGACATCAGCGCGCGTCCCCCGGGCAGATGCCCTATCACCAAGTACGCCAACCGATCACGCGCGCTAACGGGCCGTACCTCGAATTTGCCGGTGTGTAGGTGGCGCCAACCCAATAACGCCCACGCCGCGGCAACCACGCTGTCCGCCACGCCGCCCTGAATTCGGTTCCGGTCGGCGACCGCCAGACCCAAGGCCGTCATCGAGTGCACGGTGTCAACCCACACGCCGCAGCAAGCACTTCCGGGCTGGGATTGATGCCCGACGACAGCGCCTGCACAAGGTGGCGCGCTCCGAGGATGCGCACCACAATGATGGCCTTCCGGTCGACTTGCACTCCCCGCATCGACGTGAGCACCAGACCGGGGACGGCCAGCAGCACAGCACCCCATCCGGCGCGCCACAACTCGATAGCACGAACGTTCATGGCGTACAGATATGCCCGAATCCTGCCGGCTCCAATCGAGCGGGCGTAGTTTTAGGGTTCTGCGCGGGTCGTCGGGAGACCAGCCTTCATCGGTAGGTGATGCTCATGAGCTATTCGCCGGAGTCATTGGTACGCAAGTTCTTTGCCGCTTGGGAACACCCGAAGCCGGACGAACTGGGCGGCTTTTTTCACGACGCCGCCGAATGGGTGGACGGTCCGCAAGGTGTGCGCAAGGGTGCCGACGCCATCAAGTCCGAACTGACCGCGCAACTCACCGCGCTCGGCGGCGTGCGCGTTGAGGTGACGACACTGGTGGTCGACGGGCCGACCGTCATGGTGGAGCAAGTCAGCAACGCCACCTTCCGGGGGCGTCCGATTACGTCGGTGGTGATGGCGGTATTCGAGTTCGACCCGGACGGGCGAATCATGCAGTGGCGAGAAGCCTACGACCTGAAGTCGGTCATGAATCAGATCAAGGCGGTAGTTCAGGCGGACCCCGGTTAGGTGGCTAGTCCGCGGGCGAACGGCGCGACGCGGTCGAGGTAGCGGTCGAAAAACAGCGCGGGCTCGACGTCAGTTCCGATCTGCGCGTTGGCTTCTCGCGTTCCGGACCAGTCGGCCACCGTCGCGCCGCGCGGGTCTGCCAGTTGGACGTCCACGGTTGCCGTCTCGGTTGCCATCAACTCGGGGTCCAGTGCGACCGCTGCAGCCAAGGGATCGTGCATGTATGCGATATAGCCATGGCCGCGGGCTACGTGCGACTCGAAGTAGAACCGCATCGCGTCCTCGATCACCCGTGTCAACGCGGACTGGCCCGCGGCGGCCCCCAGTGTGCTCAGCTTGTCCGGCGTCATCGCGAGTTTACGAGTTACGTTCAGGCCGCACACTATTGGAAGTTGTTGCCGGCCTGTCCAAGCCGCGAATACCTCGGCGGCCGCCTCGGGATCGACTCTGATGTTCCATTCGGCAGTGGTGGCAGCCGTCTCGAAATCGCCGCCCATGATGACCAGTCGGCGCAACATCGTGGGCAGCGCGGGTTCGGCGCGCACCGCCAGAGCCAGGTTGGTCAGCGGACCCGTGACCACACCGATCAGCTCCCCGGCGTGGGTATGGGCCGCGTCGACCCAGGCGGTGACGGCGTCGTGGCCGGTGATCCGGCGGTTGGTCGGTGGCAGTTCCGCATAACCTAAGCCCTTGGGCCCGTGGAAGTTTGCGTGATCGGGCCATGTGCCGCAGAGTGGGTCGTCGGCGCCCTTCGACACGGGTATGTCTGCGGCCCCGCACAATTCGAGCAAACCGAGGTTGTTCGCGCACACCTGGTCGACAGAGATATTCCCGCCCGTCGAGGCAATGCCTACTAGCTCGGCATCCGGACTGGCCAGCAGGAATATCAACGCCATCGCATCATCGATGCCGGTGTCGACGTCGGCGAAAACGAGGTTCATCGCGGTAACGGTCGTCAGATAACCGCAGTTCGACGTTATCGGCTGGGGGTGAGGTTCACGATGACGCCGGAATCGACACTGTCGGTGCCGGAGATGCGCCCGTCGGCCTCGAGGGTCACATTCCAGACGTTGTCGCGGCAGGGCCCCCCGATGTTGTTCGCGGCCACCGTCCGCAACGTATCCGACGTGCGATTCGTCTCAGTCCAACTCGACGTGCAACCCATGCTGGGGACAACAATCGTTCCCTTGATGGGATCGGTGCTCGACAACGTCAAAGTGACTGGAACCGAGCGAGTTTGGTCGGCCGGATAGTCTGACCAAAAACCTTGCCACTTACCACTACTGGGAAACGCGGCTGAACTCGGAGCCAAGAACGTGCCCAGGAAAGCGCAGACAGCAAGACAGGTGCCGAGTCGCGCCCACCCTATGCGAGTTGTCTCTGTACACCGCGTCGTGAAACCCATTGGTGGCTCCGATGGTTGCTGTAACCAAGCTGGGCAACGACGCTACCTCGGCCGTCGGACGCGATGTTCGGAATCACCAAATTAACCACTTCTAGAAGGGTGGGTCGTCGGGCACGGGTTCTCGTTCGGGGGGTGTCCAGTCGGGTGGGAGCTCTTCGGATTCGTAGGGGTCGTTGATCCAGGGGGAGAACGGGCTGGTGCTGGGTGCGCCTTTGAACGCGAAGAGCATGTCGCGCATATGGTTGCGGAATTTGCGTGCGTCGATCTCGTCTTTGCGGTCCTGGTTGAGCTGGCGGCGGGCGCGGTTGAGCGGGCGCTGCTCGCGGTTGTGCTGGCGTGCGCGGGCGATGCGGGTGCTGCGCCGGCGGGAGCGGCTAGGTCGCCGCGGGGAGGTGGGGACCGCGCATGCCGGTGCGAGCGGCCCGAACAGATCCGCCCCGGCCGGGGCGGTGCGATAGGTGCGTCCGCTCGAGGAGGTCCACACCACCGTCCCGTCGGTCAGCTGCTCATCGCGCCACCCACCGAAGGTTTTCAGACGGTGGTGCAGTCGGCACAAACACTTCAGATTCGTCAATACCGTGCGGCCGCCGGCGGCGGGATGGGCGTGGTTGAACGGGATCGTGTGGTCGATATCGGCGTGCATGGCCGGGCGGCTACACCCGGGGAAGCGGCAGGTCAGGTCGCGGCAGCGCACCGCGCGCGCCAGCGCGGCCGAGGGTTGATAGCGCAGCGCCTCAGCGGCACTGGTGACCGGATCGACCACCGGCAGCAGACTCGCCGCGGCGGCGGCCAAAGCGCGGACCTGCTCAGCGTCGATCACCCCATAGCCCTCCAGGTAGCCGGGCTGGTCACTGTCGCCGTGGACGGTCTGCGCGCCGGCCAGCACATTGATCACGGTGGCCACCCCGCCTCGATCGGCCCTGACCGGCGCGGTCTTGTTGGCGCAGTGCGGCTGCCCGCACCCGCAGACCAGGGTCTGGCCTTGCGCCAGGGCCCCCAGCGCATCGGCGCGGCGCTGATCGAGGGTGCGTGGATCACCGGCGCACACCCCGTTGGCCAACTGCGCAAGCCGCCTGTCCAACGCCGCGGCGCCGGTCGCGGCCATGATGCCCGAGATCTCGCCCATGCCATGCTCGCCCGGGCGGATGTCGATACGGCGCTTGTCTTCGGCGTCTTGGCGGCGCTCGCGGATGGCATCGGGGTCCAGGGCACGTACCGCGGCATCGACGGCGTTGATGATCCGCCGGCGTGACCAGCCTTGCCAGCCAGCGATGCGCGCCGACATCGACGCATCCAATTCGGCGACCTTGTCCTCGCTGACCAATTCGCTGCGCCGGATGAACACCTTGACCGTGGCCCAATCGGTGTGCCCCGCCGCCAACACCGCGGCCAGCTTGGGGAACCGCCGATCCAGCGCATCGGCATCGGAGACCACAAAACCCGCGGCCAGCACCGACAAGTTCATCGCGGCGGCCACCTCGGCTGCGGTCTGCACATACGGGTCGACCTTGGCGTACCCGAGCTGCTCGACCTGATCGGCGGTCGTAGCCATCCGATGGCCCAACAGGTTCGCCACCGCCGCCAACCGCCGCGCCACCAACATCGACTCCTGCCGATGCACCGACTCGACCACCTCGACCAGCGCCGTGGGAGCCAAGACAACCAATTCATCGAACATGTGTTCGAGTATAAATCGATCGTATGACAAGTTCCGAGCCGGCCGGCCCGCCCCTCGCAAAAAGGTCAGCGCGACGCGAAGGTGATCACCAGGACGTCACGCACCGCCGGGCCCGAGCCGTCGATCGGCCGGATCGGCGAGACGCCGTGCTGCGTGCGACGGTCGTCGCCCAGCAGCAACGTGCCCGGCTCCTCCAGCGTCGTCGTCAACAATGTGTGGCCGGACAGATCGCACACGGTACTTTCGCCGCCGATGGCGTTGCGCCTCCCTACCAGTAGCGACGACACCAAAGTGACGCCGTCGCGGTGCAGGCCCTCCGGAGTGGGCCGGCCGTCGCCGTGGGCCGGCGATTCGAGGCGGAACGGATGAACCTTGACGTTCCATTCGGCCACGTCGTCCAGGGCGGCAGCCACCCGGCACAGCATTCGCAGCAGCCCAACCAGCAAGGGGTCGTCTGCAAACGCGTCGGTCAGCGGTTCGAAGTGGCGATCCCGGTCGATGTAAAGGGGGTTGCTGTTGTCCGGCTGCACAAACGGCTCGGCGGGCATCGGCTCCGCTATCCCGTCGCGCAACAAGTACCGCCCGTACCGGCGCAGCCGCTGGATCCCCAGCTCCGCGGCGTAGGGGTCCGGTGCCAAATCCTCCCAATGTCGGGCGAACCGAGTCCACTCATCGCGATCCACGCCGAGGCTTCGCGTCACACCGAACGAGCCCATCAACGACGCACCCGTCGTGACGAGCTGCTGGATTGCAACCGCCACCGGGTCGGCGCCCGTCGGCTTGTCGCAGAGAATCCGGGCCACAGCGCCGGAGTACCGCAATCCGGTACCGCTAAACACAATTACCAGTGCACTCCGGGCACCGACCGCATCAGCCGCTTCACCGGTTTCGGCACCGTCACGCGCGTGACCGCCCGCACTGGACGCTTAGGCCGACGGGGAACCGGTTTGCTGACAACAGATTTGGGCGATTCAGCCACTCCGCGCGCCGCGGGCGAATCGGGATAGCCCAGATACAGCTGATGCAGAATTCGCCGTGAAATCCGTGGCGTGAAGTAGTGGCCGACGTCGGCGAGCGTGCCCATCGGCGTGTCGATTCGCACCGGCTTCTCGACCAGGCCGCGCACCACCATCGCCGCCGCACGCTCGGCGCTGATCGCCGGCACCGCGTTGAGCCGCTTTGACGGCGCGATCATCGGTGTACGCACCAGCGGCATGTGGATGTTGGTGAAGGTGATGTGGTCGGACAGTGTCTCTGAGGCAACCACATCGGAAAACGCATCCAGCGCCGCCTTGCTTGGCAGGTACGAGCTGTACTTCGGGTTGCGCGCCTGCACGCCTGCACTGGAGACGTTGACGACGTGACCGAATCGGCGTTCTCGCCAGTGCGGCAACAGCGCCAGCACCATCCGTACTGCGCCAAAGTAATTGACCGCCATCACCCGTTCGTAGTCGTGCAACCGGTCGGTGGAGTTGACCACCGAACGACGTATCGACCGGCCGGCGTTGTTTACCAGGTAGTCGACGTGGTCGAAGCGGCCCAGGATGTCCTTGACCGTGTGCTCCACCGACGTGGAATCGGTTACGTCGCAGGTGAAGGCATACGCCTGCCCGCCGTTTGCGCGGATTTCGGCGACCAGCGTGTCCAGCGCCTCGGCGCTGCGCGCCAGCGCGAACACCGTCGCGCCCCGCTCGGCGCTCGCGCTCGCCGAAGCCCGGCCGATCCCGCTGGAGGCGCCGGTGATGATGACGTGCTTGCCTTGCAGCGGTCCCTTCGGATCGGTGCGACGGGCCCGGTCGGGATCGAGGTGTTCGGCCCAGTAGCGCCACAGCTTAGGCGCGTAGCTGGCGAACTCCGGCACTTCAATCCCGGTGCCCTGCAAAGCTTTCTGGGTCTCGTCGCTGATGAACGTGGGCGCGAGGTCGACGACGTCCAGAATCTCGGCGGGAATGCCCAACTGGGTGGCCGCCATGTTGCGCAGCACCTTGGCGCGACCGCTCACCTTGAGCACCGAGGTGGCCATCGACCGGGGCAACGCGCCACGCAACGGTGGCAGCCCGGCGGCATCGGCGACGCCGCGGTAGATTCCGCGCAGCCCAATGGTTTTCGGCGCGGTCAGATGGAACGCCTGCCCGTCGCGGCCGGGCGCGTGCATCAGGGCCACCAGCGCATCGACCACATAGTCGACCGGAACGATGTTGGTGCGCCCGGTATCCGGCAGCAGCATCGGCGTGAACGACGGCAATACGGCCAACTTTGCCAGCACGCCGAAGAAGTAGTACGGCCCGTCGATCTTGTCCATTTCGCCGGTGCGCGAATCGCCGACCACCACGGCCGGGCGGTAGATCCGGTAGCGCAGTCCGGTCGTGGAGCGGACCAGTGACTCCGCCTCGAACTTGGTCTGGTGATACGGAGTGGGCAGCTGCTGGCCGACGTCGAAGTCGTCTTCGGTGTACTCGCCGGGAAAGTCGCCGGCCACCGCGATCGACGAAACGTGGTGAAACACGGCGTCGAGCCGGCGCGCGAGTTCCAGGACCGCGCGGGTGCCCTCGACGTTGGCTGCGCGCTGCTCGGCCTCGCCGGCGGTCATGTCGTAAATGGCGGCGCAGTGCACCAGATGGTCTATCTGGCCCAGTTCGGCGATGGACTGCTCGGTCAGCTCAAGCTCGGGCAGCTCGCCCACCAGCGGCTTTGCGCGATCACCCCACTCTACTGCGAGGCGTTCGAAGCGGCCCAGCGACTGACGGCGGACCAGCACCCACACCTCGGCATCCGGCTGAGTGGCCAGTAAACGAGACACGACACGGCGCCCGATAAACCCGGTACCGCCGGTAACGACATACCGCATTCAGCCATGGTGGCGGCTGGCCGCCGCCCGCGTCAACAGTCTGTGATCTACCCGATCAACTGGTGAAGTCGCGGATGCCGTCCCAATCCTTGACCTCCCAGCCGTTGATCGGGTTGCCGGTGATCACCACCCGGCCGCCGTTCGGCAGGGGATGGGTGTCCAGCAGGGTGTTCTTCGGGTTCTTGACGTTCATCAGCGTCCAGATCATGATCGCCGTGCCCTGGGAGAACACCATGGGTTTGCTGTGGCCGCTGTCGTAGATCTTCTTGACGGCCTTGGTGAACTGCTCGTTGAAGTCTTTTCCGTTAATGGACCCCGGGATGCTGTTCTTCATGTCGCCGTGGTTGACCCAGTCCAGCGGCGCCAACATATACGTCGTGCTCGCCATCGACTGAGGTTTGCCGTTGAACCAGCCCGCATTGATCGGCTGCAGGCCCGGCAGGACCTCGACCTGCTTCCCGAGCTCGCTGGCCAGCGGCGCGGCGGTCTGCTGCGCTTCCGCCATGCCCGAGGAGTAGATGCTGTCGACGTCTTTGTGGACGATCTTGTGCACCAGCTGCTGGGCCTGGTCTTGGCCCTCCTGGCTGAGTCCCGGACCGGGCATGTTGGTTTCGATGATCCCGTCGGCATCGGCCTGGGACTGCGCGTTTCGGACGAAGGTCACCGTTATGCTGCGCGCCTGCGGTTCTCCGCCGCAGGCGCCGACGACCAGCGTTGCGGCGAGCACGGCCGCCGCTTTCCAGACCAGGGTGCGGTTACGCATGGCGATAGCCTGCCCTGCCGATGGGGTCGATGTGAAGTGTTTGCGATGGTTGGGTGCAGAAAAGGCTCGAAATTTTCATCGATAGGAGACTGGTATGGCGATTGACCCCAATGCCGTGGGCGCGGTGACCGAGCCGATGTTGTTCGAGTGGACCGACCGGGACACGATTCTCTACGCGCTCGGGGTCGGTGCGGGAACCGAGGATTTGCAGTTCACCACCGAAAACAGCCATGGCATCACCCAGCAGGTGCTGCCGACGTATGCGGTGATCTGCTGCCCGGCGTTCGGAGCTGCCGCCAAGATCGGAACGTTCAACTGGGCCTTGCTGTTACACGGATCCCAGACCATTCGCCTGCACGCGCCCCTGCCGCCCGCCGGGAAACTCTCCGTCGTCACCGAAGTCGCCGACATCCAGGACAAGGGCGAGGGCAAGAACGCCATCGTCGTGTTGCGCGGCAAGGGCAGTGATCCGGATTCCGGTGCGCTCGTCGCGGAAACACTCACGACGCTGGTCATCCGCAAAGAGGGTGGGTTCGGCGGGCAGCCGGGCGAGCGGCCGGCCGCACCGGAATTTCCGGACCGCGAGCCCGACGCCCGCATCCCGCTGCCGACCCGGGAAGACCAGACGCTGATCTACCGGCTGTCCGGCGACCGCAACCCGCTGCACAGCGATCCCTGGTTCGCCAGGGAGATGGCCGGTTTCCCGAAGCCGATCCTGCACGGGCTGTGCACCTACGGGGTTTCGGGCCGGGCGCTGGTGGCAGAACTCGGCAAGGGTGACGCCACCAAGATCACTTCGATTGCCGCACGGTTCACCTCGCCGGTGTTCCCCGGCGAGACGTTGACCACGCTGATCTGGCGCACCGAACCGGGCAAGGCGGTGTATCGCACGGTGGTCGACGGCGCCGACGAGCCCCGGGTGGTGCTGGACGACGGCGCGGTCGAATACGTGGAATAGCCCTTGGTACTCAGCGGGCGGTCATTCGGCGCAGCCGTGTGGTTTTGAATGTGAAATGACGGCTTTTGGTGTGAAGCTACGGCCTTCGCTGTGAAGCCACGGCGGCGATTCGGCGATTTTTCCGCCCAGGATGCACTTCGAAAGCCAACGATTCACATTTAATGCCAACGATTCACACGCAAGCTCGAGAGCGTGTCGAGATCTACGAGCTTTCCCGACTGCCGAGCCGACGGGCCAGACGTTCGGTGAACTCGCTGACTCGCGCGGGACTGTCCAGGGCGAACAGCGCCGCGGTCGCCCGGTCGCCATCCTCGTTGTGCCGCACCACAATTGGGACACCGTCGTGGCGCACCGCGTCGAAGGCGTCCTCATCGGTAATGTCGTCGCCGAGATAGATCGGCAGCAGCGGCCCGGAGCCCGCATGGTGCAGGTGATCGATCACCCAGCGCAGCGTGTTGCCCTTGTTCCAGTCGATATCGGGTCGCAGCTCGATGACTTCGCGGCCCGTCGTCACCCGCAGCGCGTCGCGCTGGCCCGCGGCACGCACCGCGGCGGCCACCTCGCCCACCCGGTCACGCGCGGCATTCCGGTAATGGACTGCGACGCCAAAGCGCTTGTGTTCCACCACAACACCGTCGATCGGCCCCAGCTGGTCGCGAAGTTGGGCGGCCGCCTCGGCCAACACAGATATGGCCTGCGCGGCGGCGTCGTTCTGGTGATGGGCTCCGTCCGGTGCGCTCAGCTCGAACCCGTGGCTGCCCGCGTACCAAATGCCGGGTAGCCCTACCCGGTCCGTCACGTCGGCGAGGTCACGGCCCGACAGCACCGCGACCGGGCAGTGCGTGGCCAGCCGCTGCAATGCCTCAACCGCACCGGCGGCCGGCTTGGCCGAGTCGGGATCGTCGACGATGTCGGATAGCGTGCCGTCGAAATCGAAGAACACCGCGGGCTGGCGGGCGATCAGGCCCTCTGCCAGTCCCAGGGCCTGCAGCGCGTCGGGAAGCTCCGACATTCGCCGATCTCCGGTCCGTACCTGGACCTCCGCCAAGTCGGCGATGACCGTGTCCGCGCCATGGCTGCGCAGCGCGTCGCGGTGTCCGGTCTGGTCGACGCCTATCACCAGTGCGAATCCGCCGTCTCGCGCGGCTGCGATGCCCGCCTCGTCATGGGCGACGACCACACAGCGGCCCGGCCGCACCGAAAGCTGTTGCGCCGCATCGAGCAGAGCGCCTCCGTCCGACGCGAAGACCCCGCTTCCGATTCCGACTTCCTGTAATTGCCGGACCAGCGTTTGGGTGGAGTTCAACGAGGTGTCGAACAGCACCGCGTCGTGGCGGCGCGGGTCGATCGTGACCGGCATTGACCCACCTTCTCACGTTGGTCACTATCGTTTCACGACCCGGGCAGCTATTCGAACAAACTTTCGATACACTTACGGCATGGGATGGTTTAACGGGCCGCCGAGCTGGTCGGAGATGGAGCGGGTGCTCGACAGCAAGCCGCGTCATGCCGGCGCGCCGGTGGCCGCCGAAATACCGGAAGACGGTCCGTTATCGCGTAGGCGCCCGACGTACCAGCCCCCCGCCACCGACAGGGTGGTGCGTTCATCCATCCCGTATGCCGAGTTGCATGCGCATTCGGCGTTCAGCTTCCTGGACGGGGCCAGCACGCCGGAAGAGCTGGTCGAGGAGGCATCCCGACTGGATCTGCGCGCCCTCGCGCTGACCGATCACGACGGCCTGTACGGAGCGGTGCGGTTCGCAGAAGCTGCCGCGGAACTCGACGTGCGTACGGTGTTCGGCGCGGAACTGTCCTTGGGGTCTGGCGCCCGCACCGAGCTGCCCGACCCGCCCGGCCCGCACCTGCTGGTGCTGGCTCGCGGCCCGGAAGGCTACCGGCGGCTGTCGCGGCAGCTGGCCGCGGCGCATCTGGCCGGCGGCGAGAAGGGCAAGCCACGCTACGACTTGGACGCGCTGACCGAAGCGGCCGGCGGACACTGGCACATACTGACCGGGTGCCGCAAAGGTGCTGTGCGCCAAGCGCTTTGTGACGGCAGCCGGGAAGCGGCAGAGCGGGCGCTGGCCGAGCTGGTGGACCGGTTCGGCGCCGACCGGGTGAGCATCGAGTTGACGCATCACGGTCAGCCGCTCGACGACGAGCGCAACGCAACGCTGGCCGGGCTGGCGCCGCGCTTCGGTGTCGGCGTCGTCGCCACCACCGCAGCGCATTTCGCGCATCCGGCGCGCCGACGGCTGGCCATGGCCATGGGTGCGATCCGGGCCCGGCAGTCGCTGGATTCGGCCGCCGGATGGCTGGCCCCGCTGGCCGGATCGCACCTGCGGTCCGGCGAGGAGATGGCCCGGTTGTTCGCATGGTGTCCCGAGGCGGTCACCGCCGCCGCCGAGCTCGGCGAGCAGTGCGCGTTCGGACTGGCGCTCATCGCACCGCAGCTGCCGCCGTTCGACGTACCCGACGGGCACACCGAGGACAGCTGGCTGCGGTGGCTGGTCATGGCGGGTGCGCGCGACCGCTACGGGTCGCCCGGGGCGGCGCCGCGCGCTTACAGCCAGATCGAGCATGAGCTGAAAGTCATTGCACAGCTGCAGTTTCCGGGCTACTTCCTGGTGGTGCACGACATCACCCGGTTCTGCCGGGAGAACAACATCCTTTGTCAGGGCAGGGGGTCGGCCGCCAATTCCGCGGTCTGTTATGCCCTCGGCGTCACCGCCGTCGACCCGATAGCCAACGAGCTGCTGTTCGAGCGCTTCCTCTCGCCCGCCCGCGACGGGCCGCCCGACATCGACATCGACATCGAGTCGGACCAGCGGGAAAAGGTCATCCAGTACGTCTACGACAAATACGGCCGCGACTATGCCGCCCAGGTCGCCAATGTCATCACCTACCGGGGCCGGATTGCGGTGCGCGACATGGCCCGCGCGCTGGGCTTCTCGCAGGGCCAGCAAGACGCGTGGAGCAAGCAGATCAGCCACTGGAACGGGCTCGCCGACTCTGCCGATATCGAGGACATCCCGCCGCAGGTGATCGACCTGGCCACCCAGATCAGGAATCTGCCGCGGCACATGGGCATCCATTCCGGCGGCATGGTGATCTGCGACCGCCCGATCGCCGACGTGTGCCCGGTCGAGTGGGCGCGCATGGAAAATCGCAGCGTCCTGCAGTGGGACAAAGATGACTGCGCGGCAATAGGTTTGGTGAAGTTCGACCTGCTCGGCCTGGGCATGCTCTCGGCGCTGCACTACGCGAAGGACTTGGTGGCGGAGCACAACGGCATCGAGGTGGACCTGGCCAGACTCGACCTCTCCGAGCCGGCGGTGTACGAGATGCTGTCCCGCGCCGATTCCGTCGGCGTGTTCCAGGTGGAGTCGCGTGCGCAGATGGCCACCTTGCCGCGACTGCGGCCGCGAGTGTTCTACGACCTGGTGGTCGAGGTCGCGCTGATCCGTCCCGGTCCCATCCAGGGCGGGTCCGTACACCCGTACATCCGGCGCCGCAACGGTCTCGACCCGGTCGTCTACGACCACCCGTCTATGGCGCCGGCATTGCGAAAGACGCTGGGAGTGCCGCTTTTTCAGGAACAGCTGATGCAGCTCGCGGTCGACTGCGCCGGATTTTCCGCCGCCGAGGCCGACCAGCTGCGGCGGGCCATGGGTTCCAAGCGTTCGGCCGAACGCATGCGACGGCTGCGCGGCCGGTTCTACGACGGCATGCGCGCGCTGCACGGTGCGCCCGACGAGGTGATCGACCGGACCTACGAAAAGCTGGAAGCGTTCGCTAATTTCGGCTTCCCCGAGAGTCACGCGCTGTCCTTCGCGTCGCTGGTGTTCTACTCGTCGTGGTTCAAGCTGCATCACCCCGCGGCGTTCTGCGCCGCACTGCTGCGGGCCCAGCCGATGGGCTTCTATTCGCCGCAGTCGCTGGTGGCCGACGCCCGACGGCACGGTGTGCTGGTGCACGGCCCATGCGTCAACGTCAGCCTGGCGCACGCCACTTTGGAGAACTCGGGCACCGAGGTCCGGCTCGGTCTGGGCGCCGTTCGCCACATCGGCGACGATCTGGCAGAACAGCTGGTCGAAGAGCGAAAAGCCAACGGCCCGTTCGCCTCGCTGCTGGACCTGACCTCGCGGCTGCAGCTGAGTGTGCCGCAGACCGAGGCGCTGGCAACGGCCGGAGCCCTGGGCTGCTTCGGGATGTCCCGACGGGAGGCGTTGTGGGCGGCCGGTGCCGCGGCCTCCCAGCGGCCGGATCGGCTACCCGGGGTGGGCTCGTCGTCGCACATCCCGGAATTGCCGGGGATGAGCGAGCTGGAGTTGGCTGCCGCCGACGTGTGGTCCACCGGCATCTCCCCGGACAGTTACCCGACCCAGTTCCTGCGGGCGGACCTGGACGCGATGGGAGTGGTCCCCGCCGGCGCGCTGGGGTCGGTGCCCGACGGTGACCGGGTGCTGATCGCCGGCGCGGTGACACACCGGCAGCGGCCCGGCACCGCCCAGGGAGTGACCTTTCTCAACCTCGAGGACGAGACCGGGATGGTCAACGTGCTCTGCACGCCAGGGGTGTGGTCGCGACACCGCAAGCTGGCGAACACCGCCCCGGCGATGCTGATCCGCGGCCAGCTCCAAAACGCCAGCGGCGCGATCACCGTCGTCGCCGAGCGGATGGGCCGCATCTCCCTGGCCGTCGGATCAAAGTCCCGCGACTTCCGCTGACCGGCCTCGCCGAGCGTGCACAAAATGCCGGAAAACACCGGGCGTGTCGCGTATTTATGCGCACGCTCGCGGGGAAGGGGACGCGCGAGGCCCGCTAACCCGTTGGCGTGGTCCACACCCTGGTCGGAGTGATGGTCATCCGGGTGCTGTAGGAGGCAATCGCCTCGGTCAGACCGAAATTCGCGGCGTCGTCGCGGTACTTCGCCCAGTACGCCTCGTCCTCCCGGCAATCGACATCGGTGGCGTCTATCGCCGCGGTTCCGCCGACGACGATGATGCCGCCGCCGTTGCCGTCGGAGTCCAGGTTCAGGCTCACCTGCGGGCGGGCCTTGATGTGGGCGACCTTAGCCGCCTGCGGCATCGAGTACACCCGCAGGCGCGACCCGTCGAAATAGAACCAGATCAGCCGTGGCACCGGCTGCCCCGATTTGGCCACGGTGGTCAGCCATCCGTAGTGGTCGGAGCTGAGTCTGCTGGAAACCTCTTGTGTCAGTTCGACGCTCATGATCTAACGGTAGCCTCCACGTCATGACCCTCAACCTGTCCGTCGACGAAGTGCTCACCACCACCCGTTCGGTCCGCAAACGCCTCGACTTCGACAAGCCGGTGCCCCGCGACGTGCTGATGGAATGCCTCGACCTGGCGCTGCAGGCGCCCACCGGCTCCAATTCGCAGGGCTGGCAATGGGTGTTCGTCGAAGACGCCGAAAAGAAGAAGGCGATCGGCGATGTCTACCTGGCCAACGCCAGCGGCTACCTCAGCTCGCCCGCGGCCGAGTACGCCGAAGGCGACACGCGCGGCGAGCGGATGGGGCGCGTCCGCGACTCCGCCACCTTTCTCGCGGAGCACATGCACGAGGCGCCGGTGCTGATGATCCCCTGCATCTACGGTCGGGAAGACAAACAGCCCTTGGGCGGTGTGTCGTTCTGGGCGTCCCTGTTCCCGGCGGTGTGGAGTTTCTGCCTGGCGCTGCGTTCGCGCGGGCTGGGCTCTTGCTGGACGACGCTGCATCTGCTGCACGACGGCGAACGCAAGGTGGCTGACGTACTCGGGATCCCCTACGACCAGTACAGCCAGGGCGGGTTGTTTCCGATCGCCTACACCAAGGGCACCGACTTCCGGCCGGCCAAGCGGCTGCCCGCCGAGAGCCTGACGCACTGGAACGCCTGGTAGCGGCTAGCCGGCTCCGCCATAACCGTGCTGCCGCCACGCCTCGTACACGGCGATGGCCGCGGCATTGGACAGGTTGAGCGACCGCCGGCCGGCCAGCATCGGGATGCGCACCCTATGGGTGATGTGCGCGTCGGCCAGGGTGGCCGCATCCAGCCCGGTGGGCTCCGGCCCGAACATCAGCACGTCGCCGGCCCGGTAGCCGATCTCGGCGAACGACGCCGTCGCCCCCGCGGTGAACGCGACCACCCGGGCCGGCATGAGCACTTCCCACGCGGCCTCCAGCGAAGGATGCACGGTGACCGAGGCCAGGTCGTGGTAGTCCAGGCCGGCCCGGCGCAGTTTGGGTTCGGACAAGTCGAAGCCGAGGGGCTCGACGAGATGCAGTTCGCAGCCGGTGGCGGCGGCGGTCCGGATGGCGTTGCCGGTGTTCGGCGCGATGCGCGGGGAAACGAACATCAGCTTGAACACGGCTTCCTCTCAAACGGCCGACGGCTTATATCAATACTTTTCCGTCGAGCCCGCCACCTGAATATCGGAACCCGTCGTTTTCCGGATCGGATTGGCTGGTTATCTGGAAAATCCGGGCTTGGCACCGTATATAGAGGCAGAGGAAATATGCGCTTGTAAATTCCGCGTGTGCTGTGAACAGTGGGAGGAGTGTGGTGACCGGGGGCGCGGGCTGTCATACTCGCAGGATCGCCAGGCGTTTACCGCTCGCGCCGATCTGCCTGGGGCGGGCGACATAAAGCAGGAAGTTTCATGAGCCTCTTATTTGTCGGAGCGCCGTGTGTCAGCGCAGCGGCCGGTTGCGCCAAACCAACGAAAGCCGAAGCAACGTGACCGCTTTCACCCGCCCGGCCCACCTGGCCCCGGCGGAGATCCCGGAAGTACCTCCCGCCAAACCGGTGAAGCGGCCCCTGGCCTGGTCGCTGAGTAACTGGCCGGTGCGGTGGAAGGTGCTGGCGATTGTGCTGGTGCCGCTGATTCTGGCCACTGTTTTCGGCGGTTTGCGGGTATCGGATGCGATGGCCAGCTCCAAAGCGCTCCGGCTGGCCGCTGCCCGCGCCGACGTGATACCGGCGATCACCAAGTACATGTCGGCATTAGACGTGGCGCTCAAGGCGAGCTCCGCGGGGAACGACGTGGGCGGGGCGAAGAACAACTTCGAGGCCCGCAAGGACGAACTGCAGACCCGACTGGCCGCCACCGACGTCAACCCCGATGTCCGATCCGGAGTGAACAGCCTGTTGAACGGCGGCCAGGCGCTGCTGGACAAGGTATTTGCGAACAGCATCGGATTGCGCGACCGGGTAACCACGTACGCGCCGCTGCTGTTGACGGCCGAGAACGTGATCAACGCTTCGGTGCAGGTGGACAGTGAGCAGATCCGCGCCCAGGCACAGGGCCTGAGCCGGGCGGTCGGTGCCCGCGGGCAGATGACCATGCAGGAGCTTTTGGTGACGCGCGGCGCCGAGCTGCCCGAGCCACAGTTGCGCACGTCGATGATCACCCTGGCTGGAACCGAGCCGTCGACGCTGTTCGGGATGGCCGAGGTGCTCGGTGCCGGCTCGCCGGACGCCAAGACCCTGCAGCAGCAGATGGTGACCCGGATGGCGATCATGTCGGATCCGGCCAGCGCGCTCGTCAACAACCCCGCGCTGCTGCACTCCATCCAGGTCACCGACGGGATCGCCGATCAGGTCATCAACAACTCGACCATGGCGGTCACAAAGTCAGTGCAGAGCCAGGCGAATGTGCGGCGCGATGCGGCCATCCGCGACGCCGTACTGGTGCTGGCCGCCATTGCAATCGCGGTGTTCGTGGTGCTGCTGGTGGCGCGCGCGCTGGTCGCGCCACTGCGCGTGCTGCGCGACGCCGCACTCAAAGTCGCGCACACCGACCTAGAGGAAGAGATAGCCCGGGTGCGAGCCGGCGACGCCGAGCCGACCCCGCATCCGCTGCCGGTGTACACCACCGAGGAGATCGGCCAGGTTGCGCACGCGGTCGACGAGCTGCACACCCAGGCCCTGCTGCTGGCCGGGGACGAGGCGCGGCTGCGGTTGCTGGTCAACGACATGTTCGAGACCATGTCCCGGCGCAGCCGTTCGCTGGTCGACCAGCAGCTGTCGCTCATCGACGGCCTGGAGCGCGACGAGGAGGACCCCGAGCGGCTGGACAGTCTCTTCCGCCTCGATCACCTGGCGGCGCGGCTGCGCCGCAACAGTGCCAACCTCCTCGTGCTAGCCGGTGCCCGGCTTTCGCGGGACCGGCGCGATCCCGTGCAGCTGTCGACGGTGGTGCAGGCCGCCGTCTCCGAGGTCGAGGATTATCGCCGGGTGCAAATCGCGGCCATGCCGGAATGCACCGTAATCGGTACGGCGGCCGGCGGGCTCATCCATCTGCTCGCCGAGTTGATCGACAACGCGCTGCGCTATTCGCCCCCGTCGTCGCCGGTTTCGGTTTCAGCGGCGCCCGCCCGGGACGGGGGAGTGCTGCTGCGCATCTCGGACACCGGTCTGGGTATGAACGATTCCGATCGGCGCATCGCCAACATGCGGCTGCAGTCCGGCGGCGAGGTCACTCCCGACAACGCCCGCCACATGGGGCTGTTCGTGGTCAGCAGGCTCGCCGCCCCGCACGGCATCCGGGTGCGGCTGCGCGGTCCGGCGATGTCGGAGGGCGGTCACGGCACGACCGCCGAGGTATACCTGCCGTTGTCGGTGTTCAGCGAGGCCTCCGTCGTGGTTCGCGGTACGCGATCGCGGGCACGCGAACGAGCCGGAGCGCCGAGCGTCCAGCCCGACCGCGCGGCCGGTTCGCCGTTGGCCGCCGCTCCGGCAGCCGCACCTGCCGCGGAGCCGGACACCGTCGTGCTGGAGACGTCGGACCGCAACGGCGCGCCCGGCTCGGAAACGGAATCCGGGCCGCCGGTCACGCTGCTGCCGCGTCGCAGTCCGGGCTCCAGCGGTATCACCGACGTCCCCCCGGTCGAGGAACAGCCCCGACAGCAGCGGCGTGAGCTGCCCACGCCATGGTGGGAGCACGGGCAAGCGCCCGAGCCGCAGCAAGCGCCGGCCGCGGAGCCGGCGCAGACGGCGTCGGACACCTCGGGGTTCTTCGCCGCGCGCTCCGCTGTGCAGTCGGCGGGACGTTCCTCGGGCCCGCCGCCACCGCCGCAACCGCCGGTCAGGCGGGCCGCCATACCACCGGCCCCGCCCGACGCGGCCGCTGACGACGTGATCTACCAGCGGATGCTGGCCGAGATCGCCGGCGACCCGCACGAACTGGCGCAACACCACGACCTCGATTGGAAGTCGGTGTGGGACCGCGGCTGGGTCCTCGCCGCGCATGCCGAGGAGACACCTGTCGAGTCCCAGACCGAAACCGGCCTCCCGATGCGCAAGCCCGGCGCCCGGCTGGTGCCTGGGGCCGCCAACGGGACCGAAACGGGGGAGGCGAGCACCTGGCTGGTTTCGGGCGAACATCAGGAACCGGGCAGGGAGGTCGAGCACGCCGCCGCGGGTCGCGATCCGGAGGCGATTCGAGCCTCGATGAGCAGCCATTTCGGCGGTGTGCGCAGCGCTCGCTCGCACGCCCGGGAAGAAACTCAAGGACCGGGTGACGAATGACGACGCAAACGTCGGGCGACACGCTGGACTGGCTGGTGTCGAAGTTCGCGCGGGAGGTCCCCGGCGTGGCGCATGCCCTCTTGGTGTCCGTCGATGGCTTGCCGCTGGCCGCCAGTGATCGGCTTCCGCGTGAGCGCGCCGACCAGCTGGCCGCGGTGGCGTCCGGGCTGGCCAGCCTGGCGACCGGCGCCGCGCAGCTGTTCGACGGTGGGCAGGTGCTGCAGTCGGTGGTCGAGATGCAGCGGGGCTATCTGTTGTTGATGCATGTCGGCGACGGCTCGCATCTGGCAGCGCTGGCTGTGACGTCCTGTGATATCGGTCAGATCGGTTACGAGATGGCGATGCTGGTCGAACGGGTGGGCGGAGTCGTGCAGTCCACCCGCCGCGCAGCGCCGGGCCCGGCGTATTCCTGAGCCGCGATGGACGGACGCGAGCCGCGCAAATCCCGATCAACCGCGCGGGAGGCCAACCTGGTCCGCCCGTATACGCTGACGGCCGGACGAACCGGCACCGACGTCGACCTACCGCTGGAAGCGCCGGTGCAGACGTTGGGACTGGCGCACTCCTGGCCGGCCGGCGACGTGCGAAGCAACATCATCCGGATGGGCGTCAAGAGTCCCTCGGTCGCGGAAATCTCGGCCCGGCTGGATTTGCCCGTGGGTGTCGCGCGCGTCTTGGTCGGCGATCTGGTCAATGCCGGTTACCTTCG
Organism: Mycobacterium sp. 1164966.3; assembly: GCF_001665395.1. GTDB lineage: Bacteria > Actinomycetota > Actinomycetes > Mycobacteriales > Mycobacteriaceae > Mycobacterium. The sequence goes on from NZ_LZSG01000061.1 coordinate 32,208, forward strand.
GGTGCACAGGACGTTGACCGATCGTTCGACCCGCGACGAGCGCCAGGAACTCATAGGAAGGACGCTGCGTGGCCTTAAGGCACTCTGAGGCGCATTCCGACGGGCATGCCACGGCGTCGACGAAGATCGTGATCGCGGGCGGGTTCGGCGCCGGAAAGACCACGTTCGTCGGCGCGGTTTCGGAGATCATGCCGCTGCGCACCGAGGCGATGGTGACCGACGCCTCGTCCGGCGTGGACGTGCTCGAGTCCACTCCGGGCAAGCAGACCACGACGGTGGCGATGGACTTCGGTCGGATCACGTTGGAAGAGGATCTGGTGCTCTATCTGTTCGGGACGCCGGGCCAGCGCCGGTTCTGGTTCATGTGGGACGACCTGGTGCGCGGCGCCATCGGCGCGATCGTCCTGGTCGACGTCCGCCGCCTGCAGGACAGCTTCGCCGCCGTCGACTTCTTCGAGCACCGCAATCTGCCGTTTTTGGTCGCGGTCAACGAATTCGACGGCGCGCCAACGTATCCGCTCAACGCCGTGCGCGAAGCGCTCACCTTGGCGGATGACATTCCGGTGATCACCGTCGACGCCCGCGATCGCCGGTCGGCGACCGACGCGCTGATCGCGGTGAGCGAATACGCGCTGGCCACCCTGGCCGGCTAGTGGCGACCGCGGGCCAATGGACTGACCGCGACTACACCGGCCATGATTTCGTCGACGCGGACCTCAGCCGGTTGTGCACCGAACGGGTCGTGTTCACCGAATGCGATTTCAGCGGTGCCAACCTGGCCGAGTCGCAGCATCGCGGGTCAGCCTTTCGCAACTGCACTTTCCGGCGAACATTGCTGTGGCACAGCACATTTGCGCAATGCAGCATGCTGGGCTCGGTCTTCGAGCAGTGCCGGATGCGGCCGCTGACCTTCGACGAGGTGGATTTCACACTTGCCGTGCTGGGCGGCAACGACTTCCGCGGCGTCGACCTGAGTGGCTGCCGGCTGCGTGAGGCCAGCCTGGTAGAGACCGACCTGCGCAAGGCCGTGCTGCGCGGTGTAGACCTCAGCGGTGCGCGCACCACCGATGCCCGCCTGGACGAGGCCGACCTGCGCGGCGCGACGGTGGATTCCACATTGTGGCGAAGCGCGTCACTGGCCGGTGCCCAGGTGGACGTCCCGCAAGCCCTGGCTTTCGCGGTGGCACACGGGCTCCGTCTGGATGGGTGAGCCGACGCAGGTCAGCGCTTGAGCCGGATTTGCCATCGCACGGCGACGGCGTAGACAACCGACAACAGCGCGAGCATGCCCATGTCGAACAGCCAAGCGTGGGACGTGTGCTTGAAGAGGTCGTCCTTGGGGGTTTGCGGACCAGGCGAGACCGCCACCAAGTCGACTGTCGACGCCTGCGCCGCATACCCCCACCGCGCGGGCACCACCCACGACATCTGTTCCAGCGCGATCCGGTTGGTGACCGGCACGATGCCGCCGGAGAGCACCATCTGCATCATCAGCGACACCACCAGCAGCGGCATGATCTGTTCATTGGAGCGCGCCAGCGCCGACAGCAGCAGGCCGAGCATCGCCGCGGCCACGCACGTCGCCGCAACACCCACAAACAATTCGAGCGTGGCGTTCCCAAGCACCAGGGCGGGCTTGGTCGGCCCCTTTTTGCCCAGAACCACGATGGCGGTGGTGATTACCGACTGGGCGATCGCGAACACGCAGAACACCGCGATCTTGGCCAGTAGGTAAGCCGTGGTGGACAGCCCGACCGCTTGCTCTCGCCGGAAGATCGGACGCTCGCCGATGAGGTCGCGCAGCGTCAGGGCGGTACCCATGAAAACGGCGGCCATGGTGAGCAGCGTCATTATGGTCGAGGCTTCGCCGGCCGACTCGCTCGTCGGATCGGCGTACCCGAAACCGGTACTTCCCGGCACCGTGAGCGCCAGCAAGCCCATGGCGAACGGCAACAGCGCCAGGAAGATGAAGTAGGCCCGGTCGGCGACGACCAGCCGGATCTGCCGGCGCGCGATCGTCGAGAATTGGCGACGCATGCTGGTATGCGCCGGTTCACCCAGATCGCCCGGAACCTCGGCCAGCATCGGTGGCGGCGGCTCGTTCTGGGCCAGGAAACGGCGATTGGCCTCCTCAGGATCGGCGCCCACCTTCGCGAAAATGTGGGCCCAGTTGGTGGTCCCCATGACCTCGCCGATCTGGTCCGGAGGACCCAGATACGCGGTCTTGCCGCCGGGTGCCATCAGCAACACCTGATCGCAGACTTCGAGATAGGTCAGGGAGTGGGTGACGACGAGCACCACGCGACCGGCGTCGGCAAGCTGCCGCAGCATGTTCATCACCTGCAGGTCCAGCGCGGGGTCCAGGCCTGACGTGGGCTCGTCGAGAATCAGCAGTGAGGGTCCGGTGAGCAGTTCCAACGCCACTGACGCGCGCTTGCGCTGGCCGCCGGAGAGATTGTCGACCCGCTTGTCGGCGTGCTCGGTAAGGCTCAGCTCTTCGAGTACCTCGGCGACCACCTGGTCCCGATCGGCCTTGGTGGTGTCGGGCGGCAGCCGCAATTCGGCGGCGTAGCCGAGCGCTTGGTTGACGGTGAGCTGGCGGTGCACCACGTCGTCCTGCGGGACCATGCCGATCCTGCTGCGCAACGACGCGTATTCGGTATGGATGTCGTGGCCTTCGAAGGTGACCGACCCGGAGGTGGGCGTGGTATAGCCGGCTATCAATCGCGACAGCGTGCTCTTGCCGGCGCCGGACCCGCCGATGATGGCGGTCAGCGTGCCGGGCCGGGCGATCATCGAAACGTTCTGCAGCAGCGCCTTTTCACCGATGGTGAACACGATGTCACGCACCTCCAGGCCGCCGCTCCGCGTCGCGACCTCGGTGCGGCGGACCAGCTCGCCGCCGGTGAACGCCAAGTCGACGTTGCCGATCGTGACCACGTCGCCCTCGGTCAGCACCGCCGATCCGACGCGCATCCCGTTGACGAATGTGCCGTTGGCACTCTGCGCGTCGCGGATCTCGGTGCCCAGCGGCGTCGACACCAAATACGCGTGATAGCGCGATGCCAAAACGTCGTGGATCACGATGTCGTTGTCGATCGCGCGGCCGATCTTGGCGCCGCTGGTGGCGGGCGGTTTCGAGCTCCGCCCCAGGGCCCGCAACCTCCTGGTGGGGCCTTCCTCCTCCGCTCCGGCCTCAGTCGGCGGCTTCGGCCGCATGATCCGTGGGCCCCGGCTGCGCTCCGCTTCGTCAGGCGGCGACACCTGCTGGCTCAGCTGTGTCGCCGGATCAGCCTGCGCTGGCTGAGCCGGTGGCGCGGACTGCCGAGGCGGGTTGGTGGGCGGCCGGGACAGGGACTGCTGCCGCGACGGGTTGGTTTGCGGCCGCGACAGGGGTCCGGTGGATCGGGGTATGGGACCACTCGGCCGCGACCGCGGCCCGGTGTTAGGCGACGCCGGTGACGCGGGCGGCACGATCGCCTGATGTTTTTCGGTGGGCGGCAGCAGACCGACGGCCCCGCTGTGGCGACCGACCTTGAAGGACAGCTGCGGCCCGTCGGGCTTGCCGATGTTGATTGCCTGCCCGTCGCGGATGTCGACCGCCGGCACCCGCTGGCCGTTGACGAACATCCCGTTGAGGGAGTTGTTGTCGATCGCCACCCACCTGCCCTTGTCGAAACGCAGCAGCAGATGGGCGCGGGCGATCAGCGGATGAGCAATGCGCAAGTCGGCGCGTAGGTCGCTGCCGACGAAAACGTCGCGGCCCGCAGCGAAGCTGCCTTCCGATCGGCCGGAACGAACCGTCAGCACGGGTGAGGAGGGTCGGCTCATCCGTTCAGATTAGATAGCCGCACGGCGTTCCGTAGGCCGTTTAGTCGGCGCCTACGTCGTTAATGCCGCTTGAGCCGGATATGCCACCGGATGTAGACCATGTAACCCACCGACAGTATCGCCAGCATGAACATGTCCAGCAGATAAATATGTTTGGAGTGCTGCCAGATCGGATCGTCCGTCGGTATCTGTGGCACGTTCACCAGCGCCTTGATCTCGATCGACGACGCACCGGCGGCGTAACCCCAGCGGCCGGGCGTCACCCAGGCAAGTTGCTCCAGGCCGGTGCGCTGGTAGACCGGGATCATTCCGCCGCAGAGCACCAGCTGGGACATGAGCGACACCACCAGTAGCGGCATGATTTGCTCGTTGGATTGCGCGATCGCCGACAGCAGCAGGCCGAACATCGCCGACGCGACACAAGTGCCTGCCACCGTGAAGAACAGCGCGAGCGTGGAATTGCCGAAGAACAGAGCGGGTTGGGTGGGTGCGCCCTTGCCCCATCGGACGATCAACGTCGCGATTGCTGCCTGGGCGGTCGCGAACGCGCAGAAGACCGCGGCCTTCGCCAGCAGATAAGCGGTGGTGGACAACCCGACGGCTTGTTCACGCTTGAAGATGGGGCGCTCGCCCACGAGGTCGCGGATGGTCAGCGCGGTTCCCATGAACACCGCGCCGATGATCAACAGCACCATGATGTACTGCGGTTGGGTCGGCGCCAGTTTTGGGTCGGCAGGGCCCAGGCCAGGTTTGGGACCTTTCACCGACAGCGACAGTCCGCCCATGACGAAAGGCAGGATGGCCAGGAAGATGGTGTAGCCGCGGTCGGAGACGATGAGCCGAACCTGGCGGCGCGCGATCGTGGAGAACTGGCGCCCCAGGCCGGTTTTCGGCGGCTCCCCAAGGTCGCCGGGAATCTGGGAGGCGACGGGCGCCTGCGACACGTGCTGACTTCGCTCCTTGAAGCGGCGGTTGGCCTCGTCGGGATCGGCGCCCACCTTGGCGAAGATGTCGGCCCAGTTGCGGGTTCCCATGGCAGCCTCGACCTGGTCGGGAGGTCCACAGAACGCGGTCTTGCCGCCGGGCGCCAGCAGCAGGATCTGGTCGCAGACGTCCAGGTAGGAGATCGAGTGGGTCACCACCAGAACCACACGGCCGGCGTCGGCGAGTTGGCGCAGCATCAGCATCACCTGGCGGTCCAGCGCCGGGTCCAGCCCGGAGGTTGGCTCGTCGAGGATAAGCAGCGACGGTTGGGTCAGCAGCTCCAGCGCCACCGAAGCACGTTTGCGCTGCCCGCCGGACAGCTTGTCCACCCGGGTGTCCGCGTGCTTGGTCATCTCGAGTTCCTCGAGCACCTGAGCCACGACTTGCGCGCGTTCCTGTTTGCTGGTGTCGGGCGGCAGGCGCAGCTCGGCGGCGTAGCCAAGGGCCTGGTTGACGGTCAGCTGGCGGTGCACGACGTCGTCCTGCGGGACCATCCCGATCCTGCTGCGCATTGACGCGTACTCGGTGTGGATGTTGTGGCCCTCGAAGGTCACGCTGCCTTCGCTGGGACTGGTGTATCCGGCAATCAACCGGGACAGCGTGCTCTTCCCGGCGCCGGATCCCCCGACGATGGCCGTCAGTGTGCCCGGCCTGGCGGTCACCGAGATGTGGTCCAGCAGTTGCTTGCCTTTGTCGACGACGAAGCAGACGGAGCTCACCTCGAGGCCGCCGGTGCGCGTCTCCGCCGCGGCGGTCCTGCGGACCAGGTTGTCGCCGGTGAAGACCAGGTCGACGTTGCCGATGGTGACCACGTCGCCCTCGGACAGGATCGCCGACCCCACCCGGACCCCGTTGACGAACGTGCCGTTGACGCTGTTCGCGTCGCGGATCTCGGAGCCCAGCTGGGTGCGCGTCAAGAACGCGTGATGCCGCGACGCCAAAACGTCCTGGATGACGATGTCGTTGTCGGTCGCGCGGCCGATGCTGGCCGCCCCGGGTGGCGCATTTCCCCCCGCGGCGCGGGAAGGCCGCAGTGCGTTGAACATCTTCGTCGCCAAATTGCCGGCCTCCGGGGGCCGGATGGCGGGTTCCAGCTCGGTTCGCGGCGCCGCGTCGTAGGCGGCGCTGGACGAGCGCGCGTAGTTGGGCTGTGACGGCGGGTGCACAGGCGGCCGTCCGCCGGGCGGGTACCCCGGACCGCCAGGTGGGCGTGGCGGCGGTGCGCCGCGGGGTGGGGGGGGGGGGGGGCCTGGCGGGCCGCCGACGGTGGGGCTGACCTGACCGGACGCCTGGCCGGCCATCGACGGTATGCGCATCCCTGAGGTTTGGGGTGGACGTCCGGCCATCCCATGGTGCCGCCCGACCTCGAAAGTCAGCGCCGGCCCGTCCGGATTGCCGATGTTGACGGTTTGGCCGTCGTGGATGTCGACCACCGGCACCCGCCGGCCGTTGACGTAAGTCCCGTTCAGGGAACCGTTGTCGATCGCCAGCCACCTGCCTTGATCGAAGCGCAGCAGGAGATGGGCGCGCGAGATCAGCGGATGCGTGATCCGCATGTCGGCCCGGAGATCACGGCCGACCACTACGTCATGGCCTGCCGCGAATGTCCGCTCCGACCCGTCGTGCCTGACGGTTAGCGCAGGCGGGGCTGGTGGAGTCATCGAAACAACTTTAGCGGTTCAGGCCCGCCCGGGAACTGCAACGTTTAGATAACGCTTGCCCGCAGGTCAGTCGGGCGCCCCGGTCACCACACAGCGCGTGCGGCTGAAGATCGTCGGCATGCACTGGTTGCAGTGCGTACACGCCGAATGCACGGTATGCGCGGCGCCGTCGGCGGCGATCCGGGTGATCAGATCGGGCTCGGCCAGCAGCGCCCGGCCCATCGCGACGAACTGGAATCCCTCGGCCATCGCCAGGTCCATCGTCTCCCGGTTGGTGATGCCGCCGAGCAGAACCAGCGGCATCGACAGCTCGGCGCGGAACCGCCTGGCGTCATCCAGCAGGTATGCCTCCTGGTAGGGATATTCGCGCAGGAACTTCGTGCCCATCGCTCGTACGCCCCACCGCATCGGGCGATGAAATGCCTTGGCGAATTCCTTGACTGGCGCGTCGCCGCGAAACAGGTACATCGGGTTGACCAGCGAGCTGCCAGCGGTGAGTTCGATGGCATCCAGGCCGCCGTCCTCCTCAAGCCACTTGGCGGTCTGCAGCGATTCTTCGATCGGGATGCCGCGGCGTGCACCGTCGGTCATGTTGAGTTTGGCCGTTACAGCGATCGGGGTGCCCTGATTCGCCACCTGGTCGCGCACCGCCAGCACGATGTTGCGCGCTACCTTGGCGCGGTTCTCCAGCGAGCCGCCGAACTCGTCAGTGCGCTTGTTGATCAATGGACTGAGGAAAGAGCTGGCGAAGTAGTTATGGCCCAGGTGAACCTCGACCGCATCGAATCCGGCCTCGATCGCGAAACGGGCCGCCGCGGCATGGTCTTTGATCACCCTGTCGATGTCCGCACGCGCGGCCATTCTGGAAAATTTGAGCGCGGCGGGGTTGAACTGCCGCATGGGCGCCAGCGCCCTGCCTCGATAGGTGCGGACATGTGCGATTGGACCGGCGTGTCCGATCTGTGCACTGGCGGCCGCGCCTTCGGCGTGGACGGCCTCGGTCAGCTTGCGCAGGCCCGGTATTGCCTCTGGTCGCCACCAGATCTGCTCGAATTCGGGGCGCCCGTCCGGTGACACCGCCAAGAAGGCGACGGTGGTCATGCCCACCCCGCCCGCGGCGGGCAAGCGGTGGTACTCGATCAGGTCGTCGGTGACCAGCGCGTCGGGCGTGCGGGCTTCGAACGTCGCCGCTTTGATGATCCGGTTGCGCAACGTGATCGGACCGAGCTTGGCGGGGCTGAAGATGTCCGGTGTCTCGGGCATGACAGGAGCCTAACTCCGCGGGCGTGCCAGACTGTTCGGCGTGGGCGCAATCACGCTGGACGGCAAGGCCACCCGGGACGAGATCTTCATCGACCTGAAGCAACGGGTGTCGGCGCTGACCGGATCGGGCCGCACCCCCGGACTGGGGACCATCCTGGTCGGCGAGGACCCCGGCTCGCAGGCCTACGTCCGCGGTAAGCACGCCGACTGCGCCAAGGTGGGCATCACCTCGATTCGCCGCGACCTGCCCGCCGACATCTCCACGGCCACGCTCAACGACACCATCGACGAACTGAACGCCAATCCCGAGTGCACCGGTTACATCGTGCAGTTGCCGTTGCCCAAGCACTTGGACGAGAACGCGGCTCTCGAGCGCGTCGACCCGGACAAGGACGCCGACGGCCTGCACCCGACGAACCTCGGCAGACTGGTTCTCAACACGCCGGCGGCATTGCCGTGCACCCCACGCGGCATCGTGCACCTGCTGCGGCGCTACGACGTCGAGATCGCCGGTGCGCATGTGGTCGTCATCGGCCGCGGTGTGACGGTGGGCCGCCCGCTGGGGCTGCTGCTCACCCGCCGCTCCGAGAACGCCACTGTGACGTTGTGCCACACCAAGACTCGCGACTTGCCCGCGCTCACCAGACAGGCCGACATCATCGTGGCCGCCGTTGGTGTGCCGCACCTACTGACGGCCGACATGGTGCGTCCCGGCGCTGCGGTCGTCGACGTGGGTGTCAGCCGGGTGGACGGCAAGCTCGCCGGCGACGTGCATCCGGACGTGTGGGACGTCGCGGGTCACGTGTCGCCGAATCCGGGCGGTGTCGGCCCGCTGACCCGGGCGTTTCTGCTGACCAACGTCGTCGAGTTGGCCGAACGCCAGTGAGTCTGCGGTCGATGGCCAAGGCCCAGTGGCCGATTCTGCTCGTGGGGCTGATCTTCGTCACGGCTCTTGCCCTGGTGGGCGCCAACTTCTGGCGCCGCGGCGCGCTGTTGATCGGCATCGGGGTCGGGGTGGCCGCGGTGCTGCGGCTGGTGCTGACCGACGGGGGAGCCGGCTTGCTGGTGGTGCGCAGCAAGGGCACCGACTTCCTCACCACGGCGTCGGTTGGTGCGGCGATGGTCTATATCGCGTGGACGATCGACCCGCTGGGCACCGGCTAGCCGCGTTTGCCTACAGCCCTGGCAGCCCTGGCATGCCGGGGATTTGCGGCAGGTTGGGCATGTGGCCGTTGGCCACGTCGGCCATCATGCTCGGGCAGTACATCGAAATGGCGATTTTGGTGAACATGTCGGCCATTCCGGGGGACATGCCATTGCCCCTGACCCGCGCGGCGGCCGCGGCGAAGTTCCCGCCGGGCTCGGCAAGCATCGGGCAGATCGACTGACCCATCGTCACCGCGCTGCCCGGGTCGCCGTAGTTGACACCGGCGTTGCCAAGCGCGCCGATGAACGAGTCGTCGATCGGGCTGGCGTCGGCCGGAGCCGCGAATATTGCTGCTGCGCTGAGGATTCCGGCCGCGGCGGCGAACAGACGAATGGTCACGGGTTGTGAACGGAAGGTCCAGATCCATCCTCGAGCTCTAGCCGCTGCCTTCATGCAAGCTCCCATCGGTCCTCGGAGTGCACTTGAGACACTCTAATCACTCTAGGAACCTTGATCTATAACTGTCACATTTACAACACGTTCGGGTAAAGGTTTGCGCTCTATGCGTGTCGGGGCGGCGCGGCGTTAGGTCAGTGTTGCCCGCACACACACCGTGACGTACGGCAGTGCAAGGCCGTTCGTGTTCGCCAGCGCCGGATGGGTGGCCAACAACTCGCGCACCTGGTCGAGCGTTCGGACGCGGACCTCGGTCGGCGAGGTGATGCAGTAGCTGCGGGAGGCCACCAGGTCGATAAGTGCTTGTGGAGTCAGATAATTCGTCCACTCGACCTGATAGCGCTCCACCGCGCTGAACGGCGCGGGCAGGGTCAGCTCCGTGCGACCCGAGTCGCCGTCGCTCCCGATGATGTGCCCCAGCTCGCGGACCCATCCCAGTCGTTCGTCGCGGGTGTTCCACACCAAACCCAGTCGCCCGCCGGGCCGCAGCACGCGGGCAACCTCGGGAATTGCCCGCTCCGGATCGACCCAGTGCCACGCCTGGGCGACCAGCACCGCGTCGACGCTGTTGTCCTGCAACGGAATCTCTTCCGCGGTGCCCAGCAGCGTCACGGTCTGGGGAAGCGAGGCGCGCAGCACTTCCAGCATCTCGGGAATCGGGTCGACGGCCACCACGTCCAAGCCGCGCTCGACCAGCCGGGTGGTCAGCTTCCCGGTGCCAGCCCCCAGGTCGAGCACGTTGCGGGCACCTTTGGGCAACAGCCAGTCGATCGCCTGCGGAGGATACGACGGGCGACCCCGCTCGTAGGCAGCCGCCGCCGAGCCGAAGGACAGGGAGCGGTCGTGCCAGCAGCGGGTCACCGTGCGGAGTCCCGACACGCGCCTTCGGCCAATTTCAATGTCTGGCGGATCATTTCGTTGACCGTCTCGGTTTCCACCAGGAAGCTGTCGTGCCCGTAGGGGGAGTCGATGACCTGCAATCCGGTGCAGCCCGGCATCAACTCGGCCAATTCCTCCTGCAACCTCAGCGGGTAGAGCCGGTCGGAGGTGATGCCACCGACCACGACTGGTACCGGGCAGCCGCGCAGCGCCGCGGCCACCCCACCACGCCCGCGGCCGACGTCATGGCAGGTCATCGCCTCGGTCAAAGCCACATAGCTGCCGGCATCAAATCGGCTCAACAGCTTTTCGCCCTGGTATTCCAGGTAGCTTTGCACTGCGAAGCGGCCGCCGGACGTCGGGTCCTCGTCGCCCTGGCTGTCGTTGGCGAACCGGGTGTCGAGTTCCTCCTCGCCACGGTAGCTCAGGTGCGCGAAACGTCGTGCGATTTTCAGGCCCTCATCGGGACGGCGCCCGGTGCCGTAATAGTCGCCGCCCTGCCAGTTCGGGTCGGCCTTGATGCCCGCGAGCTGGGTGGTCACGTGGCCGATCAGGTCGGCGGTGGAACGCGCACTGACCGCCAGCAGCAGCCCCGCCCGAACTCGGTCCGGGTGACCGACGATCCATTCCAAAGCCCTTGCGCCGCCCATTGATCCGCCGACGATGGCGGCAACCTGATCGATACCTAGTGTGGCCAGCGCGGCGATGTCGGCCTCCACGCTGTCGCGCATCGTTATCACCGGGAACCTCGAGCCCCACGGCTTTCCGTCGCGGGCCAGCGAGCTGGGCCCGGTCGAGCCGCGGCAGCCGCCGAGCATGTTGGTGGCTACCGCACACCAGCGGTCGGTGTCGATCGGCGCTCCCGGGCCGGCCACCCCGTCCCACCAGCCAGGCGTCGGATGCCCCGGTCCGGCGGGCCCGGTGATGTGCGAATCCCCGGTGAGTGCGTGCATTACCACCACCACGTTGTCGCGCGCGGGCGACAACTCGCCCCAGCGCTGCACGGCGATACTGACGTCGTCGATGACGGCGCCGTTCTCCAGCTTCAGCGAGCCGATGTCGACCAAGCCGATTTCGCCTTCTGCAGGCAGTGTTGCACTGGGATCGTCGGAAATCGACATGTCAGAACTCGTCACAATGCCACCATTGCCTTCGGTCACCACTCGAGCGGATGGGACGGACGGCCACGCTCATGCGCAGCAGCCGCGGAGCTGAACGACATCGCCTTGGACGTCATGGACACGTGCCTCGTTCTCGACCATTTCGAGAGTCTTGCTGATCAATTCGCCGACCGCCTCGGTTTCCACCAGAAAGCCATCGTGCCCGTAGCTGGACTCGACCACCTGCAGGCTAGTGCAGCCCGGCAGCAGCTCGGCCAATTCCTCCTGCAACCGCAGCGGGTACAGCCGATCGGAGGTGATACCACCGACCACGACGGGTACCGGACATCCGCTCAGCGCCTTGCGCACCCCGCCGCGCCCGCGGCCGACGTCATGGCTGTTCAGCGCCTCGGTCAGCACCACGTAGCTGCCGGCGTCAAAGCGGTCCACCAGCTTGTCGCTGAGGTATTCCAGGTAGCTCTGCACCGCGTATCGGCCGCCATTTGCCGGGTCTTCGCCGCTCTGGCTGTCGTTGCCGAACCGGTCGTCGAGTTCGACCTCGCCGCGGTAGGTGAGGTGCGCGAAACTCCGGGCGATCTTCAGACCGGTGTCGGGCGCCGTGCCAGTCCCGTGGTAATCGCCGCCCTGCCAGTTCGGATCGGCCTTGATGGTCGCGATCTGAGTGGTCTGGGTTCCGATCTGGTTGGCGGTGGCGCGCGCACCGACAGCTAGCAGTAGCGCGGCCCCAACGGTGTCCGGGTGGCTGACTATCCATTCCAAAGCCCTTGCGCCGCCCATGGATCCGCCGACGACGGCGGCAACCTGATCGATTCCCAGTCCGGCCAGCGCGGCGACATCGGCTTCCACCTGGTCCCGCACCGAAATCTGGGGAAACCTGGAACCCCACGGCTTTCCGTCCCAGGCAAGCGAACTCGGCCCGGTAGAACCATCGCAACCGCCCAGCACATTGGTGGCGATCGCACACCAGCGGTTGGTGTCGATCGGCGCCCCCGGGCCGGCCACCCCGTCCCACCAGCCGGGCGTCCGATGTCCGGGTCCGGCCGGGCCGGTGATGTGCGAATCGCCGGTGAGGGCGTGTAACACCACCACCACGTTGTCACGCGCGGGTGACAACTCGCCCCAGCGCTGTACGGCGATACTCACGTCGTCGAGGACCACGCCGCTTTCCAGGCTCAGCGAGCCGATGTCAACCACGCCGATCTCACCCTCGGCGGGCAGCGTCTGGTTGGGCAATTCGGAGATCGTCATGTCCGCGGTCCTCAGACGGCCGCCACCGAATGCGATTCGCCACTGAACTTCCTAGCTGCGGCGAATCCGAGGTCCAGGTCGGCGATGATGTCGTCGATCCCCTCGATGCCGACCGCCAGCCGCACCAGCCCGGGGCTGACGCCGGTGCTCAACTGCTCCTCGGGGCTCAGCTGGGCGTGGGTGGTCGATGCCGGGTGGATCACCAGCGAACGCACGTCACCGATGTTGGCGACGTGACTGTGCAGCTGCAGCGCGTTCACGAACGCCTTGCCGGCGTCTGCACCACCGGCCAGCTCGAAGGCCAGGACAGCGCCGGTTCCCTTGGGCGCCAACTTCTTTCCCAGCTCGTACCACGGAGAGCTGGGCAGCCCCGCGTAATTGACCGACAGCACGCTGTCGTGGGCCTCCACGTATTCGGCGACGCGCTGCGCATTGGCGACGTGACGCTCCATGCGCAGACTCAACGTCTCCAGGCCCTGGGCCACCAGGAACGCGTTGAACGGCGACGCCGCCGATCCCAGGTCGCGCAGCAGTTGCACCCGGGCTTTGAGCGCGAAGGCCGGCGGTCCCAGCTCGGCGAACACGACTCCGTGGTAGCTCGGGTCGGGTGTGGTGAACCCGGGGAAGCGGCCCTGCGTCCAGTCGAAGGTGCCGCCGTCGACGATCACCCCGGCGATCGCGGAGCCGTGGCCTCCCAGGTACTTGGTGGCCGAGTGCACCACGATGTCGGCGCCCTGGGTGAAGGGCTGGATCAGGTAGGGCGTGGCGATGGTGTTGTCGACGATCAGCGGCACCCCGTTGCGGTGTGCGACTTCCGACACGCCCGGGGTGTCCAGTACGTCGATCTGCGGGTTGGAGATGGTCTCGGCAAAGAAAGCCTTGGTGTTGGGCTGCACCGCCGCCTGCCACGAGTCCAGATTGTCGGGGTCGTCGACGAAGCTGACCGCGATGCCGAGCTTGGCCAGCGAATAGTGGAAGAGGTTGTAGGTTCCGCCGTACAGGCGCGGGCTGGAGACGATGTGATCGCCGGCGCCGGCCAGGTTGAGGATGGCGAAGGTCTCGGCGGCCTGTCCGGAGCTCAGGAACAGCGCCGCCACGCCGCCCTCCAGAGCGGCGATGCGTTGCTCGACGACGTCGGTGGTCGGGTTGCCGATCCGGGTGTAGATGTTGCCCGGCACCTCGAGCCCGAAGAGCGCGGCGGCGTGCGCGACGTTCTCAAAGGTGTACGACGTGGTCTGGTAGATCGGCAGGGCGCGGGCATTGGTCGCAGCGTCGGGTCGCTGGCCCACGTGAACCTGCTTGGTCTCGAAAGACCAATGCGCGCTCGGATCGGTGTCGATGCTGTCGGTGCTCATCTACGGACGCTTTCTGCTCGGAAACGGGCTGGCAAAACGGCTTGGCAAGGGCTCGGCGGCGGCCATCACGCGACAGGGCATTCGGCAGACAGAGCCGATTGGAGTGAGTGGATGCGCATAACCGTTCCCTGTCAGCTCAAGGGGCCCGTTATGGCGGACCCGCGCTTGCCGCGTAGCCGGTTGGGCTACTCAACCTGGTCATCACCCGGGGCACCCCACCGCGGTTGGAGGGTTGCCGGCCAGCAAGCCGGGGCTTGACGCTGGCGCTCATGACCGACCTGCAGCCTATCGCATGGCGGCGAGTCGATGCCAACTCGCACGTACGCTGGCGTCAAGGGCGACCGCTCGCCAAGCTCACCCGGCCGGGAGGACTCGACAAGGTGTCCAAGGAACCCAAGATCAAAGTCAAAGGGACGGTGGTAGAGCTCGACGGTGACGAGATGACCCGCGTCATCTGGAAGCTCATCAAAGAGATGCTCATCCTTCCGCACCTCGACATCGAACTGGACTACTACGACCTGGGCATCGAGCACCGCGATCGCACCAACGACCAGGTGACCATCGATGCGGCCTATGCCATCAAGAAACACGGCGTAGGCGTCAAGTGCGCGACGATCACGCCCGACGAGGCCCGCGTGCAGGAGTTCAACCTGAAGAAGATGTGGTCGTCGCCCAACGGGACCATCCGAAACATCCTGGGCGGCACCATTTTCCGGGAACCGATACTGATCTCGAATGTGCCGCGGCTGGTTCCGGGCTGGACCAAGCCGATTGTCATCGGCCGCCACGCTTTTGGCGATCAGTACCGGGCGACGAACTTCAAGGTCGACCAGCCGGGCACCGTCTCGATCACCTTCACTCCCGCCGACGGCAGCGACCCGATCGTGCACGAAATGGTGTCCATTCCCGAAGACGGCGGAGTCGTGATGGGGATGTACAACTTCACCGAATCCATCCGCGACTTCGCGCGTGCGACGTTCTCCTATGGCCTGCACGCGAAATGGCCGGTGTACCTATCCACCAAGAACACCATCCTCAAGGCCTACGACGGCATGTTCAAAGACGAGTTCGAGCGCATCTACACCGAGGAGTTCAAGGAGCGGTTCGAAGCCGAAGGGCTGACCTACGAGCATCGGCTGATCGACGACATGGTCGCCGCCTGCCTCAAATGGGAGGGCGGCTACGTGTGGGCATGCAAGAACTACGACGGGGACGTCCAGTCCGACACCGTCGCGCAGGGCTACGGCAG
Organism: Mycobacterium sp. 1164966.3; assembly: GCF_001665395.1. Lineage (GTDB taxonomy): Bacteria > Actinomycetota > Actinomycetes > Mycobacteriales > Mycobacteriaceae > Mycobacterium. The sequence continues at coordinate 47,402 of NZ_LZSG01000061.1, forward strand.
CCTGGGCCTGATGACGTCGGTGCTGATGACCGCCGACGGTCGGACCGTCGAGGCGGAAGCCGCCCACGGCACCGTCACCCGGCATTTCCGGCAGTACCAGCAGGGCAAACCGACCTCGACCAACCCGATCGCCTCGATCTTCGCCTGGACACGGGGGCTGCAACATCGCGGCAAGCTGGACCAGACGCCGGAGGTGAACGAGTTCGCCGAAACGCTGGAAGATGTGGTCGTCGGCACGGTCGAGGGCGGGAAGATGACCAAGGACCTCGCCCTGTTGATCGGCGCCGATCAGGAGTGGCAGAACAGCGAGGACTTTCTCGAATCCCTCGCCGACAACCTGCAGAAGGCGCTGGTCGATCAGCGCTAACAGACAGCGCGGGCGAGCTTCTAGCTAGCCGGCGGATCGATCACCCGGGCCGGCTTCGTGCATTCCTCGAGGAACTCGGTAATGACCTCGGTGACGCGTCCGGGCGCCTCGAACATCGGTACGTGCCCGACGTTGTCGAGCTCGATGACCCGATAGCCCTCCGGCAAGTTGGTGGTGAAATGCCGGGTGAACCTGGGGGATGGGACGACGCGGTCCTTTTCGCACATCACCAGTTGCGTGGGCACCGAGATACGCGCGAGCTCACGAAGGCCCGGCAGCAGCGTTGCCTTGACCAGTAATTGCAGGTAGGCGGGGCAGTGTGCGACGTCCTCGATGCAGCCGACCAGATCGGCGTGACTGACCGCGTCCGGTGATGCACTGAGCGCGTAGGTGGCCAACCGACGGCTGAACGGCAGGCTCAAGACCCGCTCGCCGAACAACCAGGCGAGCGCCAGCACCGGAACGCCAACGATGAACTTGGCGATCACCTCGAACTTGGCCGGAGTCCACCGCGTCCAACCGCCCGCCGGGGCAATGCCGGTGACGCTGCGTGCCCGCCCGCGGCACGCCAGCTCGAATGCGACCCAGCCGCCCAGCGAGTTGCCGACGATGTGGGCGGTCTTCCACCCCAGTTCGTCCATCTGGCGCTCGACGTGGTCGGCCAGCACCTCCGAGGACAGAAAGTATGTGCCGGCCCGCGGCCCTCCGTTGTGGCCGGCCATCGTGGGCGCGAACACTTCGTACCGGCCGGTGTCGGCCAATTGCTGAGCTACCGTGTCCCACACCCGCTGGGACAGCAGGAACGGGTGTAGCAGCAGGACCGGTTCCGCGGATCCGTCTGTGGGACCCAAGTGAATCGGCTCGCGAGGCGTCATGCTCATGATGCCGACACTAAATGCGGTACCGCCGGTATCGCAAGCGCCTCCGCCGGTCGTAGGGGCGGGTGGTCTGATGCCGTGAAAAGATCGACGGCATCATGAGCACCCCAACCGGATCCGGCCGGATCTTATCCGGCGTCCAGCCCACGTCCGATTCGCTTCACCTAGGCAACGCGCTGGGCGCAGTCATGCAGTGGGTGCCGCTGCAGGACAACCACGACGCGTTCTTCTGCGTGGTGGACCTGCATGCCATCACCATCCCGCAGGATCCGGAGGCGTTGCGGCGCCGCACGCTGGTCACCGCCGCCCAGTATCTGGCGCTGGGTATCGATCCGGCACGTAGCACCGTTTTCGTGCAGAGCCACGTACCCGCGCACACTCAGCTGGCGTGGGTGCTCGGCTGCTTCACCGGTTTCGGGCAGGCGTCGCGGATGACGCAGTTCAAAGACAAGTCGACGCGGCAGGGCAGCGACTCCACCACCGTCGGGTTGTTCACCTATCCAGTGCTGCAAGCGGCCGACGTGCTGGCCTACGACACCGACCTGGTTCCGGTAGGGGAGGACCAGCGCCAGCACCTCGAGCTGGCGCGCGATGTCGCCCAACGGTTCAACAGCCGGTTCCCGGACACCTTCGTGGTCCCGGATGTGTTCGTGCAAAAGGTCACCGCCAAGATCTACGACCTGCAGGACCCGACGTCGAAGATGAGCAAGTCGGCGAGCACCGACGCCGGACTCATCAACCTGCTCGACGATCCGGCGTTGTCCGCCAAGAAGATTCGTTCAGCGGTGACCGATAGTGAACGCGAGATCCGCTACGACCCGGACGCCAAGCCGGGCGTGTCCAACCTGTTGAGCATCCAGTCCGCGCTCACCGGCGCCGACATCGACACCCTGGTCGACGGCTACGCGGGTCGCGGCTATGGCGACCTGAAGAAGGACACTGCCGAGGCGGTGGTGGAATTCGTGCGCCCGGTGAAGGCCCGAGTCGACGAATTGACCGCCGATCCCGCCGAATTGGAGGCGGTGCTGGCGGCCGGCGCGCAGCGCGCCGACGAGGTAGCCAGCAAAACCGTTCAGCGGGTTTACGATCGGTTAGGTTTCCTTCCGCGGCGGGAATAGGTGGACCATGGACGAGCCGGCTGAGCAGGGCAAGCCGGGAATCTTCGATCGGCTCCGGACCCGCTACCAATGGCTGGACCATGTGGTGCGCGCCTACCAGCGCTTCGACGAACGCAACGGCAGCTTCTTCGCGGCCGCCCTCACGTACTACTCGATCTTCGCCTTATTACCGCTGCTGATGGTCAGTTTCGCCGGCGTGGGGTTCCTGCTGGCGAGCCGGCCGGATCTGCGGAGCTCGTTCGAGCACCACATCTGGTCCTCGGTTTCCAGTCAGCTGGGGCAGCAGCTGGTCAACGGGATGAATTCGGCCATCCGGGCGCGCACGTCGGTTGGGGTGATCGGCCTGGCCACCGCGGCCTGGGCCGGGCTCGGGTGGATGTCCCGGTTGCGCGCCGCGCTGACCGAGATGTGGTATGAGCATCGCGTCGACTCACCGGGGTACGTGCGCAACAAGCTTTCCGACCTGTCAGCGATGGTGGGAACGTTCGTGGTCATGCTCGCGACCATCGGACTCTCCGCGCTGAGCCACGCCCAGCCGATGGCCGCGGTATTGAGATGGGTTGGCATACCCGAGTATTCGGTGTTCGACTCAATCTTCAGATTGGCTTCGTTCGCGATGTCGATGCTGATCTCATGGCTGCTGTTCACCTGGATGATTGCCCGGTTGCCGCGCGAGAAGGTCAGCCTCGTCGCCTCGATGCGGGCCGGGTTGCTCGCGGCAGTGGGGTTCGAAGTGTTCAAGCAGCTGGGGTCGATCTACTTGCGAGCGGTCACCGGCAGCGCGGCGGGCCGGGTGTTCGGACCGGTTCTGGGTCTCATGGTATTCGCTTATATCACCGGGTATCTCGTCTTGTTCGCCACGGCCTGGGCGGCGACGGCATCGGTCGATCCGCGGGCCAAGCCCGTGGATCCTCCGCCACCGGCGATCATCGCGCCTCGCGTGCAGTTCGACGAGGGCCTCAGCACGCGTCAGACGGTAGCCGCGGTTGCCGTGGGAGCCGTTGGAGCGCTTACGCTTTCGCGCCTGATGCACTGGCGGCGTTAACTGGTCAGTTCTCCACTGTGATACGCAGCCGCGGCTTGTGGCGGTCGCGGGGTGCGGCGACACGATCCCACACCGCGTCGACCATCGGCTGTAACAGAAGTTCACCCATCTGCCGCACCAACACGCCTAGGATCTGGGCAGATTCGGTGCGTTTGGTGGAGGTCAGTCCGGAGCCGCGCAGCGCAGCGACTTCGCGTCGAGTCAGGTCGACGAGCATGTCGAGGAGTTGGAGCCGATCCTCGGAGGGCTCCAAAAACGTGCGCCGCACGTAGTTGACGACGGGTGGGTTGTCATGCAGCATGCGAGCGACCGCTTTGTCGCGCGACGCCGCGACGTGTGGGGCACTGCCCTTCGCCGGTACTTCGGCGATCGCATGAGCGAAATAGTCCACCACCAACTGGTCGACGGCTTCGCGTAACCCGGCCTTGGTCTTGAAGTGATGCTGCACCAATCCCAAAGTAACGTCAGCCTCGGCAGCTATGTCGCGCAACGAGATTCGATCCTCACCGTATTGCGCATACAGATCCAGCGCGGCGTTTCGGATCCGCGCCTTGGCCGTCAGGTCTTCATTGGTGGCCCGTGGGTTGAGCACGCGTCCTCCTGTGCCGCAAGTTATGGCCCTGGCTTTACAACTGTCATAGTTACGATACAGTTGTATCGTAGCGAATTTCTGGGACAGATTGAGGTAGCCCGTGTCAGCGTTGTTCCCCGATTACCGTCCGAGCTGGGAAACCGACCAGCACCGCGAGCTCCGGAAGCACGCGGCGGAGTTCTTCCGCAAGGAAGCGGCACCGAATCAGGAACGTTGGGTCGCGCAGCACGCCGTGGACCGAGACTTCTGGAACAAGGCCGGCGCTACCGGGTTGCTCGGCCTGGATCTGCCCGAGCAGTTCGGCGGCATGGGCGGCGATTTCGCCATGCAGGCTGTCGTGCAGGAAGAACTCGTGTACGCGCACGACCAGGCTTTCGGCTTCGCGGTGCACTCGCCGATCGTCGCCCACTACATCTACACCTACGGTAACGAGGAGCAGCGCCGGCGATGGCTGCCCAAGATCATCAGCGGGGACGCGGTGCTGGCGATCGCGATGACTGAGCCGGGTACCGGCTCGGACCTGCAGTCGGTGAAAACGACCGCACGGCGGGACGGGGACATGTATGTCATAAACGGCTCGAAGACGTTCATTTCCAACGGAACTCATTGTGATCTCCTGGTGATCGTGGCGAAGACCGATCCGTCCAAGGCTGCCGCTGGGGTGTCGCTGATCGTGGCCGAGACCACGGATCTGACGGGTTTCGAACGTGGCCGGGTGCTGCAGAAGATCGGCCAGCACGGCCAGGACACGCGCGAGCTGTTCTTCTCCGACATGCGAGTGCCGGTGGCGAACCTGCTCGGCGAACAAGAGGGCCAGGGCTTCTATCAGTTGATGCAGCAGCTCGCCCGGGAGCGGCTGATCATAGCCACGCTGTGTTCGGCGCTGGCCGAGGCCGCCGTGGTAGAGGCGATCAAATACGCCAAGGACCGGGAGGCATTCGGCCGCCCGATCGGCAACTTCCAGAACACCAAATTCACTCTGGCCGAATGCAAAACGGACGCACTGGCGATCAAGACGTTCGTCGACTACGCCATACAGCGTTACCAAGACGGAAGCAACGACCCGATGACAGCGTCGATGGCCAAGCTGTTCGCGGCCGAGAAGTGCGACCAGATCGTGGACAAGTGCCTGCAGATCTTCGGCGGCTACGGCTACATGGCCGAATACCCGATCGCGAACATGTACACCGGGTCCCGGGTGAACCGGATCTACGGCGGCACTAGCGAGATCATGAAGGAAATCATCGGCCGCTCCCTGTGACCCGCCAGTCGCCGTCCACCATGACGGCGCTAACCCGCAAATCACGGTCCAGCACAACCAGATTGGCTTCATACCCGGGTCGCAGGCTACCCACGCGGTCCAGCCCGAGGGCGTGCGCCGGTGTCGCGGCGGTCATCTGAACCGCGGCGGCCAACGCCGCGTCACGGTCCGCGCCGAGTTCGGCCACATTGCGGAAAAGCTGATCCATGGTCGCGGTGCTGCCAGCGATTGTCGACGTTCCCCGCACCCGCGCCACACCGGACACCACGTCGATCGGTACTGCGCCGAGCCGGAACTCGCCGTCTGGGCAACCCGCAGCGGCGATCGCGTCGGTGACCACGGTGACCCGGTCAGGACCGGCGGAATCGATCACCGTGCGCAGTACTGCGGGATGGACGTGCACGCGGTCGGCGATCAGCTCGACGGTCACCCGTGGGTCTGCCAGCAGCGCGAGCACGGGTCCCGGGTCGCGGTGGTGCAGCGGCGGCATCGCATTGAACAGGTGAGTGCCGACCGTCGCGCCCAGCGCAACGGCACGCTCGGTCTGCTCATAGGAAGCGTTGGTATGACCCACGGCGACAACAACTCCCGCGTCGACAAAGCGCCGGATCGCCGCGTCGCTTCCGGGTAGCTCCGGCGCCAGCGTCACCATCCGGATGGCGTCGCCGCCGGCGGCCAGCAGGGCGTCGACCTCGGTGGAGTCCGGATCACGCATCAGCTCGGGATCGTGCGCGCCGCAACGCGACCGGCTCAGCCAGGGCCCCTCCAGGTGGATGCCCGCGATCACGCGGTCTCGGGTCGCCGCAGCCAGTGCTCGCACGCCGGTGAGCAGTTTCGCGGGTTCGGCGGTGACCAGACTGGCCAGCGTCGTGGTGGTCCCGTGCCGCAGGTGGAAATCCGCGGCCCGCGCGATGTCATCCTGATCGGTGTAAGAGGCTCCGCCCCCGCCGTGCACGTGCGTGTCGATAAACCCCGGCACCACAAGGGAATCGGGAAGGTCGACGTCAGCAGGGCGAGGAGGTGCGCCGGCCCCGCAGGCCTGGATCTGAGCACCGCGGATCTCCAGCCACCCCGGTCGGCAGATCCGTCCGTCCAGGGCGACGGCGTCGGCGCGGATCACGCGCGAGTTTTCTCCCACTGCCCACCGTTTTCCCAGAAGTGCCTGATGTCCTCGAGTTGGCGACCCTTGGTTTCGGGTGCGTACCTGAAGACGAATACGAAAGACACCACCGCGAAGGCCCCGAACACAGCGAAAGTGCCTGCGCCGCCAAGGGCTTCCTTCATCGTCAGGAATCCGCCCGCAACCACCGCCTGGGTCATCAGGTTTGCGGTCAACATGGTGCTCGATCCGAGCGAGCGCAGCCGGGTGGGGAAGCTTTCGCTGGCGTACACCCAGCCCAGCGAACCGAAACCCAGCGTGTAGCCGATGATGAACAGCAGCACGGCGCCGAACCCGAAGATCGCACCGCCGAGGCCTCGGGAGAACACGACCATCAGCACGATGTCGGCGGCGATCATCATGGCTATGCCGAACAACAGGATTGGACGCCGGCCCACCCTGTCGACGAGAAGCACCGAGATGCCCACCGCCGCCAAACCCGCCACCTGCACCAGGGCCGGGACGGCCAGTCGCGCGAAGTAGCCGCTGAAGCCCATGTCCTTGAATATTTCTGGGCTGTAGTAGACGAACGCGTTGATGCCGGTGATCTGGATCAGCAACCCGAGCAATATCACGAAAGCCGTGGCCCGCGAATACGGCCGGCGCAGCATCTCGGAGATGCCGCCGCTGCCTTCGCTCAATGCGCGGCGAATCTCGGCGAGCTCTGCATCCGCGTTCGCGGTGGGCTCCACCCGCAGCAGCGTCGCCCGGGCGTCGTCCACCCGGCCCTTGAGCATGTACCAGCGGGGACTGTCGGGCAGGCGAATCACCAAGAGCAGCAGCACTATTGCCGGCAAGACGGCCAGCCCCAGCATCCACCGCCAGCCGTGGGCACCGGCAAGCAGATAGCCGGTCAGATACCCGGCAATGAGCCCGCTGACGATGGCCAGTTGATAGGCCGTCACCAGCGATCCGCGCACCGCCGCCGGAGCCGATTCCGCCACGTAGACCGGGACGACCACCATCGACACCCCGATCGACAGACCCAGCAGGAACCGTGCCGTCAACAGCATTGCCAGCGACACGGAGACCGCTCCCAGCAGAGCGAACATCGCGTAGGCGACGAGGACCAGCACCACCGACTTCTTGCGCCCGATGGCGTTGGCGAGCACGCCGGCGCCCAGCACCCCGAAGATCTGGCCGATCACCACCATGGTCGTCAGCACTTCTCGCTGCAACGTCGTGCGCGCGAAATCGACGAACAGCTGCACGGCGGCGATGATGGCCAGGTCGTAGCCGTAGATCAGGCCGACGCTGGCCGCGGCGAGTCCGACCAGTAATCCCCGTCGCACGGACCGGTCAGCCGGCCTGGACGCGGGTCTTCAGCAGACCGATCACCTTGTCGGGGTCCTCGGGAGTGATGCACGGCCGCACGCGACGGCCGACGTCGAGAACCAGCAGCGTCTGCTTTTTGCCCCGCTGCATGTCGAGCGGGAACCAATAACGCGGATCGCCGGCGCCCCAGAAGCGCCCCTTGCCGGAGTTCCAGCCCATCGGCTTTGCCTTGATGCCCTTGATTGCGCTGTAGGCCACCCGCTTCGGCGTAGCAAACGGGAAGTAGTAGCGGCGAATCGTGATTCCGTCCTCGTCGAGCGTCAGGCCGGCGTCCTGATAAAGGGCAGTCATCCCGCAGAGTCTAGTTCTCGAGCCGGTTGTTCATAGACCGCGCGACCATGATCAACCCGAACACGACGAGCACCCCGATGACCGCCACGCCGACGCGTACCGGCAGCGCGTCGGCCGACGAGATCGGCCCGGCTGCCTGCGCGTCAGCCGGCCGGTCGGAGGGACGTGCGGCGCTGGCCAACGAGGGGTCGGGTTCGACCAGCATGCCGACCTGCGTGCCCGGCGGGGTGCTGAACCCGTAGTCCAGCAAATGCGCGGCCTGTTCCCATGGGGCGATCGGCTGGCGGGTTCCGTGCAACAACACCGCCACCAGCCGACGCCCGTTGTGGTTGGCCGCTCCGACGAAGGTCTGGCCGGCGTCGTCGGTGTAACCGGTCTTGCCGCCCAGCGCGCCCGGGTAGTGGTAGAGCAGCTGGTTGTCGTTCTCCAGCTGATAGCCGGGATGGTCGCCGTGGCCGGGGAAGTCGAATGTTCGGGTCGCGACGATGTCGCTGAACGTCGGGTTCTGCCAGGCGTACCGATAGAACAGGCCCATGTCGTAGGCCGACGTGCTCATGCCCGGCCCGTCCAGTCCCGACGGCGTGGCCGCGCGGGTGTCGCGACCGCCGAGCTTGGCGGCCAGCACGTTGATCTTCTCCAGCGCGGCCTGCATGCCGCCGAGCTGCCCGGCCAGCGCGTGCGCGGCGTCATTGCCCGAATGCATCAGCAGCCCGTGCAGGAGCTGGTTGACGGTGTACATGCCGTCGGCGTCGACGCCGACCTTGGTGCCCTCGGCCGCCGCGTCGTCGGCGGTCCCGGGAACCGACTTGTTCAGGTTGAGCGCGTTGATGGCGGCCATCGCCACCAGCACCTTGATGATGCTGGCCGGACGGTGGCGACCGTGTGGGTCACGGGCGGCGATCACCGCGCCGCTGTCCAGATCGGCCACCAGCCATGCCTCGGCGGAGACGTCGCCCGGCGTTGGCGGGGTGTTGGGTGCGGTGACGATGCCGCAACTGCCCAGCGCGTCGCCGCCGACCGGTTTCGGCGGCACCGCGAGCGGTGCCGGCGCTTCGCCGGCCCGCGGGACCTCGGACGAGTCCACCGCCGGCGGCGTGGACACCTTGTAGGGACAGGTTGCCGGTGCTGCGTTGGGTCCGGCGTCGGGCTCGGCCAGGGCGAGGGGCAGAGCCGGACCGGCCGGTGCCGCAGTCAGAAAAAGTGCGGCGGCCAGACATGCGGCGCCGCGCGACGAAGACGGTAACCGAAGCATCGTCTGAGCAGCGTAAGCGAAAGGCGGTGGCATTGCAGGGAGCCGCGCTGTGACTGTTGAGGCTGAAGTTGCAAGTGGGTTGCAAGGGGCCACTCGATGCAGCTCGCTTGACAGTGTCAGAAGTTGTATGACACTGTCAAGTAGATATGAAGCTGCTCAGCCTGCCCGAATTCGCCGCCGTCGCCGCCCACGCGGTCAAGGCGTCCGGAGCAGTGCCGGAAAATCGCCAGGCAAAGCCCATCCCGGCCGAGCGAATGGTCCGCTACTACACCTCTCGCGGCCTGCTGCCCCGGCCCGGGACGCGCGGGCGCGCCCTCACCTACGGACGCACCCACCTGATCCACCTGGTGGCCGTCAAACGGCTGCAGGGCGAGGGGTTGTCGCTGGACCAGATCGCGCAACGGCTCGACGGGATGACGCAGGCGGAGCTGGAGACGCTGGCCGCGATCCCGCCCGACGCCATGCCCGCCGGCCTGGGCGACCCAGAGCCCGCTGAGGCATCCGTCCCGTCGCGGGCGGCCGGACGCTTCTGGCAGACCACGCCGCAACCAGCCACATCGGCGCCGGCACCCCCGGCCATGACTGAACTGCGTGCAGTCCGCCTTTCCGACAGTGTCACGTTGCTGATCGACGGCCCTTTGCCTGCGGCCGAGACCCTGCGCCGCGCTGCCGCGCCGCTGCTCGAACTCCTCGCCAACCACGAAAGGACCCCCGATGCGCACTGAATTACTCCCTCTGCTGACCGGCGAACAAATTTCGCCGGCACCAGGCCGGCCAAGCTGCGGCGAGCTGAATTCGGCAAGCGGCGAACGGCTGCCGCTGCGCGCATTGAACGTCGAAACCGCCATTGTCGGCGTGACCGCGACGTCTACCGTGCGCCAGCGTTTCGCCAACACCGGCGACACCAGCATCGAGGCCACCTACGTGTTTCCGTTGCCCGCGCGGGCGGGAGTGACCGATTTCGTCGCGTCCCTGGCCGGGCGACGGGTGGTTGGCGTGCTGAAGGAGCGCGGCCAGGCTCGCGCGGACTACGAGCACGCCCTGGTGTCCGGGCAGCGCGCCGCGATCGTGGAGGAGGACCGCTCGGATGTCTTCTCGGTGCGGGTCGGGAACCTCCGGCCGGGTGAGGAAGCAACCATCGAAATGGTGTTGACCGGACCGCTGGCGTTCGAGGACGGCGAGGCAACTTTCCGTTTCCCGCTGGTCGTCGCGCCTCGATACACCACCGGAACGCCGATCGCGGGCGATCAGACCGGCGGCGGTCTGGCGGTCGACACCGACGCCGTGCCGGACGCGTCACGGGTGACTCCGCCCCGGCTGTCGGAGGACGACGAACGGCCGGACCTGCAGATCTCGGTGACCGTCGACGACGCCGGGCTGGCCGTGTCGGAGCTGCGGGCCTCGCTGCCCACCGCCATTGTGGACACCGACGGGCCGACCCGGCTACATGTCGAGCCGGGCGCGCGTGCCGACCGTGATTTCGTGCTGCGCTTCCGCGTGGACCGCGACGAGCTGACGTCGTCGGCGCTGGTGGTCCCCGACCCCGACGGCGACGAGGGCACCTGGTCGGTAACCGTGGTCCCGCCGGCCGAAATCACCGGCGCGCCACGCGATGTCGTCGTCGTGCTGGACCGGTCGGGGTCGATGGACGGCTGGAAGATGGTCGCCGCGCGGCGGGCGGCGGGACGGATCGTGGACATGCTCGACGCCAGCGACCGGTTCTGCGTAGTTGCTTTCGACAACGTCGTCGAGACGCCGTCGGGCTTGCCCGCGGGCCTCTTGTCGGCCTCGGACCGAAACCGGTTCGCGGCGGCCTCCTGGCTGGGTTCGCTGGCCGCTCGCGCTGGGACCGAGATGGCCGAACCGCTGAGAGAGGCCGTCAACCTGCTCGCAGCCAGTGATGCGGGCCGGCAACCCAGCGTGGTGCTGGTGACCGACGGCCAGGTCGCCGGTGAGGATCATCTGCTGCGCTCGCTGGCACCGCTTATCGGGCGGACGCGGGTGCATTGCGTGGGCGTCGACCGCGCCGTCAACGCCGGCTTCCTGGAACGCCTCGCCGCGCTGGGCAACGCCCGGGCCGAGCTGGTCGAGTCGGAGGACCGCCTCGACGAGGTCATGACCAGGTTGGCCCGCACCATCGGGCGCCCGTCGCTGACCGAGCTGCGGGTGAGCGCCGACGGTGTCGAGATCTTGGCCGGCACCGTCACCCCCAATAGGGCGCCCGACGCGTTCGCCGGCGTGCCCTGCGTGATCTCCGGGCGGTACCGCTGTCCGAAAGCCCGGCCCGCAGCCACCCTGCGCGTCGAAGCCACCAGCCAGGACGGCCCCTTCACGGCGGCGCTTCCGGCCCGCCTGGCGCCCTACGCCGTTGCGGTGCAGAAGATCTGGGCGCGCGCGGTCGTGCGCGACCTGGAGGACGAGTACGCCTCGGGACGTGGTGACGACGAATTGACCAAGCGCATCGTGGCACATTCCGTGGCGTTCGGGGTGCTGTCGAGGTTCACCGCATTTGTTGCCGTTGACCCCGAACGCACCGATGTCGAACCGCTCGTCGAAGTGGTCCAGCCAGTCGAAACGCCTTACGGCTGGGTCGGTTTGGCCGCGGCGCCGGTAATGGCCGGGGCCAGCTACTCACGGAGCGGTCCGCCGGCCGGCGTCATGCCTGCGCCTGCTTCACCACCATCGGCCCCGCGGTCCTTGAAGCGCCTGTTGAAGCAAGTGGAGAAGGCAACCCAGGTTCGGCGTTCGGGCCTCGACCGCGTGCTCGAAGAGCTGCAGGAGCACCGAGACGCGACGTCGGAGCCGGAACTCCACGCGGCGCTGGTTCTGCTCTGCAACGCGCTGACCCGGTTCCTGAAAGGCTCGACCCAGGCGCAGGCACGCGAGGTGCTGGTGGCCGTCGATGCGGTCAAACGCCTGCTCGGCGAGGGCGACCGGGGTCGGCGCGTCTCGAAGCTGCGCTTCTGGGAGTAGGCCTACAGCCTGGTGGCTGCCAAGTCCACATGCGCGACGCTGGGGAAGTTGATGGTGCCCATCCACAGCTTCCCGCCTGCCTCGACCAAACCGGTGACGGCGCCGAAGTCGGAATGTTTGGTGCGCAGTCCGGCGACGGGAACACCGCTGTCCGCATCGAACGCGACCGCCCAGACTTCCGGTTTGATCTGTGGTTGCAGCCGTTCGGGCAGTCGCCACAACAGCTTGCGGATGATGGGGGCGCGCGGCAGCATCCATTCCAGCGCTGCATTCGCCTCGGCAACCATCGCGGTCCAGATTCGGCCGTCGGCGCCCGTGGACAGGTTGTCGGGCATGCCGGGCAGGTTCACCGCCAATGGTGTCACCGAGCCGGCCCGCGGCCCGGTCAGCCAGTACTTCGACAGCCGTCGCGCCTGGGTCTCGGCGAACACCAACGCCGACCCATCGGCCGTAGGGGTAACTCCGTTGGCGAAGTACAGGCCGTCGACCAGCGTGGTGACAACGCCGTTTGCGTCTAGCCGGAACAGGGCGCCGCGACCGCGTGCCTCCACCACCGCGGCGGTGTAGTGCTCGAACGTGAAGTCGCACGTCGACTCGGTGAAATAGACTGTGCCGTCGGGTGTTTCGGTGACATTCGAGCAGAACGTGAGCCGTCTGCCCGCGACGGACTCGACCAGCACCTCCAGCGCACTGGTCGTCTGATCGAGGCCCAGCAATCCGCGATGGCTGTCGCAGATCAGGACGCGGCCGTCGCGAGCGATGTGCAGACCGAGCGGCCGCCCGCCGGTGTCGGCAATGACTGCGGGCTCGCCGCCGTCGAGGGGAATCCGCACGATGCGCCCGTCCTCGAGGCCCGTCCACACGTGGCCGGCCGCGTCGAACACGATATCCTCGGGCCCGTTGCCGGGCAGCGGGACGACTGTGATGCTCGGTGCCGGCATGTCCGGCAACGGGTCAATCGGTGCCGGTTGCCACCGCACCGGGTCGATACGTGGTCTGCGCGCCATGCCAAGGACTTTAGAGCCGCTCGGTCAGCACGCTGCGCAGGATGGATTCGATGGTGTCGAACTCGGCCGGCCCGCTGATCAGTGGCGGAGCCAACTGGATGACCGGCTCGGCGCGATCGTCGAGGCGGCAGTACAGCCCGGCCTCGAAGAGCGCCGAAGAGACCTCGGCGAGCAGCTTTTCGCGTTCCTCGCCGGTGAAGGTCTGCTTGGTGGCCTTGTCCTTGACCAGTTCGACGCCGTAGAAGTAGCCCTCGCCGCGAACGTCGCCGACGATGGGCAGGTCGTAGAGCTGCTCCAAGGTGGCGCGCAACTGTGGCGCTTGGGTTTTGACGTGGTCGTTGAGATTCTCGCACTCGAAGATGTCGAGGTTTGCCAGCCCGACGGCCGCCGACACCGGATGACCGCCGAAGGTGTAGCCGTGCCGGAAGACCGTGCTGCCGTCGTTGAACGGCTCGAACACCCGTTCGCTGGCGATCATCGCGCCCAGCGGCGAGTAGCCCGAGGTCATCCCCTTGGCGCAGGTGATCATGTCCGGCACGTAGCCGAAGTCGTCACAGGCGAACATCGACCCGATCCGGCCGAACGCGCAGATCACCTCGTCGGAAACCAGCAACACGTCGTACTCGTCGCAGATTTCGCGGACCCGCTCGAAATAGCCTGGCGGAGGCGGAATCGAGCCGCCGGCGTTCTGCACGGGTTCTAAGAACACCGCGGCGACGGTATCGGCGCCTTCGAACTCGATGGCCTCGGCGATGCGGTCGGCCGTCCAGAGTCCGAACGCTTTCGCGTCTGCGCTGAACGGTTCCGGCGCGCGGTAGAAGTTCGTGTTGGGCACCCGGAAGCCGCCCGGGGTGACCGGTTCGAACGGCGCCTTGTACACCGGCAAGCCGGTGATCGCCAGCGCACCCTGGGTGGCGCCGTGGTAGGCGATCGAACGCGAAATCACCTTGTGCTTAGTGGGTTTGCCGGTGAGCTTGAAGTATTGCTTGGCCACCTTCCACGCGGTTTCGACGGCCTCGGTGCCGCCGGTGGTGAAGAACACCCGATTCAGGTCGCCGGGCGCGTAGTGGGCCAGACGTTCGGCAAGCTCGATAGCGGTCGGGGTGGCATAGCCCCAGATCGGAAAGAATCCCAGCGTGCCCGCTTGCCGGGCGGCGGCTTCGGCAAGCTCGGCACGGCCGTGTCCGACCTGCACCACGAACAGCCCGGAGAGCGCGTCCAGATAGCTCTTGCCGCGGTCGTCGAAGATCGTCACCCCGTCGCCGCGCGCGATGATCGGCGGCGTGATCCCCGGCCCGTGCTTGGCGAAATGGAGCCATAGATGCTCTGTCATTGCCGCGAGCGTAATGCCATGGCGACTCTCGGCGTCGAAACGGGCGCTGGCGCTACGCTCGTCACATGGCCGTTGTCCAACAGGTCTCGGAGTTTGAGGCGCTGCGGCCCCACCTCATGTCGGTCGCCTACCGGTTGACCGGAACGGTGGCCGACGCCGAAGACATTGTCCAAGATGCGTGGCTGCGGTGGAGCACGCAGAACCATCCGATCAACGACCTGCGGGCCTGGCTGACCACCGTGGTGAGCCGTCTCGGCCTGGACAAGTTGCGGTCGGCGGCGCACCGGCGGGAGACCTACACAGGCAACTGGCTGCCGGAACCCGTGGTCACCCGTTTTGACACCGACGACCCGCTGTCCGAGGTGGTGGCCCGGGAGGATGCCCGGTTCGCGGCGATGGTGGTCTTGGAGCGGCTCACCCCGGACCAGCGGGTGGCGTTCGTGCTGCACGACGGCTTCGCTGTCCCGTTCGCCGAGGTCGCCGACGTGCTGGGCGTTAGCGAGGCCACCGCCCGCCAGCTCGCGTCGCGGGCCCGCAAGGCTGTCGCCGCGGCGCCCCCGCCGGAACCGGAGTCCAGCCACAACGAGGTGGTAGGCAAGCTGATGGCCGCCATCGCCGCCGGCGATCTGAGCGCCGTCGTCGAGTTGTTGCACCCCGACGTCAGCCTCACCGGCGATGCGAACGGCAAGGTGTCCACCGCCGTGAACGTCATCCACGGCCCGGACAAGGTGGCTCGGTTCATGATGGGTCTGGCCCGGCGCTACGGTCCGGCGTTCTTCACGGCGACACAGCTGGCGCTGGTCAACGGCGAGCTGGGCGCCTACACCGAAGGCAGCCCCGGCACCGAGGGGTTTTGGGAGATGGCCCCGCGGGTGACGGCGATGACGGTGCGAGACGGGAAGGTCTGCGCCATCTGGGATGTCGCCAACCCGGACAAGTTCACCGGCTCTCCGCTGCGGTCTCGGTAAGCATTGGCGGCGACCCGCTGCGCCCGGCTGCGCCGCGCTTGCGATCGCCGCTAAAGCCACGGCACCCGGCAGGCGTCGCCTGAGCTGAACCCCTGCTCGGTGATCCCCAACGCAGAGTTCATCCGCGCCCGCATGTTCTCCAGGCCGATCTGGTAGCTCAGCTCGATCACTCCCGCGTCCCCGAACCGGGCCCGCAGATCGGCGACCTGCTCGTCGGTGACTTTGTGCGGGTCGGTGGTCATCGCGTCGGCGTAGGCGATGGCCGCGCGCTCGTCGTCGGTGAAGCGGTCAGAAGTGGCGTAGTTGTCGATCTCTTGGAGTCGCTGCACGTCCAGGCCGTCCAGGCGCTGCAGCATGGACCCGAAGTCGACGCACCACGAGCAGCCGACGGTGCGTGCTGTCCAGAACACCGCCAGCTCGCGCACGCTGGCCGGCAGTGTTTTCGACGCCCGCTCGACCATGGTCTCGTGCACGGCACCGGCGATCAGCAGTCCCCGATGGTGTGCGGTGACGGTGAACGGCTCGGGAACCTCGCCGAAGCGTCGCTTGGCGATGCGGTACATGGCGCGGGTAAGCACGCCGGCACGCTTCGGGGGCAAGGGTTCGATGCGCGTATTTTGTGTCGTTTTCTCGGTCATACTCGTCAGACGAGACGGCTCGCGAAAGTGTGACGGCGGCTTTTAGCGGCTCCAAGAATCCATTGAGAATTTCACAAGCCCAGCAGTGAAGTCTCTGCTCATGTCGTCTTACTCAGGTGTTGCTCAGCTTCCACCGCTGGAAAAACTGGAATGCGCTGCTCACTCTGAGGTCCTGATAGCCGATCCGCGGTGGGACCAGGGACGGGTCCGTGCCGCGGTCGACGCTGTCTTCGCAGCTCACCCCGGCCTCGGCACCGTGTTCGAGCCATTCTTGGGCAGCTGGACGTTCCGCCCGGGCGGTTGGTGGGTCTGGGCCGTGGAACCCCCGGGGATCACCGTCAGCGAGGCCCGCAACCGTCAGCGCGCCCTGTTCGACATGCGCATCGGCAGGCTGTTTGCGGTGTCGCTGATCCCCGGCACACCGGACAAGTTGGTGGTCACCGCCAGCCGCCTCTGCATGGACAGCGCATCCTGGACCACCGTGCTCAACGACTTTATGGTCAACTACCGCAGCAGGCTGAGCTGAATCCGCTTAGCGCGAGAACATCAGCGCGCGCTTGACCTCCTGGATCGCCTTGGTCACTTCGATGCCGCGGGGACAGCCTTCGGTGCAGTTGAACGTGGTCCGGCACCGCCAGACGCCGTCGACCTCGTTGAGGATGTCGAGCCGTTCGCCGGCCCCCTCGTCGCGGCTGTCGAAGATGAACCGGTGTGCGTTGACGATCGCCGCCGGGCCGTAGTAGGTGCCCTCGCTCCAGAACACCGGGCAGCTCGTCGTGCAGCAGGCGCACAGGATGCACTTGGTGGTGTCGTCGTAGCGGGCCCGGTCGGTCGGGCTCTGAATGCGTTCGCGCGTCGGCGGGTTGCCACTG
The DNA here is from genome assembly GCF_001665395.1 of Mycobacterium sp. 1164966.3. Lineage (GTDB taxonomy): Bacteria > Actinomycetota > Actinomycetes > Mycobacteriales > Mycobacteriaceae > Mycobacterium. The sequence continues at coordinate 64,491 of NZ_LZSG01000061.1, forward strand.
GTGATCAGGTAGGGCTTGATCTTGCGGTAGGCGTCGAAGAACGGCTCCATGTCGACCACCAGGTCCTTTTCCACCGGCAGCCCGCGGATCGGCTCGACCGTCACGGTGAGCTGCTTTCCCGGCTTCTTGGGTAGCAGGTCACGCATCAGTACCTTGCAGGCCAGCCGGTTGACACCGTTGATGCGCATGGCGTCGGACCCGCATACCCCGTGCGCGCAGGACCGCCGGAAAGTGAGCGTCCCGTCGAGATAGCCCTTGATGTAGATCAGCAGGTTCAGCAACCGGTCGCTGGGCAAACACGGCACCCGAAAGCTTTGCCAGCCACCGGTTTCCGCGAAAGCGTCGGGATCGTCCGGATTGAACCGGGCGATCTTCACCGTCACCATGACCGCGCCCTCGGGGACCGGCGGCAGCGGCGGTTCCAACGTCTGGACCTCGACGGTGGCGTCTTCCGACATCAGTACTTCCGTTCCTTGGGTTCGTAGCGGGTCTGCACCACCGGCTTGAAGTCCAGCGCAATGTCGCTCAGCAGGTCGGTGCCCTGCTTGTATGCCATGGTGTGGCGCATGTAGTTGACGTCATCGCGGTTCGGGTAGTCCTCGCGGGCGTGGCCGCCGCGAGACTCCTTGCGGTTCAGCGCGCCGACCACCGTGACCTCGGCCAGCTCCAGCAGGAAGCCCAGCTCGATGGCTTCCAGCAGATCGCTGTTGAAGCGTTTTCCCTTGTCGTGCACGGTGATTCGGGAATAGCGCTCTTTCAATGCGTGGATGTCGGTGAGCGCCTGCTTCAGCGTCTCCTCGGTGCGGAACACCGCGGCGTTGTTGTCCATCGACTGCTGCAGGGCACCACGGATGTCGGCGACGCGTTCGTTGCCGTGCTCGGACAGGATGTCGCCCACCCAGCCCACCACCATCGCCGCGGGGTCCGGCGGCATGTCGGTGAAGTCGTGACCCCGCGCGTAGTTGGCCGCGGAAATGCCGGCGCGGCGGCCGAACACGTTGATGTCCAGCAGCGAGTTGGTGCCCAGCCGGTTGGCGCCGTGCACCGAGACGCAGGCGCACTCGCCGGCCGCATAGAGGCCGGGAACGGTAGAGGTGTTGTCCCGCAACACTTGTCCGGTGACGGTGGTCGGGATGCCGCCCATCACGTAGTGGCAGGTCGGGTAGACCGGAACCAGCTCGTGCACCGGATCGACGCCCAGATAGGTGCGGGCGAACTCGGTGATGTCGGGCAGCTTGGCCTCCAGCACGTCCTCACCGAGGTGGCGGACGTCGATGTAGACGTAGTCCTTGTTGGGTCCCGCCCCGCGGCCCTCGAGCACCTCGAGAACCATTGAGCGGGCGACGATGTCGCGCGGCGCCAGGTCGACGATCGTCGGTGCGTAGCGCTCCATGAAGCGCTCGCCGTCGGCGTTGAGCAGCCGACCGCCCTCGCCGCGCACGGCTTCGGAGATCAGGATGCCCAGGCCGGCCAGGCCGGTGGGGTGGAATTGGTGAAACTCCATGTCCTCCAACGGAAGTCCCTTGCGGAAGACAATGCCGATGCCGTCGCCGGTGAGCGTGTGCGCGTTGGAGGTGGTCTTGTACATCCGGCCCGAACCGCCGGTTGCCAGCACCACCGCCTTGGCGTGGAAGACGTGGATCTCGCCGGTGGCCAGCTCGTAGGCGACGACGCCGGTGGCCACCGGGCCGGTCGGGGTCTGGGTGAGCACCAGGTCGAGCGCGTAGAACTCGTTGAAGAACTGCACGTCGTGCTTGACGCAGTTCTGGTACAGCGTCTGCAGAATCATGTGGCCGGTGCGGTCGGCCGCATAGCAGGCGCGGCGGACGGGGGCCTTTCCGTGGTCGCGGGTGTGGCCGCCGAACCGGCGCTGGTCGATGCGGCCCTCGGGGGTGCGGTTGAACGGCATCCCCATTTTCTCCAGGTCGAGCACCGCGTCAATGGCTTCCTTGCACATGATCTCCACGGCGTCCTGGTCGGCGAGATAGTCGCCGCCCTTGACCGTGTCGAACGTGTGCCATTCCCAGTTGTCGTCTTCGACGTTGGCCAGCGCAGCGCACATGCCGCCCTGGGCCGCGCCGGTGTGACTGCGGGTGGGGTAGAGCTTGGTCAGCACTGCGGTGCGCACCCGGGGGCCGGCCTCCACCGCGGCCCGCATCCCGGCCCCGCCCGCGCCGACGATCACCACGTCGTATCGGTGTTGCTGGATCAAGGCGCGCCCCTCAGGAGATGTTCGGGTCGAAGGTGACGATCACGTAGGTGCCCAGGACCAACGTGAAGCCCATCGAGAGCAGCAGCAGGCTGTTCAGCCAGAATCGGGTGACGTCTTTGCGGCTGTAGTCGTCGATGATGGTGCGCAGGCCGTTGCCGCCGTGCAACTGCGCCAGCCACAGCAGCGCCAGGTCCCAGAATTGCCAGAACGGCGATGCCCAGCGCTGCGCCACGAAGTTGAAGTCGATGCGGTACACGCCGTCGTCCCACATCAGCATGATGAACATGTGCCCGACCGCGAGGACCAGCAACGCCACTCCGGAAAACCGCATGAACAGCCACGCGAATTTCTCGAAGTTGGGGATGCCGGCGCGCCGCCGTGGCGAGCGGGGATTGTCCAGGCTGGCGGGCCGATCGTGGCTGCGCTGCCGCACCGGAGCTATCTGGCCGCGACCGAGTTGAAGGTCAGGACTGCTCATCGGAAGTGCTCCATGATGTGGATGCCCACCACTACGCCGGCCGGGACCATGAGCAGCAGGAAGACGATGCCGATCACCCACAGCATCAGCCGCTGGTAGCGCGGACCCTCCGACCAGAAGTCGATCAGGATGATCCGGACTCCGTTCAGTCCGTGGAACAGCACCGCGGCTATCAGTCCGTATTCCATCAGACCGACGATCGGCGTCTTGTAGTCGCCCACCACCGCGTTGTAAGTCTGCGGGCTCACCCTCAGCATCGCGGCGTCCAGGACGTGGACGAACAGGAAGAAGAAGATGGTCGCGCCGCTGATCCGGTGTAGCACCCACGACCACATACCGGGATCCCCCCGGTACAGGGTTCGGGGTGGCCGCCGCTTGCGCGTTGATCCCGGTGCCCCCGTTGTGGGATTCTCCGCGGTTGTCGCCTGCGTGCTCACCCCTGTACTCACCGCCTTTTGAACAGCTCTGGCCGGGCAATCGAGCTTAACGTGGCCAGGTGACCTGTGGCACCAATCTGTTTGATCCACTCCGGTGTGTTGTCTGCGGGTTAGGGTGGCTTACTTGGGTCGGCCCATCCGGCGAGCGGGGATCGCGGAATGTCTGATGTTGATTGGAATATGTTGCGGAACAAGGCAATTCATGCTTCGGCCAACGCCTATGCGCCGTATTCGCAATTCCGCGTGGGCGCGGCGGCGCTGGTTGACGACGATCGCGTGGTCACCGGATGCAATGTGGAGAATGTCTCATATGGTCTTGGTCTCTGTGCCGAATGCGGCGTGGTCAGCGGCCTGCACGCTTCGGGCGGCGGTCGTTTGGTTGCGCTGGTGTGCGTGGACGGGAGCGGGGGTTTGCTGATGCCGTGCGGACGGTGCCGTCAGGTGTTGCTGGAGCACGGGGGCACCGAGCTGCTGATCGACCATCCGGCCGGACCGCGGCGACTCGGCGACCTGTTACCCGAAGCCTTCGGCCCCGACGATTTGACCCAAAACCATTGAGCGACCTGGTATTCGACGCGCCAACGGTGATTCGCACCAAGCGCGACGGCGGCCGGCTGTCCGACGCGGCGATCGACTGGGTGATCGAGGCCTACACCGACGGCCGGATTGCCGACGAACAGATGTCGGCCCTGTTGATGGCGATTGTCTTGCGCGGCATGGACCGCGGCGAAATCGCCCGGTGGACGTCGGCGATGTTGGCCTCCGGCGAGCGGATGGATTTCAGCGGCTTGCCGACCGTCGACAAGCACTCCACCGGCGGCGTCGGCGACAAGATCACCATTCCGCTGGTGCCCGTAGTCGTCGCCTGCGGCGGCCTGGTGCCGCAAGCTGCCGGCCGCGGGCTCGGGCATACCGGTGGCACCCTGGACAAGCTGGAAGCCATTGCCGGGTTCAGCGCGGACATCTCCAGCAGGTGGGTGCGTGACCAACTTCACGAGGTCGGTGCGGCGATATTCGCCGCCGGGGAGCTGGCGCCTGCCGACGCCAAGCTGTACGCGCTGCGCGATATCACCGCCACCGTCGAGTCGCTGCCGTTGATCGCCAGCTCCATCATGAGCAAGAAACTGGCCGAGGGCGCCGCCGCGCTGGTGCTCGACGTGAAGGTCGGCTCCGGAGCGTTCATGAACTCCGAGGCGCAGTCGCGCGAGCTCGCGCACACCATGATCGAGCTGGGGGCCGCTCACGGGGTCCCGACGCGGGCCCTGCTGACTGATATGCACACCCCGCTCGGCAGGACAGTGGGCAATGCGCTCGAGGTCGCCGAGGCGATGGAGGTGCTGGCCGGCGGCGGGCCGCCCGACGTGGTGGAGCTGACGCTGCGGCTGGCGGCCGAGATGCTCGAGCTCGCCGGCATCGACGGACAGGATCCCGCGCAGACGCTGCGCGACGGCACCGCGATGGACCGATTTCGCCGGCTGATCGTCGCGCAAGGCGGCGATTTGGCACAACCGTTGCCGATTGGTAGGTATTCGGAAACCGTGACCGCTGCCCGGGGCGGCACAATGGGCGACATCGACGCGATGGCGGTGGGGCTGGCGGCATGGCGGCTCGGCGCGGGCAGATCCCGGCCGGGCGAGCAGGTGTCGCCCGGCGCCGGCATCCGGATCCACCGCCGGCCGGGGGAGACCGTAACCGCCGGTGAGCCGCTGTTCACGCTGTATGCCGACACGCCGGAACGCCTCGCCCCCGCCCTGGCTGAGCTCGACCGCGGCTGGCGCGTGGAGGACGAGGCGCCCGTTTGCAGGCCGTTGATCATCGATCGGGTCGGAATATGACGTCGCCGCTGACGCTGGAGATGATCCGGCAAGCACCCAAGGCCTTGCTGCACGATCACCTCGACGGCGGCCTGCGCCCGGCCACCGTGGTGGACATTGCCGGGCAGATCGGTTACGACGGCTTGCCCGCCACCGACGTCGACGAGCTGGCGACCTGGTTTCGCACCCAATCGCACAGCGGGTCGCTGGAGCGCTACCTGGAGCCGTTCTCGCACACCGTGGCGGTGATGCAGACACCGGATGCGCTGTTCCGCGTCGCCTACGAATGTGTGGAAGACCTGGCTGCGGATTCGGTGGTCTATGCCGAGATCCGGTTCGCCCCAGAGCTGCACATCAATCGGGGGCTGTCGTTCGACGAGATCGTGGACAGCGTGCTGGCGGGTTTTGTCACCGGCGAAAAGGCATGTGCCGCTGCGGGACGTCCGATTACGGTGCGGCTCTTGGTAACCGCGATGCGGCATGCCGCGATGTCGCGGGAAATCGCCGAGCTGGCGATACGGTTCCGCGACAAGGGAGTGGTCGGTTTCGACATCGCCGGTGCCGAGGCCGGCCACCCTCCGACCAGGCACCTGGACGCGTTCGAATACATGCGAGACCATAACGCGCGCTTCACGATTCACGCAGGTGAGGCATTCGGACTGCCGTCCATCCACGAGGCGATCGCGTTCTGCGGTGCCGACCGGCTGGGTCATGGCGTGCGGATCGTCGACGACATCGACGTCGCCGAAGAGGGTGGCGTCAGGCTGGGCAGGCTCGCATCGATATTGCGCGACAAGCGAATTCCGCTGGAGCTGTGTCCCAGTTCGAACGTGCAGACCGGGGCGGTCAAGAGCATCGCCGAGCATCCGTTCGATCTGCTGGCCCGGTCTCGGTTCCGGGTGACCGTCAATACCGACAACAGGCTCATGAGCGATACCTCGATGAGCCTCGAGATGCTGCGTCTGGTCGAGGCTTTCGGCTACGGCTGGAGCGACCTCGAGCGGTTCACCATCAATGCGATGAAGTCGGCATTCATTCCGTTCGACGAACGGCTGGCCATCATCGACGAGGTGATCAAGCCGCGCTTCGCCGTGCTGATCGGATAGCTCGGTGTGCTGGGTGTCTTCAAGAATCCTTTTAGGATCCGATGACACCGTGATGCAACCCGGAGAGCCCGGGACCCACAAGCATTGTCGGGAGATCCGCCATGTTGCACGCGATCGAGGAGCCAATCCGGCTGTCGCATCACGTGTTCGAGTTGGACGACGGGCACAAGGTCGGCCTGACGGTGGGGGGCCGGGGAGTGCCGCTCGTATTCCTACATGGCCTGGCCTTGAACCATCGCGCATACCTGGACATGCTTCGTCACATAGCCGACCTGGGCTTTCTCGTCGTCGCCATTGATGCCGCGGGCCACGGCGACACTGATCCCGTGCGGACACGCAAAGGACGCGTCGCCGACTTCGCCGAATTGGCCCTCCGCGTCATCGATGCCCTCGGTATCGAGCAGGCGGTGTTCGTCGGGCACTCCTTTGGCGGGCGGATGGTCATCGAACTGGCCGCGAGCGCACCCGAGCGGGTGCTGGCGGCTGTGCTTTTCAACGCCGCCGCGGGGGCCTGGTTCGATCAACTGCTGGCCGACATTGCAGGGCCCGCTCCCCGAAACGTCGCTGCGCTGCTGGCGTTGGTGCGCGGCACCGGCCACGACCTCACCGGGCTGAACGTCGCCCGCGTCAGCCACTGGGCGCGGTGCCTGACCAGCGCTGTGACCGGAAATTTCCGCCACCCGGTGGCGCTGGTTCGGGCCGTCCGGGCCATGCTGCGGTCGGCCGATTCGGCTGCGCGGCTGCGTGCCATGCGTGAGAGCGGGATCACGACGATGGTCCTGCACGGCGACAACGACTTCATCGTGCCCTTCGAGACGGCATGCGGCGTCGCCGAGGAATCGGGCGGGGCGCTGTATCCGCTGTACGGGGCAGGGCATTCCTGGATGATCGCCGACCCGCAGCAGGGCGGCGACGCGCTGCGACATCTGATCGGCGCCGAACTGGGTTACGCGCTACGGCTGGCCGCGGAGCCGCTGGGCATACCGGACTGGCGAGACGGTGCCGACTGGGAGCGCGCGCTGATCTCGCCCGGCGCCCTGATACGCCGGCTCAACGCCGGACAGCTCTACTCGATCGACCAGCCGCAATCGCAACCGGCCAGAGTCCTTCGACCAGCGGTCTGAGGGCCGCCGTTAGAAGGGTGGGGGTTCCTCGGGTGGGCTCGCGG
>NZ_LZSG01000062.1 GCF_001665395.1 Mycobacterium sp. 1164966.3
CGGTCGCGGGCCAGCGCCTCGGTGAGCCGACGCAACACCAGGTCGCGGTTGGACTCCAGGACCATGTCGATGAAGTCGATGACCACGATGCCGCCGATGTCACGCAGCCGCAGCTGGCGCACGATCTCCTCGGCAGCCTCGAGATTGTTCTTGGTCACCGTCTGCTCGAGGTTGCCGCCGGACCCGGTGAACTTGCCCGTGTTGACGTCGATGACCGTCATCGCCTCGGTGCGGTCGATCACCAGCGTGCCGCCGGAGGGCAGCCAGACCTTACGGTCCATCGCCTTGGCCAGCTGCTCGTCGATGCGGTGCACCGCGAACACGTCAGGAGCCGGCTGCCCGCCGGAAGACTCAGCCGGCTCGTATTTGGTCAACTTCGAAACCAATTCGGGGGCAACAGAATTCACGTACTCGTTGATGGTGTTCCAGGCCTCGTCGCCGGAGACGATCAGGCCGGCGAAGTCCTCGTTGAACAAGTCACGGATCACCTTGACGAGCACGTCAGGTTCTTCGTACAGCGCGACCGCGGCACCGGCGGCTTTCTCCTTGGTCTCGGCCGCCTTGGCCTCGATCTGCTGCCAGCGCTCCTGCAGCCGCGTGACGTCGGACCGGATGTCCTCCTCCTTGACGCCTTCCGACGCGGTCCGGATGATCACTCCCGCGTCGGCCGGCACCACCTCCCGCAGGATCTCCTTGAGCCGCTGGCGCTCGGTGTCGGGCAGTTTGCGGCTGATCCCGGTCGACGACGCGCCGGGTACATAGACCAGGTATCGGCCGGCCAGGGACACCTGTGTGGTCAGCCGGGCGCCCTTGTGTCCGACCGGGTCCTTGCTGACCTGCACCACGACATAGTCGCCGGGCTTCAGAGCCTGTTCGATCTTGCGATCAGCACCGCCCAGGCCGGCGGCCTCCCAGTTGACTTCACCGGCGTAGAGCACGCCGTTGCGGCCGCGGCCGATGTCGACGAACGCCGCCTCCATCGACGGCAGCACGTTTTGCACGATGCCCAGGTAGATGTTGCCCACCAGGGAAGCAGAGGCCGCCGACGTCACGAAATGTTCGACGATGATGCCGTCTTCGAGCACCGCGATCTGGGTGTACCGGGCGCCGGGGTGGGGTGGCTCGGTACGGACCCGATCGCGCACCACCATGACCCGCTCTACGGCCTCGCGGCGCGCCAGGAATTCCGCCTCCGTCAAAACCGGTGGGCGGCGCCGTCCGGCGTCGCGCCCGTCGCGGCGGCGCTGCCGCTTCGCTTCCAGCCGGGTGGAGCCGTCGATGCCCTTGATTTCGCCGCTTGCCGAGCTTCCTGAGCCGTTGCCGTTGCCGTTGTCGTCGGCCCCGGCCTTGCCCCCTGGACGGGGTGCCCGCTCGTGTACCACGGTGTTCGGCGGGTCGTCGGGCGCCGGACCGTCGTCGCCGTCGTCACCGGAACCCGACTTACGGCGCCTGCGCCGCCGGCGACGCCGGCTGCCCGCCTCCGCCGAACCGTTCTCGTCGTCGCCGTTTTCGGTGTCGTCGGCATCGTCGGAGTCTGAGTCTTCGGCGTCCTCGGCATCGCTGGACTCGCCACCCTTGGCTTCGGTGTCATCGCCGTCGCCTTGACCCTCGGATCCGCCCTGTTCACCCCGGCCGCGACCGCGGCCACGACGGCCCCGACGGCGCCGCCGATTGGCCGGACGATCGGCCTGTTCGTCATCGTCGTCAGTGTCGGAATCGTCGGCAACGTCGACGGCTTCGCCGGCAGCTTCGTCGTCGTCTGCGCCGCGGTAGTCAGGTGCCGCGACCGGTTGTGGTGCGACGAACAGCGGCATGTAGTGGGGCCGCTCCGTTGCGGTCTCCAGCATCAGCCGTGATTCCGGCTCCTCGGGCGTGCCGGCTTCGACGGGCTCGTCCGGCGCGCTGTCGGAGCCTTGGGAGGGCTCGGGGCTGTCCTGGGGTTCGTTGGCCAGCAGCTCGCGCACCCGGGCGGCGTCTTCGCGGTCCACGCTGGAGTGCGCGCTGCGGATCCGTCCGTCGAGCGCGCTCAACGCATCTAGGACCCGCTTGCTGGTGGTTCCCAGGGTTCGGGCCAGGGAATGGACTCTCAGGCGGTCCGGCAGTTCCTCGTCCGGTGTCGGCTGACTTGTTGCTTCTGAAGATGGGGCACCGTCTACCACGTATTCTCCTCAAGCCCCCGGGCGCGTCCGTGCGACGCGGCCACGCGAGGGCTTCGCTATGGGCCCGGGTACTTCTCCCGGGCTTGTGATGGTCTCGCCCCGAGCAGCTCAACAGAACCCACTCGGCGCCGTGCTGAATGATGGCTCGGCATGCCGCGCCGCATCGCGGATGGCGATGGTCGCGCTTGTCTAAGTCTTCATTCGGGTGTCCGACGCCGGTCCGGCGACGTTCACCCGCTCATCAGTATCCCACATCACTGAGCCGGGTCATCCAGTTGTGAGTCGACGCGGTCAGGCGGAGGTTAGTCGGAGGGAAACCACAGCGCGATCTCGCGCTGTGCCGATTCGGCCGAATCCGACCCGTGCACCAGGTTGAACTGCGTCTCCAGCCCGAAGTCACCGCGGATGGTGCCGGGCGTCGCCTTCTCTACCGGATCGGTACCACCGGCGAGTTGGCGAACCGCCGCGACCGCTCGAGTCCCCTCGACAATCGCGGCCACCACCGGTCCGGACGTGATGAACTCCAGCAACGATCCGAAGAAGGGCTTGCCGTCGTGTTCGGCGTAGTGACGGCTGGCCAACTCCTCGCTGACATGTCTGAGCTCGAGCGCGGCGACGGTGAGGCCTTTGCGTTCGATCCGGCTGATGATCTCGCCGATCAGCCGCCTTTCGACGCCGTCCGGCTTGATCAGTACGAGGGTCCGTTCGGTCACGGCGCACAGCGTACCCAACCGGGGCGTGCCCGCGGGTACCTAGCGGATCGGGACTGCGGCCAGGGCGCATCAAATGACGGCAGTCGCGCTACCAGCGCAGGTTCGACGCCATCACCGCAGGCTCGGCGCGAAGGCCCGGAACGCGGTCAGTCCGGCGCGGCCGGCCCGTGTTCCTGTCGCCGCCGGACCTCCGAGCGCAGGTACGCGATCAGCGCCCACACGCCGCCGAAGAGCACGCCGATGAAACCCACACCCGGATACACGGCGAATCCGGCGAGCAGCACCAACTGCACTCCCAGGTTCACCCAGATCGCCCACGGCCTGCGTTGCAGCCCGGCAAGCAGGACCAGCAGTACGGCCACGCCGATCAGATAACTCAGCGACACGGCCGTCAGCCCGCCGCCGACCGCGCCCACCACCGGTATCGCCAGCAACACCACGATCGCCTCCAGCAGCAGCGTCGCGGCCATTACCGCAGCGAAGCTCTTCCACGGATCAGCAGGGGCAGGTTGAGGCGCGGGGGTCTGGTCGGTCATTGCGGATCACGACCGAACAAGGTGCGGGCGGCGCCGGCGGTGACGACCGAGCCGGTGATGACGATCCCGGTGCCGGAGAAGGCGTCCTCCTCCGAGGCCGCCTCGTCTACCAGGGCGGTGGCGGCGTCGATGGCATCTCGCAGATTCTCCGCGGTCAGTACCCGCTCGGCGCCGAACTGCTCACGCGCCGCTGCCGCCAGCGTCTCGACATCCAAGGCTCGCGGCGACCCGTTGTGGGTCACGACGATCGAGTCGAACACCGGCTCGAGGGCCGCCAGGATCCCGTCGACATCCTTGTCGGCCAGCACGCTGAGCACCCCGACCAGCATTCGGAAGTCGAACTCGTCGGTCAGCGTCTGCGCCAGCGCGGCCGCCCCTGCCGGGTTGTGCGCGGCGTCGATGAACACCGTGGGTGCGCTGCGCACCCGCTCCAGCCGTCCCGGGCTGTTGACCGCGGCGAAACCGGCCCGGACCGCATCGACGTCGAGCTGGCGCTGCGCGCCGGCGCCGAAGAACGCTTCGACCGCCGCGAGCGCCAGCGCCGCGTTGTGCGCCTGGTGTTCGCCGTGCAGCGGCAGGAAAAGGTCGGAGTACACCCCGCCGAGGCCCTGCAGCTGGAGCACCTGACCGCCGATCGCGATCTGCCGGCCCAGCACCGCGAACTCGGAATCCTCGCGGGCGACCGCGGCGTCGGCGCGCACGGCCGCGTCCAGCAGCACCTCCATCGCTTCGGGCACCTGACGGCCGATGATCGCGACGGTGTCCGGCGCGCCCTCGGGGGCCCGGGTGATGATGCCCGCCTTCTCACCGGCGATGCCGGCGATGTCCGAACCGAGGTAGTCGACGTGATCGATGCTGATCGGGGTGATCACGGCCACGGGCGCATTGATCACGTTGGTGGCGTCCCACCGGCCGCCCATGCCGACCTCGACCACCGCGACCTCCACGGGTGCATCCGCGAAGGCTGCGAACGCCATCGCGGTGAGCACCTCGAACTTGCTCATTGCCGGCCCGTTGGCAGCCTGCGACTGCTGGTCGATCATCTGCACGAACGGTTCGATCTCCCGGTATGTCGCCACGTACTGCGCCGGGCTGATCGGCTCGCCGTCGATGGCGACGCGTTCCACTGCCGACTGCAGGTGCGGGCTGGTGGTTCGCCCGGTACGGCGCTGCAGCGCGGTGAGCAGCGCGTCCACCATCCGCGCCACCGACGTCTTGCCGTTGGTGCCCGCGATGTGGATCGACGGGTAGCCGAGTTGTGGCGAACCCAGCAAATCCATCAGCGCGCTGATCCGGGTCAGGCTGGGCTCGATGCGGGTCTCCGGCCAGCGCTGGTCCAGCAGATGCTCGACCTGCAGCAGCGACGCGATTTCATCCGGCGTGGGAGCCGCCCGGGTGCTGTGCGGTCGGTCTGCCGGCTCGAAACTCATTGCAGCGCAGCCAGCTTGGCGGTAATCCGGTCAGTCTCATCGGTGGCCAGCCGCTGGCGGTCGCGGATCTTGCCGACGACGGCTTCGGGGGCCTTCGCCAGAAAGTCGGAGTTGGCCAGTTTGGCGGTGGTCGATGCCAGCTCCTTTTGCGCTGCGGCCAGATCCTTTTCCAGTCGGCGCCGCTCGGCTGCCACATCGATGGTGCTCGAGGTGTCCAGCTCGACGACGACGGTGCTGCTCATGTTGGAACCGACGCGGACATCGAGCGACGCCGTCGCGCCGAAATCCGGTCCCGGCGCCGTCAGCCACGCCAGCGATGTCACCGCGCCCACCTGAGTGCCCAGATCCGCCTCGTCCACTCCACTGAGCCGGCACGGTACCTTTTGCCGGTCCGCCAGACCTTGGTCGCTGCGGAAGCGGCGAATCTCGGTCACCAGCTTCTGCATGTCGCTGATCCGCTGCGCGGCAACGGGATCCAGGGCGACGCCTGAGGACGCCGGCCAGTCGGCGATCACCAGTGACTCACGCCCGGCGGCCCCCTTCGTCAAGGCCTGCCACAACGCCTCGGTGAGGAAGGGGATCACCGGATGCAGCAACCGCAGCAGCGTGTCCAGCACCGCAGCCAGCACGGCGGTGGTGTGGGATTGGCCGTCGGCCAGCTGCGCCTTGGCCAATTCGACATACCAGTCGCAGAATTCGTCCCAGGCGAAGTGGTAGAGCGCCTCACAAGCCCGGCTGAACTCGTAGCCGTCGAACGCCGAATCTACTTCGGCGCGAACCTCTTCCAACCGTCCCAGGATCCACCGGTCGGCGTCGGTCAGCGTCTCGAGTTCTGGTAGCGGCGCCAGTTCGGCGCCATTGAGCAGTGCGTACCGGGTGGCGTTGAACAGTTTGGTGCCGAAGTTGCGTGACGCGCGGACGTGGTCCTCACCGACGGACAAATCACCGCCTGGGCTGGCACCACGGGCCAGCGTGAAGCGCAGCGCGTCGGCTCCGTACTTCTCCACCCAGTCGAGGGGGTCGATGACGTTGCCCTTGGACTTACTCATCTTGCGACCGGACTCGTCGCGGATCAGCCCGTGCAGGAACACGTCGGTGAACGGCACCTGCGGTCCGCGCCGGCCGCCGAGGGTGATGACGTCGTCGCCGCCCACAAAGGTGCCGAACATCATCATGCGGGCCACCCAGAAGAACAGGATGTCGTAACCGGTGACCAGAACGCTTGTGGGATAGAACTTTTCCAGCTCGGGCGTCTGAGTCGGCCAGCCCAGGGTGGAGAATGGCCACAGTGCCGACGAGAACCAGGTGTCCAGCACGTCGGGATCCTGTTCCCAGCCCTCCGGGGGCGTCTCGTCTGGGCCGACGCACACCTTTTCGCCGTCGGGTCCGTACCAGATCGGGATGCGGTGGCCCCACCACAGCTGCCGCGAAATGCACCAGTCGTGCATGTCGTCGACCCACGCGAACCAGCGCGGCTCCAAGCTGGCGGGGTGAATCACGGTGTCCCCGTTGCGAACCGCGTCGCCAGCGGCTTTGGCCAGCGATTCCACCCTGACCCACCACTGCAGCGAGAGCCTCGGCTCGATCGGCTCGCCGCTGCGCTCGGAATGCCCGACGCTGTGTAGGTAGGGGCGTTTCTCCTCGATGACCCGGCCCTGCGCGGCAAGCGCTTCGCGCACCGCGACCCGGGCCTCGAAACGGTCCATGCCGTCGAATTGCGTTCCGGTGTCGGTAATCCGGCCTTTGGTGTCCATGATCGAGAGCATCGGCAATTGGTGCCGCAGCCCGATCTCGAAGTCGTTGGGGTCATGAGCGGGCGTGACTTTGACGGCGCCGGTGCCGAATTCGGGGTCCACGTGCTCGTCGGCGACGACCAGGAGGTCGCGATCAACAAAGGGATGCGGCAAAGTCTTGCCGACGAAGTGGCGGTATCGCTCGTCATCGGGATGGACCGCGATCGCGGTGTCGCCGAGCATCGTCTCGACCCGGGTGGTGGCGACCACGATGTGTGGTTGCGAGTCGTCCAGCGAACCGTATCGGAACGACACCAGTTCGCCCTCGACGTCAAGGTGGTTGACCTCGAGGTCCGAGATCGCGGTCTCGAGCACCGGCGACCAGTTGACCAGCCGCTCGGCTTGATAGATCAGACCGGCGTCGTAGAGCCGCTTGAAAATCGTGCGCACCGCCCGCGACAGGCCCTCGTCCATGGTGAACCGGTCGCGGCTCCAGTCCACCCCGTCGCCGAGCCGGCGCATCTGGCCGGAGATGGCTCCGCCGGACTCGCGCTTCCAATCCCAAACCTTGTCGACGAACAGCTCACGGCCGAAATCCTCTTTGGTCTTGCCGTCAACCGCAAGCTGCTTCTCGACCACGCTCTGGGTGGCGATACCGGCGTGGTCCATACCCGGCTGCCAGAGCACCTCATACCCTTGCATCCGCTTGCGGCGGGTCAAGGCGTCCATCATCGTGTGTTCCAGCGCGTGGCCCATGTGCAGGTTGCCCGTCACATTCGGCGGCGGCAGCACGATCGAATACGCCGGTCTAGTGCTGGACGGGTCGGCGGTGAAATAGCCCGCTTCCAGCCACTTCTGGTAGATCGCGCCCTCCATCGCAGCCGGGTCCCACGATTTGGGCAGCGAGTCGGCGGCAGGGCGCTGGCTGGCAGTCACCGGTCAATTCTAGGAACCGGCACTGATGCCGGTGCGCAGGGCGGCCGGTGCGCTGGTCAGCCGGACAATCCGGCGCAGCCACACCGGCCGCTCAGTGGTTGGCGCGATCAGGGAATCGTCAGCACTTGCCCCGGGTGAATCAGATCCGGATTGCTGATGCCGCTGGCGTCCGCGATGACCTGGTACTTGCTGCCGTCTCCGTAAAACCGCTCCGAGATGGCCCACAGGGTGTCACCGGACTCGACGGTGTAGGTGCGCGCGGCGGGTTCCGGAGCAGGCTCTGGCGTGACTTCCTCGACCGGCTCGGCGACCGCGTCCGAGACGGCTTCTTTTTCGGTTTCATCGGTAGCCGGCTCCGCGGCGGCCTCGGGCGCCGGCGGCGGCGGCTGATCGGTCTCGGTCTTGGTCGACCATGCGGCTCCGTCAGCGGCGTACAGCACTAGGTTGCGATCGTCCTGGAGGACGAGTTTCACATTCTTCTTGCCCTTGGTGTCGCTGTGCCAGACCGGCTTGTCCGCGGTATAGAGGACGAAGTTGCCGTCGGGCTGCACCTCAGCGCGTACCACTTCCTGACCGTTGGTTGAGGTCGACCAGATTGGCTTGCCACGTGAGGCCAGTACCAGGTTGCCGTCGTCTTGCAGGGTCAGGGTGTAGGCCCCATTGTTCGAAACCAGCGATTCGCCCCGCACCAGCTTCTGACCTTGGGTGAGCGTGTCTGCCATGGCATTCCCTCTCGTTCTCTCTCGGATGTCTCACATGTCTCGTATCGCTGTCGGTGCCCGGCAAAGGGCGCCTACTGATCTTGGTTGAACCTCGGCATCACCTTCTCAAACCTTCTCCATGCATATCGAAACCACCACGAAACGAAGGATGAACACTGCGAAATGCAGTGCGGCGTCAAGCTACTTCTTGCCCCCGAGCAGACCGCCGAGGATCTCGCCGAGTCCGCCGCCCTTCCCGCCGAGCACGCCCCCCAAAACGCCGCCGAGCGACTTGTCACCGGAGCTGCCGGCGAGGATGCTGCCCAGCACTTCACCGAGCCCACCGCCGGACGCTTCCTCCTTCTTCTGCGCCGGGGCGGTCTGTCCGGCACCACCGGAAGTCAACTGTTTTCCGATGTAGGCCAACACAATTGGGAGCACGACCGGAAGTAACTGTTTGATCAGGTCGCGATTTCCGGCACCGCCGCTGGCCAGCGCCGACGCCACCTGGTCGGTGTCATTGCCACCGAATAGCGTGGCAACCGCTTGATGTCCCTGGTTTTCGTCGACCTGCTCGACACCGCCACCGGCGTCGAGCAGCCCGCGCGCGCCACTGGCGGCTGACTCGATCTTGCTGGCGTGCTCGGGATCGTCCGAGTTGTGCTGAAGTCCGCCAAGCAGTACCGGTACCAGGGTGTGAATCGCGTTGTCGACTTCGCCTTCGTCGGCACCTAGCTTGCTTGCGATATCGGAAGTGGGGATTTGAGCGTAAAGATCATCAAGACCGGCCATCGTTTTGCAACCACCTTCGTCACTGAAATGGAGAGCAAAGCCATTTACGACACTAGACTCAGGCCATGGGGATCGATACCCCTTGGCGCAAGCCGATTTCAAGTTCTCGATCAGTTAAGCCGCTCGGTCTGCAGCGACACGCCGGCGGCCGGGAAGCGGGCCAGCAAGGCATCGCCCATCGCGGTGGCGGGGGTCAGCACACCGCGCAGGTCAGACAGCTTGTCACGGTCGGTCGCCAGCGCAAGACCGCACTCCCCCAATAACACCGAAGTCGCCTTGTAGCCCGGATCGCCGCGCTGCGCCATACGCGCCACATAGCGGACGCCGGTTGTTGTGGTGGTGTAGGTCTCGGTCCGATAGTAGCCACGCTCACGTGTCGTCTCACTCGGGCCGCTGCCGGCTTTGGGGACAACACGTTCCACCAGACCAGGCGGGAGCAGACGGAAGTAGCGGCTGCCCAATCCGGTCATCGCGTTTCCGACGCCGCTCAACGCGGCCGATGCCACCGGCGCGACAGCAGAGGATCCGAGGCTCATATTTTCGCTGTACCGGAATTGCCTGCCGTACGCCCAATCCAGTAATGCATTGCTGCGGCGCACAATTCGGGTATTGGTCGGCGCCATCATGAATCCGCCCGTCCACAGTCCGTCGAGTTCCGGCGCGATCTGCCGACCACGCCGCCACGGCAAGTCGGGTTGCCGACCGACATCGGGTTCGGCGGCGCGGTCGGGGCTCAACGTGTAGGGGTCGGAGAACTGGCGACGCAGCTCTGGGTCAGCGGAGACGGCGCGCAGGATTTCCAGCATCGACGCGATGGTCCCGCCGGATAACCCCCCAGCCATGGAGCGCACGACGAAGTCGGTGTCGGTGAGCTCGCCGGCGCCGTCCTCTCGCGCTGCCCGATAGAGGGCGTAGACGCTCAGATCCGAAGGGATTGAGTCGAATCCGCACGCGTGCACGATGCGAGCGCCGGTATCGGCGGCCTGCTTGTGGTGAAAGTCGATGCTCTCGCGGACGAACGGCGGTTCGCCGGTCAGGTCGGCGTAGTCGGTGCCCGCCTCGGCGCATGCGGCCACCAGTGGCAATCCGTAACGCATGTAGGGCCCGACGGTGGTGACGACCACCTGTGTCCGCGCCGCCATCGCGGTCAGCGTCGACGGGGTTGCGGCGTCTGCGGCCACCACCGCCCAGGATTGGGCGGGCTCCCCCAGAGTGTCGCGCACCTTCTGCAGCCGTTCGGTCGACCGGCCGGCCAACGCGACCCGGACGTCCCCGCCCGCGCGGGCGAGGTATTCGGCGGTGAGCTTTCCCACGAACCCGGTCGCCCCGTACAACACGATGTCGAATTCGCGCGGCGTAGCAGTCACCGAACCGACGCTACTCCGGGCCGGTTCTAACTGCCCGACTCCTCCTCCCGCCGCTACGCGGCGCGCATCGTCGTCGCGCTAGTTCTAATTGCCCGTCTCCTCCTCCCGCCGCTACGCGGCGCGCATCGTCGTCGCGCTAGGTTGGCCTGCCCGACTCCTCCTCCCGCCGCTACGCGGCGCGCATCGTCGTCGGGCTAGTTCTAATTGCCCGTCTCCTCCTCCCGCCGCTACGCGGCGCGCATCGTCGTCGGGCTAGGTTGGCCTGGTGGCGAGGATCGTCGTCGTCGGAGCCGGTATTGCGGGCCTGGCAACGGCGGTTGCGCTGCAGCGCTGCGGCCACGACGTGCGCGTCGTCGAACGCCGCACCGGCACCTCGTCCGGCGCCGCGATCAGTCTCTGGCCCAACGCGCTGGCAGCCCTGGACGAGCTCGGCCTGGGCGACGCGATGCGCGAGTCAGGCGGCCGGGTCGCTGCTGGTGCGCTGCGCTGGCGCGACGGCTCGTGGCTCCGCCATCCGGCGAGCCAGACCGTGATCTCTGCGCTCGGCGAGCCGTTGGTCGTGATCACCCGGTCGGTGCTGACCGACATCCTCACCGCCGCGGTGCGACCCGGCAGCATCGAATACGGGTTGTCAGCCGACGGCCTGCTTGCTACCGCCGACGAGGTTCGACTCCAGCTGTCGGACAGCACCGTGCGCAGCGCGGACGCGGTTGTCGGCGCCGACGGCACCGGCTCGACGGTGGCGTGTCACCTCAATGGTCCACTGCGTCACCGCTACGCGGGCTACACGGCATGGCGCGGCATCGCCGCTTGCGCCATGGACGATGAACTGGCCGGCGCGACGCTTGGTCCCGGCGCGGAAACCGGACACGTCCCGATCGGGCCGGACCGGACATATTGGTACACCACCGAACGTGTGCCCGAGGGACAGGTTGCACCGCAGGGCGAGTTGCCCTACCTGCAGGCCAAGCTGGCAGGCTGGCCCGATCCCGTCCCGAGTCTGCTGGCCGCCACAGCGGAGGGCGACGTGCTGCGAAACGACCTCTACGACCGGGCCCCCGCCCGGCGCTGGGCACAAGGCCCGATAGTGCTGGTGGGTGACGCCGCACATCCGATGCGCCCGCATCTGGGCCAGGGCGGGTGCCAGGGACTAGAGGACGCCGCAATCCTGGGGGCCTTCGTGGGAGCTTTTGTCGGCCAGACCAGCGACCTGGCGACGGCGTTTGCCCGGTTCGCCACATTCCGTCGGCCACGGATCACGCCGCTGGTGCGCGAGTCGGCGCTGATCGGCCGGATGATCAACGTGCGTCCGACGTTTCTGAGCGCGCTAGCCTGCCGCGCGGCTGGGCTGGTGCCCGAAGCTCTGGTCGTCCGGCACCTCGCGTCGGTGGCGGGGCGGTCAGCGTTCGTGTTACCAACCGACGGCTGAGTAACTCTTCAGGCCACAACGAGAAATGCCGGGCGCATCGCGCCCGGCATTCCCGTTTTTGAGCGTTTGTCAGCCGCGTCGGCCGCAGACCGGCCAGGCGCCGATGCCCTGCGAGTGCAGGACGTTCTCGGCCACCCGGATCTGCTCTTCCCGGCTGGCGGTGTGCGCGGATCCGGAACCGCCGTTGGCCCGCCAGGTGCTGGGAGTGAACTGCAGGCCACCGGAGAACCCGTTACCGGTGCTGATGCCCCAGTTTCCGCCGGACTCGCACTGCGCGATCGCGTCCCAGTTCACGCTGTACGCCTTGGGTGCGGGCGGGGCCTCGACGGGCGCCGCCTCGGCGGGCGGCGGGACGTTCGGGTCAAAACCCGCCGGCTCCGCCACTGGGGGTGCGTCGACCGGCGCCAAGGCGTCCGGCATGGCATTCGGGTCGAATCCCTCCGGCGCGGGCGGCGCAGCGTCCGGGGCCGGCCCGGCGGGGGCCACGTTCGGGTCGAAGCCCGCCGGCTCCGCGTTGGCGGTAGCGGCGGAGGGCACAGTCACGAGCGCCCCGGTGAGCGCGGCGACGATGAGCGTCTTACGGACGTTCCTCAACATTGTTCCTTTCGCGGTGCGCGCGCGCCGAAGCCAGCCCACGACGGTGGGTTGGGGTGCTTGATACATCCGGATCCATCCGGAACTAGCTGCTTCAGGACGTGCCGTCTCGTTCTGGCACGACAGCGGGGGGCTCTCGGGCTACCGGCGGGATAACCGCCAGCCGCGGCGGCTGCTGCCGTCCGCACCCCCGCTCACACGCGGGTCCGTGGATTCAATTTTTATTGTTGATGCGCCCGGTTTGTCGGGCCATGTAGGGACCGTACGAGACGGAAATGCATTCGTCATCTTTGGCGCGCGGATATCTCGCTTCTATAACGACCCGATCACACGGCGGTTCATCAATTGTTTCTGCAGGTCAGCGCGACATTTTCGACGGGAACCGGCAGCACATGGCCGATGCGTTGTGGTGAGCGGAATCACGCATGTTTTGTGAGCTGGGACACGCATTTGCCACAGCTCGGCGAGCAGTGACGGACGCGGTCAGTAGGAGGGTCAGTGACGTCGATTCACCGCGATCACCGATCCGCGCGCCGAGCCGCAACGCGGGACGTCTCGTTGTGCGCGAAACAGATAGTGCTAGAGCACTATTCGATTGACGGACAGCAAATGTTGGCGGCCGCGCAGTGCCGGGCACCGGACATCTGCGACAGCCAGCAATTAGATTGAATCATGTTCTGTGACAACAGTTTTGCCGTTGCAGCCGATCGGAGTACGGATGGCATCGTCGCAACCCGCACGTCGAAGCCGACACGCTTCGACGGCGTGACCTGCCAGCGCGATATTTCGCACAACGAAATTTGCCAGGGTTTCCCGAGAAAGCACTCGAAGCACTTGCCGGTTTGAGCGTGCTGACGCGTCCGAAACCCCAAACCGTTGCTCCTGCAACGCAATTCAGATTAGCTAGTGGACAGGACTGGACATGGATACCACTCGTAATAAGTTGTAACGGTCATAATTGCAACGTCCTAAGCAATTAAGAATAAGGGATAAACCGTTTTTAGATTGACCAATTAATGGCCGTCGAGACAAATTAAGATTAGACGCCGGGCCGCGCCAGAGCGCGCAAATCCGCCGCCGAGTTGAGGTTGGTCAACGACCGGCACTTGGACATCACGACGCGCTGGGCGTCCGAAGCATCGACCAAGGCTCGCATCTTGCGCTCCCCGGCGGCGACCAGGGCATCAGCTCGGTCGGCAAGACCGGTTTGATACACCGCGGCGAGGTAATGATCCTGGCCGTCCCACGGCAACACCACCTCGGCACCCGTCTGCACTGCCCGGCGGGCGAGATCATCGATCAATTCGACGGCCAGATACGGCATGTCGACCGCGCAGACGAACGCCAGCCGGGCACCGGCCTCGGCCGCCGCGCGCAACCCGCGTCCGGTCGCCGGCAAGGGCCCGAGGCCCCGCAGCTCGTCGCGCAGAACAGCAACCGGCAGCACCGGTAACGGCTGTCCAGGCGCCGCGACCACGAAAACATGTTCGCAACGCTGCTGGAGAACACCGGTCACATGCTCGACGAGGGTGCCGGTTCCGCCGGGGACCGGCATGGTGGCTTTGTCCCGGCCCATGCGCCGCGATTCGCCGCCCGCGAGTATGACGCCGGCCAAGGGCGCTGCGTCGGGTGTGGATGCCGTCACGTCAGTCGACGGTCCAGGTGTCGCGCCCGCGTAGCAGCGATTGCAGCGCGTCGGCATCGGACGGCTTCGATGACTGCGCGGCCTCGACCTGTGAACGGGCCGCGTCATCGTAGGTGGGCCGGCTGATGTGGCGGAAGATCCCCAGCACGGTGTGCTCGAGGTTCTGCTCGGAAAGCCGGGACAGCGCGAATGCGTAGGCCGCGTCGTCGGCGTGCGCGTCGTGCACCACGATCTCTTCGACGGCCACGTCGGCGGTCTTGGCCACTTCGAGGCTGAAACCGGATTTCACCACGCAGTATTCGCCGTTGGCCCCGAACACGATCGGTTCGCCGTGGCGGACATTGATCACCCGCTCTTCGGCGCCCTCCTTGCGAAGCACGTCAAAGGAGCCGTCGTTGAAGATCGGGCAGTCCTGCAGGATTTCGACCACCGCGGCACCGCGATGCTGGGCCGCTGCACGCAGCACCTCGGTCAAGCCGGCGCGGTCGGAGTCCAGCGCACGGCCCACAAACGTCGCCTCGGCGCCCAGCGCCAGCGATACCGGGTTGAACGGGTGGTCCAGCGAGCCCATCGGTGTCGACTTAGTGATCTTGCCGACCTCCGAGGTCGGTGAATACTGACCCTTGGTCAGCCCGTAGATCCGGTTGTTGAACAACAGAATCGTGATGTTGACGTTGCGGCGCAGGGCGTGGATGAGGTGGTTGCCGCCGATCGACAGGGCGTCGCCGTCGCCGGTGACCACCCATACCGACAAGTCCTCGCGAGCCAGCGCCAGACCGGTGGCAATCGCCGGCGCGCGGCCGTGGATGGAGTGGAACCCGTAGGTCTCCAGGTAATACGGAAACCGGCTGGAGCAGCCGATGCCGCTGATGAACACGATGTTCTCGCGGCGCAGCCCGAGCTCGGGCAGGAAGTTGCGGATGGTGTTCAGGATGACGTAGTCACCACAGCCGGGGCACCAGCGGACCTCTTGCTCGCTGGTGAAGTCCTTGCCCTTCTGCGGCTGATCTGTGGTGGGCACGCCGGCGTTCTTCGTCAGCCGACCCTCTCTATTCGACCCGGGAGTGACTCCGAGTTCAGTGCCCGCTAGATTGCCCATCAGGTCGGTCATACTCCCGCTCCAACCCTGGCCGCCGACAGTTTGGCGACCATCGTCTTGTCTTGCTCGAGTTCGTCCAGTCGCCCGGCTAGCGCGGCCCGAATAAAGCGTCCTATCTCGTCGGCCAAGAACGACACACCCTTGACCTTCGTTACCGAGTGCACGTCGACCAGGTACTTGGCCCGCAGCAACATCGCCAGCTGGCCCATGTTCATCTCCGGGCACACCACTCGCGGATACCGGTGCAACACGTCGCCCAGATTCGACGGGAATGGGTTCAGGTGGCGCAGATGCGCGTGCGCGACCTTGGTGCCCCTGCGCCGCGCCCGCCGACAGGCTTCGCCGATCGGGCCGTAGGAACTGCCCCACCCGATCAGCAGCAGGTCGGCGTCGCCGGTCGGGTCGTCGACTTCCAGATCTGGGATGCTGATGCCGTCGATCTTGGCCTTGCGTATCCGAACCATGAGGTCGTGATTGGTCGGGTCGTAGGAGATGTCGCCGGAGCCGTTGGCCGCTTCCAAGCCACCGATGCGGTGTTCCAGCCCGGGCGTCCCCGGAACGGCGAATTGTCGGGCCAGGGTCTCCGGGTGCCGGGCGTATGGCTCGAACGGCTCGTCCGGTTTGGCGAAGATGTGCTTGATCGGGTGGAACGAGCTGACATCAGGGACCCGCCACGGCTCGGAGCCGTTGGCGATGGCGCCGTCGGACAGCACGATCACCGGAGTGTGGTACGACACCGCGATCCGCACGGCCTCGACCGCAGTTTCGAAGCAGTCAGAGGGAGACCGCGGCGCCACGACGGCCACCGGCGATTCACCGTTGCGGCCGAACAGCGCCTGCAACAGGTCGGCCTGCTCGGTCTTGGTGGGCAGACCGGTCGACGGGCCACCGCGCTGCACGTCGATGACGATCAGCGGCAGCTCGGTCATCACGGCAAGCCCGAGGGCTTCGGACTTCAGCGAGATACCGGGCCCCGAGGTGCTGGTGACGCCCAGAGCGCCACCGTAGGAGGCACCGATGGCGGCGCAGATGCCGCCGATCTCGTCTTCAGCCTGGAATGTGATGACGTTGAAATTCTTGTGCTTGGACAGCTCGTGCAGAATGTCCGACGCCGGGGTGATCGGGTAGCTGCCGAGGACGACCTGCTTGTCAGCTAGTCGGCCCGCCGTCACGATCCCGTAGGCCAGCGCGGTGTTGCCCGAGATCTGCCGGTACTCGCCGGCCGGCAAGGACGCCTTGGACACCTCGTAGGTGGTGCCGAACGCCTCGGTGGTTTCGCCGTAGTTCCAGCCCGCCTTGAGGGCCAGCACGTTGGTCTCGGCGATATCGGGTTTGCGCGCGAACTTCTCCCTGATGAAATGCTCGCTGGTCTGAATCGGCCGACCGTACATCCACGACAACAGGCCCAGCGCGAACATGTTCTTGGCGCGCTGGCCGTCTTTCTTCGTCGCGCCGATGGCCTCGACGGCGCCCAGCGTCAGCGTGGTCATCGGGACGGCGTGGACGACGTATTCGTCGAGTTCGTCGGTCTCCAGCGGGTTGGTTACATAACCCACCTTCGTCAGATTGCGTTTGGTGAACTCGTCGGAATTGGCGATCACCATGCCGCCGCGCGGCAAGTCGCCGAGATTCGCTTTGAGCGCCGCCGGGTTCATGGCAACCAGCACGTCGGGGCGGTCACCGGCGGTCAGGATGTCGTAGTCGGCGATCTGGATCTGGAAGGACGACACTCCGGGCAGGGTGCCTGCCGGGGCGCGGATCTCGGCGGGGTAGTTCGGCTGGGTGGCCAGGTCGTTGCCGAAAAGCGCTGCCTCCGAGGTGAACCGGTCGCCGGTCAGCTGCATCCCGTCGCCGGAGTCGCCGGCGAAGCGGATAACGACATTTTCCAGGCGCTGTTTCACGGATCCGGTACCGGAGGCACCGTTGCGAGACTCTGCCCCGGCTTCGTTGCCGTTCGGATCCACGTCTCCGCCTTCCATCTAGTATCTGGACAGGCACTCCGTCGCGGTTTCGCGTCACGCGCTATGGAGTGACTTCCCCCCGTCCTGACATTTATGTCACTAGCGGTATCAATTATGGCATTACTTTAAGGATTGGGTAGCAGCGACCGACCCGGTGTGTGCGCCGTGTTCACCGTTAAAACCCGACGTCAGCGCCGTGCCGGAGGGGAAAACACAGCCAAACTGTGGTTTTGGTCACTTAAGAACGAAGCGGATCCGCGGGGCGGTCGGACCGCCTCAGCGCCAAGCTAGAACACGTTCTAGTTTGCCGCTTTCCGGGCCTTTTCGCGGTTAGGCGCTCTTGTCGCGGCGCTCGGCCCGCGACGGCTTGCGCGGCACGATCGTCGGCAACACGTTGTCCTGCACGGTCTCCTTGGTGACGACCACCTTCGCGACGTCGTCGCGGCTCGGGATGTCATACATCACCGGAAGCAGGACTTCCTCCATGATGGCCCGCAGGCCGCGGGCGCCGGTGCCGCGGTGGATCGCCTGATCCGCGATGGCCTCCAGCGCGTCGTCGGTGAACTCCAGCTCGACGCCGTCCATCTCGAAGAGCCGGATGTACTGTTTGACCAGTGCGTTCTTGGGCTCGGACAGGATCTTGACCAACGACTCCTTGTCCAGGTTGGTGACCGAGGCGACCACCGGCAGCCGGCCGATGAATTCGGGGATCAGCCCGAACTTGATGAGGTCCTCGGGCATCACTTCGGCGAAGTGGTCCGTGGTGTCGATCTCGGCCTTGGAACGAACTTCGGCGCCGAAACCCAGGCCGCGCTTGCCGACCCGTTCGTAGATGATCTTCTCCAGACCCGCGAACGCACCGGCGACGATGAACAACACGTTGGTGGTGTCGATCTGAATGAACTCCTGGTGCGGATGCTTACGACCGCCCTGCGGAGGGACCGACGCCTGGGTGCCCTCGAGGATTTTCAGCAATGCCTGCTGGACGCCCTCACCGGAGACGTCGCGGGTGATCGACGGGTTCTCGCTCTTGCGGGCGATCTTGTCGACCTCGTCGATGTAGATGATGCCGGTCTCGGCGCGCTTGACGTCGTAGTCGGCGGCCTGGATCAACTTGAGCAGGATGTTCTCCACGTCCTCACCCACGTAGCCGGCCTCGGTCAGCGCGGTGGCGTCGGCGATGGCGAACGGCACGTTGAGCATCTTGGCCAGCGTCTGGGCCAGGTAGGTCTTGCCACAGCCGGTGGGCCCGAGCATCAGGATGTTGGACTTGGTCAGCTCAACCGGCTCGTGCCGGGAGTCGCGGCCCTTCTCGCCGGCCTGGATCCGCTTGTAGTGGTTGTAGACGGCCACGGCGAGCGTCCGCTTGGCGGTGTCCTGGCCAATGACATATCCCTCGAGGAATTCGCGGATCTCGACCGGCTTGGGCAGCTCGTCGAGTTTTACATCATCGGCGTCGGCAAGTTCTTCTTCGATGATCTCGTTGCACAGGTCGATGCACTCATCGCAGATGTACACACCGGGGCCCGCAATGAGTTTCTTGACCTGTTTCTGGCTCTTCCCGCAGAACGAGCACTTCAGCAAGTCACCGCCGTCTCCAATGCGCGCCATGATGCTTCAGGGCCTACTTTCTGGTTGCTGCCTTGTCGCCTGTCGTCTTGCCGTGCCGCGTGTATTCCCCGACGCTACCCGCTTGCTGCTGCTCACCGCGACCGTTAGGGACGAATCGCGTGTTTGGTATTCGTGAGGTGTTCACGCCTGTCGATCTGAATGAAACATATAGCCCGACGGCGTCCGTGGCTTGTCGAGACGCGCTATGCGTGTCTCTGGCGTGTCGCGGTCGTTACCCGACTGAGCCGCATCAGCCTCGCCGCAGAGCGGGCGAATCACCCGGCCAATCACCCTACAGTGGCCGTGTGGAACTGGCTGGCGGAGTCGCGTGGCCCGGCGAATCCGTGCTGATCAGCGATGGCGGCCTGGCCACCGACCTGGAGGCGCGCGGCCATGATCTTTCCGACCCGCTGTGGTCGGCGAAGCTGCTGTCGGATGCCCCGCAGAAGATCATGGAGCTGCATGCCGACTACTTCCGCGCCGGCGCCATGATCGCGACGACCGCGAGCTACCAGGCGTCGTTGGAGGGCTTCGCCGCCCACGGGATCGGGCGCGACGGCGCCATAGCGTTGCTGCGCCGCAGCGTCGAACTCGCCAAGGCAGCGCGAGAGGAGGTCGGCACAGCCGGGCTGTTGGTGGCGGCCTCGGTCGGACCGTATGGTGCGGCGCTTGCCGACGGCTCCGAGTACCGCGGACGCTACGGGCTCTCGGTGGCGGAACTGACGCGATGGCATCGCCCGCGGCTGGAGGCACTGGCCGCAGCGGGCGCAGATGTGCTTGCCCTGGAAACTGTGCCGGATGTCGACGAGGCCGAAGCGTTGGTCGATCTGGTGCGCTCGCTCGGGGTCCCGGCCTGGCTCAGCTACACGATCGACGGGAATCAGACGCGTGCCGGCCAACCGCTGGCCGATGCGTTCGCGGTCGCCGCCGGGGTGCCCGAGCTCGTCGCGGTCGGCGTCAACTGCTGCTCGCCCGACGACGTGCTGCCGGCGATACACGCCGCAAGTGTCGGCAAGCCGATGATCGTCTACCCGAACAGCGGCGAGGGCTGGGACGGGCGGACCTGGACCGGCTCGCGCACATTTACGACGGAAATGGCGGTCCAGTGGGTCTCGGCCGGGGCACGCATCGTCGGGGGATGCTGCCGGGTAGGCCCGGCGGACATCGCCGAGTTGCGCCGAGCGTGCAACCAGGGCGGAAAATCCGACGAAAGTTCGCCGTAATAGGACGTTCGGCGAAACGGGGCTAGGCGCTCTGCGCGGAAAGCTTCCGGTATTCCAGAACGGTGTCGATGATCCCGTAGTCCTTGGCCTCTTCGGCGGTCAGGATCTTGTCCCGGTCGGTGTCCTTGCGGATCACCGCGGCGTCCTTGCCGGTGTGACGGGCCAGTGTGGTCTCCATCAGCGTGCGCATCCGCTCGATTTCGGCGGCCTGGATCTCCAAATCGGAGAACTGCCCCTGGATCACGCCGGACAACGACGGCTGATGGATCAGCACGCGGGCGTTGGGCAGGGCCATGCGCTTGCCGGGGGTTCCGGCGGCCAGCAGCACCGCGGCGGCCGAGGCGGCCTGACCCAGGCACACCGTCTGGATGTCGGCTCGCACGTACTGCATGGTGTCGTAGATCGCCATCAGCGAAGTGAACCCGCCGCCGGGCGAGTTGATGTACATGGTGATGTCGCGGTCGGGATCCAGCGATTCCAGCACCAAGAGCTGCGCCATGATGTCGTTGGCCGACGCGTCGTCGACCTGGACGCCGAGGAAGATGATCCGTTCCTCGAACAGCTTGTTGTAAGGGTTGGACTCTTTCACGCCGAAGCTGGAGTGCTCGATGAACGACGGCAGGATGTAGCGCGCCTGAGGCTGGAGGTGGGGGTTGGAGGTACTCACTGGGCTTCTCCGTTGCTGATGTGTGCGGCGCGGGTGATGATGTGGTCGACGAATCCGTATTCCAGGGCTTCCGGGGCGGTGAACCAGCGGTCGCGATCGGAATCCGCCTCGATGCGTTCGATCGGCTGGCCGGTGAACTCGGCGTTGAGGCGGAACATCTCTTTCTTGATGACGGCGAACTGCTCGGCCTGAATGGCGATGTCGGCCGCGCTGCCGGTCACCCCGCCCAGCGGCTGGTGCATCAATATGCGCGCGTGTGGCAGGGCGTAGCGCTTGCCCTTAGTGCCGGCCGCCAACAGGAACTCGCCCATCGAGGCCGCCATCCCCATCGCGTAGGTAGCAATGTCACACGGCGCCAGAACCATGGTGTCGTAGATCGCCATTCCAGCGCTGATCGATCCACCCGGCGAGTTGATATAGAGGTTGATGTCTTTCTCGGTGTCTTCGGCCGCGAGCAGCAGAATCTGTGCGCACAACCGGTTGGCGACTTCGTCGTTCACCTCCGACCCCAGGAAGATGATGCGCTCGGAGAGCAAGCGCTCATACACCGAGTCCGTGAGGTTTAGACCCACCGAGTTCGAACGCATGTCAGTCACGACCGAATTACCTGCTTTCTCGAGTTCTGTATGCACCGACACTAACCAACCCAACCCGATGCATGGGTGCCACGCATCCCCTGAGATGGCCGCGTTCGCTTACAGCTTCACGCCCGGTCATGGCCGGACGTCATGATTCGGCCGCATCGTCTTTCGCCTCGGCGGCGGTCTCGTCGGCGGCCGCGGTCTCGTCGGCGCCGGTCTCGTCGGCCTCATCCTCGTCATGCGTGTGCTCGTGTTTGCCGAAGAGCTCATCGGTGTCGATGGGGTTGCCGCCGGTATCGGTGACCGTCGCCGCTCGGGCCACGGCCTTGACGGCCAGTTCGCGTCGCACATCAGCGAACATCGCCGGTAGCTGGTTGTTCTCCTGGAGGTAGCCGATCAGCTGCTGGGGCTCGATGCCGTACTGCTGCGAGGTCATCACCAGCCGCTCGGTCAGGTCGTCCTGGCCGACCTGGATATCGAGATCGTCGGCCAACGCGTCCAGCAGCAGCTGCCTCTTGACGTCCTTCTCGGACGCGCTGCGCGCCTCGGCGTCCCACTCTTCCCGCGACGACCCTTGCTCGGCGAGCAGTTCGTCGAACTTGGCTTCGTCGTGGTTCAGGCCGCCGAGCGCCTGGTGCATGACGCCCTCGATCTGCGCCTGCACGTAGGACTCCGGCAAGGGCACGTCGACCTGCTCGAGCAGAGCCTCGAGCGTGGCGTTGCGAATCTGCTCGGCTTGGTGGGCGCGCTTGGCATGCCGCACCTGCTCGGCGAGGCTGGCCCGCAACTCGTCGATGGTGTCGAAAGCGCTGGCCAGCTGGGCGAATTCGTCGTCGGGCTCGGGCAGCTCACGTTCCTTGATCGACTTGACGGTGACGGTGACCTGCGCGTCTTGGCCTGCGTGTTCGCCGGTCGCCAACTTCGCGGTGAACTCGCGCGACTCGTCGGCGGACAAGCCGACCAGCGCATCGTCGAGTCCGGCGATCAGCCGGCCGGAGCCGACCTCGTGGGAAAGTCCCTCGGCGGCCGCGTTCGGCACTTCCTCGCCGTCGACGGTGGCCGAAAGGTCGATCGAGACGAAGTCACCGCTCTGCACTGGCCGGTCGACGCCTTTCAGGGTGCCGAACCGCGACCGCAACGCCTGCAGTTCGGCCTCCACGTCGTCGTCGCTGACCTCGAACGGTTCCACCTCGACCTTCAGGGTGCTGAGCTCCGGCAGGGTGATCTTGGGCCGAACGTCGACCTCCGCGGTGAACGCCAGGTCCTGGCCGTACTCCTTTTGGGTCACCTCGATCTCGGGGCGGCCCAGCGGCTGGACTTCGGATTCGGCCACTGCCTGTCCGTAGCGGGTGGGCAGCGCATCGCTGATCACCTGGTCGAGCATCGCCTCCCGGCCGAACCTGGCCTCCAGCAGCCGCGCGGGAGCCTTGCCGGGCCGGAAGCCGGGCAGCCGCACCTGTTTGGCCAGCTCCTTGTAGGCGCGCTGAAAGTCCGGCTCGAGCTCGGTGAACGGCACCTCCACACTGATGCGCACCCGGGTGGGGCTCAATTGCTCGACACTGCTCTTCACGGGGTTGCTCCTCAGTAATTCGTGCTTCAGCCGGTTGGTCGGGGTGACAGGATTTGAACCTGCGGCCTTCCGCTCCCAAAGCGGATGCGCTACCAAGCTGCGCTACACCCCGCGCTGACGTCGTCGATCCTAGAGCCCTGCATGACGAGGCCGGCCATCCGCTTCGCGCGGACACCTAGCGGCGCTGACCTCACAGAGCGGTCACCAAACAGCTTCGATTAGATTTGACGTCTGCCGCGACGTACAGTCGCGCTCGACTAATACACGCGGGCGTAGCTCAATGGTAGAGCCCTAGTCTTCCAAACTAGCGACGCGGGTTCGATTCCCGTCGCCCGCTCGGATCAGGTGTTTGCGGGAAAGAAAGGCGCCATGAGCGACCTTGCAACGGATGCTGACATCCACGGCTCCTGCGCGCCTGACTTCGTCGGGGTGCGTGCGGCGTTCGAGCGCAATTTCGCCGAGCGCAAAGACGTTGGTGCGGCGGTCGCGGTGTGGGTCGACGGAGAACTCGTCGTCAACCTGTGGGGCGGCTCGGCGGACGCTGCCGGCACCCGGCCCTGGGAGCAGAACACGCTGACCACCGTGCTGTCCGGCACCAAGGGCATGACGTCTACCTGCGTGCACCAGCTGGCCGACCGCGGCGAGCTGGACCTGTACGCGCCGGTGGCCCGTTACTGGCCCGAGTTCGAGCAGGCCGGCAAGGAGGACATCACCCTGGCCATGGTGATGAGCCACCGGTCCGGCGTCATCGGGCCGCGCACCCGGCTGAACACTCAGCAGCTCGTCGACTGGGACTACGTC
This sequence comes from Mycobacterium sp. 1164966.3, assembly GCF_001665395.1. Lineage (GTDB taxonomy): Bacteria > Actinomycetota > Actinomycetes > Mycobacteriales > Mycobacteriaceae > Mycobacterium. Next base: position 23,549 of record NZ_LZSG01000062.1, read on the forward strand.
TGCGCCCAGTTGGCCATCGCCGAGCCATGGTGGGAACCGGGCACCGCGCAGGGTTACCACATGACCACCTACGGGTTCATTCTCGGCGAGGTGTTCCGCCGGGTCACCGGTCGCACGGTGGGTCAGTACCTGCGGACCGAGATCGCCGAGCCGATCGGCGCCGACATTCATATCGGACTGTCACCGGCCGACCAGCTGCGTTGCGCGGAGCGGGTGAACAAGCCGACCGGGCGTCAGCTGCTGGCCGAACTGGACGCTCCCGGCTGGCCGACCAGGCTGGACGAACACCCCAAGGCCGGCATGTCGATCGCCATGGGATTTCTGCCCGACGACGACCTGGACACCGAAAACCTGCAGTTGTGGCGTCAGCTCGAGTTCCCCGGCACCAACGGCCAGGTGTCCGCGCTGGGTTTGGCGACGTTCTACAACGCGCTGGCCCAGGAGAAGCTGCTCAGCCGCGAGCACATGGAACTGGCGCGAACGCCGCAGGGCGGGTTCGAACCCGATCTGGTGCTCGGACCCCGGGTCGCCGACCACGGCTGGGGTCTGGGCTACATGCTCAACCAGCGCTGCGTCAACGGGCCCAATCCGCGGATGTTCGGCCACGGCGGCCTGGGTGGCTCATTCGGCTTCGTGGATTTGGAACACCGGATCGGCTATGCGTACGTAGCGAACCGCTTCGACGCCACCAAGGCCAATGCGGACCCGCGCAGCGTCGCCCTGAGCAACCAGGTTTACGCCGCGCTCGGAGTCACCGCGAGCTGACCCGGGTCGGCGGTTCAGGGGTGCGAGCCACCACTCGGATGGCTCGCACCGTCGGATCACAATGGGATGCCCGAAATCACCGCTGCCAGGGCTGCGGCTGCCACGGCCCCCGATCGTCCGGGCGGCCTGGCGCTTCGTTCCAGTCGCGGCTGTGGTCCAACCCGTCCATGTCCCGGTGGTGGTCGTCGTGGCAGTTGCCCCCGTCCCAGTTCTGGCCCCAACCCGGATCCCACCACTGGCCGGGGCACCAGTGGTAGTCGGGGATCGGCGCGGGCTGTGCGTGGGCGGCGACCGCGGTCCCCACACCGCTCAGGCCTAAACCGGCAAACATGGCGAAAATCGTTGCAGCTAAACGTGGAAGGTTTTTCACAGCTCCCACTTCTACCCGACGAACCTTTGCGGAAACAGTAGACGCGAGCGTTTCTTCCTTATAGTTTCCCGCCAATTGGCTTGTGTTTTGATACACGCCCACCAACTTCAGATTTGACAGGTGGGGCACCAGAACACATTTCGGCCCTCCAGCACCGCAGTGCGGATTGTCGTCGCACATACCCGGCAGGGATCGCCGGCGCGCCGGTACACGTAGGTACGGGGCCGCCCTTGCCGGTATGACGGCAGGCCGTGGTCGTGTTCGGGCCGGACCACGATGATCTTGCCGCCCCGCAGGCCTACCTTCATCAGGGCCACCAGATCGGTCCACGCGGCGTCGAATTCCGCCTCGCCAATACCCCGGCCGGGCCGATACGGGTCGATGCCGTGGCGGAACAGCAATTCGTTGCGATAGACGTTGCCCACCCCGGCGATGATTGTCTGGTCCATCAAATGCGCGCCAATCGGCCTGCGGGACTTGGTAATCCGGCTCCAGGCCCAGGCCGGGTCGGCGTCGGCGCGCAACGGGTCGGGCCCCAGCCTGGCCACCACGTCGGCGACCTGACCCTCGTCCACCACCTCGCAGACGGTCGGGCCGCGTAAGTCGGTGCCGTACTCGGCGCCCACCATCCGCATCCGCACCTGTCCGACCGCTTCGGGAAGCGGCCCGTCAACCGGACGCGGCCATTCGGTGAAGCTGCCGTAGAGACCGAGATGCACGTGCACGATCGGCCCGCCGGCGTAGTGATGAAACAGGTGCTTGCCCCAGACGGTGGCCCGCAACAACACCCGGCCGTCCACCACCGCCGCCGGATCGCTGAACCGGCCCTGAGGACTGGACACCGAGACCGGCGCGCCGCGGAACCGGCGCTGATGCAACCGGGCCAGCCGGTGCAGCGTATGCCCTTCGGGCACGGTGACTCGCGGGCCCGGTCAGGACACGGCGCCGGGAACCGGCGGTGCCTGATGGGTGCGTTCGTATTCGGCGAGAATGTCGATTCGCCGTTGATGGCGTTGGGCATTCGACCACGGAGTGGACACGAACGCGTCGACGATGGCCAGCGCCTGCTCGAGGGTATGCATGCGACCGCCGATGCCGATCAATTGGGCGTTGTTGTGTTCGCGGGCCAGCTGTGCGGTCTGCACACTCCAGGCCAGGGCGCAGCGCGCACCGGGGACCTTGTTCGCGGCGATCTGCTCACCGTTGCCCGAACCCCCCAGCACGATGCCCAGACTGCCCGGATCGGCCACCGTGCGTGTCGCGGTCGCGATACAGAAAGCCGGGTAGTCGTCGTCGGCGTCGTAGCTGAAGGCGCCGCAGTCGATCGGCTCGTGCCCGGTGTTCTTCAGGTGCTCGGCGATCTGTTGCTTGAGCTCGAATCCGGCATGGTCTGACCCCAGGTAGACGCGCATGCCGACATTGTGCACGACGCCCTCCCCAGCATCCCGCGAGAGTGAACTCCGCGACGTTGCGCCGGCGTGTTGCGTCGGGCGTTTCACACTCGGCCGGGGCCCGCGACTCCTAGTCGAACTGGGGCGGCTCGGTACGCGTCCGCTTGAGTTCGAAGAAGTGCGGGTAGGCCGCGAACGTCACCGACGCGTCCCACAACTTGCCGGCCTCCTCGCCGCGCGGAATCCTGGACAGCACCGGCCCGAAGAACGCCACGCCGTTGACGTGGATGGTCGGAGTGCCGACGTCCTCACCGACGGCGTCCATGCCGGCGTGGTGGCTCTTGCGCAACGCCTCGTCGTAGGCGTCGCTGGTGGCTGCCTCGGCCAGTTCCGCCGGCAGCCCGGCGTCGGCCAGCGACAGCTTGATGACCTCGTCGAGGTCCTTGTTGCCCTCGTTGTGGATCCGGGTCCCCATCGCGGTGTACAGCGGGTCGAGCACTTTCGCGCCGTGCGCCTGCTCGGCGGCGATCGCCACCCGCACCGGACCCCAGGCCTTCTTCATGCCCTCGCGGTACTGCTCGGGCAGGTCTTCACGCTTCTCGTTGAGCACCGCGAGGCTCATGACGTGGAAGTGCACCTCGATGTCGCGAACTTTCTCCACCTCGAGAATCCAGCGCGACGTGATCCAGCACCACGGACACAGCGGGTCGAACCAGAAATCGGCGGCGGATTTCTCAGCGGCCTTTTGCTTTGCGGCCTTTTCAGCCATTGCGCAGTCCTCTCCTCGAGGTTTACAGACGGTCACACACCGTCCTGCACAACCGTAGTCGCAGCGCACCTGTTCCCGTCCCGACGTTTAAGTTGGGACGCGTGGCCCTTCCTAACCTCACCCGCGATCAGGCTGCCGAGCGCGCCGCGCTGATCACCGTCGACAACTACCAGATCAATCTCGACCTCACGGATGGTCACGGCGGTCCGGGCTCCCGAACCTTCCGGTCCACCACCACCGTGGTGTTCGACGCCCTCGCCGGCGCCGACACGGTCATCGACATCGCCGCCGAGACGATCCGAAGCGCCCGGCTCAACGGTCGCGAACTCGACGTCTCCGGCTACGACGAATCCACCGGGATCCCGCTGACCGGTTTGGCGAAACGCAACGAGGTCGTCGTCGACGCCGACTGCCGCTACTCCAACACCGGCGAGGGCCTGCACCGCTTTGTCGACCCGGTGGACGACGAGACCTACCTGTACTCCCAATTCGAAACCGCCGACGCCAAGCGCATGTTCGCCTGCTTCGACCAACCCGACCTCAAGGCCACGTTCGACATCCGGGTCACCGCGCCCAAGCACTGGAAGGTCATCTCCAACGGCGCCGCGACCAGCGTGTCCGACGGCATACACACCTTCGCCACCACCCCGCGCATGAGCACCTATCTGGTTGCGCTGATCGCCGGACCATACGCGTCCTGGGAAGACGTGTACTCCGACGGACACGGCGAGATTCCGCTGGGCATCTACTGCCGGGCGTCGCTGGCCGACCATATGGATGCCGAGCGGTTGTTCACCCAGACGAAGCAGGGATTCGGCTTCTACCACAAGCACTTTGGCATGCCGTACGCGTTCGGCAAGTATGACCAGCTGTTCGTGCCCGAATTCAACGCCGGCGCAATGGAAAACGCCGGCGCGGTGACGTTCTTGGAGGACTACGTCTTCCGCAGCAAGGTCACCCGGGCTTCCTACGAGCGGCGCGCGGAGACGGTGCTGCACGAGATGGCGCACATGTGGTTCGGCGACCTGGTCACCATGACCTGGTGGGACGACCTGTGGCTGAACGAGTCCTTCGCCACGTTCGCTTCGGTGCTGTGCCAGAGCGAGGCCACCGAATTCACCGAGGCGTGGACGACGTTCGCCACGGTCGAGAAGTCGTGGGCCTACCGCCAGGACCAGCTGCCGTCGACGCACCCGATCGCCGCCGACATCCCGGACCTGGCCGCCGTCGAGGTGAACTTCGACGGCATCACCTACGCCAAGGGAGCGTCGGTGCTCAAGCAGCTGGTCGCCTACGTCGGGCTGGAGCACTTTCTGGCCGGCCTGCGCGACTACTTCCGCACCCACGCGTTCGGCAATGCCACGTTCGACGACCTGGTGGGCGCGCTGGAAAAGGCGTCCGGCCGCGACCTGTCGAACTGGGGTCAGCAGTGGCTGAAGACCACCGGGCTGAACACGCTGCGGCCGGACTTCGACGTCGACGCGGACGGCAGGTTCACCCGCTTCAAGGTGACGCAGGGCGGCGCCGCGCCGGGGGCCGGCGAGACCCGGGTGCACCGGCTCGCGGTCGGTATCTACGACGAGGACGACAACGGCAAGCTGGTGCGGGTGCATCGCGAGGAACTCGACGTGTCCGGCCCTGAGACGGAAGTCCCTGCGCTGGTTGGTGTTTCGCGTGGCCAGCTGATTCTGGTCAACGACGACGACCTGACCTACTGCTCGCTGCGCCTGGACGAAGCATCCCTGCAGACCGCGCTGCAGCGCATCGCCGACATCGCCGATCCGCTGCCCCGCACGCTGGTGTGGTCGGCGGCCTGGGAAATGACCCGCGAGGCCGAGCTGCGTGCCCGCGACTTCGTGGCTCTGGTGTCGGGCGGCGTACAGGCCGAGACCGAGCTCACCGTGCTGCAGCGGCTGCTGTTGCAGGCACAGACCGCACTGGGTTCCTACGCGGAGCCCGGCTGGGCCGCCGAGCACGGCTGGCCGCAATTCGCCGACCGGGTACTGGAATTGGCGCGCGCCGCGGAACCCGGATCGGATCATCAGCTCGCCTACGTCAATGTGCTGTGTTCGTCGGTGCTCTCGCCGCGGCATGTAGAGGTGCTCACCGCGCTGCTGGATGCCGACCCAGCCGGGCTGGGGCTGGCGGGCCTGGAGGTCGACACCGACCTGCGCTGGCGCATCGTGACCGCGCTGGCGACGGCCGGGGCCATCGACGCCGACGGACCCGAGTCGCCGCGGATCGACGCCGAGATCGAACGCGACCCGACTGCCGCCGGGAAGCGACACGGCGCCCAGGCGTCAGCCGCACGACCGCAATTCGGCGTCAAAGAGGAGGCTTTCACCACGGTGGTCGAGGACGACACGCTGGCCAACGCCGCCGGACGCGCGATCATCGCGGGCATCGCCGCGCCGGGTCAGGCCGAGCTGCTCAAACCCTTCACTACGCGGTACTTCGAGGCGATTCCGGGAGTCTGGGCCCGCCGGTCCAGCGAAGTCGCCCAATCCGTCGTGGTCGGCCTGTACCCGTATTGGGACATCAGCGACGCGGGCATCGCGGCAGCCGACAAGTTCCTGGCCGCGCCGGAATCGGAGATCCCGCCCGCCTTGCGCCGGCTGGTGCTGGAAGGCCAGGCGGGAGTGAAGCGGTCGCTGCGGGCCCGCGAGTTCGACGCCTTGAATTCAGGTGCCGCTGACTGATCAGCGATAACCGCCGTCGGACAGGCCGGCGTCCTGCTCGATCCGGTTGATCTTGCGAAAGACCCGCTCGCGGACCACTTCCCGGCCGTAACCGCCGATCATGCCCAGATAGCCCTTGGCGGCCCACTGCGCGCAGTGCCGCTCCTCGTGATGCAGGACGCGGTCCAGCGCGAGGTCGGTCTCGAAGGGCCGGCCGTCGCGGCCGGCGCACCACGCGTGCCCGGATTGGATGATCAGCCGGAGCAGGTGGGCGGGGTTCTCGGAACCGAGGTTGACCATGAAGATGTCGCCCCACGCGGTGCCGCCGTGCCGGGTGAACAGGCGCAGGATCCGGTTGCCGCCCAGCCCCATCAGCATGCCGTTGGGCGTTGTCACCAGGCGTCCGCCGCAACGTTCGACGAACCCGACGTCCTGGACGTAGCTCCACCGGTTCGCGTGCTGGCGGTCGGCGATGCGCTGCACCTCGGCGGCCGAGTACGCCGTCTCGGGGAAGTCGTTGGTGACTCCGGGCCGCTCACCCGCCTTGCCGTAGTCGGTGCCCGCGTTGACGACGTAGGTCATCAGCACCGCCTTGCGAGCGTCGTCTCCACTGGTCCCCGAGGGCAGCAGGTAGAACGACTTGCCGAGGGGGTCTTTGATCTCCTCCAGGTCGCGCAGCACCCCGAAACTGTCGGGCTCGATGCCGTGCTGGTGTGCGATCTCGACAAGCACCGCCGGAGGCGCTTGCCGGTGTTCGGCGTTGGCCAGCCATTGCGCATAGCCCCCCGGTCCGGCGCTGCCAAGCAGTCCCGCGGCCTGTAGTGCCTGCTGGTAGCGGTTCACCGGCGGCGGCAAAGCTCGCCCGAAACCTATGCCGGGGCAATCCCGGAGCTGAGCACCCGGATCGCGCTGACCAGCCCGTCGACGAGGTTGCCTTGCTCGAAGGCCGAGGAAGCGGCGGCGACGCCGAGCGGGGCGGCCGACTCCGCGCCGCGCCCCCGCAGCGCTGAACCGTAGACCACCTCGATGAGGCTTTGGTTCGGCGATACGGCGAGCAGCACCGCGTTGTCCGGCGTCGGCACCTTGGCCAGGATCTCGCGCGCCCGCGCCGCAGTGTCGCTCCCCAGGTCACCCAGGTAGATGGCGAATCGCGCCTGCGACGCCCGCGAGCCGTATTTCAGCGCGTCGTCGATGGCGACGAGGTCTTTGATGGGGAATGGGTACTGGACGGACAGCTCGCCGGGCTCGGTGACCCCGGACAGCCGGCCGCTGGTGGTCAGCACCCAGCCCTTCGGGAGTTCGGTCGGCTCGATCGTCGCAACCTCACCATGTGCCACTGGCGCCACCTCCGACCGTGAACTGCGCTTCGCCATGACTGTCGTGACCGTGCCCGCCGCCGACCGCTTCGTCGGTCGCCGCCCACAGGATGGGTGGATGTGTCCAGGGCTCGGACAGTTTGTAGGTCGCGGCGTGGGGTCCCTTGCGCGACCAGATCAGCAGTGCCAGCACCGCCACCAGCAACAGCGGAATCCCGATGAACAAACCGTGGATCTGCAGAGCGTTCACGACGCAAACCGTATCCCACCGGCAGTGCCGGTGCGGTTAGGACTCGGGATTCCGGTCAGGCCGCGCCCTCGCCGAGGTACCGGGCCCACGACGGGTCCAGGTCCTTGACGGTGGACAGCAGACGCCAGTGCTGCCCGGTCGGCGCCAACGGCGTGCGGCGCAGCACCCATCCGAGTTCGGCGAGCAGCTTGTCGCCCTTGCGATGGTTACAGGTCGAACAGCACGCGACGCAGTTCTCCCAGGTGTGGTCGCCACCACGACTCCGCGGCACCACATGGTCCACGGTGTCGGCCTTGCCTCCGCAATACGCGCAGCAGAATCGGTCGCGATGCATCAGCGCGGCTCGGGTCATGGGCACCCGGGCACGGTACGGAACCCGCACGTAGGTACGCAGTTGGATCACCGACGGCACGACGATCGACCTGGTCGCCGAGTGGATCACCGGCCCGGCGGGGTCGTCGTGCACCACGTCGGCCTTTCCGCACATCACCATGACGATCGCGCGGCGCATGGGCAGCGCGGTGAGCGGCTCGTAGGTGGAGTTCAGCAGCAGGACCCGGCGCCGGCTCCATATCGACGCGCTCTCGTGTCGGGTGGGCGGATGGGTGTCGACGCTATGCAGGCAGGGCGCGTTCGGGGGCCCGGTTAACCCTGCCGCGGCACCGGAACTGCGGTGGCTGCGGCGTCTCTTGCCCTGCGCCATAGATCCTCCGCGGAACAGTCCACCATGATTCGGCGCCGATCGCACCCTTATTGCAGGTGCGTGCCGTGTCGACCCGGTGAACGGCCGGCATCGCCCGGCCGCTCCGAACCGCCATCGGCCCGCCGGGCGCGGGCCGCGGCCGATGCCCCACAATGGAGGAGGTGACATCTCTGATGGCTGAAGCCAGCAGCTTCATGGCCTCCACTCAGCCTCGGATTCTTCTCTGCGGTGCGTCTCACGACGCGGCACGAAGGACCAGTCCGATCCCACAAGGAACGCTAGTAGTGAGCAACGACAAACTCCGCCGCAGCGCGCCGGAAGTCCCGATTCCGCCAACGGCTCAAGCCGCCGGTCCCCTCAGGACGCTCTGATGGATCAGGTGCAACAGTCTTTCTACGACGCTGTCGGCGGTGCCGAGACATTCAATACGATCGTTTCGCGCTTCTATGCCCAAGTCCCCGAGGACGAGATCCTGCGTGAGGTGTATCCGCTGGACGACCTCGCGGGCGCCGAGGAGCGGCTGCGCATGTTTCTGGAGCAGTACTGGGGTGGCCCGCGCACCTACTCCGACCGACGCGGCCACCCCCGGCTGCGGATGCGTCACGTCCCGTTCCGGATCTCGCCCATCGAGCGCGACGCCTGGCTTCGGTGCATGCACACGGCGGTGGCCTCGATCGATTCGCAGACCCTGGACGACGAGCACCGCCGCGAGCTGCTCGACTACCTGGAGATGGCCGCCCACTCCTTGGTTAACTCCCCGTTTTGATGGGCCGCAAGGTGTGGTGGTCGGACGCCGTCTTCTACCAGGTGTATCCGCGGTCGTTCGCCGACAGCAACGGCGACGGCGTCGGTGACCTGGACGGGTTGACGGCGCATCTCGATCACCTGAAAGAGCTTGGCGTAGACGCGATCTGGATCAACCCGGTCACCGTCTCGCCGATGGCCGACCACGGTTACGACGTCGCCGACCCGCGCGACATCGACCCGTTGTTCGGCGGGCTGGCCGCATTTGAGCGGCTGATCGCCGCGGCGCATCGCCTGGGCATCAAAGTGACGATGGACGTGGTGCCTAACCATTCCAGCTCGGCGCACCCGTGGTTTCAGGCAGCGCTGGCGGCCGGTCCGGGCAGTGCGGCGCGGGACCGCTATTTCTTTCGCGACGGCGGAGGCCCGGACGGGTCCCTACCGCCCAACAACTGGGAGTCGGTTTTCGGCGGGCCCGCCTGGACGCGCGTGGTCGAACCGGACGGCCGCCCCGGCCAGTGGTATCTGCACCTCTTCGACGCCGAGCAGCCAGATCTGAACTGGGACCATCCGGACGTCTTCGACGACTTCGGGAAAACGCTGCGCTTCTGGCTGGAACGCGGCGTGGACGGTTTCCGCATCGACGTGGCACATGGGATGGCCAAGCCGGCCGACCTGCCGGACACCCCGGGCGACAGCGAGGTGTTACGCCATACCGACGACGACCCCCGGTTCGACCACCCCAACGTGCATGCGATCCACCGCGACATCCGCGCGGTCGTCGACGACTATCCCGGGGCGGTGACCGTCGGGGAGGTGTGGGTCCGCGACAACGCCCGCTGGGCGGAGTATCTGCGTCCCGACGAACTGCACCTGGGTTTCAATTTCCGGTTAACGCAAACCGAGTTCGACGCGGCCGACATCCGCGACGCGGTCGACAACTCGCTGGCGGCGGTGGCGCTACAGGGCGCGACGCCGACCTGGACGCTGGCCAATCACGATGTGGGCCGCGAGGTCAGCCGTTACGGCGATGGCGTGATCGGGCTGCGCCGCGCGCGGGCCATGGCGCAGCTGATGCTCGCCCTGCCCGGCGCGGTGTTCATCTACAACGGCCAGGAGCTCGGCTTGCCCGATGTCGACTTGCCGGACGAGGTGCTGCAGGACCCGACGTGGGAACGCTCGGGACATACCGAACGCGGCCGCGACCGGTGCCGGGTCCCCATTCCGTGGTCGGGCGACACTCCCCCGTTCGGGTTTTCGGCGTGCGCCGACACCTGGTTGCCAATGCCGGCGGAGTGGGCGGATCTGACCGTGGAGAAACAACGCGCAGACCCCGGCTCGATGCTGTCGTTTTTCCGGCGGGCACTCGAATTGCGCAGGAGCCGTTCCGAATTCGCCGGTACCGGCATCGACTGGTTGGCCTCGCCACGCCATGCGCTGATCTTCCACCGCCGCGGCGGTGGCCTGGTGTGCGTCCTGAACGCGGGTACACGCCCGATCACGCTGCCTCGGGGGGAGGTGCTGCTGGTCAGTGCGCCGCTGACCGGAGGCAGACTGCCGCCGGATGCCGCGGCGTGGCTGGTCTAAAGCGTGTCGAACAATCACCGGCTGTTCAGCGCTTTGTGAGCGATATGCCGCTCGCTGCTCTATATCTGGTGTGTGGCACCGTACTCGTGGACTGTGATCGGAGCCGGACCCGCGGGAATTGCCGCGGTCGGACGACTCCTCGATCGGGGCATCGCACCCGATGAAATTGCCTGGATTGATCCCGCCTTCGCTGCAGGCGACCTGGGCCAAAAATGGCGGTCAGTATCAAGCAATACCCAGGTCGGCACTTTCCTCGAGTACCTGAACGGTTCGCCCGCCTTTCGATTTTCATCAGCACCCCCTATGCCGCTTACGGAGATCGATCCGCAGGAAACATGTGCCCTTGCCCTGGTTGCCGATCCCTTGGTGTGGATCACCGGCAAATTGCGTGAGCAGATAGCTGTCTGCCAAACGACGGCGACCGCACTGTGGCTCGAGAAAAGACGGTGGCGAATCGAAACGGAGCGCGGCGAACTGACGTCGCGAAATGTCATTCTCGCGGTCGGAGCAATTCCGAAGAAGCTTTCTTATCCCCAGGTGGAGGAGATTCCTGTAGAAGTGGCGCTCGATCCAGAGAAGCTTGCACAACAGCCACTCGAAGGTGAGACGGTTGCCGTGTTCGGCTCTTCGCATTCGACGATGATCGCGTTGCCGCATCTCCTGCGCCTGCCTGTACAACGGGTCATCAACTTCTACCGGAGTCCACTCAGATACGCGATTTATTTGGACGATTGGATCTTGTTCGACGACGTCGGCCTGAAGGGGCGAGCCGCCGAATGGGCCCGCGAGAATATCGATGGCCAATATCCGGAGCGTCTGGAAAGATACTGGGTCTCGAGCCCAGAATTCGAGCAGAAATTCGCCGAATGCAGCCGCGCTGTCTATACCGTCGGTTTTGAGCGCAGGCAACTACCCGAGACGCCGCAGTGGGGTCAGCTCGAGTACAACCCGAAAAATGGCATACTGGCGCCTGGACTGTTCGGGTTCGGTATAGCTTTTCCCGAATACGCGCCGGACCGCTACGGTTACGGCCAATACCGGGTGGGGCTCAAAAAATTCATGGATTACCTCGACAGCGTCCTGCCATTGTGGATGGTGTACGGCACCTGATCGCTGGGGCGTCAACGCCGGGTAAACCCACGACGAGTCGGGCATAAACTCACGCTGATCACAACAGTTCAATCGCACCCAGCCGTCAGCGCAGCATCAGTGCCGGCTGGCCGCGGCGCCGGTATACCGAGCCGAACCGGGCGTCGACCCGCAACCAGGACGGCATGATCCGGACCCGGATGATTTCGTCGGTTTGGACATCAGATGACTGCGGCAGGAAACCCATTGCGGTCAAAGCGAACACACAGCGCATAGGCAGCCCGACGCTGGCATCGGAGGAGCTGACCCGAATCACCTCCTGATCCAGGAGCGAGACGGGAGGCCCGTGAGAACTGCTGTGCTCCTTGGCAAGTCGCGCGCCACTGGCGGCCAGGTCCAGCATCACCCGCGCCGGTATGTCGTCGAGGTGGGTGAAGCCGGATTCCGGTGGCAATGCGCCACGCCATGCGGAGTCCATCGGGAACCCAGGGTCGACGTAGCCGGACGGATCCATGGCCGAAAGCCCTTGCGCCAGCCCGTCCGCACCGACCGACATGTCGTCGGGGCGCATCTTGCCGGCCACCACCCGGCTGGCCAGCACGTCGAAACCCGTTGCGACCCAGGCGGTGAGCAATCCGGCGGACCGCGCGCGGATCCGGATGACCGCAGAGTCGTCCAGCCGCATCGCATGGTCGACGAACGTGGCCAGATCGGCGCGATGGGCCGCGTCGCGCAGCCAGAGTCCGCGCTCGGCTACCTCCGCTATTCCCTGATCCACCGTTGCAGATACTCCCGATGGTGTGGCGACAAGCGCACCAGACGCTGTTCCTTGATGTGCACCGCGGCGAGCTGTGACTCGGCGATGACGGCCGGCTTGGACGTGGGATCTGCGTTGACCGAACGCACTTCGTAACCCAGCGTGAAGTCGACCGCACGCAGCCGCTTGGTCCACATCGTCACTTGCAGTGGCGAATCGGCAAGGCGCAGCTGATCTTTGTAGGTGACTCGGACGTCGGCGATGAGCAGTCCGATGGTGGTGATGTCCGCACCGAACGGCTCTTTGAGGAACGGGACACGCGCCTCCTCGAGAATCGTGACCATGGTCGCGTGGTTGATGTGCTGGTACATGTCGATGTCCGACCAGCGCACCGGCACCGGTGCGACGAACCCGACGCTCATCCAGACGATCCTCGTCCGCTGGTGCGTGTCATCCGGCGGATCTGTCGCGCCGCCACCGACAGCGTCGCGAGATCCTTGGCGCCGCTCTCGTAGATCTCGTTGAGCGTGCGGCGGGCCCGCTCCACCCGTGACGCGCTGGTGTGTTCCCATTCGGCGATCTTTTCTTCGCCGCTTTCGTCCGGCTCCCCCACGGCCAGCACATCGAAACACAGCGACCGCAGCGAGGCATAGATGTCGTCACGAATCGCCAAGCGCGCCAACGAATGCCAGCGGTCGTGGCGGGGAAGCTGCGACACGGCGGTCAGTAGTCCGTCGGTACCCAGCCGGTCCATCAGGGCGAAGTAGGTGTCGGCGACTTCGGTGAGCTCGATCTCGGTGATGTCCGCGATGTCGATGATGTCGAGCAGGCTGTAGCGGTACAGGCCGGCGGCGACCCGGTAAGCCAAGTCGTCGGGAACGCCCTGCTCGGTGAATTCCCTGGCTTCCTGCTCGACGATGGCTTTGTCGTCACCGCGCAACCACTGCGACATCTGCGGCGTCAACGACCTGACCTTCGCGGCGAAGCGGTTGATCTCCGCGCCGACAGCCAGCGGCTGCGGCCGGTAGTTGAGCAGCCAGCGTCCGGCCCGGTCGATCAGCCGACGGGTATCCAGGGTCAGCCGGTCCGACAGCGCCACCGGCAGATTCGCCGCCAGGATGCGTCGCCAGATGTGGCTGATCCCGAAGATGTTGTCGATGGCAACCCAGGTGCGCACCGCGTCGATCGAGGTGACACCGACGTCCTCGGTGATGCGGAACGCGTAGGTGATGCCCGCGGTGTCCACCAGGTCGTTGATCAGCATGGTGGTGACGATCTCGCGGCGCAGCTGGTGCGAGCGGATCTCCGGGGTGAAACGATCCCGCAGTGGCTTCGGGAAGTATTCCGGCAGCCTGGATGCGAAGACGTCTTGATCGGGCAGCTCGGTGGCCAGCACGTCCTCTTTGAGCGCCAGCTTGACATGTGCCATCAAGGTTGCGAGCTCGGGCGAGGTGAGGCCCATGCCGGCCTCGGACCGCCGGTGGATCTCCTTCTCCGACGGCAGCGCCTCCAGTTCACGGTTCAAGCCGCGTTCTGCCACCAGGTGCTTGATCTGATCGGCGTGTACCGGTAACAGGCTGGGCGCGTTGGCACGGCTGGTCCCCATCAGGTCGTTCTGGTCGACATTGTCGGCGAGCACCAGTTGGGCGACCTCGTCGGTCATCGATTCCAGCAGCGAGGTGCGCTCCTCCGGCTGGACCTTGCCCGCGGTGACGAGCGAGTCGATCAGGATTTTGATGTTGACTTCGTGGTCGGAGCAATCCACGCCGGCGGAGTTGTCCATCGCGTCGGTGTTGATCCGCCCACCGGACAGATCGAACTCGACGCGCCCCAGGGCGGTGACCCCGAGATTGCCGCCTTCACCGATTACCTTGGCGCGCAACTGGTTTGCGTTGATCCGCACCGGATCGTTGGCGCGGTCACCGACGTCGGCGTCGGATTCGCTTTCCGCCTTGATGTAGGTGCCGATGCCGCCGTTGAACAGCAGATCCACCGGGGCCTGCAGGATCGCCCGGATCAGCATGGGCGGCGCCAGCTCGCTGATGTCTCCCTCGATCCCCAGCGCCGCACGGACCTGCTCGCTGACCGGAATCGCCTTCTGCTCGCGGCTGTACACCCCACCGCCCGCACTGATCAGCGACTTGTCGTAGTCGTCCCAGCTCGAGCGGGGCAGTTCGAACATCCGCTTGCGTTCGTCCCAGGACGATGCGGCGTCCGGGTCCGGGTCGAGAAAGATGTGCCGGTGGTCGAACGCGGCGATCAGTCTGATGTGCCTGCTCAGCAGCATGCCGTTGCCGAATACATCCCCGCTCATGTCGCCGATGCCCACGACCGTGAAGTCCTCGGTCTGGGTGTCGACGCCCATCTCGCGGAAATGGCGTTTGACCGCCTCCCACGCGCCCCGAGCGGTGATACCCATGGCTTTGTGGTCGTAGCCCACCGATCCGCCCGATGCGAACGCATCGCCCAACCAGAACCCGTAGGACTTCGCGACGTCGTTGGCGATGTCGGAGAACGTGGCGGTGCCTTTGTCGGCCGCCACCACCAGGTATGCGTCGTCGCCATCACGCCGCACCACGTCAGGGGGCGGGTTGACGTCTCCAGTCGCATGGTCGACGTTGTCGGTGACGTCGAGCAGCCCAGAGATGAACAGCTGATAGCAGGCCACGCCCTCGGCACGGGCGGAGTCGCGGTCGGCGGCGGGGTCACCGGTGGGCAGCGGCGGCTTCTTCACCACGAACCCGCCCTTGGCCCCGACCGGCACGATCACCGCATTCTTGACCGCTTGCGCCTTCACCAGGCCGAGGATCTCGGTGCGGAAATCGTCGCGGCGGTCTGACCAGCGCAGGCCGCCGCGCGCCACCGGGCCGAACCGCAGGTGCACGCCTTCGACGCGCAGCGAGTACACGAAGATCTCGAACTTGGGCCGCGGCAGCGGCAGCTCGTCGACCAGCTGGGCGTTGAGTTTGAGCGCCAACACGTCGCGGCTACGGGCCGAACCTTCGCGCGTGACAAAGTAATTCGTGCGCAGGGTGGCCTGAACCAAAGACGCGAAGGCGCGCAGGATTCGGTCGGTGTCCAGGCTGACCAGCGCGTCGATGTCGGCAGCTACCTCGGCGGCGGCCGCTTGCGCGTCGCGAGTCGACGGCGCACCCGACGGCCTGGGGTCAAACAGCGCCTCGAACAAGTTGACCAAGGACCGTGCGGTAGAGGCATGCTCGTTGAGCACCGACTCGATGTAGGACTGGCTGTACGGAAAACCGGCCTGCCGTAGGTATTTCGCGTAGGCGCGCAGCAACACCACTTGCTGCCACGTCAGGCCGGCACGCATGACCAGCTCATTGAACCGGTCCACCTCGACGCGGCCCTGCCAGATCGCGGTGACGGCGTCGGCGAATCGCTCTGCGGTGGCGTCACGTTCGGCTTCCGTGGTTGCGACCGGGATGGTCGGATGCGGCGAGATCCGGAACTGGTAGATCCACACCGGCAGCCCGTCGGGCCGGGTCACCGTGAACGGGCGCTCCTCGAGCACCACGACACCCATGCTCTGCAGCATCGGAAGCAGCTCGCTCAACGACGCGCTGCGTCCACCGAGGAACCAGGTCAGCCGCGCGACCCCGCGCTCGTCGCCCTCGGCGAACACCAGCTTGACCGAGTCGTCGGCCAGTTCGCTGATGATGCCGATGTCGGTGATGGCGTCGGCCGGGGTGACGACCTGCTTGTAGGCCTCGGAGAAGGCGGTTGCGTAGTGCTCGGCGTCGGATCGTGAAACCGCACCCGTTGACGACTCTCCTGCGGCTTCGACCAACCGGTCGGCCCAGGTGCGCGCGGCTTCGCTGAGCAGCGCCTGGATCCGCAGCCGGTTGGCTTCGGAGACGTCGACCGGGGCCGCAGCTGGATCTCCCTCGGGCAGCCGCACCATGAAATGCATTAACGCCCAAGGTGATTCACTGACTCGAGCGGTGAATTCCAGGCGTGTTCCGCCGAACTCGCGGACCAGGATGTCCTCGATCTGCAACCGCACCGCGGTGGTATAGCGGTCGCGGGGCACATAGACCAGGCAGGACACGAAGAACTGCAACCGGTCGGCGCGCAGGAACAACAGCGCACGCCGCTGGGATCCAAGATCCACCACGGCTTTTGCCATCGCGAAGAGCCGTTCGGCGCTCAGTGAGAAAAGCTCCGGCCGTGGCATGGTCTGGATGACGTCGAGCAGCAGCTGACCCGGGTGGGCGGGATCGCTGTCGGCCATCGTCAGCGCCTTACGCACCCGTCCGGAGATCATCGGTATCTCCAGCACATCGGCGTTCATCGCCGCGACGGTGAACAGTCCGACGAACCGGTGCTCGAGAACGCCACCGTCGGGCAGGTTCTCGCGTATGGCGATGGCATACGGGTAGGCCCCGTAGCGCAGATAGCTGCCGACCGCGGCCTGGGCCAGGACCAGCAACTTCGTGCTGTCGGTCAGCCGGGGCCGGGTGCCGGAGCGGGCCCGGAGGACGCCCAGGCCGGTGGTTCCGTCGCCGATGACCAAGCCGTCCTGCACCCGGCACGGCTGGTAACCCAGCAGCAGGAAGTTCCCGTCGCCCAGCCAGCGCAACAGTGCCGCAACGTCTTCGCGGTCCGGCGCTGAGTAGTGGCCGTCGGTGTTGTTGTCGACGCTGGCCGCCAACTCGCGAAGGATGGCAATCATTCTCGCCGCGTCCGCCGCGACGCGCTGGACGTCGGCCAGCACCTTGGGCAGTAGGCGTTCGACCTCGGCCAGGGTTTTGCTGTCGACCGACGGGGAGAGCTGGACGTCTATCCAGGCCTCCCCCACGTACGGTGAGCTGCCTTCGGCTTTCGGTTCGATGCTCAGCAATTCGCCGGTCGGGCTGCGATGTACCTCGAACACCGGGGTCATGATCGCCGTATAGGCGACCCCGAGCCGGTGCAGCAGCACCGTGACGGAATCCATCAGCATGCCGCCGTGTTCGGTGACCACCTGCAGCGCGGGCCCGAAGCCCGCGGGATCGTCGGCCGGATGCACGCCGACGCAGCTTTGACCGGACGGCCGGCACGCGCCGAGCCGATAATGGGCGCTCAGCATTGCCGGCGTCACCAGCGAGGCGGCTTCGGCTGCCGGGACATCCGAGGGTTGCGCCGCGTCGTCGTGCGGACCTCGATAGCTTTCGATGTAGGCCTTCGAGATCCAGTCCGGAATGTCGCTGCTGTGCGTGAACGAGGTCCACGCCGCGACTTCGTGCCTAGCTCGGGGATCGATCGTCATGCCGATGCCTCCCAACTCGCGACGAATACCACGCTCTGCGAGACAGTGGCAGAGCTCACATTAGCCGCGAGTCAGCTTGCGGTGGGTCACTCTATGTGGCCGAGCGGCTTCGGCCCCGAGCCGTTCCACCTTGTTCTCCTCGTATGCGCCGAAGTTGCCCTCGAACCAGAACCACTTGGCCTCGTTGTCGTCGTCACCTTCCCAGGCCAGGATGTGCGTGCACGTCCGGTCGAGGAACCAGCGGTCGTGTGAAATCACCACCGCGCAGCCGGGAAACTTCTCCAGCGCGTTCTCCAACGAGCCGAGCGTCTCGACGTCAAGGTCGTTGGTTGGCTCGTCGAGCAGGATCAGGTTGCCGCCCTCCTTGAGGGTGAGCGCCAGGTTGAGCCGGTTGCGTTCACCCCCCGACAAAACCCCTGCCGGCTTCTGCTGGTCGGGACCCTTGAAGCCGAACGCCGAGACATAGGCGCGGGACGGAATCTCATTCTGGCCGACCTGGATGTGATCCAGCCCGTCGGAGACGACTTCCCACACCGTCTTCTTCGGGTCGATGCCGGCCCGAGATTGGTCAACGTAGCTCAGCTTGACGGTCTCGCCCACCTTGACGGTTCCGCTGTCGGGCTGCTCGAGCCCGACGATGGTCTTGAACAACGTTGTCTTGCCGACTCCGTTGGGACCGATGACGCCGACGATGCCGTTGCGGGGCAGCGTGAACGACAGGTCCTTGATCAGCGTGCGTCCCTCGAATCCCTTGTCGAGGTGCTCGACCTCGACCACCACGTTGCCCAACCGCGGGCCAGTGGGGATCTGAATCTCCTCGAAGTCCAGCTTGCGGGTCTTCTCCGCCTCGGCGGCCATTTCCTCGTAGCGCTGCAGCCGGGCCTTGCCTTTGGCCTGGCGCGCCTTGGCGCCCGAGCGCACCCAGGCCAGTTCCTCTTGCAAGCGCTTCTGCAGTTTGGCGTCCTTGCGGCCCTGTACCGCCAACCGCTCGGCCTTCTTCTCCAGATACGTGGAGTAGTTGCCTTCGTAGGGATATGCACGCCCGCGGTCGAGTTCCAGGATCCATTGCGCGACGTTGTCGAGGAAGTAGCGGTCGTGGGTGACGGCCAGAACCGCACCCGCGTAAGCCGCCAGGTGTTGTTCAAGCCATTGCACACTCTCGGCGTCGAGGTGGTTGGTCGGCTCGTCGAGCAGCAGCAGGTCCGGTTTGGCCAGCAGCAGCTTGCACAACGCCACCCGGCGGCGCTCACCGCCGGACAGGTGCGTCACCGGCTCGTCCGGCGGTGGACAGCGCAGCGCGTCCATGGCCTGTTCGAGCTGTGAGTCGAGGTCCCAGGCGTCGGCATGGTCGAGCTCTTCCTGTAGCCGACCCATCTCTTCCATCAACTCGTCGGAATAGTCAGTGGCCATCAGTTCGGCGACCTCGTTGAAGCGGTCGAGCTTGACTTTGATGTCGCCGAGTCCTTCCTCGACGTTGCCCCGAACCGTCTTCTCCTCGTTCAGCGGCGGCTCCTGCAGGAGGATGCCGACGCTGGCGTCGGTGGCAAGGAAGGCTTCGCCGTTGTTCGGCTTGTCCAGCCCGGCCATGATCCGCAATACGCTCGATTTACCGGCGCCGTTGGGGCCGACGACGCCGATCTTGGCGCCCGGATAGAAGCTCAGCGTGACGTCGTCGAGGATGACTTTGTCGCCGTGCGCCTTGCGGACCTTTTTCATCGTGTAGATGAACTCAGCCATGCCGCAGTTATGCCTTTCCGGTCTTTCAGATTTATCTCGCGGACCATCCTATGCACCGCCGAACAGTGTTAAGGCGGTCGGCCGACGCGCCCCGCGAGCGGATGGTGGTGTCCGCTCGCGGGGAACCGCCGCTAGGCCGATGGCGGCGACCCGCTAGTCCCGGCTCCGCCGCGCTTGCGATCGCCGCTAGACCGATGGCGGCGACCCGCCGCGCCCGGCTCCGCCGCGCTTGCGATCGCCGTTAGGCCGACAGCGGCAGCGCGGTGCGGCCGGTAGCGGTCGCGCCAGCTCCGGCCACGTCGTCCCCGGCCGTGGCGGCGTCAGCACCTGCGACCGGTGGCTCATGGACGGCGCCCCCGCCGGCCCGGTCGGCGTCTTCGGAAACATTCGGACCGGTGTAACCGGGCCTCTCGATGCGCACGAGCGCACGGGAGAGATCCGGCCCGACCGCGATGGCCCGCATCTCCAGCGACGAACGGCGGTTGCCTTCACGGTCTTCGTATTCGCTGGTGTACACGTGGCCGGTCACGACCACCGGCGCACCCTTGGCCAGCGCAGCGCCCACCCCGGTGACCAGCTTTCCCCAGCAGTTGACGTTGATGAAGAGCGAGTTGCCCGGCTCCCAGCTGCCGTCGGCGGTCCGGCGGCGCGAATTGCTGGCTACCCGGAACTTGATGACCTCCTGGTTGCTGACCTGTCGGCGATCGAGGTTGTTGACGATGTGGCCCACGACGGTAAGCGGTGTTTCGAACATTGATTCAGAGTCCTTTCCATTCGCTGGTTGTGCTTGTGTCTGGTGCTCATTCAGCCCGGCTGCACCGACAGGCCACAGCGAGGGCCGGGATCCCGACGCAGGGTTGTGGAGAAAGTCGCGACTTGGGATAAGTCGGCGGTCGCGGCCGGCCCGGCCCAGCCCTACCGCCGCGCGGCGCGACGCGCGAGTTCTGCCAGCATCGCGTTGTAGGCGGCCAGGTCGACGTCATCGTCGCGGTCCGCCGCCCGGTCCAAGCGTCGCGCGGTGCGCCGATCGCTGCGCGCCCACTGCACCAGCAGCGCGACCATCACGATCACCAGGGGCAGTTCCCCTGCCGCCCAGGCGATTCCACCGCCAAGCCGTTGATCGCCCAACAGATCGGTATGCCAGCTCAGCCCCAGTGACCGGTAGTAGGCGACGCCGAGCACCCTGCGCGTGCTCATGAGTTCGACCCCGAAGAAGGCGTGTAACGGCAGCGAGGCGAACACCACCGCCACCTTGGCCAGCGGCGGGATCGGCCGCGGTGTTGGGTCCACCCCGATCACGATCCAATAGAACAGATAGCCGCTGAGCAGAAAGTGCACGTTCATCGCCAGATGGCCGGCGTGGCTGCCCACGGCGTCGTCGAAAATGCTCCCGAAGTACAGGCCGTAGAACCCGGCGACGAACAGCACGGTCGCCACCACCGGATTGGTGAGCAGCCGCGATACCCGGCTGTGCAGTGCGGCCAACAGCCATTCCCGCGGGCCCGGCGGATCATCGCGGCCGGCGGCCGACCGCGCCCGCAAGGCCAGGCTGACCGGACCGCCGAGCACCAGCAGGATCGGCACCAGCATGGACAATCCCATGTGGGCCACCATGTGCATGCTGAACATCGCCGGCATGTAGCGACCCACGCCCGACGACGTCACGAACAGCAGCGCCGCGCAGCCCAGCAGCCAGGCCAATGTCCGTCCCGGCGGCCAGCTGTCGCCGCGGCGGCGCAGCCGCAGCACCGCGACCACGTACAACCCTGCCAACACGATTGCCGCCGTGCCGAAGATGAGGTCGAATCGCCAGTCGAACAGCACCCGCAGCAGCGTGGGCGGCCCGTCGAAGTCGTAGCCGATCTCGGCTTCCGGGATCGACGGTATCCGGATGGGCGGTGGTGGCGGCGGCGTTCGGCCCAGCCCCACGGCGATCCCGAAAGTCAACCCGAAGACCGCCGCCTCGATCAGTGCCAGCCGAGTCAGCAATCTTTTGCGCGGGCTCGAATCCTCTTGCAGCGCAGCGACTGCGGTGCGCCGCTGGCGCCAGCCGACGGTCCCCAGCGCGCACAGCGCGACGAACTTCGCAACCACCAGCCGCCCGTATCCGGTGGTCAGCAGGTCCGACGGCAGGACCCGCACGAGGGCGTTGACCAAACCGCTGAGCGCCATGGCGACCCAGCACCACAACGCGATCACCGAGAAGCGCCGAGCCGCCAGGTCAGTGTGCTCAGCCCGTCGCAGCGCAGCTGCCAACAAAGCCAGCAGGCCACCGGCCCACAGGCTGGCGGCGACGAGGTGGATCAGCAGACTGTTGGTGGCCAAGTCGTGCGAACCCCCGGCCGACGAGTGACCGGTTAGCCCGAGCGGAAGCAGTGTCACCAGTGATCCGGCGAGTAGCGGCGGCGTCCAAGACCAGCGCAGCACCGGCAGGCTGGCCAGCGCGACGATGGCGGCCAGCACGGCGGTCCAGCGCCACGCTGAAGCGGTGTTGATCATTCCAGCCACCGACCACAACGTCACCGGGTTGAGGTGCTCGGTCACCGGGTGACCGGAGACGTCAGAGACGGTCAACGGAACCAGCAGGGCGGCACACACCGCCCAGGTTCCCGACGCCACCGTCCCCAGCCGCAACGCGCGATACCCGCCGACGTCGAGCACGCCGGTGCGCTGGGGCGGCACCAGGAACGCCGCGAACAAGAACCCCCCGACGGCCAAAACCGCCGCGATCTCACCGAAAGCACGGACGAACGGCAGGCCCAGCGTGGTCGCCGGACCGGGATTGGGCAAACCGGTGGCTGCCAGCGCATTCGTCAGCGACAACGCCCCGATTCCGGCCGCCGTGCCGCCCGCAAGGACCGCAACGCCGGCCAACAGCGGCCAGATCAGCGCGGCGGGCCTGCCAGCCGGGCGAGCAACCGTCATCCACCCAGGGTATGGGCGCGTGCGCAGGCTACTGAGCCTGACTCTCCGCCTTGTCCAGCGAGCGCCCTTTACGAGCCTGGGACTCGCGGGCGCGGAATTGATTACGGGCAATCTTGGCGACGTAACCGAAATCTCGAAGGATGTTGCGCAATTCCGTGCGGAAGGCGATCCGGCGCTCGGTCAGGTCGGACGCGGGTGCGATCAGATCCTGGTCAGCGACGACCTGGCGTGCGGTGGCGAAAAGCAGCGTCGAGACCGGTTCGCTGCTGCGCACCCGGCCCTGCGCCACGTATTGACGACCGACCCCCAGCGCCAACTCGGTGAGTTCCTTCTGGCTCACATCCGGCGGTGTATCGCGTAGGACATCAGCGACGATTTCGTAGGCCTCGAAGAACACCCGCAGCATGGCGTCCGACATCAACGGGCGCTTCGCGTACAGCATCCCGTCGATCTCTTTTCCGCCGGCAGCGACGTGGCTCTCCCAATTGTCATGCCACGCCATCTCTTCGGCGATATTGGCCTTGAACGCCGTCGAATCGGCGAAGTAGAAATCAAACTTCAACAGATCGCGCAACCGCATCGCCTGGTCCCAGAATGCTTCCATGCGGTCGCCCGATGCATGCCTTGCGTGTGCCAGCGCCAGTTCGACGATCGAGGTCTCCAAAAAGGCGTGAATCACCGAGTTCCGGTAAAACGCTGCGGCGTGCTCATGTTCGGGCGCGATGTACCACACCGGTTCCCGCCCGCTGTCGACGCGGGTGACCGGGTGTCCGTTGGACAGTGCGTCCACCGCCGCGCGCACACCGTCGCGCGAACGCAACCGCAATGCACTGGTGGACATCGGCGTTTGCCTGCGTTCGAGGTAGTCGAGTGAATCCTGCAAAGTGTGGTGCAGCTGATCGAGCGTCAGCGCCAACCCGTGAGTGGTGAGCAACAACGCCGACACCAGCCCCGTCGCCGTGATCGGCGTCGCCTGCAAGATCCGCCAGGCGACTTCAAACGACATC
This sequence comes from Mycobacterium sp. 1164966.3, assembly GCF_001665395.1. Classification (GTDB taxonomy): domain Bacteria; phylum Actinomycetota; class Actinomycetes; order Mycobacteriales; family Mycobacteriaceae; genus Mycobacterium. The sequence goes on from NZ_LZSG01000062.1 coordinate 46,906, forward strand.
TTCTGCATCGCAAGACGTTTGGCATCCTGGTCATGAACCAATGGCCCGTGCGGGGGCCCCAGGTACTGCCGCATCGAGACCGCCTCGGGGAAGCGGACGTAGATCTTGCCGTAATTACGCTCGCCCTGTGCCTTGATGAAGTTGTAGAGCCAGCCGAAGCCTTCGGCCGTCTTCTCGGCGCCGCGCGCGTAGGCGGCGTATTCGGCGACTTCGTGCAGTTGGTCGAAGCAGATCGAAACCCCTTGCAGCAGAATGTCGTCGCTGCGCCCATCCAGGTAGGCGTCGGCGACATAGCTCATCAAACCGAGCTTGGGCGGCAACATCTTTCCGGTACGCGACCGGGTGCCCTCGATGGACCAACTCAGGTTGAACCGCTTCTCCACGACGTAGCCTACGTACTCCCTGAGCACGTACTTGTACAGCGGATTGTCACCGATGTTGCGCCGGATGAAGATAACCCCCGAGCGCCGCATGAGGGGTCCCATCACACCGAAGGACAGGTTAATGCCGCCGAACATGTGCACCGGGGGTAACCGGTTGTCCTGCATGGCCACCGGTATCACCGCACCGTCGATGTAGGACCGGTGCGAAAACAACAGCACGGCCGGATGCGCCTCCAGCGCGGTGCGCATGGCCGCGACCTGGTATTCGTCGTAGTCGAAGTCGGGATCGAATCCGCGGCTGAGCAGCCGGCCCAGGACGGATATCACGTCTACCGACGCCTGGCTCCATCCGGTCGCGAGTTCGTCGAGCATTTTGCCGGCTTCCTCGACGGTGGCGCCGGGGATCTTTTTCAGACCGGCGCGAAACCGCGCAGATGCCAACATTTCTGGCTTGACCAGCCGCGGCGACTTGTACTGCGGCCCTAGGACCCGGTATTCCGCTCGCGCGAGCGCCAGGATCGCGCGGCGTGTGACGAACTGTGCGAAGTCGCGTGGATCCTCACCGACGGTGGTGTCACGCCACTGCTGGCGTAGTTCGGACACCTTGGCCGATTCGCCGGTCAGCACCAGTGCGCGGCGCGGGTCGTTGCGCAGAATTCGTTGTTGCTGGCGTTGATTCGGGTGGTAGGGGTCGCGTCCGGGAAGCAGCCCGGCCACCTTGTCCACTTTGCTTCGGTCGGCCGGAGGCAACCAGGTGACCTGCACCGGTACTATCGAGCGGTCTCCCCCGACATCCGAATCAAGTTGCTCGACAAGCGCTGTCAGCGCCGATGGCCCCGCAGTGCGGGGCGGCAGCTTCAACACCTCGAACTTGGCTTCCGGATTGCGGGCCCGCTGCCGTCCCAGCCACTCCATGACCAGTTTCAGCTCGACCGACGTATTCATGGACGCCAGCACGAGGGTGTCTTGCGCGGTGAGGGTGGCGCCGGCGTCTGCGGCCGGTTTGGTCACGTCCGTCCTTCGGGCCGGCTTGATGATTCGGCGCCTACGGCTTGCTCGGTGCGGGGTTGCTTGGCGTTGACGGGCGTTCTCGCCGTGGTCTTCTTTGCCGCAGACTTCTTGGCCGCGCTCTTTTTAGCCGTGGTCTTCTTGGCCGCGGTCTTCTTGGCCGCAGACTTCTTGGGTGCGGCTTTCTTGGCGGCAGCCTTCTTTGGCTCTGCCTTCTTTGCGGCCGTCTTGCCGGTCGTGGTCTTCCGGGGCCGCTTCGGCGACGCCTTCTTGGCGCGGGTGTAGATGTCGAACTCAGGCAACTCATCGACCGGCCAGTCGGCAAGCGTATCCAGATACAGCTGCCGAATCTCGGCGATGCGCTCCGGCAATGTGTCGAGAATCCAGTCGTCGACCGGGATCGGCGGAAATACCGCGACGTCGACGGTACCGGGATTCATCACGGTCGAATTTCGGGAAGCGATAAGCTCGGCATTGCGAATCACTATGGGCACGATGGGAATTCCCACCGCCATTGCCATGCGAAACGCCCCCTTCTTGAACGGTCCGACTTCGGTCGTGTCGAGCCGCGTACCCTCTGGGGCGATCACGATCGACAGACCGTTCTTGGCGCGCTCTTCGACGGTGTGCAGCGTCTCCACCGCGGCGACCGGATCGTCCCGGTCGATGAACACGCCGTCCAACAACTTGCCGAGCGTGCCCATGATTGGGTCGCTGGCGAGTTCCTTCTTGCCCACGCCAACCCAGTTGTCTTTCACCAGCGCACCGGAGATGATCGGGTCAACTTGGTTGCGGTGGTTGAAGATAAAGACCGCCGGCCGCTGGGCGGTCAGATTCTCCTTACCGATGACGTTCAGATGAACCCCGGCGGTGGCCAGCAGCAACTGCGAGAAGTACGAGGTGAAGAAATTGACCCCGCGGCGCCGGCTGCCGGTCAGCACTCCCCATCCGACGGCGCCGGCCGCAACCGGGAACATCGAACCGAATCCGGCGAGCGTCCGAATTTGCCGCTGCAATCCCACGCCGCCACGGCTGTTGAACCGCAAAATCGGCCAGCCGCGCCGCTTGGCGACGGCGGCCATCTTGCCTTCCGGGTTGGTCGGCCGCGGATTGCCGACCAGGTACATCAGCGCGACGTCCTCGTCGCCGTCGGCGTAGAAATAGCTGTCCTTGAGGTCGATGTCATGTTCGGCCGCAAACCGTTGCACCGCAGCGGCTTTGCCCGGCCCCCACAGGATGGGTTTCAGGATGCCACCGGTGAGCATCCCTTCTTCATTGGTCTCGAACTTGTTGGTGAGCAGGTTGTTTATGCCCAGGAAGCGGGCCACCGGGTTGACCTGAATGGTCAGCGCCGACGAGCTGAGCACCACGGTGTGGCCGCGAGCGACGTGGGCGCGGACCAGCTCACGCATTTCCGGGTAGATCCGCGACTCGATCCGCTGGGCGAACAACCGCTCACCGATCTCGTCCAAGTCGTCTATCAGTCGCCCGGCCAGTGCCATGGCCGCCTTGCCGATGAGGTCTTCGAACTCGATGCGCCCGAGCGTGTGGTTCAGGCCGGCCTGAACCATGCTGAGCAGTTCGCCGACACCCATGTCGCGGCGACGCAGCCGCTCCTGCGTGAGGATGACGGCCGTGAAGCCCGCGACCAGCGTCCCATCTAAGTCGAAAAACGCGCCTACCTCCGGTCCCGGTGGGCTGGCCATGATTTCGGCGACGGATCCGGGCAACCGCAGATCCTTCGACTGCTTGCGGTCGTCTTGCTCTTTTGCGGCGGTCATGAGCCCGACACCGATCGAGACGCAGGAGTGTTGGGCTCGGCCGAGAACGAAGCCGGAACCGCGCGCGGTGCGCCTTCACCGGTCAGCGCCAAGATCTCGTCGAATCCGTCGAGCAGGCACCTTGCGAACAACGCCTCGTCGCGAATGGAAGCCCGATCGTAGCGAGCGGTGATGGTGCACCACCCGCCCCGCGAGATCAGCACCACCATCATCGCCACACCGGGCAGCGGCCCAACACCGTACTGCCGCAAGATCTTTGCACCGGCGATGAACGTGTCGCCGGGGTAGACCGGGACGTTGCTGGCTTGCACATCGGAGCCGACGACCGAACCGGTGATTCCTTCGAGAATCGCGGTCGGCAGCACACTGAGCACCGGGGCCATGGACCCGATGATGTTCATCGCGGGCTCGTCGCGGCGCTGGGTCATCTGGGCGCGGATCTTCTTCATCCGGGCCACCGGGTCGACCGTCCCAACCGGCGCCGCCAGGTTGACGCCGGTGAATTGATTGCCGCCGGCGGCATCCCCTTCGGCCCGCAGGTTCACCGGCACCGCCATCGGCAAGGTGCTGATCGGCACACCGAGGGCCTCGTGATAACGCCGCAGCGCGCCGCACAGACCCGCGAGATAGGCGTCGTTGATGGACCCTCCCGCGGCTTTCGCAGCCTTGTGCAAATCCGACAACCTGATATCGATCGCTTCGGTGCGACTGGCTAGACTGCGCCGGCGCAGCAACGGCGACGGCTCGGCGGCCCGGTTCATCACCCGCACACCCGAAGCCGCGTAGCCGACGATCCCTGAAACGGTGGACACAGGGTCCAAAATCGCCCGTCCGGCCGCCGACACCGCTCCGGACACGGCGCCCAGCACGCTGCCGACGACGGCCATGGGCAGTTGATTGAAACCCTCCCGCATCAAGTCGTTGGGCGTGAGGTCTTGCGGAATCGGTTGTGGCGGTGTGGGTTTCGGCGGCGGATCGCGCTCCAGATCATAGATTTCCGCGAACATCTCCACGCCACCCACTCCGTCGGTGACCGCGTGGCTGATGTGCAGCAGCATCGCGGCCCTGCCGTCGGCCAGACCCTCGACCAGGGTGGCCGTCCACAGCGGCCGCGATATGTCCAGCGGGGACTGCAGCATGACCTCGGCAAGGTCGAACACCTCGCGCAGCGTGCCGGACCCGGACACACGAACCCGGCGCAGATGGAAATCCAGGTTGAAGTCGGGATCCACCACCCAGCGCGGCGCCGCCGTCGGCAGCGTCGGCACCACGACCTTCTGCCGCAGCCGCAACACCTTTCGGGATGCGTTTTCGAATCTGGTCCGCAACCGGTCCCAGTCCGGTGTGGTGTCCAAAAGCTCCAGCGCCATGATGCCGGAGCGGGTCCGCGGATTGGCTTCGCCGCGATGCAGCAGATAGTCGACCGGTCCCAGCTCGTCGGACATTCTCAAGGTGTCGACGGACTCAGCCATTTTCACGACCCCGCCGACGCGCCAATCCCGTCACCGCCGCTCAAGCCTCCTGCTCTCAGCCCCGCCGTACCGATTGCCAACACAACGCTAGTCCGGTTGACGCGCCGGTGAAAGCAGATGAGGACCGACTCAGCTGGCCGGAGTTGAGGCCAGCGGCAGCGAATCCAGCATCACGCTGGTGCGCCTGCCGTAGACGACGCCCAGGAAGTCCGCCACAGCATTGGCGGCCAGCCGCGATCGGAGGGTCGGCGTGATGTCGAAAGCGTGGTGTGCATTGGCCAGTTCGGCGTAGGCGACCGTGGCAGCACCGGCGCCCCGCAGTGCGGCGCAGAATGCGGTCGCCTGGCCGGCGGGTACCACTTCGTCCTTGTCGCCATGCAGCACGAAGAACGGCGGCGCATCGCGGTGCACGTACGAAATCGGCGAAGCGGCCCGGAAGCGCTCCGGCTCGGTTGCGTACCGCGACTTCATCACGAACTGCTCGAGGAACGGCAGCATCATCTCGTGCATGTTCTCGAAGTCGGTGAAGTCGTATACGCCGTAGTACGGCGCGACCGCCTGCACCGTGGTGTCGGCTCTTTCGAACCCAGGCTGAAACGTCGGGTCGTTGGCGGTGAGCGCGGCCAGCGACGCCAGGTGCCCACCCGCCGAGCCGCCGGTGAGCGCGATGAAATCCGGGTCGCCCCCGTAGTCGCCGATGTTCTCCCGGACCCAGGCGATCGCCCTTTTGACGTCGATGATGTGCGCCGGAAACGTGCAGCGCGGGCTCTTGCTGTAGTCGATCGACACGCAGATCCAGCCCAGCTCAACCATCCGGCTCATCAGCGTGTAGGCCTGCGGACGTTTGCCGTTGAGCGACCATGCTCCGCCGGGGACCTGCAGCAGCACCGGGGCGTGGTCGCCGGGCCTGAGATCGGAACGCCGCCAGATGTCCAGCAAATTGTCGCGGCCGCCAGGGCCATAGGAGATGTCGGAGGTGTGCGCGGCGTAGCGGCGGTGCGGGCCCGGCATCGGCAACAAGCCGGCGCGACGCGCCCGCGCGGACGGATCGCTGGCCGGGTGACACACCAACTCGCGAAAGTCCGGGCCGAACGATCCCTCGAGCGCCGCGGTGAGGGCTTCATCCGCCTTCTGCGCGGCCCACGTCGCGCCGACCCGGCCGATCGACCGGCCCGATACCCGGGACAACGCATGCCCGGTGATGACGTGCGGAGGAAACTCGGTGGACAGCCAGCCGGCCACCCAGCCGACGGCGAACGGCGAGCCGCGCAGCAGCAAAGCGCCGGCCCGGAACGTATCTCTGGCGTCGGCCGCCAGCTGAGTTCCATGTCGCAGTGCTTCGGCACCAGCCCGTGAGCACCGCGAAGTCACGTTCATGACCATGGTCAACGCCACCCCTCACGCATCGTTGCGTTAACGACTGATTGCCAGCCGGTGTAGCACGTGTGTCGCGGCTCACACCATAACCGATAGTTGCGGGAGGGCAAGAGTTTTCGCGCGCGTCGCGGTGCAGACAATGGGTCGCCGGGCGCCATTAGATAGACTGACCTGCGCATTGCCTCCGTAGCTCAGGTGGATAGAGCAAGGGCCTTCTAATCCCTAGGTCGCACGTTCGAGTCGTGCCGGGGGCACCGGAAAGTGTATTGCCTCGGCTGATACTTGACGTTTCGGTTTCGGTTGATGCCCGACAGTGTTTCGGCTGATTCTTTACAGCTGTTTCGGTTGATCCTTGACAAGTGGCGCTGACTAGCCTTCGCGGGGTAAAACTCCCCCGCTGATCCCGTGGCACGGCGCGGGGCCGGGGAGGACGAGGAAGGAAGTGACGCAGTGACCGAGCACGACTATGACGCCATTCGCGCTGAGGAGATCCAGCGTGGTGACAACATCGAATTCCCTTCCGACCACCCGGACGTGAAATGGCACGTCGAAGAGGGCAGGGCATCGAATCCCCCTTGCAACCAGCCGGGCGTGCTGTGGTACGTCGAGGCGCTAGTGGGCGATGTGCTTATCAGCCCGCTGGGCGATCTTTACACGTTCACCGTGAAAGAGGTTGGGGCGGGAGCCGAGGTCGAGGTCAAAATCAGGGGCCATGTGCCCGTCCGGCGCTACCGGCGAAACCACGGATGAAACCGTCGGCGCATCGCCATCCATCCCGAGGTGGAGTTCAGGGCTGATTGGCTCGGCCACCATGCCGAGGAGAGAACGCGATGCCCTCCTCGGCATACACTTCCGCAATGTTCTCCGAGACGCGCTACGCGATGAACGGGGACTTGCGCGTCGCCTATCGCGCGTCAGCTGAGGGTGAGCGCGACATCGTTTTTGTTCCGAACTGGTTCACGTGCTGCGAGCACCTACCGGAGCTGCCATCGACTCAAGGATGGGTTGAGGCGATGACATCGCTCGGGCGGCTTATCTTCTTCGACCAGCCGGGCACGGGAGCCTCCGATCCAGTGACGCCGGGCGCGCTTCCGACGTTGGAGCAGTGGGCCGACAGCATCACGGCGGTGCTCGACGCTCTGGGCAGGAGTGAGGCAGTCCTCCTCGGAGTCAACGGCGCTGTTGCACAAGCGGCGCTTTTTGCGGCGACACATCCGTCGCGCGCCACTGCGCTGGTCGTGCTCGAGGGCTTTACGGGCACCCATACGGCAACGTCCGAGGATGTCAAAGCTGCCACACTCGCCACCTGGGGCACTGGGGCGATGCAGCATGCGCTTAACCCGGATATGCCGTGGAATGAAGAGATTCGGGCAGCGTGGGCGCGACATGAACGCCTTTCGGCCAGCCCAGGGACGGTTTCCAGTGTGATGCGTCTCGCAACCGAGTTCGACGCGCGGGCGGTGCTGCCGACAATCCGCGTGCCCACCCTGGTCCTCCACCACGCGGAGGATATTGTGATCCCGCCCGCCGGAGGTAGGACGTGGCTGCACGTATACCGGGCGCGAAATATGTTGAGCTACCTGGGCGCAACGCGTTCCACTTCGTCGAACCGTGGCGAGATTCGTTCCGGGAGATCGCGGAGTTCATCACCGGCGAGCGGGCAGATGTGGCCGATGACCGGGTTCTTGCCACTGTCCTGTTCACCGACATCGTGGACTCGACTCGCCGGGCCGCGGAGATGGGTGACCGTGACTGGCATGCCTTGCTGGACGCGCACGACGCGGTCGTCCGATCGCAGTTGTCTCGGTTTCGGGGTCGCGAGGTGGACACGTCGGGCGACGGCTTTCTGGCGATGTTCGACGGGCCGCAGCGAGCTATCCGCTGCGCGGTAGCAATCCGCGACGCGTTGCAGGCCTTGGGCATTGAGGTGCGTGCCGGGTTGCACACCGGGGAGTGCGAGGTGCGCGGTGACGACATCGGCGGAATAGGTGTGCACATCGGCGCGCGCGTGAGTGCCCTGGCAGGGCCGAACGACGTGCTGGTGTCGAGCACGCTTCGCGACCTCGTGATCGGATCAGGACTTGAGTTCGCAGACCGGGGCGCGCACACGCTCAAAGGCGTTCCCGGTGAATGGCACCTCTTCGCCGTCGCCTCGTAGAGGCGGGTGTTGGCCCAGACACATTCGCTTGCCACGCATGGTCATTCGTTGACCGGCAATCCATTTTCAAGACGGCGTTCAGCTCTGCTCGGGCCTGGTCGATTTGGTCGTAGGTATACATCACCATGGCGGGGGCGGTCGTCGTCGCACCCTTGCGGGCGAGCCATTCTGCTTCGGGAATGTACGTGGCGGTGGCGAGTGGCCCGCTAGATTAACGGTGGTATCAAGAACAGCCCTTACTTCGCAGGCGTCAACGCGCTGTTCTGAGTTGACCGCCTCGATGGAGGCGGGGTTGTCCTTCAGGTCGTGCCGCGAACGTGAAGGAGGCACATGATGAAAATCCTGAAATGGGCGGTACTGCTGTTAATGGCATTGCTGGGCCTGATGGCTGGTGCTTCGGCGTTGGCGTCAGCGGCCCCCAACACCCAAGCCGACCTGACCTATCTCCGGTTACTCGACCAGAACGGGGTGTCCCACCCCAATCCCGAGGCGATGATCTCCCAAGCTCATGACCTCGTGGACCAACTGAGCGCCTCCCCGCAGGACGACGCCAGTGTGGGTTCGATAGTCAGCACCGGCGAGGAGCGGAATTCTCAGCACGACATGGGCGTGATCATCGCAGCCGCAGTGCTCGCCTACAGGCCGTCTCTGATCCCGGTGGTTCGACACTGGGCAGACAGCGCCGCGGGTTTCCCCTGCGGTTCCGCAGCTCAGGGGGTGCTGCGATGAAGATAGCTGCGTTGACCGTGGCGTAGTACCGTCGCTGCTCCGGCGCTAGGGCGCACCGCTAAGAGATGGTGCTGCGAGGCACTTCTCGGGGACTGCTAGGGGCACTAGGCGGGGCGCTGACAGGGGCACTAGGCGGGGCACTAACAGGGGCACTACTCGGGGCACTACTCGGGGCACTAACAGGGGCGCTAGTCGGGGCACCGCCGGCCGAGATCGCGTCCGGGCAGTACGCGTTGGCAGCGATCGCCGCGAACTTGCTGGCTTTGTCCGGGTTCAGTGATGGGTTCTTAGATGTGAGCGTCTTTACGACGTCCGACATCTCCGTGCCCCCGTTGACCTTGTCGCACACCCATTTGCCGGCCCCTACCACCGCATCAAGGTCGGAATAGGTGATACCGGCCGCATTGAGTGACGCGATGAATGCGTCGTCGGTGCTATCGGCGTGCGCGGGCATGGCCATGCCGACAATGGCGGCAAGGCTTGTCAGGGTCAAGAACAGTAGCTTCATAGTTCACCTGACCGTCATCGTCGCAGAGTGGCGATCAGCCCGCATCTCGTGCAGACAACTTCGCCGGCATCGCCGCATTAGGGCGCACAGCCGCGGCAGGTAGCGCGGTCCAGTCAACTCTAGGGGTGAGGGCTGCTGGTGGGTGGTGCAGGCGGAGCGGCGATTAAGGCCGGATCGGCCAGAGTGATACTGGGCGGTACATCGCCCGTCCGGGTCGCGACGACAGGGGTTTCGTACACCGTTCCCTGATTGCCGCACTCATTGGTTAGAACGGTTTCGGTCTGAACGCCTCGGAGCGTGCCGTCAGGCTGTGGCTCCAATGACCAACTCAGTGATGAGGTGTCGGTGACTGTTCCGCTTGTTCCGCGGCACGGTTCCGGACGATGGAGATAAGGCGTGTCCTGCCAATGACCGTCGGCGAAGCGAAGAACGCGGGCACCACCGTTGGCCTGGTTGTGGTTGGTGTCGGCCAGTCGGGATCCTGTGGCCACGCATCCCGCGGCTGTGCACAATGAACGAAACGCCCACCAATTACTGGTCTGGGCGGTCGCAGGGTCGCCGGTTGTCGGCTTGCCGTTGGCCGTTTGCTTTGCCCAGTCGTAGTCCACGCGATACGTGCCGTCGAGTACCGGACCCGCAGCTGCTGGGGCCGGGCTGCTGGTGGCCGGAACCCCGGTTATGGCCGCTGGGTCGGCGACGGTGACACCGCCCGGGACATCTCCGGTCCGGGTCGCGACCACGGGGGTTTGGTACACCGTTCCCTGATTGCCGCATTCATTCGTTACGACGGTCTCGGTCTGAACGCCTCGGAGCCTGCCGTCAGGCTGTGGCTCCAATGACCACGTAAACGCTTCGGTCTCTGCACCTGCTATGACTTTCCCATCTGCTCCAAGGCACCGCTGTTGCTGGTTTTGGCCCTGAACAGGCGCGCCCTGCCAGTGGCCGTCGACGAAATGCAACTCGTCTGTATCGGCTGGTGTGTGCGCCACTTGAGGGTTGTGGTCGTCTAGCTTGGTTCCGGTGGCAACGCACCCCGTCGGTTTGCACGATGAACGAAACGCCCACCAAGCGTTGGAGGTGTCGGTAGAAGGGTCGAGCGTGCCGTTCTTCGTCCGCTTTGCCCCGTCATAGTCCATGCGATAGGCGCCGACGAGTACGGGACCCGCGGCGGTAGCGGCTGGGGTGCTGGTCGGCGCAGCGAAGATCCGATGCTCGATCAGGTAGCCGATCATCCAGCCGATGACCGTGAGCACGGCCACAGAAGTCGCCCCCGCGAGCAGGATCTTGCGCCGCCGCTGTCCCAGAGCTCTCGCACCGTTTCTCGATGTCATGTTCGGACGGTACCAAGCAACGCGTCGCAGTTCAGCGCAACTTCCTCGGAGTCCACGTGCACGGGAACACAGCGCCGAGGCGGACCACGCGGAGTCTCGTGATCTGCCTGGACGGCACGACCAACGAGCCCGATCCGGAGTTTCAGTCAGTGCCGCCCCGATTCAGTTGGTCGCGGGGCAGTATGGCTTCGGGTTCATGGCCGCATCGGCCTTCTAATCCCTAGGTCGCACGTTCGACTCGTGCCGGGGGCACCAGACAGAGGCGGTCCTCGGTTCGGTTGGAACTGCGCGTCATCGTTTGTTCAACGTCGCGGCCGCCGCGCTGGACGAGCCGTCTACGCCGTCGCTGTTTCGGTAGCGACACCGCGCCAGCCATACTCCCCCGCCCGGCTGGATGCGCTTGACCTTGCCGTGCTGCCCGATCCGCGGCTAAGTCCTGCGGGCCATCAGCGTGCGGAAACGGGGTCCGGCCCCTTTCGACGCGCCGTCGATCATTCCGCCACGGCGGGGCCACCGACAGCGCTGATGGCGTCGACAGCGCTGGACACCCTTGCCTGGAAGTCGGGTGACAGCGGAATGTAACCGCTCTTGTTGAGGTCGATTTGGCCGGGACCGATTGCCGCCTGCAGGAACGCCTTGACCGCCTGTGCGTCATCGGCGTTGGGGTATTTGGAACACACGATCTCGTAGGTGGCCAAGACGATTGGGTAGACGTCGGGCTGACTGGGGTTATAGAACGACGATATGTCGAGCACGAGATCATTGCCTTGGCCGACGGTCTTGGCGCCCGTGATGGTCTTGCCGACCGTGTCGGTGCCGATGCGTACGGGACGTAATGATCTGCGACTGGCCGGCGTTTTGATCTCGGCGGCGTACAGCCCTTGCCGCAGTGCGAACGACAACTCGTTGTAGCTAATTGCGCCTTCGGTGGTTCGCACCAGCGCCGAGGTGCCGTCGTTGCCCGCGGCCCCGGTGCCCACCCCGCCGTCGAACGTCTTACCGGCCCCCTTGTTCCAGGCTCCGCCCGATGCGGCCTGCAGATAGGACTGGAAGTTGTAGGTAGTGCCGGAGGCGTCGCTGCGGTAGATGACGCGGATGTCCTCTGCGGGCATGGATGCGTTGAGCGCGGTGAGGGCCGGGTCGTCCCAGCGGGTGATGGTGCCGTTGAAGATCTTGGCCAATGTGGCCGCGTCGAGCACCAAGGTGTCGACCGCGGCGAGGTTATAGGTAATGGCCAACGGTCCGAATACCACCGGCAGGTTCCACGCGTCCGCGCCGCCGCATCGCTGCTTGGCGGCAGCGTATTGCACACCGGAGAGTGGTGTATCAGATCCAGCGAAATCGGTCTTGCCAGAGAGGAATTCGCTGATGCCGGTGCCCGACCCGTTGGCGGTGTACTTGAGCGTCTGCCCGGAGCAGGCTTTGCTGTACGCATTTATGAACCGGGTCATCGCGTGGGCTTGCGCGGTCGAGCCGCTGGCAGCCAAAGCTTGCTTACCGCCGCAGTTAACTTTGGCCCCTGCCGTGTAGGCCAGTGTGGCATGCGAGCTGCTGCACCCCGAGAGAACAATCGCGGCGGCGACCAGCGAGCTTACGGCGGCTCCCGGTCGTTTGCGCTTCATGGTAATTGCCCCTTTGAGATGGCGCCGTTTCTGTCGCCATTTAGAGCCACCGAACTGACAGCAATGCAAACCTCAGGTGAACTAAAACCGGAATGACCATGTCAATACGAATCGTTATGTCAATAGGGCCATTACGCAGCAACTACGGCTTAGACCGAACGGTATATTCGCCGTCGAGCAGTCAGTCCCCCTGCCGGATCCAAGCAAGGATGTACAAGCTCATCGCGGTCACCAGCGCGATCAGCACCCACTGCACGATCGCTTGGTCGATCCACGAACCGGGCGGCGGCGCGCCGGGAAGAATATTGCGAAGTGGGACGATAGCGAACAAGTTTGCGGCGTACCACGTGGCGAACGGTGGCAGAAACTTCCGTCTGCCCAACGCCATCGGAACGGCCACCAGCAGCGCCAACGTCGGCAGGCTGATGAGGACCAGGCAGATACCCAGGTCGAAGACTAACGGGCCCTTGGCTCTCTTGAAGGTGATGACCACGTTGCCGTTGTCAGTGGCGCGCGACGTGGGAAGAGCGCTGGGGTCGTGAACGCGATTGACGGTGACGTCCCAACCGTCCAACGATCCCGTTACCTCGACACGGGCGGGTACCTTTCTGCGGTTGTCGCCCGTCCCGACGAACGCATCGGCCGAAACCGCCTCGGTCTTATATGAATCGAATGGCCAATTGCCGGGGTCGCCGTGCGCCTCGACGGTGGTGCTGAGTTGCGCCGGCGCCTTTCCCTTGGGAAATTGCAAGTCGCCCAGGTCGCTCGTCGGGTACAGACGCACCGCGACGTCGCTGCCCAGCACATCGAAGCGATTGTCGTACTGCGCAACACCGGGATACACGAGCACGTTCACCGTAAGACGGTTGGCTACTGGCTTCAGCTCCTCAAGGCGCAGCTGCACGATGGTTGCATCGCCGCCACCCTGGCTCAGGTCCAGCGGAGGGAGCGGTCCCTCTGACCTCTGCAGCATATGGACGCCGACCAGTGACAGAGCGTAGGCGGTGACGACAGCCACCAAAATCGCTATGCCGATGATGATGCGCGGCTTCTGCGGCTTGTCCGGAGGCGGCGACTTCTCTTTGACCCGCTCCGTTACCGCCGCGGATTCGTCCACCCGCGTCGGTAGGGATGTGGCTGGCTGCGCCTCAGCCGTCATTGGCCGCCGCCGTGAGCAACCACGTGCTGCCTGTACTGCGGTGCTTGCTGGAACCAAATAAGGCTCGCCGACGAAATCCATCATGTCGGGGCGACACGTCCACAGATGCTAGCGAACACCCGCGCGCCGCGCGCGCCAAAATAGGTTGTCACAACAGCAGAGAGGCGATCGTCATCCACCGTCAACCGAGCGTTAACGTTCACGAGGGAGAAGGCCTAGACAGCGTTTTATGATCTGCCACAGCGTTTGCTGCATGAAGACCTAATCCGCTACGCAGCGAAGCCCGTGGGCGCCCAACACTGCGCCGCGGCTGTCGTCGGGTGGCGCAGCAATTGGAACTTGGTCGGCGAAAATCGCGGCCCGAACCCCACTCTGAAAAACGTCAGCAACCGAAGGCCGCCATCGTCGCGCTGACCCGCAAGGGTGCGACGGTATCTGTCAATTCAAACGGGCGCTTCGGTCGCCATTGACTCCTTGCTCTGCGGGCGCATCCACGACTTCGGCAAAAAGGAACCGATACCTCAATGACGTGAGGAGCCGGTTGACCTCGTCGATGCCTGCTTTCAGCTTCTTAAGCTGTTCGTCTGCCTGCTGCTCGTCGCTGCCAGAACGCGTCGTGAGTTTCACGACGGAATCCCCCAGTCGATGAAGCTCAGCTTGCAGAGCGCTCTCGAACAGCCGTGCCTGGGCCACCTCGGCAGGGTGTACCGGGGGCGCCACGACCTCGCCTGCTGAGCGGGTATGGCACCCGTTTGGCTTCGGCAATGAGGGGCTGTCGTGGCGTCTGGGAGGGCGCGCGGTCCGCTTTGGGGCGATTACGTTTCCGGGCGGCGAAGCCACCGGCTCCGTCTGCGAGCGATACACCATGCGACAACTCCCTCGCCCGTGTTCTGTGGCGTCCGCGCCTGGTATTCAGCCATGCTCAACACCATGGCCGCCCGCCGTGCGCAAGACGCTGGGGGAGCTATCGCCGACTGTCGCTAAACCGTGATGCCGCTCAAAGGCTAGAAACAACCGGAAATGACTGTCAAGTGAACAATGGACGAACTAGCTTGATGCGCGTCGGACAGGATTATTAACACCACGACACCCATTGGCGAATAGCCGCAACGACATTCGGAATGCACGACATTGTCATGCAACGTTCATTTGACATGTCATCTATTTCCATGTCGGAGGAACGTAGGCTACGCGACATGCGAACCGCTTACCGAGAGCAACTTTCCGAGTTATCCGCGCAGTTGGGTGAGATGTGCGGGCTGGCAGGGGTTGCCATGGAACGCGCAACGCAGGCCCTGCTGCAGGCTGATCTGGAGCTGGCCGAGGAGGTGTTCACCGATCACGACCAGATCGCGACATTGGGCGCGCTGGTGGAGGAAAGCTCTTTCGGTTTGTTGGCGTTACAAAAGCCGGTCGGCGCCGACCTGCGCGCGACTGTGAGCGCTATCCAGATGGTGGCCGACATCGACCGGATGGGCAGCCTTGCCATGCACGTTGCCCGGACCGCCCGCCGCCGCCATCCACAACACACACTTCCGGACGAGGTCACTGGATATTTCGCCGAAATGGGCAGAGTCGCAGTCGAATTGGGCAACAGAGCGCAGGAGGTGTTGCTAACCTGCGACCCGAGGAAGGCGGCCCGGATCCGCGAAGAAGACGACGCGATGGATGAGCTGCACCGACATCTGTTCACCGTGCTGATGGATCGCGAATGGACCCATGGGGTGGTAGCCGCTGTTGACGTGGCGTTGCTGGGCCGCTTCTACGAGCGCTTCGCCGACCACGCGGTCGAAGTGGCGCGACGGGTCATCTTTCGGGCGACCGGCGAGTTCGCCCAGCAACCGCCTGCCATGCCGACGCTTCGGCTCGCCAACGGCGGCGTTAGCCGAAGCACTCCACAGTCTCGGCGTGGGCCACGACGCGGGTGATGCAGCGGCGAGGACCGGGTTACACCAGCCGCAAGCTGTCCGGTCCTGAGGCCGAAAGAGCTTGGGCGAGAGTCGCTGTTCGGTATCTGGGCAAAACGCTCTTGCATTCGCGGCGCTGGTTGAGGACTTCACCCGACGCTCGGCCAGGGCCTTGCATCCACCATCGGCGCACCGCCGATCGGGTGGGGATACCGCCTTTATACCGGGTACTGGCGGGGCCAGGACTGGGGTGCCACAAGCCATTTGACCGGCACGAGGCGCTGGTCAAGGGGAATTAGCGAATCGGTGGCAACACACGGCCACGGTGTTCTATGGTGACGGGCGTGCCTCAAGAAGAGCGGGCGCAAATCGATGCGGTGGGCCGTCGTCTTGCCCAGAAGTATGCGCAACTTCCGAATGATCACGTTGCCGGTGTAGTCGAGCAGGTGTACGCGACGTTCAACCACAGCAGACTGCGGGGTTTTGTCCCATTGCTGGTGGAGAAACGCGCTGCCGAAGAGCTGGCGAGTTCAACGGCCAGCCGGTTGCCGTTCGGCGTGAGCCGGGGTGAATTGCTGCGCGACTCCGGAGGAAAGCCGGGAAGTAGTTTCGATCCGGCGGCCAAACCCCACGGCGGCGCCGTTGTCGAACCTGGTGTCGGCGCGCGCTAGGGCGAGCGCCCACCCTTCGCCAATGGGTAGCGACCGCGCCTAGTTTCGGCTGGGATGACCGTCGGCGACGTCCGTCGCCTGGTTGAGTCAATGCTTGCGGACCACGCGCTCAGCTTCGCCGGGTCTCCAGATAGTGATGTCGAAGTGACCCTCGGTGACCTCCACCGCCGAGCCGCCAGTCAAGTCGGCCCGGTAACAGTGGTCGAACTCTTGGCCTCGGATGTCGAAGCCGGTCTCCTCGAACAGCGCTTGGGCGTATCGGCGATGCAGTGCCTTGTCCCGGACATCGTCGACGACGCCCCACAACTTCGCGTCACCGTCTTTGACGTTGGTGTCGGTCGTAGCCGTGTGTAGGCAGAAACGTGGATCACGGGCGAGGTCAAGGAATTTCGTGGTGTGTGGCATGCCGGATATCCACAACTCATCTTCGAAAAACCTCGGCTCGACTGGGCTGATTCGGGGGAATCCGTCCGAGCGAAGGGTGGCAAGCATGCATAGGTTACCGGTCGCGGCGTGCCGACGGCCGAAAATGGCAGCGATTTTCGGGGCAGCTTGGGTGAATTCCTTCCAGCTAGTCATGACCGCGACCATAGTCGCCCCGGGTGCCGGGCCGAAACTGTCGATCGCCATGGGCTGAGCAATGATTGGCTCACCCTAATACTCTCAGCCGAGCCGAAGCATCGTCAAAAGTATTGTGCCACAAGCGTAAGCCGACATATAGTGACTCAGCAAAGTAGCTTCGGGTTCGCCTCGAGGACTGCCCGCGCCGCGACCCGGCCCGCCTCCAGGGCGGCATCAATCTTCTTGAAGTCCAACGCCGCAATTTCTGTGACGTTTGGCTTGATGACGGCCACGACTTGGGGCAGTGCGCACAGGTTCCCGCCGGCGGCGGTAAGGCTGACGGTGCGAAGCAACGTCTCCTGCAGCGAGGGGAGGACGACCTCGGACCCGGTTACCAGCCGTCGAACCAGCCCTGGCAGCGGACCGGCTTGCGGCAGCGAACCAAATCTTCTCGACGGCAAGAACTTCCGGCGTAGATCGACGCAAACGACGTCACCGTCTGGATCAGCGCACATCACGTCGGCTGGGAGATTGTTCAACATCCCACCGTCGACGAGCATCTGCTCGCCATGTTGCAGCGGTGGGATCAGACCAGGGATTGACATCGATGCGCGCACCGCGATCGACAGGCGACCGCGTCGGTGAACGATCTGATCGCCGGTGACCATGTCCGCGCAGACGGAGAAGAATCCTCTGGACAGATGCTCGATCAACGTGTCGCCGAAGAAGTTTTCCACCAGCCGATCGACGCGTCCTCCCCGTGTGAACGCCACCGCCGGGATCGTGTAGTCGAGTAGGTTGCCCCGCGTCATGTACTGTCGCGCCGCGGCTATCGCCTCTCGGGCATCCAGCCCCAGCGCGAAGACCGCGGCAGCGATAGCACCAGCACTCGTACCACCAAACCGATCGATAACGACCCCTGCGCGGGTCAGCTCTTCGTAGACACCGAAATGTGCGAGTCCCCTGGCGCCACCCCCCGCCAAGACCAGACCCAGGGATCGGCCCGCGATTCTGCGGGCCAAGGCGCCGATGCCATCGTCGTCGGCGGCGTGATGTGAGACCGGCTGTAGCAAATCCCACCAACTCGGATCCGGGTCTACCGTGCACGTGACCAGATGGACAGGCCGTCCCTGGACGACAGGTAAATCGAAGGCCTCCGGTGGATGTCGTTGAGCCACAAGGACTACGAGTCGGTCACATTGCGCGGCAACATATCTTCGCCAGAGATCGCCTGAGCCCCGGTCGGCGACCATTAAAACCCAATCGTTGCTTCGCTCTGCTCGATCGAGGATCTCGTTGAACCCGTCGACGAACTCGCCGTAGTTACTGATTTCAGCAATAGTCTCGATGGGCGGTGCGACCACAGCAGTCCGACCGTGGGGACCCAGTCGTGTCACGATTCCGTCAACAATCAGTCCTGCCGCAGCGTCCCCGGTCGACAGCAAGCCAATGACCCGGGGACGCTGAGACACGTGCGCAGACTGGGACTCGCGCAGCATCCGCGCCATCGCGCGCAGCATCACCGATTGCAGGCGGGGGGTCTTCGCGAGTACCTCTCTGAACGTGTCGGCGGCGATCCTCCAGACAACGCCGTCCCGAAGAGCCCGTACGCCGGCCGAGCGGGGAGCGTCCTCGATCACCCCCAGGTCCCCAATTGAGTCCCCGGATGCCATCTCTCGAATCACACGGCCATCGACACCAACAGCCGCGAACCGTCCCGAGGCAATCACGTAGATGGCATCCGATGGATCTCCGAAACGAAAGAGCCACTCGTTGGCGGGAATGTGAATGCGGTCGATGACGCATGAAAGTTGATCGAGTTGTTCGTCATCGACGTCAGCGAGTATCGGAACACTGCGAAGCGCGGCTCGCGCATCCGCCGCGCTCCCCTGGGAGGGCTGCTGTATGGCGCTCACGGGGTGCGGTTCCTGCACAACACGCTAGCGCTGGGCCAAGTTGCAGGGCGCGATGTATTCGATCTTGGCGCGCGACGCGATCAGCGGGTCGAGATTGCGGTCGGCTAAGGACCAATTCCAGCGAGACGTAGCTGTCGGCGGCATCTCCGTCAGTTTGCGCATCTTGTTTTCTGCACTCACCGGTATCCCGTTCGCCCACTAACCAATATGAAAGTGCTCCACGATTGCCTCACATCTTAATTCCACAGGCCAGGCCCGGCGGGCAATCTTCCCCCGACCCGGACGATATTCGGATTGCGCCGTCGTCGTTCTTTCGATCTCTACTCATCCGCGCAATGGTGACAATGTCCGATTCCTGGGTGGCCAGAGGAAACCAGCCAGCTTGTGCGCGACGGTATTTCGGCTTCTCTTATTCGACACCAATGCCTCGATCGTGGAAGGGCGCCTGGCACCTCTTGGCCATCTGCGTCGACGGAGATTTGACTGCGCGTCTCTACTGCGAACAGCGTCCTCGAGCACCGCGTCAGCTTTGCCTCACAGGATTGGTGCAACGATGTACCTTCGACTTCCTGCAGCTAATGAGGAACAATCGCGCTGATGACGAATCCGCAAGCGCCTTCGGGCGGCGACCCGACGGAAAGGGCTCGTCCACCTGTTCCGGGTGGCCCCGGCAGGCGAGCTGTGCCCCCACCGCCTCAGGGTCCGACGCCGCTGTCCGAATCAGAGACTCGCCAACTGCCCGTGTTCGGCGGTTCACCGGATGCACCTACTCGCAAGGTGCCTCGACTCGAACAGCCCGGCCCTCCGCCGGGTCGTCCCCCGCAACCAGCGGGCCGACCCCCGCAACCACCGAGTCGACCTCAGCAACAGCCTGAGTTTTCGCGGAGCCCGCAGGCGCGCCAGCCCGGTCTCGCGCCGCAGCAGCCGGAACCGGCCACTACCAACCTGTCCGCGCAGGCACCACCGCAGAACACACCGGCGACTGGCAAGCGCCGCTTTCCGCGCAACCGGAAATCGCGTATTGCGCTGATCCTCGGCATCGTGATAGCCGTCGTGGCTGCCGCCCTCATCGGCGCCGAGCTATACGCGCGCCACGAGGCCGGCAACAGGGTGGCGAAGGCAGTGGCGTGCGAGGTACAGGACACCGCGAACGTCTCCTTTGCCGCGACGCCGCCGGTCCTGTGGCAGTACGCCACCCAGCACTACACCGGCGTTTCCGTCCAGACCGCAGGTAACCAGATCCGCGACGCCAAGGGAATGAAGATCAGCATCGATATTCGGGATATCCGGATAAACAAGACCAGCAATTCCTCGGGCACGATCGGGTCGTTGAACGGAACCATCACCTGGTCAACAGTTGGGATCAAGGAGTCGATTCAGAGCGCAGTGCCGGTGATCGGCAGTTTTGTCACCGGCGAGGTGACCACCAACCCCAGCGAAGGCACGGTTTCGCTGAAAGGCCTGCTGGACAGTGCCACCGTCAAGCCGCAGATCGTCAACAACGGCTTATCGCTGCAAGTGATCAGCTTGCGCGCGCTGGGATCCAAAATGTCGACCGATAGCGTCCAGAAAAAACTGGACGACCTCACCTCGAAGGCGACCAAGAATTATCCGCTGGGCATACATGCCGACGGCGTCAAAGTCACCGACAGCGGTATTGAAGCGACCTTCTCGAGCAGCAACGCCACCATTCCCGCGAGTAGCGGCGGCAACCAGGACAGCTGTTTCGCAAACACCTGACGGCTTCTTTGGCTCATAACGAATTGCGTTATGGCACAAGGCTTTCAAGTCATGCGATGGGGCCATCAGTGCTTTTTGAGCCGCGTCCGCCACCACACGATGCCGGCGTAGATCACCGACAGCAGCACGAGCATGCCCATATCGAATAGCCACTTGCCCGGCTTGTGCAGCCAGTGGCTGTCCTTCGAACCGAGCGGACCGGGCATCAGCGTCCAGAGGTCGACGGTGGACGCCGAGGCCGCATATCCCCACCGCGAGGGCATCGTCCAGGACAGCTGGTCGAGAAAGAACCGGCCGGTCACTGGCACCATGCCACCGCAGAACACCAACTGCGCCATTAGCGACACCACTAGCAGCGGCATGATCTGCTCGTTGGAGCGCGCCAACGACGAAAACACCAAGCCGAAAATCGCCGCCGCCACACAAACTGCCGCGACGGTGACGTAGAGCTCGAATGTGGCGTTACCGAGCATCACCGCCGGCCGAGTTGGCGCGCCGTTGCCCATGATCGTGATGGTGGTCAGGATCACCGACTGGACGATCGCGAACACGCAGAATACGGCGATCTTGGCTCCCAGGTAGGCCGTGGTGGACAGGCCGACCGCCTGTTCTCGGCGGAAGATAGGGCGCTCGCCGATGAGGTCGCGGATCGTCAGCGCGGTACCCATAAACACGGCACCCACGATGAGGAGCGTCAACAGTGTCATAGGTTTGGTGGGCACCGCACCTCTTGGGTTGGCAATCTCGAAACCGGTCCTGCCGGAGCCGGGGACGGTCAGCGAGAGCAACCCCATCACGAGCGGCAGCAGGGCCAAGAATATGAAGTACGCACGGTCGGCGACGATCAGCCGAACCTGGCGACGAGCGATCGTGGAGAACTGCTTCCGCACGCTGGTGTGTGCCGGTTCGCCGAGGTCGGCCGGCTTCGCCCCGGCGGGCACGGGCGGAAGTGGCTTGGCCTGAGCCAGGAAGCGGCGATTGGCCTCCTCGGGATCGGCACCCACGCTGCTGAAGATTTCGGCCCAATCAGTGGTTCCCATCGCTTCACCGATATCTTTGGGCGAGCCGCAGTATGCCGTCTTGCCGCCGGGCGCCATCAGCAGCACCTGATCACACAGGCTGAGGTAGCTCAGCGAGTGTGTCACCACCAGCACCACCCGACCGGCGTCGGCGAGCTGGCGCAGCATCTTCATGACTTGAAGGTCCAGCGCCGGGTCCAAGCCCGAAGTCGGCTCGTCGAGGATCAACAGCGACGGTCCGGTTAACAGCTCCAGCGCCACCGAGGCCCGCTTACGTTGGCCTCCGGACAGCTTGTCGACGCGGGTGTCCGCGTGCTTGGTCAGCCCGAGTTCTTCGATGACCTGGGCAACGACTTGCGCACGGTCTTCCTTGCTGCTGTCCGGCGGCAGCCGCAGCTCCGCGGCGTAGCCCAGCGCCTGGTTCACGGTCAGCTGCCGATGCACGACGTCGTCCTGGGGGACCATCCCGATTCTGCTGCGCAGCGACGCGTACTGCTCGTGGATGTTGTGACCCTCGAAGGTGACCGAGCCCGAGGTGGGGCTGGTGGATCCAGAGATCAGCCGGGCCAGCGTGGTCTTGCCCGCACCCGACCCACCGATGAGCGCGGTCAGCGTGCCCGGCCTGGCGGTCAGTGCGACGTTCTCGAGCAGCCGCTTGCCCTCGATTTCGAAGTTGACCTCGCGCACCTCCAACCCGCCGGTGCGCGCCGCCGCTTCCGTCTGGCGTACCAGCACACCACCGGTGAAAACCAAGTCGACGTTGCCGATGGTGACGACGTCGCCCTCGGTGAGCAGCGCGGAGCCGACGCGGGTCCCATTGACGAACGTCCCATTGGCGGTGTGCTTATCCCGGATCTCAACGCCGATGGAAGTCGGTTTGAGGGACGCGTGATAACGGGACGCCAGGACGTCCGGAATGACAATGTCATTGTCGAGGGCCCGTCCGATCGTGGCAGCGGACGTGCGTCCTTCTCCGTCCGGCGGCGGGATCTGCGTGGTGGGAATCTTGACGGTCTCGCCTTGCGGTGGCACGGCGGTCGTACCGTCTCCCGCTGCCCCATCCGCGACCGCCGGCGCCGACACCTGGGTTGGTTGCATCGAGTTGCTTGGCTCCGCTGCCAGCAGGGGGCCAGTCGAGGACTGCCGCGCCGCGGGCTGCCGTCGCTTTGAAGATGACCGGCCGGCGCCGTCTTCCGATGGGGCGGCCGGCGGCCTTGCGGCGGGCGGATTGATGACTGGGGCCGCAACCGCCGTCGGCGGTAGGTGGCCTACCGCGCCTCGGTGGTGTCCGACCTCAAAGCTCAGCCGTGGCCCGTCGGGCTTGGCGAGGTTGATGGTCTGGCCGTCGCGGATGTCGACGGCCGGCATGCGACGACCGTTGACGAACATCCCGTTTTTGGAAGCGTTGTCAATCGCTGTCCACTTGCCCTGATCGAAGCGCAGCAGGAGGTGTGCGCGGGAGACCAGCGGATGCGCGACGCGCATGTCGGCGCGGACGTCGCTGCCAACGATCAAATCGTCGCCTGTCGCAAAACTGTGTTGCGCAAAGTCGGAGTGAACCGTGAGTACCGGCGCGGGTGCAGTCATGGCATCAGTATTGAATGAGCGCCAGGGATTATTTGTACTTTTGCCTAATTTGCGTATCGCCCCGTACGAACGGGGGTCACACCGATGCATAGCCTGCCGGCTGGCGCATTCTCTGGCCATCTTTTTGGGCGAGGATGTTTTGGATGGAATCGCGTTGCCTTTACGCGATTTGACCAATTCCCCAGTGGGCTGACAGGGCCAGTGCGATCGATGCTGAAGTCGATAGTCAATTTTCGCTATGGCCACATACTGCGCCAACGCAAATCGTTGAGGCCACGATGATCGTGCCGACAAACCACAGCACAAATAGCGTAGCGGCAATGCCGATCAGCACTTTGCGATACGTCTCGAGCGGTTCCCGCCGCTGGGTGAGTTGGCCGTACTCGTCGACAGTCAAAGTTTGGCGACGCTCGCCACCAATCGCCGAGATGAACAGCCACACCGGCGCCCATACGCCGCAACACAAGAGGGAGCAGATAGTCAATACCAAGTGCAAGACGTGATTGACCGGCCTGCCCACCAGCACGACAGCGGTGAATTCACCGCGATCCACCAGGCGTCCACCCTCGCCGACAAAACCGGCAATTGCCTGGTCGAGCATCGTCTTGCGCTCTTGCGGAGAAGATGGCTCTCGGTCGCCCTGAAGGCCGCCGTTCGTCACCATGCGATCTGTGGCTCCTACGTCTCCAAGCGCATATACCGCCGTCGTTGGATTGTCGATTGGAGCGTACGTGCAGAATTTTCTCCGCCGCATAGCCGGCGAGTTTGCCCGACGCGATGACCCCGACGCTTTGTGATGCTCATCGTAGCGGCATTTGGGGAGCGCGTCGCGTCCCATGGGCAACCGTGCGTGCGGTCAGGGCAGTCGTCTTCGCGTGGTCACTCGGGTTAAAAGTGCTGAATCCCAGGCCGCAGCACTGGGCGGCACGGGTGGGTAAGGCGTCAGCTTGCCAGGCGTGTGGGCAGGTAGGAGGAGTTCGACCGTACCCACCAGGCGGTGCCGTCTTCCACGGCTAGGTCGACGGCGATCTCCTCCAGGCTGGCCAGCAGATCGCTGGGGATCTCCGCCATGCCGTAGGAGTTCACGGTGGCGATCAGGTCTTTGGCGATCGGGTTGGCGCGAAGCGACTCACTCGTCATGACACTTATGTTGAGGCCAGCGACTGTGTAGGTCCTATGAGCCGACCTATGTGGGGTCGAAGAATATGCTGAGAATTCGCTAAGTTAGGGCGCGTCCGCAGCACGCGCCTCGTCTGTACCTGGTCAGGCCCGGGCGGTTCTATTCACCAGCGGCGGTCACTGGTTCGCCGGATCACCTTCGCAGTGCGTGTGGTCTTGCAGGACTTTTCCCCCGCGGGCATTCGCTAATGCTGCGGCCTCCGCGTCACCGCGAGTCGGACCCCATCCCCCGTAGTATTTGCTGTTGGCCGCGTTTAGCGCGATCGCGACGCATCCGCCCTGCCCGCTGGCCAAAAGTCGACAGTCGCTGATGGTCTTGCGACACGCCTGCATCGCCGTCTGCTGGGCAGAGGCTTCACTGGTTCCGTTGTAAGTGACCTTGATTTGCCCTGTTGAGTCCGAGATCGCCATCGCGATCCAGTCGTCGTCGGCGTGCGCCGACGGCGCTGCTGCCAACGCCATGCCGAGTCCGATCGCAGCCAACCCTCGTTTCATCATGGGCTTCCCAGGTTCCCTTGCGCTGCGCCGTGGTGGCGCAGGTAGACGCGATGCGAACAATCCTCGCCCGCCGCCGGCTGCGCCGCGACCGCTCAGGGAACTTGGCTAGCCGTCAACGCATCATGCGGCCCATGAGCCCCATGGGTCACACGGTGCGGCTCATGCACCGGCAAAGTGTTGCCTGCTCGCGCCTAACCGATGAAGCGCGCGCCCGACAGCGGCCATCGAGAAAGTTGAAAATGCTGTCCCGCGCTCACGCCGGTTTCCGCGGACCTTCCTACTGGCGAAGCCCCTGGGCGCGGTGCGATAGCCCATTTCGGCGGGATCGATCTCGACGAAGTACGGGTCGGCGGTGAGTTGCGTCCACGCAGCACCGGCAAGGGCAGCGGAGGGCGGTTCCGGCTCGGCGACGCGGTTGAGGGTGCCGAAGTGGGTGAAGTCGTGAACTCGCAACATTGCGTCCTCCTTGAGGCCGATCCGTGACGGATGCGTGATAAAGCGTCCGTCGGACGCGTTGACGGATTCTTGAAAGATTCTTGGAACGCGTGCGACGGGAGTCTGAGCGCCGGCCCGAGGCACAGCGACGAGCTCGTCCGTCAGACGGCTCGAATGCCTTAAGGATTTTTCAAGGATGCGCCAAGGGGCTGTCGCAATTGTTTGTTCCAGCACATCCACCCACGACTCCCAAGGAGTGAAACACCATGAATAACAACCGCATCCGCACCATCGTTCGCACCGCAGTCGGCTCGGGCCTGATCGCCTCGGCGCTCGGCCTGTCGGCTCTCGGATTGAGCAGCGTGGCAAACGCCGCCCCGACGGACAACGCCCCCAAGGCGGTGTACTGCCAGGTCTACGACCGCAACGGCGTGCCGATCTACTGGTACTGGGGCCCCTGCCGCTAACCCGCCAGCCCACGAATTGGACCCAGCCCAGATGGGCTGGGTCCAATTGTTGCGGCGCGACCGTCCGCATTTGTACGGCAAAAGGACCCTCTGGCCGGCAATTCGGGAACGCTCGCTGATGGCTCGAGCCACACCCGGCGCCTGGTCAGCCGATGGAGACCAGGTGGTCAAAGCCGACCAACGCGACGGTTTCCGGAAGGCGGCGGATTGCCCCGTTCTGAGCCCACTGGCCCTCGGGCACTTCGTGGATTACGCAAGACGTGACCACCAGCCGGTCGCCGTCGCCGTCGACCGCGGACTTCGCCGCGTCGTGGAGGTCGCGCGCGAACCGTTCCTTGCGTGCCCCGTCGAGGACTCCGGCGCTCAGCTGCCAATCGATGAACACACCCGCCACCGCCGTATCGGCCTGAGCCCCCGCGGAATAGAAGCTTCCCGGTGCCAGCTCCTGGAAGAGCACCAAGGCGCGCATCCGGCTCTGCGGCAGATCGGGAACCGATTCGGCACGGCAGCCGGCCTCGGTCAGGGCGATGGCAAGGCGCTCCTTCTGCGCGTCGTCAAATGCGCCTGGCGTCAGGGTTACTCGCATCAACGGCATGGTGTTTCCTTCGGTAGTAATAACTGACAACTGAAATGTCCTCCGGACGGGCGCCGGCCGCCAGTGGCAGGAATGACAGTTTTCTTGCATACTTCGCCACATGATTGGTATCGATGTTCTGGTTCTCGAGGGAGCCAGCGCCAGCGCGGTGGGCACCACCATCGACGTGGTATCCGCGGCGAACCGCATCATCGGCGCACCCACGTACGATCTGCGCTTCGTCTCCCCTGAGGACCGAATTGCGTTGCGGGGCGGGCTCTTCGCCGCAGCGCAGCCATGCGCCCGCGCCAGGCCGCGCGACGTCGTCGTCCTGCCTGGGCTCGGCGCTGCCACCGCGCAGGAGATCTGCAGCCGGCTGAGCGCGGACGACGTCGCCGCGGCCGGCAGGTGGCTGGTGCGGGCGAATACTCGTGGCGCCGATATCGCCGCGTCGTGCACGGCCGTGTTCATTCTCGCTGCCGCCGGTCTGCTGGACCAACGGCGCTGTGTCACAACGTGGTGGCTCGGCGCGGAGCTCACGGAGGTCGCGCCGGCGGCGCGCGTCGTAATCGACGAGATGGTGGTGCGTGACGGGTCGATCTGGACGGCGGGAAGCGCGTTCGCGCACATCGACTTGATGCTCGCGATCATGCGTCACCTTGGCGGCGCCGCCTTGACCGACGAACTGGCGAGTCGCCTCGTCATCGATCAGCGCACCTCGCAGGCGAGCTTTCTGATTCCCTCACACCTGGCGGCTCGCGACGACTCGGTGGCCGCGCTGGAATCGTTCGTGCGAAGCCATTTACACCAATCGCACACCCTGGAGTCGTTGGCGCACCGATGCGGCGTCAGCCCGCGCACACTGGCACGACGAACCAGCAATGCCGTCGGTGTCAGCCCCCTGCAACTGGTGCAGCGGGTACGCCTCGAGCGCTCGCTGCATCTGCTGCGAACCACCCGGATGTCGCTCGAAGAGGTTGCCGCTGCGGTGGGGTTGGGAGATCCTGCGACGCTGCACCGGCTGGTGAAGAAACACACTGGGCGCTCGCCGGGGGCTCTTCGACCGAGCGCGGCTGCCAAAACTGCGTAGCGGGTAGCTAGCCGCGCTCGTTCTGCGTTTCCAACTCCGAGTCCGGCATGTATTGCCAAACCAGCTCGTCGCTTCCGGGCATCTTCGGATCGCATGACATTGCGTGCCCGCGAGCGTCCTGTGTCGCGGCGTGTGCCACGGAGCACGCGTCGCCCCGTGACGGAGCATTGAGAGAAAGAAAACCGATCCCTATCGCAGCGATGCACGCAGCGACAAACAAGACCATCGCCAACCTGAGGTAGGCGGCCCTTCTATTGATGGCCTTCGGCTGTGCTGCGGTCGTCACAAGTGTTCCCGTCGATTCCGGAGCTCCTGAGAGCTAAGCCTCGGCGTGAGGCCTTGAAGGATTCTAGAAGGCAAACGTGGTTTCGCCCACCCGCAGTCATTCGACCAAGTGGCCCGCCGCCAGAGGCGCCGAATATTGCCTTGCCAGGCAATAAAATCAGCGTCATTACGCTACGGGCTGCCAGGCGGGCCACAACTCGGTCATTCGCCGCGGTCGATTGTCACTAGGGGGTGGGGACTATGAAGCTCGCGGAAGCGCTGGCGCTGCGGGCAGATTCGGTACGCCGGGTCGAGCAACTACGCAGTCGAATCGTGAGCAATGCCCGCTTCCAGGAGGGCGAGGACCCGGCAGAGGATGCCGTCGCCCTGCTTGCCGAAGCGGGCGACGTGCTCAGCGAGTACGAAGTGCTGATCAGGCGGATCAATCGCACCAACGCCGCGAGCGAGATCGGCGCGGACGGCACGCTGACCGATGCGCTAGCCCGTCGAGACGCACTGCGGTTGCGTCACTCGGTGCTGATCGCTGCCGCAGATGCAGCCGCCGGAACAAACCAGCCCGGGTACGCGCGTCAACTGCGTTCCGAGCTGAAGATGCTGTCCGCCTTGCCCGTTGCCGAGCTACGCGCACAGGCCGACGATGTCGCTCGAGAACTCCGTGAGCTGGATGTGCGAATCCAACGCTCCAACTGGGAGGTAGAACTGCTCGATTGACGAACGAGGTGACGCAGGTAGTTGTCGCGGAGGCGTGCACGAGCCCCTGACCGGCGGGCTAAGCCGGTCTCCTGGCGCACGAAGGGCAGTGCTGAGGGTTCAACTCCCTCTTCACATCGCAGCCCCGCATCGCGTACAGGTGACTGCGCATGGCACATAGCGCACCACCGTGTGCAGATTCGCGACGACGAGGGTGGGCAAGGGGCACACACCTCGGTGTTCAGCTACAAATCCAACAGCGCGGTCTCTGGCGACTCGATGAGATCGCGTAGCTCGCGCAGGAATCGGGCTGCCTGGGCGCCGTCGGCCACCCGATGATCGAAAACGCATGTCAGCGTCATCGTCGGCCGCGCAACTACCTCGCCGCCGACCACCACCGGCCGCCCCTTGATCGCCCCAATGCCCAAAATCGCGGCCTCGGGGTGATTGATCACCGGCGAGCCGTCGTCGACGCCCAGCGCCCCGAAGTTCGACACGGTGAACGTCGAGCCTCGCAGTTCCGCCGGCGTCAGGCTGCCATCACGTGCCGAGGCAATCAATTCTGCAGTCAAACATGCTAATTCACGTGTCGACTTATCTTGAGCGTCGGTGATCACCGGAACGAGCAGCCCGCGATTGGTGGCCACACCGAAACCCAGATGCACTGCCCGATGGACACGCACCTGCGGGCCTTCAGGGGCATCGACCCAAGTCGAGTTGAGAACCATGTTGTGAGACAACGCGATGATGAGTAAGCGCAGCGTCAGCACAAAAGGTGTGATCTCCTGGCCGGCGGAGCGGAACCGGTCGCACAGCTGTTGCAGACCGGTGCAGTCAACCGCGACGCTAACGCGTGCGTCCGGAATCTCGCTGTGGGACAACGCCATTTTCTCTGCCATCCGGGCCTGCACGCCGTGCACCGGTCGCACGTCTGGTTCCGTTCCGGACGCGTCGGCAGCGGCCCGCACGTCGGCGCGGGTGATCACTTCGCCCGCACCGCGCTGCAGCGAAGCGAGATCGACTGACAGCTCCTTGGCCAGCTTGCGCACCGGCGGGGCCGCGAGCGGGCGGTCACGCCGCCGGCTGGCATCGATGTTCGTGTTGGCTCCATAGCCCACCAGAGTCGGGGTCTCAGCCTCGCCATTGAGCGCTTCTACCGCAGCGGTGTCGATGCGGACCAGAACCGCTCCCACTTTGAGCACATCGCCTTCGCTGCCCCGCCTTTCGACGATCCGGCCGCAGTAGGGACTCGGTACTTCGACCTCTGCCTTGGCCGTCTCCACCGAACACAGAGTCTGGTTGAGTTCGACGTGGTCGCCGACCTCGACATTCCAATACGACACGGTCACCTCTTCAAGTCCCTCACCGAGGTCAGGAACCCGGAAAGACTTCACCCGCTCCTGCGACACGTCGGCGCTCACGGCTGTTCCAACGCGCGCCGAACGCAGTCCACCAGCCGGTCGGGACCCGGCAGCCACAAACGCTCCAGTCGTGCCGGCGGGTAAGGAGTGTCGAAACCGCAGGCACGCAACACCGGCGCCTCGAGCTCGTAGAACATCTCCTCCTGGATTCGCGCGGCCAGACCGGCGCCGTAGCCCAAGCTTCGCGGCCCCTCGTGCATCACCACGCAGCGCCCGGTCCGGTGAATCGACGCGGCGACGGTGTCGAAGTCCAACGGGACCAGCGACCGCAAATCGACGACTTCCAGGCTCCAATCACGTTGCTGTGCAGCTTCTTCCGCGGTAGCCAACGCGGTGTTCACCAGGGCGCCGTAGGTCACCACGGTTACGTCGTTGCCGGGCCGACGCACCACTGCCTGCCCGATCGGCGGTTCACGACGGGTAGTGTCGATCATGCCGCGGCCCTGATAGCGACGCTTGGGCTCGAGGTACATCACCGGGTCCGGGCACTCAATCGCGTATCGCAACAGCCAGTAGGCGTCGGCCGGACACGACGGGACCACCACTTTGAGACCGGCGGTGTGCGCCCAGTACGACTCGGTGGAATCCGAATGATGTTCGGCCGCACCGATACCACCGAACGACGGTATCCGGACCGTCACCGGCATGTTGACCTCGCCGCGGGTGCGGGTGCGGTACTTCGCAAGATGACTGACCACTTGATCGAAAGCGGGATAGGAAAACCCGTCGAACTGGATCTCGGGCACCGGCACGAAACCGCGAAGTGCCAGCCCTACCGCGATCCCGATCAAGGCCGACTCGGCCAGCGGCGTGTCGAAACAGCGTTTCTCCCCGAATGTTTCGGCCAGGCCCTCGGTCACCCGGAACACTCCACCGTCGACGGAGACGTCCTCGCCGAACACCAGGACCCGGTCGTCGGCGGCCATGGCGTCATGCAGGGCGCGGTTGAGCGCCTGCACCATGGTCAGCGACTGCGCGCCGAGTGCCACCCTGGGGTTTTCGTCCGGCCGGGCCGGCGGATCGGCGAGTTGGGTCATCGCTCCTCCTCAATCGGTCCGGGCCAGTTCGTCGTGCAACTGTTGTCGCTGCGCTTGCAACCCAGGTGTGATTTCGGCGTACACGGTGGTGAAAACGTCGTCGACGTCGAAATCCGGTGCGCCGAAAACAGCCTCGCGCAGTTCGGTACGCATTCTCTTCGACCGGGCCGCGACTCGTTCCTCTACACGGTCCGACCACAATCCCCTGCCTTGCAAATACGTGCGGTACCGCGGAATCGGATCCAGTGCGGCCCAGCGGTCCACTTCCTGCTGGGTTCGGTAGCGCCGTGGGTCGTCGGCGGTGGTGTGCGGGCCGAGCCGGTAGGTGACTGCTTCGATCAACGTCGGGCCCTGGCCGGCGCGGGCCCGGGCAGCGGCATCCGCCATTACGGCGTAGCACGCCAAGACGTCGTTGCCGTCGACCCTGATACCCGGCATCCCGTAGCCAATAGCCTTGTGCGCGATGGACGGTGCTGCCGTCTGCCTGGACACCGGCACCGAGATCGCCCACTGATTGTTCTGCACATAGAACACGCACGGCGCGCGGAACACCGCCGCGAAGTTCAGCGCCTCGTGCACGTCACCCTCGCTGGTGGCGCCGTCGCCGATAAAGGCGACGGTGACCGAGTCTTCACTTAGGCGCTGGGCTGCCATCGCCGCGCCGACGGCATGCAAAGCGTGGGTGCCGACCGGAACCGATATCGGAGCGCAGCATTTCTTAGTGAATTCCAGCCCGCCGTGCCAGGTTCCGCGCCAGGCCGATCCAACATGTCCGGGCGGGATACCGCGCACGAGGTAGACACCAAGTTCGCGGTACTGCGGAAACAGCCAGTCGGTCTTGCGCAGGCACGCCGCAGCGCCGACCTGGGCGGCTTCCTGACCGCGGCATGGCGCGTACAGCGCCAGCTCCCCTTGACGCTGCAGGCTGATGAACTCGGTGTCCAGCTCGCGGGTGACCACCATCATCTCGTAGAGCCAGCACAGTGTCTCTGCGGGAAGGCCACGGCTGTAACGGCATTCGGCAGTCGGCGTCCCGTCCGGAGCCACGAGTTGCACCGGCTCGAGGTCGACCGTCGCGGGCATCTGCGAATTCCCGGCCATACCGCCCAATCCTTCGCTTCGGCGCGGGTGCTGCGGCGGGTCGTGACCAAGACCTAGCAAAAATCCGGATCGCGAGCTGCCGCGAGCCGGAGTCGGCCGTTGCCCAGTTGATCAGAACTTGGCCGCTCGGCTCACCGCAACACGCACGCTCTTTCCATTATGCTCCAAATCGCAAGACAGCGGGGGGAACAGCGGAAGCGCCGCAATCGTGTTGCAACCAATCCGACCGGCCGGGCCGGTTGGCCCCGGCAGCGCTGTCGGCCCGCTGTACGCGGGTCGGCTAGCAACCTTCAGCCGGAGGCCGGTTCACCCGCCCGCCGCAGCATCATTTCGGCGTGCTTGAGCACCGGGGAATCGACCATCCGCCCTTCGAACGCGAACACTCCGCGCTCGGTCTTCGCCGCCGCCAAAACCCGCCGCGCCCAGTCGAGCTTCTCCTCGCTCGGCCTGTACGCCTCGCGCACCACCTGGATCTGACTCGGGTGAATACACACCGTCGCGTCGAAGCCGACTGCCACGGCGTCGTCGGCCTCGGCACGCAAACCCTCGATGTCCTGGATGTCCAAATGCACGGCATCTAGCGCAATCCGGCCGAACCCCGACGCTGCGAGCAAGACCGTCGACCGGGCATGGCGGGCAACGTCGCGGTAGGAGCCATCGGCTTGCCGGCTGGAGCTGCCGCCCAGGGTGGCGACCAAGTCTTCGGCGCCCCACATCATTCCCGCCGTGCCCTCGGCCGCGGCGATCTCGGTGGCGAAGACCACCCCGCGAGGGGTCTCCACCAGCGCGATGACGTGGCGCGGCGCAAGCGCCGCCACCTGGGCCGCCGATTCGGTCTTCGACAGCATCACTGTGGTGTAAGCGGTCTCGGCCAGGGCATCCAGATCGTCGGCCTGCTCGCCGCTGTCGGCCGCGTTGATCCGCACCACGGTGCGCTCAGGATCCAGCGGAGTGTCCCGCAATGCCTTGCGGGCGGCGGCTTTATCCGCGGGCGCCACACCGTCCTCCAAGTCGAGGATGACGACGTCGGCGGCTGCGGCGGCCTTCGCGAACCGTTCGGGGCGGTCGGCCGGGCAGAACAGCCAACCCGGACCCGCGACACGCAAGTCACCCAGGCTCATGGGGCCTCTCCCGGACTCGGCCTCTTTTGCACCAGCGTGGTCCGTACCGCGCGGGCAACCACGTCGCCATGCTGATTGCGGCCCGTGTGCTCCAGCGTGACAATGCCTTCACCGGGCCGGCTCTTCGATTCCCGCTTGCCGCTACACGTCGTCTCCGCGTACAGCGTGTCGCCGTGGAACACCGGTTTGGGAAACGAGACTTCGGAGAAGCCGAGGTTGGCGACGATGGTGCCCAGGGTCAGCTGTGCGACCGAAAGCCCGACCAGCGTGGAGAGGGTGAACATCGAATTCACCAGTCGCTCACCGCGAAAGCCCGGCTGCTCGGCGGCCCACGCGGCGTCGAGATGCAGCGACTGGGTGTTCATCGTCAGCGTGGTGAAAAGCACGTTATCGGCTTCGGTGACCGTGCGGCCGGGCCGGTGCAGATACGTCGTGCCGATCTCGAACTCTTCAAACCACAAGCCCCGCTGGACAACTGACCTGCCCTCGCCGACTGTGGATCCCGCGACGGGACTCGCCGGTGCGGCGTCGCCGGATGCACTGTCGCCGGATGTCGTGCCGGTCGGTCCGCTCACGACAGCCCCAACGACCGTGCGATGAGCATCAGCTGTACCTCGGTGGTACCCTCACCGATCTCGAGGATCTTGCTGTCGCGGTAATGGCGGGCCACCGGGTACTCGTTCATGAAGCCGTAGCCACCATGTATCTGGGTGGCATCGCGGGCGTTGTCCATCGCCGCCTCCGAGGAAATCATCTTCGCGATCGCGGCCTCCTTCTTGAACGGCTTGCCCGCCAACATCTTCGCCGCTGCATCGTAGTAAGCAGTGCGGGCGACATGCGCGCGCGCCTCCATTCGCGCGATCTTGAAGCTGATCGCCTGATAGGAGCCGATCGGCTGGCCGAACGACTGGCGCTCCTTGGCGTACTTGACGCTCTCGTCGACGCAGCCCTGCGCGGCCCCGGTCGCCAGGGCCGCGATCGCGATGCGGCCCTCGTCCAGAATGGACAGGAAGTTCGCGTACCCGCTGCCCCGCGGACCCAGCAGGTTTTCCTCCGGCACGCGCGCGTCGGCGAAGGACAGCGGATGGGTGTCCGACGCGTTCCAGCCGACCTTGCTGTACACCGGTTCGACGGTGAATCCCGGTGTGCCGTTGGGCACGATGATCGCCGAGATCTCTTTCTTCCCCTCGCCGATGGTGCCGGTGACCGCGGTGACGGTGACCAGTGACGTGATGTCGGTGCCCGAGTTGGTGATGAATTGCTTGCTGCCGTTGACAATCCACTCGCCGTTCTCCAGACGGGCGGTGGTTCGGGTGCCGCCGGCGTCAGAGCCCGCCCCGGGTTCGGTGAGACCGAAACCGGCAAGCGCCCGGCCGGCGACCAGATCCGGCAGCCACTGCTGCTTCTGCTCCTCAGACCCGAACCGGTAGATCGGCATTGCGCCCAGGCCTACCGCGGCTTCCAGCGTGATCGCCACCGATTGGTCGATCTTGCCAAGCTCTTCGAGCGCGAGCGCCAGTGCGAAGTAGTCGCCACCCATGCCGCCGTACTCTTCCGGGAAGGGCAGGCCGAACAGGCCCATCTCGCCCATCTTCGCGATGACTTCGTACGGGAAGCTGTGCTCCTCATCGTGTTTGGCCGATACCGGCGCGACCACGGTGCGTGCGAAATCGGCGACCGTCTCCCGAAGATCCTCGTACTCCTTGGGCAGCGTTCCCGCCATGATGGTTGTCGTCATTTCCTTTAGTCCTCTTCTGTTGAATCCGGGATCAGCCGGGCCAGCACCTGGTCTACCGTCACTTGATCCCCAACGGACACCGATATCTCCACTCGTCCCGAAACCGGCGCCGCGAGCGAATGTTCCATCTTCATCGCCTCGACGACCAGCACCACGTCGCCCTCGGCCACCTCGTCGCCCGAATTCACCTGCACCGCAATCACACTGCCGGGCATGGGACTGACGACCTCGGCGGCCCGCTCGCCCGCAGTCCGGTGAATCTTCTGCTCCTCGGCCTCCCTGATATGCCAGGTTCCCCGTTCGTCGGCGATCCAGAGGTGCCGATCGGCCTCGGCCCATCGGTACTCACGTCGCATCCCGTCCAGTGTCACACTCATTTCCCGGCGCTCGACTTGCACACTCGCGGAGAGGATCTCGCCATCGCTTACCTGAACCTTCGCGGTTTCGGGAGGCCCCCACACCGAAACCGTCTCGGTCCGCAGCGGGGTTTGCATCGCGGTGCGCACCGCAGCGCCGGCGGCGCCGACTCGCCATCCCGTCGGCGCAGCCCACAGGTTGTCCGTGGCACGTCGAGCGAGGACCCATTGCACATACAGGCCCGCGGCGGCGAACACGTCGTCGGGCGCAGGCATCGGCGTGAAGTCGGCCAGCAGCTCGTCCAGCAGCGCGGTGTCCAGGTCGCCGGCGCGCACCCGGTCGTCATCGAGCAGGAAGCGCAGAAACTCGACGTTGGTCTGTACCCCCAAGACGGCGGTCTGCGCGAGCGCGTGGTCCAGGCGCAACAGGGCCTGTTCGCGGTCTTCGCCGTGCGCAATCACCTTGCTCAGCATGGGGTCGTAGTCGCTGCCGACCACCGTGCCGGCCAGCAGCGAAGAATCCACCCGCACACCGGGACCGGACGGCTCGAATACGTCCCGTACCCGGCCTCCAGTGGGCAGAAATCCCCGTCCTGGATCCTCGGCATACACCCGGGCCTCGATCGCGTGCCCGGTGAGCTCGATGTCGTCCTGAGCGAACGGCAGCTTCTCGCCGGCCGCCACCCGCAGCTGCCACTCGACGAGGTCCAACCCGGTGACCGCCTCGGTCACCGGATGTTCCACCTGCAGACGGGTGTTCATCTCCATGAAGAAGAACTCGTCGGGGCGTTCGGCGGACACGATGAACTCCACCGTGCCGGCGCCGACGTAGTCGACGCTGCGGGCCGTGTTGCAGGCCGCAGCCCCGATCCGCGCCCGGGTCTGCAGGTCGAGCAGCGGCGAAGGCGCCTCCTCGATGACCTTCTGATGACGACGCTGCAGGCTGCACTCACGTTCACCGAGATGCAGCACGTTGCCGTGCGCGTCGGCGAGCACCTGCACCTCGATATGCCTGGGCCGCAACACAAATCGTTCCAGGAAGAGCGTATCGTCGCCGAATGAGGACGCCGCCTCGCGCCGTGCGCTGACCAGCGCCTCACGCAGCCGCGCCGGGTCTTCGACCATCCGCATGCCCTTGCCGCCACCGCCGGCCGACGGCTTGACCAGCACCGGGTAGCCGACCACGTCGGCCGCGGCAACGAGCTCGTCGTCGGTCAGTCCCGGCTTGGCCACCCCGGGCACCACCGGAACGTCGAAGGCGGCGACGGCATTCTTGGCCGTGATCTTGTCGCCCATCACTTCGATCGCGCGGGCCGGCGGCCCCAGGAAGACAACGCCGGCACGTTCGCAGGCCGCGGCGAAATCAGCATTCTCGGAAAGGAACCCGTAACCGGGGTGAATGGCCTGGGCGCCGGTGAGCGTGGCCGCGCCGATCACCTTCTCGATGTCGAGGTAGCTTTCGCGGGCTGCTGCAGGGCCCAGGCGGACGGCGGTGTCCGCCTCGAGCACGTGCCGGGCCTTTGCGTCTGGGTCGCTGTAAACAGCGACCGACCGGATGCCCAGCCGGCGCAGGGTCCGGATCACCCGCACCGCGATCTCGCCGCGATTGGCCACTAAGACGGTGTCGAACATCTCATCACATCCGGAAAACGCCGTAGGAGACCGGTTCCAGCGGGGCATGTGCGCAGACCGAAAGAGCAAGCCCGACACACGTTCTGGTATCGGCCGGGTCGATGATGCCGTCGTCCCACAGGCGGGCCGTCGAATAGTAGGGATTGCCCTGGTCCTCATACTGATCGCGGATGGGCGCCTTGAAGGCCTCCTCGTCGTCGGATGACCACGGCTTGCCGGCGGCGGACAACTGCTCGCCACGCACGGTAGCCAACACCGAAGCGGCCTGCTCACCACCCATCACCGAGATCCGCGCATTCGGCCACATCCACAAGAAGCGGGGCGAATAGGCGCGTCCGCACATCGAATAGTTGCCCGCGCCATAGGATCCGCCGATCACCACCGTCAGCTTGGGTACCCGGGCGCACGCCACCGCGGTGACCATCTTGGCCCCGTGTTTGGCGATGCCGCCGGCCTCGTAGTCGCGGCCGACCATGAAGCCGGCGATGTTCTGCAAAAACAACAGCGGGATCCTGCGCTTGTCGCACAGCTCGATGAAATGTGCACCCTTCAAAGCGGATTCGCTGAACAACACGCCATTGTTGGCGATGATCCCGACCGGATGGCCATGGATACGGGCGAAGGCGGTCACCAGCGTCTTGCCGTAATTGGCCTTGAACTCACTGAATTCTCCGCTGTCGACCAGCCGAACGACGACTTCGTGCACGTCATAGGGCACCCGTGGGTCGGGGGGTACGACGTCGTAAAGCTCAGTCTGCGCGTACCTCGGCTCGACGCCACGGCGGACGTCCCACTGGGCCGGCTCACGCGGCCCGAACGTGGCCACGATCGAACGGACGATCCGCAGTGCGTGCTCGTCGTCGTCGGCGAGGTGATCCGTGACGCCGGATATCCGCGAATGCAGGTCTCCGCCGCCGAGCTCCTCGGCCGTGACGACCTCGCCGGTAGCGGCCTTGACCAGCGGCGGTCCGCCCAGAAAGATCGTGCCCTGTTCGCGGACGATCACGGCCTCGTCGCTCATCGCCGGCACGTAGGCACCCCCGGCCGTGCATGAGCCGAGCACGGCGGCAACTTGCGGAATTCCCTTAGCGCTCATGGTCGCCTGGTTGTAGAAGATCCGCCCGAAGTGCTCGCGATCGGGAAACACCTCGTCCTGTCGCGGCAGGAAGGCGCCGCCGGAGTCGACCAGATAGATGCACGGCAGCCGGTTCTGCAGCGCGACTTCCTGTGCGCGCAAATGCTTCTTGACCGTCATCGGGTAGTAGGTGCCGCCCTTGACCGTTGCGTCGTTGGCGACGATCACGCACTCGCGCTGCGATACCCGTCCGATTCCGGTGATGATGCCGGCTCCCGGTGACTCGTCGCCGTACATTCCGTTGGCCGCCAGCGGGGCCAGCTCGAGGAACGGGCTACCGGGATCGAGCAGCCGGTCAACCCGTTCACGGGGCAACAGCTTGCCCCGGCTGACGTGACGTTCCCGCGCGCGCTCGTTGCCGCCCAGCGCCGCGGCGGCCAGCTTGTCGTTGAGTTCAGCGACCAGCCGCCGGTGCTCGTCTGCGAACGTAGGGGCGATCGTGGTCATTGGGTTGCCGAATTCCGAATCGCCAAGGGCGGTTGGGTCTTTGCGATTACCTCTTCGACGGACACGTCTGGAGCTGTTTCGACCAGGTGCAGGCCGTCGTCGCAGACGTCGATGACCGCGAGTTCGGTGACGATGCGGTTCACGCAGCCCACGCCGGTCAGCGGAAGTGTGCACCGCTCCAGGATCTTCGGGCTGCCGTCCCTAGCGGCGTGCTCCATCATCACGATCACCTTGCGGGCGCCGTGCACCAGGTCCATCGCGCCGCCCATGCCCTTGACCATCTTGCCGGGGATCATCCAGTTGGCCAGATCGCCGGCGACCGAAACCTGCATGGCCCCAAGCACAGCCACGTCCAGATGCCCGCCGCGGATGATGCCGAACGAGGTCGACGAACCGAAGAACGCGGCCCCTGGCAGCGTGGTGACCGTCTCCTTGCCCGCATTGATCAGATCGGCGTCGAGATCCTCGCGGCTCGGATAGGGACCGACGCCGAGTATCCCGTTCTCCGAATGCAATACAACGTGCACGCCGTCGGGAATGTGGTTCGGGATCAGCGTGGGCATTCCGATGCCCAGGTTGACGTACTGGCCGTCCTCGAAGTCCGCGGCCACCCGCGCGG
This sequence comes from Mycobacterium sp. 1164966.3, assembly GCF_001665395.1. Lineage (GTDB taxonomy): Bacteria > Actinomycetota > Actinomycetes > Mycobacteriales > Mycobacteriaceae > Mycobacterium. The sequence continues at coordinate 85,660 of NZ_LZSG01000062.1, forward strand.
CCATGCCTTCTCTACTCCAACTCATGCGGCATCCCCACTTGCCGCCCCGAGTGTGACGCCAGCGTCACGCTCGGCGCACAGAGAATCAGTCACCGCACCGTCTCCTTCTCGATTCGCTTGACGGGATCCGGGACGTGCACGATGCGCTGCACGAAGACACCGGGCGTGTGCACGGTGGCGGGATCGATCTCGCCGGGCTCGACGAGATGTTCGACTTCGGCGATCGTGATCCGTCCGGCCGGGGCACACTCCGGGTTGAAGTTGCCGGCGGCGTAGCGGTACACCAGGTTGCCGTGCCGGTCCCCCTTCCACGCGTGCACCAGCGCGAAGTCGGTCCGGATCCCTCGCTCGAGAACATAGGTGACACCGTCGAACTCGCGCGTCTCCTTGGGCGGCGACATCACAGCCACCGCACCCGACGCGTCATAGCGCCACGGCAATCCGCCGTCGGCGATCTGGGTGCCCACCCCAGCCGGCGTGAAAAACGCCGGTATGCCCATACCGCCGGCTCGTAGCCGCTCGGCCAGCGTGCCCTGCGGGGTCAGCTCCACCTCCAGCTCGCCGGACAGGAATTGGCGTGCGAACTCCTTGTTCTCCCCCACATAAGACGAGATGGTGCGACGAATTCGCTTGTGCTGCAACAGCACTCCGAGGCCTACGCCGTCCACGCCACAGTTGTTCGACACGGTCTCGAGGTCCGTGACGCCGCTATCGGCGAGCGCGGCGATCAGCGCTTCGGGAATGCCGCAGAGGCCGAACCCGCCGACCGCCAGAGATGACCCATCGGTTATGTCTGCGACCGCCTCCGCCGCGGTTGCCACCACCTTGTCCATTACCTACGAGCCTCCGATTCAGTTAATCTTCATTAACTGGCGCTGAGAATACCATTGCCGGCTCAGTGCGTCCAGAGCGTCCGAGTCCACGCCGAGGCTCAGTGCTGTCCGCGCAGATACTCGATTGCCTGTTCACGCATCTCCACTTTGCGGATCTTTCCGGTGACGGTCATCGGGAATTCGTCCACGATCCGCAGATAGCGCGGGATCTTGAAGTGCGCGATCTCGCCACCGCAGAAGTCACGCAGGGCGTCGACGGTCAGCACCTCCGCCCCGTCGCGCAGCTTGACCACCGCCATCAGCTCCTCGCCGTAGCGCGCGTCGGGCACCCCGATGACCTGGGCATCGACGATGTCGGGATGGGTGTAGAGGAATTCCTCGATCTCGCGCGGAGCGATGTTCTCGCCGCCGCGGATCACGATGTCCTTGATCCGGCCCATGATCTCGACATAGCCGCACTCGTCCATCGCGGCCAGATCACCGGTGTGCATCCAGCCGTCGGGATCGATCACTTCGGCGGTCTTCTCCGGCTCGTTCCAATAGCCGGCCATCACCGAATAGCCGCGGGTGCAGAATTCTCCGGCCATCCCGCGCGGAACCGTCTTGCCGCTGCCTGGGTCGATCACCTTGATCTCCAGGTGGGGACCCACCCGCCCGACGGTGCCGACGCGGCGGTCCAACGGGTCATCCGTGCGCGTCTGGGTCGACACCGGCGACGTCTCGGTCATGCCGTAGCAGATCGAGATTCCCGCCATATGCATGCGGTCCACCACCTTGCGCATCACTTCGACCGGGCACGACGAGCCGGCCATGATCCCGGTACGCAAACTGTCGAGCTGGTAGCCGGCGAAGTCGGGCAGGCCGAGTTCGGCGATGAACATCGTCGGCACGCCATAGAGGCTCGTGCAGCGTTCGGCCTGGACGGCGTGCAGGGTGGCGGCTGGCTCGAAGCCAGGAGCCGGAATCACCATGCAGGCGCCGTGGCTGGTGGCCGCGAGGTTGCCCATCACCATGCCGAAGCAGTGATAGAACGGCACCGGGATACAGATCCGATCCGCCTCGGTGTACTCGAGCAGCTCGCCCACCAAATAGCCGTTGTTGAGGATGTTGCGGTGGCTCAACGTGGCACCTTTCGGCGATCCCGTTGTGCCAGAGGTGTATTGGATATTGATGGGATCGCGGGGGTCCAGGGTCGCTGCGATGTTCGCCAGCGCGGTCGGGTCCGCGTCGGTCGCGGCCAGTTGTGCAAAGCGATCGCTTTCCATCAGCACGACGTCGCGCAGGTCCGGGCAACGTGGAGCGACTTCCGCGAGCATCGCGGCATAGTCTGTGGTCTTGAAACTCGGCGCGGCGATCACCATCGCCACCCCGGATTGCCTTAGCGCATACTCCAATTCGCGAGCCCGGTAGGCCGGATTTATGGACACCAGAATCGCGCCGATCTCGGCGGTCGCGTACTCGACTACCACCCATTCCCACCGGTTCGGCGCCCAGATGCCGACCCGATCGCCGGTCCCGATCCCGGCCCGCAACAGCCCCGCCGCAAGTCGGCGCACGGCGCCCAGCAGTTCGCCATAGGTCCACCGGCGGCCTGCGCAGACGTCGACCAGCGCGTCCCGGCGCGCGTACCGGGCAGCGGCGGTGGCGAAGTTGGCGCCGATTGTGGTCTCGAGCAGCGGAGGTCGGCTCGGTCCCCGGTCATAGGACAGCGGCTGTTGAGGTGATGGCGTTGCCACGATTCCTCCGCCTGGCGCTTACCGTGCGAATTGAGTTAATTGCACGTAACTCGTGCTACGTTAGTGACGATTAACCGAAGTGTCCAGGACGACTTGGGCGGAGGTCCGTGGTGACAGCGTCCGCTTCAGACGGCCGGCAAGGCCCCGCCGAGGCGCCGAACCGACGCAGCCAGTTGAAGTCCGACCGGCGCCTGCAGTTGCTGTCGGCCGCCGAACGGCTGTTCGCCGAACGCGGTTTCCTGGCGGTGCGGCTGGAAGACATCGGCGCCGCGGCCGGCGTCAGCGGTCCGGCCATCTATCGGCACTTCCCCAACAAGGAATCACTGCTGGTCGAGTTGCTTGTCGGGATCAGCGCCCGGCTACTCGCCGGTGCGCGAGAGGTAATCGACCGTCGTCGCGACGCGTCCGCCGCACTGGACGGCCTGATCGATTTTCATCTGGACTTCGCGCTGGGCGAACCGAACCTGATCCGGATCCAGGACCGAGACCTTGCCCACCTGCCGGCGGCGGCGCAGCGGCAGGTGCGCAAAGCCCAGCGGCAATACGTAGAGATCTGGGTCGGCGTGCTGCGCGAGCTGAATCCCGAATTGGCCGAAGCCGATGCTCGGGTGATGGCGCACGCTGCCTTCGGATTGCTGAATTCGACGCCACACAGCATGAAATCGGCTGACGCCAAGCCCGTGGGTGCGCCGCGTTCGCGCGCCGTCATGCGGGCGATGACGGTTGCGGCCCTATCGGCCCGCGACCAGCAGGTCAGCTGATTGGTCTGAGGCGCCGCACCAGCGCGGACTCGCCAAAACGCCCGGCGCAGGTACCCTGCAATCCATGAGGTGGGCATGACCGATCCGCGTCGTCCTGAGTGGTCGAGTGCCCCTCAAGAGGGGTCTGACGCGAGCGATCCCAAGGATCAGCCCTACATCGACCCTGCCTACGCCGAGCAGGCGCCGTATGCGCAGACCTACGCCGGATCGGCTGCCCAATGGGCGCCGCTCCACACCGAGGCGAACCCGACCCTGGAGTTGCCCGCCTACTGGCAAGAGGAGCAGGCACGGTCCGGGGAACGGCCTCGGCAAGACCCGGCGGCCCCGCTGCCGGACGGGCCGAAATCACCGCGTTGGTTGTGGTTCTTGGCAGGCGCCTCGGTGATGCTGGTTGTCGGCCTGGTTGTCGCACTGTTCTTGGCTAACGGCGCGGTCAAAACCCAGACCGCTGTCCCGCCGTTGCCGGCCATGCCCGAGTCGAGCTCGACCACGCCGTCCCGGTCGGCAGCCCCGTCGACCTCGCGTCACCCGCGGCCTCTGCCCCCGCCCACGGGGGCGCCGACTGAGACAACCGGGCCAGCCGTCGTGCAAAGCGTTGTCTACAACGTCGTCGGCGACGGCCGGGCGATCAGCATCAGCTACATGGACACCGGCGATGTGATGCAGACCGAGTTCAATGTCGCTCTGCCGTGGAGCAAAGAGGTCAGCCTGACCAAGTCGTCCCTTCACCCACCGATCCTGACGATCATCAATATCGGCCACAACGTCACCTGCACCCTGACGGTCGCGGGGGTTCAGGTGCTGCAGCGCGAGGGCGTGGGTCTCACGATCTGCAACGCGCCACCGAGCTAAGCCTCGGCAACGCGCAGTCGTGGGACACGTACCACCAGCATCGCCAGGATGCCCGCGGCCAGAACCAGCGCGATGCCACCCAGACCGGCGCGCGCGGTGCCGAAGAAGTCGACGAACACCGAGAACAGCGACGGCGCCGCGAACTGCGCCGCGCGCCCACTCATCGTGTACAGGCCGAACGCCATCCCCTCCTTGCCATGCTTGGCCATGCGCAACAACAACGTGCGCGACGACGACTGCGCCGGTCCGATGAACAGGCACAAGACGAGTCCGCACGCCCAGAACGCCACCGGACCGGACAATCCCATCAACATCAGTCCCACGCTGAGGATCACGAGCAGTGACCCGATGATGACCGGTTTGGATCCGATCCAGTGGTCGACGAAGCCGCCGACCACCGCCCCTACCGCCGCAACCACGAGGGCCGCCACACCGAATATCAGTATGTCGGCTCTCGAGATGCCGTAAACCCTGACGCCCAGCACCGCACCGAAGCCGAATATCGCCTGCAATCCATCCCGGAAGAGCGCGCTGGCGACCAAGAAGAAGACCAGGTTGCGGTCGCGTCGCCACTCCGCGCGCACCTCAGTCAGCAGCTTGCGATAACCGCCCAAGATGCTGGTCTGGTCTGATACCTCATTGGCATTGGGTAACCGGTGTGCAACCAATAGCAATGGCAGGGCCAAGACGGCCAGCCAGGCTGCGGCGAGCAGCAGGGCCGTGCGGGCATAGAGTCCGTCGTGGAGCGGCACGTGAAGTAACCCACGCTCGTCGCCCTTTCCGGAAACGAAACCGAATAGGACGAGCAGCAACAACAGAACACTGCCGAAATAACCAGCTGCATAGCCGTATCCGGAGATTCGGCCGGATGTCTCCGGCGTGGATAGCTGACGCAGCATAGCGTTGTACGGAACGCTCGCAAGGTCGGTGCACGCCGCAGTCGCCCCCAGCAGGGCCAGCCCGGCCCAAAAGTAGACGGGCTGAGGGCGGATCAGATACATCGCGCTGGTCAGTGTCACCGCCATGCCGGTCAACACGCTCAGCGCCACCCTCCGGCGGTGTGGTGATTCCACCCAAACGCCGACGGCTGGCGCCAGCACCGCGATAGTCAACCCCGCGACCGCCGCGGCACGGCCCAGCCAGCTTTCCGGCTTGGTACCGCCGGAGATGCCAACGCCCACCGAGCTGGTCAGGTAGACGGCGAACACGAAGGTCCCCACGACCGCGCTCAGACCGGTCGACCCGGCGTCCCACAGCGCCCACGCAATTACCCGAGACCGCGTGATCGTGCCCGAGGCCGGATGGCTCATGCCGGGGACTCTATTTGTCGGGCAGACGACCCGCTGCGCCCGGCTACGCAACAACCGCGCAGGGTGCCCTGTCTACGATTGGCCGCATGCCGATACCCGCCCCCAATCCCGAGGCGCGCGCCGTTGTCACCGGAGCTTCGCAAAACATCGGCGAAGCGCTGGCCACCGAACTTGCCGCACGCGGACACAACCTGATCGTCACCGCGCGGCGTGAGGACGTGCTCACCGACCTGGCCGCGCGACTGGTCGACAAATACCGCGTCGCCGTGGACGTTAGACCCGCCGACCTGGCCGACCCGGAAGAACGGGCGAAGCTCTGCGACGAGTTGGCCAACCGCCCCGTCTCGATCCTGTGCGCCAATGCCGGCACTGCGACTTTCGGTCCGGTCGCCAGCCTCGACCCGGCGGGTGAGAAGGCCCAGGTACAGCTGAACGCCGTTGCGGTGCACGATCTTACGTTGGCGGTGCTACTGGGCATGATCGAGCGCAAGGCCGGCGGCATTTTGATTTCCGGTTCGGCGGCGGGCAATTCGCCGATTCCCTACAACGCCACCTATGCGGCGACGAAGGCGTTCGCGAATACCTTCAGTGAATCGTTGCGCGGTGAACTGCGCGGTTCCGGCGTGCACGTCACGCTGTTGGCGCCGGGCCCGGTGCGCACCGAGCTACCCGACGAATCCGAAGCCTCGCTGGTCGAACGACTGGTCCCCGACTTCCTGTGGATCTCGACGGAACACACTGCCCGGGTATCACTGGATGCATTGGAACGCAACAAGATGCGCGTCGTCCCAGGGCTGACGTCGAAAGCCATGTCAGTGGCAAGCCAGTACGCTCCGCGCGCCATCGTCGCGCCAATAGTGGGCAGCTTCTACAAGAAGCTCGGCGGCTAACCGAACCGTTACCTTCTGCGGCGCCGTCCGGTGCCGAATATGTTGCGAGTGATCTCGCGTACGCCGGTGTTGATCGCACTTTTCACGGTCGGATCGTGCAATACCTGCTCAAAGATGCTCGGGCCCTTTTTCTCGGCCGGCGCGGGCATCGGCGGCACGTCGGTGTCCGCCGGTGGGCTGTCGGCACCCGGCTCGGACGAGGGTGGTCCGGCGGCCTGCTTGGCCCGCAGCATCTCGTAGGCCGAGTCGCGGTCGATGGTCTGCCCGTAGTTGGCTTGCAACGGGCTGTCTTTGGCCGCCGCGCCGATCGCGTCGGCGCCGATGGCCGCCATCAGTGAACGGGGCACCCGCATGCGGGTCCACGCGACCGGCGTCGGTGCCCCCTTCTCCGACAGCACGGTGACGACGGCCTCGCCGATGCCCAACGACGTCAGCGCCGATTCCAGGTCGTAGACATCGGTTTTCGGATATGTGCGTACGGTTCGGCTCAGCGCCTTCTGGTCGTCCGGCGTGAACGCGCGCAACGCGTGCTGAACGCGGGCGCCCAGTTGGGACAGCACGTCGTTGGGCAGGTCGGTGGGCAGCTGGGTGCAGAAGAACACCCCAACGCCCTTGGAGCGAATCAGCTTGACCGTTTGCTCGACCTGTTCGAGGAAGGCCTTGGACGCGTCGGCGAACAGCAAGTGCGCCTCGTCGAAGAAGAACACCAGCTTGGGTTTGTCCGCGTCACCCACCTCGGGCAGGTGCTGAAAAAGGTCGGCCAGCACCCACATCAGAAAGGTGGAGAACATGACCGGGCGCGCGGCCTGCGCGCCGAGCTCGAGCAATGAGATGACGCCGCGCCCTTGATCGTCGACGCGCAGCAGGTCGTCGGGGTCTAATTCCGGCTCGCCGAAGAAAGTGTCAGCGCCCTCGGATTCCAGGTTGACCAACGCCCGCAGGATCACTCCGGCTGTCGTAGACGAAACAGCCCCAAGGTTTTTCAGCTCAGGCTTGCCCTCATCGCTGGTCAAAAAGGTGATGACCTCACGTAAATCCTTCAGATCCAGCAGCGGTAACCCCCGCTGGTCGGCGTAGTGAAAGATCAACCCCAGCGTGGATTCCTGGCTGGCATTGAGCCCCAATACCTTTGACAGCAGAATCGGCCCGAAGCTGGAGATGGTGGCACGCACCGGCACGCCGACTCCGCCGGTGCCCAACGACAAAAACTCCACCGGGAATCCGGTGGCCTGCCAATCGTCGCCGGTGTCTTTGGCCCGCGCGGCGGTCCTGTCGTTGGCCTCCCCCGGCCGGGACAGACCGGACAGGTCGCCCTTCACGTCGGCCATCACCACGGCCACACCCGCGGCGCTGAGCTGTTCGGCGATCAGCTGCAGCGTCTTGGTCTTGCCGGTACCGGTGGCCCCGGCGACCAGGCCATGCCTGTTGATGGTGGCCAGCGGAATGCGGATCTGGGCGCCCGGATCTGCCTCGCCGTCGACGACGACCGTGCCCAGTTCCAGCGCCTGGCCGGCTACCGCGTAGCCCGCCGCGATCCGCTGGGCGGGCCCACCGCCTCCTTCAGCCGCCGATTCGGTGCTCATCGTGCCGCGCCCCTCTTTCCGCCTGGTTCCCGTCAACTCCGGCAAAGCCTGAGCCTACTTCCTCAGGGGAACCAGGGGCACAGCCCGGCGTGCGCCTACTGTAGAGCGCTGTGCGCGACGAATTGGTGTGGATCGACTGCGAGATGACCGGTCTGGATCTGGGCTCGGACAAGCTGATCGAAATCGCGGCCCTGGTTACCGACGCAGAGCTCAACATTCTCGGCGAGGGAATCGATGTGGTGATTCACACGGACGATGCCGCGCTTGCGTCGATGATCGACGTGGTCGCCGAGATGCACTCGCGCTCCGGGTTGATCGACGAGGTGAAAGCTTCCACGGTCGACTTGGCGACCGCCGAATCGATGGTGCTCGACTACATCGGCGAGCACGTCAAGCAACCCAAGACGGCCCCGCTGGCGGGCAACTCGATCGCCACCGATCGCTCGTTCATCGTCCGCGACATGCCTCAACTGGACTCGTTTCTGCACTACCGGATGATCGACGTCAGCTCCATCAAGGAACTCTGCCGGCGCTGGTATCCGCGGATCTACTTCGGCCAGCCGACCAAGGGGCTCACGCACCGCGCCCTGGCCGACATTCAGGAATCCATCCGCGAGTTGCAGTTCTACCGGCGCACCGCATTCGTGCCGCCGCCAGGGCCGTCTACCAGCGAAATCGCCGCAGTGGCCGACGAACTGCAGAACGGCTCAAGCGCCCCGGAATCAATCGATTCGGCTGACGAGCCGCCGACCCGCTAATATCGACGTCGCCGCTCGTTGGGCAGGACCCAGCGCGGCCACGGTGGCTGTAGTTCAGCTGGTAGAGCACCAGGTTGTGATCCTGGGTGTCGCGGGTTCGAGTCCCGTCAGCCACCCCACTGCGCGAGTTGACGCGCTAACGCGTCAGGTATTGGCGTTGCCCGCTTTCCACTGCGACCAGGGAATGTTCCAGTCACCCAGCCCGTCGGTCCCGGGCAGCGTGCCGCCCACGGTGTTGACGACCTCGACAATGTCGCCGCGCTTGACGTGCTCGTAGAACCACACGGCGTTGCTGGGGCTCACATTCAGACACCCGTGGCTGGTGTTGGTGTTGCCTTGAGCGCCGACCGACCACGGCGCCGAGTGCACGAAGATCCCGCTGTAAGAAATCTGCGTGGCCCAGTCGACATCGGTGCGATAACCGTTGGGCGAGTTAACCGGAACCCCGTAGGTCGACGAATCCATGATGATGTGCTTGAACCGCCCACCGACGATGTAGATGCCGTTGGCGGTCGGGGTGCTGTTCTTACCCATCGAGGTGGGCATGGTCTTCACCACTTCACCGTTGATGCGCACGGTCACCATCTTGGTGTTGTCGTCGGCCGTCGCGATGACCTCGTCGCCAATTGTGAAGTGCGTCTTCACATTGTCTTCGCCGAACATGCCATCACCCAGGTCGACGCCGTAGGTGTTGACTGCGACGTCGACCGTTGTGCCTGGCTTCCAGTAATGCTCTGGGCGCCAACGCACTTCGCGGTTGTTCAGCCAGTAGAAGGCGCCTTCGACCGGCGGATTGGCGGTGATCGTGATGGCTTTCTGGGCGGCCATGCGGTTGGCGATGTTCTCGTCGAACCGGATCGCCACCGGCTGGCCGATGCCGACCACCTCGCCGTCGCTCGGGTTGACGTAGGGCATTGTCAGGTGCTCGGGCGAACTGGTCGCGAAGCTCATCTGTCGGCTCGCCGTACCGCCCAGTCCATGCGCCTTCACGTTCAGCGTGTAGTGCCGGTTGTAGCCGAGTTGCTCGGTCGTGGACCAGCGCAATCCGTCGGGGCTCACCTGACCGGCCACCGACCTGCCGTTGTCGTTGACCATGGTGACCGAGGCCAGGACGCCGTCGGCAACAGTGACGGTGACGGGTGCGTCGACGGTGACGCCGACAGCGCCGTCGGTTACCGAGGCGGTGAGCTTGGGGACCATCAGGTCAGCGAACGGCGTGCCCTTGTCTGTGATGGCTTTCACTGGCGAGGCGGCCGGGCTGCTGCTGCAGGCAACGCCGAACACAGCAACCGAGATCATCGCCACCACCAGCGATAATCGTGGTCTGCGCAAGGGCGTCATCAAGCCGCCTTTCAGGAAATATGGCTTAGTTGGTCACCAGTGACCCCGAATAGTTGAGAATATTCTAAGGGGTTACGGCCGGTGCCCTTGCCAATATGGGCCCCAGTGCCCCAAGTCCTGGCTTTTCGGACACAAGCTCGTGACACTAAGTCAGCATCCGGGCGTCCGCAAACGCTAGACGCCTACGCCCGGTTGGCGGATGGCGACTTCTGCTTCGCCTTGGGCCTGCTGCGGGTCGCGATAGCCTCGACGCGCGCGAGTTTGACCACGCTGGAGCGGGGCCCGACGGGGTGTTAAATGCCAGAGATTGCGCGAGGCTCAACAGCTATCCTGGACTGATCCGGGATTTCCTTCCGCGGCAGGACGCCTGTTATTGTCGCGTACGCGGTCTCGGCCGCTTAAGCGCCGTTAGCTCAGTTGGTAGAGCAGCTGACTCTTAATCAGCGGGTCCGGGGTTCGAAACCCTGACGGCGCACAATCCCATTACCGCAGTTCAAGCTACCTTGCCGGCCGCATGGCCGTTGTCAGGCGGCCGCTCGGCATGAGATCCGGCCGAATCCCGTCACCGGACCTCGACCGCCCGGAGACCGCGCACAGCAAATCACGTCGAGGTCGGTTCTTCGTAATGTCGAGCCCTCGCGTGACTTGGTACCTTGCCCGTCCAGTTTCGCACCTCAACATTCATCGTGCAGGTGTAGTGCGCACGATTTCAGGGGGCGCTCGTCGCTACAACTGCGGACCCACATTTTGCTCCGCGTTCCAATCGAGCGGTACCTTGAGTTCAATCCACGCCGACCGCCACCGGCCCTGGGGCAGCGGTAGGCATAGGACACGGAAGAACACGGAGGAACCCAGACTTTGATCGATCGCGTCGTCTCGCCGGCCATTGGATCCCAGGAGATGGATGATTCATCTGTCGCCGGGTCGGCCGCGCGGAGGCGCCGCACTCTATTCGTAGCGTGCGCCGGCGTTGCCTTGGTCGTTTCCTCGATGACCGCTCTGAATACCGCGTTGAGCGACATCGCACTAGCGACTTCCGCGACGCAGGCCCAAATGACGTGGGTGGTCGACGGTTACACACTGGCTCTCGCATGCCTGCTGCTGCCGGCGGGAGCCATCGGCGACCGCTACGGCCGGCGCAGTGCCCTGCTTGCCGGACTTGTGATCTTTGCGATCGCATCATCGCTGCCGCTGATCTTCGACAGCCCAATGCAGATCATCGCTGCACGGGTATTGGCCGGTGTTGGCGCCGCGTTCGTCATGCCCGCAACGCTCTCCCTACTGACAGCCGTCTATCCACCGCAAGACCGCACGAAAGCCGTTGGCGTCTGGGCCGGTGTAGCCGGTTCCGCGGGAGCCATCGGCTTGCTCGGCACCGGTACGCTCCTGCATTTTTGGCCATGGCGGTCCATCTTTTGGGCACTAGCCGCCGGCGGAGTGACCCTGGTCCTGTTGACTCTCACCATCGCCGAGTCAAGGCACGCTCACTCACCGCCGCTCGATCTACCCGGATCGGTGCTGATTGCCGCGGCGGTCGCAGTATTCGTCTTGGGAATTCTGCAAGCGCCCACCTACGGATGGGCAGACACCCGCGTCTATGGCTGCCTGATCGGCGGCTCGGCTCTCGCGGTGGTATTCGGGTTCATCGAGTTTCGGCGCCGCCAGCCGTTGCTCGACATTCGTCTATTCGCCAATCCCGATTTCGGAACCGGTGCGGCGGCAATAACTGTCGTGTTCTTAGCCACCTTCGCTCTCTTCTATCTCACCACGCAATACGTCCAGGAGGTGATGGGTTATTCGCCATTGATGACGGCGTTCGCGTTGAGCCCGATGGTGATACCGCTGCTCACATTCTCGACACTGTCATTCTGGTATGTACCGAAACTCGGCCTGCGAACCGTCATTCTCCTGAGCATGGTATTGGTCTCCGTCGGATTCCTGTACATGCGGACGCTTGGGGTTGCTTCATCCTTTCTCGATTTGTTCTGGCCACTACTGGTGATCAGTTCCGGATTTGGACTGTGCACAGCGCCAACGACTTCGGCGATCATGAGCGCCGCCCCTGACGAAAAGCACGGCGTCGCATCGGCGGTGAATGACGCCACCCGCGAGATCGGAGGTGCACTTGGCATCGCCATAGCTGGTTCGATTCTCGCCGGCAGCTACAGCCATCGGATCGCAGCAAGTTTGCGAAATTTTCCGAAGGATGTTCGGGAGCCAGCTGCCAATTCATTGCCGAAAGCGCTCGCCGTCGCCAATCATCTTGGCTCGCAAGGACATCAACTCGCCGAGCTCAGTAAGGCCGCGTTTGTCGCGGCGACGAACTCGTCGTACGGCGTCATGGCCGCCATAGTTGGTGTTGCGGCCGTCATCATCCCCCTCTTCGCTCCAGGGCGCGACGGTCGACAACTTCGTGCCGTTCGCCGTCTCCAGACGTTCGTTAACCGCCGTCGCTCGTAGATACTTTTGCAGTCCGGTTGCGTCGGTGCACTCGCGATGAGCACTGCGTGAAGTCGTGCTCGAACCAAATTTTCGGTCTACTGCTGAATGACTCGTGTTGGTTTCACATCCGACGCTGTCAAGTGGCGCCGGGGTAGACAGAGCTGTCTACGCTGTGGTATCAGTGCTAGTAGACAGATCTGTCTATGGCGCTCTCGGCGGCGCGGGTAAGGAGCGTGATGAACCGAACAAGTTCGCCTACCGCGATCTTAAGTTGCCAACAGAAGCCACCACGCACATCCACGGCCGACGACGGCGGACAGGTCGATATCGAGGCGCTGTTCGAATATCTGGTCAACGCGGCCACGGGTGACGAGCGTCGTGAATGGCGTCGCGAGATCATCGTCGGCTGCCTGCCACTGGCTGATCGCATCGCCCGTCGCTTCGCCGGGCGCGGTGAGCCTAGCGACGACCTGACGCAAGTTGCCCGGATCGGGTTGATCAAGGCCATCGACAGATACGACCCGGCAAAGGGAAGCTTCCGGCCGTTTGCCGTCATCGTCATCTCGGGTGAGGTGCGGCGGTACTTTCGCGACACCACTTGGGGAATGCATGTCACGCGCGGCATCAAGGACACCCATCGACGGGTAAGGGCCGCGAGCGAGCCGCTGTCTCAGCGACTTGGCCGTGCGCCTACGGCCCGCGAGCTGGCCACGGAACTGGACGTTGCGCGGGAAGACATCAGCATGTCGATGGACGCGACATACGCCTATCGGCCAGCATCCCTCGATGCGCGCGCATGGGGTTGCGCCGACCATGGCATGGAGTCGCGTCACGGAGCGGACGACCATCGCTTTAACGCGGTTGAGGACGCGGTGACCGTTGCTCGATCAATCACCGAACTTTCCGACAGGCAACAACTGATCGTGAAGATGCGGTTCTATGAGCACCTGACTCAAGCTGAGATCGCACAGTATTTCGGCGTCTCCCAGGTACATGTGTCCCGGCTTCTTGCCGCCGCACTGGCGCGCCTGCGCGCACAACTGTCGGACGCCTCAACCGAACGGAAGATGTCGGCTTAAGTCGCGTCGACGGACCGATCTGAAACGAGAGAATCCAACTGTTCGGTTCCGTGGCAAGGGGTATTCGCCGGCAGCCTATCGGTGCTGATCGATCAGCCAGGCCGCCATAGGCCTGGCCCGTCGCGCCGCATTCCGATCACCCTCGGCGGCACACACGATGCTGCCCTTGATCAAGCTGTTGAATGCCCAGGAAAAGCCCCGGGGGTCCCGTAATCCAGCCTTTTTGGCCCGAGTCGCGAAGACGCCGCGGATCTTGTCCAACTGCGCTGCACATGCTTCGCCGACTCGCCCTTCACCGCCGACTTCGAACAGGACTTTCACAAAGGAGCAGGCCTCGTAGTCGAGTTGAGGACGAAACCACGCGTCGAGGACGTCGAACGTTGCCAGCAGTTGCTCTACCGGGTCGTCACTGAGTTCGGTTGGCCGGCGATCGATCACTTCAGCGGTCCACAATTCGCCGCGTCGCTCCAAGAACGCCAGGGCGAGGTCCTCCTTGGAGGGAAAGTACTTGTATAGGGTCGCCTTTGCGACACCCGCCTTGGCAATAATCTCGTCGACGCCGACGTTAGAGATCCCACGCCTGGTGAACAACTCGTACGCGGTAGCGATCAGCCGTTCCCTGGCACCCGTCAACTCCGTGGTCGTCATCTGCACAACTTTCGCGGGTTTCGCCTGAACTTTGCTTCACCATACCGGTGCGAGGAAACCAAACAGATCTGGTCGTGCACGGCCGCCGAACGCAAGAACTGCTCAGCCTCGCGTGTCACGGCCAATTGAACACCGACACAGAGACATTCGATACTTGGGACTGGAAAAAACTGAACGGACGTCGACGCCATTAGCCGGTCGCGATAGCGTTGGCGGCTTCGGTCGCCGCGTACGACACAGCGCTGGTTCCCAACGCATTGACGAACATCTCGTGGATGGCCGCTGCTTGAGCGCTGACCGCCTGATACATCGTGGCGTGGGCGGCGAATTGTGCCGCTGTCAGCGCCGACACCTCGTCGGCCGCGGGTGGAAGCACTCCCGTCGTCGGGCCGGCCGCCGCTGCGTTTTGAGCGGCCATCACCGCCCCGATACCGTGCAGGTCACCCGCCGCCTCTGCCAGCGCCTCGGGTTGTGTTGTAACAAAAGACATTTGATGTCTCCCTTCACTATCCCCACTGCGCCTTGGGCATCATGGGTTTGACCTTGCTGGCCGACGACAAATGCACTGCATGGACGCCTGGCTTCTTCGACAGCTGGTCCAACAGGGCCTCCAGGTGCGCCTTGTCGGTGTGCCAGTGCTGTACCGACTCCGGTTTCTCGGAGAGTTCCGTAAGGACGCGCTTGAGTTTTTCCGGTGTCTTGGCGTCCTCATCCGGTTTCAAGGCGCCTACTCCTCGCCCGGCGGTTGCGACTATCGCGCGAGGAGCGGTTGCGCCCAGCGTGCTGCCTGCCAAGCTCGCCAAGGCCAGTTCACCGCAAAGACTTTCGATGCTTGCGGCGACCGTCGGGGCGGCACCCGCGCTGGTGGCCTGCAAGGCGGTGGCGGCAAGCCGGATCGCCGGCGTGGCTGCGGCCCAACTCGGCGGCACTGACAGCCCGCCCACGACGTTCGCGCTGCCGACACCTGCCGATACCGCCGCGGGTCCGGACACTTGCGCGCCCAGACCCAGGCCACGCGACGCAAGAAGCCCCGTCTCGCTGCTGAGCGCTGTTGCTTGGTCGTTGATGGTCCGTGCCGCCGCCACCAAGCCCAAGCTGATACTGAGCGCCGTGTCGTTGAACGGGCGGATACCTTTCGTGACGAACTCGATATTCGCGGCAATCTTCGCCAACGGCGATGAATTCAGGTTGTCCAAGAAAGTGCTCAACCCCGACAGCGACGGTGGATCGGCCGCCGCGGGCGCTGCGGCCGGTGCGGCCAGACTTTGCAGCGACTGCGGTGTCGCCGACATCACCTGCGACAATGCCGATTGCGCGTTCGCCGGTGCCGTGCCGGCGGCGTGTGCAACCGCGACCGATTGGTCTGCCACCCCGCCTGGGTCGGTGGTTTGCGGCGGCGGGCTGAACGGTGTCAACCGAGTGGCGGTCGCCGAGGCCGCGGCGTAGCCGTACATTGCGGCGGCATCTCGGGCCCACATGTCCAAGTACTCCGCCTCGGTGGCCGCGATGGCGGGCATGTTCTGCCCCAGAAGGTTGGTCTGCACCAGTGCCGCCAGCTGACTGCGGTTGGCGGCGATCACCGGCGGCGGCACCGTCGCCGCAAACGCGCTCTGGTAGGCGGCAGCTGCAGCCCTGGCCTGAGCCGCCGCCTGCTCGGCTTGCATTGCGGTAGTGCTCATCCACCCCGTGTACGGTGCGACCGCGGCCGCCATGGTCGCCGATGACGGACCCTGCCAACCGACAGTCAGGCCCAAGATCACCGACCGGTACGACGTCGCCGCTGACTGCAGCTCGGTGACAACCCCGTCCCACGCCGACGCGGCGGCCAGCATCGACCCCGATCCCGGGCCGGCATACATGCGACCGGAGTTGATCTCCGGCGGCAACACTCCGAAATCCATCACTACCCCTCAGCCATTCGCGGTCGCAGCTTTAAATCGCCTCGGCAGCAGGCGATTTGCGGGAAACTGTTCGTTGTTCGCAAGCAACGCTGTAGGTCGAAGCAATGCGGCTACTCCTCGGCGTCGTCGGCCGGTATGACGATGATGGTTGCCGTAGTGGCGCAATTCCCGAATGCAGTGCCGCCGCCCACGCCTACCGTGCGGACAGCGCTACCGCCGGCACCGGCCATCGCGGGTCCGGCCACGCTCGACAGCGCCATATTGCTGAGCAGCGTTCCCTCTCCGTCTGCCGCGAGGGCCACCGGAGCGGTAGACAGCGTGGTTTGCGGCAAGACTGCGCCGAGTGGCTGCACCGCCGGTGCCGCCGCGGCCCATCCTGGCGGCACCGACAAGCCGCCTACCAAGCCGGCTCTGCCGATGCCCGCTGGTATTGCAGCTCCGCCCGGGCTCGACGCGCCCACCACCCGCATCCCCGGCGCAAGCCCACTTGCCGCGCGTTGGATCTTGGACAGCCTCGCGGCCGCGCTGGTCAGGTTCGCTCCGTTTTGGGGAAGCAGATAGTTTTCGATCCCGAGGAGGTATGGGCTGCCGGCGATGCCGAACAAGGACGTCGGGCCCAGAGGTCCGGTAAGTGCAGAGTCGAGCGATGAGAGCAGCGACGGCGGATCGGCCGCGGCAGCGGCGGCGGGGGTAGCCAGGCTCTGCAGCGACTGTGGCACAGCGGACATCAGCTTCGGCAGGGTCGTTTGCGCGTCCGTCCCGACCGATGCGCCGGTGGCCTGCGCGACTGCAGCGGTCTGGCCCGCCGTGCCGGCTGGGTTGGTGGTTTGCGGCGGCTGACTGAACGGCGTCATCTGCGCTGCGATCGCCGAGGAACCGGCGTAGCCGTACATCGCGGCCGCATCCTGCGCCCACATTTCGGCGTACTGAGCTTCGGTTGCCATGATCGCGGGAGTGTTCTGGCCCAGAAAATTTGTCGCTATCAGCGTCAACAGCTGCACACGGTTGGCCGCGATCAGCGGCGGCGGCACCGTTGCGGCGAACGCGGCCTCGTAGGCGGCAACCGCCGCCCTGGTCTGCAGGGCGCTCTGCTCCGCCTGCGCCGCGGTGGCGCTCATCCACATCGCGTAGGGCGCGGCCGCAGCTGCCATTGCTGCCGACGAAGGACCCTCCCAGCCGAACTCCAGCCGCGAGATCACCGAGGAATAGGAGGCGACGGTCGCGTGCAATTCCGCGGCCAGCGCCTCCCAGGCTGCTCCGGCGGCCAGCATCGGCCCGGGTCCAGGACCGGCGTACATGCGACCTGAGTTGATCTCGGGCGGTAACAGCCCAAAATCCATCCACCACCCCTTTCTCGCCGGATGCAGTGATCGGCAAACTGTCCGATCGTGCTATTTCCCTGGGCTTGCTGGCCGTATACATGGAGAACGCTGTGAAAGAGCTGTCGGCGGCTTATGCCTTGCGAGCCTCCGCATGGTCGAGTGAGACTGCTAGACAAACCGTTTCATCCGTGGCAGGGCCGCATCACGTTGGCGCCGTTGATCAGAGCGTCGATTGCCCTGCGCAGGAAACGATCCCAACGCGAAGAATCCCAACGCCTCAAGCGAGCGCCTCGATCGGGGGCCTGGCCGGATTGGACGAAGGAATTGCCCGTCGACGTTGGCACCACGAATCTGGTGCAAGACGGTCGGTTTGGGGTAGGTTTTGCAGTGGTGCGCCGGGAAGTCGGGTCGGCAGTGATCACCCGTCTCGTGAAAGGCCCTTCCTGGTGTCCGTCTCCCAAGCGGTTTTCGTGCATGTGGAGTTCCAATTAACTGACCGCACATGGCGCAGTGATCCGCGATGACCGTCCTTGCGATCACCGTGTTCGTGGTCGCCTACGGCCTGATTGCCAGTGATCGGATCAACAAGACGCTCGTCGCCCTAATCGGCGCTGCCGTTGTCGTCGGTATTGGGATCGTCGGTTCCGACGATGTCTTCTTCTCCCGGCAGACCGGGATCGATTGGGACGTCATCTTTTTGCTATTCGGGATGATGGTCATTGTCAGCGTGTTACGCCAGACCGGCGTATTTGAGTACGTCGCAATCTGGGCAGCCAAACGGGCGAATGGCTCGCCGCTGCGGATCATGATCCTGCTCGTTCTGGTCACCGCGCTGGCGTCGGCGTTGCTGGACAACGTCACGACGGTGTTGCTGATCGCACCGGTCACACTGCTGGTCTGCGATCGACTGGCAATCAACCCCGCACCATTTCTGATGGCAGAGGTGTTCGCGTCAAATATCGGCGGCGCGGCCACCCTGGTCGGTGATCCGCCTAATATTATTATCGGCAGCCGGGCGGGCTTGTCGTTCAACGACTTTCTGATCCACATAGCGCCGATCGTGATCGTCGTGCTGGCTGTTTTCGTCGCGATGCTGCCACGCCTGTTCCGCGGTTGCTTTACCGTCGATGCCGACCGGGTCGCCGATGTGATGTCGCTCAACGAGCGCGAAGCCATCCGTGATCGTTCGCTATTGATCAAGTGCGGCGTCGTCCTCGTTCTCGTGTTCGCCGCGTTCATTTTGCATTCGGTCCTGCATATCCAGCCTTCCCTGGTCGCCCTGTTCGGTGCGGGCATCCTGGTTCTCGTGTCGCGGCTGGAGCAATCCGATTATCTGTCTCTCGTGGAGTGGGACACGCTGCTGTTCTTCGCCGGCTTGTTCGTCATGGTCGGTGCGCTGGTCAAGACCGGCTTCATCGCCGACCTGGCACGGGCAGCGGTGCAGGCAACCGGGGGAAATGCGCTGCTGACCGCGATGCTGATCCTTGGAGTCTCCGCACCGGTATCAGGCATCATCGACAACATCCCGTATGTCGCAACGATGACGCCTATCGTCAGTGACCTTGCCGCAAGCATGCCAAGCCACGTCCATCCCGGCGCGTTGTGGTGGGCCCTTGCCCTGGGTGCGGACTTTGGCGGCAACCTGACCGCCGTAGGAGCCAGCGCCAACGTCGTCATGATCGGAATCGCCCGCCGCGCAGGCCATCCCATCTCCTTTTGGCAATTCACCTGCAAAGGCGTACTGGTCACCGCGGTATCCATCGCGATATCGGCTATCTACCTGTGGCTGCGGTACTTCATCTCGGCCTAGGCAAAGAGACCTCCTCGCCGCCGCGATCACTATCGACTGTGCGATGACGCGGCCGCGGGCCTTCAAGGCCTTCAGCGGTCAACTGAATCGCCGGCTAACCCGGGCAGGCATCCGCCTCGACAGAAAACTTTCAGAGATCCGGGACCACCGGTAGGCATAACCCTGCGGTCGCGCGGGTAGACGGCGAGGTGGAACGGTTCAACGGCGACGAGCGTCCGTACTTCGGAGTTCTGCCGGGCGCTTCTGTCTTGGGTCGACCGCTTCAAACGAACGCAACAAAAGACCAAGTGCCGGTCAGCAGGAGGAGCTTCATGCCAGAAGTCGAACTTCATCACGAGGGACACCCGAAGTATCGCCGGATGGTGCGCTTCGACTGGTCGGAGACGCCGCTGCACTGGGTGCCCGACGACCCGTTTTCGACACACATGATCAATGTCCTGCATCTGTTGCTGCCCGAGGGGGAGCGGCACTTCATCAAGGCCGTCCTGGAGGCGTCGTCCCTGGTCGACGACCCTGAGCTGGAGGCGGCGATCAAGCCGTTCATTCAGCAGGAGTCGTGGCACGCCTGGGCGCACCAAGTGGTACTGGATCACTTGGCCGAACAGGGCATCGAAACCAAGCCGTACACCGATCGACTCGGGAGACTGTTGTCCCGGACGCTCGGTGATGCGCCCAAGTGGTTTCCGCCGGCGATGAAGCGTTGGTGGCTGTATCGGCGGCTGGCCGA
Source organism: Mycobacterium sp. 1164966.3 (assembly GCF_001665395.1). Lineage (GTDB taxonomy): Bacteria > Actinomycetota > Actinomycetes > Mycobacteriales > Mycobacteriaceae > Mycobacterium. Next base: position 105,653 of record NZ_LZSG01000062.1, read on the forward strand.
TGTGGCCGCGCTGGAACATTACACCGCGATGTTGGGCCAGTGGGTGCTGACGAATCGGGGCCTGGACTACGCGAAGGCCGACCCCATGATGCTCGACCTGTTGCGTTGGCACGGCGCCGAGGAGGTCGAGCATCGCTCGCTGGTGTACGACGTCTTCCAGCACGTCAGCGGCAACTACTGGATCAGGGCGTTCTCGATGTTCTTCACGTCGCCGTTGTTCATTGGCTGGTGGGTCGCCGGGGCTCGCTACCTGATGGCCCAGGACCCGACCATCGATCGCAAGTGGCGCTGGCGGGACTGGCTGTGGGCCGCCCGCGAATATCGGTTGCCGGGCCCGTGGAAGCTTATGGTGACGACGCCCGTCCGGTATCTGCGGCCCAGCCATCATCCAAACGACGAGGCGTCCACGCAGATGGCGGTCGACTACTTGAACTACTCGCCGGTGGCAAAGGCCGCCCGCGAGCGGGCGCTTTCTCAAGCCAGGTCTGGGGAGCCGGACCAAGGCACCAGTTCCGACGAGTCGATGGAAAGGGCGACGGTGCAATGAAAGTTTCGGTGGATCTCGACACCTGCGATGGCAACGGCGTCTGCATGAGCATCTGCCACGAGGTGTTCGACGTACGAGAAGACGGACTCCACCTACTCCAAGAGGAGCCCCCGACGGAGTTGCGACAACAGTTGTTAGGCGCCGAGGTGTCTTGCCCCACGCAGGCGATCACAGTGAAGGACTGAGCGATGCCCGGTCGTCAGCTAGGACAGATTGTCGTCGTCGGTAGCGGTGTGGCGGGGACACGCGCGGCGGAGACTCTCCGCCTGGAGGGCTACGACGGCGAGCTGACCGTCGTCGGCTCCGAGCGACACGCCCCCTACCACCGACCGCCGCTGTCGAAGAAACTGCTCACCGGACAGATTCATCGGGCGGGCGCCGACCTGGCCCCTCAATTCGAGCTCGAGGCGCGCGTGCTGAGGGGCGCGTCGGCGATCAAGTTGGACATGTCTGCCCGCACCGTGCACTTGCGCGACGAAAACCAAGACTTGTCACAGGATTTCGACGGATTGGTGATTGCCAGCGGCGCGGTCCCGCGCGAATGGCCGGGCGGTCCGGTTCCCGACGGGGTGTTGTTGCTCCGCACGGTCGATGACTGCCTGGCGATTCGGGAGCGACTGGGTTCGCAGCCCCGGGTAGCCGTGGTCGGAGGCGGATTCATCGGTGCCGAGGTCGCCGCGAGTTGCCGATCACTCGGGCTGGATGTGGTGCTCATCGAAAAGGCCTCGGGCCCACTGCTGACCGCGTTGGGCGAGGAGATGGCAGCCTGCTGGGCCGATCTGCATCGTCAGCATGGGGTGGACATCCGGGTCGGTGTCGGCGTCGACACATTCGTCGGAGACGGTCGGGTGGAAGCGGTTCGGCTCTCCGACAATTCGCAGATTCCGGCCGACCTCGTCATCGTCGGCCTAGGGGTGACCCCTGCCACCGACTGGCTCGACGGCTCCGGGCTGCGTGTCGACGACGGGGTGGTGTGCGACGCCACGGGCGCCGTGGAAGGCGGAACAGACGTCGTCGCGGCCGGTGATGTCGCCCGTTGGTGGCATCCGCTGTATGAGCGGCACTTGCGTACCGAGCACTGGGACGACGCGGGACGTCAGGGCGCAGCCGCGGCTCGGACTCTGCTGGCAGGCCCAGACCGCGCCGCAACCTACGACGAAGTGCCGTATTTCTGGTCCGATCAATACGACGTCAAACTGCAGATGCTCGGTATCCCAACCGATTACGACGCGTTCGAGATCATCGAGGGCGATCCCCGCGCATGGGACTTCATTGCCGCATACGGGCGTGACGGCCGCACCATCGCGGTGCTGGGAACGATTACGAATAGGGTGTACGCCTACCGCGATGCCATCCACGAACGCGCTGAGTTTCCGCCGAGGCCGCCGGATTAGCAACGGCGCGATCAGGTTTCAGCGAGCTCGTGTGCCACCGCATCGAATGCGCGCAGCGTGTCCAACATGTGCGGCTCATGGGAGTGGGGCTGGGTGGACAACTTGGCGGCGACCACCTCCGCGGCGCGGTTGACGTAGATCATCTGACCGCACATGCCCAGGCACAACACGACATTGCTGCCCGGGTAGGGGAACCACATCTGGTTGCGGTACATCCCGCCGGGCATTTCGGTGTCGTCGGGGCCGTCGGCGAACGCCAGGCGCGAGTCGGGCCCGCCGTCGAGGGTGTCGGAGATCCACGCCGACGGAACCACTTGTTGGCCGGTCAATGAGGCACCGTCGCACAAGAACAGCGACCCGAACCGGACCATGTCGTTAAGACAGGCGCTGATGCCGCCGTCGAACAGTCCGGTCCCCTCGGTGTCTACGCCGATGGTGGCGTCGCATTCGGCGCCGATACGGCTCCACAGCAGTTCCGACATCAGCTCGGGCATGCGTTGGGCACCTGCTACCTCGCAGATCCAGCCGAGCACATCGGTTTCACATGAGCGATATTCGAAAGGCCCGCCGTGAGATGACTTCTGCCGCAAGGTCAGCAGAAAGCCCCGCAACGTGGAAGGGCTGTCCGGGCTGCTTTTCGGCGCCCACCCGATCGACTGGTCGAGAAGGTGTATCTCCGCGGCCGGCTCGCCGTAGTCTTCCGAGAAGGCGATACCCGACCTCATGTCGAGCAGGTGGCGCACGGTCGCACCGGAATAGCCGCAGTTCGCCAGTGCGGGAACGTATGCCGTCACCGGGGCGTCTAGCTCGATTTCACCGGCCCCGTGCAACACGCCTACGACGGCTGCCACAAGCGACTTGCTCACCGAGAACAGCAGGTGCCGGGTCTGGGCCTGCAAGCCACCTAGGTACTCCTCGGCCACTATCGAACCGCGGTGGGCGACAGCCCACCCGTCGGTAGCGGTGGCGGTCATCACCGCGCCAACGGTGGTCGCTATCCCGTCGGAGCTGGTCACCCGGATCTCGGCCACCGGAGCACTGGCCGCGGGCAACGCCGCGACGGGCCCGGTCCCCCGCGAGATCACCGCGGTCGGCACGAAGTCCGCGACGTGCTGGAATGACCAGTGCGAATACGGCGCGGACAGCCAGTTGCCCAGTGAGATCCCGCTCGGGACACTGCTCACGCTCTGGCGACGAGGCGCGAGACGATCGGCGCAGCCGGCGTCAGGGGGGTGGAGGCGAACTTCGCCTTGAGGCCTTTGACCCAGCGCCGGCACCGCTCGGTGAGCTGGTAGTCCTCGGTCTGCAGATGCCCGCGCGTGAAGAGCACGCCCAGTTGGGCACCCTCGAGGCGTAAGTCGCCCGGCGCCGCGACGCGCATATAGAAGGCCTCGGACCCGTCAAGCAGGGTGGCCCAGTCGTTGGCGGGGCGCGCGAAGGAGACCCGCCCGTCGTCGTCGATCCGCCACACACCGGTTCGTGGCGTCGCGGTGAAAATCTCGATATCCGGCGAGGTCTCGGACATCACCAACTGACCCCATACTTCGTCTTCGCCATAGCCCCGCTCCCAGCGCGAGTTGATTTCCTCGATGTCGAGCTCGTACTCCACGTCCATGTACTCGAGCAGGTGGAAGAGGAACAGCGGCATGTCGGCGTAGGCCTCGGTGGTCAGGTTCGTCATCGGGCTGGCGCCGCTGATGCGCGGGTTGACCTCGCCGAGATAGAGCTCGTCGGAGTCCAGGTCATGAAGAAGGTCCACCTCGAAGTAGCCGCGGTATCCCTCGCGGTTCAGGATGTCGCCCAGCTTCCGTACGATTTCTCGCGCGGCGCGGGTCTTTGCGGGCGGCAACACCTCACGCCAGATGTCATTGCCGCACCAGCCGCCTTTGTGCGGCGTCAGCTCCGGGTAACCGACCAGACTCGTCATCGCTGGGCCGATCACGGTGCCGTGCCGGGTCACGGCGCCCTCGATGCACACCTCGACATTGCGGATGCGCTTCATCACTTTGACTTCCTGCCCGGCCAGCTCACCGGCATGGTCGTCCCAGTCGCGCTGGCCGCGCACAAAGAACACCGCGCTGCCAGCGTCGCCATAGGCGGCCACGACGACGAGGTCATCGCCCAGTCCGGCGCCTTGCGCGAGCGCCGACAGCTCGTCATAGGACCCGGCCCGCCCGATCACGTGCGGCACGCTGGTCACGTCCGCTTTGTCGGCCAGGCGCGTCATGACGAGCTTGGAGCCCAGGCGATGGCGCAGTTCAGCCGCGGGATGCATGACCTCTAGCCCCGCGTCCTGCGCGAGGCCCTGGGTCTTCTCGTCGAGCATCACGAAGCAGGCCTTGCCACCGGGCCCTCGGCCTGCGATGAACTCGAGTGTCTCGGGATCACGCAGGAGGTGATTGCATACATCCCCCATGCAATCGAAATCGATGCGGTCGCGCCGCCGGGGCACGAAGACGCGCGAATGTACGCCCTCGAATGAGTCAAAGTAGTTCAGGTAGAAGAAGTTTCGTACCCAGCGATCGATGCCCAGCAGGTTGAACGGGGTCGGCGAGATGAAGTACAGCGGCACCTTGTTTGTATGGAAGAACGCGCGAACGTCCGACAGGCCCTTCAGCGGGGGGCGGGCGTCGGGATCCGGGTCATTGGGGGGCACCATCACGCCGGCCTCAGCGACGTCTGGGCCCGGCGGCTCAACGGGATGCAATCAGGTAACTTCATCCCACAAGTGTGGACCGGCGCACGGCCGTGCGGAAAGTGTGGATTGCCTCAACCTCGGTCTCGCGCAGGAGTAATTTCTTCCTGACCGTAGTGCCAGGCCTGCCGATCGGCGCCATCACCACCGATCGGCACCGGGGTCCAAGGAGCCGCAATGGGGTTCATTCAGCCCAATCTGCCCGTCGTCGACCTGGCCGACTGGAGCAAGCGCACGCGTGCGGAGCGCATTGTGCCGATGACTCGCCATATCGCCGAGAACGGGTTCGGCACTCCGTTGGTGATGCACGTGATGTACGGCGTGAAGATCGCCCTGTACATCCTCGGGGCCTGGTTATTCGCCCTGTCCACCAAAAGAATCCACGGTCTCACCAATGTCGCCGCGTGGTGGTCGGAACCGATCGTTTTCCAAAAGGCCGTGCTCTACACAATGCTGTTCGAAGTCGTCGGTCTCGGTTGCTGCTTCGGGCCACTGGCGGGCCGCTACTTTCCGCCCATGGGTTCGATCCTGTACTGGCTGCGACCCGGCACCATCCGCTTGCCGCCCTGGCCCAACCGGGTGCCGTTGACCAAAGGCAGCACCAGAACCCCGCTCGATGCGCTGCTCTACGGCACCCTGCTTACGGTGCTCGCCATCGCTCTGGTGTCCGACGGCACCGGGCCAATTCCCGCCCTGGGCACGGCAATCGGCGTGCTGCCACGGTGGCAGACCGTCGCAATCCTGTCCGTCCTGGCTGTGCTCGGCCTGCGCGACAAGGTGATCTTCCTGGCCGCTCGGGGCGAGGTATACGCGCCGCTGGCGCTAGCGTTCCTGTTCTCCGGAGCCGACGGTGTCGTGGGGGCGAAAGTGGTCTTCATGGTCATCTGGCTGGGCGCGGCGACATCGAAGCTCAACAGGCACTTTCCGTTCGTGATCTCGACGATGCTGGCGAACAACCCGTTCATCCCCTCGGGGTTTCTCAAGCGCTCTTTATTCAAGCGGTATCCAAATGACCTGCGGCCCAGCGTGTTAGCGGGTTTCATCGCGCACTTCTCCACCGCGGTGGAAGGGCTGGTCCCGCTGGTGCTGTTCTTCTCCCACGGGGGCTGGCCGACGACCATCGCCGCGTTCGTGATGATCGTGTTCCACCTGAACATCCTGCTTGCGTTCCCGATGGGTGTGCCGCTCGAGTGGAATGTGTTCATGATCTTCGGGGTGCTGTGGCTGTTCGTCGCGCATGCGTCGCTGGGGCTGTCGAACCTCGCCCACCCGCTGCCCGTCGCGGTCCTGTTCGTAATCGTCGCCGGAACCGTCGTCGCCGGAAACCTGTTCCCGCGCAAGGTTTCCTTCCTGCCCGGCATGCGGTATTACGCCGGTAACTGGGACACCACCCAGTGGTGTGTCAAGCCGTCAGCCGACGAGAAGATTCGCATAGGCGCTCGCGCGCTCGGTCCGATGTATCACCTGCAACTCGAGCGGCTGTACAAGACCAAAGAAGAAACCTTGGTGCCGATTCACCTGGCCTTCGCGTTCCGGGGCATGAACACGCACGGGCGCGCGCTCTACACCCTGGTACACCGCGCGCTGGCCGGCTACGACGAAGACGACTACAACGTGTGCGAAGGCGAGAATCTTTGCGCGATGGTTCTCGGCTGGAACTTCGGCGACGGCCATATGCACAACGAGTGCCTGATCGAGGCGTTGCAGGAGCGCTGCGGGTTCGAGCCTGGCGAGGTGCGGGTGGTGATTCTCGACTCGCAGCCAATCCATCAGCAGCGACAGGAATACCGGCTCGTCGATGCGGCGACGGGTGAGTTCGAGCGCGGCTACGTCGACGTCGCCGACATGGCCGACGCCCAGCCGTGGGCCGATGACATTCCCGTGCACGTCCAAAGCAGCGTCCGCGCCGATCTGCCCCCTTCAGCCGGCTGAACGTCGCGCGAGCAGTAGGCTTCGCGGTTCTGACAGGGTGTGCGGCAGCCACAGGGCCTGGACCGGCACCAGCGGCGGGTCGACCAATGGCCGGACTTCGACGCGACCTTGCAGTGCAGTACCGCTGGGCGCGGTGACCAGGGCGACGTAGTCGTTGTCGGCGACCGCCGTGACCGGCGGAGTGCCCTGGGTTTTGTTGACGACCAGTGCAGGTTCGAAACCCGCTCGGCGACAAGCTGATACGAGGAAGTCGGTGTAGAACGAGAACGTCGGCGGCGCCCACACGACCAGCGGGTAAGCCGCAATGTCGGTCAGGGCGATTCGAGCCTGTCCGGCCAGCGGGTGTCCGGCGCGCACCGCAACCCGCAGTTCGTCATAGCCGGTGACGGTTCCCGCGAGATCAGGAGGCGTGGTGGCGCCGCGACGGAAACCGACGTCGATGGTGCGATCGAGCAGTCCCCGCTGCAACTCGTCGGGAAACATCTGACGCGCCGTGACGGATAATTCGGGCAGCGCGCTCCGCAGCGGCTCGATAATCGTGAAAATTTCTTCGGCGGTGATCGCGGGCGTATGCCCGACGACAAACGGCGGCGAGCTTCCCGCTGCGACCTGTCGCGTCGCATCGGCGAGCGCGGTTGCGGCCGAAAGCAACAACGGCGCGCCCTCGCGAAGCTTTCGGCCCGGTGCGGTGAGTGTCAGTCGGCGGCCGCTGCGCTCGAACAGACCCACGCCGAGCGCACGCTCGAGCCGGCGCATCGCCGTGCTTAACGCCTGCTGGGTCAGGTGAAGGTGGTCAGCGGCCGCGGAGAGACTTTCGTGGTCGGTGACGGCTACGAATTGCGCCAGCCGATATAGGTCTATCGCCGCCTCCGGCACGGTCCCCCGATCAACAAACAGTGTTTGTCTGAAGACTACTAAATCCTGTTAGTCATTTGTGCTTTTCGCCCGTAGCGTCGTCCAAAAGAGGTCAACGAGAGGAGTCTCCTAGTGAGCGACCACAGCCTGCAGGGCAAGACAGTTCTGATCACCGGCGGCGCGAAGAACCTCGGCGGATTGCTCGCTCGCGATCTGGCCGACCAAGGTGTCAAGGCGATCGCGATCCACTACAACAGCGACGCGACAAAGCCCGCAGCAGAGGAAACGGTTGCGGCCATCGAGGCCTCCGGCCCGAGCGCGTACGCGTTCCCGGGCGACCTGACCTCAGCCGCCGCGGTGGCCGGCTTGTTCGACGACGCGAAGGCGGCCATGGGGTCGATAGACGTCGCGGTCAACACCACCGGCATGGTGATCAAGAAACCGATTCCTGAGATCACCGAGAGCGACTTCGACAAGATCTTCGCGATCAACTCGAAGACCGCGTTTTTCTTCATCCAGGAAGCGGGCAAGCAGCTCTCCGATGGGGGCAAACTCGTCACCCTGGTGACGTCGTTGTTGGCCGCCTACACCGGGCTGTACTCCATCTACGCCGGATCCAAAAGCCCCGTGGAGCATTTCACCCGGGCAGCGTCCAAGGAATTCGGGGAACGCGGCATCTCCGTCGTCGCGGTAGCGCCGGGGCCGATGGAAACCCCGTTCTTCTATGGCCAGGAGACCGACGAATCGGCCAAGTTCAACCAGACGGCGGCCGATCTGTCGAAATTCACCGAGACGGGTCTGACCGACCCTGTCGACATAGTTCGGCTCATCCGCTTCCTGGTCAGCGACGGCTGGTGGATCACAGGACAAACCATCTTCGCCAACGGCGGCTACACGACTCGTTGAGGCTTCAGCGGTTCCTGACCCGCTGGACGACCACAACAACGACAAGCGCGCCTACCCCGGCCAGTGATGCAGCCACGACGGGCTTCTTCACGAACTCGATTACCCGGGCTTTCACGTCGTCGGCCAGACGGCGCGGATTAGCCCGTTCAGCAAGTGAGTCGACGGTGGCTGCCAGCTGGTTGCGGGCGACATCGATCTCCTGCTTGATGGCATCGGGGTCCCGTTCCGCCACGTGTCTGTCCTCCCGGTCTGGCTCGTGCACCTGACGAACTACCCTAATGCCGACGCCATCGTGAACTGAAAGGGGAAGCACTTGACCGAGACCACGCGGCTGACAACGGGCGACAAAGCACCCGGATTCAAGCTGCCCGACGCCGACGGCAACACGGTCTCGCTGGCTGACTACAAGGGACGGCGCGTGGTGGTGTACTTCTACCCGGCAGCCTCAACGCCGGGATGCACCAAACAAGCCTGCGCGTTTCGCGACAATCTGCGCGAACTCAACGACGCCGGCATCGACGTGGTCGGCATCTCCCCCGACAAGCCCGAGAAGCTCGCCAAGTTCCGCGATGCCGAGGGTCTCACCTTCCCGCTGCTGTCCGACCCGGATCGCAAGGTGTTGACGGCCTGGGGGACCTACGGCGAGAAGATGATGTACGGCAAGACCGTTACGGGCGTGATCCGGTCCGCTTTCGTCGTCGACGAAAAGGGCAAGATCGCCGTCGCGCAGTACAACGTCAAGGCTGCGCACACGGCGTCTTTCATTCAGAAACAACTGGCTTCGTAGACGGCTTGGCTCAGTGCGGTTGGCTGTCATCGTTCGCCTCCCACCCGTTTGAAACCCGTGCATTCACCGAGAAGGGGAAAGATAAACCGTCTCGGCAAACCGGGAAATTGAAACAAGAATTTCGCAAGTGTCGCGCGGCAGACTGACGACGCACTCTCAGGTGAGAAGCGGAAGGATGCGGCTATGAACACCCCTGAAGCCCTGAAGCGGGCCATCCAACGATGAACCCGGTGGACCCCGAGCAGTACATCCGCGATCTGGAGCGGCGGATCAGCCAGACGCAGGGAGCCGTCCCGCAGCCGCCCAGCACGGAATCGGAATTGCCGCCGGACGTGTCGCCCTCAGCGCCGCCATCCACGCCGTCCCGCACGTCGGCCGGTGAGCAAGCCGATGGGCGGAGCGACACGCCTACATTCGAAGGCACCTCACGGCAACGATTTCGAGTTGTTGCGGACCTTGCGAAGACAATGCCAGGACGGTTCCTCCTGGCGCTCGCGGTCATGTCTGTGATCGCCGTCGCGATGTTCTTCTGGCATTACGCCGGCAAAACCACCGTGCAGGGGAACCTGGTGATGATCAACAGCGGCGCGAAAGACACGATCGACTGCAACAACGGCAACGTGAAGCTCGACGGCGACAACAACACGTACACCATCACCGGCCACTGCCGGCGGCTAGAAGTGTTCGGTAGCGCAAATCATGTCACGGTCGACAGCGCCGACACCATCAGCGTTTTCGGCGACGACAACGTGATGATCTACCACTCCGGTTCGCCGACGATCAACAAGACTGGAAACAACAACACGGTCTCTCAGCGCCCGAACCGTCGTTGAATAGAGCGATCGGTGAGTCGCGCGTCATCATAAGTCCCACGGGTCACAAGAAGTCGGGCTGTGTATTCTTGCCCGGTTAGAAGCGACAACCGTTGCACGCCAAGCAATTTGTCGCTTCGAGGCGGGCAAAGAGGCACATCCTCCCTTGCGGCAAGCGGTGTGACAGGCGGGACGGGCGCTGACTTCGACGGGCGAGAAACGCCTGCCGCACGCTTCTGATGCGGGTAGGTCTCGCCGCGCTTTAGGCAAGGTTGGCCAGGTTTGCCAGCAGTAGTGCCTCGGCGATGGCGGCCCGCTCCAGCACACCCAAGTGCAGGCTCTCGTTGACGCTATGCGCCTGTGTCGCAGGGTCTTCCACGCCGGTGACCAGGATCTTGGCTTGCGGGAAGGCGGCGGCGAATTCGGCGATGAACGGGATCGAACCGCCCATTCCCATATCGATCGGCTCCGCACCCCACGCCTGCCGGAACGCGGCTCGCGCGGCGTCATAGGCCGCGCCGCTGGCCTCGATGGCGTACGGCTGGCCCTTCTCGCCCGGTGTGACGGCGACCTGCGCGCCCCACGGGGCATTGCGCTGTAAATGGTCGGTCAGCGCGTCAAGGTGCGCCTCGGCGTCACCGCCGGGTGCCACCCGCATGCTGATCTTGGCCCGGGCCCGTGGGATCAGCGTGTTCGATGCCGCCGCAACAGATGTGGTGTCGATGCCAATCACCGTGATCGCCGGTTTGGCCCAAAGCCGCTGCGGCACCGTGCCCGATCCGATTTCCGATACCCCGTCCAGTAGGCCGGAATCCTGCCGTAGCCGCTCTGCAGAGAAGTCGGGGTAATTCAGGGCGCTGGTGTCAGTTTCGTGCAAGCCGGCCACCGCGACGTTGCCGTCGTCGTCGTGCAGGCTCGCTAGCAGTCGTACCAGGACACTCAGCGCATCGGGAACCGCCCCGCCCCACAAGCCCGAGTGCAGCCCATGGTCCAGGGTGGCAACCTCGACCACACAGTCGACCAACCCGCGAAGCGAAACCGTCAGCGCGGGAGTGTCGGTGCCCCAGTTGTCCGAGTCGGCGATGACGATGACGTCAGCGGCCAGCTCATTGCGGTGGGCGGCAAGCAATTGGGCCAGTGACGGCGACCCGGATTCTTCTTCCCCTTCGACGAACACCGTGACGCCCACCGGCGGCCGGCCGCCGTGTGCTCGAAAAGCCGCCAAATGCGTTGCGATGCCCGCCTTGTCGTCGGCGCTGCCGCGACCGTACAGTCGTCCGTCGCGTTCGGTCGGCTGGAAAGGCGGCGATGACCACTGAGCCGGATCGCCTTCAGGCTGCACATCGTGATGGGCGTAGAGCAGCACGGTCGGGGCGCCTTCGGGTGCCGGATACTGCGCGATGACCGCCGGGGCACCGCCTGCGCTGACGATGCGGACGTCGTCAAACCCTGCCTGTGACAACAGATCTGAGACGGCTTGCGCGCTGCGGTGCACCTCGTCGCGGCGGGCAGGGTCGGCCCACACCGATTCGATGCGCACCAGGTCTTCGAGATCGCGGCGCACCGACGGCAACACCTCGCGGACGCGCTCAACCAGATCAGTCATGCTTTCGAGGCTACTAAGCTGTCCGTGTGACGACTCAGGGTCCGGACCCGACCACGCCGTTGTGGCGGGCGGCGCAGGTATTCCGGCTGCTGAGTTGCCTTTACGCGCTGGGTTTCCACGTCGCGATCAATTCCGATCTTCGTCACCCGCTGACGGGTTGGCTGCTGTTTTGCGTGCTGATCGGCTGGAGTGGCGCCTGCGCTGTCGCCTACCTGCGTGGTTTCGGTCGCCGGCCGACGTGGGTGATCTCGGAAATCATCGTCGTGGTGTTGCTCATGGGGTCCAACCGGATCGTCGCCTCCCCGCAGTGGGCCGCCGACAACCAGACCTGGCCCACCACGTTGTGGGCCAGCAACCCCACGATCTCCGCCGCCCTACAGTTCGGGCCGGCCGGCGGAATGCTGACCGGCCTGATAGTGATGGCCACGAACTTCGCGGTCAAGAACTACCTCACCCTCAACCTCGGTCACAACGCGACGATCATCATCGAGCTGTCGATCGGGTTGGCGATAGGAATGGCCGCCCGGACCGCGCGCCGCGCCCACGACGAATTGCAGCGAGCCGCTCAGCTCTCAGCCGCACTGGAGGAGCGCGAACGGTTGTCGCGCCAAGTCCATGACGGCGTCATCCAAGTGCTGGCGCTGGTTGCCAAGCGGGGTCACGAGATCGGCGGCGCCACATCCGAATTAGCCGACCTCGCCAGCGAGCAGGAACGCGCCCTGCGACGATGGATAACCTCGACCGCCATCGAGCAAGACGGCGACAGTCAGACCGTCGACCTGCGGGCGCTGCTGCGCCGCAGAGAGAGCGATCGGGTATCGATGGTCTTGCCGGGAACCCCCGTGCCGCTTGCACGGCAGATGGCCGCTGAACTGGATGCCGCGGTGGGCAACGCCCTCGACAACGTGCGACTGCATGCGGGACCCGACGCCCGAGCTTTCGTGCTGCTGGAAGATTTGGGCGATTCGGTCGCAGTGACTATTCGCGACGACGGAGTCGGCATCGCCGCCGGACGACTGAGGGAAGCGGAGGGCCAGGGACGCCTCGGTATCTCGAAATCCATTGTGGGACGGATGATATCGCTGGGCGGCAGCGCAGAGCTTCACACCGGGATGGGCGAAGGCACCGAGTGGGAGCTGCGCCTGCCGCGTCCGGGCGCGGGAAAGGCGGGCCATGAGTGACGACACGGTACCTACTGTGATGGTCGTCGACGACCATCCGATCTGGCGCGACGCGGTGGCTCGCGATCTTGCCGAGGAGGGGTTCAACGTGGTGGCCACCGCCGATGGCGTGGCCGCGGCGAAACGGCGGGCGGCTGTGGTCAAACCCGATGTGGTGCTGATGGACATGCAGCTTGCCGACGGTACCGGGGTGCAGGCGACGACGGAGGTGCTCACGGTTTCGCCGTCGTCGCGGGTGCTGGTGCTGTCCGCCTCGGATGAACGCGACGACGTGCTGGAAGCCGTCAAAGCGGGGGCAACCGGTTATCTGGTCAAGAGTGCCTCGAAGTCTGAGCTCAGCGACGCAGTACGGGCCACCGCCGCGGGGCGCGCCGTGTTCACCCCGAGCCTGGCGGGGCTGGTCCTGGGCGAATACCGGCGCATCGCACAGAGCCCGGACCCGGGGCCGGCGCGCCCGAGCCTCACCGAGCGAGAGACCGAGGTGTTGCGCTATGTCGCAAAAGGGTTGTCCGCCAAGCAGATTGCCGAGAAGCTGTCGCTGAGTCACCGAACTGTTGAGAACCATGTGCAGGCGACGTTTCGGAAGCTACAGGTCGCCAATCGGGTGGAGCTGACCCGCTACGCGATCGAGCACGGCCTCGACGAGTAATGCTGGCGAGCAGACGCAAAATCCCCTATTTCGGCACGAAATTGGGTGATTTTGCGTCTGCTTGCGCCCTCAACTGTCGCGCAGGGCGGTGAGGGCACGACGCTCGGCGGTGTGCTTGGCCTGCGAGAGTGCCGCGTCCTCCGGGGCGGGGTCCGGGAAGAACAAGCCCGAACCGGGTCTCCCGCCGGCACCGAGCTTGTTCATGCGCTTGGGGACGGGTGCGCCCTGGTATTCCAGCGGCAGTGGGTGGCCGTGCTCGTCGACGGGGCCCAGCGGTTGGTGCAATTCGATGTAGGCGCCGTGCGGGAGTCGCTTGATGATGCCGGTCTCCACGCCGTGCTCGAGCACCGCGCGGTCGCTGCGCTGCAGCCCGATGCACCAGCGATAGGCGATGAAGTAGACCAACGGCGGCAAGATCACCATGCCGACGCGCCCGATCCACGTCGTCGCGTTCAGCGAGATGTGGAACTTGAACGCGATGATGTCGTTCATCGCCGCCAGCGTGAGCACCAGGTAGAAGCTGATCGCCATGGCCCCCACTGCTGTGCGCACCGGCACGTCGCGCGGGCGCTGCAGCAGATTGTGATGCGCATAATCGCCGGTGAACCGCTTCTCCAAGAACGGATAAACGATCAGCAGAATAAACACCAGACCCATGATCAGCGCGACGGCGACGGTCGCCGGCACGGTGTGGTGGCCGATGTAAAGCTCCCAAGCCGGCCACAGCCGCTGTAAGCCGTCCGGCCACATCATGTAGAAGTCGGGCTGGGAGCCCGCCGAGACCTGAGATGGCTGGTAGGGGCCCAGGTTCCAGATCGGGTTGATCTGCAGCAGGCCGCCCATCAGGCCCAGCACACCGACGATGGTGGCGGAAAAGGCGCCGGATTTGACCGCGAACACCGGCATCACCCGCACGCCGACGACGTTGTGTTCGGTGCGGCCGGGGCCGGGGAACTGAGTGTGCTTCTGGAACCACACCAACGCCAGATGCAATCCGATCAGTCCAAAAATGATCGCCGGCAACACCAGAACATGCAATGCATAGAGGCGCGGAATCAACGTGGTGCCAGGGAAATCACCGCCGAACAACGCCCAATGCAGCCATGTCCCAATCACGGGCAGGCCCAAGGTGATCGAGGACAGCGCGGCACGCAAACCGATGCCGGAGAGCAGGTCGTCGGGCAACGAGTAGCCGAAGTAGCCCTCGAACATGGCCAGGATCAGCAGCAGTGATCCGACGACCCAGGTGGCCTCGCGGGGTCGCCGGAACGCCCCGGTGAAGAAAACTCGGGCCAGGTGCACCATGATCGCCGCCGCGAACATCAACGCCGCCCAGTGATGGATCTGGCGCACGAACAACCCGCCGCGGACTTCGAAGGAAATGTTCAGCGCCGACTCATAGGCGCGCGACATCTCCACCCCGCGCAACGGGCCGTACACGCCGTGATAGGTGACCTCGGTCATCGACGGGTCGAAGAACAGCGTCAAATACAAACCGGTGATGAGCAACACGATGAAGCTGTACAGCGCGATCTCGCCCAGCAGGAACGACCAGTGGGTCGGGAAGACCTTGTTCAGCTGCCTACGCAGTGCAGCCGACGGGTGATATCGGGTGTCGATCTCCTGCGCCTGCCGGGCTGCGGTATCCGCCAGGTTGAGGCTCATGGCGATCATCCCCTCGAGACCGAATCCGCTCCGATGCGGCCGGCTATCTACTATCCTCTGTAGTACCACAGTGTGTAGTAATACGCCAGCCCCGACGCGAGCAGATGCGCAACCGCGCGAGCAGACGCAAAATCCCCCGAAAGGGGCTTTCGGGGGATTTTGCGTTTGCTCGGCCTAGGGAGTCTCCAAAATGGCTACGGCGGCCGCGGTGTCACCTTCATGCGTCAGCGACACGTGAATGGTGACGTCGGCCAGATGCTTGGCGATCGCCCCGGTCAACCGCACCCGCGGCCGGCCCCACATGTCGGTGACGACTTCGATATCGCGGTGGATGTCCTCCGGCAGCACCGGGCGCTGCGCAAACCGCGACCCGGACCAAGCCTTGATCACCGCTTCCTTCGCGGCCCACCGGGCCGCCAAATGGCGCGCCGCCGAGGAACTCTTGTCCGAGGCGTCGCGGCGCTCACCGGGGGTGAACGTCGCCGAAAACACCGTTCCCGGCTGGTCGACCTGCTCGGCGAAATCGGGAATGGAGACGAGGTCGATCC
Organism: Mycobacterium sp. 1164966.3; assembly: GCF_001665395.1. Lineage (GTDB taxonomy): Bacteria > Actinomycetota > Actinomycetes > Mycobacteriales > Mycobacteriaceae > Mycobacterium. Next base: position 121,230 of record NZ_LZSG01000062.1, read on the forward strand.
CCACTCCGACAATGCCCATGGGTCGCCAGGTTAGTGGATGCCCGACCCTATCCAGAGACCTGGTAGGCGTCGTCGTCACCCAGCCGGGCAGCCGAGTTCAGCAGCATCGCGGCTTCCTGCCGCTTCTCCGGCGCGCCGTGATCGAAGCGACGGTCCGGGGGCCGCTCATACATCGGCTCACCGCCGGCGATGGCCGAAGCCAACCGGCGCTGGCCGGCCAACAGCCGGGCCTCCGCACGGCGCTGGTAGTCCGCGCGTTGATCCGCATTCAGCGCGGCGATGAAGGCCTGCGGGTGCACCAGCGCGACCAGGCCGGACACGTGGCCGAACCCGAGACTGGTCAGCATGCCGGCCTTCAGCGGGAACTTCCCGCCAAGCCGCAGCGTGTCACGCACCCACACGAAGTGCCTGGAGCCGGCCAGCTCGTCGTCGACGCAGTCCAGGCTGCGGTTGGGCGGAATCACGCCGTCCCGCAACATCTGGCACAAACCCATCGTCTGGAAGACGGCCGCACCACCCTTGGCGTGTCCGGTCAGGCTCTTCTGCGACACCACGAACAACGGCGCTCCCGCGGATCGGCCCATCGAGTCGGCCAGCCGCTCGTGCAGCTCGGTCTCGTTGGGATCGTTTGCCAGCGTCGACGTGTCGTGCTTGGAGATCACCGCGATGTCATCAGGTCCGACACCGAGTTTGGCCAGTGAGCGGGTCAGCGGAGACTCCTTGCCGCCTCGGCCGGCTCCCAGCGCCCCCAGCCCGGGGGCGGGGATCGAGGTGTGCACCCCGTCGCCGAACGACTGTGCAAATGCCACCACGGCGAGCACCGGCAACCCCATCTTCAGCGCCAGGTCGCCCCGCGCCAGCAGGATGGTGCCGCCGCCTTGGGCTTCCACGAAGCCCAGCCGCCGCCGGTCGTTGGGACGGGAGAACTTCGAGTCGGTGATGCCGCGACCACGCATCATGCCGGTGTCGGCGGTGGCGGCCATGTCACCGAAGCCGATGATGCCTTCCAGCGTCAGGTCGTCGATGCCGCCGGTCACGACCATCTCGGCCTTGCCTAACCGGATCTTGTCGACGCCCTCCTCGATGGAAACCGCGGCCGTCGCGCACGCGGCGACCGGGTGGATCATCGCGCCGTAGCTGCCGATGTAGGACTGAACCACATGCGCGGCAACGATATTCGGCAACACTTCCTGGAAGATGTCGTTCGGCTTGTTACGGCCCAGCAGGTTGCCGTGGTACATCGTCTGCATCGAGGTACCGCCACCCATGCCGGTGCCCATGGTGTTGGCCACCAGACTCGGGTGCACATACCGCATCACCTCGGCCGGGCTGAACCCTGCCGTCAGGAACGCGTCAACGGTCGCAACGATGTTCCAAACGGCGAGCCGGTCAATGGAACTCGCCATGTCCGGGCTGATGCCCCACACCGTGGGGTCGAAACCGGTCGGGACCTGGGCACCGACCAGCCGCGACAGCTTGTTCTTGCGCGGCACCCGAATCTCGGTGCCGGCCTTGCGGATAACCTGCCAGTCGCCGGAGTCGGGAACCGGCCGTATCACGGTGTGCTCCGGATCGAACTCGGCGAAGGCGCGGGCATCGGCCTCCGACGAGACGACGAAGGTGAAGTCCTTTTCGAGGAACACCGAAACCAGCAGCGGGGAACCGTCGTTGGGGTTGATCGCCCCGTCGTCGACGAACTCGCGAATGCCGACTCTTTCGACGACGACGTCGTGATAGCGCTCGACCAGTTCGGCCTCGTCGACGAGTTCACCGGATTGTGTGTCGTACCAACCCGGTTGGGGATCGTCTTCCCACCGGATCAGCCCGGTGGTCCAGGCCAGCTCGAGCACGCCGGCGGCGGAGAGTTCGTTGTCGACCTCCATCTCGAACCGGGTGCGCGACGACCCGTACGGGCCGATTTCGGCGCCACCGACGATCACCACCAGATCCGCCGGGTCGACGTCGAGGTCGTCCCATTCCGGAGCCGGTGCGGGTGCGAATCCCCGCGGCGGCGACGGCAGCGCGGCAATCGTGCCGTCGGCCGGCGCGTTCTCCGCGGCAGATTCCGACGACATGTCCTCGCGCGCCTTGGCGGCCAGTTCGGCCATGTCGATGTCGGCGTCGCCCAAGCCGCCGGTCAGGTCGGCCTTGATCGGCGAGTTGGCAGCGGCGACCTTGGATTCCACGTCGCACAGGGCCAGCAGCATGGCGGCCATTTCGTCGGTGGAGTACGTGGTGACACCGGCCTCTTCGACGGCGGAGACGATGGCGTCGTTCTGGCCCATCAGTCCCGTGCCGCGGGTCCAGCCGATCAGCGCGTGCGCCAGACTTACCCTTGCCGCCCAGGAGGATTCGGCGTGCCAGCGGCTCACCAAGGCGTCCAGTGCCGACTTGGCTTCGCCGTACGCGCCGTCACCGCCGAACATTCCGCGGTTGGGCGAGCCGGGCAGCACTACGTGCAACCGGGACGCGATGTCACGCTCGGCGCCGATCTTCGACAATCCGCCGATCAACCGCTGCACCGCCCACAACAAAACCTTCATCTCCATCTCGGAGCGCGAACCGGCCTCGGAGAGGTCACCGACGACGCGCGGCGCCGCAAACGGGAACAGCAGCGTCGGAGTCTGCGCGTCTTTGACGTGAATGGATTGCGGCCCAAGGCTTTCGGTCTGCTCGTTGCCGACCCACTCGACCAGGGCGTCGATGTCGGAGTAGGAAGCCATGTTGGCCGCCACCACCCACAAGGCCGCGCCGTAACGAGCGTGGTCGCGATACAGCGTGCGGTAGAACGACAAGCGCTCGTCGTCGAGCTTCGAGGTGGTTGCGACCACGGTGGCACCGCCGTCGAGTAGTCGTGCGACAACCGATGCGGCGATCGAACCCTTGGAAGCGCCGGTCACCACAGCGACTTCCTTGCTGTAGGGACCGGGGTCCGGGTTTTCGGCGCCGGCGGCAATCCGGCCGTACAGCGACCCGTGAATCTGCCGCCCCGCGGCCAGCGACTTGCCCTGCCACCAGGTGGCCTGGATGGCGACGACGTGGCCGGCGCCCTCGAACCGTTCGGACAGCCGCACCCAGTCGGCGTCGATGTCGCCCTCGTCGGTCAGCCACAGCTTGACCAGGTCTTCGCGAGCGCTGGCCCACCGGTCGTCGAATACGACAGCCTTCTTGCCGTCGAACACGGGTGCCACCAAACGTGGCCAGTCCGCGCCCAATTCGGCCGTGACGAGGTCGATGAGCTCGGCGTCGGTGGCCGCCGGTGGCGCACTGACCGGGTCGTCCAAACCCAGCTGGCCCAGCACCAGGCGGGCCGCCGAGGCGAGCACTCCGTCGCGGCCGGTGATCTGATCGGTGAACTCCGACAGCGCAGCCGCGTCCACGGTCGCGCCGCCGCCACCACCCGCCGACGGCAACGCCACCGCGATGCCGCGGCGCGCCGCAACCGAAGTCACCGCGGCGTCAATGACTTTGTCGACGGCGGCGGCGTCGGCCAGCGCGCCGTCGTGCAGGTGCCCGAGGCCACCGCCACGAACGCTGGTGCCTTCGCGGGTGCCGAGCGCGACCTCGATAGTGACGTGCTTGGCCCAGCCGTCGCCCAGCTCCCAGGCCTTGCTGACCCGCTCGGCGATGGCGCCGGGCCGCTTGCCCGAGGGTCCCAGCACGGTCCGCAGCTGATCGTTGATCGCGTCGGAAAGCACTGGCCCATAAGGCTTGTAGGTGCGCGCCAGCTTGGTAACCTGCGAGCGCAGCCCGGCCAGGTCGGACTCAGCCGCGCCGTCGATGGCACCCAGGTTCAACTCGGAGCCCAGGTCCACCAAGAGCTGGTTGCGCCGCGACGAGGCACCGTCGGTGATGGACTCGATGGAGTCCAGCTCCTCGATCTGGTCGATGCGCATCTTGGCCGACAGCGCGATGAGCGCCAGTGTCGCGTCGGCCGCATCGAACGAAATGTCCTCGGGCCGAGCGGCGCCCGACGGAGCTGTCGGTGCCGGCGCCGCGACAGCCGCCGCCGGTGCCGCCTCAGCTGCCGATTCGGCGACCGGCTCTTCCCCGTCGAGCTCGTCCATGGGCTCCGGCTCGGGGTCGGTATCGGTGGCGAACAGCACCGTCGCATCGCGCTCGGCGTTGAGCACTTCCACTGTGCTGTGGGCGTATTCGGGAAGTTTGAGGGTGTTGGTCGCCAATCCGGCCACCGTCGGCGCCGACTTCACGCCGATCTCGACGAAGCGCTCTACACCCAGGCCACCGGCGGCCTCCTCGATGAACAGCAGATCCTGCGTCTCGATCCAGCGGACCGGGCTGGCGAACTGCCAGGCCAGCAGCTCGATCAAGACCACCCGCGCCATCTCCGCCGGCCGCTCGCGGCGCCAGGTGTCGTAGTCGGCGAGGATTTCGTCAAGAGGCTCGGCGGGAACGAGATCCCGTATCTCCTGGATGAAGTCGCGATCCAGGGTGAAGGGCCGCGGCACCAGGTTGGGGATGTAGCGCCCGATGATCAGTTCGGGATCTTTGTCGCGCGGCATCACCCGGTCCAGCGAGCGGCGGAATTCGGCCACACCGACCCGCAACACCCGGGAGTGGAACGGCACGTCGATGCCCGGCACCAGGATGAACGAACGCTTGCCACCGGTCAGCTCGCGGCGCCTCTGCACCTCTTCCTCGAGCGCTTCCAATCCGCGGACCGTACCGGCGATCGCGTACTGCGAGCCGCGCAGGTTGAAGTTCACGATCTCCAAGAATTCACCGGTGCGCTCGGCGATTTCGGCAACGAAGGCAGTGACCTCGGCATCGGGCAGGTCGATCTGCGACGGCCGGATCGCGGCCAGCCGGTAGTTGGAGCGGCCCAGTTCGTCGCGCGGCACGATGTCGTGCATCTTCGACCCGCGGTGAAACACGGTCTCCAGCAAGGCTTCCAGCTCGTAGATCCCCGTCACACAGGCCAGCGCGGTGTACTCGCCGACCGAGTGACCGCATGCGATGGCTCCTTCGACGAAGGCGCCCTGCTCGCGCATCTCGGCTACCTGTGCGGCCGCCACCGTCGCCATCGCGACCTGGGTGAACTGCGTCAGGTAGAGCACGCCGTCGGGGTGGTGATAGTGCACACCGCTGGCGATGATGCTGGTCGGGTTGTCACGCACCACGTGCAGCACCGAGAAGCCGAGCGTGTCGCGGGTGAACTTGTCCGCCTTGTCCCATACCTTGCGGGCCGCCTTGGACCGGGCCCGGACCTCCATGCCCATGCCCTTGTGCTGAATGCCCTGACCGGGGAACGCGTAGACCGTCTTGGGAGCGGCAAGGCGTGCCGTCGCCGACATCACCAGGTCCGAGCCGATTCTGGCGGCCACCTCCAAAACCTCTGCGCCCTGGTCGATTCCGACACGATCGACCCGGAAGTCCACGTCGTCGCCCGGGCGGACCATGCCCAGGAAGCGCGCCGTCCAGCCGACCAGCCGGGCCGGTGGGCGGGCTTGTCCGTCGGTGGCGGTCACCGCGTGCTGCGCGGCGGCCGACAGCCACATGCCGTGCACGATCGGCGATTCCAGGCCGGCCAGCAGCGCAGCCGCCCGGTCGGTGTGAATCGGGTTGTGGTCGCCGGAGACAACCGCGAACGGGCGCATGTCGGCCGGCGCGGTAAGCCTGACGTCACGGCGACGACGGCGCGGGGTGTCGGTCGCGTTCTCCGACACCGCCCCGCCGGCCCGGACCGGGTCACTCAGTTCGGCCGAACCGGTGCGGCCCAGGATCGCGAACCGCTCGTCGAGGGTGGCGATCAGGGTGCCGTTGCTATCGGTAACGGTCACCGAGACCGGCACCACGCGACCCATGTCGGTGTCGATGGCGTTGGAAGCTGTTGCGCTGACGGTCAATTGAGCCGGAACGGTGGACAACTGCCCGACCATGTGGGCGGCATGGTCCAGGTGCACCAGGCTCAGCAGGCCCTCCACCACCGGTATCCCGGTGTCGGTGGCGGCCGAACCGATCGCCGCGAAAACCGCCGGCCAGCAATGGCCGACGAGCGCGTCGGGGACCGTGGTGAGGCCAGGAGCCAGCGGCTCGCCGAAGGTGGCGGTGACCCCGGTGTGGTCGGCGACCCGCTCGGGATCCCAATCCACCGTCACGGTGGCCGTCGCGTCGTCGACCGACGGGAGAAATTCCGGACCATCCACACCGGCGGCGATGGCCAGTACCGAGCGCATGGCGGTGCTGGCATCCTCGATGCAAACCACCGGGACGCCGCCGTCAACGGTATTGGCGGGCAACCTGAACGGGATGTCGATCCAGGTGCCTGACACCGGAACGCTGAGCACCACTTCGTCATCCGAGTTGACCTGCAGCCGCGCGCCGGTGGAAGAGTGTGTGGCCCTTGGGTTTCCGGGGTCGTCGTGCACCTGCCACTCGCTCGGCTCGGCGATGCGATGGGCCGGGTTGGTCGCGAGGCGACCGGCCCAGAGCACGTCGGGCGCATCCAGCACGACGGCCAGCGGCCCGCTCACGTCGGGGCGGCCCAGGCGGCGCGATGTGACGTCGTGCGGTTGTCCGTCCGCGGCGAGCACCTCGTCGATGGCGGCCTGCTCGAAGCGGTCGAGCAATTCGCCTACGGGTTCGTCCATCCGGGTGATACCGGCCACCGCCGCGGTGCCGGGAATGATGCATACCTGGTCGGCGTCGTACCGCGCGTCGTGGGCCTGCCACAGCGAGTCACTGCGCCACCAACGGCGGACGTCCTTATCGATGACCGGCACGAAGTTCACCGGCTTACCCAGCGTCTTGCACAGCGTGACGAAGAACGGCACATCGGCCGGGTGCAGCTGCACGGTTTCGGCGTCCGGATAGTGCTGCAGCAGTACGTCAATGGCCTGCTCGGGATTCTCCAGCAGCGCCGCATCGCGGAAGACCGTTTCGATCGGGCCGAAATCCTTTGGATGCAAACGAGCTTCGGCGCGTTGCAGCATCTGCTCGAAGCGGTCACGCCAGGTGTCGGCCAGCCAGGGGCTGCCCGGGGACGCGGTGTCTGCGGTCGAATTGCCCTCGCCGATGGTCAGTTCGACGTAACGCCGCAGCCACTGCAGGTAGGTCATCTGTGCGACATCGCCGAAGTAGGGCTTGGCGGTGTTGGCCATTGCCGCGATGATCTCGTCGCGCCGTTCGGCGACCGCCTCCGCGTCACCGGCGACCTCGTCGAGCAGGCGGCCGCAACGCGACGCGGTGTTGTCGATCTCGTGGATGTCGGCGCCGAGCTGACTACGGCTGGAAGCCATGCCGCCCTGGGCTTTTCCGGCGCTGATCCATTGGTCGGTGCCTTTGGTCTCGACCAGCATCCGCTTGACCGACGGCGACGTGGTGGATTCGAGGGTGGCCATGGCGGCGGTGCCGACGAGGATGCCGTCGATGGGCATCAGCGGGAAGCCGTGCGCCTGTGCCCAGCGTCCGGACAGGTATTCGGCGGCTCGCTCCGGGGTGCCGATGCCGCCGCCGACGCAGACCGTGATGTTGGGCCGCGACCGCAACTCCGAGTAGGTGGCGAGCAGCAGGTCGTCGAGGTCTTCCCAGGAGTGGTGGCCGCCCGCGCGCCCGCCCTCGACGTGCATGATCACCGGCTTGGTGGGCACCTCGGTGGCGATGCGGATGACCGAGCGGATTTGTTCGATGGTGCCGGGCTTGAAGACGACGTGGCTGATGCCGACGTCGTTGAGCTCGTCGATCAGCTCGACGGCTTCCTCCAGGTCCGGGATTCCGGCGCTGATCACCAGGCCGTCGATCGCCGCGCCGGACTGGCGCGCCTTCTGCACCAGACGCTTACCGCCCACCTGCAGCTTCCACAGGTACGGGTCGAGGAACAGCGCGTTGAACTGATAGGTGCGGCCGGCCTCGAGCAGCTCGGACATCTGCTTGATGCGGTCCGCGAAGATTTCCTCGGTGACCTGGCCGCCGCCGGCCAGTTCGGCCCAGTGCCCGGCGTTGGCCGCGGCAGCGACGATCTTGGCGTCGACGGTGGTCGGCGTCATGCCCGCCAGCAGGATCGGCGAGCGACCGGTCAAACGGGTGAACTTGGTCGAGAGCTTGACGCGGCCGTCGGGCAGGCGCACCACGGACGGGGCATAGCTCGACCAGGCGCGAGCCACCTCGGGGGTGGCCCCGACGGTGAAGAGGTTGCGCTGGCCGCCGCGGGTCGCCGCGGGGACGATACCGACACCGATGCCGCGGATCACCGGCGCGGTCAGCCGGGTCAGGATGTCGCCGGGTCCGAGGTCGAGGATCCAGCGCGCGCCCGCGTCATGCACGCGGGTGATCTCGTCGACCCAGTCGACCTTCTTCACCAGAATGGACTCGGCCAATTCCCGGGCGAAGGCGGCCTCCAGACCGACTTTTTCGGCCCAGCGCCCGACGATGTCGATACCGTCGGCCAGCCGCGGGGTGTGGAAGCCCACTTCCACCTGCACCGGATCGAAGACGGGTGCGAAGACGTCGCCACCGCGAATCTTGTTCTTGCGCTCGGCCTCTTCCTTCTCCGAGATATGGCGGCAGTAGAGCTCGAAGCGGGAGAGCTGCTCGGGGGTGCCGGTGATGACGACCGAACGCCGGCCGTTGCGGATGGACAACACCGGCGGCAGCACCGTGCGAACGTCTTGGGCGAACTCGTCGAGCAGCCGCTGGATGCGCGCCGGATCGGCGTTGGTGACCGAGACCATCGGTGGGCGATCGCCGAGGATCGAGATTCCGCGGCGGCGCGCCACCAGCGTTCCCGCTGCGCCCAGCAGTTGAGCCAGGGCCAACAGCTCCACGTCGCGCGCTCCGCCCGCTTTGAGCGCCTCGACGGCGAGTACACCCTGCGAATGGCCGGCCAGGGCGACCGGAGGGGTGGCGATGAGGTCCATGCCCTGGCGAGCAAGGGCGCGGATGGCGGCGATCTGGGTCAGCAGCACGCCGGGCAACGACACCGCGGCCGAGGTCAGGTGCTTGCCGGACGGCACCGATTCTTCGGCCGCGAGCGCGCGTACCCACTGCAGTGGCTCGAAGCCGACCGGACGCACCACGACCAGCTCTTTGGCGACCGGCTCGAGCAGCAGGTCCGCCTCACCGACCAGCGTGGCCAACTCGGATTCGATGCCGGCCGAGGAAACCAGCTCTTCCAGGGTTTCCAGCCAGGCACTGCCCTGGCCACCGAACGCGACAGCGTACGGCTCCCCAGCGGCTAGACGGTCGACCAGAGCATGGGTGCTATGCGGACCGGTCCCATCGCGGTCAGCGGAAACCTGCTCGTGCTCGTGAATCGTCACGCCTACATCTCCCCTGTCACGTCTAAAAGTTTTCTTGAAGTTTTCTTGGCGTCTTGTCGCGGCCCGGTCGGTGCCGGCGGGCTGGCATCGTCGATTCGGCGTTGAATCGGCGCCAAAGATCGGCTGACCGTTTGTGTCGTCGGCGGGCTCGCCGATCGGGTCGGGCGGCGGCACGGCAGACGGCTCCGGCTCACATAAGGGTGTCATAAGAATTTCCGACTCCAGGCCATGGTGATCGGTTACTGGTGAGTTCTACGCGCGGGTAACCGTGTCGTGGGTAACACCCGGCTCGGCGGCGGGCGCGGACGTCGCCGACAAACCTCCTGCATGTAGGTGGTTACGGTCGAGTAGCTACAACTGCGCAGATCAAGGCAGTATTGTTATGTAATCGTTATGTAAAAAATTTCGGCTCGAGAAGGGGCTTTCGGCGCGACCGCCGGCGTCCGCCCGACCTCTGCGGCGGCTGCGGCAACGGGATTTGGGCGAACGAGTGTTTGCTGGAAGCTCCGGGTCACGTTGTGGGTGTGGCCGCCGTGACGAGCCCTGGACCGCCGCAGGAGTCCAGACAGCACCGATTCAGGCCGGGGCTGTGCCGGCCCGCCCTACGCCCACTGCCCGAATTGCGGCTTGAGGATTTCGTTGATGTCAACTCCGACACCGCCGACCGACCGCTTGTCGATCTCGACCTGGTGCAGGTGCGCGGCCGGGTGGGCGTATCCCTTCGGCGAGCCCCAGTTGTGCTGCCAGAAGTAGGAGCCCACGCCGTCATGGACCGCCCACTCGATTGTTTTCGAGTTCGCGTATACACCCGTGCGCTGGTGGCCGATCACCGACTCCCAGGCCCGCAGGTACGGCAACACTTGCCGTCTGTACTGGTCATAGGTCGGGTCGTCGTCTATCGAGGCGTAAATGGGGGCGCTGGCGGGACCCCCGGCGGCAGCGTGCAACTGTATTCCGCGCTGGGCGTGCTGGGTACCGGCGGCGGCACCGCCCAGCCAATCGGAGGTAGTGCCCTTGCCGTACTGATAGCACGAGACGATCTTCAGCCCGCTACCACTCAGATCGCGCGCCTCGGTGGCCTGGATCGGCTTGCCGAGCATCCAGTTGCCGCCGGGCCGCCGATCGGATACGTAGCGAATCGCCCCTACCGCGCCGGCAGCCCTGATCTGTTGGGCGGGGATGACACCGGCCGCGTAGTCCAGCAACGTTCCGAGTGAGCCGGCCGAAGCCGGTGCCGCGCACACCGACGCCCCCGCGAAGCCCAGAGCTAGTAAACCCGGCGTCGCGGCCGCGAGTTTGAGGACGTCACGCCGCGACACCGACACATGCCACAGGGTACGACAGGTACATCAGATGACACACTGATCACAGCAGTCACATCTGCATCACAGTGCTGAAACGAGGCCCTCGCGCCGGCGTTGGCAGTGAAACGTCGGCGTTGATTGTGACGCCTGGGCGTTGAACTGGGCTGCAACCCCGCCCTGCGTTCACCCGCAAAGCCCAGGTTTCACACCCAAAGCCGAGAATCACACCCGTCGCCCGGCCAGTCGGGATTGCAGCTCACCCAATGCGCCGAGCACGGCATAGGGACCGGTCACCGCGATCAGGCTGAGGAGCGCGCGAACCCGGCTGTCAGCGCGGTCGAGCTTCCTCAACTCCATGACCGCGTTGAGATTGTCCAGCGTGTCGACCACCAGACCGATACGTTGCCAGCGCCGGCGGTTGATCTCGTCGCTGCCGAGATAGCCGAGACCTAGGCCCAGGGCACGGGCGCCGAAGATGCGGATCAGGTATCTCGTCTCGGTGAAAAGCATGCTGTCCGGCACGCCGTTCATCCGGGTTTGCGACCGCGGAGATACAAATGCCGCCGCGCCCAGCGCGATTCGGCCGATGGCCGCCGCCGCGAACGCACGACGCAAGATGGTGGGCTGCCGTGGTGATGTTGTGCTCATGAAAGCAGTCTTGGCCCGCCGAGGTAGCTTTGTCGATTACCTACGAGGTAGTGGTTGTGGCTCCCTTATGGGGATAGGTTCAGAACGTGTCTGCGGGTATCGGGGTGCGCGAGTGGCGCACTCGCCGGCGGATGAGCCAGATGGAGCTGGCGCACCAGATCGGCGTCTCGCCTCGCCATCTCAGCTTCGTCGAAACGGGTCGGTCCAACGCCAGTCGGGCGTTGCTCCTGCGCATCGGCGAGTCGCTCGATCTCCCGTTGACCGCACGCAATCGGCTGCTGCTCGCCGGCGGCTACGCACCCGCGTACGGCGAGCACGCGCTGGACGGCGAGAAGATGCGGCCGGTGAAGGCGGCCGTCGACTCGGTGCTGGCCGGCCATTCTCCGTACCCCGCCGTCGTCACCGATGCGTGCTGGAACCTCATCGCGGCAAACGTGGGATGCCTCGTCCTGGTGGAGGGATTGGACGAGGGGGCGGCTGCGGAGCTGCTTTGTCCGCCTATCAACGTGATGCGGTTGTGCCTACATCCGCGAGGAGTGTCTCAGCGCCTGCTCAACTTTGCCGAAGTGCACTCCAGCATCCTGCGCCGGGTGCGCCGAACCGCCAGCGCCACCGCGTCATCCGAAATACAGCGGCTCTACGACGAGCTGTCCGGTTATCCCGTGCCCCGGCCGGCCGAGTCGAGCCAACCCATCGGCGAGCTATACGTACCGTTCCGGATCGTCACCATCGACGGTGCCGAACTGAACTTCGTCAACACCATCGCGACGTTCGGCAGTCCGCTGGACGTCGGTGTGGAGAACCTGGCGATGGAGTCGTTCTTTCCCGCCGACACCACGACCGCGGATTACCTGCGCCAGCTGGACGACAACCGTCTGAGCGCATTGGCCGATCGACACCCGCAGCTGCTCGGCTACATCAGTACGCCGCAACGCGATTGATCGTGGCGAGCGCGTCTTGGCTGCGTTTTGCTAACACTATAAAGTTAATAAAGTTAGAGCCGGCGCTGCTGGAATGGACTGCACGAGGGACTTCCGATGGATCACGACCAACTCATCGACTTGACCCGACGGGCCTTGAAGCTGGCACGCGACAAAACCACCGATCTGGCGCCCGCGCAACATGCCGTCGAAGCGCGCGAGTACACCTCACTCGAGCGGCATGAGCGCGACCGGGCCATGCTGCTGGCAAGCCCGCAACTGGTCGGATACGTCTCGGAGCTGCCTGGCCCGGGCAGCTACTGCACCAAGGCGGTCATGGGCCGGTCCGTCCTGCTGACCAGGACAGCGGACGGAACGGTCAAGGCGTTCGACAATGTCTGTCTGCATCGTCAGTCGCAGGTGGTCACCGGGTGCGGCACAGCGAAGCGGTTCAGCTGCCCCTACCACGCGTGGACCTACGACAACACCGGGCGGCTGGTCGGGCTGCCGGGTCGCGAGGGCTTCCCTGATGTGACGCTGAAGTCCGACGGCCTGACCGAGCTGCCCGCTGTCGAGTTCGCCGGATTCCTTTGGGTGGCACTGGATCCCGGTGCGACGCTGGATATCGCCGCGCACCTGGGCCCGCTGGCCGACGAGCTGGACTCGTGGGGCATCGGACGGTGGTCACCGCTGGGCGAGAAGGTGCTGGACTGCCCCATCAACTGGAAGTTGGCGATTGACACCTTCGCGGAGAACTACCACTTCGCCACCGTGCACCGGCAGACCTTTGCCACCATCGCCCGCAGCAACTGCACCGTCTTCGACTCATTCGGCCCCCATCATCGCTTGATCTTTCCGCTCAACGGCATCCTCGAACTGGACAACGTCCCCGAAGAGCAGTGGGAGCCGTTCAAAAGCATGGTGGTGATCTACGCGCTGTTCCCCAACATTGTGCTGTCGGTGACGATCGCCAACGGCGAGCTGTTCCGGGTCTACCCCGCCGACCGACCCGGTCGGTCGATCACCGTTCACCAGAACTCCACGCCGCTCGACCTGTCCGACGAATCCGTGGCAGCCGGCGCTGCGGCAGTCTTCGAGTACGCGCACTCCACCGTGCGCGATGAGGACTACCGGCTGGTCGAATCGCTGCAGGCCAACCTCGAGTCGGGAGCTCGAGACCGACTGGTGTTCGGCCGGAACGAGCCTGGTCTGCAGCATCGTCACATCACCTGGCAGCAGGCGATTGCGCCGTGACCAAATCGTCGAGATTGGTTGCCAGCAAGGCGATTTGAGACTACGGGACGTCCACAACGTCGCGATAACGGGACGCTATGGAGTCACAGCTGTCACTCGGGCACCCAAAGCGAAGTCATGTTGCGATCTGCAAAACGATATCGCCGGGGACATCGCGTTGCGCATTCACTGAGCGAAGCCCCGACGGGGACGGAAGTGGCTGATGTGACTACTGGCGTCCTCTGGCCGGTCTACGCCGCTGAACTAAGCACCGCCGCCAGGGCCGGTCGCAATCTCGTTTGCGGGAGCCTCCGCCAGCGCGGTGTTGAGATCCTCCAGAATCGTTGCCAGCGCGGCGTTCTGGGGACTCGTCTTGCTCAACAGCGCAGCAGCCTCGTCACGCCGTCCGGCTGCCACCAACGGCACTAGCTGATCCACCAGGGACTGTAGCCCCGGGGCGGGTGGATCGAGATTCATCACGGTCGTGGCCAGCACCTCGACCAACTCCCAATCCCGGTACAGCGCCAGCGAGCGTTCGTTGAACGCGAAGCCGCTCACCGACTCACCCCACATGGTGCCGCGGTATCGATAGGGCCCTTCCATATATTCGATCGGGAGAGCGTGTGCCGGCGCGGCCACCAGGGGCTCTCCGACGATATCCAATTCGAGTGTGGGACAGATGATTCGGTGACGATCCGGCAGATACCGGGCTCGCGCCGGCGGACGCAGCAACGGGCGCACCGAATCCGGCCATTTCACGTAGCTGGTCACCACGACGTCGACGTCTTCGGCACACTGCGGCGGTGCCGTGGGGTCTGGTGAGCTCGTGGTAACACCCGTAAACGGTTGCAGTGCATTGCCATTCGTGCGGTCGAACTGCCGCCAGATGCTCAAATCGATGCCGTTGTCGAAATTGATCGTTCGCCATTCGTGCGACCTGGCCCGCGGTACTCCACCCGCGTACTTGGGAAACCATTGTCGGTCGACGTGACCTGCACTGCCAGAAACCTTTTCGGTCACCTCGCCCCAGCTCAGCGTTCCGGCCATGGCCATTCCGGTCTGGAAGTACGAGTACGTGTCTTCTTGTCCGAAGCAGACGATCTTGCCGTTGTACGTCGATGCGCCGACGGGTGTCGGCGCACGCGTCGGCGTCACGGTCAGATCCAGCCGCATCGACTTGCCGGTCTGGTCTGTTCCCGTCAGGCTGACTTGGTAGGTGTAGGGCATCCATTCGTCGTTGCCGTCTCGGCGGGTGGTCCACGACGCGATGCCCGCACCACTTCGGTATTCGAGCTTGAGATAACCCGTCGCCATGGACAGCTTGGGCACGGCTCCCGGTTTCATGTTGGCCGGCGGCATGTCGTAATCCGTGTAAGTACCGTAGTCGCCGGTGTCCAGATCGAACAGGGCCAACGTGTAGAAATCCGCGACTACCGTTCCGCCCGGCCGGTTCTTGTTGAAGATCGTCAGGAACGCAAACGACCGGCCCGTCTCGGTCGCGTCGAGTTGGCCGGCGATGAACCAGGTATCGGACTCTTGATCGGGGTGTTCGCCTTCGGCGGCGGGAAAGTCCAGCAGCGCGTCGCCTGGCACCAGGCTGAATGGGTAGCTGCGCCAATCGTCAGTCATGCCGGCCCCAGTGGGCGGTCGTGTGCGCCCAGCTGCAAGGTGAGCTCGACCGGGCAGCACAGCGCGCCATGCTGATTGGTGACGGTGATCTGGAGGTCGACCAGGCGGCGCGGCGGGTCTACCGAGGTGTCGAGACGCTTGGCCACCGCCCGGCCGCGGCCGATCATGGTGTCGCCGGCGTAAACCGAACCGGCCAACCGCATCGAGCGGCGCACCACGCGGCTGCCGGGCCCGGCCCAGTCGGTCGCGATGCGGTCGGCGAATCCGGCGAGGTGCATGGTGTTGACGTAAATCGTCGGGTTGCCCTGGCTGCGGGCATAATCGGGATCGAAATGGCCTGGGAAATAGTCCCAAGTCGCTCCGGCGTTCTCGACCACCCGCTGGTAGGTGATCTCTTCGACCACCTCCGGGAGCTGGGCCGGAACCTCGACCTCGTTCCAGTCCAGATCCAGGCTCGTCACGACGATGCTTCCGGAGTGAAGCGGAACAACGTGTTTCGGCACTTGGCCACCACGACGCCGTCCTCGCGGCGGTAGGTCTCCAGCGTCTCGACGAAATGTCCGACTCCCAGCCGAGTCCGCTTCTCCGGTGACACCGACACCAACTCCTCGACGACGGTAAGCACGTCACCCTCGACGATGGGCTCCGTGAACTCCACGTCGTTGGCCGCATTGATGAAAGTGGTACCCGGCAGTGGCACTCGCAGCACCAGGGAGGCCACCGGTGGTCGTCCTTCCGGCTCCCAGGGCGGCGGGATCAGCCACCCCATCAACAGAGCCGGCGGGGCCAGCAAACCACCCCAGGTTTGCCGGGCGTACGCGGCGTCCCAATATGAACGGTTGCCGTCGCGGACCATCGCGGCGAACAGCTGAATCCGCGCGCCGCTGACTGCGGCTCGCGCGGTTCGCGGCTCGCTCGCCGCACCGACCATTCGCAGCGCGTCGTCATAGGTGCCGAAGGCGAGCTGATAGCCGCCTTGATCGCGGGAGTCCTGATCCACGTGCCGCTTCACATGACGAGCGGATGCCGGCTGGGCACCGAATCCCAGGCGAGGGCACGCGAGGTGAAATACCACCCGCCACGCTCGTAGATCAGTTCGTCCCGGAACGTCCCGGTGGCCCGCAACGTGGTGTCGCCATATGCCACCGCGAAAAGCACGGCGACACAACGTTGACTGGCGTGCACACCGTCGACCTTGATTTCGTGGTCGACGGTGATCAGGCGCTGCCCGTCCCCGCCGTCGAAGGCCGAGCGTAGATCGTGGAACACCTCACCGTCGCGGGTGTAGCTGGCACCAGAGTGACGGAATGTGGCGATCCAGCGGTCGCGGTCGCCGTCGGAGTAGGCCCGATTGTGCCGGGCGTCCAGATCCAGGATGGCGCCGCGGCCGGTTGCGGCCTGGAGCAGCTGCTGTTCCTGATAGCTCATGGTCATCTTTGCTCTCCAGACCTCAATTCGACCTACCGGCTGACGATATATCCCTGACTTTCCCGATCCCAGACATCCTGCGTTACACCTCGTTTCCGCAATAGATCTTTACGTATCCGCCCGATGCCATTCTTCGGAAGTTCATCAACGATCTCGACGAATCGCGGCACACAGAAGTAGGGCATTCGGGCGGCGCAGAAGTCAAGCAGCTCTGCGTGATTCAGCCCTGCACCGGGGCGCAGCGTCACGACCAGCAGGATGTCGTCCTCGCCCAACTCGCTGGGTACTCCGACCGCTGCCGCTTCGGCCACCGACGGGTGGCGCGTGACGACGGTTTCCACTTCGACCGAGGAAATGTTCTCGCCGCGCCTGCGCAGCGAGTCTTTGACGCGATCGACATACGTCAGGTTCTGGTCGCCGTCCAGCTTGCCCACGTCGCCGGTACGGAACCACTCGTGGTGCGGATCCACGTGCAACCACGGCGTATCACCGGGACTGACGTATCCCTCGCTCATCACGTGCGGGTATCGGGCCCGACAGGCGATCTCCCCGACGGTTCCGGCGGCCTGTGGGTGGCCGTCCGCGTCGACGATGCGCAGTTCGAAGTTCGGGTTGGGGCGACCAGATGTGCCCGGAACTCCCTCGTCGGCAACACTTTTGACGGCGAGGGGAAATGCCTCGGTCATCCCGTACATCGTGACGATGCGACAGCCGTAGCGCTTTTCGATGTCACGATAGGAGTGCGCGTCGATGGGTGCCGCCGAGATGAACCGCAACGGCAGCTGACCGTCGCGCGGATCGGGGGGCAGGTTCTGCAGCATCGAAACCATTGCTCCCGCACCGGCGAAACCGATGGCGCCGCGGGCACGTACGTCGTCCCATACCGCGGCCGGGTGGAAGGCGCCGGCCAGCACCGTGGTCCCGCCTATGAGCATCGGAGCGAGCACGCTGGGCGCCGCGCTGAGATGGAACAGGGGCATTGCGGTCCACAGCACCTCGCCGGGACCGAATTGCCAAGACTCAGCAACGGTCGCGGCCACCGAGAACAAGTAATGCCACGTAGTGGCAACCGCTTTCGACGGTCCGGTGGTGCCCGACGTGAAGAACAGTGCCCCGACTTCACCGATCTCTCCGACGTGGTCGCGCAGGGGGCGGTCGCTGGCGCGGTCCAGGGTTTGGCTAAGCGAATCGTCTTGCACCAGAACATCGGTCACCGTGTCCAGCCGTTCGGCGACCTCGTCGACGCGGGGGCGCCGATCGGTATCGGTGAGGATCACCTTGGCCTTGGACAATCGCAGGGTGTGCAGCAGGAAGTCACCTTTGTTGGCGGCGTTCACCGCCGCGCTCACGGCGCCGATGCGCGCGGCGCCCAGCCAGAAGTAGATCCATGCCGGGCAGGTGGTGGTGAACAGCGCTACGCTATCGCCTTTGCCGACACCCAGTTCGGTGAGCAGATTCGCCGCCGCACGGGACCGCTGCCGCATCTGTTCGAAGGTCACGTCGGTTCCGTCGATCGACATCATCACGCGGTCGGGATACTGCTCGGCCCGGCGGTCCAGCACAGCAGGCACCGTAAAGCGATCGACGCCGAAATCGGAAGGCTCGAACAACTCTCAGGCCTTGGCGGCCGCCGGGTCGGGCTCGCCCTCGGCGGTATAGCCGAAGTCGTTCGGCGACGGTTGCGTGCCCGGGTAGAAGCGGTGCGCCCAGCGGCGCAGCGCCGCATAGTCATGCGCCTCCTCGGGCGCCAGGTTCGGCTTCTCCAGGTACTTCATGTTCTCCCAAGTGAAGAAGTCCTGTTTGATCACCTCTTGCTGCAGCGCGAGGAACTTCGCGGCGCGGCCGGTCGGCACGTCGCCGGTGTCGCCGGGCTCGCGGATGGAAGCCTGCGTGTAGAAGTAGTCGGTGTAATCCTCGTCGACCGGGGTCTGCCCGGTGACCTGGACGGTGGCTACCAATTCACTCGGGAAGCGAACGACCCCCAGCCCCAGCGAGTAGTTGTCGTAGATGATCTTGGCGTCGACCGGCCCGTTGGGCGTCAACCAGGTCTGCGCCCGGCCGCCGCCGAAATGCGCGTTGACGGTGGCGTGCAGGTGATAACCCGCCACCTCGAACGATGCGGTGGTGGCGGGGTTGGCGGCCTTGTGCACGTACTGGACGTGGTACGGGTCGGCGGCGTTCTCGATGATCATCTGCGCGTGCACCTTGACCCGGTTGAGCATCCGGGTGTGCGGGTGCAGCGGGTAATATTCGTCGGTTTCCAGCTCGGGCAGCACCGGCGGTTGCCAGTACGGCGCCCGGCCGTGACGTTCGTGCCACACCAGGATGAAGCCGTACCACTCGACGGCCGGATAGGTGCGGATGCGAACGTTGTTCTTGCAGCCGATCTTGCTGTACGGGATCAGCGCGTTGGTGCCATCGCCGCGCCATCGCCAGCCGTGCCACGGGCAGACGATGTTCTCGCCCTCGACGGTGCCGCCGACGCCGAGGTTGGCGCCCAGGTGCTGGCAGTAGGCATCGAGCGCATGCACGTTGCCGGACTCCGTGCGAAACAGCACCAGTTCCTCGCCGAAGTAGTGTGCGCGCTTGACGTGCCCTGGGGCCAAGTCGGAGGCGAACGCGACAATGAACCACCCCGTCGGGAAGCGGTACTTCGACAGGGCGATACCGGCGGAACCGAACTCCTGTTCCGACGGGTCTTCAGTTGATTCGGAAGCCGAGTCCGACATCGTATGCGTCACGAACACTCCGTTTCCGACACGGCCAAGCGCAGCTTGGCCCGCGGTTCGACGACTAGATCTATTTTTACTATCTTAAGCATTGAACGTCAACGCGGGCCTCTCCTTGCCGGGGTCCGAACCCGGAGCGAGGTTCGCCATGCCGAGTGTCACTGTAGACCTTTCCGATTTTACGTTGTGGCGCAACGGTTTTCCGGATGAGTTGTTCGCCGAACTACGCCGCACCAAGCCGCTTTTCCGGCATGATCTCACCCCCGGAGTCGCCGAGACCGTCGAACGTGAGTTCTGGGTGACGACCAAGCACCGGCACGCGGTGCGCCTGCACCGGGATGCCGAATCGTTCACGGCGGTGGACGGCCCACTCATCCAACCGGTCGGCATGTTCTCGTCGTACCCGACGATCATCAACATGGACCCGCCGGGACTGAACAAGCGTCGCAAGCTCATCTCCCACGCCTTCAACCCGCGGGCAATCGCCAAGCTAGAAGCCGGAATTCGGGCGCGAGCGGCGCGCATGATCGATGATCTGCTCGCCAATGGCGGTGGCGACTGGATCGAGGACGTCGCCGACGCGCTGCCGATGACCGTCATCGGCGACATTATCGGCATACCGGAATCCGACCGGCCCCGAATCTTCGATTGCCTGGACCAAATCCTGAAGGCCAACTCGCCGGGGGCGCGACCGAGCTGGCAGGACTACACCGACCTCTACACCACCATCTTCGGGTACGCGATGGAACTCACCGCGGAAAAGCGGCGCAATCCGGCCGACGACATCTGGAGCACCCTGGCCTCCGCAGTCATCACGGGCGAAGACGGTGAGGAGTTCAGGCTGCCCGCCAACGAGCTTGAGTTCTTCTTCTTCGTGCTGGCTTTTGCCGGTAGCGACACCACCAAGAATGCGCTGGCCATCGGGCTGCAGGCGTTTGTCGCGAATCCCGGGCAGATCGACCGGTATCGGCAGCAGGAAGCGCTGCGCTCCAGCGCTGCCGAGGAAGTGCTGCGCTGGGCCTCACCGGTGGCGTACTGGACGCGTACCGCGAAGGTCGACATCGAGATGGACGGCGTGCATATCCCGGCCGGTGCCCGAGTGGTGTCGATGCTGCGTTCGGCCAATCGCGACGAGGAGGTCTTCGAGTCGCCGTTCACCTTCGACATCGGCCGGCAGCCGAACCCCCACGTGGCATTCGGGGGCGGCGGTCCTCACCATTGCCTGGGCGCCATGCTGGCGCGGGCCGAACTGCGCGCGGTGTTCGACGAGCTGCTGTTGCGTTGCGATGACATCGAGGTGGGGCCGGCCAAGGTGGCCTACCCGAATCTGACCACCAATATGTCGATTTACGACGAGATGGCGATATCGCTTACCGCGCGCCGAGTCTGATTGCCCTACTCCTCACTCGCGCCGTCGCGGCGCTCGCCGTCGTAGGGCGTCAATCGCGTAGTTTCAGCGCGGCCTTGGGGCACTGCTCTACTGCGGCGCGCACGTCGATCTCCCGGTCTGCCGGCACCTCGCCCTCGGCGATCTGCACCACGTCCTCGTCGCCAAGTTCGAAGATGTCCGGGGCGATAGATTCGCAGAACCCGTTGGCCTCACACAGATCCCGGTCGACAATCACTCGCATGAGCTGCCCCATGCCGTTTTGCAAGTCGCTAACATGCCCAAAGTCTAGGCTTGGCGCCGCTGGTTTTGCGTGTGCGGGTAACTAGGCAGAACGCTTCCACCGAGATTGACGCTGGCGTGAAGAAGTGCGAGTGGCCGGCACGCTGCCGTCGATCTCGAGGCGAGAAAGCTATTGTCAGGCGCCCTTGGGGCGAGTCCCGATCACCTCATCGGCGGCCAGGCGCGCCAACTCTTCCCCACTCAGCCCGCACCGATCGCACAGCACCTCGTCATTGTGCTCGCCAAGCCGCGGCGGCGGCCGGTGCAGCCACCTGTCCTGGCCGGCCAGCCGGGCAAATGGCGGACAAGGGTATAGACCGGGCCCGGTGCTCGGATGGACGAGCTGCTCGAAGAATCCTCTGTCGCGCAGTTGTGGATTCTCGGTCACCAACGACGGAGAAACCACCGGGGCGACGGGAACGCCTACGGCGGCCAGTCGCTGCACCGTCGACTCCAGCGGCTGCCCGGCGAACCAGTCGCGCAGCCGCTCATCGATCTCGTCGGCCCGCTCATGACGCGCGACCACGGTGGACAGACCTGCATCACACCAGGACGGCCGGCCCATCAACTCGACCAGCGCGCGCCATTGTTGGTCGTCTTGCACGGTGATCGCGATCCAGTCATCGTCCGGGCCGGCACACCGGTAGATGTTCTGAATGGCCTGGCCGTGACCACGGTTGCCGCGCCGGGTCAGCGTCACACCGAAGACTTCATGCTCGATCGGCTGGATCGCGGTGACGTTGAGCACCGTCTCGATCATCGGCAACTCGACTTGCTGGCCGGTGCCGGTGCGGTCGGCGAACTGGAGCGCGGCCAGCACCGCGAACGCGGCGTGCACCCCGGCCAGTGGATCGCACGCTCCGCGCGGCGTCACCGGCGGATTCTCCGGCAATCCCGTCACCCAGGCCAGTCCGGCCAGCTGTTCCATGGTGGGGGCGAATCCAACCCGCTCACGCCATGGACCGTCCAGCCCGAACGCCGGCATCCGGGCGACGACGAGTTTGGGGTTCTGCTGCAGCAGCACGTCGGCGGTGAGCGCGAAGTTGTCCATCACCCGCGGCGAGAAGTTCTCGATCATCACGTCGGCACCGGCGACCAGCGCCTTGAACAAACGGCGCCCGTCGTCGGAGTTCAAATCCAGTGTGACGGAACGCTTGTTGGTGTTCATCGCATGGAACACCCAGCCGTACTCCCACCAATCGTCGACGTCTTTGCGCATGCCACCCGAGTAGCGGATCCCGTCCGGTCGCTGGATGGACTCCACCTTGACGACGTCGGCACCGAAAGCCGCCAGCACGTGGGTGGCGGCCGGACCGGCCCAGAAAGCGGTCAGATCTACGATGCGAACACCGCGCAGCGGCAGTCCAGGCGCAGCGGGGTTGTCGTGTTCTCTTTTGCGCCAAGGGGATTCGTCGTTGTCGGCGCCGGCTGATGCGGTATCGCCTACCGGTGCGGGCGCGCTGCGCGACATCAGCCATGGCGGCCGGGGCTGGTGGAAGCCGGCGGGGTTGCGGACGAAGACCCCGCGCTGCGTCACGTAGTCCATGTCGCGGATTGTGGAGCCGTTGCCCAGGGCCGCGATGGGCAACCGGAACAGCTGACCGAGCTCGACGATCTCCTCGACGGTCCGTTCGGCCATCCAGGGGCCGATCTGTTCGCGGATGAAATCGCGATAGGCCCACCGGCCGATCTGGAATTGCAACTGTTCGATCTCCGTGAACTGCGGGCACTCGACCATCGCGGCGAAGTCGAGCCACTGCTGACCGGTGACCATGGTGATCCCGACGTAGCCGTCTTTGGCCGGTTCGATCGACGGCACTTCCAGAGTGCGGCGGATCGGCGGAACTTTAAGCAGCTGTGAATGCAGCCATTCGCTGCTCTGCATCCAAGTGATCGCCTCAAGCATGGACAGGTCGAGATGCTCACCTGGACCGCCTTGCTCGACGCGGCGGAGCACCGCCAGCGTGCCGAACGCGGCGAACACCCCACCCATGTACTCCCCCAGATCGCCGCCGATCGCGATGGGCGGCCCGGCGGGATCACCCCGAAATCCGGGCGAGCCGGCCCAGGCTTGCAGGGTGAACTCGCTGGCGGCGCGGTCGACGTACGGACCCGTCCAGCCGAAGTCCGAGATGGTGACGACGACGGCACGCGGGCAGTCGGCCAGTAGTCGCTGCGGATCGACTCCGAGCGCCGCCGCCCGCGACGGGCCCGCGGTGACCACGACGACGTCCGCCGCGGAGAGTTCGGCGCGCAACCGATCCGAATCCGCGGGACAGGTCACGCTGCGCTTGCCCGCGTTCAGGTAGCTGAACAACGGCGAGTCGCCCGGCGGCGGCACCGGTGATCCGGTCGCCGACCAGCGACGCAGCGAATCTCCTTGCGGCGGTTCGATTTTACGTACTTCGGCGCCCGCGTCGGCCAACAGTTTCCCGCAGTAGCCACCGGCGATCCGGTCACTGATCTCGAGCACACGCAATTCGTCAAGCGGCGGATTGCCGGAACCGCGACTCACCCGGCTATTTATATCATTACTGCTAAGATAGCTAAGCCAGTCGAGTACGCAGTGGCGATCGCAAGCGCGGCGAAGCCGGGCGCAGCGGGTCGCCACGCAACAATCGAGCTTATGAGGATCGGATGACCGCTCTGGGAATTGGCCCTGATGCCCGTCGCCGGTTGTCGGCGCCGCGGATCGCTGAGATCGTAGCCGACGAGCTGCGTCGTCAGATCATCGACGGCGAACTCGCCGACGGAGACCTGCTGCCCCGGCAGGAGGTGCTGGTCGAGCAGTTCAACGTCAGCCTCGTTTCGTTGCGGGAAGCGTTGCGGATCTTAGAGACCGAGGGCTTGGTCTCGGTTCGGCGGGGCAACCGCGGCGGTGCCGTCGTGCATGCACCCGCGAAAACCAGCGCGGCGTACATGCTCGGTTTGCTGTTGCAGAGCGAGTCGGTTGCCGTCGCCGACCTGGGCGCGGCGTTGCAGGAACTCGAACCCGCGTGCGCGGCGCTGGCCGCCCAACGGCCGGACCGCGCGGACACCTTGGTGCCCGAACTCAAAGAGATCAACGACTCCATGGCCGAGAACCTCGAAGACGGTCGGCACTTCACCGAGATCGGCCGTAAATTCCACGATCTCGTCGTCCGCGGCTGCGGAAACCACACCATCATCGCGGTGGTGGGCAGCCTGGAGACACTGTGGACCAGCCACGAACAGCAGTGGGCCGACGAGAGTTCAGCGCGCGGCACGTACCCGTCGCTGGCCAAGCGCCGCGCGGTGCTCAACACCCACATCAAGCTGGCGGAGACGATTGCGGAGGGTGACGTCGACCGGGCCCGCCGGATCGCGGGCCGCCATCTGGCCGACACCCAGACCTATGTGCTGTCCGGCCGGCCTGACCAACGCATCTATGCGCTGTCGCCGCAGGCTCTTTCGCGTTCGGGGTCCCGCCCGCGGGATGTCCGGCGGCCGTAGCCACCTGACCATGCGTACCGCATTGGTGACCGGCGGCAGCGGCGGCATTGGAAAAGCGTGCGGCCGCAAGCTATGTCAGCTCGGCTACGACGTGGTGCTGGTGGCGCGCCGGGAGGACCCGTTGCGCACAACCGCCGAAGAGCTCGGTGCCCGCCATATCGTGGCCGACGCGTCGGATCCGGCTGACTTTTCGGCTGCGATAAGTGCCTTGGAGACAATCGATCTCGTCGTTCACGCGGCGGGCGTGCTGGGCGGAACCTACGCCCGTAAGCAGACGTTCGAGCAGTGGCGCACGATCATGGCGGCCAATCTGGATTCCTGCTTCGTAGTGACCTCCGCCGTGTTGCCGCGGATGCGACCTGGCTCGCGACTGGTGTTCATCTCGTCGTCCGCGGCGCACGAACCGATGATGGCGCGCACCGCCTACTCCGCGACCAAGGCGGGCATGAACGCCTTCGCCCGCGCATTGGCGCTCGAGGTCGACCGGGACGGCATCAGCGTCCACATCGTGACCCCCGGGCCGGTGGAAACCGAAATGCTGCAGGACGTTCCCTTCGAGATGTACGCGATCCAGGTGTCCGACGTCGCCGAGGCGGTCGCCTGGCTGGATACCGTCGACGCGTCGGTCGAGCTGCCGGAGATCAGGCTGAACGCCGTGCGGCGGGGTCCATTCGCACGTCCCCCGATCGTGCCCACCGAAGCCCGCCGGCGGGCGGCAGCTCAAGCCCCCGCGGAACGCGGAAATCCTTTGATGACCGATTCGCCGAATTCGGCAAGCGAATCCGGCGCCGCGAAGTCGGCGAACCACACATAGAACCGCTCGACCCGCTGGGCGGCCAGGCCGCTGAAGTGCGCGATCAGCTCGTCGGCGGTGCCGCATACCAGCCCCGGCCCCAGCTGTCCGAACCGGCGGGTGCTCACCTCGCGGACGGCGTGCGGATCGCTGCCGGCGCGGATGAAGCCCACTGCCTGTTGAACCGAGATCCGGGCCGGTTCGGCGGCCTTGGAGAGACGCGCCAGCCGGTCGAGGTGGTTCGCCTGCAGGTTCCACCAATCCGCGTATTTGCGAACCAGTTCCATCATCCGGCGGCCGCTGCCGCCCAGGACCAGCGGTATCGGATGCGTGGGCCGGGGAAATTGACCGCTGGACGAGCCGTCGCCGTCCGTCCAGTATTGCCTGATCAATTCCAGGTTGCGGTCCAGTTGGTGGACGCGGGCAAGCGGATCCTGTTGCCCGACAGCGAATCTGGTGAACTCGGCGGGCCAGGATCCCGCTCCCAGGCCCAGCTCGAATCTGCCATCGGAGGCCTCCGACAGGGTGACGGCCTGCTTGGCGAGCACCGCCGGATGGCGGAACGCGTCACAGAGCACCAGATGCCCGATCTTCAGCCGGTCCGTCTTGGCCGCCACCCACGTCGCGATACCCATTGCCTCCCAGATGTTTTCATCCGGCCGTCCGGGCGCCTCGAGGTGATCGATGAAGGCCAGCCCGTCGAAACCGCTGGCTTCCGCCACGCGCGCCCGCAGCACGAACTCGGCCACCGGCAACCGTACCTGCGGCAGGAAGA
This sequence comes from Mycobacterium sp. 1164966.3, assembly GCF_001665395.1. GTDB lineage: Bacteria > Actinomycetota > Actinomycetes > Mycobacteriales > Mycobacteriaceae > Mycobacterium. The sequence continues at coordinate 147,107 of NZ_LZSG01000062.1, forward strand.
GATACCACTCGACCATGTCTTCACCCGTGTTTGTCGGCGTCCGATTGCGCCCGAGTCGCTAGTTTACTATTTTTATTATGTTAGGGGTCTTATGGATGTCGCACTGACTTCGGAGCAGCTTGCGCTGCGCGACACCGTACGCGACATCCTGCGTACCGAGTGTCCGACGAGCGTCGCCCGCCAGGCGATCAGCGACCCGGAACGCTGGCGCGCGCTGTGGAAGACGGTCGTCCACCTGGGCTGGACGGAACTGGCAGCGCCGGACAGCAGTGGCGAGTTCGGACCCGTGGAGCTGGCAGTGGTGCTCGAGGAATGCGGAGCTGCGATCGCGCCCATACCTCTGCTGAGCAGCCTGGGCATGGCCGCGGGGGTATTGCGGACCGGTGGCGGTGCCTTCGACGACGTTCTCGCCGAGATTGCGAGCGGGGCGGTCGCCACCCTGGCTGTGCACGCCCCCGGGTATCGGCTGCCGGGGGCGCCGATGACGCTGCACCACAACCGCCTCACCGGCCGTGCGGTCGCCGTCCCCAACCTGCAGCGCGCCGAGCTGATCGTTACGCTGGCCGACTCCGATGACGGGCCGGTGGCGGCGGTGGTCCGCTGCGGTGACGGGGTGACCATCCAGGCGGGTGAGTCCACCGACCCCACGCAGCCACTTGCCGACGTCGAGATCGATGCCACACCGGCGGCCACGGCGGCGGTCGCAGACGTCGAATCGGCGCTGGCGGCACCGCTGGTCGCCGCTGCCGCCGACTTGCTTGGCGTAGCAAGTGCGGCGTTGCACCGGTCCGGCGAACACGCGAAGTCGCGCCGTCAGTTCGGTAAGCCGATCGGTTCGTTCCAGGGCATCAAACATGCGCTGGCAGACAACTACGTCAGCGTCGAGCGCGCCCGCAGCCTCACGTACGCAGCCGCAGGCCGTCTCGGGTCCGGGGGGACCGGCGCCTGGACCGCCGCGGCCCTGGCGAAGGCCGCCGCCGGCGACGCCGCGGTCGGCTGTGCGCGAACCGCGGTCCAGGTACACGGCGCGCTGGGCCAGACCTGGGAGCACGACATCCATCTGTTCGTCCGCCACGCCTGGCAGGGCGCGGCGATGCTGGGCGACAGCCGCGCGCTGTACCACGCCGTCGGCCGGCGCTTCGCTGGAGGCGCGGCATGACGTCAGCGGTAGTGGAGGAATTCGTCACCTGGCTTACCGAATTTCTGCCGAACGACTATTACCGGCAATACCCCAGATACAAATGGGATCTCGGGCTCCGCCGCGACTATCAGCGGGCCGCCTTCGAAGCCGGCTGGATCCAGCCCACCTGGCCGCGCGAGCACGGCGGCCGATCGCTGGGCTTGCGCGACGCCATGGAAATCCGGCTGGCGGCGGCCACGCGGTCAGCGCCCAAGCTACCCAATATCGCCGGCCCCAACGTCGCTGCGCCGGGCATCCGCCAATTCGGCACCCCCGAGCAGATCGACCGCCTGCTGGTCCCGCTGCTGCGCGGTGACGAATGGTGGGCGCTGGGCATGTCGGAGCCGGAAGCCGGATCCGACTTCGCCGGCCTGCGCACCCGCGCCGAACGGCACGGTGACGTGTTCCTGGTCAACGGCCACAAGATCTGGACCACACAGGCCCACCTGTCGCGGTGGTGCACCCTCTACGCCCGCACCGACCCCAACGCGCCGAAACACCGTGGCATCTCTTGTCTGATCCTCGACTTGCAGTCACCCGGGGTGCGCATCGAACCGATCCGGATGGCGTCGATCTCCGACGAGACGTTCTGCGAGGTGTTTCTCGACGACGTCGAGGTGCCGGTGGACAACCTGTTGGGCCCGTGCAACGGCGGCTGGCAGGTCGCGTTGGCGTCGCTACAGCACGAGCGCCGGATGATCTGGATCATGAACTGGGTCGAGATCGAGCGGGGCCTGGACTCGATCCGCGGCGCTTGCGACGCGGATCGAGGCGTCGACATCTTCGCCGAACTGGGTTCGCTGCTCGCCGACGCGGAAGCGCTGCGGGCTACCGGATACCGCGCCCTGGGCAATGAACTCGCCGGCCGGCCCAGCCCGGAAGCCGACATTTTGAAGCTTCTCGGATCTGTTACCTTGCAACGTGTTTGGGAGCTGAGCGCGGTAGCGGGCGGACCCCGATCGGCCGCTGACCCCGACTTGCTCTTCGAACGCCAGGATGCGCTGGCCGCGACCATCTACGGCGGGACCTCCGAAGTCCAACGCAACATCATCGCCGAGCGGCTGCTCGGGCTGCCGAAGGGGTGACGACGATGGATTACGAACTTGGCGACGACGCAGCCGATCTGCGAAAGCATCTGCGGCAGTTGATCGCCGACCACATCCCGGCCGACTTCCTGGGTGCCTGCACCGACGATCCGGACGACCTGGCCACCACCGAATCGTTTTGCAAGCTGCTGGCGGCCGAAGGACTGCTTGCCCTGGCCTGGCCGAAAGAGCATGGCGGCGGCGGCGGTTCGATCTGGCAGCAGACCGTGCTGCGCGAGGAGATGTGGGCCAACTACGAACCACGCGGACCGCAGTACATGGGCATCAACTGGGTGGGCCCGGCAATCATGCGTTACGGAACCGCTGAGCAGAAGGCCAAGCACCTGTCCGGCATCGCGTCCGGCGAAGTGATCTGGTGCCAAGGATTTTCCGAACCCGAAGCCGGAACTGATCTGGCGTCGTTGCGCACCCGCGCCGTCCCGGACGGGCCCGACGGAACGGGTTGGCGTATCACCGGCCAAAAGGTGTGGACGTCGTACGCCCGGATGGCCTCGTGGTGTGTGCTGGCCGCATGTACCCATCCGGATGCGCCGAAGTCGAAGCGGCTCAGCCTGTTTCTGATTCCGATGGATCGCCCCGGGTTCACCGTCCGGGGTATCCCGTCGATGCTGGGCCCGCACCACCTCAACGAGATGTTCCTGGATGGCGTGCAGGCATTCCCCGGCGATGTGCTGGGCGAGCCGGGCGACGGCTGGCGGGTGATGCGCGAGGCGCTGGCCTTCGAACGGGTCGGCATCGCACGCTACGCGCGATGCGAGTCGCTACTGCACCGGATGCAGGAGCTACTCGGTGCTGACTGGGACAAGCTGCCGGAAACCATTCGCGCCCGCTGGGTTCGGGCGCTGGTCGACCTGCGGGTAGCCAGGCTGATGGCCTATCGGGCGGTGTCGCTGCAGGACGACCCGGCGGCGGGGGCGGCGGCCAGTGCCGCCCGCATCGCCACCACCATCTGCGATCAGCAGGTCGCCGAGTTGCTGTTCGACGCGCTGGGGCCCACCGCGCTGGACAGCGGGGCCTCGGCCGCGCTGCACGGCGCGGTCGACGACCACTGGCGCTACGCGCAGGCGGCGACCGTGGCGTCGGGAACCATCGAGGTGCAGCGCATGCTGGTGGCGCGCGACGTGTTGGGAGAGCACCGGTGAAAACCGAACTGCCGCAAGATATCGCCGACTTCGACGCGGTCGCCGCCAAGCGGCTGGCGCGGTTGGGCGGCCCGCAAGCCGCGCTGCGTGCCGAGACCGATAACGGTGTTCGGCTCGCCGCACGCGAGGCCCTGAGCGAGCTGGGCGCGTTCGAACTCGACGTGCGGTCGGGGTCGGACGACCTGCTGGCCGCGGCCGTGCTGTGCCGTGCCGCCGGCGCGACCGCGCTGCCCTATCCGCTTGTCGAGGAGCTGTTGAGCGTTGACGGCGCTCGACTGGCTTTGGTGAATCCCGAGGCGCCACGCATCGATCACGGCGATCTGCCAGGTGACTGGGTGGCCGCCGACCTCGACGGCAACCGGTATCACCCGCAGCCGGGGTCGAGGACCACCGCCAAACTCGGGCCGTTCCTGGTGCCGGCGACCTTGAGCGGCCCCGTCGGCAGCGTGCCCGTCGCCGACGTTAACCTTCATCTGGTGCTGGGGTCATGGCGGATGTTGGGAGCGGTGCAGCGATCGCTGGACATCGCGACCGAACACGTGCGGGCGAGAGTTCAGTTCGGTAAGCCGCTGGCGGATTTCCAGGCCGTCAGGTTCGCAGTGGCGGATGCTTCCGTGGCGGTGCGCGGGCTTTACGAACTCGCCAAATACACCGTCAGCCGACCGGATTCGACGGCGGAGCAAGTTCGTACGGCCGACGCTCTGGTGCTTCGCCTCAAGGCGGCCGACACCGCGCGGCAGGTCCTGCGCACCGCTCATCAATTGCTGGGTGCGCTCGGATTCTGCGACGAGTCCGACGTCAGCGTGCTCGACCGGCACACCCAACCGCTGATCCGGTTGCCGCTGAGCGCCGAGGCACTCAGCATGCGCCTGATACCCGACGTCCGCGACGGGTATCTGGAGACGCTGTTCAGTGGGCCGGTAGCGGTATGAGCACTCACTCGGTAGCGGCCTCGGTGACGTCCAATCCGCTAGAAGACGGCATCCCCTTCGGCGCCAAACTGCAGGAGCTCGCCGAGCAGCAGGGCGACAAGCCGGCGGTCACCGTCGTCGCGCTGAATGGCCACGCCCAGGAGCTGACGTTCGGCGAACTCGACGCCCGCGCCAATCAGTGGGGACGAGCGTTGGCCGCCCGCGGCGCCGAAACGGGTTCGCTTGTCGCCATTGCGATCCCGAACTCGGTGCACCTGGTGCTGGCGACCCTGGGGTGCTGGAAGATCGGCGCGGTGCCGATTCCCATGCACTGGGACCTGCCGCAGTGGGAACGCGACCGGGTGCGCGCGGTTATCGATCCCGCCGTGATGGTCGACGACCAGAGCCGATGGGAACTGGATGCGCTGGCGGCCGCGGAGCCCGAAACCGCTTTGCCCACAGCCATTTCCCCGACCGCCAATGGGATTTGCAGCAGCGGTTCCACTGGCGTCCCCAAAGTGATTCTCAACCTGGCGCCGTCATTGTGGATACCGCAGCAGGGCGAGCCCTTCCTGTCGAACTGGACGCCGGTGCCCAAGCCGCAGACGATCATGGTGCCCGCGCCGATGTATCACACCAACGGCTTCGCCACCTTCCTCATGCTGTTGGGTGGCGACCACCTCGTGATACTCGAAAAGTTCGACGCCGCACTGTTTGTGGACACGATCGAGCGCTACCGGATCACCAACTTCACGGCCACGCCGACGATGCTGGCACGCGTGGCCGCCCTGCCCGACATCCGGCGACGCGACCTGTCCAGCATCGTCTTCATCCTGCAGGGCGCGGCCGTGATGCCGCCGTCGTTGCTGCGCACCTGGTTCGAGCTGCTCAGTCCCGAACAGATCGTGACAGCCTACGGCATGACCGAGAATCTCGGGCTCACCGCACTGCGCGGCGACGAGTGGCTGACCCATCCGGGCAGCGTCGGTCGCGGCTTCCGGGACACCGAAGTCCGGATCCTGGACGCCGACAAGAACCCGCTGGGCCCTGGCCAGGACGGCGACGTGTACCTGCGCGCGCCAATGAGCGCCGGATACCGCTATCTGGGTGGGGCGCCGCCGCTGCCGTCGACCGAGGACGGGTTCCGTTCCGCCGGCGACATCGGCCACCTGGACGAAGACGGCTTCCTCTACATCACCGACCGACGAGCCGACATGATCATCACCGGTGGCGCGAATGTCTTTCCGGCAGAAGTGGAATCCGCGTTGTCCGGGCATCCCGATATCGCCGACGTCGTCGTCATCGGGCTCTCCGATCCACGGTGGGGCCGGCGGGTCCACGCGGTGGTGCAGGCTGTCGGCTCTTTGGGCTCGCTGACCGAGCAACAGGTGATCGAGTACGCCAAGGGCCGGCTCGCGCCGTATAAAGTTCCGAAGACGGTCGAATTCGTCGACAAGATTCCGCGTACCGCCGCGACCAAGGTCAATCGCTCGGCGATGATCGCAGCGCGGGAAGGCTGAGTCTCAGCTGTCCCGCCGCGGCGACCATTAGTGGAGTTCGAAATCTAGTATCACCCGCGATATCGAATTCGTGAGTCGTGTATGCCTCTGCTGAATTCGGAGATTTAGCCGCGCGAGGTACGTTCTGCACGTTTGGTATTCGCGAATCCGTCCGCGATCGACGCGGCCAGCTCCAGGAATGCCTGGCGGGTTCGGCCGGCCATCAGATCCAACACGATCTCCGACCCCTGGGCCAGATGGTCGTCGAACGGGATGACGTGAACCGCGCGGATGCGGCTCATGAACTGCGCGGCCAGCCTGTCGAGATCCACCGACGATTTCCCGGGTCGGGAGGCGCTGATCACGACGGTCGCGTTGGGCACCAGATGCCCGCGTCCGTGATGTTCCAGCCAGTCCAGCGTCGCCAGCGCGCTGCGGGCCGCATCGATGGCGGGCGAGGCAACCAGGACGATGGCGTCGGCCTCGTCCAGCACGCTTTCCATCGCCGAGTGCACCAGCCCGGTGCCGCAATCGGTGAGGATCAGGTTGTAGAACCGCTGCAGCAGCCGGATCACCACCCGGTAGTCGGCGTCGGAGAACGCCTCCGAGGTCGCCGGATCGCGCTCAGAGGCCAGAATCTCCAGCCGGCTCGTGCTCTGCGAGGTGTGCCTGCGGATGTCGGAGTAACGAAAGATGTTGTCGTCCAACAGCAGATCCCGCACGGTGGACCGGCTTTGATCGGGCCCCCGCTGAGCCAAGGTGCCGAAGTCGGGGTTGGCGTCGACCGCGATGACACGATCGCCGCGCACAGCCGCGAAAGTCGAGCCCAAACCGACGGTCGTGGTGGTCTTGCCGACGCCGCCCTTCATCGACAACACGGCGATGCTGTAGTCGCCGCGCACCGGCTGCGTTACCCGCGCCACCAAACGCTGGCGGGTGTTTTCCTCTTCGGATTCCCTCGGGTTGATGCCGGTGAAACGGTGTACGACTTTGCGCCAACCGCTCTGTGGGAGCGGCCGGGCGCGGCGCACCAGGCCGAGGTCGGTATGCGACGGCATGCGCGGGTCTTGGCCGCCGGGTTGCCGAGGTGGAGTGCTCGGCCTGGCAGTCGTGAACGGTGTGGCGACCGGCGGGGAGGCGTGCGGTTGCAACCTGGGGTCCGGCCGTGGCGGAGGCGGCGCCGGCCGCGCCGGCGGCGGAGGCGGCGCCGGCCGCGCCGGCGGTGGAGGCGGCGGCGGTTCCGGCCGCACCGGCGGCTGCGGCGGCAACTGCACGACGGCCGTGCCTTCATACATCGGCCCCGCAGACACGGGCGCCGGCTCGTCGGCAACCGGGGCGTCGGGCGCCGGATCTGCGTCGCGCGGCGGTAGAGGTTGCGGGACCTCCATGACGCGCGTGGCCTCGGACATCGGGCCCTGAGTCACCGGCTCGGACGCCGCGGCGTCGGCAACCGGAGCGTCGTCGGCACCCGGAGCGTCGTCGGCAACCGGCGTCACCTCGTCGACCGGTGCCACCTCGTCGGCGACGGATTCCTGGTCCTCCTGCGCAAGCTTGGCCTGAATCTGCGCCACCGGGATCGGGATGGTGTCCGCTTCGGTGCTCGGCTTGAAAGCAGATGCGGTCTTGGGGGCGTCGGAAGGGCTCACTATCGGGTTCTCGAGGTCAGCTGGCGGGTGGACATGCCGAGCACGTTTTCCAGTGCGGCGCGCATGTCGCCGATTTCGATGCGCATCAACTCGGTTTCGTCGAGGTCCTCGACGCTGATGTCCTGTCGTTCGCTCAGCCGATACTCCCGCTCCTCTTCGGCCGTCTCGATCACGTTGCGGACAAACCGTCCGTTGCCGACCAGGTCGATATCGCGGCGCAACTGACCGGAGTCGTCGACCGACTCGCTGTCGTACAGGAGCTGACAAGCAGCCACCAGTTCGTCGTACGCCTCCTCGGACAGCTCGGAGTCCCGCGTCTTGGCGATCAGCCGGCCGATGTCGCCCAGTTCCGTCGGGCTATACGAGGCGAATCGGATCCGTTTGGTGAACCGGGAAGCCATGCCTTCGTTGGCCGCCAGGAAGCGGTCAATTTCGGCGTCGTACCCGGCGATGATCACCACCAGCCGCTCCCGGTCGTTCTCCATCCGGGCCAGCAGGGTGTCAACCGCCTCACGGCCGAACGCGTCGCCACCGGCCAGGCCGGACTGGATCAGCGTGTAGGCCTCGTCGATGAACAACACTCCGTCCATGGCCGAGTCGATCAGAGCCGACGTCTTGATCGCCGTGCTACCCAGGTGTTCCCCCACGAAATCACTGCGCTTGGCCTCGATCACCGCAGGTGTCTTCAAGAGGCCCAGACCGCAATAGACCTGGGCGACGACGCGGGCGATGGTGGTCTTTCCGGTTCCGGGCGGGCCGGTGAAGGCCAGGTGCAGGCTGCGTGCGGCCGCGTTGAGCCCCTTGCCTTCGCGGACCCTGGCCAGTCGGGCGGCTGACCTCAGCTTCGCCACCTGCAGCTTCACGTCGCTCAAACCGATCTGACGGTCCAGCTCCGCCTGGGCCGCACGCAGGTACTCATTGCTGCGTTCGTTCATGCCCTCGGCCTCGATGTCACGCGCGCTGCGGGCAGTGCTGGGATCCCACCTGTCGGTGCGGGAATCGATGTCTTCCTTGGTGCTGATGATGAGGCGGTATTTCGGATCGTGCAGCGCCGCCGCATTGGCTTCGAATCCGGGCTCTTCGCTGTAGATCCGCTCGAAGATGACCCGCGCCTCGGGTTCCTTGCCCATCTCGCGCAGCGTCAGGCCTTTGCAGAATTCCGCGGCCCGGCTCGCGGCCGGGATCGGACCGTCGATCGCCTGGTCGAGCCGGCGGATACCCTCGCCGAACAATCCCATCTGCGCGCACGCCGAGCCCACCATCAGGTGCGCGCCGGCCGCTATGTACTCGTCACTGAAAGACGCCGAATTGGCAAGGGCGGCAAGTACATCCGGCCAGCGCTGGGTGGTGAAGTGCAGCACCGCCCGGACGTACGCGCAGATCTCCGTCGACTCGGCGTCGCCGTCGGGCATCGACCGGCGCATGGTGTCCAGCTCGTCGAGCACCCGCTCGGCCTCGTCGTAGTCCTTGCCTGCGATCACGCTGGCCACGTATGCCAACCAGACCTCGGTGAGGGTGCTCAGCGTGTAGTCCAGGTACAGCCCGGTCTGGAATCGGCCGGAAAGCGCGTGCCGCGGCAGCCCGAGCCGACGTTGCTCGCGGTTGAGGTTCTCCTTGCTGGTCCGCCACAGGTTGTAGATCACCTCGCTGCTGACATCCCCGGCAGCGGCGCGTCCCAGCCAGGCGTCACTCATCTGCGGGTCGTGCTCGGTGGCGCGTTTGAATGCCAGTGCGGCGTACTGCACGTCGCGGTCGGTCTCCAGCCCGTCGATGGGGATTCCCAGGGACAGCACACCGGCATCGAAGACCCGCTGCGCGTCCCTGGTGCCACTCATCTACTCGCTGTCCTTACCTGCTCATGCCCTCACCGGTGCTGCCGGCGACAGTCGGTCCGCACACATGAAACGGCCGCCGGGTGCGGCCGACGGACGTCGCAGTCGTCCCGCGTAGCGGCACTAACGTCCTTTTCCCACGTCTCAGCGGTAGAAAGTATTGTACCGATCTGACGAGTTTCATTGCGTCGCCAAATCCGGGCCGGAATGCCGGCTGGATCGGCGACGCGCGGAGGTGACGCGGGTGCCAGGACAACAGCAAAAGCTTCCCGTCCGGTCCCGGACCGGGACCATCGCCGTCGTCACCACCGAGCGTGGATTGCCGACGGCGCTCAAGATCGACCGCAGTGAACTCGGCAGGCCGCCGCAGGAGTTGGCCGGCGAGATCCTGGCGCTGTGTCAGTTGTCCGCGCTGCGTGCCCAGGTGGCCTATCGCCGTGAACTGGTGGAGAAGGGCTACACCGCGTCGGTGATCCGCGAGCTCGGCCTGCCCACCGAGGATGACCTGGCCCGCGCCGAGCAGGAGCTGTTCGGCGAAGACGAGGACGACGAGCCTCCGGCGACGTGGATGAGGTCGGTATGACCAGCCTCGCGCAGTCCGTGATCGCCCGGGCCCTCAAGCAACGCGACCTGCTGCAGTCGATGACCGAGCAGTCGAAAACCATCACGGCCAGGGTGACCAGCCGCGATCGCGCGGTCAGCGCCGAGGTCGACGGGCTAGGCCAGCTGACCGGTTTGTGGCTGGGACCGCCCGCAACCCGCCTCGATCCCGACGCCCTGGCCACACTGATCGTCGATACGGCGCAGGCCGCGGCCCGGGTGGCGGCAGAACGCTACAGCTTCTTGTTGAAGGAGTTCACCGAACGCATGGCGGAGCTGCAGAAGGCTCCGCTGGTCCGCTCGGACGGCACGATCGTCGAGCCGGAGTATCGCCGCGAGTGCGCCGAAGAACGCGCCCGCGGATGAATCGCGGCGGTTGCGGAAGTCTGGTTAAACTCGTGCAGTTTATTGCTGGGGGGCGCGCTTACGGTTGAACCACCAGCACTAGCTGCGGGTCAGTGGAAAACCTGGGGGAAGAGCAACAATGACTTTCGCAATGCAGCCCGAGTTCATGCACGCGTTCAACGGCGCCCAAACGGGCGCGCACGCCCTGATCACCGGCTCATACAGTGGGCTCACCAGCGGCCAGCTGGCCGGGTGGTCGATGACCTATGGGCCACTCGCGGTGACGAACATGATCCCGACTTTGTATGAGACGGCCGCCAGCAACTTCACGAGCGCGATGGAAACCGCGGTCAAGCACTTGGAACTCGGAGTGGCGTCCACGGTCGTGGAAGGCGCCCACGAGGCAGTCGACACCATCACCGAAGTCTAGGACCTCGCGCGATGGGCTCCCTGGAATCCGCTCCGGACGCAGGGCTACCCGGTCATGCCGGGACGACACCTCCGGATTTCGATCATCTGCCGGTCGTCAACCAGCTGGAAAACAACCTGCAAGCCTGGCTGAACCGTCCGGTGCAGGACATCCTCGACCAGTTCAACCTCGGCCAGCTTCCCACCGGCGGCCCCGACTATTCCGGGCTTTCGGGCGAGGGCATACCCGCGAACCTAACCGGCGCACCGGGTGCGGGCGGTATGGGCACCAACTTCACCGGCGGGCTGCTCAGGCCCATCACCGACATGCTCGGCACGCTGGGGCCCGGCATTTTCCAGGGCCTGAACCCGACCCAAATGTTCGGCGGCGTATCGCAGGCTTTCCAAAGTGCAGCCGGTGGGCTTCAGCAAGCGCTGAGCCAGATGGCCGGCGGCATGGGTGGCCAGGGCTGGGCGGGTGCCGGCGCAGGCGCCGCCGCCGCGAGGACCGGCGAGACCCTGGCCAATGGCGCCGCCGTCGCCGGGCAGGGCACCGCGCTGGCGGGTCACTACACCGCAGCGGCCGCGAACGTCGAGCAGGGTCACGCCCGATTGATCGAGATCCTCACGCAGTGTCAGCACGAGCTCGAGGCCCTTTCCGCCGGGCTGCCCTGGACCGCGCCCAACATGGTCGAGTCGGCGTCCCGGGCCACCGCCCTGGCCACCGAATGCATCACCGAACTGGAGAGCACGCTGACCACCCAGGCCGCGGCGACCAGCGCCACCGGCGCCCCGCTCGCGATCGCCCAGGGACCCGAGATGGCAATGGGGATGGTCGGCCCGATGCTGTCGGTGGGGATGAGCATGATCGGGCCCGCGCTATCCATGGGCGCAATGCCGCTGACCATGGGCGTCCAGGCAGGCACTCAGGCCCTGCAGGCCGGCCTGCAAGCCGGCACCGGCCTGATCTCCAGCGTCGGCCAAGCGCCAGGCACGGGCGCCACGTCACCGGCTGCGGCGCTTGGTCATCCGGCCCGGATGGTGAGTGCGACACATCCCACCGGCGGCGGACACGCCGGCGGTGGCGGTGGGCCGGTCGCGACCACCCCGGCCCGGACGACGCCGTCCTCGCCGATGGTGCAAAACGAGAACAACGCCGCCACCTTGGGACGATCGGTCGTCGCACGGCCGGCCGTTGGCGGTGCCGGGATGAGCGGCGCGGGCATGATGGCTCCCGGCGCCGGCTACGGCGCTCACGGCGGGAAAGCGGGTGCGAGCGGAAGCCATACGTCCGCATCGTTCCTGCACACGACGGACCAGGGCGGCGAGATCGTCGGAGACCTCGGCAACGCCAGCCCACCGGTCATCGGCGAAACCGCTTCCGATCCCGACGACAGCCCCGATATCAAACTTCAGATTTAGGAGTCCTCACATGACCGACAACAACCGCCTGTCAATCCGTCCCGACGAGGTCACCGAGGTCACCCGGCAACTCGACGAACTCGCCAACCGCATGCAGCGCGTGGTGCAGACCGAGACGTCCAACCTCGCCGCCATCGCGTCAGGTCGCGACGAAGTCTCCCAACGCGTCGCCCACACCCTCAACGAGGTGCTCGGCTCGTTCACCAAGGCCTCCGACCAGGGTTCCAACGAGATGCATGAGGTATCCGCAACGCTGCGCTCGCACGCGGGGCGGATCGCCGAAGCGGACCTCGCGGACTGACCAGCCCGTCGCTCCTGGCGACCGGGGCATCGAAGAACAAGACATCGAAAGGGGGGGCCAAGGCATGGGATTCACCAATGTCGTGTGGGAATCGCGCAGCACTGAACAGCTGGCGCGCGACCTGACCGAAGGCCCCGGACCCTCCTCGGTCGGTGAAGCCGGCGCGGCGTGGATTCGCGTCGCGAACGAGTTCGCAAAGATCTCGGCCGACTACGACCGAATCATCGAAAGCATCCGGAGCTCGTGGGAGAGCAACGCTTCTGAAGCTGTCGTCCGCAAACTCGAAACATTCGGAAAGTGGCTACAGGCCGCTAGTTTGAGTGCCGCAGCAAATGGACGGCGGGCCGAGGAAGCCGCCGTCGCCAATACCGTCGCCATCCTGTCGATGCCGAGCGTCGCGGAAGCCGTCGAAGCCAAGGCGGCCCAGGACATGATGGCGTCCCTGTCGGCCTACAACGGTGCCGTCCTGCAGGGCAGCTTCGCCGAGTTCGACGAGGCGGCCTCGGCCCAACAGGCCGACGCCGCGGCGGTGATGAGCCGCTACGAGGACGCCGTCACCGAACTGGCCCAACCCTGGGACCAGCCACTGCCCCCGCAGGTCGTCAACGGCGCCGCCCTCAAAGCCGAGAAGGACGGGAAGTCCGGCGGCGGTTCGCACGGCGGCGGGGGCGGCGCCGGCGGCGCGGCGCCCCGACAGTTGTCGCCCATGATGGCCACGCCCGTCAAGGGCAGCGCCGACGCGAAACCGCTGAAGAAGACCAGCTTTTCGAGCAATGGGTCCGGCAACGGCGGGATGGGCCGCGGGGGCGCGGGCTACGCGCCGATGGCCGGGCACCGGCGTGACGAGGGCGGCCGGTCGTACGAGTCGTTCCGGGAGGCGGAACTGCTGGAAGGCGGCGGCGAACCGGGCGCGAGCCTGTCGGACGGCGACCACTCCTGGTTGCCGGCGGCCCAGCAAAGCGATGCGCCATTCACCGTCTCCCACGTCAGCTGGGGTCCCAACACCGCGATCTTCGATCAGCTCGCCGCGCCCGAACCACAGCCCGTGGAGGGCTTCGCCGAGGAGCCGGAGCGGACGTTGCAGCAGGTCTCCGATCGATGGGTCTCCCCAGCGGTCATCGGCGCCGATCAGGAGCTGGCCATATGACGACCGCCATGCTCCCCGGTTTCACCCTGTCCGACGACGAGCTACAGGTCATCGGGTCGCGGATAGGTGTCCAGGGCTTTCCGACCGTCCTGGGCGTGCGGCCCCGGCACGAAACCGTCGACGCACTCGACGCGGCATTCGACGCGGCAACCCGCAGTCTCGTTGCGCGAGGCCTGATCACTGACGGGGCGATCGAGCCGGATTTGTTGCCGATTCTGCGGGCACTGCGCCGGCCAGAGCGGGAGCTGGCGGTGCGTCTCGTCACGCCCGACGGCATCGCGCGGATATGTGTCGTCCGGTGCGGCGGATGCGGCGTGGTGGCGCGACGTGTCGGCAACCAGATCGTGCTGCGGGCAGCGGACGGTTCCTTGGACCTCGGGTGGGCCGCCCAAGCGCTGGTCGGTGAGTTGCCCCGGGCCGAGGCAGCGCAGATATCTCCGGCCGGCGCACCGACGGAAATGGTGAGCCGGAATCTGATCGGCACCCACGACCCGGCTCAGCTGGCCGATCGCGTGCGGGCCCTGGGAGCCGAACCGCGGGCCGCGATGGTGCTGGGTTCGGCGCTCGCGTCGCGGGTGGCGTTCGCCGAAATCGTCTACTACGCCCTGTGCAGCGATCAGGACCGCATCTCGCGCCGGCCGGCCGCGGTAGGGGTGTTCTACACCAAACGGGGCCGCATTGTCGGGGCGCCAACTGCCTCACCGAGCGGACAACTGTGGACCACCCTGAAGCCCGGTTCCGACCACGCGATCGGGCAGGCAATCAATCAACTTGTCGAATTGTCGCCGGACCGGTGGGAGGCGACATTGGCATAGCACGGTATCCGACAGAAATAAGACCACCGTGTCCGGCAAGCACGGACACACGACAAAGGAGAAACAATGGCAGCAGGGCAATTTGAACTCACTGAAGATGCCGATCCTCATGTCAAGAACATCAACGATCATCTGCAGACCACAGATCGGCTGCTCGCCAAGATGGAAGACGAAGTCGACCAAATGGTGCAGTTGAATTGGCACGGTCAGCAAGCGCAGTCATTCCACGCCCGGATGGCCGAGCACCTCGACCACATGCGCCAGATCCAAGCGCAGACCGATCGCCTCGCGCAAAGCTCCATGCAATTCATTCAGGCCCACCGGAACGTCGACGGCTAGAAAGTCAGGTACAAAACTCATGACCTACGGCATCAAATACAATTTCGAAGCCAACTACAGCACGCTGGATGCGATCAGGAGCATCACTGCGGACGCCGAACAGATGCGGACCGAGATCGACGGCCTTTTCAACGCCCTGACGTCGGGTCCCTACACCGGGCACGCGCCCGAAGAGATCAACGGCCTTCGGGTCAGGTTCTCGCAAGAGATGGACGAGATCATCCAGGATCTGCATGCCACCCAGGTTCGGGCCGTCGACCAGAACCAGCTGGTGCAGGACCTCGATAACAGCCAGGCAGCAAACATCCTCGGTTGATGTCGATCGACCAGGCTGAGGCCCGGGCTCGCCAGAGTCGGTGAGTCCGGGCTCTTCAGTCTCGCGACGTCGGCGAATACGCCCCGAAGTTCGAGCACGAGAAATGACCTGCAAGGAACGATATGACGAACGATGCGCTCGACCAGATCACGAGCTACATGCGGCAACACCAGGCGAACCCGGAGAATCTCCAGTTTTCCGAGGGGAAGCAAGCAGAGTATGTCGGACAGATCAATAGCCTCGCGGTAGTTTTGCGCGACAGCCTGGCGAAGATTCACGGCGTGGACGGGTGGCCAGTCGGACTTTTCACATCCGCGATTCAGACCAAGGCGAATCTGAGCGCCGATATCAAGGACGTCGAGGGCCTCATCAACGGCTACCTCGGGTTCCTTTCCGCTTTTGCGGACGCGGTGCAGGCCGCCGGCCACCATATTCAGGCGGCGGACCAGCCCCGTTAACGACTTCCGACGAGTCAGGACTAAAGGAGGGGCCGTTGTCACCCGACCCACCTCAACCGGGCGACCCGGGCTACGTCGACATCGCAGGACTGGTACTACCCCCGGCGCCGCCCGCCGCTGGGCCGTTTCCGGCGACCCCGCCGGGCTCCGTGCCATTCGAGCCGCCCCCACTTTTCGCGCCGCAGCCCGGAGGTCCGCCTCTTCCATTTCCGTTCAACCAGGGAAACGGTTTCGGAGGCACCCGGCTGCCCGAGCTGGACCACCCGCAATCGTTGAATGGCACGGAGTTGCGAACTCAAAAGCGCCAACCCGTGTCCGGCGAATGGGTCAATTCTTATGCGACGGCCCTGGCCGCGATGAAACCCGCCGCCGAAAATCTAGACGGACACGCACACGATTGGGACGACATACACAACAGCATCGCCAATGCCCGGCAGGAATTCTTCAACTGGCTTGACCAAAGTCTGAAATCGGACGCCCCCGACAACTGGCGGGGCGCAACCGCCACGGCGATCGTGAACAAGGCGAAGGAATCCCTCGGCAAGCTCGACGAACTCGCCCTTGCCGCACACTCCATGGGCATCATGATGGAGGCTTTCGGCCACACCATCACCGCAACCCGAAGCATGATCCTCGCGCAAGAAAAGACATACAACGAGCACGTGTTGAATCGCGCAGAAGGCGATACTCCCGGAACTCAAAAAGATACAGAGAACCTGCTCAACCTTTACGCACAAGATGTGATCAGGACGCTTTACAATCCGTCGATCGAAAGCATCAATCAAAAGCATCCCGACATCGGCACGTCGCATCCGACGGTAGGAGTTCCGGGCGCGGGGCCACCTGGCCTCGGCGTCCCCCGCGGTGCGGGCGGACCCGGGGGGCCTGGCGGGATGAAAAACGGCGGCTTGGGCGCTCCGGAAATACCCTCCCCCAACGGGCTGGCGGGTCCGGGTGACCCCGATGCGGGAGCGAACGGCCGAGGTATGCCGTCGATGCCCGCGGTTTCACCGCAGGGCGCCGGCGACGCCGCCAACGGCGCCGGCAACACGGCCGGTCAGGGTGCCAACGCCGCCAACCAGGCGCTGAACCAAGCATCGAAGGGCGGGCAGCAGCATCCGGCGGGACTACCCGGAGGTATGGCGACGCCGATCGCCAACCGCCTCAATCGGGTGGCCAAGGCCGGGGGCTCGGGCGGCGCTCGAGGCGGCGGCGGAGCAGCAACGCGCGGGCCGTCGCTGGGCAAGCCGGCTGCCCAGTTGACACCGGTGACCAAAACCGCGGCCGCCGCGGCGGTGCCGGCGTCCCGCGCGGGCATCAGCGGAGGCAGTGGAGCCCCTGTCGCGGGTGCACCCGCCGCAGGCCATCAGGGCGGCAAAGCCGGCAGGGAGCACCGGGCCGGCAAGGCGCTGCGTCACACCAAGCATGGCCAGGACGTCATCGGCGAAGCCGACGCCGTCGTCCCGGTCGTAGGCGGCGGACCACAAGAGACCGCCGCGGCCAACCCGGGATCTCCCGCTTAGTCTGCGACAACCGTGAACCGCGTGGTCGGCCTGAGCCGGGTCGGAAATATCGAGCTGTTGGATTTGAAGATCATCAGCGAGTATTACGGCCGGGCCTTCATGCCGTACCCATTTATGCAGATGCGGACTGACCCATTCGCGAACTATGACGAGTACGACGCTTATGCAAGATCGGTCCCCGATCGCTACAACCACGGGGACTTACGCGTATTCAAGAAGTGGTTCTCATCCTACCTAGATGCTGATCTGCGGGTTGAATGTAGCATGCAATATGCCGACTCGAATTCAGCGGGTCTGCGAATGGTCGCCCACCGGTTGGACCAATCGGGCTTTCTGGCGATACAAAAACCCGACGACGTGGTCGAGGTGTTGACTCTGTCACCCTATGACTTGGGAGCGGCAATTGCGGGGACAGTCGAGTTGAGCGGGCCGGGCAAGCATCCGGCGATCGTGATTCCTGAATACCGGCAACGACACAGCGCCCAGCCCACCGACGAACTTGTCAGCGTCCGGAAATCGCCGGCCGCACCGGCCGAGGTCAGCGTGCGTAGCGCCGACGTGACGGTGCTCGCCAGGGTGCAAAGCGACTGGCAACCGGCGCGGGACTGGGGTTTCAACCGGAGCAAGAACGCCGTCGTGTGGGTGCGCCTGAACGACGACGGCGAATACCTTTACGT
The DNA here is from genome assembly GCF_001665395.1 of Mycobacterium sp. 1164966.3. Classification (GTDB taxonomy): domain Bacteria; phylum Actinomycetota; class Actinomycetes; order Mycobacteriales; family Mycobacteriaceae; genus Mycobacterium. The sequence goes on from NZ_LZSG01000062.1 coordinate 164,774, forward strand.
TCCGGACTTCAGCTGCGCAAAGCCTATGGCCGCAAGGGAATTGAGCGACCGGATCGATCAGCTCATTGCCGAAGATGTGCAGGTGTTGCGGGAGCTCCGGGGCCGATGACACCAGGACTCAGTCCGGCGGTCGCAGCGACACGATGTCGCCGTTGGCGGTACCACCGCCCAGCAGCCCGTTGCCGACCTTCCAGATGACCATGTGGTCAGGGGCTTCGCGTTCCGATGGAATCTCCCACAGGGTCTGGCAGGTCGACGAGTCGATGGCGACGTATCTGGTGAGGTCGTGGTAGACGATGACGTTGCCGTCGGAGGCGACATAGCTGACGCCGAGCTGCATCTTGCAATTGGGTCCCGGGTTACCCGTGAGCAGATCCCATTGCTGCCAGCTTTCGTCCGCGCCTGTCAGGCCGGTTTTGACGTACAGTTTGGTGCCGATGGTTCTGAATTCGGAAGACATCGATTGGCTCGGTATTCGGGCCAAAAGTTTGCCCGCAGCCGTAAATACCAAAAACGCGGGGTTCGACGTCGGATTGGCCACGAAGATCGGCAGCGCCGAATTACTCATCGGGGAGGCGAAGCCTACTTCCTGGCGCGCCACCTCTTTCCCCAGCGTGTCGTAGAATACGACGCCCTGGGACGCACCTTGCTGGTAGTTATAGGCAAAGCCGCCGTTGTACACCGCGGCCTTGTCAATGGTCATGCCTGCCGGCGGATTCGGGGTTAAATCCTTGCCGTCCACCGCCGAGAACACGCGATACATCGGACCGGTCCGGTCGGAGCCTCGCGACTGCAGCGCAAGAGTCATCGGCGGGATGTCGTCGATCTGCAGGTGATTCGGGGTGACAGCCAGTCCGGCGCCGGGCAGAAACCACGTCAGCTCCGCATGCGATCCGACACCGTAGATGCCTTTGTCCCTGATCGCGGCGACCACCCGGGTCTGGCCCTGGTGGTTGCCGACTTCCGCGATCGCCGGCTCGTGGCCGGCGTGGCCTTGCGGATACAGCTGGGTCGGGCCGGTGAAGGTCACCGCGCCGCGAGCGAGATCGATCACCCATGCCAATTGCGGCCGGTCTTTGTAGAATCCGCCGGTGACGCATACCGCGACCGACGGCCCATTGCCGTAGCAGTCGGACTGGCCTCCGTAGAAGCCGGTCATCGCCACCGGCGCGAAAAGCCTGCCGCCGGTGCGGGTGTCCAGCCCGTATACCCAGCCCATCGGACGCGAACAGGCGTCGTCATCGCAGTGCGTGGTCACGAAATAGGCCTTCTCGCCGCTGGTGGCGAACAAGCTTCCCGTGGCCACGCGGGGCGGCAGGCCGATCTCGCGGGCGTTGACGTGCCATCCGGGTACCGGCCGTCGGCTGAGCGGGAAGGGCACCAACAACTCCTTCGGGGTGCCCGTCGGCAGTGCCGCGGGATGGGCGGTGTCAGCGTCGTGCGCCCTGCCGCCGCGATGCTCCGACCACGGCCGGGTCCAGACCGCGACCACGACACCAGCAGTCAAGGTGAGCACTGCGACGACGGACGCCGCGATCCGCCATCGTCGACGACGGCGAGGAGGCGCCGGGACGCTGTGCGGCGCTCCTCCGGCGGGTTGTTCGCCGGCCGACTCCACCCAGCGGAACCCGTCCGGGGGCAACTGCGAACTCGTCACGCGCGCTCCTCACCTGCTCTCAGTCGACCGCCGTTTCACGGCACCGGCGCGGCGCCGATATCGCACACCCGCAATTCACCGTTGAGGACCCGGAGGGTGAACATCACGCCCGTGTGCAGGAAGTGCGTGTTCAGCGTCCAGACCGGGCGGTTACACGCGAACGCTCCGGTGGCCGCCACCACCGGCTGCGATGACGGCTCGAACTCGCCGTGTAGCTGCTGCCAGCTCGGCGGCGCCTCGGTCAACAGCAGCGTGACCGCGTCCTCGAAAAGGTCCCGATCACCGACCTGACCCCCGTCGCCGTCCGCCGTGAGGCCCAAGATTAAAGCAGGCCACGCTCAGCGGGCCGGCTCGATCACCGACACGGTGTTGTTGCTGTTTGCGGTGTACGCGGTGTGGGTGATCGAGTCGACAGCCACCGCCCACAACCGGGCGCCGACGTTGATGGTGGCGGTGACGGCGCGATTGGCGGTGTCGATGACGGACACGGTGCCGTCGGTGCTGTTGGTGGTGTAGGCGGTGTGAGCGGTGGGATCCACCGCTATCCCCCACGGGTTGGTGCCGACTTTGATGGTGGCGGTGACGGTGCGATTGGTGGTGTCGATCACCGACACGGTGTTGTCGCCGTAGTTGGCGGTGTACGCGGCGTGTGCGGTGGGGTCGACGACGACGCCGAGCGGGCCGTTTCCGACAGTGATCGTGGTGTTGGTGAGCGTGTGGTTGGCGGTGTCGATGACCGACACGGTGCCGTCGCTGTTGTTGGTGATGTACGCGGTGTGCGTGAGTGGATCTACGGCCACCCACTCCGGGTGTTTGCCGACTTGGACCGTGGCCGTGACGGCGCGGCTGACGGTGTCGATGACCGACACCGTGTTGTCCCAATTGTTGGCTGCGTAGGCGGTGTGGGTGGCGGGGTCCACCGCTATCCCCCACGGGTTGGTGCCGACTTTGATGGTGGCGGCGAGCGTGCGGCTGCTGGCGTCGACGACCGACACCGTGTCGTCGCGGTTGTCCGCGGTGTAGACGGTGTGCGTGGTCGGGTCCACGGCCACCCCGAGCGGACCTCTGTTCACCGGGATGGTGGCGGTGACGCCGCGGCCGGTGGTGTCGATGACCGACACCGTGTTGTCGCCATAGTTCGCGGTGTAGGCGGTGTGGGTGGCGGGATCGACCGTCACGCCCTCGGGGTGTTTGCCGACCGGAATGGTCGCGGTGACGAGGGCGAGGACGGTGCTAGGCGGTGAGTTCGCCGACTTGTGCGGCCGGTGACTGATCCAGTAGGGAATCGCGGCGGCGACCAGCACGACGACGGCGATCGTGGCGAGCACCGCGATCCGGCGGGCGCGCCTAGACCGCGCCGGGATAACGGCGTCCGAACCGCCGGCACGCACCGCAGTCGTCCCCGAGGGTGTGTCGCTGCGATGTTCCGACGGATTCAGTACGCGATCGGCGGCGGTCGCCAGTTCGCCCGCACTCGGGTAGCGGTCGTCGGGGTCTTTGGCCATACCTTTGGCGACGACCTCGTCGAATCCGGCAGGAATGCTCGCTCGATCCTGGCTGGGCCGCGGAATCGGAGATACCAAGTGCGCCGCGATCAGGGCAGCGACGTCGCCGATCGGATAGGGAGAGACGCCGGTCAGGCACTCGTAGAGCACGCAAGCCAACGCGTAGATGTCGGCGCGGTGGTCGACGTCCCCGCCGGCGAGTCGCTCCGGGGCCATGTAGGCGAAGGTGCCGATCGTGTTGCCGGCGGTGGTGAGTTTGGCGTCGCTGGCGGCATTGGCCAGCCCGAAGTCCACTAGGCACGCGAAGTCACCGGGAGCGAGAAGTACGTTGGCGGGTTTGACGTCGCGATGAATGATCTGCTCGGCGTGCGCCGCATCCAGGGCCGAAGCGATCTGAGCGACGATCGAGACGGCCCGCGCCGGACCCAGTGCCCCGTTGTCGTCCAGCACCGCGCGCAAGTCGGAGCCCGGGATCAACCGCATGTCGATGTAGAGCTGGCCGTTGATTTCGCCGTAGTCGTGGATCGGGACTACGTGCGGCTCGTTGAGCCGGCCTGCGGTGCTGGCTTCGCGGAACAGCCGCGCGCGGAAAACCGGGTTGCCCGAGTACGACGGCGGCAACAGCTTCAGCGCAACGGTCCGGTTCTTCTTGGTGTCGACGGCCGCATACACTTCGCCGAACCCGCCGCGACCCAGCAATCGGGTGAGCACGTAGTGGCCGAATCGCGATTCGCTGGGCCACTCCGCTGTGGTGCGGCCGGCCGGCGGTTCGTCTACCAACACCACCCCCTAGCGGTCACGATCCGTCGGCGTCAGCGCGGCTTGTGGGCCTCTATCAGTACCCGTGAGGTGTGGGTGACGAATGCCCCGTCGGCTTCGATCTGCTGGTGCAGTTTTAGCAGCTTATCCCGGTAGTTTTCGACCGCGAACCCGGGAACGACCCAGTCCAGCTTGCGCAGGAAATAGATGACGGCGCCGATGTCGAAGAATTCCAGCCGGATCTGCTCGTATCGTAGGTCGACCACATCGAGCCCGGCCGCACCCACTTCGGCCCTGACCTTATCGGGGTCAAGCTGTCCACGAATCCGGCGTTCGGGTTGCCGTTCCGAAAAGTACTCGATCAGCGTGCGCAGGTAGATCACGCCGACATGCTGGGCGAAGTACGTGCCGCCCGGTTTGAGTACCCGGGCGATCTCGTCCCACCACACCGCCGAAGGATGCCGGCTGCACACCAGGTCGAAGGCGGCGTCGGCGAACGGCAGCGGCGGCTCGTCGCCCGTGGTGGCGACCACCACGACGCCCAGTGGATGCAACAGCTGGGTGGCCAGCGCGATGTTGGGTGGCCACGGCTCGGTGGCAGCCATCGTCGCGGGAAAGACCGGGCCGGCCCCCGCCAGCACCTCACCCCCGCCGGTGTAGATGTCCAGCGCCGAGGCCACCTCCGGCAGGCGGGCACGCAGCAGTCGTTGGTATCCCCACGACGGGCGCTGCTCGGTGGCTCTGCCGTCCAGCCAGGAGAAGTCCCAGCCGGCTACAGAGACCGAGGCGGCCTCTGCGACCAGCTCCTCGAAGGTGCGCTTCACGTCGCACATCATCGCATCCAGATGCCCGCCCTCTAGAACGTCGCGCGAGTGTGAATCCTGCGACGCTAGGCCTGTTCTCGCGCGGGTCGCAGTCGTCCGAAGTTTTCGGCCACCGCCCCGGCCAGTTCGAGATATGCCTGTCTGGTCGCCGGCCTGAGCCGGGCGAAGTCGACGTCGGCCCCCTCGGCGAGATGGGGATCGAACGGGATCAGATGAATGGCGCGGCAACGCGGCTGGAAATGCTCGTACACCTTGTCCAGTTTCAACGCTGCCGAACCTGGACGCGACGCGCTGAGCACCACGTGAGCTTCCCGGACCAGTCCCGAATGTCCGTGTTGCATAAGCCAATCCAACGTTGCCGACGCACTTCGAGCGGCGTCGATGGCGGGCGAGCTCACCAGCACGATGGTGTGGGCCAGGTCCAGGATTGCCGACATCGCCGAATGCATGATCCCGGTGCCGCAATCGGTCAGGATCACGTTGTAGAAGTACCGCAATATCTCAACGGTGCGCCGGTAGTCGTCCGCGCCGAACACCTCTGCAACAGCCGGATCCTGTTCGCTGGCAAGCACTTCCAGCCGGCTGGCCGCCATCAGGGTGTGGTTCCGCACGTCGGCGTACCGGTGGATGTTCGGATCGGACAGCAGATCGCGCACCGTCGACGTGGTCGACGTGTCTCCGACTCGCTCGGCCAGGGTGCCGCGGTCGGGGTTGGCGTCAACGGCGATCACCCGGTCGTGGCGCACCATCGCCAGTGCCGACCCCAATCCGAAAGTGGTGGTGGTCTTGCCTACTCCACCTTTGATCGACAACACCGCGATGCGGAAGTCTCCGGCGATCGGCTGGCGGATCTCGGCAAGCAGATGCTCCTGCGTGCGTTCCTTGCGAGACGCTCCCGGATTGACGTGCCCGCCGGTCGCGTTGTGCACCAAACGGCGCCAACCTGACGGCGGCGCAAAGCGATACGGGTTGGTTATCTCGGCTTCGTCTATCGAAGGCGGCACCCGAAAAGGCTGGTAACTCGGGGGTGGCACTCCGACCGGCGGCCGGGGTGGTCCCGGCGATTCAGGACGCGGCGCTGGTGGCGGTTGGCCGGTGGCCGGGGCGTGAGACGCCGGCGGTGGCTTCTTGGCCCGCTGACCGGGCGGCGGTCCGGGCCACCACGGCGGTGGTGGAAACGGGCCCGGAAGCGGCGGTGGCGGCCACGGCGGTAGGGCACCCGGAGGTGGTCCCGGACGGAATTTGGCCGGCGGCGCCTGGGGAGGCTGGGGATGCGGTGTGCGGTGTCGGCTGGACGCCGCAGGCGGCTCAGCTGCCGGTGCGGGCGGCTGCGCGTGGGGCACCCCCAGATCCTCGTCGGGAACCCTTTCGAATACTGCCGAGATCATCGAACCAGCCATCTGCCACGGCGGTGGGGCCGGACGGCGCGCGGCGGGCCCCTTTGACCGTTCCTCGGCGGCAGGCGCCGTGTTCGGGTCGTCCTGTGCTGGTGATGGCGCCTCTGCCGGGACGACGGGACCGGCGGGTTCCTGCTCGTTCGGCTGTTCAGCCGGCGAGTCCGTCTCGGCCACGTCATGCAGCGGGGCCTCTACGCCGGGCTCCTCCGCTGGCGGCCATTGCGTTTCGGTGGCATCGTCCGCGGATTCGTCCAACGCTTCCGGTTCAGCCGGCGTTTCGGGCTCCGACGTCGCGTCTTGCGATGAATCCACCTGGGCCTCAGCATCACTCGAAAACTCCGCGGACAACCATTCCGGGGCCGCGGCGTCCGATTCGTCGCCGAGTGTGGAGTCGACCACCGATTCGTCGGGTGCGGCCGAGGCGTGTGCCCGCCTGGCCGCGATCTGCTCGAGCAGCGCCGCGGCTCGCAACTCGATGTCATCGAGTTCCCCGGGTACGGATGCACCGGTTGCCGCCTCGTCGGATGCCGACGATTCGGCGAATGTGTCAGGCTCCGGCGAAAGGTCGGAAATCGGCTCCGGCGGTACCGGCTCAGGGTCGGGCACCACCTCAACACGCGGTTCGGGTTGAAACTCCGGAACCGGCTCTGCTGAAACCGACTCAGGCTCTAGCGCCGCCTCAGCAAACGACGAATCATCCGCCCACGCCGTCGACTGCGCCGGCGGCTCGAATTCTGTTGCAGCCTCGGGTGTATTCGGCAAGTCGCTTCCCGCGGACCACGGCTCGGCATGTCGTGGCTCCCCATCATCGACCGACGGTGCCGTCGCATCGGGAGAGTCCGCGACGGGAGGAGCGACGTCTTCTTGGTCGGCCGGCAACGGTGGTTGGGCACTGGTGGGCACCGACGTCCCCTCTGCCTCCGGAGGGATCGCCTTTTCAGTGGGCTGAGCCTGCTCGACCGCCAGCTCACGCGGTGGCGGCGCAAAGGGCGCTGGTTCATCGGCCGATGCAGCGGCGCGCATCTCGGGCGGGGAGGGCTGGTCCGGGTGAGGTCGGGGGCGGTCATATCTCACCGCAACCCGCCTGGGCCGAAACTCCGGCGCATCCTCGGGTTCGGCTCGGGACTCCCGCGCGTCCGTCGGCTGGCGCCGCGACACCGGGATGCGTTCCCGCCTCGGTGGGAACTCCGCCGAGGCGTCAAAGGGCCCCGTGACCAGAATCTCGTCGCGCTTGGCTGCCGGATCGGGAATGGCGGGGTCGGCTACCGCGCGTTGCTGTCGCGTTTCACGCTGGCTCGGCGAGCGCCCCGACCGCACCGAGTCATGGCCGTTGACGTCCACCTTTGCCTCGTCGGCGCGATGTTTGCCGGCATCCTCTTTGTCTTGCCGTTTCCCCCGGCCGAGGTAAACGCGCCGTCCCTTCTTCTCGTCGGGCAACCAGGGCGGACGCGCCAACGAACCGCGCTCGTCCTCGGCGGGTGTGTGCTTGGCCAACATCCCCCCTCTCGACCGGTTCCGGGTCGTGCGCCGTATCCAATCGTACGTAGCGCAAAATGCTTAATTTTCAGTTCGAGACTTCCACGCATTGCCGCTGCTCAGGAGGTCGATTCTGCTCGGGATCGACCGGCGTGCGGCTACTGTTCCGGCTGGTCAGCCCCGGAATCGGCGGCTCGTGCCGCGCGGCGCCTGCTGGCCACCGAGAGCGCCCAGGCGACCCCCGCCAGCGCCAAGGTTGCCAGTGTGACCGACATCACGATGATGCGAGCGCGCTGGCTACCGGGATCGACACGAGGGCGTCCGGCGATCGGCGTCGCCGCATCGGGGTTGGGGTTTGGCGCTGGAAGGCGATAGGTCAACGCCGCCACCGCGTCGACCACGCCGTATCCGGTGGCCTCGTTAGGCCCGGCGCCCGGCGTGTGGGCGGTGTGCTTGATCAGATCGATCACCTGACCGGCGTTCAGCTCGGGAAACCGGGACCGGATCAGGGCCACCACTCCGGACACGAACGGCGCCGCGAAGCTCGTGCCGTTGATCACCGCCAGCCCTTGTGTGCTCATGATGGCGTTGATCAGGCCGGGTCCGCGCGAGTCCAGCGAGACGATCCGTTCACCGGGTGCCGCCACCCCCAGCCAGGGCCCGCGCAGGCTGAAATCGGCAGGCTCCCCGGACGTAGTCAGTGCGCCGACCGTCAACACGTAGTCGTTGAACCAGGCCGGACTGGCGACGGTCCGCACCGAATCCCACCCGCTCTGCAACGGCAGGTTCGGGTCCGCCATGGCGTTTTGGGTTTTGCAGAAGTCTTGGCTGTTGACATTTCCCGCGGCGGCCACCACCACCACGTTGTGTTCGTAGGCGTAGCGAACCGCGCGACCGAGTTGCACATCGTCGAGCCCGGCGCCGACCGGGCTGCAAGCCACTTCCGAGAGGTTGATCACGGTGGCGCCCAGGTTGACCGCGCGCGTGATCGCATACGCCAGAGTCAGGGTGTTGCCGTATCCCTTCGACACCGCGTTCGGATCGTTGGCCTGCCCGGAGCCCCCCTCCGTCACGCCGTAGACCGTGCTGTTCTGCCGGATCGACAGGATCGTCGCTTCCGGGGCCACCCCGGCGAAGCTGTCGGCGGGACTGGGCGAACCCGCGATGATTCCCGCAACCACGGTTCCGTGTGAGTCGCAATCCTGCAGGCCGTCGGTGTTGGACACGTAGTCGCCGCCGCCCTCCAGCGCCGGCAACCGCGGGTGCCGATTCACCCCGGTGTCGATGACGGCGACCTTCTGTCCGGCCCCGCGGGAAAACCGCCACGCGTTCACGTAGCCGAGCATCGCTTCCGCGCTCGTCTGCAAGGTGAAATCGGTCTGCGGCAACACTCCGGTCGGGATCCCGCAGATCGCTTTGAGATCCGTGGGCTCGATCGGGCCGAGCGCCCCGTTGGGTGGTGGACCCGGTTCCACCACCGGGGGCCGAATCGCCCACGCCGCCGCGGGATTGGCCGCCGCCGCCAACATCGACGCGGCCAGCGCTGCGGCGATCCGTCGGCTGATCGTCATCGGGCTCACGTCAGAACCCCAGCCACTGGTAGACGCCCATTACCCACAGCGCCAACGGAACAAGGGATCCGACGGCCGCGTACTCCGCATAGGCAAGCAACGAAGCCAGCCGACGCGGCAGCCCACCGCCGGCCCCGGTCAAGCCGGCCAACGCGGCACCAACCGCGACGGCCAGCAGCACGCCGAGCCCCATGACCGGCATCGGCGTGATCCCGCCCTGGGCCAGCACGCAACCGACAGCGACAATCGCGACGGCGGGCACCGCCAACGCTGCGCGCTCGAACCAGGTTTCGACCGTTCTGCTGCGCAGAGCCAGCACCGCCGCGCACGCCAACGCGAACACAAACGCGGGCCAGTGCAGGACGGCGTTGCCCAGCAGCAGCGTCACGTTCACCGCTACACCGGCAGCCAAACCGGTCAGCAACGCCGCCCGCGTTACCGTCGCCGACTTCGCCTTGGCCCAGACGGCCTCCGCGGTCGGCATCGCCGTGCCCGAATCGCCGTCGCGGTCCTTGGTCGACGCGGGCGGCTGGAACGGGTTCTCGAAGTCCCAGTCCTCACGATTGGTTCCCACAGTGACCGTCGGTGTCTCGAATCGGCCCAGCCGCACCGTAAGCCGCGGCACCGTGAGGCAGATCAGTATCGCGGCCACCGCCGATGTCACGAACACGATGTCGGCTCGTCCATGTAGCGCACGGCCGAGCATTGCGATGCCGGTCAGACCGAATGCCAGCGCGCCGGCCAGATAGGCCCAGTGCCCGGTCCCGATCATCCGGTCGTAGACGGCGCACAACACCACCACCGCCGCGCAGGCGGCCGCCAGGCCGTAGTCGCCGTAACGGGCCAGCAGGGCCCACGCGATGCCAGCCGTGATCGGGATCGCCGCCCACCCCAGCGCCGCGGCCACGTCGTCAAGCCCGTAGGAACGGTGCGCCAACGCGGCGCCGCCGGTCAGCGTCAGCACCACGGCCACGGCCAGTGCGACGATCACGTAGTGGTCGGCGTGGTCGGCCAGGGAGCCCCGGCCGAGCAGACAATAGACAAGGGCCAGGCCGGCGAGGTGGACACCGGCGAAGGCCATCCAGCGCGCCGAGGCCGCGTTCCAGGCGGCGTAAGCCGCCTTGTTCAGCCGGCCGACGGCGTCGACCACATCGTCGTAGAGGATGGGTGGCGACAGTGCCCGCCGCGACGACAGCCGCAGCAATTCGCCACTGAGCACCCCGGCTTCGCGCAAAGTTTGGTCGGGTCGTACGGGGGTGCCGTTGTCGAATCTGCTGAGCACCCAGAAGGTCCGGCGCTCGTCCTTCGACGCCGCTTCACCGTCGCGTTCGCTGTCCCGGGAACGGACGAGCCGCGCCAGCTCCGGAACGAAGCCGGACACCGGAACATCCAGTGGCAGTGGGATGTCCAGCTGCGTGCGTCCCCCGAAGACCGACACCCGGATGTGGTCGGGAGCGGCCGACGCCACTCGGATTCGCCTGAGCTCACTGACCCCGGTCACAGGTCGGGCATCCTGGACAGCTGGATCACTCCGCTCTTCATGGTGCGCGACACCAGCATTCCCCGCCCCGGCGGCATCTCGGTGGGCTTATAGCCGAACAGCGCGCCTTCGTCTTTCGTGCCGCTCATCACCAAACCGTGGCAGGACAAATCCTTGAGGCGTCCGATGAACTGGTCCATCATGGCGCGCGCCGCGCCGCCGATGCGGCGGGTCACCACCACCCGCAGACCGATATCGCGTGCCTGGGGCAGATATTCGACCAACGGACTCAGCGGGCTGTTCATCGAGCCGCTCACGATGAGGTCGTAGTCGTCAATCATGACGTAGATGTCCGGGCCCGACCACCACGATCGGTCTTTGAGCTGCTGCTGGGTGATGTCGCTGGGCGGCAGCCGATCCTTCAGCGTTGCCGCGAGCGCGGTCATCAGCTCCGCGCAGGACTGCGACGCCGTGGCGTATCCGCCCAGATAGTCGTTGGCCACCACGCCGAGCATCGAGCGACGGAAATCGACCAGGACGATCTTGCACTGTTCGGGCGTGGCGTTCTCCATCAGCCCGGTGGCGATGTTGCGCAGCAGACCGGTCTTGCCGCACTCCGCGTCGCCGAACGCCACCAGATGTGCCTGCGTGTCGAAATCCAGTACCACGGGCCTTAATTCGGCCTCGTTGATGCCGATGGCGACGCATGACTTGCCCAGCATCCCGGCCGATTGCGCCGCCCGGACCACGGCGGCGCGATCCACCTTGTGCGGAAGCATCCGGACGCGCGGTGCTTGCCGGTTGCCGTAGTGGGCGCGCATCGCAGTGACCGCTGCTGCCACACCCCCGGGCAGATCCTCGACGCCCGAACTGGAATCGAGCCGCGGCAGCGCGATCAGGATGTGCAGCCGCTCGTGACTCATACCCCGGCCGGGGCGGCCGACGGGGATCAATTCGTTGAACCTGCGGCCGACGTCGCTGTCCAGCGCATCGCCCAATTTCAATTCGATGCGGGTACCGAGCATGTCCTTGACGGCCGCGCGCATCTCCATCCAGCGCGACGCCGAGATCACCAGGTGTATTCCGTATGAAAGTCCCTGCACAGCAAGCGAATTCAGGGTAGGCTCGAGCATTTCGAAGTCGCTTCTGACCGATGCCCAGCCGTCGATAACCAAGAACAAATCGCCGAACTTGTCCTGGCTCAACGGATCTTGCGCGGCAACCTCGGGCGGCAGGGTTGCCAGCTGCGCCTTGCGGGCCCGGAAGTCGCGCATCGATTCGATGCCGAGATCGCGGAACCGCACCTCTCGGGCGCGCAGCACCCCCGACACCTCGGCCACCGTGCGGCGGATCGCGTCGGCGTCCATCCGGCCGGCGACGCCGCCGACGTGCGGCAAATTCGCCATACTGGATAGCGTGCCGCCGCCGAAGTCCAGGCAGAAGAACTGCACCTGTTCCGGGGTATGGGTGGCAGCCGCCGACATGATCAGCGTGCGCAGCGTCGTCGACTTGCCCGACTGTGGGCCGCCGACCACAGCGACGTTGCCCTGGGCACCGGACAGGTCGATCATCAGCACGTCGCGGCGCTGATCATAGGGCCGGTCCACGACACCCATGGGCATCCACAACCGCCCGTCGAGGTTCTCGCCCGCCGACCAGTTGGCGTCCGGCAGCAGCTGATTGATCGCGGGACTCTCGTCCAGGGGCGGCAACCACACCTCGTGGGCCGGCCGGCCGTGGCCTCGCAGCCGCGAGACGACGACGTCGAGCAATGTCGTCTTCGTCGGAGATGACGGCATACCGGAATCCGGTACGCGCCCTTCTGGTTCCGGGGCGGCCGGCACGGCGTCTTTTTTGACCGGCGTGGCCGTGAACAATTTGGGCGCCAGCGCGCCCAGCTGCCTGCCCCGGCCGCTGTGTGCGGCACGGCGCGGCGGGATATATTCTCCCGAGACGTAGCACGTGTTGAACCGAACCGGTTCGGACGCATCGCATTTCAAGAAAGCCGAGCCGGGGACACTGGGCAGGTGGTAGGCGTCCGGCACGCCCAGGACGCTGCGTGACTCGCCCGCGGAGAAGGTCTTGAGCCCGATTCGGTAGGACAGGTGCGAGTCCAGCCCGCGCAACTTGCCTTCCTCAAGCCGTTGCGAAGCCAGCAGCAGGTGCACGTGCAATGACCGGCCCAACCGCCCGATCATCACGAACAACTCGGCGAAATCCGGCTTCTGCGAAAGCAGTTCGGAGAACTCGTCGACGATGATGAACAGCGCCGGTAGGGGGTCCAACTCCGCGCCGTTCGCCCGGGCGCGTTCGTACTCGTTGACGTTCGGGAAGTTGCCGGCCGCACGCAGCAGCTCCTGACGCCGGTTCAGCTCACCGGCAAGCGCGTCGCGCATACGGTCGACCAGGATGAGCTCGTCTTCCAGATTGGTGATGATCGCCGCGATGTGCGGCACCCCCTCCAGCCCGAGAAACGTTGCGCCGCCCTTGAAGTCGACCAGCACCAGGTTCAGCACGTCGGGCGAATGCGAGGTGACCATCGACAACACCAGCGTGCGTAGGAACTCCGACTTTCCCGAACCGGTAGCGCCGATGCACAATCCGTGCGGACCCATCCCGGACTCGGCGGACTCCTTGATGTCCAGTTCCAGCGGCTGGCCGTTGGGCGTGTACCCGATCGGCACCCGCAGCCGTTCGCGCGGCGAGCGTTTGCGCCACACCTGCTCGGGAACGATCTCGGCGGCGTCGGGAATCTTCAACAGCGCCATCAGCCCCGGGTCGGTGGCCCGTGAGTCGGCCTCCAGGCTGACGATGTGTGCGGCGCTGGCCAGCCGGTAGCGGCCGATGCGGCGGGCTGTCGCCTCGGCCTCCGCGACGGTGATCGTGTCGGGGGTGGCGAACCGCTCTACCCCGACCGCGGTACGAGCCCCGACATGCTCACCCTCCGAGTCGTCTTCGACCACCAACTGCAGCCCCCGCCGGTTCGCCGCCGCATCCGCGCCGTTCAGGTCCAGCAGGGTGACGCTGTCCAATCCGGCGTCGGTGACCAGTCGTTCGGTGCCGCTGATGTACCCGTCGTCGATAACCACCACCAGCTGTTTGAGGCCCTTGACCGGCTCCGCGTTGCGGCTGAACCGGCCCCGCTCCCCCAGGTCGGTCGCCAGCGACCGCTCCAGCAGCTCCAGGCTCGGAAAGAGCAGCCGCAGCGAGCCCATGCCGTCGCGGGCCGTAGCGTGCTGGGCTTGCGGCAGCCACTTGACCCAGCGCCAGTTCTCGCCGTCCGGGTTGGCGGTCACCACCGCCACCTGCACATGGTCGGGGCCGTGAAAAGCGCACAGCTCCAACACCATTGACCGCACCAACTGCCGCGCCAACTTTCGGTCGCCCTCGAACGTGATGGCGGGAAATGCCCGCAGCGACACCGCGGTGGGCAGTGCGTGCACCACGGAATGGGTCTTGACGAAACGGCGCAGCGCCACCGTCGACACGGGTTCGAGGTCCTCGGGCGGGCCGGTTTCCGGGGCCAGCAGGCGGGTGGCCAGTCGGTGTGTCCCGATGCCCACCCGGACGTGACAGAAGTCGTTGTCGGTGGGTCGGCGTTCCCACATCCGGCGGCTGCCCACGACGTCGGCCAGCGCCCGCGGATCGGGGTGGCTCCACTCCAGTGCCGTGCGCTGCCCCTCGCCGGTCATGTCGGCGTCGTCGCGCAGGTTGGCCAGGTAGCTGAAGTAGTCCTTGCGCTCTTCGTTGAGCTCGGCGGCCGCCTTGCCGGACCGCGCGCCGCCGCCCATGAACATGCCGGCCATCGACATGACCATCATCATCGGGAAGATCAGGAACATCGGGTTCTTCGTCAGGTCGCGGCCCCCGACGGTCACCATCAGCGCGATCATGCCGATGACGGCAACGATCAGCACGAAAGGCAGCAGCTTCATCAGGAGGTTGCCCGGAATCACCCGCGGCACCTCCGGCGGAGCCTGCAGGTTGACTTCGCCACCCGGCATCCGTGGTGGCGACACCCGCAGTCGGCGCACAAAACCCTGCGTACTCAACAGGTCATTCCCCGAAACTCGAAAGCAAATTTAAAGACGTCCCTAGGTATTGTCACCAACCGATGACCCAAAATTCCCCAGGAGGACGATGGCGATGACTCTACCGCCGTCGCTGTCCGAGCTTGACGCGGAATCCGAGGTCGAGCCCACGCTCAGCCGAGTCACATTGGTGGTCGGCGACCTGCGGCTGGACTTCGGATTGCCGGCGAATACCAGCATTGCCGCCTTCATCGACGACGTCATCGACATCGCCAACGAACACCTGGCGGCACATCCCGGGCCCGACCCGGGACCAGAAGGACTGGTCTTCGACACCACCGAGGGCAAATGGACCCTGGCCCGGCTCGGTGACGACCCGATCGACCCCAGCCGATCGCTGAACGAGGCCAACGTCTACGACGGTGAGCTGCTGGCCATCCGCGAGATCGACCAGCCGGCCCGGCCGATGCTGTTCGACGACGTGGAAGACCCCGTCGAGGACGCCGGGCAAACCGGAAGTCCGATCATCAGCTGGCTGGATCGAGATGCCCGGCTGCTCACCTGCTTCGGGGTGGGGCTGGCCGCCACTGTCACCGCCGCGTTTCTGTTGCCGCGACACACTGCCCAGATATACATTCCCGCCGCCGCCCTCGGAGTCGGCGTCTTGGCGGTGCTCGTCGCGTGCGTGATCGCCCATCGTTCGGCGGGTGCCTGGCGCTCGGAGTGGCTGGCCTCGGTGGGAATTCCGCTGGTGTTCAGCGGCTCCCTGTACGTCGTGCCCGACGCCTTCGGTGCGAAGTCGCTGCCCATGGCCTTCGGTCTGACCGGGCTGGCGTCGCTGCTGGTGTTGCTGATCACCGGCCGCGGCAGGGCCCTGCACACCGCGGTGATCTCCCTGGCAGTAATCGGCGGCGCCGCGGCAGTGGTTGGCCTGCTGTGGAATCCGCCGCCCCGGGCCACCGGGGCGGTGCTGGCAACCGTGTCGGTGATCGTCGTCTACCTGTCACCCCGGGTGACGATCCTGCTGGCCAAGCTGCCGGTGCCGCGGGTGCCGACGGCCGGCGAGCCGCTTGACGACATCGAAACCCAGGGCGGAACCACCGTCGAAGGCGTCAATGCCGTCGGCAAGCAGGTGATCCCGACCGAGGAAGGCATGATCGTGCGGGTTCGCCGGGCCAGCCAATACCTGACCGGCATTTTGACGGCCACCGCAATCACCGCCACCGTCGGCTGTTACCTGGCGGTCGACGTCAGTGGCCGGTTCTATTGGCAGGGCACGGTTTTCGCGATTGCGGTGGCTACGGTCCTGTGCCTGCGCGGGCGCACCCACCACGATCTGGTGCAGAGCGCCACGCTGATCGGCGCCGGGTTGGCGATCGCTTTGCTGTCGATCGTCAAAATGGCGGTGGGCCTTGACAACTGGGAATTATCCGCGGCACTGGCCCTGGTGGTGCTGATCGTGCTGGTCGTCGCGTGCGGGATCGTCGCGCCGAGGTTGGAGTTCTCCCCCGTGATGCGTCGGCAGGTCGAAATCCTGGAATACATCGCCATCGTGCTGGTTTTCCCGCTGTGCTGCTGGATTGTGCGGCTGTATGCGATGTTTCGGGAACTGCGGATCTGAGCGCTTACGACTTGGGTTGCTCGACCGTTGATCCGCGCGGGTCGGCGCCCATCCCGTCATGCGCGATCAGTGCGGCCTCCTGGGACAGCTCCGGCCCGGCCGGCAACAACGACACCACCGGCCACGGCGCCAGTTGCGGGACATCGCCCTCGACGCGGGGATCGTGCACGCCGGTGACTCCCAACGCGGCGGCGGTCGGCGGATCCTTGATGTGGTAGCGCACCCCGGCGTCGGACACGTAGAACAGTTGTCCCATGGCCCGGCTGTCCGCATTACCCCCGGTGGCCTGGACGTATTCGCCGGTGCCGGGCTTGAGGTACACCGAGTCGACGCCCGGCCCATTGCCGTCGGCGGTTGCCAGACCCACCGGCTGCGCGCCGTCCGGAATGGGCAGACGATGACCGACCAGCAACCGGACAGTGGCCTGCGCAGCGCTGTTCGCCCGCTCCCACGCCATGCACACCACCCGGTCCGGCTCGGTGTTCACGACTTGCGGCGACACGCTGGGGTAGTGGTCGACCGGCAGCGTGTGGACTATCGGGATTTGGCTGACCAGTGCCGGCGGCACTTCCCTGGCCCCTTGTGACGCAATCTCATTCGGATTGCTGTAGCGGATTATGTCGGCAGCCGCCGAGGAGACCGGTTGCAGCCCGTTGGGCAGCACCACATAGAGCTGCTCACCCCGCGAGTCGACGGTCTTGACGATCGAGCCCACGAAGAGCGGACTGCCCGGAATGGCGCTCCCGGCGTTGGGAATCATCACCGACCTGATCGGGGGGACCAGCGGAAACGCGTTGAGCAGCGACCCCGAGATCGGACGTATCTGCGCATTCCGCAGATGCAAGGCGTTGATGACGGCCGACTCGTGGGGGTCGATCTGGGCGCGCACGCCGTCGAAGATCAGGTAGACCGCGTCGCCCGATATCACCAGCAGCATCTGCGCCGGCGACGCCCTGCGGATGTCGTCGCCCAGCGTGAGGTCGCCCGCGATGACCGTGGTCTGCACACTGGCCACACCGGTGCTCTTGGTCACGTCCGGGGTCGCGATGGTGTCGCACACCGTCCACGCCGACATGCGCATGTCGGCACCGCCGCGAATGCTGTTGGGAGCCCCGACAATTCCCACCATCGGGCCGCGAGGCAGCTGGTTGAGCCATTTGTCGCTGACCGGTTTCGGGGTATCGGGTTTCCCGGTGATCAGCCGGGCAGACGCCAAATTGAGAACCGGGTGCAATCGATCGCCGATGCGCACGTAGAGGCCGCCGTTCGAGGTGCTGAGCAGTATTTGCGCATTGCCAATGCTGGGCGACGGCTTGAAAAACGCGAGCACGCCGCACGCGCCGGTGACGAGTACCGCGATCACCAGGCCCACGAGCAGCGACCGGATCTGGCCGCGCATCGGGTCGTGAATCATCCGCGAGTCGGCGCGAATCAGCGCGTGTTCCAACCGCCGCGTCAAGAACCGATAGCCGTTTACTTGCGCGCGCGTGGTGATTTGCGCGGGCATAACCACTCCCATCAGCGTCGGTCCAGCACCGAGCCTCGGTAGCGTATAACAAGGCCAAGCGCTAAAGCCGCGCGAGTTTTCGCCCTGCGCCGTGGATAAGATTCCCTCTGTGCCGCGCCGCCCGACGACGCCCCCGAGCCGGGGCACGCCATCGGAAGCGAACGGACTTCGCTCGACGATCGACATCGGTGCGCAGCGCCTGCTGCCGCTGGCCGATCTGCTTGTGCTGCAACTGCTGGTCGCCGTGGGAACGCTGATCGCGCCGCTCCTCGGATTTCCCGGCTGGCAGGGCAGCGTGGCCGGACTCGCCGTGGCGTTGATCTTGGTGGTTCGGTTCCGCGGCACCACGCTGCCGCGGTTGATCGCGCTGCGCACCGGTTTCTGGCGACAGCGCCGGATAAGAGGTAGGCGCGCCAAAAAGCAGACTCCGGCCGAACCCTTCGACGTGCCCATGGCCGAAGGCACTCTGATCGGTTTCCGTTGGGACGGAAGCACTTTGATGTCACTGCTGCAAATCGAGGAGAACCCGCAGGCGATGACGATCATGGAGCCCGGGATGACGGTTTCCGGCGAAACCGTGCCCGTGCAGGCTCTGGTCGACTGTCTGCAGCAATTCGACATCACCCTGGATTCGATCGACGTGATCAGTCAGGGCGCCCGGTCGCAGGGTCACAGCCAGGTGGCCGCCGTCTACGACGCCGTCCTGGGTCCACTGCCGGCGATCGCCCAGCGCAACGTGTGGATCGCCATCCGCTTCGACCCGTCACGATGCGCGGCCGCGGTGCGCCGGCGCGGCGGCGGCCGCAATGGAATCCTGCGCGCGGCCGCCACAGCAACGCGCCGGGTGGCCAACCGGCTGACCGAGGGTGGCCTGCGCATCCGGGTGTTGACGGCCAGTGAGATCGGCCAGGCCACGAACCAGCTGGCCGACGGGGTGGATCTGGCCACGGTCGAGGAGACTTGGCGCACCTGCCGGGAGGGTCGGTTCCGGCTGCGCAGCTTCGCCATCAGGCCACGGATGCTCACCACCGGGGGACTCGGCCTGCTGTGGACCATCCCCAGCTACTCCACCACGATGTGCCTGTCGCTGCGCCGCGATCGTCCGCGCGGCCCGGTCCAGATCCGCGGGCTGGCCCGCTTCGACGCCCACGGCCGGGCCCGCATCGACCTGCGTGGCCTGACCCATCTGCGTGGCTACCAGTACTCGGCGCTGGCAGCGACCCTGCCAGTGCCTCCTCCGCCGCGGCAGGTCGAAAAGTGGGCGTACTCAAGCGATTCCACAACGCGAGATGGAGTCCGGGATTTCGAGCAGCTGTACATCCCGGCCTCCGGGTGCGGGCAGGTGATCGGCGCCGACGACCACGGTCGGGCGGTGGCGCTGTCGCTGTTCGGACCGCAGATCCGCCGGGTGGAGATTGCCGGCACGCTGCATCTGGCTCAACAGGTGGTGCTGCGGTCGTTGGCGCTGGGGGCACACGTCCTCGTCCACAGCCGGCGACCGGCGAAGTGGCGCACCATGGTCGACGAGGTCGACGATCACGACCTGCTGTGGGTCACCGACTTCAACCGCGGTTCCATGCAGGCGGGGTCCGATCGCAATTACTCGGTGGAGATGTTCGACGGGGTGGCCGAGCAATCGGTGCGGGTCGGGGTGACCGCGATCGTGGTAGTCCCGCCCGACTCTGCCGTAACAGCCAACGCCGACGTCGCGCTGGAATTGCTCGACATCGACACCGACTCCGTCAAAGTCAGTACCCGGGCCGGCTCGTCGGTTGTGACCATGGTCGCCACCGACGAGGAGATGCGCTACCTCAAAGCGTCGTTGGCCGACGAAGACTGAAATCTAAGGAGTAATCATGGCTAATCCGTTCGGCAACCCGTCGTCGGGCGGCTACTACTCAGCGGAGCAACCGGGCTACTCGCAGTGGGCCACTGAGCCAGAATCCGGTCCGCGACTGTCGCATCGCCACTGGACGTTGGCCGTCGCACTGTTGGGCCTGTGCTCCTACCTGGTCAGCTACGGGACGATGCCCAACGTCGGGGGCATCGACTGGGATGTCCGGTTTGCCGTGCTCGCGGCGCTGGTTGCGGGATTCGGGTTGGTTCCCGGGCAGACTCCCGCCGCGAAGGTCGTCGCCGCGCTGGCCGCGATCGGCTTCCTTGATGCGCTGTCGAGGCTGATCGGCCTTCCCGACGGGACCGAGGCCGGGTGGGCACTGTGGGTTCTCGTCGTGCTCAACGCCTTGCAAACGGCTGCCGGACTCGGCGCACTGCTGACACAGCCGAGCACACCCGACGGACTACAAGCCTGGTACGCCGCTTACGCCGAGCAGTATGCGCAGTCCGCCGCGCAGTACTGGGGCCAATATGCACAGGAGTCCGAACCGGACAGCGGGTATCAAACGAGTGCCGCGCAGGCGGTGCAGTCCGTCTCGGCGCCCGAACGGGACACGGCGCATCAGGAAGCTAGCTATACCGATTTTGTCGGCGGCCATGCCGCAGAGCAGGCCGGCGGTCAAGTGTCCGGACAGCAGAACGCCCCGGCCTCGCCGGGCTTGCCCAGCGTCGGCCACTCCTCGACGCCGGCCCAGGGGCAGCAGGTAGCGGCCGAACCCGAGTACCGGACGTCGTCGCAGTAGCGCCGGCGCATAAGCACACCAGTCACATCGGTCCCTACGATGCTTTTTGGTACTGGAGTGACAGATGTTGATCACTGCGGCGCTACGTCTTTTCCGTGCCGCAGTGCTCACCCGTAGCGGCCCGTCCCAAGCGCGAACCCCCTTCGCTTATCCGCTGAAAGCTCTCGCGGCCAGCCCTATCCGATGCCTGGCGTGCTCGCAGCCGCTGCAACGCACAACCTGCCAAATTCCAGCGTTCTCGTAGCAGCTATGCTTTATTCGTAGCGCTTGTGTTAGATTCTTGATTATGTCGTCGCATCGACGGCGCGCACGCGCAAGAACTGGGAGGGAAGCAATGACCGCAGCGATAATCCCGTTGTCCGTACCGCTGGACGAATACGTCCCGGCCTGCACCGCCAACCCGGAGCGATGGACGACCACCGAACCCGACGAGGACGCCAGGGCGGCATGCCTGGCATGTCCGCGCCGCTGGCTTTGCGCCAGCGAGGCGTACCAGGTGCCGGGCGTGGAGGGGCTGTGGGCCGGGGTGGTGATCCCCGAGTCGGGTCGATCGCGCGAGTTCGCGCTACGTCGCTTGCGTTCGCTGGCCGAGCGCGGCGGTTACCAGGTTCGGCCGCGGCGCCGTGGCCGACCCCGCGGCTCCCGGAACTGAGCCCGCACGGGGCCAAAACTTGTGCACATTTGTCCGCCGGCGGCACCGTAAACTGTCCGCACGGTTACGGCGGTCGCTAGGAAATCGCTGTGGGGTGCAATGGGGGAATTCGTGGACGGTGCCGACAGCCGCGTGGATCGGCTGCTGTCCGATCTGCAGCGATTCCAGGGCGCAGCAGCCAGATCCGCACAACGTCTGGCACTCGAGACCGCGGATGCATGGTCGGACGACGGTTTGGTCCGGGTCTGGGTGAACGCCCAGGGCGTGGTCGTGCAAGTCGAGTTCGACGACACTCTGTTGTCAGAGATGACCAGCGCCGACGCGGGCGCCGCCGTCGTGCAAGCCGCACAGTCCGCCGCAGCGAAGATGCGCGCCAAGACCGACGCGTTTCAGGCCGGGCTATGGCAGCAAGTCGCTCGATTCGGCGTGCAGCCCGTCGACGAGTTCAACGGGATGCGTCCCGAGGTTCCGTTATCGGCGCCCGGCTCGCGGGACCGGCGCGCGATCAGCGAGACCTTGGCCGCCGAGGCCGATCGCAAGGACGCGCAAGATTGGCGGCTGACGATTCGCGACAATGACTGATTGTTTCCGGCGGCACTGGCCGTTGGACGGGATGAGGGAGAAGGGCATGGCAGGACAATTCGGATACGACGACGGAGTAGCTCGCGCCGGCATCAGCCAGTTCGACGAGCTCGGAAGCTCCATCGGTTCGTTGCTGAACAATTTGACTGCGGAGCTGTCGGGTGACTCACCCTGGTCCCACGACAAGATCGGTTCCAGTTTCGCCGAAAAGTTCGAACCGGATCGTCAGCAGGTGATCGCCCACGCGAGTGATTTGACGAAGGCGGTACAAAGCGTGGCCCCGAAGCTTACCGAAGCGGCCAACAGCATCGTCGCCCAGGATGGCGGCGTCGCCGGCTGACCACACGACGATCACGATGACCCGCCGGCGGGCGCGCGCCCGAGAACTGCCGCCGGCGGAACATATGCGGGACGCGTGATAGATGGGCATTCAACTTCCCGGCTGGTTGCGATGGGTGGGCGACCTCATCGGTGAACCTTTTCCCGACGGCGACGAGACCGCATGCCGGCGGCAAGCCGGTCGATGGCGGCATTACGCGGATCAGCTGGAAGGGCTCAAAGATGAGTTGAACACCGCCACCCACACCACGCTTGGCGGATTCGCTGCCGGCGAGCTTCACAATGCGGTGGACGAGCGTCTCAAACCCTTCACCCCGGCGATCGACCAGGTTGCGGGGCAGCTACGCCAGTTGGCTGAGGCGGTCGACAAGGTGGCGACCGAGATCGAGTTTGCGAAGGAGATGTTCATCGCGAACTTGGTTGCGCTGGCGGCAACTGTCGGCGCGCTGATCGCCACCTCCTGGATCAACTGGACAGCTCCGGCGGAGATCGCGGCCGCTGTGGCAGCGGCCGAAGCGGCGATTTCGTCGATCATCCGCGCCGCGGTCGCCAAGGTGGCTTCGGAGGCCATAGCCCGAGTGATCACCGAACTGGTGGTGCGTGCGCTCGAGGGCGCCGCGGTCAACGCCGTCATGTCCGGTGCTCTCAATGCGGGCATTCAGGGCCAACAGATGTTGCAGGGCAATCGCCACGACTTCGATTCCACGTCGTTCTGGAGCGATGTGGAGTCCGGCGCGATTTCGGGCGCCGTCATGGGTCCGGTCGTCAAAGGGGCACACGACTTCGACGCAGGTTCGGCGCTGGGCAACCGTGCGAAGAACTTCGGCGCGTCGTTCGTCGGCAACGCGGGGGGCGCATTGGCCGCCCAGCAGGCACTGACCGGGCACATGAATCTGGCCGATGCCGCGGGTGCCGGCGCCGTGTTCGGCGCCGTGGACGGGATGCGCAGCCCGGGGGCACACACCACCGGCACGCCGGAGTCGACCGCCTTGACGGGCGACCGGTCCGGGTCGCCGTCGGTGGACCCGCTGCCCGTGCCCGAGCATCCGCGGACGCCCCCGGCCGAATCGGCTGCGGCCCACTCCCCCGAAATCGCCGGTCCGTCGCCCGGCAATGTGGATGTGCCCCTCAACTTGGGGTCACCCGGATACGACGGGCGGCCGACGGCTCCGGCCGGTTTCGCCGGCACCGACGCGGCCATCGCACCCCACACCGCACCCGTTACCGGCGCTCATCCGGGCGTTGCGGATGCCGGACCGCCGACTGCGGCACCACCGAGCAGCCATGCCGCTCCTGCCTCCAACCCAGCGGGATCTCCGCCCGCACCCACCCACTCCCCGTCGCCAGGCACTCCGGCGCCACCGACCGCGCGGGCCGGTGTATCGGAAGCCCCCTCCGCACAGCATGCCGGCGCGCCGGCCGCTCGGACCTCCGAACCCGTTGCACACGCAGGGTCACCGGCCAAAGGCAGGCTTGACGCGGTACGCGCGCCGGCAGGAGTCGAACCCGCGACACATCCGGTGCATGACGCCGAAACCCCGCCACGAGACGGGCGGCTGCCGCAAGACCACCCGGCTGCACACGCGACGGCGACGCCTGACGTCGCACCCGCTCCAGATGCCCGACCGGCCCGCGACGGGCAGCCGCGCGGCGATGCCGTATCGCCCGCGCGAGACGGAGCACCGCCGCGAGAAGCTCAGCCGTCCCGTGACGGGGCCGGGCGCGACGAACGACATTCCGGCATCGAGCGGGTGGATGCCCCCGATTCCACCGACAGGCCGCATCCCACCGACCATGGCAGCCGGCTCACCGAGGACTGGCATGCCGAGCCGGCCAGGCGCGCGGAATCCGAACACTCCGACGGCGATGCCGGGCAGCCGGATCCCCGACATCACGCCGACGCGGCCGCACCGCACGATGCCGCAGCGGCGCCGTCCGTCGTCGCCTCCCCAGGCTTGTCCGACGCAGGCCACAGCACGGCCCGGCCGGCGTCGACAGACACTACCCGGATTGGCGGGCCGGATCGCCATGGCGGACAACATGATCCGCATCGGGACCCATCGTCGCGACGACCCGATTCCGATGGATACGGCGACGACTCGCCGCCGCCAGGACCCGGTCCCGTCGACCCGACGGGCTTCGACAATCCGGCCAACCACCGCATCTACGGCCCGAAAGAGCTTGCGCCGGTTGAGGATCCGGCACACCAAACGGCTGTTCGGGAATCCTTGCTGGAAAAGGAAGGAAGCTACGCGCATTGGGCTGACCCACGCAGCCATCCCTACGGCGGCCTCATCAACGACGGTGGCCCGGCGGTAGCCGGCCGCGCCAACAATTGCCTGGATTCCTCGCTTGCGGCGCTGGCGTCGTTCTACGGTGAGCCGACGGTGTCGGCACCGCGATACGAGGCCAACCGACTCGGCGAGGCCAGTGGTCTGGCCAGGGCCAAGGCCTGGCTCGGGGACGGCCTGCACCGATACCCGGGCCTGGCGATACCCGAGCAGTTCGAAGCGCTGCATCAACGGATCAGCAGGATGGGTCCGGGATCGTCGGCCCTGGTGGTCAACGGCTGGCAGAAGTTCGACAGCAGCGGCAAACCGTTGTTCAGGCCGGACGGGACGCCCGAATTGAATGGCGCGCATGCGACCGTCGTCGTGTACCCGCGCGACGCCGCGGGTCCGGTGTGGTGGGATCCGCAGCACAATCGGACGTCGGATCATCCACCCCCGCGATTGGTCGACAAGTCCGCCTATCTGCACTTCACGCCCATCGCGCCCGATCATTTCGGCCCGATCACTCCGCAGCAAGGAGGCCAACATGGCGGAACTGGACACACCCGACCAGGCACTGGCGTATCTGGCGAGGATCGACCCGGACACCTCCTACGAGGTCCTGCGGTTCGAGATGGGATGGATCTGCTCGCCGATCCTGACGCCCGAGCAGGCCGCGGGCAGCGAGGCGGTGGGTTCGACCAAGCTGGTCATCGATTCACAGACGGGGGTCGTGACGGAATTCCCGAGCTGGTCGACGGACATGGTGGCGGAGGACTACATCGAGGCGAAACGGACCGGCCGCCCACCACCGGCCCGTCAGATTTACCCGTACCGCTGGACAATCACCCTCCGGCGCATTCGGGAGGGCCCAGAGATCATCACCTACCAGATGAAAGCGGTGTCGCTGAGCGACCCGCCGGAACCCACCCGGGACCACCCGCTGACCATCGACAAGCGGACCCTGCTCAACGACCCGCCGGACACACTGTCGAGCATGGCGAGGGCCCACGCGATTCAGGTCATGGAACAGAATCACGGGACTTGGCCCGAGGAGACGGTGACGGAGTTCTGAACGACGGCCACCGCGCATCCGATCCCGCGCCAGACGGACCGGAACAGTCTGCGGGACACCACGAGATCGACCCGGCTGAACGCGGCCGTGCGGTCGCCTCCCAGCCCGACGCCGAGCGTTCCCGCGGAATGGCGAACGAGGCGTTGTGGAAACGGATTCCGCCGGTCAGTCCGGACGAGGTGCGACATCACCTGGCCGACAATCGCTTTGGGGAGCAACGGGCCAGGGACAACGTCGCGTGGTGGCGCGAGCTCAGCGGCGAGGAACAGCGCGCGCTGATCGACGCCTATCCCTACGAAATAGGCAACGCCGAAGGCGTTCCCGCGTGGGCGCGTAACGAAGCCAACCAGCACCAGCTCTCCCAGCGACTCGACGAGCTGCAGTCCCGCAAAGACGCGGGCGAACACCTGACCCGTGCGGAACGCAAAGAACTGAGGCGCTACGCCGACCTTCGGCGGGCACTCGACAACGCGAAGACTGAGGCCGCGCGACTCGGCGGTGAGGTGCACATCCTGGCCTTCGACCCAAAGGTGTTCCACGGAGACGGCCGGATGGTCGTCAGCGTCGGCTACGACCCGCATCGCGCCGACTCGGTGTCATGGCATGTACCGGGGGTCACCACCACCATCGACAAGCTGGGCGGCAACCTCGGCAATGCACTGAACCATCTGCAGTCGGTGGCGATGGAGAACCCGGACCTCAAGGCCGCATCGATCGCCTGGATCGGCTACGACGCGCCCAGCGGCAAAGGAATATTCCGGATGGCGTTTCACGGGCTGGCGAGCGAGGGCGGGGCCATCCTGCACGGCGACATCGCCGCGTTCAACGCGGCCGCTCACGGCGAACACTTCACCCATAACCACATCTTTGGTCACTCCTATGGTTCGACGACCACCAGCTACGCAGGTCGCAACGGTCAGCTGGCCGGCCACGTGCACAGCATCACGCTGGCCGGTTCGCCCGGCGCGGCGCTGCAACACCATGCTTCCGACTTCGGCATCGGCGAGCACGTCTTCGTCGCTTCGTCGTCGCGGGACATCGTGACCGCACTCGGCGCTCGTTCGCCCGGTTCGTTGGGCCGGTTCTTCGGCGTCGGCCTGGGAGTCGATCCAGCCATGGCACCTTTCGGCGCGCATCGGGTCACCGCCGAGTTCCCACGCCATATGGACCTGCTGAATACTTTCGGCACCCACACCGCCTACTACGAATTCGATCCGGCGCTCGGGGTGCGCACGGAGTCGCTGGCCAACTTCGGCCGCATCGCGGCCGGCCATTTCGATGAAGTACACATCGAGGCACACCGGACCGAACGGCCATGGTGGCAGCCGGGGCTACACACCGACGAGCCGGCCCAGGGCCGTCCGCTGCGCCTGGATGAGACGAACGGCCAGTATTCCGTCGACCGCCGAATCTGGGATGCCCGTTGGCATTCCGGCCACCCCGACACGCTCCCACCTCCGCACGAGGAAGCGCCTCGGGCCGACGACGGAACCCAATCGGACGCTCCCGCCGTCGTCGCGCCGTCGCGCGATTACGATGTCAACGGCCGCACGATACCGACCGACCAGCTCAGCCACCCTCAAGCCGGACTGCTCGATCAAAGCCTGCTGGACAGCGCAGCAGCCAACCCCCATCGGGTCAGCGACGCGCTGGCCCCGGGCGCACCCCGTACGCACCCGGAAGTGCAGAACATGCTCCCCCACAGCTACCACCCGAACGGGGGTCTCACCCAGGCCGAGTGGAACCGTGAATACTGGCCCACCGGCCAGCGCGACGCGCACGGAAACCCCGAACTGGTATGGCCCGATCCTCAGACGCATCCCCAGGGCTTCAGCTCTCCCGAGGATCGCACGCCCAGTGTGCTCAACCCAGGCCAGCTTTTCGATCGCTTCGGACCCGGGTTCGGCGTCTTCGGTTCGCCGGTAGGCACATTGTTTCCCGAACGCGCCTTGCCACCGCACAGCCTCGACGCCGGCTACCACCGGTACGAGGTGATGCGACCCATCCCGATATGGGAGGGCCGGATCGCGCCCGCGATGGGTCAGCCGGGCGGTGGCATCCAGTACTACTTCACCCGCCCAATCGTCGACCTGGTGAATGCCGGCTACCTCAAGGAGATCCCGCTATGAATTTGGCCGAATTGGCCCGCGTCCTCGAGTTGATAGGCATTGCGCCCCAAGTGCTCGCTCTGGGCGGCCATGCCGATTACTCGTGGTGCGTCGAGCAAGCCGCCGATGGCAGCTGGGAGGTCTACTGGCTGGAGCGCGGCAACAAAAACAGTCTCGTTCGGCTGAACACCGAGACCGACGCCTGCCATCAGTTGCTCGGCCGGCTCGCCTACAGCCAACTGCTCGCGGGTGCGATTCGCCCCGCATCGGCGCCGACGTCATGAGGTCCGAATGACAGCAGGTCCGCTCAGCGCCACTCAGGCTGTCGTCGCGGTGACCGAGTACATCCTCGAGGCGGGAATGGATTATCCGACAACGGGATTGGCGGCCGACCGGTTCGAGGCCGGTTGGTCGGTGTATTCGCCGGTGCACGGCGGCACGAGTGTGTTTCTGGTCGGCGACAGCGGACGTATCGAGCAGGTGTCGTCGTCGACGCCACCGGAGGTGGCCCGGGAACACTTCGCCGAGCAGGAACGCGCGCTGGCTCAACGGGCAGCCGGCGGAGACTCCCGAAAATTCATGTTCGAACTCGCCGACGCGTTCGCCGACGCCTCGAATGGCGGCCCACGCGTCGCCACCGGCTTCACGATCGTCGACGACGGAGACCCATTGGATCCGCAAAAGGCGTTGCGCGACGAGGAAATTGGCGCCCGAGTGTCGGCGATGCTCGACCAGATCGCGCAGGAACTCGCAGCGCTGGGGCCGCCGGGTTGGCAGGAGTTCAGGGCGGTCTTCGCGTTGACGGTTCGCGCCGGCAGCGCGGACTGCGCGTTCGCCACCGGTGACGGGTGGCAGCCGGTCACCGTGCCCCGGTCGGTGGTGGACCTGGTGCGCGCGCAACGCGAGGTGAGCGCGCAGGTGTCGGCGGGACCCTGGTGGCGACTGCTACTGATCGTCACCAGCGAGGGTCAACTGCGCGTGGACTACGACTACGGCGAGCAGCCCTTCCCCGACCACCAACTGCAACCACCGCAGAATTATCGAGACGACATCGCTGCCTACCCCCGGCCGCGGTTGCCGGTCTGGATGGCCGGCTACCTGGCCGGTCCCACCGCCCAGGGCCGCACTCCGGCACAGGCGTCCATGGCCGCCTCGGCCGGTCAGGCCGGCGGACGCCGGCCCACCGAGACCGACGACATCGAACCCCTCCCCGACACCTGGGCCCGCTGGGCGGTGCTGGCCGCGACCTACACGGGGGCTCGGTCACACTGGGGGCCCCGGATCGCACCCGGCCTAGCCTCATACGAATCCGATGCCCGCAGCGGATCAAGCCTCTATGTCCTGCCCGGCGACCGGGCGGTGCTCTCCGGTGGGCGCTGGAACTCCCCACTGCTAGTAGCGGCCTACCAGCGACACGAACCGCTGCCCGACCTGTACTGCGGCGCGCCGGCCTGGGTCAACGATTCGGTGCTCAACAGCCGCAACCAGAACGGGCTGCTCAGCTTCTGTTACTGGTGGAGTGACGGAAGGTGGTGGCGTGGCGCCGCCGACACCTTCGACGAACTCGATGACCCACTGCCGGCCATCTGGACACCCCAGGAGACGGTCGACGCCATGGGCGCAGTCGTGGGCCCCGGCCTGGAAAGCGCATGTCACCGGCTACTGGCCGCAGCCGCCGACCACACCGTCACCCCGGACGACGTCGCCGCGGTATTCACCCACTTCGCCAATCCCGACCTCGACGCCGCACTCAACCAACTCGGCCTGGCCGGCCTGATCCGATGAGCTCGAGCCTCGACACCGCGTTGACCATCGCCGGGTTCGTCCTGTGCGCCGGGGTGGTGGCTTTGTGTGTTCCGGGGGGGCTGGCCATGTCGGGCATTTCCGCGGCGGACGAATCGCAGGATCGGCCCCCGCGCAGCCTCCGGGAGAACGCGGTGAGCGTGGCAGCTGTCGTGGTTCCGCCCGCTTTGTTCGCCGGAATCTGTGTGGCCGCAGTGACATTGGCTTGGCTGGCCTCTGGACTGACGTTCTACTACCCGCTGCTCGCCCTGGGCGTCGGCGTCGCCGCGTGGTACGGCGCCATCGTCGGCCTCGCCGCATGGCGCAACAACGTGAAACGTGCCGTGCTGGACGCCTACTCCAAGGAAGAACCACCGAGGCCCACCGCCGAAGACGCGATCGCCGCGGTACGCGACTACATCCGCGACAAGAAAATCACCTACTCCACAACGGATTTGGTGGCCGAACGGTTTCCGCTCGGCTGGTCGGTGTATGCGCCGCCGGCGATGGCGGTGTTCTTGGTCGGCGACAGTGGCCGCATCGAGCAGACGTCGTCCTCGACACCCCTGGCCAGCGCGCAGCGGCGCTTCACCGCCCAAGAGAGCCTGATGGAGCCATTTCGCGGGCGATGGCGGCGCCGTCCGCGCTGAATGAGCGCCTAGCTTGCCGGTTGGCGGCCGTGGGCTACCGCTCGCCAGGACTGCGTTCGACAAGCGGAATATCCTGGCGGCCAGACTGATTGAGCACCCACCGCATCCTGTCGATGTCGAACTTGCCGCGTGGCACCACCGTCCGAAGCGGTAAGTCGGTCAGTACCTGCCCATCCTTTACCGGCATAGGGTTCAGCTTGGCTCCTGGCCGCAGCGCGGTCCCGATCTCGACGGTTCCGGGCCTGCTACCGGCGGTGAACACCACTTGGGATACAAGGTCCCAGTGCGCCAACGTCTTTCGGAACATCAGGCCGTTGCAATCACCCATGAACAGCGTCGACGTCGACAGGTGAAACAGCAATGCGCCCACCACCGCGGCCATGATGACGCCTTTGGCTGCGCGGCCCGAAATCACCTGCGCGGCACCAAGCCCCCAGATCACCAGGGCAGCGCACCCCAGCAGCGCCAGCAATCGCAGACCCGACAGAATGGCGGTGATCCGGTATCGCACCCGCGGCATCACCGCACGGCAACCCGCGAACCCGGCGACTGCCGTACGACGCCGATCACCGAGGCGACCCACGCCGGTGTTGCGGTCACGTCGGCGACCGCAAACGATATCCCTACCGCGGCGGTGATCCCGCCGAGGCCCGTCAGCATGAACAGCCAAAAAGCCCGCGACGCGGCAGACTGCCGATTCGCGACGGGCTGCGCCCTGCTGAGCGGTTGCAGTGGGTACGACACCCGTCCTCCTTTGGTTGGCGACACCGACCATATCGGCGCCACTCACGGACGCTCTGCCAGCCGTCCTGTCCGGTTTCCCGTCGCAGCGCGGTAACCTCATTCTCAACGGGCGACCAGGACGGGAGAAACTCATGACCGGTCCCAACGATGACGCTGACGTGACTCGAGGCGATCGCTTCATCAAGACGGCAGTCGCGATACTGGGCGAAACCGGCCGTACCGATTTCACCGTGCAAGAGGTCGTCGCCCGCTCCAAGACCTCGTTGCGCGCCTTTTACCAGCATTTCAGCAGCAAGGACGAATTGCTGTTGGCGCTGTTCGACAGGACCATCGCGCATTCGGTACAGATCTGGCGCGACGAGACCACCGGACTGGACAGCACGTCGGCGCTGAAGCTGGTGATCGACCGCGTCAGTCAACAGCCGGAGTCGAGCACCCAGGACAGTCTGAACCGGGCCCTGAGCCTCTACAACCAGCACCTGGCCGAGACTCGTCCGCGCGAATACGCCCGGGTGCTCTCACCCTTGCATCAGCTCATCCGCGACGTCGTGGGACAGGGCATTACCGAAGGAGTGTTCAACCCGGGGCTCGATGTCGGGTCGGCGGCCGCGATCGTGATGCAGACCATCGTGGGCGCACAGCGATTGCATTGGCTGGGAACCGAATTGAACGGAACTCCGATAGACGCCGGCCAGCTCTACGACTTCTGCAGCAGGGCGCTCGGCATCCGCGACACCGAAGAGGAGACGCCCGCGCCGTCGCTTGCTGAGCTGTTCGCGCAGATCGGGATGCGGCCGGGCTACCACGACGGCGAGTTCGCGATGACGATGCCGGTCAGCCCGAAGGTGACCAACACCTCGGGCGCGCTGCAGGGCGGATTGATCGCCACCCTGGTGGACGTGGCGGGCGGCCAGTTCGGGCTGGACCATCTGCAGCAGGGAACCACCATGACGACGGCCGATCTGTTCGTCCGCTACCTGCGACCCATCCGGCAGGGCTTGGCCCGCGCGGTGCCCCGGATGCTGCGGTCCGGCCGGCGGGCGATGGTCATGCAGGTCGACATCTACGGCGACACCGACGACGAGCTCGCGGCGACCGCGACGGTGAATTTCGCCGTCATCAACGGGACGACGCCGACGGTAGGCCTGCAATAGTCCCGGTACACCCTGTTGCGCAGCAGTGGTAACGTCATTACCAACCCCAGAGAACTGCCAAGGAGATCGCCATGCCGTCTCGCGAGCTTCCCTTCCCGGTGTTCGACGCCGACAACCACATGTACGAGCCGCAGGAAGCACTCACTAAGTTCCTGCCGGACAAGCGCAAGAACGTGATCGACTACGTGCAGGTCCGCGGCCGGACCAAGATCGTGGTCCGCGGCCACATCAGCGAATACATTCCCAACCCGACGTTCGAGGTGGTAGCCCGTCCGGGTGCGCAGGAGGAGTACTTCCGCAACGGAGCTCAAGGCAAGTCCTACCGCGAAATCCTCGGTGAGCCGATGAAGGCAATTCCCGCTTTCCGTGAGCCCGGTCCCCGGCTCGAGGTGATGGACGAGCTCGGCATCGACTACGCGCTGATGTTTCCCACGCTGGCCAGCCTGGTCGAAGAGCGAATGAAGGACGACCCGGAGATGACCCACGACGTCATCCACGCGCTCAACCAATGGATGTACGAGACTTGGTCGTTCAATTACCAGGAGCGCATCTTCGCCACCCCGGTCATCACCCTGCCGATCGTCGAGCGCGCTCTCGAAGAACTCGAATGGTGCCTCGAGCGCGGTGCCCGCACGGTGCTGGTCCGCCCGGCCCCGGTGCCCGGCTACCGGGGCAGCCGGTCATTCGGCCTCGAGGAGTTCGACCCGTTCTGGCACGCCTGCATCAAGGCCGAGCTCCCGGTCTCGATGCACGCATCGGACAGCGGCTACTCCGAGTTCGCGAACGTGTGGGAGCCCGGCGACGAGTTCCTGCCGTTCAAGCCGACCGCCTTCCGCAGCCTGACCATGGGGCATCGGCCGATCATGGACGCGATGGGTGCGCTGGTGTGCCACGGCGCGCTGTCGCGCAATCCGGAGCTGCGAATCCTCTCCATCGAAAACGGCGCGGACTGGGTGCCCGACCTGTTCAAGGGCCTCAAGGGCGTCTACAAGAAGATGCCCAATTCATTCAGCGAGAACCCCATCGAGGCCTTTAAGCGCTGCATCTACATCACCCCGTTCTGGGAGGACCGGTTCAGCGAGATCGTGAAGATGGTGGGCACCGACCGGGTGCTGTTCGGATCCGACTGGCCACACCCGGAGGGCCTGAAGGACCCCATCTCGTTCGTCGACGAGCTGACCGAATTCGAGCAGGACGACGTCGCCAAGATCATGGGCGGCAACCTGATGAAGCTGATGAAGGTTTCCCAACCGGCCTCGGCTTAGTTTGGCGTTGGCGCTGCGCTCAGCCGCGCACCGTCGAAACCTGGACTCCACCCGGCCGCTCTTGCTATACAAGAGCACCATGAGCCTGGCGTCAGGAGATCATTCCCGACCAGGCATTGCTCAGGTGATGCTGAGTACCCGGCTGATCCGCGAGCTGGGCGATCCGCACAGCACGTTGCGCGCCACCGCGCAGCGAAGCGGACCGGTCATGATCGTCCGGGCGGGCGGCGAGATCGACGCCGCTAACGAGCACACCTGGCTGCAGCTGCTCGGCGAAGTGTCGGCGATTACCACCCCACCAGGCCCGTTTGTCGTCGACGTCAACGACGTCGAGTTCATGGGCTGCTGCGCGTTGGAGGTATTGGCCGACGAAGCGCAGCGCTGCCAGCGCCGCGGCATCGCGCTGCGTTTGGTAAGCGGCAACCCCGGGGTCGCCCGGGTCGTCGAGGCATGTGGGCTCGACGAAGTGCTGCCCATCCACCCAACTACCGACGCCGCGCTGGCGGAGGCATTCGCCTAAGGCGGGCCGCGGACACGCGGGTGTGCCCGAAAAATCAATGCACGAAACGGCTGACATGCATTGATAATTTGGGTAACCGACACTTTGCCAACTGGTCATCGCGCCGGATCTTCGCCCTGGCGAGGCTGTCGTAGGAAGGGTGAATGACGGCCGAGAAGGATTGGGACAAAGCGGTCGGGAAGGCCGAGGACGTGCGGCGCGTCTTCGAAAGCATCCCGGCAATGGTGGTCGGCCTGCAGGGACCGGAGCATCGTTTCATCGCGGCCAATGCGGCTTACCGCACGTTGGCTCCGAAGTCCGATTCAATTGGGTTGCCGGCCAGCGAGGTTCATCCCGAACTCGAAAGCCAGCAGATCTACGAAATGTTCAACCGCGTGTACCAGACCGGTGAACCTCAATCGGGTGCCGAATGGCGCCTGCAGCTCGACTTCGACGGGTCAGGCGTTGAGGAACGGTTCTTCGACTTTCTGGTCACGCCGCGCCGCCGCGAAGACGGATCGATCGAGGGTGTGCAACTGGTTTTCGACGACGTGACCCGTCGGGTGCGGGCGCGGCTGGCCACCGAGGCCCGGATGTAGGAGTTGTCCGAGCGGTACCGCCACGTCCGCGATTCGGCCACCGTGATGCAGCAGGCCTTGCTGGCTCCCTCAGTGCCCGTCATCCCCGGTGTCGACATAGCTGCCGAGTACCTGGTGGCGGCGGAGGACACCGCCGCCGGTGGGGACTGGTTCGATGCGCTGCCGCTCGGAGATCGGCTGGCGCTCATCGTCGGTGACGTCGTCGGTCATGGCGTCGAAGCCGCCGCGGTGATGTCGCAGTTGCGCACTGCCGTGCGGATGCAAATCTCAGCCGGTCACACCATCGCCGAAACCCTCGCGGCGGTGGACCGCTTCCACGACGAGGTGCCCGGATCGAAATCGGCCACCATCTGCATCGGCTCGCTCGACTTGGCCACCGGTGAGTTTCAGTACTGCACCGCCGGACATCCGCCGCCGTTGGTGGTGACCGCCGACGGGCGGTCCCGGTACGTGGAGCCAACCGGCGCAGGGCCGCTCGGCAGCGGTGCCGGATTCGCGCTGCGCACCGAGGTGCTCGACATCGGCGACTCGATCCTCCTCTACACCGACGGCCTGATCGAACGCCCCGGCCGGCCGATGCAGGCGAGCACGGCGGAATTCGCCGAGCTGACCGCGAACATCGCCGGCGGCGGCAAGGGCTTCATCATGGATACCGACCTGCGCCCCGTCGACCGCCTGTGCGCAGAGACACTGGAGTTGCTGCTCCGGTCGACCGGCTACAGCGACGACGTCACAATGCTTGCCGCGCAACGACGTACGCCGCCCCCGCCGCTGCACCTGACGCTTGACGCGACGATCCACGCCGCGCGCACCGTCCGCGCCCGGCTTCGGGAATGGCTGGGTGACCTCGGTGCCGATGCCTGCGACATCTCCGACGTCGTGCACGCCGTTTCCGAATTCGTCGAGAACGCAGTCGAACATGCCTATGCCACAGAGGTTCCCGACGGCGTGGTCGTCGAGGCGACGTTGGGCGGTGACAGCAACCTGCGCGTCTCGGTGATCGACCACGGCCGCTGGAAGGACCACCGCGAAGGCGGGCAGGGCCGCGGGCGTGGACTCGCGATGGCCGAAGCACTGGTGTCGCACGCCCACGTCACACATGACGACGACGGCACCACCGCCACCCTCACGCACTGCCTTTCGCGGCCGGCCAATTTCGTCACCGACCCGATGGTCAGCCGGGCAACCTACCAGCGCGCTATCGACCGCGAATTCGCCTCCGTTGTCGGTGCCGCCGGGCACATCATCGTCAGCGGCGACGTCGATTCCATCACCGCGTCCACCCTGGACCGCCAGATTGCCGTCGAAAGCCGTTCGGGGATAGCACCTTTGACGATCGACCTGAGCGCAGTCACCCATCTCGGGTCGGCGGGTGTCAGCGCACTGGCCGCAGCCCGTGACCGGGCGCGGCGGCAGGGCGGTGACTGTGTGCTGGTCGCACCGCCGGGCAGCACCGCGCACCACGTCTTGACACTGGTCCAAATACCGGTTGTCAGCGGCGGATCCGAGGGCGTCTTCGTCGACGAGTAATCCGTGTCAACGACCGTGCCGCACCTGATTGAACGGCACCCCACGGTCGGCGACGTATTCCCGCGGAAAATTCAGCACCCGCTCTCCGATGACATTGCGGGCCATCTCGGTGGTGCCGCCGCCGATCGCGACCGACTGCCGGGACAGGTAACGGAACCCGGTCCGCAGACCTTCGGCTGGTTCACCGACGACACCCGCAGCACCGGCGATCGACAACGCAGTGTCGATCTCCAGGCTCACCGTTTCGGCGTGGAAGAGCCTGATGAGCGTTCCGCCCGCCGGCGGCAAGATCCCGTCCCGCACACTGCGATAGACGTGATCGTTCAGCTGCTCCGCTACCGCACGGTGTACCAATGCCCGGCCGGCGCGCTCCTGCACCCGATCGCTGTGCGCCTGACCGGTCGTGCGGGCAAGCTCGGCGTAGTCGACCGGTGTGGTGTGGCCGCCCTCGCTGCCACTGCCGCTTGCGAACTCGGAGCCCTGACCAACCGCGCGGCGTTCGTGATACAGCTGCCGCGACGCCACCGCCCAGCCCTTGTTCACCTCACCGACCACGGCGTCGTCGCCGACATCCACCCCGTCGAGGAACTCCTCGCAGAACTCGGTGGACCCGTTGACCTGCGTGATGCGCCGCAACGTGATAGCCGGATGGCCGATCGGCACCAGGAACATGGTCAGGCCGTCGTGCTTGGGTACATCCCAGTTCGTGCGCGCCAGGCATAGCCCGTAGTCGGCCGCGAATGCGCTGGTGCTCCACGTCTTTGCGCCGTTGAGCACCCAACGGTCGCCCTGCCGTTCGGCGCGGGTGATCACCCCGGCCAGATCCGATCCGCCGCTTGGTTCCGAGAGCAGCTGCACCAGTATCTCGTCGCCGCGCAGGGCGGCGGCGATGTGCTGCGTCTTCTGCTCCTCGCTGGCGGTGTCAAGCAGGGTGGCGCAACAGATCGTGAACGTCGGAGTGTTGAGGATCAGTGGCATCTCGTAATACAGCGATTCCTCGTCGAACGCCCGCTGGTATTCGTAGTCCAGCCCCAGGCCGCCGTACTCGCGAGGAAAGCAGATACCCGCGAAACCACCTGCGTGAAGCCGCTTTTGCAGTTCTCTGGCCCGTTGCCAGCTGCGTTCGTCGTCACGTGGCGCGGCCGGCGGCGATTTCGGGTCGATGCGCGGCATGTTGTCAGCCAGCCAGGCCCGGGCCCGGGCGGCGAACTCGGCAACCGATTCGGTTGTCATCGATCCGACTTCTGCCCCGCGTGCCAGGCGTACACCCAGCGGTTGTGTTCCTCCGGCGTGCCAAACATGGCGCGGTACAAGGTAACTCGTCTCAGGTATAGATGCAGGTCGTGTTCCCAGGTGACGCCGATGCCGCCGTGCATCTGCACACAACCCTGCACGATCGGGCCGGCCATCTCCCCGACGTAGGACTTGGCGATGCTGACCGACAAGTCCGCCGTGGGTGAGCCGGCGGCGACGTCGGCGACTGCCGCCGAGGTCGTCGCCCGGCAGGCTTCCAGCCACATCTTCATGTCGGCGAAGCCGTGTTTGAGCG
This sequence comes from Mycobacterium sp. 1164966.3, assembly GCF_001665395.1. Lineage (GTDB taxonomy): Bacteria > Actinomycetota > Actinomycetes > Mycobacteriales > Mycobacteriaceae > Mycobacterium. The sequence continues at coordinate 202,039 of NZ_LZSG01000062.1, forward strand.
CTTGATACGACGCCAGCGGGCGGCCGAAGGTGTATCGGTCCAGCGCCCATTGGACGGTGAAGTCGAACACCGTTTGCACAATGCCGACGACCTCCGCGCATTGCAGCAGTTGGGCGATCCGGCTCTGCCGCTCGATCAGCGCGGCGGTTTCGGCGGCCGTGCCGACGGCGGCGGACGGCTGCACCAGCACACCGTCGAAGTCCACTCGCGCATATTGCTTGACCAAATCGATCGACTGCTGAGGTGTGATGCGGATGCCCGGCGCGTCCGTCGGGACCAGGAATTGGCGAACCCCGTCACCGCAACGCGCCGTCACCAGCAGCACGGCACTCTGGGCGGCGGCCTCGACGCGGTCCTTGGCTCCGTCGATGCGGTAGCCGTCGCCGGTCTGCGTGGCCGTCACCGAAGGATCGTGCGGTGCCCAGCCGCGGCCGGGTTCCGAAACCGCCCATGACGCCACCGTTTCACCGGACATCAGCGATTCGACGATGGCCGCGTGCTCCTGCCGCTCGCCGCAGGTGACCAATCCTGCCAGCACGGTGCTTACCGGATACAAGGGGCCCGGCGCCACCGTCTTGCCGAGCTGTTCGGCGACGTTGGCCAGATCGGCAATGCCGTTGCCCGAAACGCTGCCGCCGCCGAGTTCCTCGGGCACCAACAGACCGGCCCACCCGAGCTCAGCGGCTCGCCGCCACCATGCCGGGTCGAAGGAGACACCCGCGGAATGCAGCTCCCGGACATAGCGCAGCGGCGCTTCCTTTTGCAGAAACGCTTGAGTGGTCGAGGTGAAAAGAGCTGTTTCCGGCGAGTCGACTGCGCTCATGATGCCGGCACGTGATGGGAAAGGTGAGGGTGGCTGATCATCCGCCTAATCGGTCCTGGTAGAGGTTCGCGGGCGACTCTGATGGTAGCAATGGGCAATACAGTAAGAGCTACCGGAGTTCAGTCGATAATGACGTTGACGCGCGGCCAATGCCAAGGACGGTCGCGTTGCCGCTACTCACCCGACTCGTCAGACCTGCCAATCGGGTAGCCGGAAATCAGTGTGAACTGACGGCTTTCAGCGCGAGTGTAGGGCGGGGAATCAGCCCCAAATTGCGCCGAGGCCGCACACGCAAAGCCCAGGATTCACACGCCAAGCTTGACTTACCGTTCGCGCCGGATCGCCGGTCTACATGGCGAATGCCCGGCGCAGACTCTGCGCGTGCAAGGCCCGGTTCTCCTGAGAGACAATCCAATCCGGTACCGCCGAGTCGAAGCCGTTGAATGTCGCTGCGACAACGTGTAACTCGGTGTGGACGTAGGCATGCAATAGCCGATTCGCGTAGTCGATGGCCTCGTCGCGACACGGATCGATCTCCGAGCAGCTGACATAGGTCGGCGGCAGCCCCTCCAGGTTCATCCGGTGCGCGGGCACATGATGACCGCTCGCCGTGGCATGCCCGAGGTAGTGGCCCCAGGCCCGGCTCACCGCCGGGCCGTTGAGACCCGGGGTGCGCTGGAACTCGCGCCGCGAGGGCGTCGCGTCCGAGTCGAGCATCGGCTGGTGCAGAATCTGCATCAGGATCGGAGGGCCTTCGTTGTCGAACATGCGCTGCGCCAGGCACGCGACCAGCGCGGCGCCCGCATCACGACCCATCACCGCGATCCGGGGGGTGTCCGCTTTCAAGTCCGCACTGTTCTGGACGACATAACGCAGCGCGGCCTCGACGTCGTCGAGGGCGGCGGGGCATGGGTTTTCCGGCGCGAGCCGGTAGTCCACCGACACCAGCAGACATCCGGCCGCCCGGGCCAGCTCCACGCACTCGGCATGATCGGTGTCCAGGTTGCCGGTGACGAACCCGCCGCCGTGGGCATACAGGACCAAGGGTGCGGCTGACGCGGTGACGGCGCGATAGATCCGCAGGTTCAGCTGCGCTTCATCCGGGCCGGCAATTGAGCGCGTCTCGACCGCGACGCCGGTGGTGTCGACCGCGGCGGCCCGGTCAGCTGCCGCCCGATTGGCTTTCTCGCGCTCGGCGGGCAACGTCTCGGTGCGGAATTCGGCCACGCCCAACCCGGCCGCAGTATCGCGCAGGGCCGGATCGAGGCGGCTAAGGCCTTGCGGCCGTGTACGATTCGTTTGCGTCATATCCTCTTGTCTTCCGGATCGTTCATCGGGACAGCCGGGAAACCCCCTTCAAAATAGTCCTGGCTCTCAAGGTCGTGAAAGATGCGATCCAGCCGGCGCCGATCAGGGCGGACGCCCAGCCCGGATACTGTGCCCGTTACGGTAACCGTCTCAGGTTGATTGGGCTTCGTTGCTATCTATACTATGATAGCGACATTCCACGGTTGCTCAGGAGGGAGCGCTGGATGACGCTCAGCACCGACCCCGGCGGCGCGCCCGTCACTCTCGACACCACCGGCGAAACCAGTCCGTATCCCTTCTTCGAATACATGCGGCAGACCGACCCGGTGTGGCACGGCGGTCTCTCCGACCAGGAACAGATGCCGGAGGAGCTCAGGCCGTCCGACGAATGGACGCTGTTCGGCTACGACGAGGTGTTTCACGCTTTCCGTGACGACCAGACGTTCACGTCGGCGAAATATGACCAGACCATCGGACTGGTGATGGGTCACACCATCCTGGCGATGGGCGGCAAGGAGCACCACGATCACCGCAATCTGGTGGCCAAGGCGTTCCGGGCCACCGCGCTCGAACGGTGGGAACCGTCGGTCATCGGGCCGGTCTGCGATCAGCTGGTCGACGAGATCAAAGACCGCGGCGAGGCGGACCTGGTCAAGGCGGTCACGTTCGAGTTCCCGACCCGGATCATCTCCACGCTGCTCGGGCTGCCCCCGGAAGATCTCGACATGTTCCGGCGGCTTTCCCTTGACCTCATCTCCATCCCGACCGACATCATGGCGGGGCTGACCGCAGCGAACGAGTTGCACGGTTACTTCCTCAACCAGGTCGAACAGCGGCGCCGCAAGCTCACTGACGACATCATCGGCGACCTGGTCGCCGCCGAGATCGACGGCGAGAAGCTGACCGACGAAGCCATCATCGCGTTCTTGCGGCTGCTGTTGCCTGCGGGGCTGGAAACCACCTACCGCTCGTCCGGCAACCTGCTGTACCTACTGCTGACCCATCCCGAGCAACTCGAACTGGTCTACCGAGACCGGTCGTTGATACCGATGGCGATCGAAGAGGGCCTGCGTTTCGAGACCCCGCTCACCATGGTCATGCGGACCACCACTCGGGAAGTCGAATTAGGCGGCAAGACAATCCCATCCGATGCGCAGATCGACATGTGCATGGGTTCGGCCAACCGCGACCAAAGCCGCTGGACCGACCCCAACACGTTCGACATCCGCCGCCCGCGGCAAGCCCACATCGCCTTCGCCGGCGGCATCCACATGTGCCTGGGCATGCACCTGGCCCGGCTGGAAACCCGGGTGATGCTGAACAGCCTGTTCGACCGGGTCAAGGATCTGACTTTCGTCGACGACGACGGAACCGGAGTGGAGTCCAGGATCGTCGGGCTCACCTTCCGCTCGCCCAACAAGCTTCCCGTCACGTTCAGCCCGGCGGCATGAGAAGCCGCGCGGCGATCCTGCACGACGTCGGCGGCCCGTGGTCGGTCGAGGAGTTCGAACTCGACGCGCCGCGTGCGGGCGAGGTGCTGGTCCAACTCGCAGCCGCCGGCCTGTGCCACTCCGACGACCACATTCTCAAGGGCGACATGTCGGCGCCCAACGAGGTGCTGCGGTCCCTTGGGCTACCCACCATGTTCCCGATGGTCGGCGGACACGAGGGGTCGGGCATCGTGCGTGAAGTCGGGGACGGTGTAAGCGATTTCGCGGTCGGCGACCATGTGGTGATGACGTTCGTCGCCGTGTGCGGGCAGTGCCGATGGTGCGCCACCGGCATGGAGTACCTCTGCGACCAGGGCATGGGAACCATGGTTCCGGGCATGCCCACCGATGGCACCTTTCGCCATCACACCGCGGACGGCCGGCCGCTGGGCCATCTGGCCAAAGTCGGGGCGTTCGCTGAATACACTGTGGTGTCAGCGAATTCGCTGGTGAAGATTCAGCCAGAGCTACCGCTGGTGCCCAGTGCGTTGCTGTCCTGCGCCATTCCCACCGGATACGGTTCGGCCGCGAATCGGGCCGGCGTGCGCGGCGGCGACGTAGTGGTCGTCATCGGTGCCGGCGGAATCGGGACGGGGGCAATCCAGGGTGCCCGAATCAACGGCGCCGCGCAGATCATCGCCGTCGATCCGGTGGAGTTCAAACAGAAATCGGCACGGCTCTTCGGTGCGACGCACAGCGCGGCATCCATTGCCGAGGCCCTCGACCTGGTGCGCGGCCTCACCTACGGAGTGATGGCCGACGCAGTCGTGGTGTCACCGTCGCTGATCACCGCCGACGATGTCCGCGACGCGCTGCAGCTGACCCGCAAGGGCGGCACCTGTGTGCTGACCGGCATGACGTCGCAACTGACCCGGTCGGTCAATATCGACCTGCAGGACTTCATCCTGATGAACAAGACGTTGGCCGGCACCATCTTTGGCTCGTGCAACGCCAAGGCCGACATCTCCCGACTGGCCAGGCTCTATGAGTCCGGACAACTCCAGCTCGACGAGATGATCACCCGGCGCTACCGCCTCGACGACATCAACGACGCCTACGCCGATCTGCTCAACGGCGAAATCGTGCGGGGCATCGTCGATTACGGAATCGGCTGACCACGCGTCGCGCGCCGAGCGTGCTTCCAGGGCGGAAAAATCGCCAGATTCGCGCCCTCAGAACACGTTCGGCGCACCCGCACCAGTCAGGTAACGATTTTGTCCAGCGTGCTCTCCCACAACTGGGCGGTCAGCCTGGAATTCTTGGCCAGACGGTTGGCCCTGGCGATCTTGTGCCGCGAATAGTATTCGCCGGGTGTCCAATCCACGCCGGGCTTGCTTGACGCCAGCCAGACCAGCTGCTCGGCACCTTCGTCAGAGCTCGCGGTAAACCGGTCCACGGGTGTGTATTTCCTCATGAACGCGAGGAATCGCGACCCCGACGCCGGGCCGAAGTTGGAATCGACATAACCAGGATGAACCGTCGCAGCCGCGATCCTGTCACCGTAGCGCCGATGCAATTCCTTGGTGAACAAGACGACAGCCAGCTTCGACAGTGCATACGCGGTGCTGGGCCGGCGCCGTGCTGTGTTCTCCAGAGCGTCGACGCCGCCCCGGAAGACCACGAGGTGCGACGAGCTGGTCGTGTTGACGACGGTGGCGCGGGATTCGAGCAGCAGATCCATCAGCTGGGTGGTGAGCAGAAACGGCGCCAGATAGTTGACCTGATATGTGTGTTCGTAACCGTCAGGTGTCAGGTGGATCTTGGTGCCCATACCGCCCGCGTTGTTGAGCAACACATCGATTCGCGGATACTGCGAATTGAGCTTTTGCGCCAGAGCCCGAACCTGCGACAGGTCGGCAAAATCGACCACGAAATGATCGGCGTCCAGTTCCGCGGCCACCGCGGCCGTCTTACTTTCCGACCGGCCGATCACGACGACGTTGTCGCCACGCTGATGTAACCGCCGAGCGGCCGCGGCGCCGATACCGTCACTGGCGCCGGTGATGACAATCGTCTTAGCGGTCATAGCACTGCAGTCCTCCCTCGGGGAGTCTATGGCCTCCGCCACACCGCTCCACGGTATGGGTGCAGGGCGTGCGCTTATGCTCCGATGACGACATGGGCACGCCGCGAAAGGAGCCAGCATGACGAACGCTCAACACAAGCAGATCGCAAAAGATCTGCTGCGCGCGGCAGAGCACGGTGATGCCGCGAAGGTGGAAGCGATGATCAGCGAAGACTTCACCTTCAAGTCGATGCGCCGCGCCACGATCAACCTCCCCACGGGCGAGCCCATGCCGACCGATTTCGACAGAGAGGCATTTCTCAGCTTTGTGGGCAACATCCCAGGCTTCACCAAAGACGGCTTTCACTTCAGTTATGAGCTCGCCGTGAGCGAGGGCGACTACGTCGTGCTCTTCGGCGAGTCGGACGCTACGGCGCTGAGCGGGACGAAGTATGCCAACGTCTATTCCTGGCTGTTCCGGTTCGCTGACGGGAAAGTGACGCATTGGCGAGAGTACTGCGACACCCATCTGATTGCTACTGCACTTTTCGGATAGACAGCCGTTTTCACGCGAACGTGTAGCGCACCGGCAGGTGTTTGAGGCCGCCCACGAACGTCGTCGCAACGAACTGCGGGTCGCCCGTCAGCTCGATGGATTTCAGCCGGGGAAGCAGCTCGGAAAAGAAGCTGTGCACTTCCATGCGGGCCAGCGCGGCGCCCATGCAGAAGTGCACACCGTAGCCGAATGCCAGATGTTTGTTGGGATCGCGCCCGACGTCGAAGCGGAACGGATCCTCGAAGACGTCTTCGTCACGGTTGGCCGAAACATACGACAGCAGCACGGATTGGCCTGCGGCGATGGGTATTCCGCGCACGACGGTGTCCTCGGCTGCGGTGCGCATGAACTGCTTCACCGGGGTGACCCAGCGGATCATCTCCTCGGTAGCCTGCGGCATGAGGCCTGGATCGTCACGCAGACGGGCGAGCTGGTCCGGATTCTCGATCAATGCGTGTAGCCCGCCCGAGATGGTCGCGCTGGTGGTGTCGTGACCGGCGGTGGCCACGATGAGGTAGTAGGACACGGTCTCGATATCGGACAACGGCTCACCGTCGATGCGGGCGTTGGCTATCGCCGACGCAAGGTCCTCGGTCGGGTGCTCGCGGCGCGATGCGGTCACGTCGTTGAAATACTGGAACACGTCAAGCAACACGGGCAGCTGGTCTTGCACGGTGGTTCCGCGTTTGAACTCGGTGTCGTCGCTGCCGAACAACTCTTGGGTAAGCTTGAGCATCCGCGGAAAGTCGTCCTCGGGCAGACCCAGCAGCGACATGATCACGTAGAGTGGGTAATTCACCGCGACCTGTTGAACGAAATCGCATTCGGGGCCGGCGGTCGCCATCTTGTCCACGTAGATCTTTGCCAGCTCGTCGACGCGAACCTTCAACGCCCGCATCGCCTTCGGGCGAAACCAGTCCGCGCCGATTGCGCGCACCACCCGGTGCTGGGGATCGTCGAGGTGGATCAGCGTGCGCACGCCCAACGCGGCCGCCTGCTTGTCCCCCTCGATGGTGGTGAGGACGGGACGCGGCCAGTTCGTGAACAGCATGTTGTCGCGTTCGATATCCATGATGTCGGATTGCTTGGTGATCGCCCAGAACGGCCGGTAGTTCGGCACGTCGACCCACGACACCGGAGCGTTGGCGCGCAGGTGGGTCAGCGCCGCATGCAACCGCGTTTCGTCGGTGTAGGTCAATGGGTCCGCCAACAACTTGGCGGCTTCGTCCACCGTCGGTGCGCTCACTGGCGAAACTCCTTCACTACAGCGGCAATACAGTCCTGCGACGTGCCGTAGAAGATCGGCTGCACCCGGTCGGCCGCGCCCGCGCACCGGCTGCGTAGCGCGGTGGCGACCGAGTCGGCCGGGCCGACCACGGCGAATGCGGCCAGCACGTCATCGTCGATGAGTGCGCCCATGGCGTCCCACTCACCTTGCAGCGAGAGCCGGTGCAATTCATCTTGCAGGCCACCCCAGCCGTGCAACTCGAGCACCCGGCGGTAAGCAGGTGTCGATCCGTAGAAAGCGATCTGCTTGCGGGTGGCGGCGATGGCGCTAGCCAACTCGGCGTCGTTTTCCCCGGTCGCCACCATCACCTCGGCCGACACCTCGAAGTCGTTGCGAGCGCGGCCGGAACGCGCCAGGCCGCGTTCCAGCGCGGGCAGCGTCACCTCATCGAGGTACCGCTTCGAGATCATCGGGTGACCGAGGTGTCCGTCGGCGACTTCGCCGCACATCTCGGTCATCGCCGTACCGACGGCGGCGATGAAGACCTTCGGGGCGGGATATGGTTGCGGCTCTGGGGTGAACATCGGCGTCATGATCTTGTGGGTATAGAACTCGCCCTCGAACCTCAGCTTGGTACCGTCCCGCCACGCGGACCAGATCGCCTGCAGCGCAGCGACGAATTCGCGCATCCGCCGTGCCGGATGGCTCCACGGCATACTGAATCGCTTCTCGATATGCGGCTGAATTTGGGTTCCCAGACCGAGGATGAACCGCCCCTGGGAGTACGTCTGCAGATCCCAGCCGATGTTGGCGACGATCATCGGGTTGCGCGCGAATGCCACCGCGATGTTGGTGCCCAATTCGAGCCGCGAAGTGTGCTCGGCGGCCAGCAGTAACGGCAGAAACGGGTCGTGACTGGTTTCGGCGGTCCAGCCCCCGTCGTAGCCGTGTTCTTCCAGGGCTTTGGCCGCTTCGGTGACCCGGGCCAGTGTGTTGGGGATGTTCCCGTCGATCTTGAGGCCGGACATGGTGCTCATCTGGGGGCGCGCCTGCGCAGCACTACGCACCCATGCACCATGGGGTAAAAGTTACAGTAAGCGATTCGGTAGGGTCAACGTCCGCGCTCGTGTCGTTTGTGTGCGGCCGGTGGTTCGCCGACCGCGCGTAAACGCTACAGTAAGCAATTCAGTATGTAACGACGCCCCCGTGCGAGTGAGGACGGAAGCAGTGACATCTCTGATGGCTGAAGCCAGCAGCTTCATGGCCTTCACTCAGCTCAGATTCTTTTCTGCGGTGCGTCTCCCGACGCTGCACGAAGGACCAGTCCAATCCCAAAGGGAACGCTAGCAGTGAGCAACGACAAACTCCGTCACAGAGCGCCAATTGCCCCGGTTCCCCCAACGGCTCTAGCCGCCGGTCCCTTTGGGACGCTCTGATGGCCAAATTCCCGGATTGGGAGGAGACGCTCTCAGACCTCGCCCTCCGCCGTGAGCACGCGCGGGGCATGGGCGGCCCCGAACGGCTCGACAAGCATCGCGGCAAGGGAAAACTCGACGCTCGCGCGCGCATCGAACGACTCCTCGATCCGGGCACCTTCCGCGAACTGGGCACGCTTGTCGGCGGCGAGATTGCGGCCGACGCGATCGTCACCGGATCCGGCCGTATCAACGGGGTTCCGGTGATGGTGGGCGCCGAGGACTTCACCACGCTGGCCGGCAGCATCGGGCCGGGCGGCAACTCCAAGCGCTACCGCCTCGCGGAGCTCGCGGTCCGTGACCGGGTGCCGCTGATCATGCTGCTCGACGGTGCCGGGTTTCGCCCGACCGGCGGGCATTACGGGCGCACGCCCACTGATCTGCTCGCCCAGACGCAGTGCTCGGGCCGCGTTCCCACGGTCGCCGCGGTGCTCGGACCGTCGGCTGGACACGGCGCCCTGGTGGCGCCGGTGTGCGACTTCCGAATCATGAGCAGCCACGGCGCCATCTTCACCGCCGGGCCGCCCGTGGTGAAAGAGTCCACCGGCGAGGAGATCTCGAAAGAGGATCTCGGCGGACCGGATGTCTCACTCCCCAGCGGGGTGATCCACAATTTCGCCGAGGACGACGAAGCCGTGCTCGACGACATTCGGCGCTATCTGTCGTATTTCCCGCCCAGCGCCTGGTCGTACCCGCCGGAGCGCTCCCCTTCGGCACCAGGGGATGCGACGACCGGCCCGCGGCCGACGCCGGAGTTGCTGGAGATCGTCTCGCGTGACAACCGGCGGGTCTACGACATGCGCCGGGTGCTCGATGTGGTGTTCGACGATCCGGACTGGTTCGAGGTGCAGCCGCGGTTCGGCAGGGCGATCATCTGCGCGCTCGCACATCTCGGCGGGCACCCGGTCGCGGTGGTGGCTAATCAACCGCAGGTGCTGGCCGGGTCCATCGACGCCGACGCCGCCGACAAGGCTGCGCATTTCATCATGGTGGCCGACTCGTTCCACCTTCCGATCGTCTTCCTGGCCGACAACCCTGGGATGCTGCCCGGCAGCCGCTCCGAACGCGAAGGCGTATTGCGCAGCGGCGCAAGGATGTTCGCCGCGCAGACGGCCTCGACGACGATCAAGCTGCATTTGACGCTGCGTAAGGCGTACGGCTTCGGCTCGATGGTCATGTCGTTGCTCGGATTCGACCACCAGTCAGCAACATTCGCGTATCCGGGTGCCACCATGGGAGCCATGAGCGCCGCGGCGCTTACCCGCGCGTCGCACGCGGGCGAAGACCTTTCCGCCAAGCTGCGCAACGCCGAGCTGCAGGCGTCGTTTCGGTCGGCCGAGCATTTGGGTTTCGACGAGCTCATCGACCCTCGCGAAACCCGGGACGCGCTGCTCGCGTCCCTGGAGCGGGGCCTGTCCAGCCGGCAAGCAGTCGCCGAACCGGTGACCCGCACCGTCATCATTCCCTGACGTTTCTCTGCCGAGTAGCGCCTTTCAGTACACGTAGTCCTCGCCGCTTGCGCGTATCGTGACGTCGCTGATGTTGATCCCCCAGGGCTGGTCGATCACGTGCACCACCGCGTTTGCCAAGTCGTCCGGCGTGATAAGCCAGTACTGCATAGAGTCGATGTCCGTCTGCTCGGGTCGAAGAGCATTGTTCTGCAAGTTGCCGACGTTCTCGAAAAACTGCCCGGCCTTCTGCCCGACAATGCCGATGGCCGCCATTTCGTTGACGACGCCGCTGGCGAGATTGGTCCCGAGCACCCCGGTCGGCTTGATCGTGGTCACCTTGATCTTGCCCTGGGCCTCGATCCGCAACGAATCGGAGAGCACATCGACCGCCGCCTTCGTCGCGCTGTAGACGCCCGAGCCTTCGGTCCCGGCGTTGCCGTAGATGGACGAGATGTTGACGACTTGGCCGCGGCCCTGCTGGATCATGGTGTCGTAGACGGCCGAGATGCCGTTCACGACCCCTTTGATATTGATATCGATCGCCTTGTGCCATTTCTCCCAGGCACGTTCGTGGTCGGCGAAGAACGCCAGCGGCATGACGCCTGCGTTGTTCACGATCACGTCGATTGCGCCGTAAGTGTCAACGGCATGTTGGGCGGCCGCCTTGAGCTGGGCCATGTCCGTGACGTCTGCGGCATGGGCGCTGCCTGCCAACCCGGCGGCGCGCATGCCCTCGAAGACCTCGTTGAGGCTGTCGGCGTTGACGTCCACGCCGACCACCTTCGCCCCACCGGCAGCGCACTTCTCCGAGATCAGTTGCCGAAGCCGCTGGCTGCGCCGGTCACGATAATGACCTTGCCGGTCAAGTACTGCGACATAACCGCTCCTGTCTTCGCCTTCACACCACTATGTCGAGAAACCTTGCGCCATAGCGGATATCGCCGCTGATAGTCACGTCCCTGGTCCGCCACTCGGCCCGTCCGGTTGAATGGCGAGCAGACGCAAAAGTACCCTGTTTCGTGGCGAAATGGGTGCTTTTGCGTCTGCTCGCCAAGCTCGGCCGCACCTGTCATCGCATGACGTAGGCGAACTGGGAATGGGGATACACGCCATGAAGGTCACGGTATGACGGCGGTTGTCGCAACCCTTCATCTTTGATCCCATACTTGACGGCCAGCTCGGCAGCGATGAGCGTCTGACCGCTCAAGCCATCGAGGTTCGGGTCGTCGTAGAGGCGCGAAATGACATGGCCGGTGAACTCCGGAGTCTCGGCAGTGTCGAAAATGTGGCCCAGTTTCTCCGGATTCCGTGCCACGATGTCGCGCACGCGCTGAGTTAACAATGACCCCATCCATATCGAAACCGCAGCGATGCCAGTGCCTTTGAAGTCAATCGCCATGTCCGCCGCCATCTTGTCGGTGCCTGCTTTCGGAACACCGTATGCCGGTCCAAACGCGTAGTGCACCGCTCCCGACGATGACGTGAAGACGACCAACCCTCTGCGCTGCGGCAACATCAACGGCACCGCGAACGTTGTGGCAACGTAGCTGCTGCGCAGGCCCACAGTAAGGGTGTCGATCACGTTTAGGGGTTCCTCCCAAAACTTCGTTCGGCCCATCATCTCGTTGCGGATGATTGCCGCGTTGTTGACCAGCACGTCAATCTTTCCGTACTCGCTGCCGATGCGCTCAAAGAGATCCCTCACCTGGTCGTCGTCGGCATGATCGACCCTTACCGCAATGCCCCTGCCACCCAGTGCATCGACCTGATCGGCCGTCTCATAGATCGTGCCGGGAAGTTGGGATTCACCCGCCTTCTCGGTGCGGCCGGTGACATAGACCGTGTAGCCGTGGGCGCCGAGCGCCCGTGCTATGCCTGCGCCCGCTCCTCGACTGGCGCCGGTGACCACGGCGACCCTGCTCGTATTCGGCATCAATGGCCTACTTCCTCTACAGAACTGCTCCGCCATTCACTCCGATGACCTGTCCGGTGACATAACCCGATGACTCCGAGCACAAAAAAGCGCACAACGCGGCGACGTCCTCGCCCGTGCCGATTCGTCCTGCTGGAATGGCCTTCGCCAGTACTTCCGCCGACGGCAGCTTCTTGGCGGATTGCTGCTCCCGCAGCATCGGAGAGTCGATGACGAACGGCGGAATGGTGTTGATGGTGATTCCCCGCGATGCGTACTCTTGTGCCACCGCCTTGGTGAGCGCGATAACGCCACCTTTAGAGGCGGAGTAATGGCCCTGGCCGACCGCTCCTTTCTGACCGGCCGCTGACGAGATAGTCACGATCCGGCCCCATTTCGCCGACGTCATGTCCGGCAACGCTGCCTGTAGGCACAGAAACGTACCCGTCAAGTTCACCGCGAGGTAGCGATTCCACTCCTCGAGCGTGATCCGATGGAAGGGTGTGAAGCTCGCGATCGCAGCGCTCGTCACCAGAATCTCGGTCGGGCCCAACGTATCTCGTACTACTTTGAACGCCCTGGCAACGGCGTCCGGATCGGAAACGTCGACCTGTACACCCAGCGCGTCGCGGCCGTCGACGCGTAGCTGGCCGACTACTTTGTCCGCCGCTTCGCCATTGCAGTCCAAGACGGCAACTCGACGCCCATCTTGAGCAAGATGGGCCGCGATTGCTTGCCCCACGCCGGATCCACCGCCGGTGACCACCGCTACCCGACTCGTCATACTCACGGATACCCTTCCTGCTATACGGCCGTACTGCATCGTCCCTGTACGACTGTACAGCAAAGTTGAGCTCAGCGGTAACCGCTCGGGCGCCGAGAGCCGGCCCGACCGGAGGAAGTCATCGCGCTGACCGACGCGGCTGCGGCCGCTGCCTCCGCGTGCCGCGTGTGGAGCGCGTCTCAAAGGAGCCCAGATGCTTTTCGATGGCTTTGATCACTTCGCCGTGCGCGGCATCGACGCCGACGCCCTCCTCGAGATTGAGGAATTTCGGTATACCCGTCACGAGAAGCGCGACTGCGCTCAGTGACAAACCGTTCAGGCGTGCGCCCTTGCCGAATTTTCTTGCAAGCGCGTCAACTTCGATCGCACGTATTTGATCGGTGACATCGGCGATGGCGGACTGAATCGACTTCCGGTGGTTACCCAAAGCCAGGAACTCGGTCATGAGGGCGCCGGTCGCCTCGTCCCAGCTGAAGTCCCACAACGCATGCAACGGATCGTCGGAACGGGCTTCGAGTGCCTTGGCCAACACCGCGAGGTTCCGTTGCGAGTACCGCTGGATGGAGGCTAGGAAGATGTCGTCAAGCGACGGGAAGTAATACTGCACCAAACTCGGTGTAACCCCGGCTTTGGCCGCCAACGCCCGATAGCTCACGCTGGGATAGCCCTCCTCCAGCATCATCTTCTCGACGCAATCGAGAAGCACATCGCGTGTAAGGGATGTTTCTGCGCCAACGCGTCTGGGTGCTGATGCCATGGTCCCCTCACTGGTCCGGTTGAAACCATTCTCACATTCGCCATATGCTGTACACACGTATAGTGTCATACTTGTGCGTCGTTGCCTTGTTTCGCCAGACGTGGCGCACCGATGATCAGGAGCCTCATGACCGCCGACACCGACCTCACTCTGCTGCGCCGCGACGTCCAATACCTACTCGATCGGACGGCAATCCTCGACTGCATTGCGCGCCACGCGCGGGGCTGCGACCGCCATGACGTGGACCTCATCAGGTCGGCCTACCACAATGACGGTATAGACGAGCATGGCTTTGCCGTCAACTCGGGGCCAGATTATGGGAAGTGGGCCAACAAGACTCACGCCCAGACTTCCCGCGTGCATACCCACAACATCACGACGCACTGCTGCGAAATCGAGGGCGACACAGCCCATGCCGAGAGTTATGCCATCGTCGTGCTCATCGGGTCCGACGAGAGCACCGCGCAGTTCATTACCGGACGCTACTTGGATCGGCTGGAACGGCGAGATGGTCAGTGGCGCATCGTGGTCCGTCGCTCGACCGTCGAGGGCATGTTCCTAGCCGATGCCGGTGTGTTGCAGTCCAGCTATTTCAAGGAGCAGGGTTACGTCGTCGGTACTCGTGACCGGCACGACTTGTCCTACGTACGACCATTGACAATTGATGCGGCGGCCCCGAACCGCTGGTAGATGGCGACACGATGTGACGGCCGGTCGTCAGACGCCCGCCGGGCCAGGAGCGCCGTGCATATACAGTGTCTGTCCGGAACAAAAGCTCGAAGCATCGGAGGCGAAAAATAGTACCCCGTAGCCAATTTCGTCGGGCTCACCAAGGCGTCCCACGCCGTTGGTCATGGCGACCGCCTCAGGGTCGACGCCATGGCGGGCAGCATCGTCCATCAGAGTGGCGGCTCGTACAGCTCCTACAGCGATCGCATTGACGCGGATGCCCCTGCGTCCCCACGCGGCCGCCATCGACCCGGTCAGGTTGTTGACCGCGGCCTTGGCCGCGGCATAGGGCGCGGCCTGCGGCATCGCCAGCAGGCTCGCTCCAGACGAGATGTTGACGATGGCACCCCTGCCCTGCTCAAGCATCGGCTTCACCGCTGCACGCGAGAGATGCCAGACGGCACCGAAATTCAGGGCCAGTGTGCGCTCAAAGTCATCGTCGGCCCACTTCGATATCGACTTTGTTTCCGCACCGCCTGCGCAGTTCACAAGAATGTCAATCCGGCCGAACTCCTGCAGCGTTGCGTCGATGAGCTTCTGGCACTCCTTAGCACAGGTGACGTCTGTGGATACCGCTAGCGCCCGTCGTCCGAGCGCGTGGGCCTCCTCCGCAGTGGATTCAAGAGGGTCGGGACGTCGACCCCCGAGCACCACATCGGCTCCGTACTCGGCAAGCACCAATGCTGAGCCTCGACCAATCCCAGTGCCACCACCCGTGATCACAGCCACTCGCCCTTCGAGAGAGAACCGATCGCTCACTGACTATTCCTCCGTTCACGGCACGCCTGTACGATCGTACAGCAAATGCTGTATGGTCGTACGTAACGCACGAGGAGGGACGTTGAGGCAGGATCTGTATTACGACCCCTGGGATGTGAAAATTGATCTCGACCCCTACCCGGTCTACCGACGACTACGCGACGAGGCCCCCCTCTACTACAACGAACGCCATGACTTCTGGGCAGTGAGCCGGTACGCGGACGTCCAGACCGCCCTCAAAGATCCAAACAGACTGAGCTCTGCTAAGGGCGACATCCTGGAGGTGGTAAAGACCGATCCGGCGATGCCGCCGGGAGTATTCATCAATGAAGACCCGCCAGTACACACGATTCATCGCGCATTGGTGTCGCGGGCCTTCATGCCGAAGAAGATGCGGGCATTAGAAAAGAAGGTGCGCGCCCTTTGCATAGCCTGCCTCGATTCCCTGGCCGATGCAGATAGCTTCGACTTCGTACTGGACTTGGGCCGCGAACTACCGATGCGCACCATCGGCATGCTCGCCGGAATCCCGGACGCCGATCAACCTTCGGTGCGCACCCGGGCGCACCGCGTCCTGCAAAACGAGCCAGGTAAACCTCTGCCGGTGGATAAGAACCACTACTTCGACGGTGACATGTTCGCCGACTACGTTGCTTGGCGCGAGGAGAATCCGTCTGACGACCTGATCACCGAACTGCTCAACGTCGAATTCGAGGACGAAACCGGCACAAGGCGCCACCTGACCAAACAGGAACTGTTGATCTTCTTGGCCGTCATCGCAGGCGCAGGAGTCGAAACCACGGGCCGACTATTCGGCTGGATGGGTAAGGTCTTGGCCGAGCACCCCGATCAGCGCAAGGAACTCGTCGACGATCACTCCCTCATTCCGGTTGCGATCGAAGAGCTTCTCCGATTCGAACCGCCCGGGCCACATGTCGCTCGATACGTCGCAGCCGAAGATGTCCAGTTCCAGGGTCAGACCCTACCGGCCGGCGGCGCATTGCTCGTCATGCTGGCCTCAGCCAATCGGGACGAACGCCATTTCCAGGAGCCCGATCGGTTTGACATTCGTCGCAAACCTGGCGGACATCTGACCTTCGGTCGCGGAGCCCACTTCTGCATCGGCGCTCCGCTGGCCCGACTAGAGGGTCGGGTGGCGCTCGAAGAGATCCTCAAGCGATTCCCGGAGTGGCAGGTAGATCTCAACGGTGCCCGGCGGTCACGCACATCCACCGTGCGCGGGTGGGACAGCATGCCCGCGAAAGTCGGCTCACAGTAACGAGGCTCGCGAGCAGACTGCACATCAAGTCCGAACCGCCCGCGAGGGTGCGTGGTTGTACACGACACGCCGTGGTGGCGCTGCATTTTGCGCACGCTCGCGGCGTCAGTCGGCGCCACGGTACGCCGCGACGATCGGCTCGAGTTCATCCGGTGTCGCGCCATGCATGATCACCGCGTCGGCGCCGTAGTCGAACTCGCGCCGGATGCGTTCGACGCACTGCTGAGCCGATCCGGTCGCCGACGGCTCGAGCCACTCGTCGGGAATCAGGGTCGCGATGTGCTCGATCTGCTCAGGCGTGGCCTTGTGATCGATCCCACCGGGGATCGACGTCACCACTGGGTCTTCCCGGAACCGTTGCAGGACAGTGGGATCCCAACTATTGGTGTGCACCATCAAATCGCCGTACCCCTGCAGATAGGTGGCCAGCCGCGCGACGGTCTTCTTCAGTCGCAACTGCTCCGGAAGATGATCGCCGACGGTAGCGAAGCAGGACCACACCCGCACGCTGTCCGGATCGCGGCCGGCCTTCTCCGCGGCCGACTTGACGGTTTCCACGCAGCGCCGCAAGGTATCCGGCGTGAAGTAGGTGTGCAGGATCACGTCGTCGAACACCCGGCCGCCGAGTGCCAGCGTGTTCGGCCCGAAGGCCACCAGCGCCAACCGAATATCTTCGTCGAAATCCCGATCTAGAAACAAGACCGGGTATTTACCCATCGGGCCGTCGTGATTGAAGATCACCTCGCCGTGCCAGAGACGGCGCATGACCTGGGCCCAATCCTCCATCTGCGCGGTCGTTACCGCCGGTATGCCGAATGCCCCGTAAACCGCTGCGATGCCCCGGCCGATGCCCAACGTGAACCGGCCGCCGGAGAGCCGGTGCATCGTGGTCGCCCACGATCCGATGATCAATGGATGGCGGGTGTTGTGATTGGTTGCGGCAGTGGCGATTTGCATGCGGCTGGTGACCGCGCAGGCGGCGCCGACAAGGGAGGATGCTTCCTTGACATTCCACCGTTCGGAGATGAACGCGGTGCCGAAGCCCAGCTCCTCACCACGACGAGCCTCGTCCATCAACGTCGCGGGGCCTTCCCCGCCGGCGCCGGCCAGCAGGTAGTAGCCCAGCTCGTCGAGTGTGCGATCGCTCAATTCCAAACTCCTTGCTTGTAGCCGCAATTCCAGACCTCGGTGATCTTGCCCTCCACCACCCGGAACACCTCGATGCTGGCGACATTGGTCTTCGTGCCGTCGCTGGCGGTCATGGTCGAGTCATAGACGATCGCGACGTGCTCGCCGTCGTCACCGTCGATCACGATGTTCAGGTCGAAGCGAAGCGAGTCGAAGAGGTCCCACACGTCCGCCACCCGTTGGACCGCCTGGGCATGGGTCAACGTGTGCGCCTCGCCGACCTCGTGGCGGATGACGGTGTCGGCGAACAACTCCCGGGCCAGATCCAGATTGCGTTCATTCCACACCACCAGGTTGTACAGTTCGACCACTTCGCGCGCTGTCCACGTCGCTGTCATGACACCTTTACCTCCTCAGCGACCCGACGCAGAAACCGCTCGGTGACCTTCAGCACGCGCCGGGAGAACACGTGACCGACATGGCCTCCGTCATACCAGTACAGCTCGCCGCCGATGCGCTCGTGCAGCGCGATCGCCGGTTCGCGCATCGCCATCCGGTCATGCCAGGCCCCGACGATCAGTCGACGACTTGGCGGCGGCGCCGGATCCACCTGAAGCGGATCGATCACCGAAGTCAGCTTCGAGACCGCGGCCGACTCGAGCAGCTCCCGGTACCCATCGCGAGACGCCCCCCAGCGGCCCAGGTGTCGCGCGATCATCGCATTGAGCCCGAGGATTGGCGTATACAGGGCAACGGCGTCGACCTCGCGCTCCAAGTGCGACACCAGCGCGGCCACCGGCGTGCCCATCGAAATACCGGCTACCACAACGGCAGTCGCCTGCGGTCGTACCCATCGCACGACGGCGCGCACCTCGGACACCGCCCGCATCATGCCCGCGACATTGCCCAGCGGATCCATATCCGGATAGCGCGGCCACTGGCCGCGCCGGCTGCCGTGGCCCGGCTGGATGGGCAGCGCGACGTTGAATCCCAGACCGTGATGGAGGCGTCCGATTCGACTGAGCAGCAGGTCTTCTGGACCGCCCTGACCGGCACCGTGCACCCATACCAGCCATGGTCGCGGGCCGTCGAGGTGCCGGCACAGGTGTACCACCGCCCGCGCCGGTCCACCAAGGCGTTCGGCTTCCAGCGTCTGGGGCAGTGCCGGGTCATGCTCGAAAGTCATCCGTTCGTACGCCAGACCGCCCACGCGCCGCCGTCGCACCGAGCGCACCCGCAACGGCGCCGGATCACGATGTGCGCCGTCGATGCCCAGCGCCGCCAACTCGTCGGCCGCCCCCGTGCACTCATGTAGCGGCCGCAACGCGACAGGGCGCCCGCCCAGCACCGAAAAGCCGCTCAGGACAAGCTCATCCAGCATTACTTCGCCGAACTGGCGCACTCCGCGTGGGGACGCCGCGACCCATCCGGTTGATTCGTTGAGACCGGCCAGCGTGCGCGGCACCACTCGGGTCATCTCGCGGCCCAGATCACGCGCGATGCCCGGACCTCTGGTTATCCACGACATTCCTGCTCTCCTATGCCAACGTGAATCCGGTGTAGCCCACCCTCTCCGACGGTTCGGACCGGTGCGTCTCCCGCCGCCCGGCTGCCGGCAGCCGCACGTGTTCCCCGGTCATCAAGCTCCTTGCGGTAAGGTGGACGTCCAGCTGAAATCTATACTGTAACGGATTTAGTATCAGCCTGACGATGGAGGCGGAGCTGTGAAAGTCCCGTTCACCTGGAAGGTCACCGGGTGGTTCATGGTCGGGTGGTCGCCCGAGTTTCCGGTCGGCGAGGTGCGGCCGCTGCGGTACTTCGGCGAAGATCTGGTCGCCTACCGGGACGACTCCGGTGAACTGCACGTACTGGAAGCACACTGCAAACACCTCGGCGCGCACATCGGCCAGGGCGGCAGGGTCGTCGGCGACTGCGTCCAGTGCCCCTTCCACGGGTGGCGATGGGGCCCCGACGGCACCAACCGATACATTCCCTACCAACCGGACCGGCCCAACCGCGCGCTGACCCTGCGGGTGTTCCCGGTCCGAGAGCAATACGACTGCGTATTCGTCTGGCATCATCCCGACGGCAAGGAACCGCAGTGGCAGATGCCGGACATCTTCCGCAAATTCCCGCAGTTCGAGACCGACCCGGCGGCGTACTACCGGGCATATCCGGAATTCTCCCGGCGAGCGGAGCGCGAGCCGGTGCATCCACAGATCGTCGCGGAGAACGCTCCCGACAGCGCACATTTCGAGTACGTTCACCACGCCACCGTGACGCCCAGAGTGCTGGACTGGAAGATCGTCGACCACGAATGGCAATTCGTCGCGGGGTGGCCCGACGCGCATAGCGACGACCCCGACGATCTCGCGTTGCGATTCCACAGCCATTTATTCGGTCTCGGCGGAGCGATCAGCGTCTTCGAAGGCGCGCAGAATCATCGGCTGATTTTCACGTGCACACCGGTCGACGATGAGTGCTCGGACCTGTTTTATTCGATCTGGTGGCCGCGAACCCCCGGCGACACCGCCGCGGTGCCCGACGGCAAGCTACGCGAACTGATCGAACAGCAATTTCTGTCCACCGTCTTCGACGATCTGCAAATCTGGCGTTACCAGAAGTACGTGGAGCGTCCGCCGCTGTCCAAGGTCGACGCGAAAGGCTATATGGCGCTGCGTAAGTGGGCGACGCAGTTCTACGATGTGCCGCCCGCGGCCGCCACATCATGAGCGCGCGACTTGCCGAACTCGCGGCACCCGAACACACCGCCGTCGTCACCCAGGAATGCCAGGGCGCGGTCATCGGCCCGAATGCCGGGCTGGCGCTGCTGGCCGAGGAAGCCCGCCGCGTCGCCCTGCCCAACATCGTGCGGCTACTGCCGGCGGCGCGGGCGGCAGGGGTGCATATCGTGCACTGCTTGGTGCAGCGCCGGCCCGACGGGCTCGGATCGAACCACAACGCCAAAATTTTCGCGATCGGAGACGGCGTCGATATCGCGCCGGGCACGCCCGGAGCTGATCTACTGCCCGAATTGGGGCCTGCACCAACCGATCTGGTCCTGAGGAGATGGCACGGAATCGGGCCGATGGGCGGTACCGATTTGGATGCGGTGCTGCGGAACCTAGGAGTGTCCACCGTTGTCGTGGTGGGTGTCTCGCTCAACATCGCGATCCCCAATGTCGTGATGGACGCGGTCAACGCCGCGTATCGCGTGATCGTGCCGCGTGATGTCGTCGCAGGCGTACCGGCCGAGTACGGTGCTGCGGTGGTCGCAAATTCGCTGTCGCTGCTGGCCACGATCACCACAACCGACGATCTGCTCCAGGCTTGGAAGGCGTTATGACCGACACAGCACCGGAAACGCGTGGTGGGTTTCCGCAGATCAGGCCGGTCGACGAAGCTCCTGCCGAGCTGGGCCGGTTCGTCGCCGCCATGCGCCGCCTGCAGGATCTGACCGTCTCCACCAACCCGGACAGTTCGGTGTGGGCCACGGCGGCCCGGCAGGTCGAGAATGCCTGCGCGTTGCTGGACGGCCATCAGGTCCCGGAAACGCATGCGCCGGCCGGCCGTGTGCTCGAGCTGCCCGGGCTGGCCCATCCCCTACTGCCGCCGTGGACCCTCACCCAAGCCGGTCCCGACGGCGTGAGGATGCAGGGCCAGTTCACCCGTTCTCACGTGGGCGGCAACCAGGCCGTGCACGGCGGCATGATCCCGCTGTTCTACGACTGGCTGTTCGGCATGGTCGTCTCCAGCGCGGATTGCCCGCCGACCCGCACCGGGTTCCTGCACGTCGACTATCGCAGCATCACACCGATCGATGAGCCGCTGACCGCCCAGGGGCGCATCACCGAGGTCGACGGCAGGAAGATCTTCATCGGCGCGAACATGACCTCGGCCGACGGAACCTTGCTCACCGAAGCCCACGGCCTGATGGTCCGCCTACTACCCCACCAACCGTAATGTGACGAGCAGACGCAAAATCGCACCATGTGACCCTCACGAGTGCAATTCTGTGTTTGCTCGACAGAAAGGGATCCTGTGCCTGACAGCGAATTCACGGTGCCCGCCGTCGCCGCGGCCGTCGCGGCCGCGATACCGGAGCGGGACCTGGTCATCCAGGGTGAGCGACGATTCAGTTACGCGCAGATCCTCGAGCGGTCCAACCGTCTTGCCTCATACCTGCACTCGCGTGGCCTGGGCTGCCACCAGGAACGTTCTGCTCTGGCCGGCCACGAGGCGGGCCAGGATCTGATCGGCCTTTACGCCTACAACGGAAACGAATTCGTGGAGGCTTTGCTCGGCAGTTTCCAAGCCCGGGTGGCGCCATTCAACGTCAACTACCGCTACGTCAAGAATGAATTGCACTATCTGCTGGCCGATTCGGGGGCAACCGCCCTGATCTATCACGCGGCATTCGCGCCGCGCGTAGCCGAAGTCCTGCCGGATCTTCCGCAGCTTCGCGTCCTGCTACAGATTGCGGACGACTCCGGTCACGACTTGATCTATGGCGCGGTGGATTACGAGAGTGCCCTGGCGGCCAGTTCCCCGACGCCCCCGCCGGTGCAGCATTCCCCCGACGACTTGTACGTCCTCTACACGGGTGGCACGACCGGCATGCCGAAGGGCGTGTTGTGGCGCCAGCACGACATCTTCATGACGTCGTTCGGCGGGCGAAATCTCATGACCGGCGAGCCGTTCGGCTCCGTCGACGAGATCGTGGCGGCATTGGCTGTGGCCCCGGGTACCAAGCTGATGATCCTGCCGCCGCTGATCCATGGCGCGGCGCAATGGAGTGTGATGATGGCTCTGACGACCGGGCAGTCAGTCGTCTTTCCTTCCGTCGTAGACCATTTGGACGCTGACGACGTCGTCCGCACCATCGAGCACGAGCGGGTGTCAGTCGTGACGGTGGTAGGTGACGCGATTGCCCGGCCGTTGATAACCGCGATCGAGAAGGGGATTGCCGACGTGTCGTCGCTGGCCGTGGTGGCGAACGGCGGTGCCTTGCTGACTCCGTACGTCAAGCAGCGCTTGATCGAAACCTTGCCGAACGCTGTCGTCGTCGACGGGGTCGGGTCGTCGGAGACCGGGGCGCAGATGCACCACATGTCCATGTCGGGCGCGGTGTCCACCGGCACCTTCAACGCCGGCCCGGACACCTTCGTGGCCGCCGAGGATTTGTCGTCGATTTTGCCGCCGGGTCACGACGGCATCGGCTGGCTGGCGCAACGCGGCTACGTTCCGCTCGGTTACAAGGGCGATGCCGCCAAAACGGCTAAGACATTTCCGACGATCGACGGGGTGCGGTACGCGATTCCCGGAGACCGGGCGCGCCACCTCACCGGGGGCCACATCGAGTTACTCGGCCGTGATTCGGTGACCATCAATTCTGGCGGGGAAAAGATCTTCGCCGAGGAGGTCGAAACGGCAATCGCGTCGCATCCCGCGGTGGCCGACGTCGTGGTCGCGGGGCGGCCCAGCGAGCGTTGGGGACAGGAAGTCGTCGCCGTCGTCGCACTGGTCGATAGCGCGCGGGCCGAACCCGACGAGCTGGTGGCGCACGCGGCAAAGTCGTTGGCGCGCTACAAACTTCCAAAAGCGATCGTCTACCGCACGGTGATCGAGCGCAGCCCGTCGGGCAAGGCCGACTACCGGTGGGCACGCGAGCAGGCGATCAGCGGCTGAGCCGACGTGGCGCGCACTCGTCGGCCATCCCATTGATATTGTTTACTGTAATAATTACAGTACGAACTTACGCAGCAACGTTCCCGTGCCGATTGCCGGACAAGCTTGGAGATCTGAGTGACGAGTCAAGTCGATGACGCCACCGGCGCTGCCGAGCTATCCGTCGATCTGCGTGACCCATACCCGTTCTTCGCCCACAAACGACGCCAGGGCGGCGTGTTCGCGGGCACCGTCATGGACTACTCCAAGACGCCGGAGAACTTCCGGCCGAAATGCGAGTTCTCTGCGATGTCCTTCGATGCGGTCAACACCGTGTTCCGCAACAACCACGTGTTCACGTCAAAGCTGTACGACAAGACGATCGGGTTGTTCATGGGGCCGACCATTCTGGCAATGGAGGGCACGGAGCATCGCGAACACCGCAACCTGGTATCTGCGGCGTTCAAGTCCAAGGCGCTGGCCCGTTGGGAACCGACGATCGTGCGCCCCACCTGCAACGCCTTGATCGACGAGTTCGTCGACTCCGGCCGCGCCGACCTGGTCCGGGATTTCACCTTCGAGTTCCCCACCCGGATCATCGCGCAGCTGCTGGGCCTGCCTGCCGACGACCTGCCGATGTTCCGCAAGCGCGCCGTCGAGGTGATCAGCTACCACGTCAACTACGAACGCGCCTTCGAGGCGTCGGCGGCGCTCAAGGACTACTTCCTCGAACAGATCGAGAAGCGCAAATCCCAGCCCACCGAGGACATCATCGGCGATCTGGTCACCGCGGAGATCGACGGCGAAAAGCTCAGCGACGAGGCCATCTATTCCTTCCTGCGGTTGCTGCTGCCCGCCGGCCTGGAAACCACCTACCGGTCCTCGGGCAACCTGTTGTTTCTGCTGCTGAGCCATCCCGACCAGTTCGCGGCCCTGCAATCCGACCGTGGGCTGATCGGCCAGGTAATCGAAGAGGGGCTGCGCTTCGAGACTCCGCTGACCACCGTGCAGCGTTACACCACCGAAGACACTGAGCTGGAAGGGGTTTCGATTCCGGCACGCGCCATGATCAGTGTGTGCATCGGCTCGGCGAACCGCGACGAGCGGCGCTGGGAACGTCCAGAGGAATTCGACATCTTCCGTAAGCACATGCCGCACATCTCTTTCGCCGCCGGTGAACACACTTGTCTGGGTCTTCACCTGGCGCGGCTGGAAACCCGCGTCGCGCTGGAATGCCTGCTGGATCGGTTGACCGGTATCGAGCTGATCACCGATGACGACCCGCACATCCACGGTCAGCCATTCCGCTCCCCGACCGCCATTCCGGTGAAGTTCGAGGCGGCATAACGTGGTGCGGTCGCAATGATCAAGGTAATGGCCGGTTTTCGGGTTCTGGAAGTTGCGCAGTTCACGTTCGTGCCGGCTGCGGGAGCCATCCTGGCCGATTGGGGCGCGGACGTCATCAAGGTCGAGCACCCGCGGCGCGGTGACACCCAACGAGGCTTCTTGAACATGGGTGGCATTCAAGTCAATCCGGAACGGCACCCGCTCATGGAGCACCCCAACCGGGGCAAGCGCAGTGTTGGGATCGACGTCTCCACGCCGGGCGGCCAGGAAGTCCTGTACGAACTGGCCAAGACCTCCGACGTGTTTCTCACCAACTACCTGCCCGAGCAGCGCCAGAAGAACAAGTTCGACGTCGAACACATCCGCGCGGTTAATCCGGACATCGTCTACGCCCGAGGTACGGCTTACGGCGACAAGGGCATCGAGCGCGACATGGGAGGCTACGACGGCACGGCGTTCTGGACCCGCAGCGGCATCGGCTACGCGCTGACGCCTGAGGAGCTGGGCGGCGCGCTGACACAAGGCATTCCCGCCTTCGGCGATTCCATCGGCGGGATGAACATCGCCGGCGGCATCTCGGCCGCGCTGTTGCATCGGGAGCGCACCGGCGAAGCCCTCGAGGTCGACGTGTCGCTGCTGAGTACCGCCTGGTGGGCGGCGGGGGCAAGCGTGACGCAGGGCATGGAGAGCGGAGAGGTAATGCGGGTCGGGATGCCGGGATCGGCTGAGCCGTCGGTCAATCCGTTCATGGGTAACTACCAAACCTCCGATGGCGGCACCATCAACCTGTGCATCATCAGCCCGACCGGCTGCATCCGCGACACCTTCGAGCATCTCGGCATACCCGAGGTTGCTGACGATCCGCGCTTCGCCGAGGTGCTGCCGTTGCTGCGGAACGCGGATGCGGCAGCAGAGCTGATCGCCAAGGCATTCGCCGGCAAGCCCTTTGACTACTGGCGGCAACACCTGAAGACGATGAAAGGCCAGTGGGCGCCTTTTCAAAGCCTGCTCGACCTCGCCGACGACGAACAGGCCCTAGCCAACGACATGATCGCCGAAGTCGAGCTCACCACCGGTGGCGAGCCGTTTCGCGTCGTGCGCGGCCCCGTCCAGTTCAACCATGAGCCGCTGGAGACCACCCGAGCGCCGCAGGCGTCTGAGCACACCGAAATCGTTCTGATGGAGCTCGGCATGGATTGGGACCGCATAGCCGAACTGAAAGAGTCGGGAGCCATAGCGTGAATGACGTTGCGATCATTGGTGTGGGTCTGCATCCGTTCGGCCGCTTCGAGGGGAAGTCCGCGATGGAAATGGCCGCCGATGCCATCCAGCTCGCCCTGTCGGACGCCGGCCTGGAATGGAAGGACATCCAGTTCGCGGTGGGCGGCAGTTGGACGGTGGCGAACCCGGACGCGATCGTCGGCATGGTGGGGCTCACCGGTATCCCTTTCACCGATGTGTTCAACGCCTGCGCGACGGCGGCCAGCGCGACGAAGTTGTGCGCCGACGGTATTCGGCTGGGAGACTACGACATTGGCATCGCGATCGGCATGGACAAACACCCGCGCGGAGCTTTCACGGAGGACCCGGCGCTGGTCGGGATGCCGAGCTGGTATGCCGAGAACGGGCAATACCTCACCACCAAGTTCTTCGGCATGAAGGCCAACCGCTACCTGCACGACCACGGCATCTCCGTCGGCACGCTCGCCAAGGTCGCGGCGAAGAACTTTCGCAACGGAGCCCTGAACCCCAAAGCATTTCGCCGCAAGCCGATGTCCGAAGAAGCGATCCTGGCTTCGCCGGTGCTGAACTACCCGCTGACCCAGTACATGTTCTGCGCTCCCGACGAAGGCGCCGCCGCAGCCATCATGTGCCGAGCCGACATCGCGCACCGCTTCACGGCCAAACCCGTCTATGTTCGCGCGGTCGAGGTTCGCAGTCGCCGGTATGGCGCGTACGAGGTCAACACCACCTACGCACCGGTCGAGGAGGACGTCTCGCCGACCGTCTATGCCGCCAAGGCTGCGTTCGAAAAGGCTGGTCTGGCGCCGGAAGACGTCGGCGTCATCCAGCTTCAGGACACCGACGCCGGCGCAGAGCTGATCCACATGGCCGAAGCCGGATTCTGCGCCGACGGGGAGCAGGAGAAGTTATTGGCCGACGGGGCGACGGAGATCACCGGAACGTTGCCGGTCAACACTGACGGCGGGCTGATCGCCAACGGCGAGCCGATCGGGGCGTCCGGGCTGCGACAGGTGCATGAGCTGGTGCGCCAGTTGCGTGGTGAGGCCGGTGACCGCCAGGTCCCGGGAAATCCGCGAGCCGGGTTCGCGCAGGTTTACGGCGCACCCGGTACCGCCGCCGCGACGATCCTGACGACCTAACGAGCGCTACTCACGGGCGCCCAGAGCGGAGATGAACCGATCCATCACCGCGCCGGCTTCCTGGCGCGCCCGGTCGCGATCTTCTGCCCGCGCGATGTAAAGGGTCGCCTCGCGCATAGCTCCCAGCATCGTCAAGGCAGTCGCCTCGACCGGTTGGGGCGGGATACGCCCGGTGTCGATAGCGCTGCCGAGAAGCTCTCGCACCAGTCCGACGTTGTACCGGTTCCCAATCTCGTTCCACCGGGTCCATCCGAGCACCCCGGGGGCGTCGACGAGGACAATCCGCTGAATTTCGGTATCGGCGCATGCGTCCAGCCAGAATCCCGCACCCAGCCGCATGATCTCGACGGGGTCCGTCTGATTCGCGGAGGCTATGGCGTCACCCATCCGTGCTGCCACCTCTCCCTCGACTTGCTCAAACACTGCCGCGAAGAGCTCGGTCTTGTCGGAGAAATGGTGGTACAGCGCGCCGCGGGTCACGCCTGCATCGCGCACGATCGTTTCGAGGGCGACGTTGGTGAAGCCGTGCTCGGCGAACAACGCGCGGGCCGCGGCGATCAGCGATTCACGTGTTTCTGCCGCCCGTTCCGCCTGCGTCCGACGCGGGCCACCCATCTGCTTGCCTTTCATACATACGGTATGTATGTTCATACCGTATGTAGGTAATCTTTTCGCTCACCTTAACCCAGGAGTGCTCAGATGCCCATCCTCGACTTGCCGCAGGGACGGATTCATTACCGGTTCGCCGGACCGGACGACAGCGCGACGCCGCCCGTGGTGTTCGTGCACGGCCTGTTGGTCAGTAGCGAATTATGGACGCCGACGGCAGACGCCCTTGCTGCCCGCGGTGTGCGTTCGTATGCGCTGGACCTGCCGCTTGGGTGTCACCCCATCGCACTGCGACGCGAGGCCGATCTGCGCCCTGCCGGCGTCGCAGGTCTGATCGTCGCGTTCATCGAGGAGCTGGGGTTGACCGATGTCGTCCTGGTCGGCAACGACACCGGAACTGCGTTGTGCCAGTTCGTTGTAGACATCGATGACAGTCGGATCGGACAACTCGTGTTGACAAACGGCGACGCCTTCGATCAATTCCCGCCCCGCTCACTGCGCCCGGTTTTCAATGTCGGACGCCACCCAGCTGGCATCTATGCGCTGATGACGATCATGCGGCCTGCCTGGCTACGGCAACGCATTCAGGGCCAAACCGTATCCAAGCCTTTGGATTCCGAGTTGACCCGGCGTTGGATCACACCGGCGCTGGCCGACCGCGGCGTTCGGCGCGACACCGCCAAGTTCTTGCGCGGTGTCGATGCTTCAGAGCTGCTCGACATATCCGCGCGGCTTAAGCGCTTCCCGAAACCCGTGCTGTTGCTCTGGGGTGATGAGGACCGGCTCTTCCCAATCGAACTCGCGCACCGACTGCAGAACACCTTTCCCGATGCCCGGCTGATCGAAATTCCCGGCGGACGCACATTTTTCCCGCTCGACGAGCCGCAACGAGTGGCCGACGCAATCCAGTCAGCCTGGCAACGGCAGCGCTGAGGCCGTGCCATTCGCAACAGCGTCGAAGCCCGAAATGATCGTGTCGTCGGTCAGCTTCGAATGTGCTGCGAGCCAATCATGGTAGGCACGAATCTGCCGGCGGCCCTGCGGCGAGGTGATCGTAGCCATGAGGCTGGCCGCTTCCATCCGCGTAGCACGGGGGAAACGATGGTTGCCGGCGTCATACACCACACGTTTGATCTCACGATTAAGCTTCGGCGAGCGATCGGACAAGCGCCTCGCGAGCACAGCGGTTTCTTCGTGCAGATCGGATCTTACCGTGATGCGATTCACCAGGCCGTACCGGTGTGCGGTTTGAGCGTTGAGCGGCTGACCGTCCAGCAGCAACTCCAATGCCCGTGCGCTGCCGACCATTCGGACGAGGCGTTGGGTGCCGCCGGCGGCGGCGAGCATGGCGATTGCCGATTCGGGCAGTCCGATCAGTGTGTCGTCGGCCATGACGCGGATATCGCATGCCAACGCGAACACGCAACCCATGCCCAAGGCAATGCCGTTTATCGCGGTGACGAATACTTTGTCCATCGTGTTCATCCGGCGTAACGCGGCATACGTCCGCGCCATGAATTCGAGGTCCGCCACCGGCGTCCTACGTAGCAGGCGCGCAGCTGCAGCGCTGTGGCCGGATATGTTCGCAAGTGGAATGACCGACCGCGCACAGGAGTACGGCACTTCGAACGGCAGCGCCTGAGACGCGCTCAACAACAAGCGCATGTCGAGATGGGTGATGTAAGTGTGCTCCGTACCGGTGAACACCACCGCGCCGATAGTCTTGTCGCGCCGCAGTTTACGGGTCAGCACGTCAAGTTCCATCGCCATCCGCCGGTCGAAAAAATGGCGTGGGCGGTGGTTGAACGTGACCGTCAGGACTCGACCGGTTCGCTGGGTGAGCAGCCGAGGTGACTCATCCATCTTCGCGGACTCCGTCCGACCATGCCAGCGCCAGCTTCTCCACCAATGTGACGGCTTGGTGCACAGTGTTCCAGCGAACTTGATCTACGGTGTCGCTTCTCATGTGCAAGTTGCGGATCCAGCCTCCGTCGTAGGAAAGCAGCGAGATGGCATGCATCCCTTGGTACCTGGCCATGCTCGTGTCGCACACGTTGGGAAACGACACCATGCGCAGCTCGATTCCGGCTGCGGCTGCCACATCCGTCGCCAATTTGACATCTGCGGCGGCCAGTCGACCCGTCAGACCTTCGCGGCGGGCGACGACCAGGTGCCCTCCACTGCCGAGCGAGTCAAGGTTGATGACAAGGGTCTTGTCCGGATCGAGGTGACGGCTATGGCCCTGCACCCATGCACGCATGCCGGTGTTGCCGGCTTCCTCGCCGCCGGGAAACACCAGCAGGACATCGGTTTCGGCGAGCCGATGCGTTGCAAGGCGATTGGCGACCTCGAGTACCGATGCCACACCGGTCGCGTTGTCGTTTGCCCCGGGCGTGGTGTAGCTGCGCGCCGACTGAATCATGGCCACGGTGGCTGTCGCGAGAGCGAACTGTGCTGCTCGCCGCACCGGCCACAGCGGTAGCATCTGAGCCGCCATGGCCGCCAACACCGGAGCATGCGTGGGCAGGGTTTCGCCTGTGCGTCTTGACCACATCCGGTTGAGCGCGACGGTGCGTGGATGCCATACCAACCCGTTGTGCGCAGCGTCGTGATGAGCAACTAGGACAACGGTTCTGCGGGCCTTGCTGGCGGCTGGTATCAGTGCGGTCACCGAGACGCCTCGGCTGGCGGGAAGCAGCCGCCTGACCCATTGGTTGCGGCCGCTCACCTCGAGCTCATACGAGGCAGCCAGTCCGGCCGCGAGCAGCCGCCCGGGCATGCCTCCGACGGTGCCGGCGGCAAGTGCGGCAAGCGCATACGCAGCATTTGCGGGTGCCCACGAAGACTGACTGCGGAACTCGACCATCGCGACGTCGGCCGTTCCGATATCTATGAGGCGATTGGCAATCCATTCGGCGGAACGGCGCTCACCGGCCGTCGTCGTTCGGCGATCAAACGATGCCAACTGTTCGACATCGCTGCGCAGACGAGGCGTTGCCTGGTTGCTGGTGGCAGGTGATACGGCGGTCATCGAAACCCTCCCATGGTCTCCAGGACAGTCTGTCGCGAGCTTGCCGGACGCGCTTTCAAAAACGTGCGCTCGATTGGTGCGGTGTTCAGCCGGTAGTCTTTCGGATGTGGGGGCCCCGTTAATGTCGCCGACCTGCGATGCCGCCGCACGGCCCAGACTCTGGCTGGGACGGGGCTATGCCGGGTACCTCGGCCCGGCCCTGAGCATCGATCCGCATTCCACAGCGGTTGCCTGCCTAGCGGTCGGCATCGACGATCGATTTACGTTTCGGGCCGAAGGCGTCGGCGACGTAGCGGCGCGTAGTGCGTATTCGCCCGCCCGCTACAAACATCAGTTGATCCCCGGGCATGGCCGGATGCTGTTCGTGTTCGTGGAGCCGACGGCGCTCGCGACTCCCGACTACGCCGCGCATATGCATCGCGCAATCGGACCGTTCGGCTTCGACCACCACGCCGAGCATCAACTGGTGGTGTTGTGTCAGCAGCCCGACGTGGAGATCGCGAGCATCATGCGGCGTTTGAGGCTGTCGGTGCCGCGCGTCATGGACCCCCGCATCCGGGCGGCGATCGCGACGATTCGCGCTGACCCGGCGGGCGACACCAGTGCCACAAAGATGGCCCTCGAGCTGGGTCTATCCACGTCGTACTTCCTGCGGCTGTTCAGCAACCAGACAGCGACCAGCTATCGGCGTTACAAGCTGTGGGCCCGGATGATTCACGCAGCAGATGGACTTACGGCAGGACATGATCTGACTCGCTGCGCCGTTGACGCCGGATTCGACTCACTGTCGCATTTCAGCCGAACATTTCATTCGATGTTCGGGTTGTCGCCCAGCGCACTTCTCGGCGCCGGGGTGCGCCTTGCCATCGAACCGTCAACCTGACGAGCAGACGCAAAAGCTCCCGAAAACAGCTGAAATAAGGGACTTTTGCGTCTGCTCGCGCTACTTGGCCGGCGCTGCGTAGGCCGGCTTGCCCAGGCCGAGCGTGTATTGGGCAATCATGTTGCGGAAGACCTCCAGCGTTCCGCCATAAATGCCCACCAGTGGCGCGAAGCGATAGACGTATTCGGCGCTGCCGTCGTCGGCGGCCCCGTCGGTTCCGTAAGGAAGAGCCGACGCGGCTCCGAGCAAGTCCATCAGATCAGGCGAAATGTCGCGCATCGTCTGCGCGATTGCCACCCGACCGAAGATGTTCGGCGCCGACAGTGCAGCCTCCATCCGCGCGACGCTGCGGCCCAGCCGATAACCGACCGACTGATCGTCGAGCAGACGACGTCCGCTGGCATCCCGCCGCGTCACCTGCGCAGCAGCCTTGTCCACCGCTGTCGACATGGAACCCGCCTGGTGCATCATTATCGAGTTGTCCTGCAAGCCATCTGCGGACGCGGCGACGGCGCCGTGTTCGGTGTTGAGCGGTTCCCGCAGCACTGTCCAGCCCGCGTTCACGTCGCCCAGGCGGTACTTGTCGTCGACCCGGACGTCGCTGTAGTAGACGATGTTGGTGCGGTCGCCGTCCACCGTGCGGATGCCCTGGATTTCGATGCCCGGCGAGTTCAGCGGAACCAGAAACATGGTCAGGCTCTTGTGTTTTGGCGCGTCGGGTGCGGTGTTGGTGATGAGGAATACGTACTGGCAATTGTGCGCACCGGTGGTGAACATCTTGGAGCCGTTGATAATCCAGCCGGCGCCGTCGCGCACGGCGCGGGTCTTGCAAGTGGCGACGTCGGAGCCGCCTTCGGGTTCGGTGTAGCCCAGGCACAGCCTGACATGGCCGCTGAAGACTCCCGGCATCACCTCCTCCTGCAGTTCGGGCGAGCCGAACTTGGCCACCGACCGTGCCACCATGGCGGTGGTTCCCCAGGTCACCCACGGCACATGCGCTCGCCTTTTCTCGAGCTCCCAGATCCGCCGCTGTACCCGGGTGAAGCCGCCGTCGCCTGCCGACTTCCATTCGCCGGCCAAGTATCCTGCCGCGCCGAACGCCAAGTGCAGACCCTCGTCGAAGTTGTCGCCCGTCTCGCGGTCTCGACGCCTGACCTCGTCGGTCATATGTGTGGCCAAAAAGCTGCGTGCCTCGTCATAGAACGCTTGGTCCTCGACGGACAGCTGGACACGGGAAAAGTCCACTATGTAATTCCTATCGCTAAACTTGCGCCGTCTCGCGGCCGGCAACGATGTCGGCGATCCGCTGAGCGGACGCTGCAGGATCGCCGCCCGCCAAGGGCCAGCCCCTGGCTCGCACCAGATACGCCGTCGCGGCAGCCTCGGCCGAAACACCAAGTCCGCCTTGAATGTGGACGGCCATGGTTGCGGCTTTGGCGGCTTCCTCGGCCATGAAGACAAATGCCGACGATGCCAGCTCGGGCCGTTCATCGGGCTCGTTGTCCAGGAACCAGGCAGCCCGCCGCGCCAGGTTGCGTCCACCCTGGACGGTAATGGCCATGTTCGCCAGCGGATGCGAAATGCCCTGCAGCGTAGAGATAGGCACGCCCAGCGTGTAGCGGGTCTTGGCGAACTCGGCGGCGATGGTCATCGTCTCCTCGACCAGGCCGACCAGCGCCGCGGCGGTCAGCAGCCGCCACTCATCCAGTGCCCGTTGGTAACTCGCCTGCGCTTCGGGTCCCTCGGCGAGGACAGTACGGGTGTCGGCGGCGGCCGGATCGACCCAGGCCATCGGCAGCCGGCCGATGTTGTCGACTTTCGCGGGTCGGGTCCCGAAGGTCAGGCGCACAATCTCGTCGCCCTCCCGGACCAGGATGTGATCGGCAACCGAGCCCGTCGGAATCAACCGGGCCCCCGGCACGGTGTCGATTCGCGCATCGAATGCGGCGAGCTGTTCGCCGTCCGCCACCCCGGCGGTCTCGGCACCCAGCGCCGAAAGGCGTGCCAAAAGCCTTGCGGCGCATACATGGTCGATCCACGGGACCGGCGCCAGCGCCCGCCCGATCTCTTCGGCCACCAGGGTGAGGTCGACCAGCGTCGCACCGTCGCCGCCGCTGGATTCGGGCAGCGCCATCGTCGAGGCGCCCATCGCGCACAACCGCTCCCAGAGATTCTTGTCGAAGCCGGACGGCTCTGCGGCGCGGACGGTTTCGATCGGGCAGTGGGTCTTGAAGAACTGCCGGTAGGCGGTTTGCAGGTCCACGTGGTGTTCGGACAGGCCGTAGTCCTGTCTGCGAAGTTCGAAGCGATCCATCAGTGCTCCTGTCCGAAGAAGAATTCCTGGGCGTTGTTATACAGATAGTTGTCGAGGACCTCGGCCGGCAGATCCAGCGCACGGGCTTCGGGGATCACCCGCCGCATCCGCAACACCGGCCAGTCCGAGGCGAAGATCACCTTGCCCGGCCCGCGCGTTCGCATGTAGTGCAGCAGGCTTTCCGGCAGCCGCTTCGGCGACCACGCCGACGTCATCAAGCGCAGATTGGCGTATTTCAGCAGCAACCGGATAGCGACGTCCCACCACGGATCCGCTCCGTGGATCATGCACAGTCGCAGTTCGGGAAAACGGACACACACCCGGTCGAGATGCATGGGGTGTTGCACCTCACCGGGGATCGGCGGTCCGGGGATACCGGTGTTGACGCAGAGCGGAAGATCCAGTTCGGCGGACTTGGCGTAGAGCGGATAGTAGACGGCATCACTGGGCGGATACTGGCCGTCGCCCCAAAAGCTCGGTCCCACAGCGGCATACGCCACTGGCAGATCACGCACTACGGCGCTCAGCTCTCGCAGCGGCCGCACCGGGCGCAACAGGTTGACCCCGCCCATCGCCAGCGCGAACCGGTCCGGCTTGGCATCGACGAACTTGCGTGCCATGGTGGACGGGTTTGTCAGCGAGTCCATCAGGATCGCCTTCTGCACACCGAGAGCGTCCATTTCTTCGAGCAGTTCGGACAAGTCGACCGGCGCGAACATCGACTCCGGGCCCTTGAAGTAATCGTCGCGGACCTTCAGCATCCAGCCGGGCTGCGCCTCGGCTTCGCCGAAGTGCACGTTGACCAGGCAGTCAATAGCTTTATCGTTCACGACTTCCTTCGGGATCGACGGCCGCTCCTGTGGCCGAAACGGGTTGCGTCACTTGCTCTTTTGCCCACCTGTAGTTCGGTTTGCCATTGCCCAGACGCTGTATCTGCTCGACGAAGATGAATGCCTTGGGCGCCTTGAAATGCGCTAGTTGCGTGGTGCACAAGTTGTGCAACGTCTGCTCGTCTTCGGTGATAGCGGACCCGGGCTGCGGCGCGACGAGCGCCACCACCTCTTGACCCCATCGTTCGCTCGGGCGCCCGATCACCAAGGCGTCGGCAACATCGGGGTGCGCGCGCAGCACCTCCTCGACCTCTTCGACGAACACCTTTTCGCCGCCGGTGTTGACCACCAGCGAGTCACGCCCGAACAGCCGGATGGTGCCGTCATTTTCGATCGATGCGCGGTCGCCGGGTATCACCACCCGCTGGCCGTCGATCTCCGGAAACGTTCGTTGGGTGGCTGGTGCGTCGTTGAAATACCCCAGCGGGATCCTGCCCAACCTGGCGGTCCAGCCGATCTCCCGCTCACCCGGCCGCAGGAACCGGGTGCGGTCGGCCGAGACCACCCGCACCCCGGACCTGGGTTCAAACGTCTCGCTGGCGTTGCCGTTGCGGCTGTGGCCGAATGCCATATTGCCGGTTTCCGAAGAGCCGTAGCCTTCGATGATCGTGATGTGCGGCAGACATTCCATCAGTGCGCGTTTGTATTTCGCGTTTGTGGCGGCTCCGCCGGTTCCGATCGCGTTCAGGGTGGACAAGTCGTACGAATGCGCACGCAGTTCAGCGACCAACGGTCCGGCATACGCGTCGCCGACCATCGTCATCATGCCCACCTTTTCGCGCTCGGCGGTTGCCCACACCGACCGTACGTCGAGCTTGTTGCGGTCGTCGTACAGCACGACCGGCAGGCCCGCGCACAGCGCCGAGAACGCGGTCCACATACCCGCCGCGTGCATCAATGGAGACACCGCGAACCACGCGGGGCCGCCGTTGCGAACCTTGTTGTGTATCTCGGTGACGTTCTGATGATCGGCCCCCACCATCGACGCCACGTACATGTCGCTCTGCCGCCACAGAACTCCCTTGGGACGGCCCGTCGTTCCGCCGGTACACATCATGATCAGGTCGTCGGGTGAGCCGACCGTGTCGCGGTCCGGCGACACCTCCGGCAAGATTTCATCCAGCGAGATCGCCCCGGGCAGTTCTGCAACCGTGCTCCCGTCGTCGATCGACAACAGCAGCTCGGTGCTGTCGGGCGGGAGCACGTCGGCGAACCGGGCGCCGAGGGAACGGTGATAGATGATGCCGCGCGGGCCGACGTAGTCGAGCAGGTCGCGGATCTCACGCGCCGCGTAGTGGTGGTTGATGTTGACCGGGACTGTCCGCGCCTTGAGACACCCAATCACCATGTCCGGGTACAGATCGTTGTACATGATGAGCGCCACCCGGTCCTGGCCGCATTCCCAACGCTGCAGGGACTCACGCGGGCGATGGACGCCAAATCCCTTGCCGTTGAGCAGATTCGCCAATCGGTTGGTGCGCTCTGCCGAGTCCGCGAAGGCGCTCCGCCGGTTTCCGCATACTGTCATCAGCCGGTCGGGAACGACATCGGCAATGGCGTCGAGTACCGCCCCGACCGTCCATTCACTCACGGTTTAGGCCGCCTAGGCTGACACTGTGGCTTTGACACCGAGAAGATCCAAAGCGTTGTCGCGCATAATCTTACGAATATCCGCTTCGGTGAACTCGGTGAGTTCTTCGGTGAACGACACCGGCGACTCGAGCCCTTCTCCGTGCGGCCAGTCCGAACCGAACAAGATCTTGTCGACGCCGATGACATCGGCCAGCGCGCGCAAATCGTCCTCGTAGTAAGGAGCGATCCACACATTGTTACGGAGCTGTTCCACCGGATCCTCGGGGAACAACCGCGGGTGGTTGTTGGCGGCTTTCTTCAGGCGCTTGACCAGACGGTAGACGAAGTACGACCCGTTTTCGATGCTGACTGCCTTGAGCTTCGGATGGCGAGTGAACACACCATGCGCGATCATCGACGCCATCGTGTCGTGAATCGCGCGATCATCGACGAGTATCTGATCCAATGGATCCGATCCGCCGAATGCCTCAAAAGTCGACTTGCCGCCCCACATTCCCGCGACCTGCAGGTAGCCGCTGTCGCTCAGGTGAAATCCGACCGGTACGCCGGCGTCTGCCAACCGGGCCCAGACGGGATCATGGCTGGGGTCGCCGAGCGAGCGCGGCTTGACCACTCCCGGTACCGGCGCCGGGCGCACCAGAACAAGTTTGGCGCCGTGGCTCAACACGTACTCGAGCTCGTCGACGGCCTTGGCCGGGTCGGCCAGCGAGATGATCGGCGCGGCGACGATTCGGTGGTCCGGACGGTCGAATCCCCAGTCCTCGTCCAGCCATAAATTAAACGCGTGCACCGAGGCCATCGTCGCGTCGACATCGTGCTTGAGCGCTTCCTCGACACCGCAGCCGAATGTCGGCAACATGAACACGGTCTCGATGCCCTGCGTGTCCATCACCCGAACGCGGGCGTCCCGGTTCTGATACTCCGGGTGCTCCCCCAGACGCTCGACCTTCATCAGGGACGCCGGATCGACGCCCTCGGGAATCTCGCCGCGGAACAGCAAGTCCAGGCAACCCGGGACGATGATCGGGTCAAAGGTCGGGTTGGGAATGAACCGGTTGACCCGGTCACCGATGATCGCCTGGGTGTGCTTGCCGTCGCTGAACATCTGGACGCCACGCCTGCGGAACTTCTTGTCCAGGTGCCGGGTGAAGGCGTCCAGTGGCTCGTAGTAGTGATTGTCGACGTCGATGGCTTGATAGCCCAAGTTACTCATGATCGTCCTCTCTGATACGCCACTACGCATCCGACGGGGTGAGCGACGGGAACTGCGGCGGTCGCTTCTGCAGGAAGCTCGTGATCCCCTCGATGACATCCGGCCTTGGCATGGCCTCGTGCAGCAACACCTCGGCTCGCGAAGTCGCTTCCCCGACATCGCGATTGGCGTCGCCGTATACCTGCTGTTTGATCACCGCCATCGAAGCCGGCGAGCAGTTGGCGGCGATGTCCTCGGCGTATTCCAGTGCCCGCTTCATCAGGTTCTCGGGTGCGACGACTTCCTTGACCAAGCCGAGCGCGGCCGCCTCCTCAGCGAGGAATGTGCGGCCGCTGAGCAACAGGTCGAGCGCGACGCCCCAGCTGGTCAGGCGCGGAAGGATCCACGAGATGCCGAACTCGGCGATCAGGCCGCGGCGGGCGAACACCGCGGCGAACTTGGCTCCCGCGGCGGCGAACCGGACGTCGCACATCAGCGCCTGGGTGAGACCGATTCCGACACATGCTCCGTTGATGGCGGCGACGACGGGCTTGCGCAGCGTGGTGACGAAGTGGGGCGGACGCTCGCCGACCATGTCGGCCAGGTTGGTCTGCTTTGCGTTTTCCATCTTTTCGCCGACCTCGCCAGCTGAATTGGGCGCGCCCAGATAGGCGCCGGCGCAGAAACCTTTGCCCCGGCCGGTCAGGAGGATTGCGCGGATCGCCGGGTCTTGTTCGGCGCGGTCGATACCGGCGTAAAACGCGGCGGCGATGTCGGGACCCCAGGCGTTGAGACGCTCGGGCCGGTTTAGGGTGATGATTGCCACGCCGGTCGAAGTCGCTTCGTAGAGCACTGCGTCGTCGGAGTTACCTTCCGAGGAGTTGCCCGACATACGCTGTCGTACCTCCTCGCCCGCGATTATCGGATCCGACTGACTTTGTACGCATACTGTATACCTATCGGTACCGCATTCCACAACTGCCGTCGCGCCCCGCGGAGCAGCGCAAACCAACAAATTTCCGGTTGCTCGAAGGTTACCGTTACGCGTCGAT
Organism: Mycobacterium sp. 1164966.3; assembly: GCF_001665395.1. Classification (GTDB taxonomy): domain Bacteria; phylum Actinomycetota; class Actinomycetes; order Mycobacteriales; family Mycobacteriaceae; genus Mycobacterium. Next base: position 240,685 of record NZ_LZSG01000062.1, read on the forward strand.
CAGCCCGAGGCGACGATAGGCATTCCTGATCTGGACCTTGGCCTCGTCCGGCAGCTCCGCTTGCGGTGGCCGCGAATGCGGATATGCGCCGATCGGCAGGCCCAGCAGCGAGGCGGCGTACTTGAACGCACCGCCCCAGTGCGTGAAGTAGTCCGACCGGCCCGGATAGCAGGTCCACCACGATCCGAGATCGAGATCGAACTGGTCGAGACCCTTGTCGCGCCAGAAGTCCATCGCCTCGAGCAGCTTGTCACTCATGACCAGATCCCAGTACTCCGAAAGCAATGGCAGCTGCGGAGTCTCAACCAGATATCCGGCGGTTCCCAACTGCGCCGGGCAGACGATCCCGGCTCGTACCCATCCGGCGCGTGCCACCGTCTTGTCGCATTCCCAGATCACCAGACCGGGCGCGAGCTCGTGCAACATCCTGCTGTTCTGCGGACGGAAGGCACCTTCCTTGGTGGCACAGACCGCAGGCACCTCGTCGTAGATCCGCGCGCTTTCGGCCGGGGTCAACACGTAACCCGAGGACGGTGAGTTGAACATGCCCAGGGCGATGTCGGTGCGCGACGCGACGTACTTGAAGAATCTCAGCACGCCGTCGCCGCCGTGCACCTCCATCATCGGCGTTTGGATGTAGGCGATATCAGCGCCGGCCTCCTGGGCGTGCAGTGTCAGGTCCACACAGTCCTTGGCCGTCATCGCCGAGGTGCATGCCTGTATGACGACCGTGGGGTTGGCACTGCGCGCCTCGTGGATTGCCGCCTCTAGCAGGCGCTTTCGCTCATCGAGAGTCAGCGACCAGAATTCTCCGACGCCGCTGGTGCACCACAGCATCGGGTGGCCGAGATCGCGGACGCAGTAGCGCACCAACGTCCGGTAGGCATCCCAGTCGATGTCGTCGCCGTCGGCGCCGCAGAACGGTGTGTACAGCGAGTCGCCGATTCCCCGCAGCGCCCCGGGCGCCCAGGTACGCGCTTCACTGGCTACCGCCATGGTCCACTCCTTTTGCCAGCCAGCCGTTTTCGCCTCAGGTGAAGTCCGAACCACCGTCCACGTTGATATTGGCTCCGGTCATGTAGGAGTTGCGGCGCGACGCGAGAAACGCTGCGACGGGACCGATTTCCTCCGGTAGGCCGGCTCGCGGCAGCTGCGCCGGATGACCGAAGTGCTTGTCGATGGCATCCATCAGGGCGTAGGGGTCATTGCCGTCGACGCCTACGGATTTCGCCCAGCCGACCAACGACTCCGATGCGATGCTGCCCGGCGACACGACGTTGACCAGGATCTCGTCCTTGGCCAGCAGCAGCGATAGGTTTTTCGAGACGCTGGTGAGCATGGACTTGGCCGCCGTGTAAGCGGGCAGCATGACGCTTTGCCGCTGCGTCGAGTGCGCGGAGAAGTTGACTATCCGTGCCCAATCCGCCTTGCGCAGCAGGGGAAGTGCCGAGCGAACGCAGCGCACCATGCCCATCACGCCGTCTTCGACAGCCTCCCGCCACTGCTCGTCGGTCAGATCTTCGAAGCTCCCCGGCGCTCCCGGCCCCACCGTGTTGATGAGCACGTTGAGTTCGCCGTCCCACCGCTGACCCAGCTCGGCGAACACTTCGTCGACCTGCCCCGCATCGCGGATGTCGGCAACCAGGCCCAGAGCGTCGGGACTGCCCCGACCCGCCAGATCGCCAACGGCGCTGTCGAGCTTGGCCTTTGACCGACCGACCACCGCCACCCGCGCGCCTTCCTCCGACAGGCAGCGGGCGGTGGCCAAACCCATCCCGCTGCTGCCACCCACCACCACCGCTGCGGCATTAGCCAGCCCTAGATCCATGCTTCACCGTTCGGCGCTGGCCGAGACATGCTTCGCCGGTCCAGCTGTATTTACCAAAAAGCCTACGATAGGTATTACAGTAGCAGACGGACAACCGCTCGAACCGCTGTCGGTGGCGACGCCGCGGACCGCATACGCAGCACAGATCTTGATGGAGGTGCCCGTAGTGGCAAAGCAGGCAACCGCCGACAAGCGGCAGCGACGCGAACGCGGGTCCATCAATCCCGATGACATCATCAGCGGCGCATTCGAACTCGCAGAAGAGGTATCGATCGACAACCTCAGCATGCCGCTGCTTGGCAAACACCTCGGCGTCGGCGTCACCAGCATCTACTGGTACTTCCGCAAGAAGGACGACCTGCTCAACGCGATGACCGACCGCGCCCTGAGCAAGTATGTATTCGCCACCCCGTACGTCGAAGCCAGCGACTGGCGCGAAACATTGCGTAACCATGCCCGGTTGATGCGTAAGACGTTCATGGGCAATCCGATTCTGTGCGATCTGATTTTGATCCGCGCCGCGCTCAGTCCGAAGGCGGCGCGCCTAGGCGCGCAGGAGATGGAGCGTGCGATCGCCAACCTGGTGGAGGCAGGCCTCTCGCCCGAGGACGCCTTCGACACCTATTCGGCGGTTTCGCTGCACGTCCGCGGATCGGTCGTATTGCAGCGACTCCAGGAAAAAACCCAAACACCCGACAGCGGACCGCGCTCGATTGACGACGCGGTGGCCATCGACCCGCAAACCACGCCGCTCATCGCCCGAGTGACCGGGAAGGGACACCGCATCGCGGCGCCCGACGAAACCAATTTCGAGTACGGCCTGGACTGCATACTCGATCACGCCGGACGATTGATCGAGGAGTCGCAGACAGCCTCGAAAACCACTAAGTCTGCGCGGCAACGCAAGACGACTAAATCCGCGTCGGTCCGAACGCGGGCCAAAGCGGGTGGTTAGCCGCTCCGCCGCAGTCCAGACAGTGAAAACCTGCGCGTACTGCAAAAATGTCTGCATACGTGCTTTCGTTGTGAAACTACGGCTTTCAGTGTGAAGCCACGGCTTTAGCAGTGAGCCCAGGGCGCGAATCGGCGCGAATTTCCGCCCAGGTTACACACCCAACGCCAAGGATTCACACCCGAAGCCAAGGCTTCACAGTCAAAGCCATCACCGATCGCGACGGATTTACGACGGCTCGCCCTAATCCGGCTCCGGCACATGAAAGTGCTCGTCGCGCAACCGAAACGCTTCTTTCGTTCCATGCTGCGCACGGGTTTTGACGAAGTTGAACTCGCCGTGGGCGAACTGCAGGTTGGTGCCGAAAGCGTGAAACAGATAGCTGGCGACTTCCTCACCGTTGTATGCCTGGGTCTGTTCGACGAGGCGGAATGCTTCTTTGGCGATGACGACGCCGTCGGCGGGCATCTTCGCGGCCTTCTCGGCCCAATACCTGGCCCGCGCCGCAACCGAAGCTGGATCGCATGTGTCGGTGAAGATTCCAAGGTGCTCGACCTCGCCTGCCTCGATCACGTCACCGGTCAGCAGCAGACGGCGTGCCAGAACCGGCCCCAGCCGGTGGAAGAACATATGCAGGCTGCCGAGTGCGGGACCGAGGAATCGGGTTGCCGGCATACCGATTTTCGTGTCGCGCGCAATGACCGAGATGTCCGTCATCAGCGCCATCTCGAAGCCACCGCCGAGGGCGTACCCGGCGATCTCCCCCACCGTCACCTTGGGGAAGCCCATGAAGTTGTGGTAGAAGCCAAATGACTTGCGGTCCACCGTAAGTCGCCTCCGCTGGCTGGGCCGTCTGCGATCCTTTCGCTCGTCGGCTTCGCCCTCGGCAGGCGACGCGCCGTACCAGCCGTAGGCGTTGTTCATGTCGGCGCCGGTGGAGAAGACGCCATCGGCTCCGCGCAGCAGGACCACGGTGAGGTCGTCGTCTTCGGCGACCCGGTCCAGGCAGCGGGCAACCTCGTCGCGCATCGCCGCGTCGTAGGAGTTGCGTTGCTTGGCGTTGTTGAACGTGATTGTGGCGATGCGCTTGTCGGCATCCACGTCGAACAGCACGCGATCATCGGAAGCACCGGAAGTGGTCATGCGCTGGACTCCTTTCGCCGCCTGGCGAACTTGAATACCGACAACTTTTCCGGCGGCGCAGCCACCGTGCTGACTTCGCCCGTGCAGAGCACCTCGTCCTCGAGCAACAGCCGCCCTGTCGAGGTGATACCGCGGTCGATCTGCGTGCGCGCGATGTCGAAACGCAGCTCGGTCAGCAGGGGCGTCGGGCGGCGGAACGTCACGAGCAGCGCACGGGTTTTGCCGGACAACCCCGTGACGCAGCTGTGATGCTGTATCACGCAGTCGAAGAACACGCCGAGGAAGCCGCCGTGCACCAGCCCGGGCGGGCCTTCGTAGATGAGGGGGAAGACGACTCGGCCTTCGGCTTTCTCGGCATCGAACCGATCGAAGCGGTACTCCGGAAAGCACGGATTATAGGCACCGATGTCGGTGGCGTGGTTGAGGTAGATCCTTCGGGAATCGTCAGGGGTCTCACCGATTCGGGGTGCGCTGTCCCGCGGTGCAACGGCGGCCAGCTCGCTTTCCCACTCGGCGAACTTCGCGATCATCGTTTCCACTGTCGGGTGATCGTGTTCCAGCGAAAGCAGCAGCGACCCGAGCCGGCGCATGGCGGCGGCAGCGGCCACGGTCTGGGCAAGAGGCGCCTCGCCGAATCTGGCGTCACCAGAAGAAGCGTGTCGGGGCTCGGTCATCAGTCCCTCTTTCACCGAGTTCACCCGGGTTCAGCGGGTTTAGCCCGGCTTGTTCCGTCGCCAGCGTATCCTTGCTAACTTATACAGCGTAGCAATCGTATTGCCTACTGTATGGGTAACCGTAACGGCGAGAAAGGCCGGATTCGATCGTGAGTCACGAGGCCGACGCGGCCGACGCCGCCGGGTCGGTGAGCGCATGCCGCGACGGCGCGGTACTGCGTATCACGCTCGATCGGCCGGCCCGCCGTAATTCGTTGACCCGGTTGATGATCGAAGCGCTGGTCGCCACGCTCACGGATGCCGCCGCCGACGACGCACTGCGGGTGATTCATCTTCGAAGTACCGGCGAGGACTTCTGCGCGGGCGCAGACTGGCTGGCCACCAACAGCGGCGGACAGCGTCCCCGCACCGGCGATCTCGTCCGGCGGATACCGCACGCCGCCCACCGGGTGATCGAGCTTTTGCACAGCATCCAGCTGCCGGTGGTCTGCGCCGTGCAGGGTCGGGCCGTGGGCATGGGCTGCAATCTCGCGCTGGCCGCCGACTTCACCGTGGCCGCCGACGACGCCGTATTCTGGGAACCCTTTGTGGAGCGTGGCTTCAGCCCTGATTCGGGCGCTAGCTGGCTGCTGCCCCGGCTGATCGGTGTGGCGCGAGCCAGGCGCATGCTGCTGCTGGGTGAGAAAGTCAACGCCTCGGATGCCGCCGAATGGGGATTGGTTCATCAGACCGTGAGCGCGTCCGAACTCGACAACGCGGTCGAGGAGCTGCTGACACGGCTCGCCTGCGGCCCGACGGTGGCGATCGGACTGGCCAAGCAGGCGGTGCGCTTCAGCCAGCACGCGACCCTGGACCAAGCCATGACACAAGAACTCTACAACTTGGAACTAGCTTGCCGGACAGTCGATTTCAAAGAGGGCCTGGAAGCTTTTCGGCAGCGGCGCGAGCCACGGTTCCAGGGTCGATGACACGAAGGAAACACGGAATGCCTACTGACTCGTTCGACACGATCGGCTACGAAGTCGATGGGCATACCGCCACCATCACGCTGAACCGCCCGGATGCCCTCAACGCGCTCAGCCCGCACATGATCAGCGAACTACGCTCCGCCTACGACGAGGCGGAGAACGACGACAAGGTGTGGCTGCTCATCGTTACCGGCACCGGCCGCGCCTTTTGCACCGGAGCTGACGTCAAAGCCATTCCCGAAGACGGCAAGGTGATCTACGAACGGCCTTACCTGTCCACCTACGAGCAGTGGGAAGCGCCGCAAGAAGGCACCCCGCCGTTCCGGACCATGGCCAAGCCGGTGCTGACCGCCGTCAACGGACTGTGCTGCGGTGCCGGCATGGATTGGGTCACCACGTCAGACATCGTCATCGCATCCGAACAGGCGACGTTCTTCGATCCCCACGTCAGCATCGGCCTGGTGGCCGGACGCGAGCTGGTCCGGGTGTCCCGGGTGTTGCCACGTTCGATCGCCCTGCGCATGGCCTTGATGGGCAAGCACGAGCGGATGAGCGCACAACGCGCCTTCGATCTCGGATTGGTCAGCGAAATCGTCGAGCACGACCGCCTGCTCGATCGGGCCCGCGAGATCGCCGAAATAGTCAACTCCAATGCGCCACTGGCGGTTCGGGGAACGCGGCTGGCCATCCTCAAAGGTCTGGACGTGCCGCTGCACGAAGCCGAGATACTAGCCGAGACATTTCGCGAACGCGTGCTGCGAACGGAAGACGCGCAAGAAGGCCCCAGGGCCTTCGTAGAAAAACGGAAGCCGAATTGGCAATGCAGATGACAGCCGCCGACGGTTTCGAAACCATCCTGCTCGAGGTCGACAGTGCCGACCACGTCGCGACGATCACGCTCAATCGGCCCGAGCAGCTCAATACGTTCAGCCGGACCATGTGCGAGGAGATGGCACGAGCCTGGCGAACGGTCAAGCTCGACGAGTCGGTGCACGCGGTCGTGTTGCGAGCAGCCGGCACCCGAGCGTTCAGCGCCGGGCTGGACATCAAGACGCCGTACGGCCAACCCGAAAATGTCTGGAACCATGAAGATCCCGGAGAGGCGCTCAGCCCGAAGTGGCAGAAGATGTGGAAACCGGTGGTGTGTGCGGTTCAGGGCATCTGCACGGCCGGCGCGTTCTATTTCGTCAACGAATCCGATGTGGTCATCTGCTCAACGGATGCAACGTTTTTCGACTCCCACGTCTCGGCCGGCCTGGTTTGCGCGTTGGAGCCGGTGGGGCTGATGCGCCGCATCGGACTGGGTGAGACATTGCGGATGGCGTTGATGGGCAACGACGAACGCGTCAGCGCCAACACCGCGCTGCGGATTGGGCTGGTCTCCGAGGTGGTGGCGCCGGGCCGGCTCTGGACCCGCGCGCATGAGATCGCAGCGGCGATTGCCGCCAAGCCCCCCTCGGCCACCCAGGGTACGGTGAAGGCGATTTGGGAGTCACTGGACAAGCCCTACCGCGCCGCCATGGAACAGGGACTCATCTACACCCGGCTGGGCAACCCGCTGGGCAAGGGTGAGCTGGCCGCCAGCAAGGACGTAACCGGCGTCAGGAAGGAACCGAAGATCCGGTGACGGCCGACCACCCGCTCAGTCGACGAATCGCCCATGTGCTGGACCTACAGCCGGATGCGCACGCGATCGAGTATGCCGGCCAATGGATCTCGTGGCATCAGGTCAATGATCTGGCACGGCACCTCTCCGCATTGACAGCTCGGCAGGGGGCTCGATCACAGGTCGGGATGCTGCTGCGCAACCGGCCGGGACACGTGGCCGCACTCCTCGGTGTGCTGTTGAGCGGCGGAACGGTTGTCACCATCAACCCATCTCGCGGTGACGAACGAACCAGGGCCGACATCGCGGCGCTGCGACTGCCGCTGGTCGCCGGCGAGCCCGACGACCTGGCCACGTTCGTCACGGCGGCGCACCACACCGAGACAGTCCCGATTCCGGCTCTTCTGGACACGCCCCCCGGTGCGCCAATGCCGAGCCCCAGCAGGACGGGGCCCGTCGCCGAACCGGACGTCGCCGTGCGGATGCTGACCAGCGGCACGACCGGTCCGCCCAAACGCGTCGACCTCAGTTACGACATGCTGGCCCACACGGTCATGGGCGGTGAGCCGGACCGCGCAACGGCGCCCACCGAACTGCGACGGGGCGTCGCGATCGTCAACTCCCCGCTGGTGCATATCGGCGGAGTTTTTCGTGTGCTGCAATGCGTCACCGACGCGAGACCCTTTGTGCTACTTGACCGATTCGAACTCGACACCTGGGCGGCCGCGGTGCGCAAACACCGCCCCCGAACGGTATCGCTGGTGCCGGCCGCCTTGCGCACGGTGTTGCACTCCGGCCTGCCGCGCGCCGACCTGGCCGGCGTCCGCGCCGTGACCTGCGGCACCGCTCCGCTGTCGGCCGACGATGCCGACGCGTTCACCGAGAAGTACGGCATTCCCGTCCTGACGTCCTATGCCGCAACCGAATTCGGCGGCGGCGTGGCCGGTTGGACGCTGGCCGACTACCAGCGGCACTGGCGAGCCAAACGGGGCAGTGTGGGACGGCCGAACCCGGGCTCGGAGCTGCGGGTGGTCGACGAGAGTGGCACACCGCTCGGGCCCGACCAAGTCGGCCTGTTAGAGGTCAAGGCGGCACAAATGGGGGCGTCGGCGCCGTGGATGCGGACCACGGACTTGGCGCGAATCGACGACGACGGCTTTGTCTGGATCGTCGGACGCGCCGATCAAGCCATCGTCCGCGGCGGATTCAAGGTGATGCCCGACGACGTGCGCACCGCATTGGAGAGCCACCCCGCGGTGGCCGGTGCTGCCGTGGTAGCGCGGTCCGACGACCGACTCGGCGAGACCCCTGTCGCCATGGTGGAGTTGCGCGAAGCGGCATCAACCGACGAGCTGATCGAATTCCTCGGGAAGCGGTTGGCGCGCTACGAGATTCCCACGGACCTCGCGATCGTCGATGCCATCCCGAGGACGCCGTCAGGCAAGCCCGACATCGATGCGGTCCGCAGCTTTTTCAGCGATACCGCCGCGCACAGCGACCATGGCCGGTGACTCCCCCACGGTCGCGAAGATCCTGCGACACCAAGCTCGCTGCCGGCCCGAACACCCGATGCTGGTTTGCGACGACGAGCGCATCACCTACGCCCAGGCCGATCACCGGTCCGCGCAACTGGCCCGCGGGTTGATCGCGCTCGGCGCCGGCAAGGGCACCCATGTCGGATTGTTGTACCCGAACGGTGCCGACTTCGTGGTGGGGACGCTGGCGGCGGCACGGATCGGTGCGGTGGTGATCCCGTTCTCCACCTTCGCGACGGCCCGGGAGCTGAAAGAGCAGTTGGTCGACAGCGATGTCGGGATTCTGTTGAGCGCCGCGTTTTTTCGCTCTCACGACTATGCACAGCGGATCAACCAGATGCTGACGGATGCCGTGCTCGAAAACGACGGGCGGCTATTTTGCACCGGCACACCGCAATTGCGCCATGTCGCCATTGGCCACGACATCGGGCGGATCTACCGGCTCGCCGATACCGTCGACATGACCCTCTTGCAGACGATGGAAGAGGATGTCGAAAGTTCAGATGTGCTGACCATCATTTACACCTCGGGCTCCGCCAGTGCCCCCAAGGGCGTAGTGCACACGCACGGTGCCCTGCTGGATCACCAGAAGAACCTCAACGAGATTCGGAGCCTGACGGCAGCGGACAAGTTGTTCTGCAATTCGCCGTTCTTCTGGATCGGTGGATTCGCGTTCGGCCTGCTCGCCACATTGCTAGCCGGGTCGACGCTGCTGTGCTCCAACGCCGTCGACCCCGCTGCAACGCTCGACTTGATCGAGTACGAAAAGCCCACCATGACAAATGGATTTGCTGCTGCCGTAGCGCACCTGGCCGCCCATCCCAGCTTCCCCGCGCGAGACCTTTCGTCCGTGCGACGAGGCAACCTCTACCCGATCATGGCCCCCCACACCCGGCCGGCCGATCCCGAGCTGCGGCACAACATGCTGGGGATGACCGAAGCCGGCAGCGTCGTACTGCTCAGCGGCGACGAATCCGACCAACCCGAAGAGCGGCGAGGATCCTTCGGCAAGCCCGCGCCGGGCTTCGAAACCATGATCGTCGATCCGGACAGCGGGCGGGTCTGCGGTGCCGGCGAGGTCGGCGAACTGCGCATCCGCGGACCCTACGTGATGCAAGGCTATTACAAACGCAGTCGCGAAGAATGCTTCGACGCCGACGGCTGGTTCCACACCGGCGATTTGGTGCGCGCCGACGCCGACGGGTTCCTGTATTTTGTCGGCCGGCTCAGCGCATTGATCAAGACGGCCGGCGCGAACGTTTCTGCGGCCGAGGTCGAGCAGGCGATCGCCAAATTCGGGTTGGTGGCGCATGTCGTGGGAATTCCCGACTCACAACGAGGAGAGGTCGTGGCGGCGGTCGTCGTGTTGCCCGATGCAGCTGACACGTTCGACGAAGCGGCGTTGCATGCGCAGCTGAAGACGGAGCTGTCAGCTTACAAGATTCCGCGACGCTACCTCGGCCTGCCGCGCACGCAGTTGCCACTGTTGTCCAGTGGCAAAGTGGATACTCGGCAATTGAAGAAGCTGTTCGATGCTTGAAACCATCGACCGATTGGTGCGACGGCAGGCCTCCCGCCACGGCTCCAAGCCGATGGTGATCGATCCGACGGGTCGCGTCAGCTACGCCGAACTGGATTCAACCACAGCCGATCTGGCGGCAGGATTCATCCAGGCCGGCGTGAGCAAGGGCACCCGGGTCGGGCTGATCATGCCCAACAACGCTCGCTGGGTCCAGATCGCGATCGCGCTGACGCGTATCGGCGCCGTGCTGGTTCCGTTGAGCACCCTGCTGCGAGCCGGTGAACTGGTCGCACAGCTACGCACCGCTGCCTTGCAGTTCCTGGTGAGCGTCGAGGAATTCCGCGGGCACCACTACCTGGACGACCTGGCGCGGATCGGGAAGACCGAATTGCCTGCCTTACGCCGAGTTTGGTCGCTCGGCCAGGTCGCACGCCTTAGCGCCGGCGAGCGCGCATGCGGGATCGTCGACGCCATGACCCGGACGGTTTCTCCCGCCGACCCGCTGGTCATCATGTTCACCTCCGGCAGTAGCGGGGCACCCAAAGGTGTGTTGCACTCGCACGGGAACGCCTTGGGCGCAGTGCAATCGGGCCTTGCGGCCCGCCGCATCACGGCGGATACCCGCCTCTACCTGCCGATGCCGTTCTTCTGGGTCGGGGGCTTCGGCAGCGGAATACTGTCGACGCTGCTGGCCGGAGCCACCTTGGTGACAGAAGAGATGCCGCGACCCGAAACCACCCTGCGGCTACTGGAAACCGAACGGGTCACGCTCTTTCGCGGCTGGCCGGACCAGGCCGAAACCCTTGCGCGGTATGCGGATGGCGCTGATCTCTCGTCGCTGCGGCCGGGCAGCCTGGAAGCCCTGCTGCCGCCCGAGCTCCGGTCGCAACCCGGCGCCCGAGCCAAACTGTTCGGTATGACCGAGGCGTTCGGGCCGTACTGCGGCTACGCGGCCGACACGGACATGCCGCTCCCGGCGTGGGGCAGCTGCGGCAAGCCGTTTCCAGGCATGGAAGTTCGCATCGCCCACGCCGGCAATGAACCCCTGGCGGCGGGATGCGTTGGCATGATACAGATTCGGGGGCCCCACACGTTGCGCGGCATGTGCCGCCGCAGCCGAGAGGACATCTTCACCGCCGACGGCTTCTACCCCACCGGCGACCTCGGCCATCTCGACGAATATGGATTCCTTTTCTATCACGGCAGATCCGACGACATGTTCAAAGTCAGCGGTGCCACCGTCTACCCCGCAGAGGTTGAACGGGCATTACGTGCCATCGACGGCGTCGACAATGCCTTCGTCACCAACGTGCCTGGCATCAAGGGCGACCGAGTGGGCGCGGCCGTGGTGTGCGGCGGTGAGCTCACCGCCGACCAGCTGCGCACGGCTGCCCGTAAGCTGCTGAGCGCCTTCAAAGTTCCGACGGTCTGGTTGTTCCTGGATTCCGACGACGATGTTCCGCGTGGCGCCACCGGTAAGGTCGACGTCCATCGCCTGCGCGGGATGCTGGAAGACACCGACGAGACCGACGCGCCCGGCGTCTGAGGCAGTTGAATTGCTTTTGGCCGATTGCAGCGCATCGCGTATATACTGTGATCGCCATTCATATATAGGACAGGATCGGCATGACCAAGCGCCTTATCGACATCGACGACGAACTCCTTACGGCCGCCCAACGCGAACTCAACACGACAGGGGTCTCGGACACCGTTCGAGCCGCCCTGCAGCAAGCAGCGGCCATGGCCGCGCGGGCACGCGAGATCGACTGGCTGCGGTCCGGCGGGTTGGCAGAATTGGCTGACCCCGAACAACGCAAGCGTGTATGGCGCTAATTGCCAGATACATCGTTGATACCAGCGCCGCCGCGAGGATGCAGCATCCAGGAGTCTCTCAACGAATTGTCCCGCTCATCGCTGCCGGGCTCGTCGCCACCACTGCAGCGCTCGATGCCGAGGCGCTCTACAGTGCTCGCACGTCGGTCGAATACGAACAACGCTGGGCTGTCCGTCGCGACGCCTACGAATACCTCCCTACTGGCGACGAGCATTGGCACATTGCGCTTGGCGCTCAGCGTGACCTCGCCAGGGTCGGAATGCATCGGTCGGTTGGCATGACGGACCTGCTCACGGCGGCCCTTGCCGCAGCGCACAACCTCACCGTCATTCACTACGATGCTAACTTCGACATCGCGACAACGGTATTGGCTTTCCAGCACCAATGGGTGATACCGCGAGGCGCCCTCTAAGCGCACCAAAAATCCGCGACGACCGAACCACTTCTGTGGCTATGACCAACAGTAAATAGCCACGTTAACGGTGACCGATCACGGACGCCCGATCGCTCGCATCGTGCCGGTTCAACGACCTACGAAGCTGGAGCAGCTACGTGAGGAAGGCCGTATCCGGCGCGCACGAACACGCAAACCGCCCGCACGCCGCACGCTGGCTGCCGGCGGCACGGTCAGCGACCAGCGTCGGTGATCGGCTATCTGGACCCATACCGCGGTCCGGCTGACGACACCGCCGACCTCACCAGGGCACCAAGGATTCATTGAGAATCTTTCAAGGGAGCGCCACAAGTCTTTCTCATCTATCCCGGTCGATACCGGACCGTGAGGAGGAAGACTCATGTGGACCCGCTTTGTCCTGCAGCCCTGGTGGGGGCGCGCTTTAGTAGGGGCATGCGGGTACGGGGTCTTCGACGCCTTCAACTGGGGCGCCAACGGACTCGAGGCCGACCCCCACGAGCCGTGGTTGCTCACGCTGGCGTGGCACGTCGCGGGCATCGGCGTTTTCGGCCTGCTGGTGGCGTTATTCACTGACAGCACACATATCTCATGTAACAACGCACTCGCGGGACTCAACTCGCAGCAGCGGTCGGCGGCCATCGATGCGACCTTCCGCGGCCCAGCGCCCGCCGACCCGGCCGTCCGGGAAGCGGCAATCCGGTTGGCCGCACGCAAGGTCTACTCGGCACGGTTCTGGACGTCGAACTGCCGCGTACTGCTGGTCTTGATAGTTCTCTTCGCCGTCCTGGGTCTGGCGGTGGGCACCTGGCCATCTGGCTGGCACAGTGACGACTGGATCTCGTGCGCCGCCCTTCTCAGCGTCATGCTGGTGGGCTGGCACAGTTCGGCAGCCACCAAGCATCGTCTCCAGATGCTCGATGCGTCAACCGGTTTCAACACGGCTGACGCTCACCGCGATGGCGGCCTGTTTGTTTCCGCAACAACGCCGCGCGCAGTGAGGTGATCGATCAGCGGAACCGCGCCGGCGGCAAGATGTTCTGACATCGCTTCTCGGGCCAGCTTCTCGTCGTGTTTCTCCAGCGCGGACAGCACCCGCCGGTGGTCCTTTACCGACTGGCCAGGCCAGCCCTCGATCGCGGGGAACACCGATTCCGGTGCGTAACGGGTGATTTGGGACATCAGCTGCGCGAGCTTGGGTGAATCCGCGGCGACGTTGATGGCTCGGTGAAACTCGTGGTTGAGCCGGACTGTGCGTTCGTCGTCGCCACCGGCATAGGCCTCTTCCAGTTGAGCCTGAATCTGGTTGAGTTCGAGCAGCTGTTCGTCGGTTATGTTGACGGCGGCCCGCGCGGCGAGCTCACCGCCGACATGAGCCTGTACGTTGGCGACGTCGGCGAGATCTTGCTCGGTGACCGGCAACACCACGAAGCCCCGGTGCGGCTGCTGGGCGATCAAACCCTCGGCACGCAGCGCGAACAACGCTTCACGTACCGGGGTGACGCTGATGCCCAGCTCCGCAGCCAGCTGGTCCAACCGGATGTACTGTCCCGCGGCGTAGGTGCCGTCGAAGACCCTGTTGCGGACAAAGCGCGCCACGTCCTCGGAAAGTTGGGGCCGGGCAGCGAAATCGGGAGCAGTCATCGCGTCACACCCGGTACTCGGCGAGCAGTCGCTTGCTGATGATGGATTTCTGAATCTCGCTGGTTCCCTCGCCGATGAGCAGGAAGGGCGCGTCACGCATCAGCCGCTCGATCTCGTATTCCTTGGAATAGCCATAGCCTCCGTGAATCCGGAAGCTCTGTTGGGTGACCTCCGAACAGTATTCACTGGCAAGGTATTTGGCCATGCCGGCGGCAAGATCGTTGCGTTGCCCGGAATCCTTCAAACGTGCCGCGTTCACCATCATCAGGTGTGCCGCTTCGACTTTGGTGGCCATTTCGGCCAGTTGGAATGCGATGGCCTGGTGCTCGGCGATCGGCTTGCCGAAGGTGTGTCGCTGCTGGGCATAGCGCACCGCGAGCTCGAAAGCGCGGATGCCGATACCACAAGCTCTGGCCGACACGTTGACCCGCCCGACCTCAATGCCGTCCATCATCTGGAAAAAGCCCTGCCCCGGAACACCACCCAGGATGTCCTCAGCGCTGGCCTGGTAGCCGTCGAAGATGAGTTCGGTCGTGTCGATACCCTTGTAGCCCAGCTTGTCGATCTTGCCGGGGATCAGCAGTCCCGGCGCCACTTCTCCGAACCCCGTCGGCTTCTCGACGAGGAATGTGGTGAGGTTGCGGTGCGGTTTGTCTGCACCTTCGTCGGTGCGCACCAGCACGGCCACCAACGTCGAGCTGCCGCCGTTCGTCAGCCACATCTTCTGGCCGTTGATGGTGTACGTGCCGTCGGCGTTCCGCTGCGCCCGGGTCCGGATCGCGGCGACGTCGGAACCCAGCTCCGGCTCCGACATCGAAAACGCACCGCGGCATTCGCCGGTCGCCATCCGCGGCAGTAAGCGCTGCTTCTGCTCGTCGGTGCCGTGCTGGCGCAGCATGTACGCCACGATGAAATGGGTGTTGATCACCCCGGAGATGCTCATCCAGCCGCGGGCCAACTCTTCGACGCACAGCGCGTAGGTCAGCAGCGACTCCCCCAGCCCCCCGTACTCCTGCGGGATCATCAGCCCGAACAAGCCCATTTCCCGCATCTGGTCCACGATGTCCTGCGGGTAGGTGTCGTGGCGCTCGAGTTCCGGCGCGCTGGGGATGATCTCCTTGTCGACGAATTGCCTTACGGTCGTGACAATCTCGGTCTGAAACTCGGTCAGGCCGAGGGTTTGGGCAAGTCTGGTCATGTCCTGTCCTCTTCCGGCTCAACAGGCGATCGTTTTCGCGCTCGTCAATCGCGCGATGTCGGCGTCCGTCAATCCCAGGCGCTCGGTGAGCACGTCGGCGGTGTCTTGGCCCAGGGTCGGTGCGGGGGAGCCCGCGGGGTGAACACCGTCGAACGCGGTCGGCATACCAGGCGCGAGATACTCGCCGATGCCCGGTTGGTCCAGCCGGGAGAAAAGTGGATTCTCGGTCACCCGCGGATCTTCCACGACCTGAGCGAAAGTGCGATACCGCTCGAAAAGCACGGTGGTCTTCGACAGTGTCGCGCTGATCTCCTGCGCCGTGTGCTCGGCGAACCAGGTCGCGAACAGCGCGGAGAGCACGTCGCGGTAGCGGTAGCGGTCGCCTTCGGAGCCGAAGTCTACGCCCAGCGCCTGCGCCAGCGCGGCTACCGCCTCCTCGGTCCCGGTCGTGTCGACCAGGTCTCGAAAGTGCCTGCGGGTCAACGTGACAACCATGAATGCGACCCCGTCGCGACTGGTGAAGTCCTGGCCATACTGGCCATAGATCGAATTGCCCAGCCGCTCGCGTTGCGTCCCGTTCACTTGAGGTTCGGTCAACAGGCCCAGGTTTCCGGCGGTGGCCAGCGCCACGTCCTCCAGGGCAAGGCTGACGCGCGCACCCGCTCCCGTCTGGTCGCGGCGATGGACAGCGGCGACGACGGCCAGCGCCGCGTACAGCCCGCAGCACACGTCCCAAGCCGGTAGGACGTGGTTGATCGGACCGGCATGCGTCGCCGGACCGGTGACCAACGGGTACCCGATGCCCGCGTTGACGGTGTAATCGACACCCGTAGAACCATCGCCGCGGCCCAGCAGCTGGACGTGGATGACGTCGGAGCGCTTGGCGGCCAACGACTCATGGCTCAGCCACGACAGTCCGGCGGTGTTGGTCACGACGATTCCGTCGCCCTCGAGGATCAGCCGTTGCACCAGCTCCTGCCCTTCAGGCGAGCGCAAATTGATGGTGGCCGAACGCTTTCCCTTGTTCAGTCCGGTCCAGTAGATCGATGTGCCGGTTGCCGACAGGGGCCATCGCTGTACATCGGAGGCGCCACCGATCGGGTCGATGCGAACCACCTGCGCGCCGAGTTGGCTGAGCGTCATTCCGCACAGCGGTGCGGCGACGAAACTGGACACCTCGACGACGGTGATACCGGCCAGCGGGTTCATTGCTATGCAACCCGCTCGAAGACCGCGGCGAGACCTTGTCCGCCGCCGATGCACATGGTTTCCAACCCATACCGCGCCTGGCGGCGATCGAGTTCGCGGGCCAACGTCGCCAGCATTCTGCCGCCGGTCGCGCCCACCGGGTGACCCAGCGATATTCCCGAGCCGTGGACGTTGGTCCGGTCGTGGTCGGCAGCGCCGAAATTCCATTCCCGCATCACCGCAAGCGCCTGAGCGGCAAACGCTTCGTTGAGTTCGATGAGGTCGATGTCGCTCAGCTGCAGTCCCGCCTTTGCTAATGCAACCTCGGTGGCGGGCACCGGGCCGATGCCCATGATGTGGGGCGCCACACCCGCAGATCCCCAGGACACCAGCCGGACCAGCGGCCTCAGCCCGTGTTCGTCGGCCTTGTCCGAAGTGGTCACCACGCACATCGACGCCGCGTCGTTCTGTCCGCTGGCGTTCCCGGCAGTGACCGTTGCCTCCGGATCCTGTTGCAGCAGCACGGGTTTCAGCTTGCTCAGCGACTCCACCGACGTGTCGGCGCGTGGATGTTCGTCGGTGTCGACGAGCTCCTCGCCGTGCTTGGTACGCAACGTGACCGGAATGATCTCCTGGCCGAAGATGCCGTCCTTTTGCGCGGCCACCGCACGCTGATGCGAGCGGACTGCGAGCTCGTCTTGTTCCTGCCGTGAAATGCCGTACTGCCGCCGCAGGTTCTCGGCCGTCTCCAGCATGCCGCCCGGCACCGGATAGTTACGACCGCCGGCCGTGGTCCGTCCTCGCGCCAGCCCGTCGTGTATGCGGACGCCGGAACGAGCACCGCCCCAACGCATATCGGTGGAGTAGAACGCGACGTTGCTCATGCTTTCGCAGCCACCGGCGATAACCAGGTCGTTGTCGCCATTGCTCACCTGCAGACACGCTTGGATCACAGCTTGCAGACCCGACCCGCAGCGGCGGTCGACCTGCATACCCGGAACCGTCACCGGCAGACCGGAATCCAGCGCGACCACGCGTCCGATCGCCGGTGCCTCACTGCTCGGATAGCAGTGCCCGAGGATCACGTCCTGCACCGCATCCGGCGCCAGGCCGGTCCGTTCCAACAGTCCACGCAAAGCCGCGACACCCAGGTCGACGGCGCTCTGCGACTTGAACATTCCGCCGTAGCGTCCGACCGGTGTGCGCACGGGTTCGCAGATCACAGCTTCACGCATTGAGGCTCCTGTTTTGATGCCGAGCAGACGCAAAGACCCCTAAATTTGGCACTAATTGGGCGATTTTGCGTTCCCCCGCAAGCGGGAGGTGCCCCCAGCTCGCGCTATCTCTCATATGTGCCGGCCGCCAGTCACGTCCATGACGGTGCCGGTCATGTACGACGACAGGTCCGAAGCCAGAAACAAGGCGACGCTTGCGACCTCGCTGGGCTCACCGGCTCGGCCCATAGGCACCTCGGCCACCTTGGAATCCCAAATGCGTTGCGGCATGGCTTCTGTCATGGCCGAGCGAATCAGGCCGGGTGCGATCGCATTCACCCGCACACCCAGGTAGGCAAGCTCCTTGGCGGCCGCCTTGGTCATCCCCACGATGCCAGCCTTAGCCGCGGAGTAATTGGTCTGGCCGACCATGCCGACCTTGCCCGACACCGAAGACATGTTCACGATTGCCCCGCGCTTCTGTTCCCGCATGATCGCGGCGGCCAGTCGGGTGCCGTTCCACGTCCCTTTCAGGTGCACGTCGATGACCTGGTCAAACTGCTCTTCGGTCATCTTTCGCATCGTCGCGTCGCGGGTGATGCCGGCGTTGTTGACCATGATGTCCAAGCCGCCGAACCGCTCGATCGCGGTCTTGATCAGGGCGTCGACCTCGTCGGCTTTGGTGACATTGCAACGTACAGCCACGGCCACCTGGTCACCGCCGAGTTGCTTGGCCGCGATCTGGGTCGCCTCGAGATTCACGTCTCCGAGCACCACTCGCGCGCCTTCGGCGATGAACCGTTCCGCGATGGCATAGCCCAGACCTTGCGCGCCACCGGTGACCACCGCGGTCTGACCGCTCAATAACGACATCTGGATACATACCTTTCCTCGCGACAGCACCGTCGAAACGAAAATCATATTTCATATAGGATCCTGTGCGGCAACCGCCTGCCGAAGAGGAAGCGTCCGCGAATGACCACAGCCGAAATAGGCTCCGAAGAACCCGAAGTCTCCGACGATGACTTCCAGCAGATCCTCGCCCAAACCCGTCACTTCGTCCGAGACGTGGTCGTCCCGCGCGAGCAGGAAATCCTGGCCGACGACCGGGTGCCCGACGACCTGCGCGACCACGCCAAGCAGATGGGCTTGTTCGGCTACGCAATTCCACAGCAGTGGGGCGGCCTCGGCCTCAACCTCATGCAGGACGTCGAGCTCGCGATGGAGCTGGGCTACACCTCTCTGGCGCTGCGCTCGATGTTCGGTACCAACAACGGCATCGCCGGTCAGGTTCTCGTCGGATTCGGCACCGACGAGCAGAAGGGCCGCTGGCTGGAACGCATCGCCTCCGGCGACGTCGTCGCCTCCTTCGCGCTGACCGAGCCCGGCGCCGGTTCGAACCCAGCCGGCTTGCGCACCAAAGCCGTTCGCGACAACCATGATTGGGTTATCTCCGGGCAGAAGCGCTTCATCACGAATGCGCCCGTAGCCGGCTTGTTCGTGGTCTTTGCCCGCACCCGGCCCGCCGACGACAAAGGTCCCGGGATCGCGGTCTTCCTGGTTCCCGCCGACGCCGCGGGCGTCGCGGTGGCCGCCAAGGACGCCAAGATGGGCCAGGAGGGGGCCTGGACCGCCGACGTCAGCTTCGACGACGTCCGGGTGGGCGACGACGCGCTCGTCGGCGGCAGCGAAGACATCGGTTACCGAGCGGCGATGACGGCGTTGGCGCGCGGCCGGATCCACATCGCGGCGATCGCGGTGGGTGCGGCCCAACGCGCGCTCGACGAATCGGTGACCTGGGCCGCCACCGCGACGCAGGGTGGTTCGCCGATCGGAAGCTTTCAGTTGGTGCAGGCCATGCTGGCTGATCAGCAAAGCGGCGTGCTGGCCGGGCGCGCGCTGGTCCGCGACGTGGCGCGGAAGTGGGTCACCGGCGAGGATCGCAGGATCGCGCCGTCGGCGGCCAAGCTCTTCTGCACCGAGATGGCCGGCAAGGTGGCAGACCTCGCCGTGCAGATCCACGGCGGAAGCGGATACATGCGCGGGGTTCCTGTGGAGCGTATTTACCGCGACGTTCGCCTGTTGCGGCTGTACGAGGGCACTAGTGAGATACAGCGTCTGATCATCGGCTCGAACCTGATCAAAGCGGCGCAGGGCTGAGATATACGCGCAAGCGCTGATGTTTTGCGGCGTGTGAGCGTCGCATGCTGGCTAACATGAGCGAAATCGACCGACGGGCCTTGGACTGGAGCGACGCGGCGATGAACGAGCCCCTGCCAACCGGCACCGTGACGTTGCTGTTGGCCGACGTTCAAGGTTCGACGCAGTTGTGGAACTCGCAGCCCGAGGAGATGACCGCGGCGATCGCGACCCTGGATCGGGCGCTGGCGGAGTTGGTCAATGCCCACCACGGGGTCCGGCCGGTCGAGCAGGGTGAAGGCGACAGCTTCGTCGTCGCGTTCAGCCGGGCCTCCGACGCGGTGGCATGCGCGCTCGCGTTGCAGCGAGCGCCGTTGGCGCCGTTGCGCTTACGAATTGGCCTGCACACCGGCGAAGTCCAGTTGCGCGACGAGAACAACTACATCGGACCGGCGATCAACCGGACCGCACGCCTCCGCGAACTCGCCCATGGCGGCCAGACCGTACTCTCCGGTACCACAAGTGATTTGGTTGCCGATACGTTGCCCGACGATGCCTGGCTCACCGAGCTTGGCACCCATCAGCTGCGGGATCTGCCTCGCCCAGAACGCGTTGTGCAGCTGTGCCATTCCGACCTGTGCAACGATTTCCCTCCTCTAAGGCTGCACGAAAGCCCGGAAGCCTCAGTGGCACAACATCTTCCCGCCCAGCTCACCAGCTTCGTAGGACGCGACGCGGAAATGGCCGAAGTACGCGCCCTGCTTGCCGATCACCGGCTGGTTACGCTGACTGGAGCCGGCGGTGTCGGCAAGACCCGCCTGGCGGTGCAGGTCGCGGCAGCCGTCGCCGAAAAGTACGCGGACGGAGCGTGGTACGTCGATTTGGCGCCGATCACCGACCCCGACCTGGTGCCGGTCACTGTGTCGCGGTCACTCGGTCTACCGGATCAGCCGGGGCGTTCTCCGGAGAAAGCCCTGCTTCAGTTCATCGGAGCGCGCCAAATGCTGGTGGTGCTGGATAATTGTGAGCATCTGCTGGATGCCAGCGCCGAGGTGACTGCGGCGCTGTTGGGCGGATGTCCGCGGCTGACGCTGCTGACGACCAGTCGCGAGCCCATCGGTGTGGCCGGGGAGGTGACGTGGCGGGTGCCGTCGCTGTCGCTCGCCGGCGACGCCATGCGTCTTTTCGGGGACCGAGCCGGCCACGCCCGGCCGGGCTTCACTATTGATGACGACAACGTCGCCGCGGTGAACGAGATCTGCCGGCGGCTCGACGGGATGCCGCTGGCAATCGAGTTGGCGGCGGCACGGGTGCGGGCGTTGTCACCGCAGGAGATTCTCGCGGGCTTGCAGGACCGGTTCCGATTGTTGACCGGCGGATCGCGGACCGCGGTGCGCCGTCAGCAGACACTGCAAGCTTCGGTCGATTGGTCGCATGCGTTGCTGACGGAACCCGAGCGCGTGCTATTCCGCCGACTGGCGGTGTTCGCCGGCGGCTTCGATCTGGAAGCCTGTCAAACGGTTGTCTGCGACCACGACTTAGCGCGCCATCAGGTGCTGGACTTGCTAGCTCTTCTCGTCGATAAGTCGTTGGTGGTCGCCGAAACCGCTAGTGGGATAACGCGATACCAGCTACTGGAGACGATACGGCAATACGCGCAAGAGAGGCTCGGTGAATCCGCTGAGGCGGTGGCTGTCCGGGACCGGCATTGTGATTACTACACCGCGATGGCAGCAGCACTGGACGCCCCGGCAAGCCGCGACATGGAGCGGCTGCTCGACCGAGTGGAGACGGAAATCGACAATCTGCGTGCCGCATTCGCGTGGAGCCGGGAAAACCACCACACCGACAACGCATTGCGACTCGCCGCTTCATTGCGTCTATGGCTTACCCGCGGTCTCCTCAAGGAAGGATCGGACTGGCTCGACCTCGCTCTGGCCGACGCCGAAAGCGGAGGCGCGTATGTGACGCCGGCAGCGCTGGCGCAGGCATTGGCCGACAAGGCATTCGTGGACAATATGCGCTCACCGGAAAGCTTGCCGCGAGCGCAACGTTCGTTGGCCATTGCCCGCGAACTGCACGATCCCGCACTGCTGGCGCGGACTCTCACTGCCTGCGGCCGGGCCGCCGCCTGGAACGCCGAACTGGCCCGACCCTACCTATCGGAAGCAGCCGACTTGGCCCGGGTGTCAGGCGACCGGTGGCGGCTGAGCCAGGTTCTCTACTGCCAGGCATACTCAGCCACGGTCGCCGGCGGCGACTTCGACACCGCAGTGGCGGCTGGAACGCAAGGCCGCGACCTCGCCGAGCAGATCGGTGACCGGTTGTTCGAGTGGGGATGTCGGTGGTGTCTGAATCTAGTGCAGTGGGTAATCGGGGACCTCGCCAGAGCCGAGACCCTGCATCGTGAATTGATGACTGAAGTGGACGCCGCTCATTCTCTGATCTGGCACGTGAGCACACGAAACACCCTGTGCCTGGTGCTGGCCCACAGCGGGCAGGCAGACGCGGGACGCATGCTTGCCCTCGAGGCACTCGATGGCGCCGCTGAGATCGGCCGATACATGGAAGGCACGGTGTGCGCGGCGCTGGCCTTCGCGGAGCTGGCGGCTGGCGATGTCGACGCCGCCTTCAAAGCCAGCGAAACGGCGCGCGAACGGTTGACCGACTTAGGGCGCATGCTCGCTACCACCAAGACCAAGCCCGCAGCCCAAGTCGCCCTGGCCCGTGGCGATCTGACGTCAGCACGTCGCCTGGCGGATGAGGATGTGGCCGTCGCGACAGGCTGGTTCACGGTTCAAGCGCAGCTGACCCGGTCACGAGTGGCTCTGGCGCAGAACGAGATCGGGCAAGCAGAACGCGACGCGCATGAAGCGCTGACACGCGCTGCCGAGATCGGGGCACGCCTCTTTGTCCCAGACCTACTGGAGATTCTCGGCGGTCTGGCCGGTGACGCAGGCAACCACTTGGAAGCGGCACGGCTGTTCGGAGCCGCGCAGTCACTTCGCGAGCGCACCGGCATAGTCCGATTCAAGGTCTACGACGCCGGCTATGAGGATTCAGTTGCCAGTGTTCGTAACGCATTGGGAGAACTTGAGTTTGAGACTGCGTGGAACTCGGGCGTGGCCCTGCCCACCGAGGAGGCAATCGCCTACGCACAACGCGGGCGCGGTGCACGCAAACGGCCGCCCACCGGCTGGGACTCGTTGACGCCCACCGAACTCGACGTCGTCCGCCTCGTCAGCGAGGGTCTCGGCAACAAAGACATTGGCGGTCGGCTGTTCATCTCCCCGCGCACCGTGCAGACCCATCTCACACACGTTTACGCGAAACTTGGTCTCACCTCACGCATGCAGTTGGTCCAGGAAGCAACCCGCCACAACTGACTCAGCCGATGAGTTCCAGCGTCCCCAGATCGCGGATCGCCTGGCAACCCCGGCTCAGCATGGTCACCACCATGTCGTCGCCGCGTTCGGTGGCCGTGGCGAAGGCGAAACCCAGCGCCGAGATCAGGACGGTCTGCGGCATCCCGAGCCGGTAATCGCGCCAACACGTTTCACGGTCGTAGTCGGTAACGCCGTAGCCGATCAGCGCTTGATGATAGGCATCGACGAGGTCTTCTTCGATCGTCAGGCGCAGTTTCGAGTTCAGGCTGGTCGCGGTGAAGTAGGCCAGGTCCCGCGCAGGCAGGCCGGTACCAAGCGTCTGCCAGTCCACCACGGCGACGCGGGTGCGTTCCGGGTCGAACAGCAGGTTGTCCAGACGATAGTCACCATGCAGCAACGCGAACCGGTCCGGCGCGGCAAGCAGCCATGGCGTCACCAAACCCATTGCTGTAGCGAAGGTTTCGCGATCTTGAGCGCTCATCCGGTCACCGAGCTTGTCCAGCGTGATGTCGGCGCTCATCTTCGCCACCTCCCCGAGACCGCCCGCCGCAGCCTCGTCCGGTCGGGGAAACGCGACACCGGGCAGGTCCAGCCAGAAGGGGTCGCACCAGCTGGGACCATGCAGTCCAGCCAGTGCCGTGGCGGCCAGCCGCGCCTCCTGCTCGCCGCAGCCCGCGATCTGATCGCCCTGCACGGCGGGCGCCTGGTCGGCCAGCAGCAGGGCGAATTCGGATGCGTCCTCGCTGATTTGGCAGTAATAGCACCGCGGCGTCGGCACCTGGACGCGATCCGCCGCCGTGCTGTAAAACGCACATTCGCTGCGATAGCCGATGACGACGCGGTCGCGCACCGTGTCGTCCTGTGCCGGCAGCTTGATCACGAAGGTTTGCGGCAGTTCACCCGGATCTCCGGCATATCTGGCTGATACGCGGTACGTCGCCCCGGTCTGACCGGTACCGATGGCCACCACGTCGACCTCCGACACGTCGACGTCGAGAGCGGCCGACAGCCAGCCGGACGTGACATCGGCGGGGTATCGGGGAATCGCCATCGTCGTGGACAACGTAGCCTCCCAGCCTTAGAAGAACGGACGACCAGGTCCGACTGACTGGTCAACTGTAAGGCATACGGCAACGGCTCAGTGCTTGACGTCGCAGTTGAATCCCGCAGGGAAGTCACTGCACAGGGGCCGATTGACGTCGACCCAGCCCTGGTTCG
Source organism: Mycobacterium sp. 1164966.3 (assembly GCF_001665395.1). Classification (GTDB taxonomy): domain Bacteria; phylum Actinomycetota; class Actinomycetes; order Mycobacteriales; family Mycobacteriaceae; genus Mycobacterium. The sequence continues at coordinate 265,146 of NZ_LZSG01000062.1, forward strand.
TGCAAATCGTGTATGTCCCGTCGTCATGAGGGCCGATGGTGGCCAGGCGGGCGCATTCCCCGTGCGGCTTCAGTGGCTCGTTGACGTGAACCCATCCGGCCCCCGTGCACAATGAATAGCCGGCGCCGTCCGGGATAACGGTGCCCACCGAGCTTTTCTCGCAGGGTCCCGACGGCGTCGCACCAGCGAGTGGTGGGGCGGCGAAGGCCGCCGCGATGAACAGCGGCGCGAGCGCGACGGCTCTTAGCGCGATGCTCGGCATGCTTCTCCCCTGTTCTGCAGCTAACAGTCATTTGCTGTTGAAAGTACTTCGTCAGCCGGGGCCGGGTTATTACATCGGTGCAGTTGGGCGGCCTCACGGGCGCATTCTGCGCCGGCGCCCTCAGAGATTTTGAATTGTCGCTCAGTCGTTACCCAGATGTTGCTGCGGCGACCGTGTGGGTACCGGTTACGTCCGTTTGCAACTGTCATCATTTCACCCATGCTGTTTGAGCTCGCGAGATTTTTTGTGGTTATGCGGAATCGAGCACGCGGAATTCGTCGGCGCCCGTAAGCATTCGAACGCGCTGTCCTCCGACCGATTACGCGTCCTTCGACACAGGTGGGCCCTCACGCTACGGCGCGCGTGGGGGGAGTCGAACCTCCTCAGCCCAACGTTTTGGATTGCGCCGATGGCTTCTGCCACTTCACATATAAAGTTCGGTTTCCGTGGGCGAAATATCGCCATAGCGGAAGAGGCGTCAGCGGAATTTGCCCATCCACCAAACCGCATAGCCGATACCCCTCGGCGCGTCGTGCCGTGCGCAAGTTTCCCGCCTGATACGGTGCTGTGCGGTGCGCTACTGTGCGGGCAATTTCAGCACCCGGTTGAAGTAATTTCCCGCCGTACTGTTTTTTGGGAGTGACGCCATGGATACGGCAGCCCTGTTTCTCGTCGTTGTATTTGTCGTTTCGATTCTCATTCTCGCGGGGATCGTGTTCGCGGTGAAGGCGGCCGAGTCGAGGGCCGCCGCGAAGGCCCGAGCTGCATCGGCCGAAAAGCGGCCTAAACAGTTCCTGTACACCAAGCAGCAGGCAGCAACAGCGCTGGGCATGTCGACGGGGCACCTCCAAGAGTTAACGCGCCGCGGGAAGATCACCGCCGTTAAAGACGGGCGGAAGCTGAGATTTACGTCCGCGGATCTGGAAGCGTATGCGGCTGCCCTGCCCTCGTGGGGGGCTCCCCCGGCGCCGGCTGCGCCCCGCGCGCGGCGAGCTCAGGCTGCCTGACGAGCCACCCGGACGAACTTGTCCAGCGTCGCGGCTTGCGCAGTGTCGGAAGCCAAACCGGGAGATACCATTTAGCCGCCAAATGTCGTCAGAGCATCGGTGCGGGCGGAGGGACTCGAACCCTCACGCTCTTTCGAGCAATGGCACCTAAAGCCATCGCGTATGCCGGTTTCGCCACGCCCGCGCAACTCAGCGATCTTAGCGCTTCTGCCAATGAACGAGAGTGTCGGTGGCGCGGACTACGTTGAGGCTCAACGGCGAGCGGAAGGATGCTGGTGCGGTCTTACGAGGACTTCGAGACTGTCAAGGATCTCATCGCGACTGGCCTCAATGACTGCGCCATCGCTCGGCAGACCGGAATTCCGCGACCCACAGTTCGCGATTGGCGGTGCCGACCACAAGTTCGACGCCAGACGGTGAGTACATCGCCCTGCGGCATCGATCATGACTTCCTCCGCATCCCAGCAAAGGCGTACAGCTATCTGCTCGGCCTTTACTTGGGCGACGGCTGCATCTCACGATGCCGCCTGGTGTGGCACTTGAGAATCTCTCTCGACAAAAAGTATCCAGATATCGTCGACCGCTGTCGTGTCGCCATCGACATGGTGATGCCGAGGCAGCAAGCGTCGATTAGCCCACAACCAAAAGGCTGCGTCGTCGTGTCGCACTATTCGAAGCACTGGCCGTGCCTCTTTCCACAACATGGCCCAGGGCGCAAGCACACCAGACCGATTCGTTTGGAACCGTGGCAGGACATGCTTGTCAAACACGGCACGGAGGCCTTTATTCGCGGCCTTATTGACAGCGACGGCTGTCGCGTGCTCGCCAACGATCGCGGAGTGTTGAGCGTGCGCTATCACTTCTCGAACCGTTCGGATGACATCCGTAACCTTTTCTGCGCAGCGCTCGATGAGCTCGACATTCCGTGGACCCGTCCGAGCAGCTACCAGATCGCCGTTTACCGCAAGGCGGCCGTCGCACGTCTCGACGAATTCGTCGGGCCGAAGTCTTGAAGTTCGCGTAGCGGTACCGTCGTGGGGTGTCCACCGAGGCTCACCCGAGACGCCGTCGCCGACCCGCGCTGATCATTTTGGTGATCGTCGCGGCCTGCGGCTGCCTGGCCCTGGGCTGGTGGCAGTGGACCCGGTTTCAATCGGCCGGGGGCACCTTCCAGAACCTCGGCTACGCGCTGCAATGGCCGTTGTTCGCATGGTTCTGCGTCTATGCCTACCGCAAATTCGTGCGCTACGAAGAGGTGGCTCCGGAGCCGCGCAAGCATGATGCGACAACCGAGATACCCGCGGGGCTGCTCCCCGAACGTCCCAAGCCGACACAGCAACCAATCGACGATCCCGCACTCCTGGAGTACAACGCCTACCTGGCCGAACTCGCCAAACACGACGCCGAAAAGCAGAACAGGACCACCGCATGACCACGCCGGAAACTCCCGACACCCAGGCTCCCGCCTTCCCCGCCGAGAAGATCCGCACCGCGCTGCTCGGCTACCGGATCATGGCGTGGACGACGGGTATCTGGCTGATCGCGCTGTGCTACGAGATCGTCTCGCACCTGGTTTTCCATCACGAGATCCGGTGGATCGAAATCGTCCATGGGTGGGTGTACTTCGCCTACGTGCTGGCTGCCTTCAACCTCGCCATCAAGGTCAGATGGCCAATCGGCAAAACCATCGGTGTGCTGCTCGCCGGCACCATCCCGCTACTGGGCATCATCGTCGAGCACTTCCAAACCAGAAACGTCAAGGCGCGTTTCGGGCTTTAGCCCTCGAGGCACCTAGCCACGGCCGTCTCTGCAGCCGCAATGCCGGCTTCAACCTGAAGAACCCGTGTCGTCGGCTGTTGCAAATCTGCGCTTTAGTGTGAGCCCACGGCTTTCGGCGTGAATCCAGGGCGCTCAAAATTCAAAAATCCCGCCCTCACTACACACCGAAAACCGTAGGTTCCCAATGAAAACCGTAGGTTCACACTCAACGCAAACCTGTACGGGCGCTGACGCATCAGCCCTGCAACGCCCAGCTGGGGCATGAGTCGGGCAAACCGACAGCCGCCGCTGGCTTCACGCCTCGGAAGAGCCGGCCAACGCCCGCAACGCCGGCACTAACTGCGCCAGTGCACGGCCTCGATGCGACACCGCATCCTTCTCCGAGGGAGTCAGCTGCGCGGCCGTGCAGTCGTATCCGTCCGGGATGAACACCGGGTCATAGCCGAACCCGCCGTCGCCGCGAGGCTCCCGCGCAATCGTGCCCGGCCACTCCCCGCGCACCACCACTTCGCCGGACGCCCACACCAGCGCGCAGGCCGACACGAATGCCGCGCCGCGCCGCGAGTCGGGCACATCGCTCAACTGCGCCAGCAGCAGAGAAGTGTTGCCAGAGTCGTCACCGTGACGACCTGACCAACGCGCCGACAGCACGCCCGGCATGCCGTTCAAAGCGGCCACCGCCAAGCCAGAGTCGTCGGCTACTGTCGCCAAACCCGTCGCGGCAAACCCGTCGCGCGCCTTGGCCAGCGCGTTGTCCTCGAACGTCGCGCCCGTTTCCGGCGCTTCGTCGAACGGCGGTACATCGCGCAGCGATACCAGCGTCAACCCCGTCAGCCCCGCGCCGTCGAGTACCCGCCGCAACTCGGCCAGCTTCTTGGCGTTGCGACTGGCGACCAGCAGCCGGGTCAGGCGCCGAACGCCTTCGGCGGCGGCGGTCCCTCCGGCAGCACACCCGGGTAGGGCTGCTCCAGGGCCTCAAGCTGTGCGGCGAACAATTTGTCGCAGGCGCCCAGCGCCATGTCGAGCATCTTGTCCAGAGTCGACCGCGGAAACGTCGCGCCCTCCCCGGTTCCCTGGACCTCCACCAGAGTCCCGGTGTCGGTCGCGACGACGTTCATGTCGACCTCGGCGCGCGCATCCTCTTCGTAGGGCAGGTCGACGCGAATCCGGCCGTCGACCACGCCGACACTCACCGCCGCGATGGCACACGACAGCGGCCTGGGATCCGACAGCTTGCCGGCCGCCGAAAGGTACGTGACCGCGTCGGCCAATGCCACGTAGGCGCCGGTGATCGCCGCGGTGCGGGTACCGCCGTCGGCCTGCAGCACGTCGCAGTCGACGGCGATGGTGTTCTCTCCCAGCGCCCTTAGGTCGATGCACGCCCGCAACGACCGCCCGACCAGGCGGCTGATCTCCTGGGTGCGCCCGCTGACCCGACCTTTCACCGATTCGCGATCAGAGCGGGTGTGGGTAGCCGACGGCAACATTGCATACTCCGCGGTGAGCCACCCCAGCCCCGATCCCTTGCGCCAGCGCGGCACCCCCTCGGTGACGCTGGCGGTACACATGACCTTGGTGTGGCCAAATTCGATCAATACTGAACCCGCCGGATGGTCGGTGAAACCACGGGTGATGACCACCGGACGAAGTTCGTCGTCAAGCCGCCCGTCTTCTCGTTTGGACACGACGCCAACCCTAGCTGTCGAAGGGACCCGTTCTTAAGGGCGCGAACCCGCGAGGATTTCACCCACGAGGGATATCAAAAGTCTCGCCGCACACCACCGCATGCACCGGACCGTCGAACTCGGCCTTGGCCTCGCTGATCACGTCCTCGCGCGAAGTCCAGGGCGGGATGTGCGTCAACAGCAGCTCGCCGACACCTGCCTCCGCGGCGGCCCGGCCCGCCTCGGTGCCCGACAGATGCAGCGCGGGCGGGCGCTCGCTCGGTGCATGCGTCCAGGAGGCTTCACAAAGGAAAACGTCTGCGCCGCGCGCTAATTCGACGATCTGCTGGCAGGCGCCGGTGTCGCCGCTGTAGACGAGCGAGGCGCCGCTGGGGTCGGTGATCCGCAAGCCGTACGACTCGGTGGGGTGAGCCACCACCCGCGGCATGACGGTCAGCGCGCCCAGGGTCACCGCTTCGCCGTCCACCCAGTGGTGAATCTCGAAGATGTCCGAGCAATCGTCGATCTCCCCGCCGTAGGGTGACGACGCCGCCCCCAACCGCGACCATGTGTCGCTCGGCCCGTACAAGAGCGCCTTGCCGGCCGGCTTGGACGGATGGTAGCGACGCCACACGAACAGCCCCGGCATGTCCAGGCAGTGGTCGGCGTGCAGGTGTGACAACAGCACGTGCACCGAACCGGGGTCTGTATACCGTTGCAGCGCGCCGAGCACACCCCCGCCGAAGTCGAGGACAAAGGGCGGGGTGTCCGGTGCCCTAACCAGATATCCCGACGCAGGCGAATCCGGACCGACAACGCTACCCGAGCAGCCGAGCACGGTTATTCGCACGGACACTACTGTGCCATGCCTGATACTCGGATGGAGAAAAGCTTGCCCATTCGGTGGTCAGAATCTCTTCGCTGGGGCTCAGCTGATGCGCGAGCGATGGACAGGTTGCACCCCCGTCACAGCGGGGCCCAAGAATCGCGCCGCCAGCTTGGTAAACGCCTCGGGGTCGCCGGTGGCTTCGAACACCCGGGTGGCGGCCGGCGCGTCATGCGGACGCAGCAGTTCTTGCTCGCTGAGCACGCGGAGGACTTCCTTGGCGGTCTCCTCGGCGCTGGAGACGAGGGTCACGTTCTCACCCATGGCGAGTTGAATCAGCCCGGACAGCAGCGGGTAGTGCGTGCAACCCAGCACCAGAGTGTCCACTTCGGCACGTTGCAGCGGCTCCAGATACCCCTCGGCCAGACCGAGCACCTGCCGGCCGCTGGTCACGCCGCGCTCGACGAAGTCGACGAACCGCGGGCACGCCACCGCGGTGATCTCGGTGTCGCGGGCCGCGGCGAACGCGTCCTGGTATGCGTGCGAGGTGATGGTCGCCCGGGTGCCGATCACGCCGATGCGCCCGTTGCGGGTGGCGGCGACGGCGCGGCGCACGGCGGGCAGGATCACTTCGACGACGGGCACGTCGTAGCGTTCACGAGCATCGCGCAGGCAGGCCGCCGACGCCGAGTTGCACGCGATGACCAGCACCTTGACCCCGCGGCTGACCAGATCGTCGCCGATGGCCAGCGCGTGCGCGCGGATCTCGGGTATGGACAGCGGGCCGTACGGACCGTTGCCGGTGTCGCCGACGTAGACAATGTCCTCGTCGGGCAGTTGATCGATGATCGCGCGGGCGACCGTCAGTCCCCCGACGCCGGAGTCGAAGATCCCGACGGGTGCCAATGCTGAGTTCATGTCCTGGAGCGACCGGCCTTCTTGAGTTCGCGAGCCTTGCGCTCCGGAGCCGACAACAAATACGCCGCCACGACGCCGGCGATCGCTCCACACAGGTGGCCCTGCCAGGAAACACCGCCGCACTGTCCGAGCACCGGCATCGCGCCGAGCAGAACCCCGCCGTAGGCAACGAGCACTACCAGGCCGATGACGATGTGTGACAGCTTGCGCACGAACAGCCCGAAGACCAGCAGGAAAGCCAGCCAACCGAAGATCAGGCCGGACGCGCCGATGTGATCGGTGGGGCCGCAGCTGCTACCCACGTTGCCGATGAGCCAGGTACCGAAACCGCCGAGGATCCACACGATCGCGGTGGCCCAGACGAACCGGGACAATCCCGCCAGGGTCATCAGGAAACCGAGGACCAGCATGGGAACCGTGTTTGCCATCAGATGCGCCCAGTTGGCGTGCAGCAGGGGCGCGAAGATGATGCCCCACAGGCCATCCGTTGTTCCGGGCCTGATCCCGTTGACGTCCAGCGAGTGATGCATCAGATTGTCGATCAACTCGACGAGATACAGCAGCGCCACGAAAGTGACGACGGTAGCTCCACCGACCACCCATTGCGGACGCTTCCGCTGCTGTGTTGCGGGCAGACGGTCCCGGCGGGTTATGCCCATAGCTGCCCTTTCAGAGCGTTCTCGGCGTCATCCAGGCTACCGGTGTACGCGACGCCCGGCGGAGGTCCCAAATGCCCCGGGTAGCACACCGCGGTAGGTCGGTATCCCGGCCACCGACTCCGCTGCCAGCACGCCGGCCAGCACCGCGCGGGCCAGGCAGTCGGCCGCGGCGGCGCCTACCGCGGTAACCAGCCCGGTCTCCGGAGACAGCGCGGCCGGAGTATCGGCAGCCGGTGGCACCTCCACCGCGCCGGTCGCCAGCGCGAACACGGCGTCGCCGTCCAGCGGGGTATGCGCCGGTCGGATGGTCCGGGCCAGGCCGTCATGGGCGGCGATCGCGACGCGCCGGCATGCCGCCGGACTCAGGGCGGCGTCCGTGGCAACCACCGCGATCGTGGTGTTGAGGCTGCTCAACGGCGACGGGAACTCGGCGAACGCAGCGATCTGCTCGGCCGGCGGCGCCGTCAGCCCGAACTCGTCGACCAGATCCGCCATCCAGGGCAGGCCGGTGGCCCGGTCGGCGACATCACCCGCGGCGTTCGCGACCACAATTGCGCCGACGGTCACCCCCGAGCCCAGCATCATCGACGCCGTCCCCACACCGCCCTTGAGCACACCGGCCCGCGCGCCCACCCCGGCGCCGACGGTCCCAACGGCAAAGGTCTCACCGGCTGCCTGCGCGGCGGCGTAACCGAACTCGGCCGTCGGACGACAGTCCCACCCGCCGACCGGCAGGTCGAAGATCACCGCACCCGGCACGATGGGCACCACACCCCCACCCATCGCCACGCCACGCTGGTGCTCCTCGAGCCAGCGCATGACGCCGTCGGCTGCCGCCAGACCGTAGGCACTGCCGCCGGCAAGCAGCACCGCGTCGACGAAACGCACCGTGTTGGCCGGGTCCAGCAGATCCGTTTCGCGGGTCCCCGGCGCCCCGCCCCGGCAATCGACCGCGCCGACCGTACCCGGCGGTGTCAGCACGACGGTCGTGCCACAGGCCCAACCCGCACCCAGCGATGCATCTGGGTCCAGCCGCTGGTAGTGACCGACCCGGATACCTCCGACGTCGGTGATGGAGTTCATCGGGGCCCCATCAGCGCCAGCACCAGGTATTCCTGCAAGACGGTCAGCCACTGGTAGACGTCGAGGTGTGCGGCCAGCGGGTGGTCGGCCGGCAGACGCTCGGGCCCTTCCGGTCCGATGTCGAGCAGGACGCCCAGCGTCAGCCGCACGTCGTTTACCGCCGCAATCCACGCGTTCGCGTCTGCCTCGGTCAGCTCCAACCGGCCGCCATCTTCTGGAATTGTGTTCAGCAACTGTTGTGCCGCAACGCGTTTGGCGTCGATGATCTCCGGCTCGTGCAAACTGCGCAGCGCGGCGTTGAGGCTTTCGGAGCTATCGGGCTCCGGCGCGTCCACACCCTCTGGTTTGTGGAAATCCGGCAGCAGCCGGCGCAGCATCGGGTCGGGCGGCGGCTCCGCATTCCCGGTCTTGATACCGGTGATCTCCTGCAGTTCGTCTGACGGCGAAGACGATTCACGCTGCTCGAGCAACTCGATCATCGCGGTCACGAGATTCTTGAGTAACGCCGCCTCGTGTGTGGCCAGGGCAGACCGAAAACGGGGACCGTCGGCGGTCTCGACGCGCTTCCATTTGCGCACAAGGAATCCCGGATGCCCTCGAATCTCACCGGTCCTGCTGCATCGTCGCCCACAAACCCGCGGCATGCAGCTTGGACACGTCGACCTCCATGGACTCCCGGCTGCCCGCAGACACCACAGCCTTGCCTTCGTTGTGCACCTGCAGCATCAACTTGGTGGCATGCGGCTCGCTGTAGCCGAACAACTTCTGGAACACATACGTCACGTAGGTCATCAGGTTGACCGGGTCGTCCCACACGATGGTGACCCAAGGACTGTCCGTGACATCTACCGGTGCCGACTCGCGTTGCCCAGTAGTGCCCGGTTTGGTGGGCGCTGACATAGCAACCATGGCGCCCAGGATACCGAGGCGCCGCCTGCCACGGAGCCAGCCGATACGGTTGCGATGTGAACGAGCCGACCCTGGCTGGGCTGCTGACCGACAAGTACGAGCTGACGATGCTGGCCGCTGCGCTGCGCGACGGCACCGCCCATCGCCGGACCACATTCGAGGTATTCGCCCGTCGCCTGCCCGCCGGCCGCCGGTACGGGGTAGTCGCCGGGACCGGCCGCTTGCTGGAACTCTTGCCGCAGTTCACGTTCGACGACGCGGCGTGTGAGCTGCTGGCGCAGTTCCTCGACCCGGACACCGTGGGCTACCTGCGCGACTTCCGGTTCGGCGGCGATATCGACGGCTACGCCGAGGGCGAGCTGTACTTCCCCGGTTCGCCCGTCCTGTCGGTGCGCGGCAGTTTCGCCGAATGCGTGCTGCTCGAAACGCTCGTGCTATCGATCTTCAACCACGACGCGGCGATCGCATCCGCGGCGGCACGCATGGTCAGCGCCGCGGGGCAACGCCCGCTGATCGAGATGGGATCACGGCGAACCCACGAACGCGCCGCGGTCGCGGCGGCCCGGGCGGCCTACATCGCCGGCTTCACCGCGTCGTCCAACCTGGAGGCCCAGCGGCGCTACGGAATACCCGCCGAGGGCACCGCCGCCCATGCGTTCACCATGCTGCACACCACTGATGACGGCCCGGACGAGCTCGCCGCGTTTCGCGCCCAGGTCGAAGCGCTGGGCAACGGCACCACATTGCTGGTGGACACCTACGACGTCACAACCGGCGTCGCCAATGCAGTGGCGGCAGCCGGTCCCACACTCGGCGCGGTCCGCATCGATTCCGGCGAGCCGGGCGTGCTCTCCCGGCAGGTGCGCGAACAACTCGACGGGCTGGGCGCCAGTGGCACTCGCATCATGGTGTCCGGCGACCTTGACGAGTACTCCATCGCAGCACTGCAAGCCGCGCCGGTGGACAGCTACGGTGTGGGCACGTCGGTGGTCACCGGCTCCGGCGCCCCGGCGGCGAGCATGGTCTACAAGCTGGTCGAGGTCGACGGCATTCCGGTGCAGAAGCGCAGCAGCCAGAAGGAATCCCGCGGCGGCGCCAAGGAAGCGTTGCGGTTGTCGCGTCCGACCGGGACCATCACCGAGGAGATCGTGCATCCGGCGGGGCGTCCGCCCAGCACCGAGGAGCCTTATCGGGTATTGACGACACCGCTGGTGCGCGACGGGCGAGTGGTGGCCGACGCAGACCTGACTGCGGCACGGAAGCTGGCGGCCTCGGGACTGCACAGCCTGCCGTGGGAGGGGCTGAAATTGGGGCCCGGCGAGCCCGCTGTTCCGACGACGACGATCACGGCCTGACTGGACTACGGTCGACGACGTGCGCAAGTCCGCGTCGGTGTCCGAGCTGCTGGCCACTGCGGTGGCCTCGCTCGGTGGCAGCGAGCGGAGCGGTCAACAGCAGATGGCCGCCGCCGTCGCCCAGGCCTTCGATACCGGCGAGCATCTGGTCGTGCAGGCCGGCACCGGCACCGGCAAGTCGCTGGCGTATCTGGTTCCGGCGATCGTGCGCGCCGTCGACGACGGCACGCCGGTGGTGGTGTCGACGGCGACCATCGCGCTGCAGCGCCAATTGGTGGATCGCGATCTGCCCCGGCTGGCCGATTCGCTGGCCGGCGCGCTGCCGCGCCGCCCACAGTTCGCGTTGCTCAAAGGGCGGCGAAACTACCTGTGCCTGAACAAAATTCACGGTGGCGCGGCGGACACCGAAGACGGTCCGCAAGAGGAACTCTTCGACCCGGTGGCGATCTCCGCGTTGGGGCGCGATGTGCAGCGGCTCACCACCTGGGCGTCGACCACCGAGTCCGGCGACCGCGACGACCTCAAACCCGGTGTGAGCGACCGGCCTTGGTCTCAGGTCAGCGTTTCCGCGCGCGAATGCATCGGTGTGGCCCGATGCCCGTTCGGGTCCGAGTGCTTTTCCGAACGGGCGCGTCAGCGCGCCGGCCGGGTCGACGTCGTCGTCACCAACCACGCGCTGCTGGCCATCGATGCCGTTTCGGATTCGGCGGTGCTGCCTGAACACTCGCTGCTTGTGGTCGACGAAGCGCACGAACTGGTAGACCGGGTGACGTCGGTGGCCACCGCGGAGCTGACGTCCGCGACCCTGGGTGCCGCATCGCGGCGGATCACCCGTTTGGTCGGACCCGAACTGATGCAGCGACTGGAGGCGGCGTCGGCCAATTTCGCCGCTGCGATCCACGAGGCGACCCCGGGGCGCATCGACTACCTCGACGAAGAGCTGGCTACATATCTGACCGCGCTGCGTGATGCGGCCAGTGCGGCGAGGTCGGCCATCGATAACACCGGTGACGCGAAGGCAGCGTCGGCGCGCGCGGAAGCCGTTGCGGCACTGAGCGATATCTCGGAGACCGCGTCGCGCATCCTTACGTCGTTCGCCCCCGCAATCCCCGATCGCACCGACGTGGTGTGGCTGGACCAGGAGGACAACCGGGGTGCGCCGCGAGCGGTGTTGCGGGTGGCGCCGCTGGCCGTCGCCGACCTGCTGCGCAATCAGGTATTCGCCCGTTCGACGACCGTGTTGACGTCGGCGACGCTGACGGTCGGCGGTTCCTTCGACGCGATGGCGACCACGTGGGGCCTGACGGACGACCAGCTACCGTGGCGTGGCCTGGACGTCGGCTCGCCTTTCCACCACGCCAAGGCGGGAATCCTCTACATCGCCGCCCATCTCCAGCCGCCGGGCCGCGACGGCACCGGGTCTGCCGAGCAATTGACCGAAATCGCCGAACTCATCTCCGCGGCCGGCGGGCGCACGCTGGGATTGTTCTCGTCGATGCGAGCCGCGCGGGCCGCCGCCGAGGCCATGCGCGAACGACTGTCGACACCGGTGCTGTGTCAGGGCGACGACGGCACCTCGGCGCTGGTCGAGCAATTTACCGCCGACGCGGCGACGTCATTGTTTGGCACACTGTCGCTGTGGCAGGGCGTCGACGTGCCGGGGCCGTCGCTGTCGCTGGTGCTGATCGATCGCATCCCTTTCCCGCGCCCGGACGATCCACTGTTGAGCGCGCGGCAGCGAGCAGTGGCGGCTCGTGGCGGAAATGGTTTCATGGCCGTCGCCGCCAGCCACGCCGCGCTGCTGTTGGCGCAGGGATCCGGCCGGCTCCTGCGCCGCGTCGACGACCGCGGTGTAGTGGCTGTACTCGACTCGCGGATGGTCACCGCACGGTACGGCGATTACTTGCGAGCGTCGCTGCCGCCGTTCTGGCAAACGACGGATGCGACCAAGGTCCGCGCGGCGCTGGAGCGGCTCTGCGGTGCACCCGACAGCCTCTCGGCCTGACGATCTAGATCGGCCTGCGACCCACGACAAAGCGCCAATTTCGCAACAACCCGGTTACTCGCGGCAATCAGGCCAGCGTGACCAGGCCGAGCTCGTTGCTGTCGGAAAGCATCGGATGACACGGCAGCACCCGCACGGTGTAACCGAGGGCCCCGGCCATCGGTAACGGTGTGGTTGTCGAGAAGACCTGGCTGCCTCCCTCAGCCGTTCCGGCGTAAGACATTTCGACGGTGATCGGATCCACCAGCACGTCGCTGGCATCGACCCTGCCCAACACCGCCTGCACGGTGACCTCGTCGGGCGACAGACCGGCCAGCTGCACGGTCGCGGTCAGCGTCAGCTTGGACCCGAGCAGCGGAGTGGTGGGCAGGCCAGTGCTGTCGACGTCGGTGATGTCGATCTTCGGCCATGCGTCCTCCACCCGCCGGCGGTAGGCGGCGAGCTCTCGGGCCGCGGCGAACTCCTCCCCTTTTTCGGCGCCGTCAGCGGCCGCGATCGTGCGGCGCACAGACTGAGCCGCCGGCAGGTAATAGTTCTCGACGTAGTCGCGAACCATGCGGGACGCCAGCACTTTTGGGCCGAGCGTCTGTAGAGTGTGCCGCACCATCTCGATCCACCGGGGCGGCACCCCCTGGTCGTCGCGTTCGTAGAACTTCGGCACCACCGCGTGTTCGAGTAGGTCGTAGAGCGCGCTCGATTCCAGGTCATCACGACGGCTCTCGTCGGCCACCCCATCGGCGGACGGTATCTCCCAACCGTTTTCGCCGTCGTACCATTCGTCCCACCAGCCGTCGCGGATGGACAGGTTCAGCCCGCCGTTGAGCGCGCTTTTCATACCCGAGGTGCCGCAGGCTTCCAACGGCCGCAGCGGATTGTTCAGCCACACGTCGCAACCCCAATACAGCAGCCGGGCCATCGACATGGCGTAGTTGGGCAGGAACGCGATGCGGTGACGCACCTGAGGCCGGTCGGCAAAGCGCACTATCTGCTGGATCAATGCCTTGCCCCCGTCGTCGGCGGGGTGCGACTTCCCGGCCACGATCAGCTGGATCGGCCTTTCGTCGTTGAGCAGCAACCGTTCCAGTCGATCTGGGTCACGCAGCATCAGTGTCAGCCGTTTGTACGTCGGCACCCGCCGGGCGAACCCGACGGTGAGCACACCCGGGTCGAAAGCTGTTGCGATCCAGCCTAATTCGGCCTCCGACGCCCCACGTTCCAGCCAGGACTGGCGCAGCCGTACCCGGACGTCGTCAACGAGTAGTGCGCGCAGCTGCGAGCGGATCCACCACAGGTGAGCGGGGTCGACCTGTTGCAGCCGCAGCCAGACGCCGGGGTCGGAGAACGAGTCCGACCCCGCCAGTTCGCGCCCCAGCTGCAACCACTGCGGGGCCGCCCAGGTCCGGGCATGGACGCCGTTGGTGATCGATCCGATCGGTACCTCGCCGGGATCGAATCCCGCCCACAGCTCACTGAACATGACCCGGCTGACGCGCCCGTGCAGCAGCGACACCCCGTTGGCCCGCTGCGCCAGTCGCAGACCCATGTGGGCCATGTTGAATTTGGTCGGATCGTCTTCGGACCCGAGCGCGATGATCCGGTCCACCGGCACGCCCGGCATTAGCGTGGCCGCCACCCCGTCACGGTCGTCGTCGAAATAGCGCTGCACCAGCTCGAGCGGGAACCGGTCGATGCCGGCGGGAACCGGGGTGTGGGTGGTGAACACGGTGCTGGACCGCACGACCGTCAGCGCAGTGTCGAAGTCCAGTCCCGCACCGGTCATCAGCTCGCGGATGCGCTCCGCGCCGAGGAATCCGGCATGACCCTCGTTCATGTGGAATACCTCGGGCGCCGGCAGCCCTTCCAGCGCGGTGAACGCCCGGATCGCGCGCACCCCACCGACACCGGCCAGGATCTCTTGCAGGATGCGATGTTCCTGATCGCCGCCATACAGTCGATCGGTGACGCTACGCAGGTCATGCTCATTTTCCGGCACGTCCGAATCGAGCAGCAGCAGCGGCACCCGGCCCACCTGCGCGACCCAGATCCGCGCCCGCAGCTGCGCGTCGTCAGGCAACGCCAGCTCGACCAGCACCGGATTACCGCCGGCGTCGGTGAGCAGCCGCAGCGGGAGCCCCTGCGGGTCCAGCGCCGGATAGGTCTCCTGTTGCCACCCGTCCGCGGTCAGCGACTGCCGGAAATATCCGGAGCGGTAGTAGAGACCGACCGCGATCAGCGGCACCCCGAGATCGGACGCGGACTTCAGATGGTCGCCGGCCAGAATGCCAAGTCCGCCAGAGTAATTGGGCAAGACCTCGGCCACGCCGAACTCCATCGAGAAGTATGCGATACCCGTGGGCAATGCCGTGTCTGCCTGTTGCTGGTACCACAACGGCCGGGTCAGGTAGTCGTTCAAGTCCGCGGCCAGCGCGTCGAGCCGTTCGAGGAAGCCCTCGTCGATCGCCAATTCGTCGAGTCGCGCCGGTTTGACCGCGCCCAGCAGCGCCACCGGGTCGTTGCCGCACTGCGTCCACAACTTCGAGTCGATCGTCGCGAACAGGTCCTGCGTCGGCTTGTCCCACGACCAGCGCAGGTTGGTGGACAACTGTTCGAGGGCAGCGAGCCGCTCGGGTAGGTGAGCACGGACCGTAAACCGGCGGAGGGCTTTCACCGTCAACAGCTTACTGAGAATTGACGTGCGCGCAGGACTACTAATCCACCGTTTACCTCGCCGTGTGTGACCTGACACTAGGGTGGGTATCGGGTAGGTATTGGGGCGCAACGAAGCTTCCCGGTGAGTGCAGAGCCCCGACGAGGGGAAATTCCCAGTGACGCCCAACGACAGGCGAACGGAGTGATGGGTGCCCGGTCGTGTCGAGATCGATAACGTCCAGCCCGTCGTCTCGTGTGGCGCATACCCCGCCAAGGCGGTGGTCGGCGAAGTGGTGCCGGTCAGCGCCGCCGTATGGCGGGAAGGTCATGAGGCGGTAGCGGCGACTCTGGTCGTGCGCTACCACGGGCCACGCTATCCACAGGGGGCTGAAGTGCGCCGGATCAAGGCGGTGCAGGCCCCCACGGCAAGCCTCGAGACCACCGCCACCGAGACGCCACGGGTCAAGCCGCTGCTGATTCCCATGGCGATGGGTCAGGAGCCCTACGTGTTTCACGGTCAGTTCACTCCCGACAGGGTCGGGTTATGGACTTTCCGGGTCGACGGGTGGGGTGATCCGATCCACACCTGGCGCCATGGGTTGGTGGCCAAGTTGGAGGCCGGGCAGGGCGAGAAGGAACTGTCCAACGACCTGCTGGTCGGCGCCGCACTATTCGAGCGCGCCGCGACGGGCGTGCCGCGCGCACAGCGCTGGCCGTTGATGGAAGCCGCCACGGCGCTGCGCAAGCCCGGGGACCCGTTGACCCGTTCCGCACTGGCACTCGCCTCCGATGTCGAGGAGATTCTCACCGACTATCCACTGCGTGACCTGGTCACCCGGGGCGAGCAGTTCGGGGTTTGGGTGGACCGTCCGATGGCCCGGTTCGGCTCGTGGTACGAGATGTTCCCCCGTTCGACCGGGGGGCGGGACGCCGACGGCAAGCCGGTGCACGGCACCTTCGCAACCGCCGCCGCGGCGCTGCCGCGCATCGCTGAGATGGGCTTCGACGTGGTGTATCTGCCGCCGATCCACCCCATCGGCAAGGTGCACCGCAAGGGCCGCAACAACAACCCCACCGCCGAGCCCGGCGACGTGGGGTCGCCGTGGGCGATCGGTAGCGATGAGGGCGGCCACGACGCCGTTCACCCGGACCTGGGGACCATCGACGACTTCGACGACTTCGTCGCTGCCGCGCGCGACCTCGGCATGGAGGTGGCCCTGGACCTGGCGCTGCAATGCGCACCCGACCACCCATGGGCCCGCGAACACCGGCAGTGGTTCACCGAGTTGCCGGACGGCACCATTGCTTACGCGGAGAACCCGCCGAAGAAGTACCAGGACATCTATCCGCTCAATTTCGACAACGATCCCGCGGGTCTCTACGACGAAGTCCTGCGCGTGGTCCGGCACTGGGTTGACCACGGCGTCAAGTTCTTTCGCGTCGACAATCCGCACACCAAGCCGCCCGACTTCTGGGCCTGGCTGATCGGTCAGGTGAAATCGGTCGATCCCGATGTGCTCTTCTTGTCTGAAGCCTTCACACCGCCGGCGCGCCAGTACGGGTTGGCCAAGCTTGGATTCACGCAGTCCTACAGCTACTTCACCTGGCGGACGGCCAAATGGGAGCTCACCGAATTCGGCAACGACATCGCCGCACTGGCCGATTACCGGCGGCCGAACCTGTTCGTCAACACCCCCGACATCCTGCACGCCGTGCTACAGCACGACGGCCCGGGCATGTTCGCCATCCGCGCGGTGCTGGCGGCGACCATGAGCCCGGCGTGGGGGATGTACTCCGGGTACGAGCTCTTCGAGCATCGCGCGGTCCGTGAAGGCAGCGAGGAATACCTGGACTCGGAGAAATACGAGCTGCGTCCCCGCGATTTCGCCGGCGCGCTGGCCGAAGGCAGGTCGCTGGAACCTTTCATCAGCAGGCTCAACGCAATTCGACGGCTGCATCCCGCACTGCAGCAAATGCGCACCATCCACTTCCACGGCGTGGACAACGACGCGCTGATGGCTTACAGCAAGTTCGACCCGGCCACCGGCGACTGCGTGCTGGTGGTGGTGACGCTCAACGCGTTCGGGCCCGAAGAAGCAACGCTGTGGTTAGACATGGCGGCGTTGGGTATGGAGCCCTACGACCGGTTCTGGGTGCGCGACGAGATCACCGGCGAGGAATACCAATGGGGACAGGCAAATTACGTTCGCATCGACCCGGGGCGAGCAGTCGCCCACATCATCAACATGCCACTGATACCAGACGAATCCCGAATCACGCTGCTGCGCAGGAGGTGAGGGAACCATGAGCAAAACCCGCCAACTCCCCGGAACGCATCTGGCACCGGACCCCGCCGACCTCGCGCGTCTGGTGACAGGCGCGCACCACAACCCGCATGGCATCCTGGGCGCTCACGAGTACGGCGACCACACCGTCATCCGGGCTTACCGGCCGCACGCGACCGACGTGGTCGCTGTCGTCGGCAACGATCGATTCCCGTTGCAGCACATCGAATCCGGCTTGTTCGCCGTGGCGCTGCCGTTCGTCGATCTGATCGATTACCGACTCGAAGTGCGTTATGGCGACTCCGACGTCTACACGATCGCCGACGCCTACCGCTTCCTGCCCACCCTGGGGGAAATGGACCTGCACCTGTTCGCCGAGGGTCGCCATGAGCGCCTGTGGGAAGTGCTTGGCGCCCACCCACGCTCGTTCAAGACGGCCGACGGTGTGGTCGACGGCGTCTCGTTCGCGGTGTGGGCGCCCAACGCCAAGGGCGTCAGCCTGATCGGCGACTTCAATGGGTGGACCGGCAGCGACGCACCCATGCGGGTGCTGGGCTCGTCCGGGGTTTGGGAACTGTTCTGGCCCGGCTTCCCGGTCGGTGGCCTCTACAAGTTTCGGGTCCACGGCGCCGACGGCGTCGTCACCGACCGGGCCGACCCGTTCGCGTTCGGCACCGAGGTTCCGCCGCAGACCGCGTCGCGGGTGACGTCGAGTGACTACACCTGGGCCGACGACGACTGGATGACACAGCGCGCGCAACGCAATCCGGTGTTCGAGCCGATGAGCACCTATGAGGTCCATCTCGGCTCGTGGCGCCCGGGCCTGAGCTACCGGCAGCTTGCCCGCGAGCTGACGGATTATGTTGTGGAACACCGGTTTACTCATGTGGAGCTGTTGCCGGTCGCCGAGCACCCGTTCGCCGGGTCGTGGGGATACCAGGTGACCTCGTACTATGCGCCGACCTCGCGGTTCGGCACACCGGACGACTTCCGGGCGCTTGTCGACGCGCTGCACCAGGCCGGCATCGGCGTCATCGTGGACTGGGTGCCGGCGCACTTCCCGAAGGACGCCTGGGCGCTGGGCCGCTTCGACGGCACCCCGCTCTACGAGCACTCCGATCCCAAGCGCGGCGAGCAATTGGACTGGGGCACTTACGTTTTCGACTTCGGACGCCCCGAGGTGCGCAACTTCCTGGTGGCCAACGCGTTGTACTGGCTGGAAGAGTTCCACGTCGACGGCCTGCGGGTGGACGCAGTGGCCTCGATGCTCTACCTGGACTACTCGCGTCCTGAGGGCGGCTGGACCCCCAACATCTACGGTGGCCGGGAAAACCTGGAAGCGGTGCAATTCCTGCAGGAGATGAACGCCACCGCCCACAAGGCGGCGCCGGGCATCGTCACCATTGCCGAGGAGTCGACGTCTTGGCCGGGCGTGACACGACCGACCAGCCTTGGTGGCCTTGGCTTTTCGATGAAGTGGAACATGGGCTGGATGCACGACACGCTCAACTACATCGGTCACGATCCGGTGTACCGCAGCTACCATCATCACGAAATGACGTTCTCGATGCTCTACGCATTCAGCGAGAACTATGTGCTGCCGCTCAGTCACGACGAGGTGGTGCACGGCAAGGGCACGCTGTGGGGCCGGATGCCGGGCAACAACCACGCCAAGGCCGCCGGGTTGCGCAGCCTGCTGGCCTACCAGTGGGCGCATCCCGGCAAGCAACTGCTCTTCATGGGACAGGAGTTCGGCCAGCGCGCCGAATGGTCCGAGCAGGGTGGTCTGGACTGGTGGCAGCTCGATGAGCAGGGATTCTCCAACGGCGTTCTACGCCTGGTCCGCGACATCAACGACACCTACCGCCACCACCCCGCATTGTGGAGTCAAGACACCAAGCCTGAAGGCTATTCCTGGATCGATGCCAACGATTCCGCCAACAACGTCCTGAGCTTCCTCCGATATGGCAGTGACGGCTCGGTAATGGCCTGCGTGTTCAATTTCGCGGGTTCTGAGCACAGCGGTTACCGGCTCGGCCTGCCGATTGCCGGCCGCTGGCGTGAAGTGCTCAACACCGACGCGACGCAGTACAACGGTTCTGGGATCGGCAATCTCGGTGGCGTCGACGCCACCGAAGACCCGTGGCACGGCCGGCCGGCGTCGGCGGTGCTGGTGCTACCGCCCACTTCGGCACTGTGGCTGGAGCCAAGTTAGCCCGCGCGAGGGAACGCAAAATCACCTCAAATCAACAGTTTTGAGGTGATTTTGCGTCTGCTCGGCGCACTTTCGCGAGACCATCGATGATCAACTCGAGGCCGAGTGCGAATTCCTCCTCCAGCGGTACGGGCAGATAGTCGGCCACGGCGTGGGTGGCCGGGAAGGTCTGCGGGTCCAGCCCGTGGAAGAGGTGGGAGAGTTCCGCATCGTCGGATTCGTGATCGCCGAGCTGGATTGCAAAGCCCAGCACATAGCGTGCCACGGTCGCATACGCACGCGCGGCGTGCTGCGGGCTAAATCCGTTGTCGAGCATAATCGCTAACAAGCGTTCGCGGTGCGCCATCGCGTTGGCGCCGACCGGCACCTGCTCGATGAGCAGGGGTGCCACGTTGCGGTGGCGCTGTAGTACTTCAAACATTGCGTGAGCGAACGACTCACACGCCTGCTGCCACCTGGTGGCTGCAAACTCTTCGGCGCTGAACTCCACCTCACTGAAAACGCGGTCCACCACATGGGCAATGACCTCGCTCCGGTTGGCGAAGTGGCGATATAGCGTGGCGGTTCCCGACTTCAGCCGCTGCGCAAGCGTCCTCATCGACAACGCGTCCGCGCCTTTCTCATCCACGATCTGTAGCGCCGCGTCAATGATCCGATCCACTGGGATCGGCGGGCGTCCGCGAGAGCGGCGAGCGAGGGCCTCTTCAGCGGTTACCGGTGCTGTGGTCACGCGCCCAGTATGGCGAGTCTTGACAGGCGGCGCAATAACGGTAACGATGTATCCACAATTATTGGGCGCGGGCGCCGACTACCTCCGCTCGGCCACAAATCAGACAGAAGGACGGTTGTTCATGCTCTTACCGCTTGCTACAGAGCCACTTACGGTTCCCACCGACCGCGACATGCTCCCTTCGGAGCGCCGCGAATTCGTGCGGACTCATCGCACGTGTGTCTTCGGCTACCGCCGGAGAAACGACGGGCCGGGCATGTCGGTCGTCTACTACATCCCCACCGCTGACGACGAGCTGCTGGTGTCGACGATGGCCGGACGCGGCAAGGCTCGGGTCATCGCTCGGGACGGCAAGGTCAGCCTGTGCGTCCTCGACGAGCGCTGGCCGTTCGCCTACTTGCAGGTCTATGCCGACGCGGTGATCGAAGAGGACCCCGAACTGGTGGTCGACGTCATGATGGCAGTCGCCGGACGGATGTCGGGCCAGTCGCTTCCCGACGAAGCCCGTCCCTATATCGAGGCCATGCGCGTCCAAGAGAATCGTGTTGTGGTTCGCTGCCGCCCCTACGCGACATTCGGCCAACCACCGCGGCATCTGCACCGTAATGATCAAGAAGAGCGGGTTACCCATTGGCTTTCGAGCACGGTGCCGTGGGACGCCCCGGACCCGGACTGACGTGGCTTACGTATGAGCCGCACACTGCTGCGTGGCGCGCAGGTGGTCACCATGTCATCGCAGCGGCCTGACGCAGAACGCATCGACATCCTGATCGACGGCCATCGCATTGCTGAAATGAGCGAGCGCATTGACCGGCCCGACACCGAAGTTGTCGATTTGGCCGGGCGCATCGTCATCCCGGGTTTGGTCAATGCGCACCTGCACACTTGGCAGAGCGGGCTGCGTTTTGCCGGCGCCGACTGGACGTTGCCCGAATATCTGCACCGCCTGCATGGCTGCCTCGCAAGGCATTACACACCAGGCGATATCTACATCGGCAATCTGGCCGGTGCCCTTAATCAAATCAACTGTGGCACAACGACGTTGGGAGACTGGTGTCATAACAATCCCACGCCCGAGCACACCGATGCCGCCGTCGAAGGGCTGCAGAAGTCCGGCATTCGTGCCGTCTTTCTGCACGGCACCCCGAACAGAGCACCCGATGTCGCCCATCCGCTTGCCGAGGTGGACCGACTGATTGACGGGACGGCCAGAGCGCACGACTTGCTAACCGTCGGCATGGCGATCAGCGGGCCGCAGCACTCGACACCTGAGGTGGCCGTGGCCGATTTTAGGGCTGCCGCCACGCGCGACCTGGTGGTGTCGATGCATCAAAGCGGCGGTCAACCGGCGACCGCGTGGGAAGCCGTACGCACAGCAGGGTTATTCGGGCCCCGCACCAACATCGTGCATGGTGCTGGTCTGACTGAGCAGTGGGTCGACACCCTGGTCGACGCCGGCGTCAGCTTTACCGCCACAACGGAAAACGAACTCAGCCAGGGCCACGGCGTCCCCATAACCGGACAACTGCTGCAACGTGGAGCGGCTCCGTCGTTGGGCACCGACACGGAAACCGTGGTGTCCGGCGAAATCCTCACCGCCGCAAGGATTGCGCTGGCACATCAGCGGGCGCTCGACCACGAGGACCACCGGAAAGCGACCGGCATGATGTGCACAACGCGGTCGGTCACCAGCAAGCAGGCGCTGTCATGGGTGACCGTCGAGGGAGCACGCGCCCTCGGGCTGGCCGGAGTGGTGGGCCGGATAGAGCCGGGCATGCAGGCCGACCTGGTCGTCATCGATACGCGAGCGCTGAACCTCTGGCCGGCGCACGACCCAATCGCCACCGCACTTAATGCCAGTCTCGCGAACATCGAAGCAGTGATGATCGGTGGCCGTTGGCGCAAACGAAACTACTGCCTGATGAACGCAGATCTCGACGAGGTAAGAAGCCGGCAGGCCGAATCGGGCGAACGGCTTATCCGCCAGTTGGACACCGACGTCTGTAGCTAGCGCGAGCAGACGCAAAATGCCATGAAAACGAACGGTTTCGGAGCATTTTGCGTCTGCTTGGCCTAGTAAAGCGCGTTCGCGAGATTACGCCGCCCGACGATGACCTCGGGATCGGCAGGGTCGAACAGCTCGAACAGCTCGATCAGCCGAGTCCTAACCCGAGTGCGCTCATCTCCGGAAGTGCTGCGCACCAACGCAATCAAACGCTCGAATGCCGCCGCCACATCTTGATTGAGGATCTGCACGTCGGCCGCCGCAAACGCGGCTTCGATGTCGTCCGGCGCGGCGTCGGCGACTGCGACCGCGTCCGGTCGTTGTGCGGTTGCGCGGGTTAGGAATTCGATCTGCCGGATGGCAGCCTTCGCTTCGACGCTGCCCGGATTGGCGTCCAGGACCGCCTGATACGACAGTCGCGCCGCTTCGAAATCGCCGGCCTCGAGTTGCTGGCGGGCCTGCGCAACCTCCGGGTCGACTTCTGCAGCCTCCCCGGAACCGCTTGGCCCCCTGAGCTTTCCGGCCGTTGCCGAAAGCAGGGAATCCAGCCAGCGCCGTAACTGATCGGCCGGTTGCACGCCCTGGAAACTTGAGACAGGCTGCCCCGCCGCCAAAGCCACCACGGTGGGTACCGCATCAATACCGAAAATCCGCGCCACCCTGGGGGCCACGTCCACATTGACCGTCGCCAGGGACCACGTGCCATTGTCGTCAGCGGCTAGCGCGGACAGCGCATCCACCAGCTCTATACACGCGTCGCTGCGCGGTGACCACAAAACCACCACCACCGGTACTTCGTCCGACCGGACCAGCACTTGTTCTTCGAAATTGGCTTCGGTGACCTCGGTGGTCTGCGGGCCGCCCGGCGCCGCCGTTGCCTGACCCGGTTGAGCGGGTGCTGAAGCATTCTGCTGGGCGCGCTGTTTGAGACCGGACAGATCGACCGCACCAGCCATGGCAGGCCCGATAGGAGGTCGCGGACGAGTCACGTCATCAAGTTTGTCACGCCGCTTCGGGCTCTGATCCACCCGGTGGTTCCGCGGATCCGGCGAGGTCAAGCCCGGCGCCAGAGCGCTGCACAAACGGGTCGTGATCTGCAGCTATGACACAAATCACACAAACTTCCCCATACCCCGTCGTGCAGCAAAGTTACTGGTCAGTTCGGGATTGTTCATCCGGCGCGCAGGATCAGCGCGTCGCCCTGGCCCCCGGCACCGCACAGGGCGGCAACGCCGTAGCCCGATCCGCGCCGCGCCAGCTCGAGTGCCACGTGCAGCGTGATTCTGGCGCCCGACATGCCGATTGGATGACCGACGGCGATTGCGCCGCCATTGACGTTGACCAGCTCAGGATCCACGCCGAGTTCGCGCGTGGAGGCCAGTGCGACGGCCGCGAACGCCTCGTTGATTTCCACGACGTCGAGCTGGTCAACCGAGATACCCTCACGGTCCAGCGCCTTCTTGATGGCGCTGGCCGGTTGAGACTGAAGCGTGGAATCCGGCCCGGCG
Source organism: Mycobacterium sp. 1164966.3 (assembly GCF_001665395.1). Lineage (GTDB taxonomy): Bacteria > Actinomycetota > Actinomycetes > Mycobacteriales > Mycobacteriaceae > Mycobacterium. The sequence continues at coordinate 289,005 of NZ_LZSG01000062.1, forward strand.
ACAACGCCGTGTGCACCGATCTCGCACAGCCACGTCAGACCCATTTCCTGGGCCTTCTGCTTGTTCATCACCACAACCGCGGCCGCACCGTCGGAGATCTGGGAGGCCGAGCCGGCAGTGATGGTGCCGTCCTTGCGGAACGCTGGCTTGAGTCCGGCCAGCGAGTCGGCGGTGGTGTTGGCGCGGATTCCCTCGTCCTCGGTGAACTGCAGCGGATCGCCCTTGCGCTGCGGGATGTTGACCGGCACCACCTCGTCGTTGAAAATGCCGTCCTTCCACGCCGCGGCCGCCTTCTGGTGTGACCGGGCGGCGTATTCGTCCTGCTCCTGGCGGGTGAACTTGTCGACGTCGTTGCGCTGCTCGGTCAGCGCGCCCATCGGCTGATCCGTGAACACGTCGTGCAGCCCGTCGTAGGCCATGTGATCCAGCACCGTGACGTCGCCGTACTTGTAGCCCGAACGGCTGTCCATCAGCAGGTGCGGGGCCTTGGTCATGGATTCCTGACCGCCTGCGACCACGACATCGAATTCTCCGGCGCGGATGAGCTGGTCAGCCAGCGCGATCGCGTCAATACCGGACAGGCACATCTTGTTGATGGTCAGGGATGGCACATCCCAGCCGATGCCGGCCGCAACCGCCGCTTGCCGGGCGGGCATCTGGCCGGCCCCGGCGGTCAACACCTGGCCCATGATCACGTACTCGACCAGTGAGGCCGGCACGTGAGCCCTTTCCAGCGCCCCGGCGATCGCGATGGCACCCAGATCGCTAGCCGAGAAATCCTTGAGCGAACCCATCAATTTTCCTATCGGGGTGCGGGCTCCAGCAACGATCACCGACGTCGTCATGAGTACCTCCTGGCCGGGCTGTGGACGGTCTCGGAAGGCCGATTCGACCTACCGGAGAAGCGCAATCTCAATCGCCAGGTTACCGTTGTGTGATGACGACCGACCAAGTTGACGCCCGTCACGTACTTGCTGCCTCGTTGGTGACAGGACTCGATCACGTCGGCATTGCGGTCGCCGACCTGGACGCTTCCATCGAGTGGTACCACGATCACCTCGGAATGATCCTGGTCCACGAGGAAGTCAACGACGACCAGGGCATCCGCGAGGCAATGCTTTCGGTGCCGGGGACCACGGCGCAAATCCAGTTGATGGCCCCACTCGACGAGTCGTCGGTGATAGCAAAGTTCTTGGAGAAGCGCGGCCCTGGCATCCAGCAGCTGGCGTGCCGGGTCAGCGATCTGGACGCCCTGTGCGCGCGTCTGCGCTCCCAGGGTGTGCGCCTGGTCTATGAGACCGCCAGGCGCGGTACAGCGAACTCGCGGATCAACTTCATCCACCCCAAAGACGCCGGCGGCGTTCTCATCGAGTTGGTCGAGCCGGCGAGCTAAGACCACTTCCTGGTCGGACCGCGATTCCCGCGGTTCTTCCAGCACGGCGTGTGCCAGTGCCGCCGATCCTCGGCCCCGGCCACGACTGAATCAGTGGGCCATACCACCACATGCGCAGTGCCGGAACGGATCTCATGATCACATCCCGGACAACGGTAGGTCTTGACGGCACGAGCCGCGGCGATGGCTCGCACCTCGTACTCGTAGCCGTCGGCACCGGTTTCCAATCGGCGCAACCCCGCCGACGGTGGTTGCCGCCCGCGTGGCGGTTTGGGTCGCCGGGCCATTCGGCCAGTTTAACGGCGCAAACTCAAAACAGCCGGTACTCGTCGCTGTCCATGCCGCGCATCTGATCGTAATCCAATGTGATGCAACGGATTCCGCGGTCGACGGCCAGAATGCGAGCCTGCGGCTTGATTTGCTGGGCGGCAAACACTCCCTGCACCGGCGCGAGGACCGTGTCGCGATTGAGCAGTTCTAGATAACGAGTGAGCTGCTCGACACCGTCGATCTCGCCACGCCGCTTGACCTCCACGGCGACACAGCCTCCGCGTTCATCGCGGCACAACAGATCGACCGGTCCGATCGGGGTCATGTATTCGCGGCGAACCAGCGTGTATCCCTCGCCCAGCAGGTGCACGTGCTCGGCCAGCAGCGCCTGCAGGTGGGCCTCCACGCCGTCTTTGACCAGTCCGGGGTCCACGCCCAGCTCGTGGCTGGAATCGTGTTCGATCTGCTCGACGGTGATGCGCAGCTGCTCGCCGGCCTTGTTCTGCACCACCCACACCGGCGCCGGTGCGCCGGGCTCCTCGCTCAGCCAGCAAGGCGGGCTCATCCAGTTCAACGGCTTGTAAGCCCGGTCATCGGCGTGCACGCTGACTGAACCGTCGGCCTTGAACAGCAGCAACCTGCGCGCCGATGGCAGGTGAGCGGTAAGCCGGCCGACGTAGTCCACGGTGCACTGGGCGATCACTAGGCGCACCCGACTCACCTTAGAGCGTGGCCGACGAACTAGGCTGGCGCCACCATGGCCGGCAAAAAAACGGTGGCGCAACGCTTGGGCCGAGTGCTCGAGCGGGTGACCCGTCAAAGCGGCCGGCCCGATACCCCCGCGTTCGGCTCTTGGCTGCTGGGGCGGGTATCGGAAAGTCAGCGACGTCGCCGGGTCCGCATCCAGGTCATCATGACCGTCCTCATCGTCGCGGCCAATCTCATTGGGATCGCTGTGAACGTGCTGTTGGTGACGGTCGCAATACCCCAACCCAGCGTGTTCCACGACGCACCGAAGTGGCTGACGTTCGGCGTCGTGCCCGGCTACATCGCGCTAGCCCTGGCGTTGGGCGCGTATTGGATCACCAGGCGAACCGTGCTCGCACTGCGCTGGGCCATCGAGGAGCGCCCGCCAACACGCGACGACGAGCGCAACACGTTCCTGGCCCCCTGGCGCGTGGCCCTGGGCGACCTCATTCTGTGGGGCATCGGGACGGTCCTGCTGACCACCCTCTACGGAATGGTCAACCACCAGTTCATCCCGCGGTTCCTGATCACGGTCGCGTTCGCCGGTCTTCTGGTCTCCACCGGCAGCTATCTGCTCACCGAGTTCGCGCTGCGCCCGGTGGCCGCCCAGGCACTCGAGGCGGGGCCACCGCCCCGGCGGATGGCACCGGGCATCATGGGCCGACTGCTGATGGTGTGGCTGATGGGTTCCGGCGTGCCCGTCGTCGGCATCGCGCTCATGGCCGTCTTCCAGATCGCGATGCGGAATCTGACCGAGACCGAGTTCGCGGTCGGAATGCTGATCGTCTCGGCGGCGACACTGATCTTCGGGTTCAGCCTGATGTGGATCATGGCCTGGCTCACCGCGACACCGGTGCGGGTGGTACGCGCGGCGCTCCAGCGCGTCGAGCGGGGCGACCTGCGCGGTGACCTGGTGGTATTCGACGGGACCGAGCTCGGCGAGCTGCAACGTGGTTTCAACGCCATGGTCGACGGCCTGCGGGAGCGCGAACGGGTGCGCGATCTGTTCGGCCGGCATGTCGGGCGCGAAGTCGCCGCCGCCGCCGAACGGGAGCGACCGAAACTGGGCGGCGAAGAACGCCATGTCGCTGTCGTGTTCATCGACATCATCGGCTCCACGAAGTTGGTCACCAGCCAACCGCCGGCCGACATCGTCAAACTGCTGAATCGGTTCTTCACGGTGATCGTCGAAGAGGTGGACCGCCACTGCGGCTTCGTCAACAAATTCGAGGGCGACGCTTCGCTGGCCATTTTCGGTGCGCCGAACACTTTGGAAAACCCCGAAGACCAAGCCCTGGCGGCCGCGCGGGTCATTGCTAAACGATTGTGCGACGAGATGCCGGAGTGCCAGGCCGGCATCGGTGTGGCCGCGGGCCAGGTCGTCGCCGGTAATGTGGGAGCCCGAGAACGGTTCGAATACACCGTGATCGGTGAGCCGGTCAACGAAGCGGCACGGTTGTGCGAACTGGCCAAATCACGCCCCGGCAAGTTGCTGGCATCGGCGCAGACGCTGGAGGGCGCGAGCGAAAGTGAACGCGAGCATTGGTCTTTGGGACGCCACGTGAAATTGCGTGGCCACGACCAACGGACCCAGCTGGCGTCGCCGGTCGAGCCGGCCAAAGCGCGAAAGTAAGGCCGCTGCGGCGGATCGAGGCCGAACCGCACCTACGGTCGGGTGAGCGCGAGTAATATTTCGCCGTGACGCAACAGCGGTATCACGTCGAGGATCCGCGATGTTGTTGAGCCGTCGCCAATTGGGTGCAGTCTCCGGCGTGGTGTTGCTGGCGGCGTGCACGTCGCGTCCGGAACATCCCGCGCCGCGGCCCGTCGGCGATCACCCCCGTCTATTGGTGCGCAGATCGGATCTGGATCGCTTACGCCAGTGGGCATCTGACGACAATCCGGTCTACCGCGATGGGCTTTCGGTGCTTGCCGGAAAGGCGAAGAAGAGCATGGACGACGGCCATGTCCCTGCCGAGGACGCCGGGTCCGACGCCTATGAAACCTATCCGACAGAGTGGTATGCGGAGCTGTTCGCGTTCATGTCCCTGATCGAGCGTGATCAACCGACGCGCGACGAATACGGGCGCCGCGCCCGAAACCTGTTGATGCACATCATCGATAAGGCTTCGGCCGGCGCCGGCTCCGACGGCGAACCCTTCCGCGGACCGCGGTTCGCGACGTTCGACCGGTCGCGCTGGAACGGCGAGGCGTTCGGCTTGACCGTCGACTGGGCCTATGCGTACTTCTCCACCGACGACAAGCGCCGCATCCGCGATGTGTTCCTGCGTTGGTCTGCCGAGCAGTTCGCTGCCTACCCGTCGGAGCAAGGTGGCGGTGGCGCAGCCGATTTCCGCCCCGACGGCCCGTTCAACGATCCCGCCATGCTCGCCGATCAAACCCGTGTGCGCTGGGCAATGAACAACTACTACAACGCCCACATGCGCAACATGGGTCTGATGGCGGCGGCCCTGGACTCCGGCGACGACCCCGACGGCCGGTTGCGCAATTACCTGCGCAACGTCACCGGCCAGTGGCTGTACATGACTGACCATGCCATGCGGACGGTATCGTCAGGCGGGCTGTCGCCCGAGGGCACCGAATACTCGCTGACCGCATTGGCATTCCATGTGCAATTGCTCGTCGCGATGCACACCGCCGGCCTCGACGACGCCGCCAAATGGGGACCGCAGGTGGTCATGGCCGACAATCCGTTCTGGGCGGACTCGATGACCGCGAACTTTCACACCTTGCCGCCCAAATCAAGTCCGGCCCCGCCCGACGCGAACGAACCCGGGGACATCTATCAAGTGGCGGCCTACGGGGATCTTCAGGTCTATGCGGCTCCTGACCTGACGAACACCCTTGCGCCAATGGCGATTTACGCGCGCTCACGTGGTGACCAGGCGACCGTCGACGCGTGCCGCTGGCACATGATCAATGTGCCTGCGGGCGGCGCCGGTTCGCTTCTGGACCGCGTCGGCTCCACCGACCAGTTCAACACCGCGATCCTGTATTTCCTGACCCTGGATCCGCACGCACCACAGCCGAAGGACCCCAGGCCGGGCTTGCCGCTGCAGCACCAGGCAAGCGGACTCAACAGGTTCCTCTCACGCACATCCTGGTCCGACGACGCGCGCATCTTCACCTACTCGCTGACCTGGAAGTCCATTGACCACCAAGGCAGTGACGGCAACGAGTTCGAGCTCTACCGCAAAGGTGAATGGCTGACGAAGCAGCGCACCGGTTACGACACCACGTGGTACTCCGACTACCACAACACGCTCACGATCGAGAACGCACCGCTACCACCCGATAGTGAAGAGCGCTATCTCGATCTTGCGCGGCGCGGCGCCCAGGTTCCCCTTGTTGCCAAGAACGATCCGACGCTGATCGCCCAAAGCAGCAGCGACGCATACTTTTACGCTTGCGGCGACGCCACCAATCTGTACAACGAGCCGGAGCGCGACCGCACCGAGGTCGCCCACGCCAGCCGGTCGCTGGTGTGGCTCAAACCCGACCACGTCGTCGTCTACGACCGGGCCGAAACCCATACCGACGGACGGTTCAAACGCTTCTGGCTGCAGGCAGCCGCCCCGTTCGAGGTGACCGGAACCCAGGCCGTCGTGAAAACTCCTGGAGGACAACGGCTTTTCAGCACCACGCTGCTGCCCGAGGGCGCAATGATCCGGGCCGGCGACGACGAACCCGACGTCGGCCGCCCGTCGGCGGGCGAGCCGATGCGGCACCGGCTGATGGTAGGGGCCGCAGGCAACCCGCGCAGCGTGCGCTTCCTGCACGTGGTACAGGGCGCCGACGGTTCTTCCGCTCCCGACGTGGTGACGCTCATCCGCAGCAGCAGCGGAACTGCATACGAAGGCGCGGTTGTAGGCGCAACTGCCGTCTTATTTCCCGTCACTCTCGGCCGGACCGACTCGCCCGTGACGCTTTCCCTTCCCGGCGGCGTTTCGCGGCTGGTCGTCACCGGCCTCGATAAGAACACCGGCTACCGTGTCGAGCGGCGTGGCGGAGCCGTCACCGTGGCCCTTGGCGGCAACAGGACGACCGACGGCGGCGGAGTGCTGGCCGTCGCTATCTGAAGCGGGCAGCCGGTCGGACATTGCCGACAAGGTCGTGATCAACCAGCTGCGGCGGGCGCGTTCCTCGTCCTGCTCGCCAATCCGCGACGCGGATCTTGGACCGCCACACACCCAAGGACACCTTGAACCGCCCGTATTTGGTGCACACCCGGTTGCCAGGACATTGATGTCGTTTTTCCGCCAGTCTTGTCGGTGGGTAGGTGTAACTGTGGAACCGTGCATGAAGATTTCGAACGCTGCTACCGGGCCGTCCAGTCCAAGGACGCCCGGTTCGACGGCTGGTTCGTCATCGCGGTGCTGACGACCCGGATCTACTGCCGTCCCAGTTGCCCGGTACGGCCTCCGTTCGCCCGTAACGTCCGCTTCCTACCCACCGCGGCCGCCGCTCAACGGGAGGGTTTCCGGGCCTGCAAGAGGTGCCGTCCTGACGCTTCGCCGGGGTCGCCCGAATGGAACGTGCGCCGCGACGTCGTCGCACGGGCGATGCGGCTGATCGCCGACGGCACCGTGGACCGCGAGGGCGTCGGCGGCCTGGCAGCCCACGTCGGCTATACGACGCGTCAGCTGGAACGACTGTTGCAGGCCGAGGTCGGTGCCGGCCCGCTCGCGCTGGCCCGCGCACAACGGACGCAGACCGCCCGGGTCCTCATCGAGACGACCGACCTGCCATTCGGCGACGTAGCCTTCGCCGCGGGGTTCTCCAGCATCCGTCAGTTCAACGACACCGTGCGGCTGGTGTTCGAAACCACGCCGACTGCGTTACGCGAGCGCGCGGCAATTCATTTCGGCTCTGGGACGACGTCGCGGGGAGCTGTGTCGCTTCGGTTGCCGGTGCGCACGCCCTTCGCCTTTGATGGCGTGTTCGGCCATCTGGCCGCCGGAGCCGTGCCCGGTTGCGAGGAGGTGCGTGACGGCGCGTACCGACGCAGCTTGCGGCTGCCCTGCGGCAGCGCCGTCGTCACCCTCACTCCGGCCGTCGATCATGTCGGCTGCCAACTGGTCTTGGACGATTTCCGCGACCTCACCACCGCGATCGCGCGCTGCCGACGCCTGCTGGACCTCGATGCCGACCCCGAAGCCGTCGTCGAAGCGCTGTCCGCGGATGCGGACCTGGCGCCGGTGGTGGCCAAAGCGCCCGGACAACGCATCCCCCGCACGGTCGACGAGGCAGAACTTGCCGTGCGCGCAGTACTGGGACAGCAGGTGTCGACCAAGGCCGCGCGAACCCACACGCGCAGGCTCGTCGCCGCCTACGGCCAGCCCATCCACGATCCGGCCGGTGCGCTGACCCACACCTTCCCGTCGGTCGAACATCTGGCTGACATCGATCCGGTCCACCTGGCTGTCCCCAAAAGCCGGCAACGAACAATCAACGCCCTTGTCGCCGGCCTGGCCGACGGCAGCATCGCTCTAGACGCCGGGTGCGACTGGGAACGCGCTCGCAGGCAATTGTTGGATCTGCCGGGGGTGGGCCCGTGGACGGCAGAGGTGATCGCGATGCGAGGCCTGGGCGACCCAGACGCTTTCCCGGCCAGCGATCTCGGCCTTAAGCTGGCCGCCAAGCATCTGGGTCTGCCCACACAGCAACGAACCCTCATCGAACACAGCGCCCGCTGGCGGCCGTGGCGCTCGTACGCCGTCCAGCACCTATGGGCCACCCTCGAGCATCCGATAAACCAATGGCCACCACCACAGGAGGTTGCATGATCCACTACCGCACCATCGAGAGCCCGATCGGACCTTTGACCCTGGCCGGGCGTGGGTCAGTGCTGACCAACCTGAGGATGGTCGACCAGACCTACGAGCCGAACCGGGCCGGCTGGACCGAGGACCATACGGCGTTCACCGACACCGTCGAACAACTCGAAGCCTATTTCGCCGGCGAGCTCACCGATTTCGATGTCGAATTGGACATGCACGGCACCGGATTTCAACGGCGGGTTTGGCAGGCGCTGCTGACAATCCCATACGGGCAAACCCGCTCCTACGGAGAGATCGCCGCACAAGTCGGCGCACCTGGTGCGGCACGGGCGGTGGGGTTGGCCAACGGCCACAATCCGATCGCCATCATTGTTCCGTGCCATCGCGTCATCGGCGCCAGCGGAAGTCTTACCGGCTACGGTGGCGGACTCGACCGCAAGAAGACATTACTCGACCTGGAGAAAAGCCGGACGCCCGCAGAATTGACGCTGTTCGACTGAGAGCCGAATGCAAAAACACCCCCGGAAAACCGGGGGTGTTTTTGCATATGTTCGGCGGTGTCCTACTTTTCCACCCGAAGTGGGCAGTATCATCGGCGCTGACAGGCTTAGCTTCCGGGTTCGGGATGGGACCGGGCGTTTCCCTATCGCTGTGGCCGCCGTAACTCTATTACTCTACCGCTATTTTGTTTGGTTGTACTGGTGGGGGGTGTGGTGCTCCACGACAATTGTCGTGAGTACCGAATAGTGGTTGCGATTTGTGTTGGTAAGTTTTCGGCCGGTTAGTGCCAGTTCCCTTCACTCATTGCTGAGCTTCCAGGTCTGGCCTATCGATCCCGTGTTCTGCGGGGGGCCTTATCCCACCAAGTGGGTGAGAAGCCTGATCTTGGAGAAGGTTTCCCGCTTAGATGCTTTCAGCGGTTATCCTGTCCGAACGTAGCTATCCAGCAGTGCCCCTGGTGGGACAACTGGTGCACTAGAGGTTCGTCCGTCCCGGTCCTCTCGTACTAGGGACAGGTTTCCTCAAGCTTCTGACGCGCGCGGCGGATAGAGACCGAACTGTCTCACGACGTTCTAAACCCAGCTCGCGTGCCGCTTTAATGGGCGAACAGCCCAACCCTTGGGACCTGCTCCAGCCCCAGGATGCGACGAGCCGACATCGAGGTGCCAAACCATCCCGTCGATATGGACTCTTGGGGAAGATCAGCCTGTTATCCCCGGGGTACCTTTTATCCGTTGAGCGACACCCCTTCCACTCGGGGGTGCCGGATCACTAATCCCGACTTTCGTCCCTGCTTGACGTGTAGGTCTCGCAGTCAAGCTCCCTTGTGCATTTACACTCGCCACCTGATTGCCGTCCAGGTTGAGGGAACCTTTGGGCGCCTCCGTTACATTTTAGGAGGCAACCGCCCCAGTTAAACTACCCGCCAGGCACTGTCCGTGAACCGGATATACGGTTCGACGTTAGGTATCCAATACGATCAGAGTGGTATTTCAACAACGACTCCACCTCGACTGGCGTCGAGGCTTCACAGTCTCCCACCTATCCTACACAAACCGTACCGAACACCAATACCAAGTTGTAGTGAAGGTCCCGGGGTCTTTTCGTCCTGCCGCGCGTAACGAGCATCTTTACTCGTAGTGCAATTTCGCCGAGTCTATGGTTGAGACAGTTGAGAAGTCGTTACGCCATTCGTGCAGGTCGGAACTTACCCGACAAGGAATTTCGCTACCTTAGGATGGTTATAGTTACCACCGCCGTTTACTGGGGCTTAAATTCTCCGCTTCACCCTTACGAGTTAACGGGTCCTCTTAACCTTCCAGCACCGGGCAGGCGTCAGTCCGTATACATCGTCTTGCGACTTCGCACGGACCTGTGTTTTTAGTAAACAGTCGCTTCTCACTGGTTTCTGCGACCGAATCCCGCTCCCACCGCAAGGGTGTTCACGGTATTCCGGTCCCCCTTCTCCCGAAGTTACGGGGGCATTTTGCCGAGTTCCTTAACCATAGTTATCTCGTACGCCTTGGTATGCTCTACCTGACCACCTGTGTCGGTTTGGGGTACGGGCCGTGTGTGTGCTCGCTAGAGGCTTTTCTTGGCAGCAGAGGATCACCGAATTCGCCTCAACCGGCTATGCATCACCTCTCAGGATTAATGAGCGACGGATTTGCCTATCGCTCTCCCTACAGGCTTACCCCAGTATTACCACTAACTGGTACGGCTACCTTCCTGCGTCACCCCATCGCTTGACTACTACCAGCGAAGTTCCCACGCAGCCCCGAACCTCCACGCCCCCGAAGGGGAATGATCGATTCGGTTTTGGGTGGTTAGTACCGCTGATTCATCACGGGCGCTCACACACGGGTACGGGAATATCAACCCGTTGTCCATCGACTACGCCTGTCGGCCTCGCCTTAGGTCCCGACTCACCCTGGGCGGACTGGCCTGGCCCAGGAACCCTTGGTCTTACGGCGGGCAAGGTTCTCACTTGCCTTATCGCTACTCATGCCTGCATTCTCACTCCCTCACCCTCCACCACCGGTCACCCGGCGGCTTCCCTGAATGAGGGACGCTCCCCTACCCACATTCACAAATGTGAATGTGCCGCGGCTTCGGCGGTGTGCTTGAGCCCCGCTACATTATCGGCGCACAATCACTTGACCAGTGAGCTATTACGCACTCTTTCAAGGGTGGCTGCTTCTAAGCCAACCTCCTGGTTGTCTTTGCGACTGCACATCCTTTTCCACTTAGCACACGCTTAGGGGCCTTAGCCGGCGATCTGGGCTGTTTCCCTTTCGACGTACGGAGCTTATCCCCCGCCGTCTCACTGCCACGCTGTACACCACGGCATTCGGAGTTTGGCTGACGTCAGTAACCTAGTAGGGCCCATCGGCCATCCAGTAGCTCTACCTCCGTGGTGAATCACGCAACGCTGCACCTAAATGCATTTCGGGGAGAACCAGCTATCACGGAGTTTGATTGGCCTTTCACCCCTACCCACAACTCATCCCCTCAGTCTTCAACCTAAGTGGGTTCGGGCCTCCACGCGGTCTTACCCGCGCTTCACCCTGGCCATGGGTAGATCACTCCGCTTCGGGTCCAGAACACGCCACTACACCCCAAAAGGGGATACGCCCTATTCAGACTCGCTTTCGCTGCGGCTACCCCACACGGGTTAACCTCGCGACATGTCCCTGACTCGCAGGCTCATTCTTCAAAAGGCACGCCATCACCCCACGAAGAGGCTCTGACGGATTGTAGGCACACGGTTTCAGGTACTCTTTCACTCCCCTCCCGGGGTACTTTTCACCATTCCCTCACGGTACTAATCCGCTATCGGTCATCGAGTAGTATTTAGGCTTACCGGGTGGTCCCGGCAGATTCACAGCAGATTCCACGGGCCCGCTGCTACTCGGGAGTTGATACAAGGCAGGTGCCGGGTTTTCGCGTACCGGGCTCTCACCGTCTACGGCAGACCATCCCAGGCCACTTCCGCTAACCACGACACTTTCTGACTACCCCTCAGCCAGGTAGAGCTGAGACATATCAATCCCACAACCCCGCACACACAACCCCTACCCGGTTACCCATGCGTGCGGTTTAGCCATGTTCCGCGTTCGCTCGCCACTACTAGCGGAATCACAATTGTTTTCTTCTCCTACGGGTACTGAGATGTTTCACTTCCCCGCGTTCCCTCTCGCACCCTATATATTCAGATGCGAGTAACACGACATAACTCGTGCTGGGTTTCCCCATTCGGAAATCCTCGGATCAAAGCTCGGTTGACAGCTCCCCGAGGCATATCGCAGCCTCCCACGTCCTTCGTCGGCTCTCGATGCCAAGGCATCCACCATGCGCCCTTAGTCACTTACAAACACAAAAACCAAAGAAGAAATTACATTCATGAACACGCCACCACTAGGGACAGCGCGTTCATTAGATGCTCGCAACCACTATCCAGTTCTCAAACACCACACCCCACCACCAAGATGGCGGGACAACAACCCTTAACAGCCTGGGGTGTTGCCTCAGGACCCAATAGTGTGTCTGGCTTGCTTGTTGTTGCGCACCCGGCCCTCGTCCACTACAGACGAGAACCCCTCACGGCTCACACTCCACCAATTGGAGTGCTTTTCGTGGTGCTCCTTAGAAAGGAGGTGATCCAGCCGCACCTTCCGGTACGGCTACCTTGTTACGACTTCGTCCCAATCGCCGATCCCACCTTCGACAGCTCCCTCCCGAGGGTTAGGCCACTGGCTTCGGGTGTTACCGACTTTCATGACGTGACGGGCGGTGTGTACAAGGCCCGGGAACGTATTCACCGCAGCGTTGCTGATCTGCGATTACTAGCGACTCCGACTTCACGGGGTCGAGTTGCAGACCCCGATCCGAACTGAGACCGGCTTTAAAAGGATTCGCTTAACCTTGCGGTATCGCAGCCCTTTGTACCGGCCATTGTAGCATGTGTGAAGCCCTGGACATAAGGGGCATGATGACTTGACGTCATCCCCACCTTCCTCCGAGTTGACCCCGGCAGTCTCTCACGAGTCCCCGGCATTACCCGCTGGCAACATGAGACAAGGGTTGCGCTCGTTGCGGGACTTAACCCAACATCTCACGACACGAGCTGACGACAGCCATGCACCACCTGCACACAGGCCACAAGGGAACGCCTATCTCTAGACGCGTCCTGTGCATGTCAAACCCAGGTAAGGTTCTTCGCGTTGCATCGAATTAATCCACATGCTCCGCCGCTTGTGCGGGCCCCCGTCAATTCCTTTGAGTTTTAGCCTTGCGGCCGTACTCCCCAGGCGGGGTACTTAATGCGTTAGCTACGGCACGGATCCCAAGGAAGGAAACCCACACCTAGTACCCACCGTTTACGGCGTGGACTACCAGGGTATCTAATCCTGTTCGCTCCCCACGCTTTCGCTCCTCAGCGTCAGTTACTGCCCAGAGACCCGCCTTCGCCACCGGTGTTCCTCCTGATATCTGCGCATTCCACCGCTACACCAGGAATTCCAGTCTCCCCTGCAGTACTCCAGTCTGCCCGTATCGCCCGCACGCTCACAGTTAAGCCGTGAGATTTCACGAACAACGCGACAAACCACCTACGAGCTCTTTACGCCCAGTAATTCCGGACAACGCTCGCACCCTACGTATTACCGCGGCTGCTGGCACGTAGTTGGCCGGTGCTTCTTCTGCAGGTACCGTCACTTGCGCTTCGTCCCTGCTGAAAGAGGTTTACAACCCGAAGGCCGTCATCCCCCACGCGGCGTCGCTGCATCAGGCTTGCGCCCATTGTGCAATATTCCCCACTGCTGCCTCCCGTAGGAGTCTGGGCCGTATCTCAGTCCCAGTGTGGCCGGACACCCTCTCAGGCCGGCTACCCGTCGTCGCCTTGGTAGGCCATCACCCCACCAACAAGCTGATAGGCCGCGGGCCCATCCCACACCGCAAAAGCTTTCCACCACAGGACATGCGTCCCGAGGTCATATCCGGTATTAGACCCAGTTTCCCAGGCTTATCCCGATGTGCAGGGCAGATTACCCACGTGTTACTCACCCGTTCGCCACTCGAGTGTCTCCGAAGAGACCTTTCCGTTCGACTTGCATGTGTTAGGCACGCCGCCAGCGTTCGTCCTGAGCCAGGATCAAACTCTCCAAACAAAAACCCCTCGACAAGCGAGGTGAATTTACAATCAGAGAAAATCTGACCTAACAAAAAGACACCAAATCAACTGGCATCAAAAAACGACCATACCCTCACACGGGGGGTGCAAGATATGGTCAAAAAACAACAACAAACAAAAACACCAAACACACTATTGAGTTCTCAAACAACACGCTCATGCTTGTTTTCGCCCGCTTCGGGGCAACCCTGCCAGCTTAATACAGGTCCGGCAGAGTGGTCAACCCTCAGTTTCAGTCACCTTCTGCTGGTGACCGCGCTGTCGGGCACTAACCTGCCCGCTACTCTACCCTCTCGATCTCCGCACCCAAACTCGCCAGGTTCTCCACGAACAACGGGTAGCCGCGATCGATGTGGAAAACGTCGTGGACCTCGGTGTCTCCGTCGGCGACCAGGCCCGCCAACACCAATCCGGCGCCGGCCCGGATGTCCGAGCACCAGACGGGCGCGCTCGAGAGTTGCGGAAGACCCCGGACGACGGCGTGATGGCCGTCGGTGCGGGCATCGGCGCCGAGTCGAATCATCTCTTCGACGAACCGGAACCGTGCCTCGAACACGTTCTCCGTGATCATCGACGTGCCGTCGGCTATCGAGGCCAGCGCGATCGCCATCGGCTGCAGGTCGGTGGGAAAGCCAGGGAACGGCAATGTCGCGACGTTGACCGCCTTGGGGCGTTCGTACTGGGCCACCCGGAAACTGTCGTCGGTCTGCGTGACGGTCGCCCCCGCGTCGTGCAGCTTGTGCAACACCACCTGCAGGTGGGCCGGATCGACGCCGCTCACGGTGATGTCACCGCGGGTCATGGCAGCCGCGATGCCCCAGGTGGCGGCCACGATTCGGTCACCGATCACGCGGTGCTCGGTCGGATACAGCCGCGGGACGCCGGTGATGGTCATGGTCGGCGACCCCGCGCCGTCCACCTGTGCGCCCATCTGATTGAGCATCGTGCACAGATCGACCACGTCGGGCTCTCGCGCAGCGTTGTGGATTGTGGTGACACCCTCGGCCAGGACGGCGGCCATCAGGATGTTCTCGGTAGCTCCCACCGACGGGAACTCCAGCTGAATCTCCGCGCCGCGCAACGTTTCTGCTTGGGCAACCACGCAGCCGTGCTCGATGTTGCAGCGCGCGCCCAGCTGCCGCAGGCCAGCCTGGTGCATATCCAGCGGACGCGATCCGATCGCGTCGCCACCCGGGAGCGCAACCCTGGCCCGCTTGCACCGGCCGACCAGCGGCCCGAGTACGCAGACCGACGCGCGGAACTGCCGGACCGCAGCGAAGTCGGCGTCGTACTTGGGTTCGTCGGGCGAGGTGATTCGCGCAACGTCGCCGTCGAGTTCGACGGTGGCGCCCAGGCCCCGCAGCACCTCCGCCATCAGCGGCACGTCGAGGATGTCGGGACAGTTGGTGATGGTGCTGGTGCCCTCGGCCAGCAACGTCGCGGCCATGAGCTTGAGCACGCTGTTCTTGGCGCCCCCGACGGTGACTCGGCCGGACAACCGGTTGCCCCCGGTCACCACGAAACGCTCAGCCACCCGGGTCAGTGTAGTAAAGCGGTATCGGGTTGTCAGTCAGCTAAGACGGTCAGCCCGGTACCGTTTTGCTCATGGCAGTACATCTGACCCGCATCTATACGCGCACGGGCGACGACGGAACGACGGGGCTGAGTGATTTCTCGCGAGTCTCGAAGAATGATGCACGTTTGGTGGCGTATGCGGATTGCGACGAGGCCAATTCCGCGATCGGCACCGCAATCGCGGTGGGAAAGCCCGAGCCGGAAATCGCGGACATGCTGCGTCAGATTCAAAACGACTTGTTCGATGCGGGAGCGGACCTGTCGACTCCTGTGGTGGATAACCCGGAGCATCCGCCGCTGCGCGTCAGCCAACCGTATATCGACCGGCTCGAGGGTTGGTGCGACCGCTACAACGAAGCTCTTCCCACGTTGAATTCCTTTGTGCTGCCCGGTGGTTCACCGTTGTCTGCGCTACTGCACGTGGCGCGCACGGTGGTTCGTCGAGCCGAGCGGTCGGCGTGGGCCGCCGTCGACGCGCACGCGGACGGTGTCAGCACGCTGCCGGCGAAATACCTGAACCGACTGTCGGATCTGCTCTTCATCCTGTCGCGGGTAGCCAACGCGGGGGACGACGTGTTGTGGCGACCGGGCGGCGGCGCCGCAAGCTAGCGTGAACGACGCAAAATCGCCCAAATCTGCCCCGCGCCAGGGAATTTGCGTCTGCTCGCCGAGGCTGTGTCACACGCTGCGGCGCCGGGCGCGCGGTGACGGGCGAGACTCCAGCCAGGACAGGAACGCCGTCAGCGCACCTTGATCCAGCGCCAGCTCGTAGCCCGAACGGCGATCCTGTGTGGTGTCACGCAATTCAAGCACGACAATCTCGTCGGTCATGATGTCGTACTCGTCGCCGCGCGGCCCGCGCCGGGCCACGATCTCCACACCCCGCCGGCTGAGCCGGCGATCCGGCCACAGTCGCAGACTGGACAACCGATAGAACGCGGCTTCGCCACCGCGATAACGGATTACACCGTGCCGCCAGCCGTGACCCCCGACAGCGGGGATATCCCGCATGATTCCCGCTGTTCCGCCCTGACGCAGCTTCCACAGCCGGTAACTCAGCGCCAGGACAGCAACTCCCAACACCACGACGAGCACGGCCATGGCCCACATGGGCGCGCTCATCGGCGGCTAGTCGATCGCGCCGAGGGCGCGCAATCTGGCACGACCTCGGGCCGCGACCTTGGGGTCGTCAGACTCGGAATCCTGCTTGGCGGCGCTTTCGTCGATTTCCGACTCGAACTCGGCGGCTTCGGCGAGAATGGTGACTCCCTCTTCGGTCACCGACATAAAGCCGCCATCCACCGCGACCCGCAGATCGTCGTCGCCCTCTCGCTCGACCCGCACCATGGCGTCGTCGACCAGTTGCGCTACCAACGGAATGTGGCGGGGCAGGATACCGATCTCGCCGACAGTGGTGCGGGTGAAAACGAACGTTGCCTCGCCCGACCATATCTCTCGGTCGACGGCGACGATCTGAACGTTCATTTCGGCCATGCCACAATACCTTTCAAGCCTCTTGACTCAGGATTCGAGCTTGGCGCCGTAGCCTTCGGCTTTCTTGGCCAGGTCGTCGAGGCCGCCGATCAAGAAGAACGCCTGCTCCGGTATGTGGTCAAAGTCGCCCTTCGTGAGCTTGTCGAACGCCTCGATGGTCTCTTTCAACGGCACCGTCGAACCCGGTTGGCCGGTGAATTGTTCGGCCGCCATCATGTTCTGCGACAGGAACCGCTCGATGCGTCGGGCGCGCTGCACCTGCTGCTTGTCCTCTTCCGATAGCTCGTCAATACCGAGGATCGCGATGATGTCCTGAAGGTCCTTGTAGCGCTGCAGGATTCGAATGGTCTCCTGCGCCACACGGTAGTGCTCGTCACCCACAATGCCTGGGTCGAGGATGGTCGAGCTCGACGCCAGCGGGTCGACGGCCGGGAAGATGCCCTTGGAGAACACGGAACGCGACAACTCGGTGGTGGCGTCCAGGTGCGCGAACGTGGTCGCGGGCGCCGGGTCCGTGTAGTCGTCGGCAGGCACATATACGGCCTGCATGGACGTAATCGACTTGCCTCGCGTCGAGGTAATGCGCTCCTGTAGCTCGCCCATCTCGTCGGCCAGCGTGGGCTGGTAGCCCACCGCTGACGGCATACGACCGAGCAGTGTCGACACCTCCGAACCGGCCTGGGTGAACCGGAAGATGTTGTCGATGAACAACAGCACGTCCTGGCCCGCCTCGTCACGGAACCACTCCGCCATCGTCAACGCCGACAGCGCCACCCGCATACGCGTGCCGGGCGGCTCATCCATCTGACCGAATACTAGCGCGGTGTCCTTGAGCACGTCGGCTTCCTTGAGCTCGACCCACAGGTCGTTACCCTCGCGCGTGCGCTCCCCCACGCCGGCGAAAACCGAAGTGCCACCGAAGTTTCGGGCGATGCGGTTGATCATCTCCTGGATGAGCACCGTCTTGCCAACCCCGGCACCGCCGAACAAGGCGATCTTGCCGCCACGCACATATGGCGTCAGCAGGTCGACGACCTTGAGGCCCGTCTCGAGCATCTCGGTCCGGGGCTCCAGATCCTCGAAGGCCGGCGGCTTGCGGTGAATCGACCAGTGGTCGAAGTCTTCTCCGTACCCCTCCTCGTCCAGGCAGTCGCCCAGGGCGTTGAAGACGTGGCCCTTGACGCCTTCGCCGACCGGCACCGAAATCGAGTCACCGGAGTCGGTGACCTCGACGCCGCGCACCAGGCCGTCGGTGGGCTGCAACGAGATCGTGCGCACAAGGTTGTCACCCAGGTGTTGTGCCACCTCCAAGGTGAGTTTCTTCTTGAGTGACTCGAACGTGATGTCGGCGTTCAGCGCGTTGAAGAGCTCCGGAACCGAACCGCGCGGAAACTCGACGTCGACGACCGGCCCGGCCACCCGAACCACCCGGCCGCTGGTGTCGGAGTTTGACGACTTCTTGTCGGTCTTTTCGTCTGTAGCAGTCATATCTCTTCGTTTCCTCGTGGCTAGTTAGCGGCCTCGGCGAGCGCGTTTGCGCCGCCGACGATTTCACTGATTTCCTGGGTGATCTCGGCCTGCCGCTGGCGGTTCGCCTCCAGGGTGAGATCCTTGATGAGGTCGTCGGCGTTGTCGGTAGCCGACTTCATCGCGCGCTGGCGCGAGGCCAGCTCCGATGCTGCCGATTCCAGCAGTGCCGCGTAGACGCGGGTGGTCAGATAGCGCGGCAGCAGCGCGTCGAACAGCGTCGTCGCGTCGGGCTCGAACGAGTACAGGGTGCGGAGGTCCTTCTCTTCTTTTTCGACATACTCCACCACCAGGGGAGCCATCCGGTGGGCCGCCGGGGATTGCGACATCATCGACTTGAACTCGGAGTACACGATGTGCAGTTCGTCGACGCCGGCGTCATCGTCGGACTGCTGATTGTCGTCGCCGGTGCCCTTCATGAACGCATCAACCAAAGTCTCACTGATTTCGGTGGCATTTTCGACCTTGGGTTGCTCGGAGAAGCCCGCCCACGACTCGACGATGTCCCAGTTCCGGAATGTGTAGTAGTTCTGGGCTTTACGGCCCACCGTGTACAGAATCGGCTGCTTTCCTTCTTCCCGCAGCAGGGAGAACAGCTCTTCCGAGCGACGGAAGATGGTGGAGTTGTGCGCACCGCACAAGCCACGGTCGGACGACAGCACCAGGACGCCGGCCCGCTTCGGTTCCGATCGCTCGACGAGCAACGGATGGTCCAGGGCGGCTTCGGATGACAAAGTCGTAAGCATCGTCGTGATGTGGAATGCATAGGGCCGTGCGGATTCCAGCCGAGCTTGTGCCCTGCCGATACGCGATGTCGCGATCAGCTCCTGGGCCTTGGTGATCTTCTTGATCGACCCCGCCGAGCGGATCCGACCGCGCAGTTCACGGAGTGTGGCAGCCATCGTTAACTACTTCTTGTCCTTCTTTTCCACTGATTCCGTCTTGGTGTCCTTGGACTTCTTCTTGTCCTTGGGCTTCTCTTTCTTGACTTGCACCGACTCCTTGCCGAGCTCTTCTTCATCCATGGCCCCGACATGTTCGTCGGGCACCACGGAACTGCCATCGCTGGCCGCGAAGCCGTCCTTGAAGTGCTTGATGATGTCAGTCAGCTTTTCTTCGTTTTCTTCGCTGAGCTTCCCGCTCGACCGGATCTCTTCGAGCAGTGTTTCCTCGGATGCCCGCATGTGGTCCAAGATCTCGGATTCGAACCGCTTGATATCGTCCACGGGCACCGAATCCAGATGCCCACCGGTGCCCAGGAAGATCGAGACGACCTGCTCCTCTACCGGCATGGGCTGCTGTTGAGGTTGCTTGAGCAGCTCGACCAGGCGCTCACCGCGCTCCAGCTGCTTCTTCGAGGTGTCATCGAGATCCGAAGCGAAGGCCGCGAACGATTCCAATTCGCGGTACTGCGACAGATCCAGACGCAACGAACCGGCCACTTCCTTCATTGCCTTGATCTGAGCAGCACCACCCACGCGGGACACCGAGACACCGACATTGATGGCCGGCCGGACACCCTGGTTGAACAAATCGGACTCTAGGAAGCACTGCCCGTCGGTGATCGAGATGACGTTGGTCGGGATGTAGGCCGAAATGTCGTTGGCCTTGGTCTCGATGATCGGCAGACCGGTCAGCGAGCCGCCACCGAGCTCATCGGAAAGCTTGGCGCAGCGCTCTAACAGCCGCGAATGCAGATAGAACACGTCGCCGGGGTAGGCCTCGCGACCGGGCGGGCGGCGCAGCAGCAGCGAGATCGCGCGGTACGCCTCGGCCTGCTTGCTCAAGTCGTCAAAGACGATCAGCACGTGCTTGCCGTCGTACATCCAGTGTTGTGCAATCGCTGAACCGGTATATGGTGCAAGCCATTTGAAGCCAGCGGATTCCGATGCCGGCGCGGCGACGATAGTGGTGTAATCCATCGCCCCGCCGTCCTCCAGCGCCTGGCGGACAGCGGCAATCGTGGTTCCCTTCTGACCGATGGCCACGTACACGCAGCGCACCTGCTTCTGCTCATCGCCACTCTCCCAGTTCTGCCGCTGGTTGAGGATGGTGTCCACGCAGACAGCTGTTTTGCCGGTCTTGCGGTCGCCGATGATCAGCTGGCGCTGGCCGCGACCGATCGGGGTCATTGCGTCGATGGCCTTGATCCCGGTCTGCAGCGGCTCCTTCACCCCCTGCCGGTTCACCACCGAGGGTGCCTGCAGTTCGAGCGCACGCCGGGTCTCGGATTCGATGTCCCCGCCTCCGTCGATCGGCTGGCCCAGCGGATTGATCACACGACCCAAGAACCCGTCGCCAACGGGAACCGACAGGACGTCGCCGGTGCGCTTGACCTGTTGGCCTTCTTCGAGCTTGTCGAAGTCACCGAGGATTACCGCGCCGATGCTGTGCTCGTCGAGGTTGAGCGCGACGCCCTGCACTCCACCCTCGAACTCGAGTAGCTCCTGGGTCATCACGGACGGCAAGCCCTCGACGTGCGCGATACCGTCGCCGGCGTCGGTGACCGTGCCGACCTCTTCGCGGGCGGTATCGGAGGTGAAGGAGCTTACGTATTCTTCGATCGCGCTCTGGATGTCATCAGCGGAGATAGTCAAGTCGGCCATGGCTTTTCGTCTTCCTACTTCGAATTGGTGCTGGCTAGTTCATGTTTCAGTCGGGTTTAATCCGGCAACTGCGTCTCGGCCGCGGTCAGACGAGACTTGAGGGTTCCGTCGATCACCTCGTCACCTACAGAGACTAAGAGGCCACCGAGCAGTTCGGCGTCGATTTGCAGCTGCACGGCTACCGGATGGCCGTAAATGCGGCTCAGCACCTCGGTGACGCGCGTGCGCTGTGCGTCACTGAGTTCGGCCGCAGCGCTCACTTGCGCGACGACTTCGCCGCGCCGCGCCACCGCTGCCTCGGCCAAGAGCTGCACGGCCTCATCGGCCGTCTGGTGACCTCTGAGCAACTCAACCGTCTGGGACAGCAGGGCATTCGTAATTCTGTTGCTTCTGCCGCTCGCGCTCTTGAGCACGTTGCGCAGCAAGCCAACCCGACCGTCGGCCGGACTCGTGTGATCGCCCAACAGGATGGCAAGCCGTGGCTGCGCGTCAAGAATCCGGGAAAATCGGAACAACTGGTCTTCGACCTCGTCGATCCGCCCCTCGTTTTCCGCGACTTTCAGCAGGGCTTGCCGCGATACGTGCTCTATCGCGTCTACTAGGTCGCCGTTGGCCGACCAACGCTCCGACACGGCTGCACGCAGCACGTCGAGCGTGGGATCGGCGACCTTGCCGTCTAGGATGCGCTCGATCAATCTGACCCTGGGAGCTGAATCTTCGGCGGGCACAGTGAGATACCGGGTGACAACGATTTCGCGGTTCAGCATCCCGGCTACTGACACCAGCTCATCGGCAAGCTTTTCCAGGCCTGGATTGTCAAGGTTATCGGCAATTGTGTCGAACCGATCCAGCACGTTGCCCAGCGCCCGACGACTCGACGATCGCATCTTTGCCAACACCGGTGACGCGACGTTGGCCGCCTCCGGCGCCATCTCATCGAGCTCGTCGAGAAAGCGATCGACTGTAGCCGACTGCTGGTCGGGGTCTGCGACGTAGTTGCGCACCAATTCCCTTGCCTGGCGGACCGATTCGTGCCCAAGCTCTAAGCGAAGTTGACGGATCAGCTGTGCCCGTAGCAGCTCGACCTGACGGGTGCCTTGCGCCTTGACGCGTTCCGCATCGGCTTCGGCCTGGGCGCGCAGCTGCTCGGCAATGCGTTCGGAGTCTGACTTGGCCTCTTCGACGACCCGCTTACCTTCTTCTTCGGCGGCTTGGACAGCCTTGCTGTGCGCCGTCGTCGACTCGGTTAGCCGCTGGGCCGCCGCGGCCGAATCTTTCAACTGCTGGCGCACGGTTTCCTGTCGAGCAGTCATCAAACGGCGGACAGGCGGCACGACATAACGCACCACCAGGAGCACGATGAGCGCGAATCCAACCAGCTGCCCGATAAAAACGTCCATCGCTGGCTACCCCGTCGCAGCCGAGGAGGTCACGTCTACGCCGAGGATTCGGCTGGCAAGTGTGGACGACATGGTCGCGACATTGGCGCGTAAATCCAGTTCCACGGCGTCCCTCTCCCGCTTTAACTGTTCGTTGGCCATCGCCAAACTCGTTGCCACCTGCTGTTCGGCGTCCGCGCGTGCGTCTTCGATGACCTTACGTCCCTCTGCCCGGGCATTGTCGCGCAACGACGACGCCTCGACTCGGGCTTCCTTCATCGCTTCTTCGTAATCGGCCTGGGCCGCGGCGAACTGCTCGGCCGACTTCTTGGTGTCGGCGGCCGTCTTGTCGACCATGGCCTCGCGTTCATGCAACACCTTCATGATCGGTGGCACCACGAAGATGCCGATGACGGCCAGCACGATGAGAAAGATGGCCAGCACGAAGAAAAACGTGCCGTTAGGCGCGAGGAAGTTGTTGTTCTCGCCTTCCTCGGCTGCCTGGCTCGCGGCCAGAACGATGACGGTCGCGTCCCCCATCACAGCGGATTACTTGACGGGAGTTGCGAAGACGAACAACGCCATGAACGCGAGGTTGATGAAGTAGGCCGCCTCGACCAGACCGACGGTGATGAAGAACGGCGTGAACAAGCGGCCCTGCGCCTCGGGTTGGCGGGCGATACCCGAAACCAGCGCGTTACCGGCAATACCGTCACCAATACCGGCACCGATCGCGCCGCCGGCCATGATCAAGCCGCCGCCGATGAGTGCACCCTGGGCGATCTGGGGGTCCATTGGCATTCTTTTTCCTCCTTTATCTGGTGGCTATCTGGTAGCGGTCTACCAGGCTTCTGTAACAGTGTGTGGGGCGCCGATTCATGGCGGTTTCAGTCATGGTGATCCTCGATCTCCATCGCCTGGCTGAAGTACAAGACCGTCAGGATAGAAAAGATGAAGGCCTGAATGGCGCCGACGAACAAGTCGAACGACTTCCAGATCGCGTTCGGCGCCCACATGACGACCGACGGGATGAGGGCCGCAATCAGTGTCACCAAGATGCCGCCGGCGAAGATATTGCCGAAGAGTCGGAGGGACAACGAGATTGGCTTGGCGAGTTCTTCGACGATGTTGATCGGCGCCAGGAATGCGACGTGGCCCTTGACGAGCTTGAGCGGATGACCGAGTATCCCACGGCGCCAGATCCCGGCCGCGTGGTAGCAGAAGAACACGAACAGTGCGAGCGCCAGCACGTAGTTGATGTCTCCCGCCGCCGGTGTCAGCAACTCCTCGGCCTTCCCGGTTTTTGGGTCTTTGTATTGCAGGGGCAGCACTGACAGCCAGTTGGAGATCAGGATGAACACGAAGATCGTGACGGCCAGAGGCAGCACGAACGGGGCGATCCGCATCCCGATCGCGCTTTCGATCTGATCGCGCATCTGGATGGTGATGGCCTCCCAGAACAGCTGGACCCCACCGGGTACGTCCTTCGAGGTGACCTTCCTACGCAGGTAGAAAGCCAGCGCGAGGACAATCAGCGCCGCGAGGGCGGTCGAGATCACCGTATCGACGTTGACCACCAACCCCAGCCAGTGTTCTTTGTGGTGATGGCCGACCTCGATTTGGCCGGCGGCCAGGACGATCTCAGTCGTCACTGGTGCTCCCCCCTTCCGTCCCTTGCGACGCAGTGGCCGGATACTGCCCTTCGCGCAGCTTCTTCCAAATCGGCATCGCGGTCGAAAACACCAGTAGTACCTGGAACAGCGCCAGCCCAAACACCACGCCCAATCCGTTAGGACGAAAGACGTAGGCAATGACCAGTCCGACAATGGTGATGACCGTCAGCCTTGACACCGAATTGAAGGCCATCGACCTTTTCAGCGGGTGTTCCTGGGCCGTGATAGCCCCGACCGAACGCCGCACCAGAAGCGCGTTGAGCAAACCCAGGAGCAATCCGATACCGAAGAACACACCCAGCATCAGGCGATCGAGATAAGCGGCCCCGAGTGTCGTGGCGGCGGTGAGCACAGCGCAGATGACGAACAGCCGAACGGGGCGGAAGGCAACAGCGGGAAACACCAACGGCGCGTCTTGCGCTGGTGTCGTCACCGCAGCACCTCAATCCCAGGTTGATGGAGCCGATGCCACCCAACCGACCGATCGGTGGCCCGCAGAGCGTATCGCAGTCGTCACGTCGGAATCACCCAAGGGGTAGCTCCTTTGTCGGTCGTGCGTCGGCACGGTCGTTTCAGCGTCCGATCTGCCGGGTGGCCGGCGACCAGCGAGGTTGATTTTCGGGGTTCTAGCTGCACCGTACCATATGGTAGAGCCCACTACTACTTCGTGTCGTAGTCCTCGCGGTGGTCGTCCTCGAAGTCGTCGTCGTAGGCATCACCGCGACGCAGCAACGGGATCACCGTAGCGATCCCGGCAACCACAATCGCGCCCAGCATCACCGCCGCGGTGTGCCGGGGGTTGAAGAAGATCGTGCTCGCGGCGCCGAATGCGACGATGCCGACCCAGAGGTAGATCAACAGCACCACCCGGCGGTGCGAATGGCCGATCTGCAGCAGCCGGTGGTGCAGGTGCATTTTGTCGGGGCTGAACGCGCTGCGGCCGGCCCGGGTGCGGCGGACGATCGCCAGGAGAAGGTCAAGCATCGGCACGAACATCACCGCGACCACCAGCAGGAACGGTGACAGCAGAGCAAACACGTCGCGCGCGCCGTAAGCGTTCTGCGAGATGGGTCCGGCGGCGGTCGTGGAGGCCGCGGCCAGCATCAGGCCGATCAGCATCGAACCCGAGTCGCCCATGAAAATCCTGGCGCGGTGAAAGTTGTGCGGTAAAAAGCCCAGACAGGCGCCCGCCAGCACCACCGAGATCACGGCGGGCGGATAGAACAGCACGTCACCGCCGTGATCGCGAAGCAAACCGACCGAGAAGATGCAGATCGCCAACGCCGTGATCAGTCCCAACCCGGCCGCCAGTCCGTCGAGCCCGTCGACGAAGTTCATCGCGTTGACGATCGAGACGGTCAGCGCCAGGGTGAGCAGGATCGAAGACGCCTGGTCCAAGACGATGGTGCCGACGCCGCCGATCGGGATATACAGCACGCTCCACGCGACCCCCATGGTCACCAGCACGCTTGCCGCGGTGATCTGACCGGCGAACTTCGTCAGCGCGTCGAGGCCCCAGCGGTCGTCGATCAGCCCGATCCCCATGATCACCGCACCTGCCACCAGCACCGCGGGCATGCCGGTGGAGTAGACGAAGCCGCGGGTCAGCGCCGGAAGCTGGGACGCCAGGAAGACTGCGGCCAGCACGCCGAGGAACATCGCCAGCCCGCCCATCCGCGGGGTTGGCGTGACGTGCACGTCGCGTTCCCGTGGGTAGGCGACGGCTCCCAATCGAGTGGCCAGCACCCGGACCGGCCCGGTCGCGAAGTAGGTGATGATCGCGGCGGTCAACCCGACCAGCGCAAGCTCACGCAAGGGGACACCGGCACCGCGATCAGACAGCGCGAGCAAACCACCGGCAAGGCTGGTTACATCGCTGGACACGTCGAGACCGTACTGCACCAACCTGAGTGGCGGACAACCGCTCACCGAAGGGCCCGGGCGTGCTATTCGACCAGACTGGCCGGGTCGACACCGAGGACTTCGGCGATCCGCTCGGTGCTGACCGGTCCCGCCCGGAGCACGCGGGGCGCATCGCCGGTCAAGTCGACGATCGTGGAGGCGGCCTGCTGCGCGGACGCACCCGCATCCAGGTAGACATCGACGAGATCGCCGAGCTGATTGCGCGCCTCATCGGCGTCGACGGCGGGGGGGCGGCCAGAGACGTTGGCGCTCGACACCGCCATCGGCCCAACCTCGCGTAGTAGCTCGATGGCGACCGGGTGCAACGGCATGCGCAGCATCACGGTGCCGCGGGCGTCGCCCAGGTCCCATTGCAACGACGGAGCTTGCCGCACCACCAGGCTCAGCGCGCCGGGCCAGAATGCGCGAATGAGTTCGCGAGCGCCGTCCGGCACGGTGTAGACCAGGCCTTCGATGGTGTGCCACGAACCGACCAGCACACCCACCGGCATATCGCGTCCGCGCCCCTTTGCGGACAACAGCGCGGCCACCGCCGCACTGACGAAGGCGTCGGCGGCGATGCCGTAGACGGTGTCGGTCGGCATGACGACAAGCCGGCCGGCCTTGAGCGCTTCTACCGCCGCAGCGATTCCGCGCGCACGCTGGTCAGGATCTGCGCAGTGGTAGACATCAGTCAATGGCGCCGCTCTCCCCCGCAAGCGGGAGGTGCCCCCACCTCATCGCTCTGCGCTCTGCATCGTCGCGACGCGAACTCAACGGCGCCGCTCCTCGCTGCCGTTACGAACCTGGGCCGGCCGGCCAGATCGCGCCGAGCGACGACATCGTCGAAAAGGCCCGTGCTCGATACCAATTCGACGGCCGACAAAGACGTGGTGTCGTCGTGCTCGACGGCAAGCAGACCGCCGAGACGCAGCCAGCGGCCGGCGAGGTCGACGACGGCGGCGATCACCGCCATCCCGTTCGGGCCGCCGAACACCGCATGCGGCGGATCGTGTCGGGCTACTTCGGGTTCCAGCGTGACGTCGGCCGGCACGTAGGGCGGGTTGGCCACCAGCAGGTCGACCCGTGCGTCGAGTCCGGGAAGTAAGCCCGGCTTGGTTATGTCGGCGCACACGAGTTCAACCGCGGTGCCCTCGACGTTGC
Source organism: Mycobacterium sp. 1164966.3 (assembly GCF_001665395.1). Classification (GTDB taxonomy): domain Bacteria; phylum Actinomycetota; class Actinomycetes; order Mycobacteriales; family Mycobacteriaceae; genus Mycobacterium. The sequence goes on from NZ_LZSG01000062.1 coordinate 316,228, forward strand.
GCCGCGCGTACTCGAGAGCTGCCCCGGAGTCGTCGATGCCGACCACTCGCGCGGCGGGCCAATGGTGGGCCAGTGCGACCGCCAGCGCGCCGGATCCCGTACACAGGTCGACGATCATCGGCTGCGTCCCAAGCCGCTGCACGGTGGCCCACTCCAAGATGGACTCGGTCTCTGGGCGCGGTATGAACACACCCGGACCGACATGCAGTTCAACTGGGCCGAAAGCCACGGTCCCGATGATGTGCTGCAAGGGAATTCGACGCGAACGTGCGGCGACGACGTCGCGGTAGCGCCCGAAGAATTCTTCGTCCGGCGCTTCGAGCAACGCGAGCCGGCCGCGGTCGGTCCCGGCCAGGTGCGCGGCCAGCAGCTCGGCGTCGTAACGGGCGGAGTCGATTCCCGCGTCGGCCAGCAGTGCCGCAGCGGAGTCGATCGCGCGGAGCAGTTGGGTCATGTCGTCTGTTGCAGCCGGGACTGCTTGTCGGCGGCACCAAGGGCGTCGAACAGCGCATCCAGGTCCCCGTCGAGCACCTGGTCGAGATTGTGTGACTTGTAGCCGATTCGGTGATCGGTGATCCGGTTCTCCGGGAAGTTGTAGGTGCGGATACGTTCGCTGCGGTCGACCGTGCGAATCTGGCTGGCGCGGTCCGCCGAGGCGTCGGCCAGTGCCTGCTCCTCGGCCATCGCCTGTAGCCGCGCGGCGAGCACCTGCAACGCCCGCGTCTTGTTCTGCAGCTGCGAGCGTTCGTTTTGGCAAGTGACCACGATCCCGGTGGGCAGATGGGTGATGCGCACCGCGGAGTCGGTGGTGTTGACGCCCTGGCCGCCCTTGCCGGACGAGCGGTAGACGTCGATACGCAGGTCCGACTCGTCGATCTGGACCTCGCCCACTTCTTCGGGCTCCGGATACACCAGCACCCCGGCGGCCGAAGTATGCACTCGCCCTTGAGATTCCGTCACGGGAACCCGTTGGACACGATGCACCCCGCCCTCGAACTTCATGCGCGACCACACCCCGTCGGCGCTGTCGCCCTTACTCGCGATGGCTAAGGTGGCGTCCTTGTAACCGCCCAAATCCGAAGTGGTTTCGTCCAGCACCGTCACGTTCCAGCCATGCCGCTCGGCGTAACGGATGTACATCCGGGCCAAGTCGGCGGCGAACAACGCGGATTCCTCGCCTCCCTCACCTGATTTGACTTCGAGGAGGATGTCGTCGGCGTCATGCGGGTCGCGCGGGGCCAGCATGTCGGTGAGTTGAGTGTCCAGTTCGGCCACCCGCGATTCCAATTCGGTGACCTCTTCGGCAAACGACTCGTCGTCAGCGACCAGCTCGCGCGCGGTCTCCAGGTCGTCGCGCGCAGACACGAGTTTGCGGTAGGTCGCGACGATCGGCGCCAGCCGCGCGAACCTGCGTCCGGCCTTGCGCGCCTCGTCGGGCTTGCTGTGCAGTTCGGGGTCGGCCAGCGCACGCTCGAGGTCCGCGTGTTCGGCGAGCAGCACATCAATGGTCTGTACCGGCTGCGTCATGTGTCACCTCCTTGCACCCTCGTCGCACCGTCCCCGCAAACGCGAACCGACGCCCGGCCTGTGCATTTTTCAGCACAGTTCGGGCGTCGGTGAGCCAGCTATTTGTCGGTTGAACCCGCGTCGGCCTTGGAGCGCTTGCCATAGCGCTTCTCGAAGCGGGCCACCCGGCCGCCGCTGTCCAGGATCTTCTGCTTTCCGGTGTAGAACGGGTGGCACTGCGCACACACTTCGACCACGATGCGGCCGCCCGGCTTGGTGCTGCGTGTCTCGAAGGTGTTGCCACATCCGCAGACGACCGTGGTCGCCTCGTAGGCCGGATGAATGTCTGATTTCATACTGTCCTCTTCGATCGTTGGCCGCCCGCCACCGCCGTGAGCGATCGGGCGGTCGGGCTCGAACTCCTCCGGACCTGGACTGGTCCTGGGGTGGTCGACCGTCGATTATGCCAGGTCAACCAACATCAGCCCAAACACACAGATGCACCCGCGCATTCCCGGCGACCTAGACGCGGCTATAAGTGCTGCTTTTTCCGTTGCGCGTCCACAACACGCCACCGTCCGGGGTCGCGCCGCGAGCGGAGAGCTCGCGCTTGAGGATCTTGTTGGTCGCCGTGGCGGGCAGGCGATCGGTGAGCCACACCCGTCGGGGCCAGGCCTTCGGTGACAAATCGGGCTGGCCGGCCAGGAATTCGCCGAACTCCTCGGGCGTCAGGTCCGCATTGTCGGCCAGCACGATCGCCGCCATCACCTGGTCGCCCACGTGTTCGTCGGGTACCGCATACACCGCAACCTGGCTCACGGGCGGCAGCCGCTGCAAGATCCGTTCGATCGGCGCCGTGGTCATGTTCTCTCCGTCGACGCGCAGCCAGTCACCGCTGCGTCCGGCGAAGTAGATCCAGCCGTCATCGTCCCGGTAGGCGAGGTCTCCCGACCAGTACATGCCGTCGCGGAGTCGCTCGCTGGTGGCATCCGGATCGTTGTAGTACCCGGAGAACAGACCGGCGCCCGTGGTGTTGACCAATTCGCCGATCGCCTCGTCGGCGTTGGTCAGGGCCCCGTCTTCACCGAAGGTGGCCGGTGGGCATTCGGCCAGCGTCTCGGGGTTGTAGATGGCGACACCTGGGAAACCCCGGCCGAGCGCCCCCGGCGGGCAGCCGTCTTCCCGGGTGATGATGATGGCGCCTTCAGTGGCGCCGAACCCGTCCCACACCGTGCAGTCGAACCGGCGACTGAATTCGGCGATATCCCGCTCGCTTGCTTCGTTTCCGAATGCGACCCGCAGCGGGTTGTCGTGGTCGTCCGGTTGTTCGGGGGTGGCCAGCACGTAGGCGAGCGGCTTACCGACGTAGTTCATGTAGGTGATGCCGTACCGCCGCAGGTCGGGCAGCAGGCCGGAGGCCGAGAACGCCGTCGGCACCATGGCCGCGCCGGCACCGACCGCCACGCTCCAGCCGGCCAGCAACGCGTTGGAGTGAAACAGCGGCATCGATAGGTAACAGACGTCGCTGCCGGTGATCTCGAAGCGCCCGATCAGGTTCGTTCCGGCGAACAACACCGTCAGGTGGGCGATTTGCACCGCTTTCGGTTCTCCGCTGGTCCCCGAGGTAAAGATCATCATGAACGTATCGGTCGGGTTGACCTCGCGATATGGGGTCAGCGGTCCTGCCTCGGCCAACCGGGCGGACCAGGAGTCCCCGGTCACGTCGAATACCTGCACGCCGGGCAGGTCGAGACCATCCAGCAACTCGCGGTGCGCGGCATTGACGAGCAGGATCTGGCAGTCAGCTCGCGCGATGTCCCGGACCAACGCAGCACCGCGGCGCGTGTCGTTGATTCCACACAGCACATATCCGCCGAGGGCGGCCGACGCCATGGCGGTGAGCATCTCGGGGGTGTTGCCGAGCAGGGCGCCGACATGCAGCGGCGGGCCCGGATCGGCGGCGCGGATCAGGGCCGCGGCGGTGGCACTGGCGTCGGCGAGATGTTCGCGCCAAGTCCACACTCGCTCGCCGTATTTGAGCGCGGGAGTGTCCTGCTGCAAACGCTCACGAAGCAGTTGCTGAAGCGTCTCGGCCATGCGTCGATGGTGGCAGGCCGGAATCGGCGCACTCCCGACCGGGTGGGACCTGCGGCTGTGCGACGCCTGGCGACCCGCTTCGCCCGGCTGCGCCGCGCTCGCTATCGCCAGTTAGTCGCTGTCCATGGACCCGGGCGTCGTCTTGGACACCTGAACCAGGAACTCGTAGTTGGTCTTCGTCTTACGCAGCTGCGACATCAGCAAGTCGATGGCCTGGTGAGAGTCCAGGCCCGACAACACGCGGCGCAGCTTGTGCACGATGCCGAACTCGTCGGGCGACAGCAACAGCTCGTCCTTGCGGGTGCCCGACGGGTTCACGTCGACGGCCGGGAAAACCCGGCGCTCGGAGATCTTGCGGTCGAGCTTGAGCTCGGCGTTACCGGTGCCCTTGAACTCTTCGAAGATCACCGTGTCGCCGGTGGATCCGGTCTCTACCATGGCGGTCGCGATGATGGTCAGCGATCCGCCCTCTTCGATGTTGCGGGCGGCGCCCAAGAACCGCTTGGGCGGGTAGAGCGCGGTCGAGTCGACACCACCGGACAGGATGCGGCCCGATGCCGGCGACGCGTTGTTGTACGCGCGGCCCAGCCGGGTGATCGAGTCGAGCAGCACAACCACGTCCTTGCCCTGCTCGACGAGGCGCTTGGCGCGCTCGATCGCCAGCTCGGCAACCGACGTGTGGTCTGACGGCGGGCGGTCGAACGTCGAGGCGATGACCTCGCCCTTGACCGAACGCTGCATGTCGGTGACCTCCTCGGGCCGCTCGTCGACGAGCACGACCATGAGGTGGCATTCCGGGTTGTTCTTGGTGATCGCGTTGGCGATGTCCTGCAGGATCGTCGTCTTACCCGCCTTGGGTGGCGACACGATCAATGCACGCTGGCCCTTGCCGATCGGCATGATCAGGTCGATGACCCGGGTGGTCAGCCGATCCGGGGTGGTTTCCAGACGCAGCCGCTGGTTGGGATACAGCGGCGTCAGTTTGGAGAAATCGGGCCGCTTCTTGGCGTCCTCGACCGATCCACCGTTGATGCTGTCCAGGCGGACCAGCGGATTGAACTTCTGCCGCTGGTTGGGCTGCTCGCCTTCCTTGGGCACCCGAACAGCGCCGGTCACCGCGTCACCGCGGCGCAGGCCGTTCTTGCGCACCATGTTCATCGACACGTAGACGTCGTGCGGACCGGCGAGGTAACCGGACGTGCGGACGAATGCGTAGTTGTCGAGAACATCGAGGATGCCTGCCACCGGCTGGACGACGTCGTCCTCGCGCAGTTCGGTGTCCGCGCCTTCGCCAGTGCGCTCGCCGCGGCGCCTGCGGTCCCGGAACCGGCGTCCCCGCCGGCCCTGCCGTCCCTCGCCGTCGTCTTCCTGCTGATTCGAGCCGCCGCGAGGCTGCTGGCCGCCTGAGCTTTGTTGGTCGCCGCTGGAGTCGCTGCCGGCGTCTGGCCCGCGATCGTCGGGCTTGGCGTTCTGTCGGCCGTCCTGACGCTTGTCATCCTCGTCGGGGGTCGCAGTCTCGCGATCCGGTTGGGTGGCCGTGCGGGAGCCTGAATCGGCGTCCTGGGAGGCCTCCCTGGAGGCATTGCGCCGGTCGCGGCGCGGCGCCTCGGCCGATGAATCCTTCTGCTGCTCTTGGGCTGCCGGGCTTTCGGTACTGCTCGACGGCGGCGTGGCCGAAGTCTCGGATGGGGCAGCGCCGGCGGATGCGCCGTTGGCCTGTCCCCTGATTTCCTTGATTGCGGCTATCAGTTCGTTCTTACGCATTCCCGACGTCCCCTTGACACCGGCTTGATTAGCCAGCGCGCGCAGTTCGGGTAGCACCATGGTGGCCAGGGAGCCGCCCGACGCAGCGGTCTTGACGTCCGAAATGTCTGAGGTCACGGCATTCGAGGACGCATCGCCCTCGGTGCTTTCGCCAGCCGTGATGAGGTCCGTATCAGTCACGGATTTCCTTTCTTCCCTCGCTGATCAGGTCATACGAGGGTTTCTGAACCATCGGAGCATTCAGCTAGATTGCCGAGTGCGCCTCATCGACTCTGCAACGGTGATCGCCAGGATTGGCGGTATAAAGCGGCGAACCTCGTCCACGAGAAGAATTGGTAGTTGTCCTAGCGGGTAGGCAGTATGGATGCAGATGCAGATGCTGCGATTGCTGGACGGCTCCGAGGATAGCCCGCTTCCCTGCGCGAAGCAAGCAAACCCACCGGCAAGGGCGTGTTTCAACTGGCGACCGTGACCCCCGGGCTCCAGCGAACTCCGTCGCCGGCGGTCATCTTGGTGACGTGAAACCCATTTGCGGAACCGAACTGCAACGCTTCGGTGGGCAGCTCCGCCTCTGTACTTAGTGCGATCACCGCAGGTCCCGCGCCTGAAAGCGTTGCTGACACGTTATGACGCCGAAGGAGCCGCAGATATTCCGCGGAAGCCGGCATCGCCGGAGCGCGTTGCGGCTGATGCAACACGTCTTCTGTGGCCGCCATCAGCAGGTCCGGCCGCTCGGTTAATGCCAGCACCAGCAATCCAGCACGGCTGACGTTGAACCTGGCGTCTTCGTGGCTGACCTGGGCCGGAAGCAGTACGCGTGTCTCTATGGTCGACGAACGCTCCTGCGGAATCGCCAGGAAGAGCTGGATTTCGGGGTGCAGTCGCAGCGGCGCCGCCGAGTAGACCGCCGCACCACCGCTGCGGTCGATCCACGACACCACCGCGCCGCCGAGTACGGCAGCCCCCGCGTTGTCGGGATGACCCTCGAACTCTGAGGCCAGTTGGATCAGCTGCTTTTCGCTCAGTGGTTTTGAATCTACTTGCGTGGCAAGACCATTCACCGCAGCCAGACCGCCCACGACCGCAGCCGCCGAGGAGCCCAGACCGCGCGAATGCGGAATGGCGTTGCGGCAACGCACCGCCAGGCCGGGAGCGCTGAGTCCCATCGCTTGCAACCCGCAAGTGACGGCTCGCACCACCAGGTGATCGGGGCCGAACGGGACCTGGTCGGCGCCCTCGCCCTCGACGTGCACAACCAAGTCGGAATCTGTTGTCTCGACCACGATCTCGTCGCTGAGATGCAACGCTAGGCCGATGCTGTCGAAGCCCGGACCGAGGTTGGCGCTCGACGCCGACACCACGGCGCTTCCCACCAGCCCGGCAGGCAGCATTACGTCAGTCCCAACTGCTTGACGACAGCCACGGGATCCACCGGCAGCGGCGACACCCTCGGCATGTCCCTCAGCGCCGTATCGGGATCCTTCAGACCATTGCCGGTCACGGTGCACACCACAGTCGACCCGCGGGCCACCCAGCCGTCGTCGATGGCCTTGAGCAGGCCCGCGATGCTGGCCGCGGACGCGGGTTCGACGAAGACGCCTTCGGTGCCGGCGACGAGGTGGTATGCGGCCAAGATCTCCTCGTCGGTAGCGGCCAGGAAGCGTCCGTTGGACTCCTGTTGGGCCGCTACGGCCGAAGTCCAGGACGCCGGTGCGCCGATCCGGATCGCGGTAGCGATGGTCTCTGGGTGGCTCACGGGTTCGCCGTGCACCAGGGGAGCCGCGCCCGCAGCCTGAGTGCCCAGCATGCGGGGCAGCTTGTCGATGACACCGTCGCGGTGGTACTCGGTGTAGCCCTTCCAGTAGGCGGTGATGTTGCCCGCGTTACCGACCGGAAGGGCATGCACGTCTGGTGCACCGCCCAGCACATCGACGATCTCGAAAGCCGCGGTCTTCTGACCCTCGATTCGCACCGGGTTGACCGAGTTGACCAAGGAGATCGACGGGAAGTCGGACGTCATCTTGCGGGCCAGTTCCAGGCAGTCGTCGAAGTTGCCGTCGATCTGGATGATCTTGGCGCCGTGCATAACCGCCTGCGCTAGCTTGCCCATCGCGATCTTGCCCTGCGGTATCAACACCGCGCAGGTGATGCCGGCGCGGGCGGCGTTCGCGGCGGCCGACGCCGAGGTGTTTCCGGTGGATGCGCACAGCACCGCCTGCTGCCCACGGGCAACCGCATCGGTGACCGCCATCGTCATGCCCCGGTCTTTGAAGGAACCGGTTGGGTTGAGGCCCTCGACCTTGAGATGGATGGTGCAGCCGGTCTTTTCGGAGAGCCGGGTTGCGGCGATCAGCGGGGTGCCGCCCTCTTGCAGGGTCACCGGGGTCCAGCCGTCGCCGACCGGTAGCCGGTCGCGGTATGCCGCGATCACGCCTGGCCAGGGCTGGTGGATGGCCGTCCTGGGGGCACTCATCGGCCGGTTCCTTCCAGCCGCAGCACGCTTGCGACATTTTGCACGACGTCCAAATCGGCCAGCGCCTCGACGGTTTCGGACAGCGCCGCCTCGGTGGCGTGGTGGGTGACCACCACGATGCGGGCCCCCACCCGGCGTCCGCCCTCGTCCGACACACCTTCCTGGCGGACCTCGGCGATGCTCACCTCGCGCTTGGCGAATTCGGCTGCCACCGAAGATAGGACACCGGTCTTGTCGGCGACGTTCATGCTGACGTAATAGCGAGTAGAGATAAAACCCATTGGCGCGACGGGAAGTTGGGCGTACTTGGACTCGCGTGGTGCACGGCTGCCCAGCACCCGGTTGCGGGCCGCCATCACCAGGTCGCCCGTCACCGCCGAGGCGGTTGGCGCGCCACCGGCACCCTGGCCGTAGAACATCAGACGACCCGCGGCCTCGGCCTCCACCACCACCGCGTTGAACGCACCGTTGACTGCGGCGAGCGGATGCGACAACGGCACCAAGGCTGGGTAGACCCGGGCCGAAAGCCGTTGCTGTTCTTCGTCGGTGGTGATGCGCTCGCAGATCGACAGGAGCTTGATGGTGCAACCGAGCGCCCGCGCGGACACGAAGTCGGCCGGGGTGATCTTGGTGATGCCCTCACGGTAGACGTCGTCGGCGGTCACCCGGGTGTGGAACGCGATGGAGGCCAGGATCGCGGCCTTGGCCGCCGCGTCGTAACCTTCGACGTCGGCAGTGGGATCGGCCTCGGCGTAGCCCAGTGCGCTGGCGTCGGCCAGGGCGCTGTCGTAATCGGCGCCCGTGGTGTCCATGGCCGAGAGGATGTAGTTGGTGGTGCCGTTGACGATGCCAGCCACCCGCAGGACTGTGTCTCCGGCCAACGATTGAGTCAGCGGACGGATGACGGGGATGGCGCCTGCGACCGCCGCCTCGAAATACAGGTCAACATGCGCGTTTTCAGCGGCCTGGGCCAATTCGCCGGTGGATATCGACAGCAACGCCTTGTTCGCCGTGACGACGGACTTGCCGTGCTTCATCGCACCGAGGATGGCCCTGCGAGCCGGCTCCAAGGGGCCCATCAGTTCCACGACGATGTCGACGTCGTCGCGTGACACGAGTTCGTCGATGTCGTCTGTGAGCAGATCGATCGGCACACCACGGTCGTCGGCTACCCGGCGGACACCGATACCGCGCAACACCAAGGGCGCGCCGACCCGGGCCGCGAGATCCTGCGCGCTGTCCTCGATGATGCGGACCACTTCGCTGCCGACGTTGCCGAACCCGAGCACTGCTACGCCGATTGCCTTTTCGTCACCCGGCACGGGTCACCTCACTTCCAGACTCAGCAGATCGTCGACCGTCTCGCGGCGCAGTATCAGACGTGACTGCCCGGAGCGCACCGCGACCACCGCGGGACGACAGATCATGTTGTAACGGCTCGACAATGAATAGCAGTATGCGCCGGTAGCGGCGACGCCGAGCAGGTCGCCGGGTTGCAGGTCATCCGGCACCCATGTGTCGCGCACAATGATATCGCCGCTTTCGCAGTGCTTTCCGACGATGCGCGCCAGCACCGCCGGTGCTTCGCTCAGTCGTGACACCAACCGGGCGTCGTACTGCGCGTCGTACAGTGCGGTGCGGATGTTGTCGCTGATGCCGCCGTCGACGCTGACGTAGCGGCGGTTCGCGCTGGCACTCACGTCGACGTCCTTGACGGTGCCGACTTCATACAGCGTGATGGTGCCCGGACCGGCGATCGCGCGTCCAGGCTCGACAACCAGTTTCGGTGCAGGCAAGCCGACGGCCGCTGATTCCTTGCTCACGATGGCACTGAGTTTGGCGGCCAGCTCGGCGATCGGCGGCGGATCGTCGGGCGGCAGGTACGAGATCCCGAGCCCGCCACCGAGATCGACGGTGGACAGCTGCGCGGTCTTCTCGGGACCGAATTCACCGACCACCTCGCGCAGTAGGCCGATGACTCGGTGTGCGGCGACTTCGAAGCCGGCGACGTCGAAAATCTGCGAACCGATGTGGCTGTGCAGTCCGACCAATCGCAGGTGATCGGCGGCGAATACCTGTCGGATCGCTGCCATCGCCGCACCGCTGGCCACCGACAGTCCGAACTTCTGGTCCTCGTGGGCGGTGGAGATGAACTCGTGGGTGTGCGCTTCGACGCCTACGGTGAGACGCACCAAAACGTCTTGGACGATGCCCGCCTCGCCGGCGATCGCGTCGAGGCGCTCGATCTCGATCATCGAGTCCAAGACGACGTGACCGACACCGGCCTTGACAGCCGCTGCCAGCTCCGCGATCGACTTGTTGTTGCCGTGCAGGGTAATTCGCTCCGGCGGGAAGCCGGCGTGCAGCGCGACGGCGAGCTCGCCGCCGGTGCACACGTCCAGCGACAGCCCTTCTTCGTCGATCCAGCGCGCAATTTCGCTGCACAGGAAGGCTTTTGCGGCGTAATGCACATGGGCTCCGCCGCCGAACGCTGCCACGGTCTCTTGACAGCGAGAGCGGAAGTCGTCCTCGTCGACGACAAACAGCGGAGTGCCGTATTCTCCGGCGAGGTCGGTCAGCTTGACTCCCGCGATGTGGGTCACGCCATCTTGGTCACGAATGGTGTTGCGCGGCCACACATTCGGGGCCAGCCGTAGCAGTTCGTCGGCCGACTGAGGCCGCGGCAGACCACTGGCGGGGCGGATCTCTTCAGCGTGCCGGGGACCGGCGGGATGGACGTTCACATGCGCTCCGGGGCGGTGACTCCCAGTATTGCCAACCCGTTGGCAATAACCTGACGAGCGGCCTGGCACAGCGCCAGGCGTGCCGTGTGCAGGTCGGTAGGCTGCTCGTCGCCCTGGGGCAGCACGCGGCATGAGTCATAGAACCGGTGGTAGTCGCCGGCGAGGTCTTCCAGGTAGCGGCATATCCGGTGCGGTTCCCGCAGGGAGGCAGCGGTTTCGAGCACCCGGGGGAATTCGCCGATGGTGCGTAGCAGCGTTCCCTCTTTGTCGTGGTTGAGCAGCTCGAGGTGGTTCGTGTCGGCAACCAGGCCCAGTTCGGCCGCGTTGCGTGCCAGCGCCGAAAGCCGGGCGTGCGCGTATTGCACGTAGTAGACCGGGTTTTCATTGGACGCCGAGGACCACAGTGCCAGGTCGATGTCGATCGGTGTGTCCACCGACGAGCGGATCAGGCTGTAGCGGGCGGCGTCTACGCCGATCGCCTCGACCAGGTCGTCGAGCGTTATGACGGTGCCGGCCCGCTTGCTCATCCGCACCGGCTGACCGTCGCGGACCAGGTTGACCATCTGGCCGATGAGCACTTCCACGGTGGCGGGATCGTCGCCGAACGCGGCAGCGGCGGCCTTGAGCCTCGCGATATAGCCGTGATGGTCGGCGCCGAACATGTAGATGCACAAATCGAAGCCGCGCTGCCGCTTGTCCAAGTAGTAGGCGAGATCGCCGGCGACATAGGCCGGCTTGCCGTCGCTCTTGATCACGACGCGGTCCTTGTCGTCACCGAAAGCGCTGCTGCGCAACCAGGTTGCGCCGTCCTTCTCGTAGATGTTGCCGGTCTCACGGAGCCGGGCGATGGCCTCCTCGACGCGGCCGCTGGCGTGCATCGAGTCTTCGTGGGTGTAAACGTCGAAGTCGGTTCCGAATTCGTGCAGCGACTCTTTGATGTGGGCGAACATCAGATCGACGCCGATTTCGCGGAACGTTTCGCGCATCGAGGTCTCAGGCAGCGTGAGCGCGTCCGGCGCCTTTTCCAACACCTGTGCGGCGATGTCGTTGATGTAGCTGCCGGCGTAGCCATCTGTAGGCGTGGGTTCGCCTTTTGCGGCCGCGACTAGTGAGCTGGCGAATCGGTCGATCTGGGCGCCGTGGTCGTTGAAGTAATACTCGCGCACTACTTCGGCGCCCTGCGTGGACAGCAGCCGGCCCAGCGCGTCACCGACCGCCGCCCAGCGGGTACCGCCGATGTGGATCGGCCCGGTCGGGTTGGCCGAGACGAATTCCAGGTTGATCTTGTGACCGGCCAGTTCGGCGGAGTGGCCGTACTTCGCGCCGGCGTCGATGACGTCGTTGACGATCTTGGCTTGCGCCGACGTCTCGAGGCGCATGTTGATGAAGCCCGGTCCGGCTACTTCGGCAGAGGCGATGCCGTCGACCTGGGTCAGCGCCTCGGCAAGCCAGCCGGCCAAGTCACGCGGTTTTGCCCCGACCTTTTTGGCGAGCTGAAGTGCCAGGTTGCTGGCGTAATCGCCGTGCTCGGGGTTGCGTGGACGTTCCACGGTGACCGTCTGCGGCAACACCGACACGTCGAGGTCATGCTCGGCCAGCACCGCTGCGGCGGTGATTTTGAGCAGCTCAGCCAGGTCGGCGGGGGTCACGAGCGTCCATCCTATTGGCTAGTGTGCTCGCGCCCCGAATCCATTGCGGTGCTCAGACGGTCATGTCGATGAGTTAGTCTGTTCGGGCCCATTGGCGCAGCATGGTTTTGGGTGCGCCCCCGTAGCTCAGGGGATAGAGCGTCTGCCTCCGGAGCAGAAGGCCGCAGGTTCGAATCCTGCCGGGGGCACTGTCTGACCAGCGGAAACGCCGAAATCCGGCTTTCGCGTGCATTCTCCGTCCTATGTTGCCGTCGCTGGCGGGGCCGACGACCATTCTCGTGGGCATGCCTCCCACCCCGGGTGCCACCCCCAATGCCTGGTAGCGGCCCTGTCGGATGCCCATCCCGCCGGTTGGCCGACGCGCCAGATGACGAGTGGGCTGGACGGCGAGCAACTTGGGTGGATGAAGACTCATGCTTAACAGCACATGGGCTGGGTAAACCGCTGCGATGGGACGCCAACATCGTTCCGGGAGGTTGTGAAATGCCGGATTCAGCGCGCGATCGCGCGGCCGCGGATGACCTTGCGGCGCAACGGAATGAGCAGGTGGCTGAAGGTCACGAGTGGGCTGCTCATGGAAAACCCAACAGTAGCGGCGAACTGCATAGCGACGCTGCAATTCAGCGGCGGCGGACCGCTGGAAAAGATCGCTCTAAAGCCGAAGCCGCCAGAGATGAAACGGACGAAGGAACAGACCAGGAAAAGTAGCCGCACGACCGGCCTGAATGCTGACCGTTGTTTACCCGTTACGCGCTAGAAAATTCAAAAATTCTTGGGTATGTGGCGCGAGGTATGCCAGGGAATGTCGCGCAATATATTGCGTGCCGCCAGCATGCCGTTTCGCTAGCCGACACGCTGTCCGCCGACTACACTGCTCGCGTCGCTTACGGAACCGCGGAGGGACGCATGTTCTATCAAATTGTCGTCTCCATTATTGCGGTGCTTGCTCTGGTGACCGCTGTGTTCCTGCCGATCCAGGCCCGAAGAATCCGCGACGGATGGAAACCTATAAGGTTCGAGGGAACCCACGCAGAGTTCGTTGCGAAATATCGCGGTCAGGCCAGGCTCTACTGGATAAATTTGGTGCTCGGCGTCCTCCTGACCGCGGGTGGGCTATTTTCCGTGTTCGCCAATGAGCCGGGCCGGTGGTGGCGGTTTCTCGGCGGCGTGGCTTTCGTGATCATCGGAGCCGTCGGATTGTGGTGCCGCCACATATTGAGTTCGTCGCCAAAGAAGCCCATGGATACGTCCGAGGGAGAAGTGGCTTAGCACCAAAGATTTCGCCGGGACAGTGCGATTGCGTTCGCCCTACGGGCGCAGAATAAATCGGGGATCCCCCGCGGGTGCCAGCCGAGTTTTAAAACACTGTTTCGTTGCTACAGCGGCAACGGCGCCGCTGATGTTGGTGTAACACTCGGCCGGGACGGCTTTTCCATACGAGGCTGGTCTATCAAGACCATGGCCACCGCGATCAGGGCCATAAGCACTATGCCTGCCGCGATGATGGTCATGGTCGTGGTCACGACCGCTATCAGAACATCGCGACGGTTGCCCATCACTTCACGTCCGGTCGGGTGGGCAGTGCGGCAAGTTGCAGGATAAGTGCAGTGGGCATGCAGCAATCTCCTCCGCCATTAGGCTTGCCAAGCGGCGCACTTCTGCGCGTTTAGCCAGAAGTCCCTGACGGCGGATCTAGTAGGTGCGCCCTCGGTAGCCGCTTCCTGACTACCGAGGACTAAGCAGCGCGAGTAGTGCCGGCTCCCCCCACGCGCCTGATACACGGCCTACCCGTCACGGCTCCAGCGAAACTGAGATCAGCATTTGTTCACCGAAACGGGTCGTTTAGTCGCCGTCAGCCAATAAGGGGTGGCCCTTCTCCGTCGGTGGCTGCAGCGACGCGAGGTGCCCTCCAGGAACGGGGGCCAGAGTCTTGGGTGCGGGCGGACGGCTGAGAGCTGCCCGACAGCCAGCTACCTGCCATCGAGTTCAAAGTCCTTGCGTATCAATGGGATTGCGGTGCCATTAGCCACACCATTCGCGCACATCCTTCGGATACCCGTCGAGCGGTCCGAGGTCCTGACAGCGCTGCCCCGGCGGGTAGTTGACGCGGGCGTTGAGCAGATCGCAGGGAATGTAGACCTGCTTGCCCTTAGGAGTGTTGGTCAAACATTGCGTCGGCGGCTGGGCCTGAGCTGGGGCGGGAGCAATAAGTGCCAGCAATAAGCCGGTGAGCACGACCACCACACGGCGATAGGTCATAGCGACTCCTTGAGTGCGGTACCTATCTGCAATTGGTAGTAGTCGTAGTTGGAAAGCGCAATCAGCGTCTGAGCCGGTACCTCAGCTCACCGCTCTCGGAGTCGACGACTCGCCCGTCGTCGCGAATGCGGAACAACAGCTGAGTCCTGTCGGCATCAAGAATCCGGCTGTCGTCGGGAAGGCGAAACACCAATCGGCGCGACTTGACATCGATGATCCGCGGACCACGTACTCGAAAAACGGTCTTTTCAGAGCTCGCATCAATCATGCGGTGCCCGTCATAGCGCCCCTCGTACACGTCTCCGAGCTTAAGTCGCGGCTTATAGGCGAGGGCTTTCGTGGTCGCTCGCGGAGTCACTTTCCGCCATTTGTCGCAGTCGGTCAGCCATACGGCGGTCTTCTTCCGCGTACCGGCGATGACAGGCAGCGTGCTGGAGGTAGTCATCCCGTTCACTGACGCTGTGACTAGCTGCTTCCTCTAAGGTCCGCGCGGTTCTGTCCTGACTTTCAGCGGATCTCTTCAAGCTGTCGGCCGCGGCTCGCTGGGCTCTCCTCGCTTGTCGACGTGCTTCCTCGGCTCGTTCTTCGGCGTCGATCGCCTCTGCGGCAACCTGCAGGTCTGCTCCGGCATCGAAGCCTTCTGTGTCGGCCATCTGCGGTGTCCTTCGTCTTTTCCAGACTTGACCATGCTGGCCCTGCCGAAACACGCTCAACCGCCAGCGCGTTTCGATCTCATCAAGAATTTATTGAGAATCCGTATAGGCATCGTGCAGAGGCTTTGGCCAGCGCCATCCACCGTTGATCGCAACACATCAGCAGACGGAGTTCCCGATGTCTTCTCACCGTTTCACCGCCGCATTCGCCGGCATCATTCTGGCCGGCGCCACCCTTGGCCTGACCAACCTCGGCTTTGCCAGCACCGCCAGGGCGAGCTCGGTCGACGACGCATTCCTCGCCCAGATCCAGGCTGACGGGATCACGCCGCCGAGCGCCGAGCGGGCTATCAGCGAGGCGCACAAAGTGTGTGACTCCCTCAACCAGGGACACTCCGGTCAGGAGGTTTACCGCGAAGTGGCCGAGGCGACGGGCCTGAGCGCCAAAGGTGCCAAGGTATTCGCCGTCGACGCTGCAACCGCCTACTGCCCGAAGTACGTCAGCCGCAGCGCCTAACGATTGCCATGCGGGGACGGCCCCGCATTCCTCACCTTGAGCAGCCTCGCCCGAAGGCGCGGCAACATCACGGCTTTGCCAGAAAAAGCGAATCTCGGTACGTACCCGCCGCGTAAGATTCGCCACGATATCCGCAGACTGAGCTCGCTGAACGACGCCGAGGTCGCGTCACCGAGCCCGACGACGAGGGGGCTTAACCATGGGCATGCGCGACATGATCCGCGGCGAGTTCGTCGACATCATCGAATGGCTCGACGACACGAACACGACATTGGCATGGCGGTTCCCGCGGTATCAAAACGAGATCAAGAACGGTGCTCAGCTGGTTGTTCGCGAGGGCCAGCGCGCCATGTTCGTCTATCGCGGGCAGCTGGCCGATCAGTTCAATCCCGGTCACTACACCCTGACCAGTGAGAACATGCCCATCTTGGGCACACTGCAGGGTTGGAAGTACGGATTCAACAGCCCTTTCCGCTCCGAGGTTTACTACGTCAACACCCGCCCGTACCCCGACTTACGTTGGGGCACACCGCAGCCGGTAACCGTTCGCGACCCGGACTTCAAGATGGTGCAGGTGCGAGCCAACGGCACCACGGTTGTCCGGGTGACTGACCCGACCGCTTTCCTGCGTCAGGTGCTCGGCACCCAGAGCGTGGTCGACATGGACCAGATCACCGAGATGATCCGCCGCAATATCGCGCTTGCGTTCAACGACATGGTCATGGGCAGCGGCCTCGGCGCGATCGACCTACAGGGTCGCCAGGTGGAATTGTCGGACAAGCTGCGCGAGTTCGTCGCTCAGCGAGTGCAGGCGTTCGGCCTCGGCATCGACGCCGTCACCATGACTATCTCGCTGCCGGAGGAGATTCAGCAGGCCATGACCCGCGGTGTCGCGCGTGGTCTCGAGGAGAGCGGCTTCCTGAACAACGTCGGCGATCTCGACCGCTTTGCCAAAGCCCGCCAAGCCGACGCGATGTTGGCGGCGGCGCAAAACGAGGGCGGCGGCGCAGCCGGCTCGGCCATCCAGGCGGGCCTCGGCGTCGCACTGGGTAGCCAGATGGCCAATGCAGCGCAGGGCGGTTACGCCCAGCCACAACAACCGCAACACTTTGCACCACAAGGGGCGCCGCCGCCGTTGCCGCCGCAGCAGCAATTCCATTTCGAGCGCGAGGGCCAACCCGCCGGTCCGTACCCCGTCGAGGGGCTGCGGCAGTTCGTCGCCAGCGGTCAACTGACCCGGGACACAGTGGTTTGGACCGAAGGAATGCCCAACTGGGCTCCCGCGTCGACGGTGCCGTCGCTGCAGTCGTTGTTCAGCACGCCGCCGCCGCTACCCGGCACCCCTCCGCCGCTTCCGCAGCAATGAGTTTCGAACCCATGGACCCTGCGCGCAATCAGCCGCGCGCGCAGCCTCCGCCGCTGCCACGCCCCCCGAGCGGCCCGCCACCTCTACCAGGCCGGCCACCGGCAGGCCCGCCGCCGCTACAGCATCCGCAAGCTGGCCCGCCGCCGCTACAGCGCCCGCCAGCACCTCCCCCGCCGTTGCCTCGCCCGCAAGCATCCCCGCCGACCATTCAGCCATTCGCCGGACAACCGGCCGGGCCCGCGATGTTCCACCACACAGAGCGCACCCGAACCTATCCGTGCGCGTCGTGCGGTGGTCAGCTCAACTTCGACATCGCCAGCCAGAAACTGCGCTGCCCCAACTGCGGCAACTACTACGACATCACCGCACCCAACACCCCGGTCACATCCCGCGAACTGACCGGCGCGATGCGGGAACTACGGGCGTTGCAACAACGCCAGGACGGGCCGAACGTTACCGGCATGCGGGAAGTAGCTTGCCAGAACTGCGGTGGCACAACCGAATTCGCAGGCAGCCTGACAGCCACCAAGTGTCCTTACTGCGCGACACCCATCCAGCGCGACGACGTGCACAACGCTCCCGCACGACTCCCGGTCGACGGCCTGGTGCCCTTCCGCGTCGATGAGAAACAGGCCCGCGAGCTCATCGAAAAGTGGGTGACCAAGCGCTGGTTCGCGCCAACCGATTTCAAGAGGTACCGCGAGCTTGGCGCCTTCTCCAGCCTGTACACCGCGTATTTCACCTATGACGCCGACACCGACACGCAATACGACGGCGAACGCGGCGAGGATTACGAAGTTCGGGTCGGCACTGACAGCGACGGCGACCCGATTTACGAAACGCGAACCAGGTGGTACCGCGTCGCCGGTCAGGTGAGCAACAACTTCGCCGACCTGCCGGTGCTGGCCAACGACGGCGAAAGCCTCAACCGCAAAAGAATTAAGGCGCTCGAGCCGTGGCCGATCGAACAAGCGCGGTCATACTCTCCGGAATTCGTCGCCGGCCACCTGTGTCGCACCTACGACAAAGACGCCGAGCAGGCACTGCCGGAAGCCAAACAGGAGATGGAGAAAGCCGTCGAACAGACGGTGCGCTCCAACATCGGCGGAGACCGTCAGCGCATCCACCAACTCCGCACCACCTGGAACTACCTCGGGTTCAAACACCTGTTGCTGCCGATATGGCTGCTGACCGTCATGTACAGCAACCGCCCGTTCCAGGTATGCATCAACGGGCTCACTGGCGAAGTGGCCGGCGACCGCCCCTGGAGCAAGGTCAAGTTGGCGATCGCCATTGCGATTGCTGTGGTGGTCGTGATCTTGGTTATCTCGATCTTCGTCTACCTCCGCTCCCACGGGCATCACTCGACCCGCGTGCCCACCCACCACATCCACAAGAGGTAGCCATGGAAATCGTCGTGGCGGTGATCCTCACGCTTGCCGTCATCGCGGGTCTGGCGGTCGCCGTGGTAGCGGTCGTCAATGCCAACCAGCAGCGGGCCATCGCGCGCGCCAATCAGCTGATCCCGGGCCGCCCGACGCACGCCCCTCGGACATGGGCCGTATCGCACGACCCGGAAGCCCGGCTGCACCGCAGGCTGCGCGATGCGATGTCGGCGTTGCATGCCGTCAACGCACTTGATACCGGTTCAACCCTTGTGCTGCGCGCCGATCTGGAACAGACCGCGCTCAGCCTCGACGATCACCTCGTGGCCGTCGCGCACCTTGCGCCGGACCACAAAGACGAGTTACTTCAATCGATTACGACAACAGTCGAATCCATCGAAGCCGCAGTCGCGCGTTACGCGGCCGCCGCGACGTCGCCCGACACGACCGCTCTCGAAGCCGACCTCGCCATGGTGCAGCGCCAGCTCGACACCGTGAGCGAGCTGCAGAGGGGGCTTCCTCCGTCATGACCGTCGGGGTAGCAATACGGGGGTGACCAACTCACCGGTGCTCAGGTAGCTGTCCAGATTGCGGATTGCGAGCAGCGCCATCGCCCGACGGGTCCGGGTGGTGGCACTGCCGATGTGCGGGAACAACACCACGTTGTCGAGGGCCGACAACTCGGCGGGCACATTGGGCTCGTCGACGAAGACGTCCAGCCCCGCACCGGCCAGCCCGCCGGCGACCAGCAACTCCACCAGCGCGTCCTGGTCCACGACGCTGCCGCGCGCAATGTTGATGAGGTAGCCCTCGGGACCCAATGCCTCGAGGACGGCGCGGTCGACCAGATTGCGAGTTCCCCGATCGCCCGTCGTCGCGACGACCAGAACATCGACCATTTCGGCCAACTCCACGGGCGTCTGCGCGTAGCGGTACGGCGACCCCTCGATTCGCCGGCGGTTGTGATACGCGATGGCACAGTCGAACCCGAGCAGGCGAGTCGCGATGGCCGAGCCGATACGTCCCAGGCCCAGGATGCCGATCTGCAGGCCGGTGACGTCCCTCCCGTACGGGAACGGACCGTCCTGCGCCCATCGACCGGCCCGCACGTAGCGGTCGGCGGCGCCGAACCGGCGCACGGCCATTAGGATCAGCCCGACTGCCGTGTCGGCGACGGTGTCGGACAACACATCCGGCGTGTTGCTGACCCCGATGCCGCGGCGCTTGGCTGCGGCCAGATCGATTGCATCCACGCCGGCACCGTTGTTGACGATCGCTTCCAAGTTGGGCAGCGCCGCGATGGTGTCGGCGTCGACACCCGGGCGGCCCCACGTCACCACCGCGCGAATGTCGGCCGCGTGCTCCGCCAGAAACTCGGCCCCTCGCGGTCCGTCGGGCAGCCGCGGGATTTGGTAGCGCGCCGCCAGCTCGGCATCAAATATCGGCTCGAACTCACCGATGCGCAGCACGTCGTTGGTCTTCTTCGCCGTCACGTAGCCATCTTCCAGGACCAGGGGCGAGCAGACGTGAAAGCCCGCGACACGCCGAGGATCCGGGTGCTTTTGCGTCTGCTCGCCGGTAGAAGCAGCTGCCGATGAGTTTTCCGGACCACACCGGTCTGCCTTGAGGTACCCGATCGCTCTCGTACGGAGGCACGTTGAGCAGAACCAATCTTTCGATGTCGATCTCTGCCGACGGCTATGTGGCCGGGCCCGACCAGAGCGAAGAGCATCCGCTCGGCGTCGGAGGCCGGACGCTGCATGAGTGGCATCTCGGCCCCGCGAAAGACCATCCGGTCAACCGACAAGTGATGTCAGACATGCTGGATGGCATGGGCGCAACGATTATGGGGCGCAACATGTTCGGTCCCGTTCGCGGCGACTGGGGGGATTCGGTCTGGAAGGGGTGGTGGGGCGACGACCCGCCATATCACTGCCCGGTCTTTGTCCTGACCCACTATCCGCACGACCCGATCGAAATGACAGGCGGAACCACCTTCCACTTCGTCACCGACGGGATCGAATCTGCGTACGCCCAAGCCGAGGCGGCTGCCGGTGGCCGAGCCATCTCGATCGCCGGAGGTGCATCATGCGCACGGCAAGCCATCCAAGCCGGGCTGGTCGACGAAATCGACCTCCAAGTCAACCCGGTGATCCTCGGGCAGGGTGAACGGCTGTTCGACGGCTTCGAGGCCGGCAGGCCCAGTCTGGAGCTCGTCCGCGTACTCGAGGCTCCGGGGGTGGCCCATCTGCGCTACCGCGTGATCCGGTAACCCGTGTGCGCCGACCATTGGCGAGCAGACGCAAATTCCCCCGACACGCCTAGGATTCTGGTGATTTTGCGTCTGCTCGCTGATAGAAGTCTCGCGCGCTCCAAGAATCCTTCAAGAATTCGTCAAGGATCCGAAAAGGCGGCTGCGCAATGGTGATGCAGTCATGCAACCCACACGGATTCGGACACGCGAATGACCGCTCTACGGGCCGACGCCCGCGCCGTCGACGTGACGGCCCACTTCGGACACGAGAACCTCGTTGCACACCTGCGGACGCAATTCGAGATCTACGGCGACACCCGCAGCTTCACCTACCTCCGCGAATTCGGTCGCGGGCTCGCCGAAGAGGTGACGTCATTCCGTGAGCTGGATCGCGGTGCGCGCGAGGTCGCCGCCTGGCTGGCCGACATGCCACAAACCAACAGACCGGTCGTGCTGTTGTTCGAGCCAGGGGCGGAATTCTGGCGAGCCTTCCTCGGCTGCCTCTATGCGGGGGTCATCGCTGTGCCCGCGCCGCTTCCCCACGATCACCGCAGCTTGAGGCGCGTCGCCGGAATTCTGCGCGACGCCGACAGCCGCCTGCTGCTGACCAGCGCCAATCTGTTCGACCTGATCGCCGGTGGCATCGACGGACTCGGGCTCGAGCACCACGTCGAATGCCTGGCCGTCAACGAGGCACCGCATGCCGACCCGGCCTCGTGGACGATGCCGCACCTCACCGCCAATACGGTGGCCTTCCTGCAGTACACCTCTGGATCGACCGGCGACCCCAAGGGCGTCGCGGTGACCCACGGCAACATCCTGCACAACGAATACGCGATCACTGAGTTTCTCGAGTTCGACGACACCGAGAAGCTGTGCGGCTGGATTCCGCACTTTCACGACATGGGATTGATCTGCCAGATCATGGGCTTCTACGCCGGCATGGACATCGTGCTCATGTCGCCGCTCGCCTTTCTGAAGCAGCCGATCCGCCTGCTTCAAGCCATCAGCAAGTACCGCGCGACGGCAACCGCGGCACCCAACTTCGCCTACGACCTGATCGTTCGTCGCGTATCGCCGGAGCAGCTGAACGGGCTCGACCTGTCCACATTGCGGGTCGCCTTCAACGGCGCGGAGCCGATCCGCCGCCGCACCATCGAGGCAGTCAATGAGCTCCTTGGACCGGCCGGATGGCGTCCCTCGGCGATGCGACCGGGCTACGGGATGGCCGAGGTTACGCTTCTCGCGACGGCTACCCCGGAAATCGAGTCCTTCGTGTGTCTCGAGGCCGACCCCGCCGCACTCGAGCGCAACGAATTCGCGCCGCCGGTGGACCGGGCGGTCAGCCTGGTCAGCTCCGGCCTTCCGGGTCCCGGCATCGACGTCCGCATCGTCGACCCCGAGACGCGCCAGCCGTTGGTCGACGGCAAGGTCGGCGAGATCTGGCTGCGCAGCGCCAGTGTGGCCAGCGGTTACTACAACCGTGCGCCCGAGAGCGAGGACCGCTTCGGCGGCCAGACTGCCGACGGTGACGGCCCATATCTGCGCACCGGCGACCTGGGGCTGATCAAAGATCGGCACTTATTTGTGACAGGGCGTCGCAAAGACCTCCTCATCGTCAACGGCCGCAACCTCTACCCGCAGGACATCGAGGAGTTGGTGCAGGACGTGCATCCAGCCACCTTCGCGGCACGCGGTGTCGCGGTCGCTGTCGACGGACTCGAAACCGAACATCTGGTCGTCATCCAGACCGTCAGAACCGACCGGCTCGACGGAATGTCGCCGGCGCAACTCGCCAGCGCGATCAAGGTGGCGGTAGCGCGCGCCTTCGAGATCCCCGCACCGAGCGTTGTTTTGGTGAGCCGCAACGGAATTCATCTCACCACCAGCGGAAAGGTGCAGCGCGCGTCCATGCGGGCGGCCTTCCTGCACCGCGAACTCAGCGACGTCCTTCACGAAAGCATCGACCCCGCAGTCGCCACCGCGCGGATCGGCCAACTCGCACTCTTCGAAATCGCGTAATCAAAAGCAAGCAAGGAGCTGTTAATGCACACCTCGCCGACGACTCGTAATGTGCTCGCCTGGCTCACCTCTCGGCTCGCACGCCACCTCGACGTTCCGTCGCACACCATCGACCCGACCCTTCCGCTCGCCGAGATGGGCGTCGATTCGGTCCGTGCGCTCGGCCTCGTCGGCGACGTCGAGTCGCACTGGGACATCGACGTCGACCCGACGTTGGTCTTCGACTACCCGACGCTGGCGCATATCGCGGACTTCATCCGCGACGCCGTCGGCCCCCGGGAACTGGTAGCGCAATGAGTTCGAGCGACATCGCAATCGTCGGGATCGACTGTCGCTTCCCCAAGGCACCCGACAGTGTGGCCCTGTGGGACCTGCTGATGAGCGGCGACGAGGGTATAGCCGAGGTGCCCGAGCACCGTTGGGACGCCGAGCAGTTCTACGACAAAACGGGCAAACCTGGGGCGGTCAATCACCGCACCGGCGGATTCATCAGCGACGCAGACGCTTTCGACCACGAGTTCTTCGGCATCACCCCGCGTGAAGCCCAGAGCATGGACCCGCAGCAACGCCTGCTCCTGCAGGCGGCCTGGCGCGCACTCGAGGACGCCACGCTGGACCCCAGATCGCAGGCCGGCTCCAACACCGGTGTTTTCGTCGGCGTGATGGCCAATGAATGGGCCCATCAGCATATGCGCGACTTCTCGCAGATCACGGCCCAAGCCGGCTCGGGCAACGGCTATTTCATGACGGCCAACAGGCTGTCCTACCAGCTCGACCTCAAGGGGCCCAGCCTCGCCGTCGACACCGCATGCTCGTCGTCGCTGGTTGCCGTGCACGTCGCCGCGGCATCGCTGCGTGCCGGCGAATGCGACCAGGCATTGGCCGCGGGCGTGAACATCATCATCACCCCCGCGCTCAACGTGTTCTACACCCAAGCCGGGCTGTCCGCGCCCGACGGCCGGTGCAAGCCGTTCAGCGGCTCGGCTGACGGCATCGGCCGCGGCGAAGGCGTCGCCGTGGTCGTACTGCGGCGGCTGGACGACGCTCTGGCCGACGGGCTGCCCGTGTACGCGGTCATCAAAGGCAGCGCCGTCAACAACGATGGGCGCAGCAACGGCATCACCGCACCGAACCGCTGGGCTCAGGAAAAGGTTGTGGAAACCGCCAACCGGGCGGCCGGCGTCGCACCGGAGCAGATCAACTTCCTCGAAGCACATGGCACCGGAACGCTGCTCGGCGACATGATCGAGGTGAAGGCGCTCGCCGCTGCGCACCGCCGCCGGCAGGCCGAGCCCTGCGCGATCGGGTCGATCAAGGGCAACCTCGGCCACACCGAAGGCGCCGCAGGAGTCGCGGGTCTGATCAAGGCAGTGCTGAGCCTGCACCACCGCGTCGTCCCACCATCGCGTTTCGCAGATCAGGAGAATCCGCAATTACGGCTCGCCGCAAGCGGTTTGCGCTTGGTAACCGAACCGATGCCCCTGCCCGCGGCAACCGCACACGCGGGGGTGTCCAGCTTCGGGATCGGCGGCACCAACTGCCACGTCGTACTGGCGAGCGCTCCGGCACGGGACGATGCGCACGTGGTATCGGGCGGCGGCGTGCTGACGCTGTCGTCGAACAGCCGTGAAGGCCTGTACCTCAACGTTTCTCGCCTAGCGGATGACATCGCTTGCAGTTCAGCGCCTCTCGCCCAGTTGTGCTGGTCGAGCAACCGCATCAAGTCCTCCGGCAAGGCGCGGCTGGCGATCTCCGTCGACGACCGCGACGATGCGGTGAAGCGGCTGCGCATGCTCGCCCACCCCGCGGGCAAACTCGAGGCCGTGTCCGGTACCGCGCAGAGCATCGCGGCGGGGTGGCTGTTCAGCGGGCAGGGCACGCAGTACCCGGGGATGTCGCGTCGACTGCATGACAGCAGTGACGCCTACCGCTCCGCGCTTGCCGCCGCCGAGGCCGCCGCGTTGCCATACCTCGGCCAGCCCATTCGCGACGTGCTGTTCGGCACGGACGATCGGATCAACCGCACCGAATTCGCGCAGCCGGCAATCTTTTCCGTGCAATACGCACTCGCCCGCGCGCTGATCGAGCTGGGCGCTGAGCCAGCCTGGGTGCTCGGGCACAGCATCGGCGAATTCGCCGCCGCCGTGATCGCCGGCGTACTCAGCCTCGACGATGCGTGCCGGCTGGTCGTCGCGCGCGGCCGGCTGATGCAGCGACTGCCATGCGCCGGCAAGATGCTCGCCGTTCGTGCCGGCGTCGACGACGTCGCGCACTTGGTCGAGGCGAACCCCATGCTTGCCGTCGCCGCCGTGAACGGACCCAGCGAACTGGTTCTATCCGGTGCCGCCGACTCGATCGATCGGGCGGCCGCCATCCTGCGCGAAAACGGCTTGTCCGTCCACGAACTCACCGTCTCGCACGCGTTCCACTCGCCGCTCATGGAGCCGATGCTCGAAGAATTCCGGGCCGTGGCGAACACGTGCGCGTTCGCCCCGCGGAGCATCCCGGTGTTCTCCACCCTGCGTGGCCGATTGCTCGGAAACGACGAGGCGATGGACGCTGACTACTGGGTTTCTCACGCCGCTGAGACGGTGCGGTTTGCGGACGCGACATCGGCGGCGCTGCAGGCCGAACCGACTCACCTCATCGAACTCGGGCCGAAGCGGACCCTGCTTCCGATGCTTACCCGTTCACACCCGGCGATGGGCTTGAAAACGCTGGCTCCGCTTTCCGGCCCCGACGCCACCGGCTCGGAGCTCACCGAGACCATCGCGGCACTTTATCGAGATGGACTGAACCCGAAGTGGGACAAGCTCTACCCGCCGCACGCGCAGGTCCCGCAACGGCTCAGCGGTTACCGGTTCACAACGACGAACCGCTCGTGGATCACGCCTGTCCAGCCGGTCACCATCGACTTGCCGCTCCCGGAGATCGCCGAGCTTCCGCTCAAGGAAGAGACGACGATGGACAACGTCGTCGCGTTGTTCAGGGAGCAGGCTGCCGTCCTTGCTTCGCTGGCTCAGGCCGGCGCGGAGGTCGCGCAGCGGGCCCGTTCGTCCGTCGACGACCTCGGCTCGCTGGTCCGCGCCGAGGTGGCCCGGGTCAGCGGCTTCCCCGACCGTTCGTTGCGCGCGACCCAAACCATCGTGGGAGACCTCGGTTTCGACTCGATCATGGTCGCCGACCTGTTCAGTGGCCTGGCCCGAAAGCTTCCCGGCGTCGGGATCGATCCCGGCTGGTTTGAGACCACGACGACGATCGGCGACCTCATCGCTCATGTGGGTGGCGCGCCGGCGGACGAGGATCGCGTCGACGTGCCCGTGCCGGCGGTTGCACCGGAGCACCGGATCGCGCAGTTCCCCGAGGTCATCGCTTTCGCCGAGCGGCGGCAGCTTCTGACGGAACTGGGCGTCGAGAATCCGTACTTCGTGGTGAACGACGGGGTCACGCGCGACACCTCGATCGTGAACGGCGAAGCGGTGCTCAACTTCTCGAGCTACAACTACCTCGGCATGTCCGGCCACCCGGGCGTGGCCACCGCGGTCCTGAATGCCGTTGTCCAGCAAGGCAGCTCCTGCTCGGCCTCACGACTGCTCTCGGGCGAGAAGCCGGTACACCTCGAGCTCGAGCGTGAGCTCGCCGACCTGATCGGCACCGAGGATGCGATGGTCCTCAACAGCGGTCACGCGACGAACGTCACGGTGATCGGTCACCTGCTCGGCGAAGGTGACCTTGTCATTCATGACAGCCTCGCACACGACAGCATTGTCCAGGGCTGCAAGCTTTCCGGCGCAACGCGCCGGTCGTTCCCCCACAACAACCACGCCGCGCTGGACGACATACTGGCCAACATCCGCCATCAGTACCGCCGGGTGCTCGTCGTCATCGAGGGCGTCTACAGCCAGGACGGCGACATTCCCGACCTGCCCGCCTTCATCGCCGTCAAGCAGAAGCACCAGGCACTGCTGATGATCGACGAAGCCCACAGTATCGGCGTTCTCGGCCGCAGCGGCGGAGGCATCGGAGAGCACTTCGGTGTGAACCGCCAGGACGTGGAGCTGTGGGCGGGCACCGTGTCCAAGGCGCTCGCCGGCTGCGGCGGCTATGTCGCCGGAACCCATGAGGTAATCCAGTATCTGAAATACACGACGCCGGGGTTCATCTTCAGCGTCGGGGTGCCACCGCCAGTGGCGGCGGCGTCGGTGGCCGCGATCCGGTTGATGCGGTCGCAGCCCGAACACCTGCGCCGGCTGCGTGAAAACGCCGAGCTGTTCTTGAACCTGGCGCGCGAAGCCGGCATCGACACCGGCGACAGCGCGGGCACCCCGGTGATCCCCTGCATCGTCGGCAGCTCGGCCAATGCGCTGCGACTGTCGGACGCCCTGATGCGACGCGGCATCAATGCCAACCCGATCCTGTATCCGGCTGTGCCAGAAGACAAAGCCCGACTGAGGTTCTTTCTCACCAGCTGCCACTCAGAGGAACAAATCCGGTTCGCCGTCAAGGTCGTGGCCGAAGAGCTCTCCCTGCTGAGCTGATTGCTACCGACGCAAGAATCTTTTGAGAATCCGCCAAGGATCCGTCAAGCAGCTCGCGCGATGGTGATTACCAGCCACTGATAGGAAGGGCGACGACACCATGCGGCTGTTCTGCTTCCACCATGCCGGGGGCGGCGGGTTGGCATTCAAATCCTGGAACAAGGCGCTGCAGCCGGCCTTTGAGGTGATTCCGGTCGAAATTGCCGACCGCGAGCGGTTCAGCACGCTGCGGCGCCTCGTCGACGAGGTGAACAATCAGTTGCAGTCCCGCCTCGATGCCCCACATATGTTCTTCGGTCACAGTTTCGGCGCCCTGCTGGCATACCGGTTGGCGTGTACGCGTGCGGCGCAGGGTTCTCCGCTGCCGCGGGCGATGTTCCTGTCGGCGTATGCCCCACCGCATCTTCCGCCGCCACTGCATGCTGTGGACATGCTCGACGACCAGCAACTCGCCACCTTCCTCTCACATCTCGGCGGGCTGCCTTCGGAGCTGATGCGCTGGCCCACTCTGCATGAGCGCGCCTTGACGATCGCCCGGCACGACTTGCGGCTCTGCATGACGGACGAGGAAGCCGATAGCGCGGAACTGCCCTGCCCCATACATGTTTTCGGCGGCAGTGAGGACCCGATCGTGAGTGAGTCCGATTTGCATGAATGGCGCTCGCGGACAACGTCGGACTTCTCGGTGCAGATCCTTCGCGGTGGGCACTTCTATCTTCGCGACCGACAGCCGCTGTTTGAAACGCTGCGACCGCTGATGTCGACGATCGCTGCGGCGTAGGGGGTCTGGCCGGTCGGCGTCATCGAGAGCCAGAAGGAAACGCCGCCACCGGCATTTCGACGGTTCCACGGCAGGGGCCGCTGCTGATGTCGGTGTGCCAGGTACCACGCAAGGTGCCGTTCGGCGCGGGCGAGTAGTAGGCCCACGAAGTCGCAGGTGCCCATACCCTCGGAATGCCCTCTCCCATATAGCAATCCCACTGAAAGTCGAAGCGCTCGACCCATTTGGCTCCGTCCCACGTGTAGTGGGACGGCTGGGGCAGCGTGGGATTCTTCGGAGTGGGACCGTCAGTGGCGGTGGCCACGCAGTTGCTTGCCGAACATGCGGTCACGAAGACGTAGTCAGCGCTGAAGGTGGGCTCGGCCTGGCGAGCGGCCATGCTGGTGCCGGACTTGTCGACGGCGTACCTCACGAGTGAGTACTTTCCATTCCACGCAGGCGTCGCGGCGTGCGCCGGAACCGTCGACGCACCGAGCAACGCCGCCGCAACGAGCACTGTGAAACTCGCACGCACCGTGACAATGCTGTCGGATCGATGACGCGGCAATGTATCGCCGCGGACACAATCCCGCGATTAGTCCAGATCGAAACGCGTGGCGCCGAACGGTTCCGACGTGCCGAGCGCGAATACCGTGGACGGCTGCATCCGGTAGCAATACCAGGGCGGAGGACCGGCCGACGGGGCACTGTACTCTGCCGTGAACGCCTCAGCTTCAACCCTGGCAGGCCACCCGTCAGCCACGAAAGCCGCTGCCACCGCACGCAATTCGTCCGCTTCGGTAACCCTGGCAGCGACGCCTTCGACCACAAGGTCAAAGGGCTCGGTGGCGACGCTGATCACGCATCTGGGATCGCGCGCCAGGTTACGCGACTTGCGGGTGGCCGGACCGGAGGTGAAATACCAATTGCCGCTGCACCGAATCACCCCTACCGCCATCACATGCGGGCTGCCATCGGGATTGATCGTCGTGAGCCAGGTCGTGTGACGCTGCGGGCCGCCGGTGCCCGGTGCCTGCGACAACTGGCTATCCAGCACGGCATAGACGCGGGACCACTCGATTGGCGGTGTTCCATATCCGTCGAGGTTGCGCTGCGTGATCGTCATATCGGTATTGACCGCGGCCGGCCGCGGAACTCATCGCGTCCGCAACAGGAACAGACCGTAGGCGGCGATCGACTGAGCATCGACGATGACTCCACCGCGAATCATCTGCTCGACGTCCGCACGCGTAAACCAGGCGCTGTGCATGTCCTGCTCCTCATGCTCGCGGTCGACCTGACCTTCCGATATTCCGGTAGCCAGGAACACCCATCCGCGCTGACTGCTCATCCCCGGAACCGCGTCGAGCCGGCCCAGGACTTCGAACGACGTCGCGCGCAGCCCCGTCTCCTCGCGCAGCTCGCGCGCGGCGAGGGCAGACGGTTCGAGGTCAGCGAGGCCGGGAGCGGTGCCCTGCGGAAACTCCCAACGTCGCGCACCGACCGGATAACGGTGTTGCTCCACCAACCGGAAACGGTCTCCGTCCCAGGGGACGACCAGCGCATACGCCGGCTTGTCGACCACCGCGTAAATGCCCGCACTGCCGTCGGGCCGGCGGATCTCGTCCTCGCGGAGGACCATCCAGGGATTCCGATAGATCTCCCGGGACGCGACGGGTTCTATGAAAGGCACGCTGTCAGTATCGACTCATCGCGCTGAGGGCGAAAAGGAGTGACGATGTTGACGTTGGACGAGATATGTATCGACGCAGCCGATCCGACCGTGCTGGGCCAGTGGTGGGCACAGGTGCTGGGGTGGCCGCACCACATCGACGACGAAGGGGACGTGCGGTTAACGGCACCGCCTGGTATGGGCCCGAGCTGGATGTTCCTTCGAGTCGGTGACAAACGAATCGTCAAGAACCGCATCCACTTCGACTTTCGGCCCGACAACCAAGAAGCCGAGGTCAGCCGGTTGCTGGAGCTCGGCGCACGCCATGTCGACATCGGCCAGGGCGAGCAGAGCTGGGTCGTGCTCGCCGATCCGGAAGGTAACGAATTCTGCGTGCTGGCGCACGTTGTCTGATAGTCATAGAGACAGATAGTCGCCGATGTCACCAGAAGTGGGTGCTTATGCGGGAAGTGAAACGCATGAACACGCACGGTCACATCATCGTGAGCGGTGACGACGCGCTGGCGACGACGATCGTCGACGAACTGAACAACGCCGGCACACGCATCGTGAAAATCGCCGACGCCACCGAGCTGGCCGACGCCGGGATCGCAAGCGCACTTGCCATCATCTGCGCCGGGGATGACGATGCGACGAATCTCGAAATCGCGCTGCTGGCAAGGAAAGCCAGCCCCGCCGTGCGGATCGTGGCGCGCCTGGCCAACGACGTGCTGCGAGCGGCGGTGGCCGCCGACAACGGACCGGGAGCGATCCTGGACGTCGCCGATCTGGCCGCGCCCTCCGTCGTCGAGGCCTGTCTGGCGCACAATATGCACCCATTCGAGGCGGCCGGCATCAAATTCGTGGTCTCGGGCACCGAGGCACGCCGTAACGCGACACTGCGCGATATCTTCGGCGATCTGGCACCGGTCGCGGTGATCGAAGGCGAGAAGTCCGCCGACCCTGGCAAGGTTGTCGCCTGCCCCGGCCGCGACTTGCCGGTGCACGCCGGCGACTGGACCGCGATGATCGGCACCGCCGACGAATTGGCAGCCCGCGGCATCAAGTTTCCCCGCCCGACTGAGCGGCGCATGCAGCGCCCGCGATCACGTCGCATGCTCGACGCCGCGCGTACCCTGCGCAGCGACGTCAACCCGATGTTCGGGGGCGCCGTGGCCGCAGCGCTTATCGTGCTGATCGGCTCAACCATCTTGTTGCGCTTCGCCTATCAGCGCCCGGGCATGGCATGGATCGACGCGTTGTACTTCAGCACCGAGACCATCGCGACGGTGGGCTACGGCGACTTCAGCTTCTCCCATCAGCCCACCTGGCTACGCCTGTTCAGCGTCATGTTGATGTTCGCCGGCGTGCTCACCACAGCGGTGCTGGTCGCGTTCATCGCCGACCTGCTGCTGTCGCGCCGCTTCACCCAATCGGCCGGACGACACCGGGCGCGCCACCTGCGCAACCATGTCATCGTCGTCGGTTTGGGCTCTTTCGGCATTCGCGTCGTCCGCGACCTGATCACTGCCGGATACGACGTCGCGGTGATCGAGCTTGATGAGAACAACCGCTACCTGTCGACGGCGGCCGAACTGGACGTGCCGGTAATCTTCGGGGACGCAACGCTGCGTCAGACGCTGGAATCGGCTCGCGTCGACACCGCCCGCGCCGTTGCCGTGCTGACCCAGGACGACATGGTGAACATCGAGACCGGAATCGTACTGCGCGAGATGCTCGGCGCCCGATTCATGCCCGATGTCAACCGGCCCGACGTACCGGTTGTACTGCGCGTATACGACCGCGCGCTGGGGGCCGCACTGGCGCAGCGGTTCGAGTTTGTGAACGTGCGGTCGACGGTCGAACTGGCCGCGCCCTGGTTCATCGGCGCCGCAATGGGCCTGCAGGTGCTGGGGACGTTCTCGGTGGGGCAGCGGTCCTTCATGGTCGGTGGAATGCACGTGGCCGGCGGCAGCGAACTCGACGGCCTGCGAATGTTCGACTTGTCAACGCAGACCCGCGTCATCGCGATCACCCGGCAGGACGCGCCGGTCGCGCTGCACCCGCGCCGCGACGCCCTGCTCTGTGCCGGCGATACCGCATACCTGGTGGGTCCCTACCGCGAGCTATTGGCCACCCTGCGCAAGGGGCAACCTCCGCAACAGTCCTCCCTCGAGAAATCGGGCTGACACAACCCGCCGGATCGAAAACGAGACCCGACGGGCGCTCAACGCCACTTGATGCGACCGCGTGCTCCCCACGCTGGGTCGTCAGCTCCCCACGTCGGAATTCGCTGCACGGACGAACGCCTCACACTTGGCATGATCTTTCCGTCCGTCCGGACCCTTGAGCCGGCTGTTGGCGTCGACACCGTACGGGCGGACTTGTCGAACCGCCGACGATACGTTCGACGCATCGAGCCCTCCCGCAAGGATCACGGGCCGCCCTTCATGGTGGAGTGCTTCGACGATGCGTCGGCTGATGGTCCAGTCGTGGGTAAGTCCCGTGCCGCCGAGCCTTGCGTCCGTCCGGGTATCGAGGAGGACCGCGTCACACACTTCCGAAACTTGTTGCGCGGCTGCAAAGGCTTGCCCGCCCGTTACGTGGACCGTGCCGATGACTCGCAGCGGGCGGCGACGGTGATGCCAGACGGCGCGCATGGTGTCGATCGAGACTTCACCATGCACCTGCACGGCATCCACGCCCACTTGGTCCGCCAGGTCAAGAATTGCTTCCGCGCTGATCACGTGGGTTACCAGCACGGTAGAGACGAAAGGTGCTGCGGCCGAGGCGATCTGCTGGGCGCGCTGGACCGAGAGTTCGTCTTCACTGATATGGGTGGTTCCGACGATCAGGCCGATCGCGTCGGCGCCGGCAGCAACGGCGGCATTGAGGTCGCCCACGGTGCCGATGCCGCAGATCTTCGTCCGTACCCATACCACGCCGCCAGCGTGCCAGCACGCCAAGTCGGTGTCCAGGACGCTGACACGCTCGTCCGTTAAGCCATTGGATGCTAGGCGAATTCGGCGGCTACATCGGCGGCGCGGCGCAGCTGCTCGATGTCTGTGCTGGTCGGGATGAGTTGAACTTCGTCGGCGCCGATCGCGGCGAATTTTCGCAGCACCGCGGCCAGCTCGTCTTCGCTGCCGGCCCATCCGGTCATCGGCGCCATCGCGTCGACGTACTCGGCCGGTATCCAGTTCATGTAGCGACTCAGATGACGATGCACCTGGGCGCGAGCCTGCTCGGGTGACCCGAATGCGAACCAGAACGATGTCGCCAGGTGAGGTTTGGGCCTGTCGGCCGCAGCCCACGCCTCCCGCGCCACGTCGAATAGCTCGTTCTGCTTGGCGACATCGAGGTCCAAGGTGGTGCCGGCCAATCCGTCGGCCCAGCCAGCCGCGCTGCGGATGGTCTTGGGCCCGATGCTGCCGAGAAACAGCGGCGGACCCCCGGCCTGGATCGGGCGCGGCCCGACCGGCACCACCGACTCGGTGATCTTCTCGCCGGCCCACACCCGCTTCATCACCGCTACCCGTTCGGCCATGCCGCGCATGGTCTGCGTTGCGGTATCGGCACCGACGGCGTGGTAGTCCTCGTGCCTGCCGCCGACGCCGACGCCCACCGTCAAGCGGCCGCCGCAGAGCATGTCGCCCGTCGCGAGCGCTTTGGCCAGCATCACCGGGTGGTGCAACTGCGGCACGATGACCGTTGTCAGCAGCCGTACTCGATCGGTCCAGGCGGCCAGCGCACCGAGCAACGTCAGGTTGTCGGGGTTGTCGAACGCGATGCGCTCGCCCCAGCACAGCGACGAGAACGGGCCTTCGTCGATAGCGCGCGCCCAACTCTTCAACAGCGCCGCATCCAGGTCCGGCTCCATCACCGGCATGGTCATTGCTATCCGCACGTATGCGATTCTGGCAGCATGGGTCGATGGGCTTAGGCACCACTTCCATCGCGCACGTCCGCCTGACGGTCACCGATATCGAGCGGTCCAGGCAGTTCTACGAAAGCGTCTTCGGTTGGCCGGTGCTGATCGAGGTCCCGGAGAACGCCGACGAGGCAACGCGGCGCCAGCTGGACTTCTTGTTCGGCGGTGTCATCTACGACCTGGGCGGCACACTGCTCGGCCTGCGGCCGGTGGCGACCGACCGCTTCGACGAGGATCGCGCCGGTCTGGACCACCTCGCGTTCCGTATGGGAAGTAAAGCCGAATTAGATTCGGCCGCTGCGCATCTCGACGAACTCAACATTCGGCATGAGCCGGTGAAAGACATCGGCCCGTCCTACATTCTGGAGTTTCGCGATCCCGACAACATTGCCTTGGAGCTCACCGCACCGAAGTGAAACCGCCGCGAGCGTGCGCAGAATGACCGCCCGAACGGCGTGTCGTCGTACAAACGCGCACACTCGCGGGCAAGAGGAAGGAGGAAGTTATGCCTATCAGCTTCAACCACACCATCGTCAGGTCGCACGACAAGCGCGAATCCGCGGAGTTTCTTGCCGAACTGTTCGGCCTGCCCAATCCGGAGCCATTCGGCCCCTTCATGGTCGTCGCGCTCGAGCACGGCGCCAGCCTGGACTACGCGGACGCTCCCGAGGGTGGACAGATCCCCCGTCAGCACTACGCGTTCCTCGTTTCCGAGGAGGACTTCGACGCCATCTACGGCAAGATCCAATCCCGCGGGCTGGAGCATTGGGCGGACCCGGGCGCCAACCGGCCCGGCGAGATCAACCACCGAGACGGTGGGCGCGGGGTG
Source organism: Mycobacterium sp. 1164966.3 (assembly GCF_001665395.1). Lineage (GTDB taxonomy): Bacteria > Actinomycetota > Actinomycetes > Mycobacteriales > Mycobacteriaceae > Mycobacterium. The sequence goes on from NZ_LZSG01000062.1 coordinate 350,647, forward strand.
TACTTCATGGACCCGTCGGGGCACGCGATGGAGATTCTCACCCGCCCGTACGGCTCCGGCGGCTGACGGGGCGGCGATCGCTAGCGCGGAGCTCCGTGCCGCTCGCTTTCCTGATCGCGGTAGTCGTCTGCAAGCTTCGCCACGTGCTTGGGCAGGACGCCGGACGCGACGTCGGCCAGCGTCGTTTCTTCCAGCACCGCCCGCATGCTGGCGCGCAACGCTCGCCACACGTCGGTGAGTGCGGTCGTCGGACCCGAGTACGGCAGGTCGCCCAGCCCGATGTCGCGGACGCTTGCCAATGGCCCGTCGATGCACCGCAGCACGTCGGCAATGCTGATCTCGTTTCCCGGACGAGCGAGTTCGTAACCGCCGTCCCGACCGCGGTGGCTCCTTACCAAGCGGTCGGTGCGCAGGTTGGTCAGAATGTCGACGAGAAACTGCGGCGGTATGCCCTGGGCCTGAGCTAAGTCCTCGGTTTTGACCAGTGTGCCGTCGGTGGTCGCGGCTAGCTGGACCATCGCCCGGACCGCGTATTCCGCCTTGGCCGACATCCGCATTTGGAGAATTCTGCCAGTCAATCGGTGACGCTGAGCACCGCCTCGGCGAACTCCGGGCGGCACACCACCAGATCGGGCAGTAGTGGATCGGGCCGGTTGTACTGCAGGGCAGAACCGTCGAGGCGCGAGGTATGCAAGCCGGCCGCGCGCGCAACTGCGACCGGCGCCGCGGAATCCCATTCGTATTGGCCGCCGGCGTGGACGTACACATCGGCCAGCCCCTGGATGACCGCAGCGACCTTGGCCCCCGCCGACCCCATCTCCACCAAGCTGCCGCCGAGACGCTCGCGTACCTGCAGCGCGATGGCCGGCGGACGGGTGCGCGATACCACGATGCGGGGCGAGCCCGGACATGCGGGCGGCGGGTCGACGTCGGGTGTGGCCAGCGTGATCCCCTGCGCCGGCAAGCCTATTGCGCCGGCGACGAGTTCACCGGATTCCCATAGCGCGACGTGTACGGCCCAATCCTGGCGGCCGAGCTCGGAGAATTCGCGAGTCCCGTCCAGCGGGTCGACGATCCAGACACGATCGGAGCGTAGTCGCACCGGATCGTCGGCGCCCTCTTCGGACAGCACCGCATCACCGGGCCTCGACTGGGCCAGGGCCTGCATCAAGAAGTCATGTGATCGCTTGTCCCCCGCGGCTTTTCGCTCGGGTTGTGTCGCATCGGCCAGCTCGTCGCGCACACCGAGGAGCAGCGCACCGGCCTGGCTCGCCAACTGGTGGGCCAGCTCGTGGTCACTCACGACCGCGATTCAATCAGATCGATGACTTGCTGCGCCAACTCGTCGAGGGTGCGGTCCGGGGTAAGCCTCAGATCAGGCTTCTTCGGCCGCTGATACGGGCTGTCTATCCCGGTAAAGTGCGTGATCTCACCCGCGCGAGCTTTTGCGTACAGCCCCTTGGGATCCCGTCGCTCGCAATCTTCCAGCGGGGTGTCACAGAACACCTCGAGGAATTCGAATCCGGCGTCGGCGTGTACCTTTCGGGCCATTGCGCGGTGCTCGGCGAGTGGGCTGATCGCCGGAACCAGCACGACTTGGCCGGAGTCGGCGAGCAGCGTCGCCACATGCGCCAGCCGCCGTAGGTTCTCCGCTCGGTCGGCCATGCTGAAGCCCAGGTCGGCATTCAGGCCGTGGCGCAGGTTGTCACCGTCGAGAACATAAGCTGGAACGCCCTTTTCGAGCAGCTTCTGTTCGACCAGCATGGCCACCGACGACTTGCCGGAGCCCGACAGGCCGGTGAACCACACTGTCCGGCCGTGACCCGCCCGATCTTCGGCGGTAGCCAGCGACTGGTGCCGCACTGTGTTCGGGCTTGCCGTTTGCGCCGACACGTCGCGCAACACCATGCCCGCCGCCACCGTCCCATTGGTGTCGGGATCGATCAGGATGAATGATCCGGTGCTCGCGTTGCGGGTGTATTCGTCGAGCAGCAGCGGCACTTGTGTGCGCAACGAGATCCGGCCGAGTTCGTTGAGCTGCAACGCCTTTGCGGACTTGTCGCGGTGCAGCGTGTTGACATCGAGCCGATAGTCCAGCTCGGTGACCCGAGCGCGGGTGGTCCGGGTGGTGTGTTTGATGATGTAGTCGCGGCCGGGCTCGAGCACCGCGGAATCGGACATCCAGCACACAGTCGCGTCGAACTGCTGCGCAATCCTCGGTTGATTGTTGGTGCGCGCGATCATGTCACCGCGCGAGATGTCGATGTCGTCTGCGAGGGTCAACGAAACGGCCATCGGCGGAAACGCTTCGCCGACAGGCCCAGTCGGGCCGTCGATAGCGGTGATCCGGGTGGTCTTGCCGATCGGCAGCACGATCACCTCGTCGCCCGGCCGCATCACCCCACTGGCCACGGTGCCCGCGTAGCTGCGGTGGTCTTGATGCTCCAGGGTGTGCGGCCGGATTACGTACTGAACCGGAAACCGCACGTCGACCAGGTTTCGGTCACCGGCGATGTAAACCTCTTCGAGATGTGAAAGCAGCGAGGGGCCCTCGTACCACGGCGTCTGGTCGGACTTGGTCACCACGTTGTCGCCGTGCAGCGCCGAGATCGGGACGGTGGCGACGTCCTGCACATCCAGACGTGCGGCAAAGGCGTGGAACTCGTCGCGGATGGCCTCGAATTTCTCTTTGTCCCAACCGATCAGGTCCATCTTGTTGACCGCAAGCACCACATGCTGGATGCCCAGCAGCGAGGCCAGGAAAGCGTGCCGGCGGGACTGCTCCAGCAGGCCATGCCGGGCGTCGACCAGCACGATCACCAGTTGAGCGGTGGATGCACCGGTCACCATGTTGCGGGTGTACTGGATGTGACCCGGAGTGTCGGCGATGATGAATTTCCGCTTGGGAGTGGCGAAATAGCGGTAGGCGACGTCGATGGTGATGCCTTGTTCACGTTCGGCCCGCAGCCCGTCGGTTACCAGGGCCAGGTCGGTGTATCCGTGACCGCGCTCTTTCGACGTCCGCTCCACCGATGCCCACTGGTCTTCCATCACGGCCTTGGAGTCGTAGAGCAACCGCCCGATCAGCGTGGATTTGCCGTCGTCGACGGAGCCGGCGGTGGCCAGCCTCAGCAGGGTGGCGGGTGCGGCCATCAGAAGTACCCCTGCCGTTTGCGGTCTTCCATCCCGGCTTCTGAGATCCGGTCGTCAGCCCTGGTCGCCCCGCGCTCGGTCAGCCGGGCCACCGCGGTCTCGGCGATGACCTCCGACACCGTGGCGGCCATCGATTCCACGCAGCCCGTACAGGTGACATCGCCGACGGTGCGGAATCGCACGGTGGCCTCGAACACCCGCTCGTCCGCGCGCGGCTGCATGTGCCGGTGGACCGCCAGCAACATGCCGTCGCGTTGAAAGACCTTGCGGCGGTGCGCGAAATAGATCGAGGGCAGTTTGACCTTCTCAGCGCCTATGTATGACCAGATGTCGAACTCGGTCCAGTTGGACAGTGGGAACACCCGGATGTGTTCGCCCTTGTGGTGCCTTCCGTTGTAGAGATTCCATAGCTCCGGCCGTTGCGATTTCGGATCCCACTGGCCGAACTCGTCGCGGAAACTGAACACCCGCTCCTTGGCGCGTGCCTTCTCCTCGTCGCGTCGCGCGCCGCCGAATGCCGCGTCGAACTTGTTTTCCCGGATGGCGCGCAACAGCGTCACCGTCTGGATCGGATTGCGCGACGGGATGGTTTCGACGACCCGGCCGGCGTCGATGTCGTCCTGCACGGACGCGACCACCAAGCGCACCCCATGTTCTGCCACCAGCTCGTCACGGGTGGCGATGACCTCGTCGAAGTTGTGGCCCGTATCGACATGCATCACCGGAAACGGCAGCCGGCCGGGACGAAAAGCCTTGAGCGCCAAGTGCAGCATGACAATGGAGTCCTTGCCGCCGGAGAACAGCAGCACCGGCCGCTCGAATTCGGCCGCGACCTCCCGGATGATGTGGATGGCCTCTGCCTCAAGCGAGCGGAGGTGCGTCAGTTCATATTGTCCGGCCGACGGGCCGGCTTTCGCGTCGACAGTCATCGGGTTGTCCGCATTCTGGGTAATCCTGGCCGAACTGGCCATATTAATGATTATTGCCGTATATGCAAGCAGCCACTGCCTCCGCTGTCAAGGCGAGGCAATACGCGTGATCCCCGGCAATTGTGGTTTTTGCGGATATGCTGCTGTTAGCAGCATAATGCTGCTATGGCGGCGATAACCATCCGCGACGTGCCCGAAGAAACCCGCGATGAGCTTGCCTCGCGGGCCGCGCTCAGTGGTCGCTCACTGCAGGAATACCTACGTGCTCAGCTGATCGAGCTGGCCAGACGGCCGGATGCCGAGGTGCTGCTGGCGAAGGTTCGCGACCGCAAGCACCGCATCGGCAGCCAGCTGTCGGCCGAGTCGATCCTCGGCCACCGCGATGCAGACCGCCGATGACCCTTGTTGTCGACTCGAGCCTCGTGGTAGCTGCCCTTGTCGACACCGGTCCGGTCGGAAGATGGGCCGACCGGCTGCTCGCCTCGGATGACCTCGCCGCACCCCACCTGATGCCGGTAGAAGCGGCCAACATATTGCGGCGAGCGGCGATGGCCGGCGAGATCTCTGCCGACAGCGCGGCGTTAGCTCACGCGGACCTGCTGGCTCTACGGGTCGGGTTGTTCGCTTACGAGCCGTTTGCCGAACGTGTGTGGGAGCTACGGAAGAATCTAGCCGCATACGACGCCTGGTACGTCGCGCTGGCTGAGTTGTTGAGCGCGCCGCTAGCGACGTTAGACCCCCGACTGGCGAACTCTTCCGGTCCACGTTGCGCGTTCGCCATCCCGTAGCCGGCGCATGTTCGGCCGCTACAGCGTGACCTCGTTGAGCTTGCCGGTGGCGACGTCGAAGACAAAGCCACGCAGCGACACGTGCTTGTTGACAAACGGACTGTTCTCGATGCGCCGCAACGACTGCCGGACATCTTCCTCAGCATCAGGAAACGCCTCGGCGGCCCAGGGCGGCTTCACCCCGGTCTCTTCCTGAATGTTGCGCTTGAAGTCGTCGTCGGTGAAGGTGAGCATGCCGCAGTCGGTGTGGTGAATCAGGATGATCTCCTGGGTTCCCAGCAGCCGCTGGCTGATGGCCAGCGAGCGGATGGCGTCGTCGGTGACAACCCCGCCGGCGTTCCGGATCACGTGAGCTTCACCCTCGTTGAGTCCGAGCAGGCGGTACACGTCCAGTCGGGCGTCCATGCACGCGAGGACCGCGACGTGTTTGCTGGGCGGCATCGGTAGCGGACCTTTGAAATTGCTCGCGTATTTGGCGTTGTTGGCCAAATATTCCTCGGTAACCGTCACGCCAGTCTCCTCGGGATCACGGGATGGAATTTGCTACGCAGATCGATGCCGCGGTGGATTTTAACAACCGACTGCCGGGATTTCACGGGTCTGGATCAACCGGAATGGAATGACGTGGCGCCAGTCGTGGCGATCGTGAGCGCGCGCTGGGGGGCGGGTCGCCACCATCAGGATTTGGACTGGACGGCGACGTTGTCCGCGCCAAGCGGCCGGACATCTCTTAACCTGTCCCAATGCGACGCGTGCGGGGCGATCAAGCATGATTCGCTTCCTCCTGCGCCGGCTGCTCAATTACATCGTGCTGCTGATCCTCGCGTCCTTCTTGGCCTTCTGCCTGGCGTCGGTGATGTTTCACCCGCTCGAGACTTATATCCAGCGGCACCCGACGCCTTCGCTGGAGGCGATCCATGCGAAGAAGGTTGAACTGGGTTTGGATAAACCGATACCCATCCGGTACGGGAAATGGGCGTCCGGTGCGGTCCGTGGAGACTTCGGCAAAACGGTGACCAGTCACCCCGTCTCCGACGAGCTGTGGCATCGGATCGGGGTCAGTCTGCGGCTCGTGGTGACCGGTTCGGCGCTTGGCACGATAATCGGCGTCATCGTAGGGGCTTGGGGAGCCATCCGTCAGTACCGGTTCAGCGACCGCGTCATCACCGTGCTGTCGTTGATCATCTTGAGCGTTCCCTCGTTTGTGCTGGCGGGACTGCTCATCCTGGCCGGGCTGCGCGTCAACATGCTCACCGGGCTGCGAATCTTCCAATACACGGGCGAGACTTCACCGATTCCGCCCGCCGGGATGTGGAACCACTTCGTCGACCGCGTGCAACACCTCGTTTTACCGACGCTGACCTTGGCCTTGCTCGCAATCGCAAGCTTCAGCCGCTACCAGCGCAACGCCATGCTGGACGTACTGAGCGAGGATTTCATCCGGACCGCGCGTGCCAAGGGCCTGACCCGCCGGCGTGCGCTGTTGAAACACGGACTGCGCACCGCGCTGATTCCACTGGCCACCTTGTTCGCCTACGGGGTCAGCGGCTTGGTTGTCGGCGCAGTGTTCGTGGAGAAGATCTTCGGCTGGCACGGCATGGGCGAGTGGGTGGTACAAGGCATTTCCACGCAGGACACCAATGTCGTTGCCGCCATTACGTTGTTCTCCGGCGCGGCAGTTCTGCTCGCCGGACTGTTGTCCGACGTCTTCTATGCGTTGTTGGACCCGAGAGTGCGGGTCTCGTGATGCACACCGGCGACGCCGCAGAACGACATGATGCCGAGGAGCAGCGCTCATGACTCGCGGGGCTACCGCGGAAGTCAAGTCTGGTGTACACCCGGCGGGCACCTTCACCTCACGGCGAAACCTGATAGCGCGCAGATTCTTTCGCAACAGGCCCGCGGTCGTCGCGGTTATTCTGCTGCTGGTGGGATTTGCCGGTTGCTACGCGCTGCCGCCCCTACTTCCCTACGACTACAACCATCTCGACCTCGACGCGCTGCTGCAGCCACCGTCACTCAAGCACTGGTTCGGCACGAATGCCCTCGGTCAGGATCTGCTGGCCCGGATTCTGCGCGGCATGCAGAAGTCGATGCTGATCGGTTTCTGCGTGGCTCTGATCTCGACGACCATCGCCGCCACCGTCGGCTCAGTTGCAGGTTATTTCGGCGGCTGGCGCGATGGGGCCTTGATGTGGCTGGTTGACCTGCTGCTGGTGGTGCCAAGCTTTCTGCTGATCGCCATCGTCGCTCAGCGCACGAAAGGGTCGAGCAACATCTTCTGGCTGATAGTGCTCCTCGCGATCTTCGGCTGGATGGTCAGCTCGCGCATGGTGCGCGGTCTGACGATGAGCCTCAGGGAACGCGAATTCGTCCGTGCGGCAAGGTATATGGGCGTCTCCAGCCGACGGGTCATTGTGCATCACATCGTGCCCAACGTGGCGTCCATCCTCATCATCGACGCGACGCTGAATGTCGGACTCGCGATCCTCGCCGAAACCGGTTTGAGCTTCCTGGGATTCGGTGTTCAGCCCCCCGATGTGTCGTTGGGGACGTTGATCGCCGACGGCGAGCCTTCAGTCACCACGTTCCCCTGGGTCTTCCTGTTTCCCGCTGGGGCGCTGGTTCTGATTGTCCTGTGCGCCAACCTCGCCGGCGACGGCCTGCGGGACGCGCTGGACCCGCGCAGTCCTCAGCGCCGCAAGAGGCGGCAATGACGGCGCTGTTGGAGGTGACGGATCTGAACGTCACCTTCGACGCCGGGCACGCTGCGGTGGCCGCGGTGCGGGGCATGACGTACCACATCGATCCCGGCGAAGTCGTCGCCATCGTCGGAGAATCCGGTTCGGGCAAAAGCACTGCGGCGATGGCGGTAATCGGACTGTTACCCGAGTACGCGAAGGTGTCCGGATCGATCCGCTTGCGCGACGAGGAATTGCTCGGACTGTCCGACCAGGCGATGTCACGGATCCGCGGCAACGCGGTCGGCACCATATTCCAGGACCCGATGTCGGCGCTGACCCCGGTCTACACCATTGGCGACCAGATCGCCGAAGCGATCGAAGTTCACCACCGCGACATCAGCCGAGCGAACGCCCGCAAGCGTGCCGTCGAGCTACTCGAGCTGGTTGGCATCTCGCAGCCGACAAGCCGGGCCAGGGCTTTCCCGCACGAGCTATCCGGCGGCGAGCGCCAGCGGGTGGTGATCGCGATCGCGATCGCGAATGATCCCGACCTGTTGATCTGCGACGAACCGACCACCGCGCTGGACGTCACCGTTCAGGCCCAAATCCTCGATGTGCTCAGAACTGCGCGAGACGTGACCGGCGCCGGGGTGCTGATCATCACCCATGACCTGGGTGTGGTGTCCGAGTTCGCCGACCGGGCAATCGTCATGTACGCCGGGCGTGGCGTCGAGATCGCCGCGGTCGAAGATCTCTACCGCGATCGCCGGATGCCGTACACCGTCGGGTTGCTCGGTTCGGTGCCCAGACTTGACGCGCCACAGGGCACCCGGCTGATTCCCATTCCGGGTGCACCGCCGACGATGTCGTCACTGCCCCTCGATGAGTGCCCGTTCGCCCCCCGCTGTCCACTCGTGATCGATCGATGTCGTTCGGCGGAACCCGATCTCGTCGTGGTGGGGAACGGCCATCGAGCGGCGTGCATCCGCACCAACGACGTCGCAGGACGTAGCGCGGCCGAAATCTTCGGCGTTTCAACGCAACCGCCCGACATGGAAAGCACGGCCGAGGAGCCCCGGACGGTGCTGCAGATTACGGATCTCGCCAAGACTTACCCGCTCACCAAGGGAGTGGTGTTGCGCAGGCGGGTGGGTGAGGTACGCGCGGTCGACGGCGTGAGTTTCACCCTGGAAGAAGGCCGCACCCTGGGCATCGTCGGCGAGTCCGGTTCGGGCAAATCGACAACGCTCACTCAGGTTCTGGAACTCAACGCACCGCAGGCGGGTTCCATCGAGATTCTCGGCACCGACGTCTCGTCGCTCGACAAGGCCGCCCGTCGCAAACTCCGGACCGAGTTGCAGGTGGTGTTCCAGGACCCTGTGGCCTCGCTGGACCCACGCCTGCCGGTGTTCGATGTTGTCGCTGAACCGTTGGTGGCCAACGGGTTCGACAGGCCGCGGTGCGAGGAGCGGGTCGCCGAGCTGCTTTCGGTCGTCGGACTCGACCGTGGCGCCGCCAGCCGGTACCCCGCCGAGTTCTCCGGTGGGCAGAAGCAACGGATCGGCATTGCGCGGGCACTGGCTTTGCAGCCGAAGATCCTTGCCCTCGACGAGCCGGTTTCGGCGCTCGACGTGTCGATTCAAGCGGGCATCATCAACTTGCTCCTTGATCTGCAGGCACGCTTCGGATTGTCGTATTTATTTGTGTCGCACGATCTTTCAGTGGTGAAACACTTGGCGCACCGGGTGGCGGTGATGTATCGGGGAACGATCGTGGAGCAGGGCGACGGCGATCAGGTGTTCAGCAACCCGCAACACGAGTACACGCAGCGACTGCTGGCTGCGGTTCCGCGGGCGCGACCCCAGGGAGATTGATGTCGCCGGCGGTTAGCATCGTGCGGGTGAGGCGCGCGCAGACTGTTCGCAAGGTTGCGGTTTTGGCGCTGGGCGCTGTGCTGGTCGCCACCGGCTGCTCGGATGGCTACCGCGACATCACGGAGGCACACGCCGCACGGATCGGCACCACCAGCGACATCAACCCCCGGGACCCGGCGACCCTGCGCGACGGCGGCAATCTGCGGCTTTCGCTGACGATGTTCCCGGATAACTTCAACGTGTCCAACATCGACGGCAACACGGCAGCCACCGGATCGGTTATCGGCCCGACGCTGCCGGGAGTCTTCATCACCAGCGCCGACGGCTCACAGCGGCTCAACACCGACTACTTCACGAACGTCGAGTTGACCGGTACCAACCCGCAGGTCGTCACCTACACAATCAACCCTAAAGCGGTATGGACCGACGGCACCCCGATCGTCTGGGAGGACCTCGCGGCCCTGGCGCACGCCTGCAGCGGCCGCGACGAGCGGTACCTGATCGCCAGCAGCTCCGGTTATGAACAGGTGAAGTCGGTGACCAGAGGCGTTGACGACCGCCAAGCGGTGGTCACCTTCGACAAGCCGTATTCGGAATGGCGTGCATTGTTCGGCGGCCTGCAACCGCACAGCATGACGGCGGACCCGGATGTGTTCAACAAGGGCCAACTCAACGCACCCGGCCCGTCAGCGGGACCATTCGTCGTCTCCACGATCAACCGAACCGCACAGCGGGTTGTGCTGACTCGAAATCCCCGTTGGTGGGGAGCCAAGCCGCGGCTCGACTCCATCACGTTCCTGGTCCTCGATCCCCTCGGCGTCATCCCCGCCCTGCAGAACAATGCGATTGATTCCGCCGACGTGGGTTCCATTGCCGACATGGTCACCGCGCGGCGCACACCGGGGATTGCGATCCGAAGCGCGCCAGCGCTGGAGTGGTACCACATCACCTTCAACGGCGCGCGCGGATCAATCATGGAGGACCCCAGGCTGCGGCTGGCGATCAGCAAAGGCATCGACCGCCAGGCCATCGCCGACGTAGTCCAGCATGGCCTGACGCCGCATCCGACGCCGCTGAACAACCACATCTTCATGGCGGGGCAGTTGGGTTACCAAGACAACAGCGCACCGGCCGCCTACAACCCCGACCGGGCCCGCGAAGAGCTCGACGCCTTGGGCTGGAAGCTCAACGGAGCGGTACGCGAGAAGAACGGCAAGCAACTCGTCATTCGTGATCCGTTCTACGATCAGGAGTTTCGGCGGCAGATCGGGCTTGTCGCCCAGCAGAACCTGGCGCAGATCGGTGTCAAGCTGGTGCTCGACCCCAAACCGGGCACCGGATTCTTCAGTCAGTATGTGAGCACTGGCGACTTCGACGTCGTCGAATTCGGTTGGGTGGGTGGTGGTTATCCACTTTCAGCACTGCGTCAGATATACGCTTCGAAGGGCGAAAGCAATTTCGGCAAAATAGGCAGCCCGGAGATCGACGCCAAGATCGACCAGGCATTGTCCGAGCTGGACCCGGACCGAGCCCGTGCGCTCGCCAACGAGATCGACAGGATGCTCTGGTGGGAAGGATTCAGCCTGCCGCTGTTCCAGTCGCCCGGCGATGTGGCGGTGCGCAGCGATCTGGCGAACTTCGGCGCGTTTGGGCTGGCCGACGTGGATTGGACTGCAGTGGGATTCGTTCGCTAGCAGACGCCGAATCGCCGCCGAGCAGACGCAAAATCGCCTAATCCGCACTGATTTTGGGGGATTTTGCGTCTGCTCGCCATATGAACGGCAACGCGCGCTCGGCGGTGGCGGCCACCCGAATTGCCTTCCAAAGCACACGCATTGCCGGGTGCTCCGGAAGCGCATCCAAGGCCGCCGCCCGCTCGGCAAGTCCGTCGAACTCACCGCCGCATACCGCCTCCGCGACGGCAAGCGCGGCAGCCTCACGAAAGTCCAGCGCGCCGTGGGCCATCGTCGGCAGGCTCAGCAGCACCGCATCCGGCACCAGTGATGCGATGCGCTCAGCCACCGCCGGCGGCGTGACGAGGTCGCGGCCGCCGGAAATGACCACAGTGGGCCAGCCGAATTTCGGCATCTCGGCGACCAGGTCATATGGCTCTGCCTCGAAAGGTGCTGTCTGCGGGATCATTTCACGCATCGCAATGGCAGGGTCCAGAGGTAGGCCGTCGGGTTTCGGAGCGTAGTCGAGTTCGCGGAGCGCGATGCGGTTGACCAGATCGGTCTCGAAGCGGTACGGCGCCTTGCGGGCCAGAATGGTGCCGAACCGAAGCATGCTCTGCCACAACATAGTTCGCCCGGTGAGTAACAGGTCGAGTTGGCGCTCGAGCAGGTCGGTCCCGCCGTAGCCGTAGAACCTCGCGGCGATCTGACCACCCGAGTGGGTCATCACACCTTCGTCGACCAGCCGGCGAACCTTGGGTGCCAGCGCGGCGGTTTCCGGATGGTCGCCACGCAGCAGCAGGCCGCGAATGGCGTCCCGCACATCGGCGATGTCATCGCGGGACAGCAGGGGCGAATCGAGGATCATCGCGCGCACCCGACCGGGATGGCGGACGCCCAGTCCGGCCGCGATGTAGGTGCCGTAAGACGTCCCGTAGACGACAGCCGACTCCACATGTGCGTCGTCCAGCACCGCGGCGACGTCGTCGACCACTTGATCGACGGTGAGCGCTTGGGGCGGCAGGTCGGCGCCGGAGTCGTCGTGTCGCGACATGCCGACCCCACGATGCTCGATCATGATGACGTCCAGACCCGCGGCCGCGAAACGGCGGCGCAATCCCTTGTACAGCCGCATGGACGCCACGCCCGGCCCGCCGGGCAGGATCACCAGCGGGTGTGCGGACTTACGGCCGGTGCGCACGTAGTACAGATCGAACTCGTCACCGCTGTCCGGAGAGACGGGCCGGCGCACGGGCCGCACGCCCGGCATGCCCGCCAGCTTGTCGTGCACTCGGCGCCGTTTGGCGTTCATCGTCATCGGTTGCCGCCAGTCACTGCCCCATTGTGCCGAGGGCGCGTGAAGCGCGCAGTTCGCACGGCATGTTTCAGCCGCGGATCAGATCGGCCGCTTTCTCTCCGATCAGGACCGACGGCGCGTGGGTGTGGCCGCGAACCGTGCTGGGCATCACCGAGGCATCGGCAACCCGCAGGCGATCCACGCCGCGGACCCGCAGTTGAGGATCCACCACACTCGCCTCGTCGCTCCCCATCCGGCAGGTGCCCAGGGGGTGATACAAAGTGTGCGAACAGGTGGTCAGCGCTTTTTCCAGGGTGTCCTCATTCAACTCTGTGCAGTTCCGGGGTCGTGCGATGGCGCCGAGCAAGCTTTTCAGCGGCGGGGCCGCGGCGATCCGGGCGCACATCCGCAGGCCTTCCATCATCGCGGCACGGTCGGCCCCGTTCGCGTCGGACAGGTACCGCGGATCGATGACCGGTTTATCATGCGGATCCGCCGACCGCAGCTTGATCTGGCCGCGGCTTTCGGGTGCGACCAGGATCGGCCCGAAGACCACGCCATGCCCTGGTGACTCGGTGAGCAGGCCCTCGTCGTAGAACGGTGCCGGAGCGAAGATCAGCTCGACGTCCGGAAGCGGTAGCTCGGGCCGGGTGCGGACGAATCCATAGGCCTCACCGACGTTGGAGGTCAGCATGCCACGGCGGCGCGTTAAGTAGTTGATCAGTTGGGTGGGCTTTTCGGCGTCGGCCAGGCTGTCGCCGCCGACCTCGAAGCCCAGCACGGTCACCAGGTGATCGATCAGATTCTGCCCCACCTCGGGTGCGTGGTGAACCGTTTCGATGCCGTGTTCGGCGAGGTGGTCGCGGTCGCCGATGCCCGAGAGCATCAGCAGCTGCGGGCTGTTGACGGCACCGCCGCAGAGCACCACCTCGCGTCGGGCGTTGGCGACGCATGTTCGACCATCCTGCTCGTATTCCACACCGACCGCGCGGTTGCCGTCGAAGACGACTCGTGTCGCGGTGGCGCCGGTGAGCAGGCTGAGGTTCTTTCGCCGTCGGGCCGGCTTCAGGTAGGCGTCGGCAGTGCTGTACCGAGCACCGCGGCGCTGCGTGACCACCGTCTCGCAGAACCCTTCCGGCACAGTCGTATTCGGTTGCACCATGGGAAAGCCGCAGTCCCGCACGGCGGCCAGCCATGCCCCGGTAGCGGGTCGCGGGCTGCGCTGACGCGAAATCTGCAACGGCCCGGTGACTCCGCTGTCCTCACCGCTGACAAAGTGCCATGCGTCCTCGACGTTTTCGATGCGGCGGTAGTAGCCGAGCGCTTCGGTGTAGGACCACTCCGGCCCCGCGCGCAGGGCCCATTCGTCGTAGTCGCCGGCGAACCCGCGCACCCACATCATCGCGTTCATCGACGAGGATCCGCCGAGCACCTTGCCTCGGGGCCAATAGATCTGGCGATCGGCGAGGCTCGGTTGGGGCTCGGTCAGGTAGTCCCAGTCGATCTCGCTGCGGAACAGCTTGGAGAAGGCTGCCGGGATCCCGATGAATCTGTTCTTGTCGGGTGGGCCCGCTTCCAATGCCACCACCGCGGTGCCTGGGTCGGCGCTGAGCCGATTGGTCACGACCGCACCGGCCGAGCCGGTGCCGACGACGACGTAGTCGCACTGAATGTCCATCGCACATCCCCGTTTTCGAGTGAGTGTACGACGTGCTGGCCAGCCGCCGATGACTAAACGTCGAGATCGATACGATGCGCCCCCTTGACCCCCAGGTAGCGGTCGGGGCTACAGGTCAACACGATCACCTGTCCGTGGGTGCCGACGGTGTCGAACACCTTCCCCATCTTGGCCAGCCGGTCTGGATCGCTGAACCCCAGCGCGTCGTCGATCACCACCGGCACGCTGTCCTCCTTGGCGACCAGCGCCGAGCCGGCCAGCCGCGCCAGGATGCCCAACTGCTCTTTGGCGCCACCCGACAGAGATTCGAAGGGCACGGTGCGGCCGTCCAGGGTACGGCTGCGGATGCACAGGTCGCTGTCGATGTCGACTTCGAAGGTGGACCCGAACACCGGACGGCCGAGCCGTTGCAGCTCGTCGCGGTATGGCTCCACGTAGCGCAGTCGGGTGGCGTCGCGGTGGCGGGCCATCACCGACCGCAACAGCTGCGCTGCGCGGGCCCTGCTACCGACCCGGGCATGCTGGCTTATCGCGTGCTCACGCTCGGTCTGTGCGGCGTCGAGTTTGCCTTGGCGGCCCTCACCCCCGAACACCGAGAGTTCGATGCTGACTTCGCGCAACGCGCGCGACGCCGCTTCATAGTCTTTATGCAGCGACTCAGCCGCGGCGGCGGCATCGGCCAATTCGGCGGCGACCGCGTCTGGTTCGGCGGCGGCCAGCTCCTCGGTCAGCTCGGCAACCCGCCGCTCCGCGCCTTGCGCCGCCGCCAGTGCGGCGTCTGCCGCCGACGCCAGTTCCACGTCACTGACCGACGCCCGCTCTTTTGCCAGCAGGTCGGTGGCGGCATCCAGCTCGGCGCGCTGTGTTGCCGCATATTCTTGCAAGACCATTGCCCGCGTGGATGTCTCGGCGAGTCGGCAGCCGGCGGCGGCTGCGGTGCGGCGCTTGGCTTCGCAATCGGCGTCCGCAGCCGCGCGAGCGGTTTCGGCCGCTTTTAGCTCGGCGCGTGCGGTTGCGGCATCGAGCGTGCCGGCTTCGGCGGATTGTTCGGCCCGTAACTGGGCCAGCCGGCAACGGAGTTGGTCTATCTCGTCATCGCCGCACAGGCCGGCCAGGGTGGCGGTCAATCGATCGCGGCTGCTGCGCAGTTCGCGGCGGCGTTCGTCGGCAGCACGTGCGGCGTGCACGTCGGAGACATCAGCGGCAGTCAGCGCGGCCGTCAACTCCTGTTGTGCGGCAGCGTGTTCAGCTTGTATGTCGAGCGCCGTGGCGCCGGGCGTGACACGCGCGGTGAGGACACCGGGCACCTTGATCTCGGTGGGCTCGGCGGCAGCGATCGACCAACTCTGACCCGCCGACAACGACACCCGTTGTTCGCCGGCCATCAGTTCGAGGTCCGCGGCGGCGGTGATTTGCACCTCAGCTGAGATCAACGCCAGCTGGGCGCCGGTCCGATCGACTGCGGCCGCGGCGTTCTCGATTCGTCGCAACAGCTCGTCGGTGATGACGACCTCCGACAGTTCCTGGCCGAGCCGATCAGAATCACGTTGGATTCCGTCGATCTTGTCCAGCCGGGCGCTCAGCCGGTCCGCCTCCTCCAACGCGGCGAGTTGGTCTACGGCACGCCGCGCCGATTGCACGCGAGTCTGAATGTCCGCAAGGGCGGCCGTCGCTACCTCGACGCCGGCGTCCGCGGCTTCGGCCTCGGCTCGCGCCACCTCCAGCGCTTCGACGGCCGCTTGTGCTTCCACCTGAGCTTCCGCGAGCGTTGTTGTGCGACTGTCGATTTCGGTCAGCAGACGAAGCCGGCCGGTATGGGCGGCCTTCGACGCAGCGCAGTTGGCGGCCGCAGCGTCTGCTACGAGTTTGGCCTCGTGCGCCTGACCGCTGAGCTCAGCGATCTTTTCCGCGGCAGCCTCGGCTGCGGCGAGCCGAGGACCGGTAGCCAGCCGCTGCTGGGAAAGCTCAGCGACCTGCTCGGTGAGAAGCGCGTGGCGGCTTACCCGTTCGTCCACCTCGGCGACCGCCGCTGTGCACTCCGCGACCGCGGCGTCGGCTTCGGCCAGCCGCGAGATTGCGGCGGCCCACTCCCCGGTGGCCCGCCCGGTCGGGGTGAAGTAGCGCGCATACTCCGCGTCGATCCGCTCGATGAGCAACGGCTCGCTGCCCGACAGGGCCGCGTCGGTGTCGGATTGCGCCGCGGCGACGTCGAGCGCACGCGAAAGCGCGTCGCAGCCGGACAGATTCACCGCTGCCGTCGACCCGGTTTGAAGGACCCGCTGGGCATGCCACAGTTCGTTGTCCACCGTCTCGGCCAGCATTGCGCGGACTCGATCGTGAGCTTCGTCGCCCGTCAGCTGTTCGCGGCGCGGCGCCAGCATGGTCAGCTCGGTCTCGGATTTTTTGTGAAACCGCTTGCGATAGATGAAACGATAAGGGCCGCTGCTGATTTCGGCGGCGACCTCGGAGCCGACGTCGGCATTGGTCGGTTTGACCTGTTTGACTTCCTTTTTCGTCGAACGATCCTTGGATTCCAGTAGGAGGTCCAAAGCCTCGATCATCGACGACTTGCCGACCTCGTTGGCGCCGCATACCACGACCACACCCTGGTCGGGGAACTCGATCTCTCGGTGAGTGACGCCGCGATAGTTCGTCAGTACCAGCCGGTGCAGTTTCATGCGGCGCCCCGATCGGCGAGCCGAAGCAACAGCGCCAGCGCAGCCTGCGCGTCGACGGCAGACTCCGCGTCGTCCGCGCATGCTGTCGAAACGAGTTCGTCAACTGCCGCGGCGGCAAAACCGCCGATACCGAGATTGGTGAACTCCCCGTCCGCAGGTATCACCGCCAGGTCGGTGTGGCGCTCCCAAAGACCAAGCCAGGCAAACAATCGCGCGTACTTGTCCAGGCAGGCATCCAGCGCGGCACGGTCCGTGACCGTCAGCGAGCCGGTCAATGCCAACCGGACGACGGTGCGGTCCTTGTCGGTCAATTGGTCCAGATTCATGTCCAGATCGGCGATATCACGATTGGTGTCGACCTGTCGGCGCAACGTGATGAAGCGCCACCGGCCGATATGCCGGGCCGTTACCGTCGCGGCGCGCCGCGGGTCGTCCTCGTCGATATCGACGACGAGTACATGGCCTGGATCGGATTCGATGTCGTCGAAATTGGTGACTTCCGGTGAGCCGGCGTACCAGACCCTGTCGGCGACCCTGGTGACCGAATGCTTATCACCCAGGGCCACATAGTGAATCGCGCCCCGGGCCAGCGCGGCTTCGATCGAGGCAAGCCGGATCACGGAGGGCTTGTCGCGATCGGGGTCGAGTGCGTCGACGCCACCGTGCGCCACCAAGACTCGGGTGACGGGCTCCGGCGGCAGCCCGTCGAGGACTTCGGCGACCAGGTCGGTGGTCGGGGCCTTGGATCGCCATGGTGCGGCGACGATCTCTAGTCCGGGCCGCACCTGATGGATGCCGGCTCGATCGAGCACTATCACATTGTCCGGCCGTTCGGCGGTGAAGAGTGCGCCGGTGTAGACGGACGTGGCGTCTAGCGGATCGTGGTTGCCAGGAAGCAGGTATACGGGAATTCCGATGGCGCGCATGGCCTCTAGCGACTGGCCGATGACCTGAGGGGTGAGCTGGTTGTGTTCGAACACGTCACCGGCCACCACGACGAACTCGGCGCCCACATCGTTTGCGACCGCGCCCAAACCGGCCACCGCGTCGCGTCGAGCAGCGGAATATCGTGGCTGGGCATCCCCGGCAAGGAAGTGCCGGGTCATGCCCAGCTGCCAGTCGGCAGTGTGCAGAAATCGCATCCGGTCCCTCCTTGAGACGTGGTTATCGAGGCACCGCGAGTGTAGGTCTGCGCACCGACAAGAAGCGGGAGGCCGCTCGGCAGGTCAGCCGCGAGCGTTCAAAAGCCCTTGTTTCTACGCAATTTCAGTGTGGTGACGGCGGGCCGCGCTTAGCCCGAGCGGCGTTTGTCCACACTTGACGGTTTATCCACAGACGCGCTTCTTGCGCTGGCGGTGAGTTCCCAGGGCCTCATAGGATTCGAACATGTTTTCGATTGAGGTGCCGGTGGAGGTGACCGCCGCGCTCGATGCGTTCGATACGGCGCTGGCCGGGATGGGTGCGTTGAACCTCGATCAACTGGCGCCCCCGGTGCGCCTGCACGTGCTCGAACAGTTAGAGACTGCCCGCCGAAAGCAGATCGCGTTCAGCCACGATGTCATCGCCGGGCTGACCCGCGAGGATCCCGCCGCACTGGGCGGGCCGGCGCATCAGGTGATCGCCGATTGGCTGCGCATCAGCCCCGCCGAAGCCCGCCGCCGCATCCACGACGTCACCCAGCTGTCCCCGCGCCTCACGCTGACCGGCCAACAACTACCGCCGGAGCTGCCGGCCACCGCCGTCGCGTGGCGGGAGGGCCTGCTCGACGCTCAACACTTGAAAGTGATTCAGACCTTCGTGCGCGAGCTGCCCGGCGACACCGCGGTGGCCGTCGTGGAGCATGCCGAGCAGTTGCTTGCCGAGCAAGCCGGCGAGCTGCGCCCCGACCAACTGCACAAAGTCGCCAACCGCGCCGCGGTGCTGATCAACCCCGACGGCACCTTCTCCGACGACGACCGCGCCCGCCAACGCGGCTTCAGTTGGAGCCCCCAACGCCGCGACGGCATGAGCCTGGGCAAGCTGATCGCCACCCCCGAACTGCGCGCCCACCTCGAGGCCTGGTTTGCCCACTTCGCCGCCCCCGGCATGTGCAACCCCGACGACCAGAGCCCCTGCGTGGAGGGCGAGCCCAGCGACGAGGCCGCCCGCAGCGATACCCGCAGCCACGCTCAACGCCAACACGACGCGCTCAACGCCCTGGTCCGCGGCCAACTCGGCGACCCCACACTGGGTCACCACAACGGGCTTCCCGTCGCCGTCGTCGCCTCCACCACCCTCAAAGAACTCCTCGCCGCCGCGGGCCAAGCCGTGACCGGCGGGGGCACCGTATTGCCCATCGCCGACCTGATCCGCATGGCCGCCCACGCCAATCACTACCTCGCCGTGTTCGACGACCACACCAACCGGCCCCTCTACCTGGGGCGCACCCGCCGCATCGCCTCACCCGATCAGCGCGTGGTCCTGTATGCGAAGGATCGCGGTTGCACCTACCCCGGCTGCGACGTTCCCGGCTACTACTGCGAAGTCCACCACACCGACGAGTGGGCCAGCGGCGGCAATACCGATATCGACAAACTCACCTTCGCCTGCAAACGCCACCACAAACTGCTCGACATGGGCTGGCGGACAAGGAAACTATCCGACGGGACCACCGAATGGATCCCACCCCCGCATCTCGACCACGGCCAACCCCGCACCAACAACTACCACCACCCCGAACGAATACTGCCCGACGGGAACGACGATGACGACGCGCCGTAGCGATTTCGCATCCGCAGTCACTAACGTGAGTCCGATGAATGAGCAGCACCGCAATCTTGTGCTGATGCGCCACGCGAAGTCGGCGTACCCCGAAGATGTCGACGACCACGACCGGCCACTGGCCCCCCGGGGTCTCCGGGAAGCCGGGCTGGCGGGTGACTGGTTGCGCGCCAACCTGCCGGCGTTCGACGGCGTGCTGTGTTCGACGGCGATCCGTGCGCGGAAGACATTGGAGGCCACCGGTATTGACGCGCCGGTGCGGTACGTCGCACGGCTCTACGGCGCCGCGCCCGGCACGGTGATCGAGGAGATCAACAAAGTTCCGGCTGACGTCAGCAACCTGCTGGTCGTCGGGCACGAGCCGACGACATCGAACGTGGCGATCATCCTGGCCGGCGAGCGCGGCACCAACTCGGATGCTGTGCAACGCATTTCGGAGAAATTTCCGACCTCGGCGATCGCCGTGCTGCGGCTAGCCGTGGGCTGGGACCACGTCGGTCCGGGCGGCGGCGCTCTCGTCGAGTTCCACGTGCCGCGCTAGGGCTACGCCTACGAGTTGGTTTGCAGCGTCAGTTCCATGAGCTTGAGAGCCTGCCCACACGCATCGATACCGGGCGCCTGGGGGTTGACCCACCAGCCGACCACGCCGCCCGCATCGCTGGCGACCCCACACGCGCCGTTCGGGTCGTCGGGCCGCATCACAATCGAATTCACGCCCTGGATCGTCCGCGTCTCGATCTTGTACTTCAGCCCCTCGGCGGTCTTGCGCTCGTTGCTCAGACTGCCCTGCTCGAACCAGAACCGGGTGATGTCGATCAAACCCGCCGGGTTGGCCGCCTGCCATCGGCAGATCGCTCCGACGAACGTGCTCTGAATATCGAGTGGATCGGCGCCCACGGTCTTGGCCAGTATGTCGTTGGTCAAGACTTCGCACTCTTTGAGCAGGTTGGGGTATTGCTGTTCGGATTTGTTGTTGCGCGGAGTCCCGGCGCCACCCGCCTTGACCGGCGTGCCCGATATCGACCGCGAACACCCCGTCAACACCATCAGAGCGCTCATCAACACCGCGAGACAGACAATCAAGCCTCTTCTGCCGCGCCCCCCGCGACCCATCCAGCCCGTCATTTCGAGTTCGCAATCGATTGACGGGCCAGTTCTTTGGCGATATCGCACGGCGGCGGGAAGGGCTTCTGACTGAAGCTAATCGACCATTCGATGAAGTCGTCCTGGAACTGGATTCCGACTTCGCACAGTGAGTCGCCCAAGTTCGGCTCGTTTCCGACAGCGATGAAACCACCGTGACCGTTGATATTGATGTCTTCGACGCTCGCGCGCGACAGTTCCTCGGTCTTGCGTTCCCGCCCGATCGGGCTACCCCGATACCAGGAGAAAGAGAAGTGCGGGCCACTGATACCGCCGCCCGCCAGCCATTGGCAACCCACCGAATTGCGGGCGGTGTTGACCAGACCCGACACCCTTGTCAGCTCGACCACCGTCTGATCGCTGATGCCACCGCACTGCGGGAAGAAGGGCCCGTGATGGCCTTCGCCGCTTCCCGGGCCCGACGGCGTCGAAGCGCCCGGTTTATTGTCGCCGGAGCCCGAGCACCCAGCCACCGTCGGGATCAAGATCGTCAAGGCCGATGCCACCACCGCCAGTGCCGTCAAGTTACGCCGCACCGCTACCTCTTCTGCTGCTGGGTCTGCTGGTGGGTCTGCTGCCAGGGCTGCTGCTGGTCACACGATGCACTGTAGCGTCAGCCCAGGGGGTCAACCACCGACACGCTACCTGAGCAGGCTTTTCGCACACGCCGGCCGGTGCGGCGCAAACCGCGAACCGTCACGCGGTCCCCGCATCGAAAGCATGCGGATGTGCGACAGTTACCAAATGCTCCTGGCACTGCTGCGCCAGTACATACGGCCGTACCGCGGGCTCGTGGCGGCGCTCATGGCGCTGCAGCTCATCAGCACCCTGGCATCGTTGTACTTGCCGACCGTCAACGCCGCGATCATCGACGACGGCGTTGCCAAGGGTGACACCTCCACCATCGTGCGGCTCGGTCTGCTGATGCTGGCCGTCACCGGCTTGCAAGTGCTCTGTGCAGTTGGGGCGACCTACTTGGGGTCGCGGACGGGCATGGGTTTCGGCCGCGACCTGCGCTCGGCGATGTTCAACCACGTCACCACCTTCTCCGAACACGAGATGGGCAGGTTCGGCGCACCTACGTTGTTGACCCGCACCACCAACGACGTCAGGCAGATCCAATTTCTGGTCCAGATCACCTGTCTCGTGCTGATTACCGCACCGATCATGTCGGTCGGTGGAATCGTGATGGCCATCCACCAGGACGCCGGGTTGTCGTGGCTGCTACTGATCAGCGTGCCGATACTGGCCGGGGCCAACTATTTCATAATTTCGCGGATGCTGCCGATGTTTCGTGCCATGCAGAGCATGATCGACGGCATCAATCGGGTTATGCGCGACCAGCTTTCGGGTGTCCGAGTGGTCCGCGCGTTCGCCCGTGAAAGCTTCGAGCGGGACAGGTTCGCCCGGGCCAACGTGGCGCTGTCGAACACCGCGGTGACCGCGGGCAACTGGCAGGCGCTGACGTTGCCGGTCACCACGCTGACCATCAACGTGTCCAGCGTCGCCCTGGTCTGGTTCGGCGGATTGCGAATCAACAGCGGCCACATGCAGGTCGGTTCGCTGCTCGCCTTCCTCGCCTATTTCACCCAGATCTTGGTGGCGGTCATGATGGCGACGATGACACTGGCGGTGCTGCCGCGAGCGGCCGTGTGTGCCCAGCGCATCACCGAGGTGCTCGCCACCCGCACCGCCGTCAAAAACTCGAAGTTCCCGCGTGTGGGCGCGCCCGGCGCGAAAGGCACCGTGCGGTTGGACGGCGCGACCTTCCGCTATCCGGGAGCCGACCGACCCGTACTGCAGGATGTCTACCTGACCGCACTGCCGGGCACCACCACCGCAATCGTGGGCAGCACCGGCTCGGGCAAGTCGACACTGATATCGCTGATCTGCCGGTTCTACGACGTCACCGACGGCGCTGTCCTGGTGGATGGTGTCGACGTGCGCGACTACGACATCAAGACGCTGTGGTCGGGCATCGGGCTGGTGCCACAGCGCGGCTATCTGTTCTCCGGCACCATCGCCGACAACCTGCGCTACGGCAAAGCCGACACCACCGACGACGAGATGTGGGAAGCGCTGCGGGTGGCCGCCGCCGACGACTTCGTCGGAGCGCACGCAGATGGGCTGCAGATGCGCGTCGCACAAGGTGGTGTCAACTTCTCCGGCGGGCAGCGACAACGCCTGGCGATCGCCCGGGCCGTGATCCGCCGCCCAGCCATTTATCTGTTCGACGACGCGTTCTCCGCACTGGACGTGCACACCGAGGCGAGGGTGCGCGCGTCGTTGCGGGAGATCGCCCGCGATGCCACGACTATCGTTGTCACACAGCGGATCTCGACGGCATCGGCGGCTGACCAAGTGATCGTCGTCGACGACGGCAGGCTGGTCGGCGCGGGCACACATGACTCGCTGCTGATGGACTGCCCCATCTATGCCGAGTTCGCGGACTCACAATCGATGCTTTCCGGTGCTCGAGATCAGCGGAGCCGACCATGAGCGCGCCGGTTGCCGCACCGCCGCGCGCCCCGCCGGCGGCCGGCGCGCGCTCGCGCGACTTCACCGGGTCCTTGACCCGATTGGTCAAGCGCCTCGCGCCGCAGCGCCGGCTGGTCGCAGTGGTGATCACGCTCGCGATCACCGGCACCGCGATTGGCGTAGCGGTGCCAAGGATCCTGGGCCACGCGACCGATCTCCTGTTTAACGGCGTCGTCGGCAAAGGACTGCCCGCCGGTATCACCAAGGCGCAGGCCGTCGCCGCCGCCCGGCAACGAGGAGACACCGCGTTCGCCGACCTCCTGTCCGGGATGAACGTCGTACCAGGCCGCGGTGTGGACTTCGGTGCGGTGGGCCGGACGCTGGCCCTGGCGTTGACCCTGTATGTGCTTGCCGCACTGCTGCTTTGGGTTCAGGCCCGGCTGCTGAACGTGACGCTGCAGCGCACCATGGTCGGGTTGCGGTCCGACATCGAGGAAAAGGTGCACCGGCTGCCGCTGGCCTTCTTCGACGGACGTCAGCGCGGCGAGCTGCTGAGCCGGGTCACCAACGACGTCGACAACCTGCAGACGTCGCTGTCGATCACGATCAGCCAGTTGCTGACGTTGCTGCTCACCGTGGTGGCGGTCCTGGCAATGATGGTGTCGATCTCGCCGCTGCTGGCGTTGATCACGCTGCTGACGGTGCCGCTGTCGCTGCTGGCCACCCGGGCCATCGCGCGACGCTCCAAGCGGCTGTTCGTGGCCCAGTGGACCAGGACCGGACGGCTTAACGCCCATATCGAGGAGACCTACAGCGGTTTCACCGTGGTCAAGACGTTCGGCCACCAGGACGCGGCACGGGAACGATTTCGCGAGTTGAACGACGACGTCTACCAGGCCAGCTTCGGCGCCCAGTTCGTCTCGGGTCTGGTGTCACCCGCGACGACGTTCATCGGCAACCTCGGCTATGCAGCAGTCGCCGTGGTGGGTGGACTGCAGATAGCTGCCGGGCAGATCACGCTGGGCAGCATCCAGGCGTTCGTTCAATACCTCCGGCAGTTCACCACGCCGGTCAACCAGGTGGCCGGTATGTACAACACCCTGCAATCCGGGGTGGCCAGCGCCGAGCGCGTTTTCGATCTACTCGACGAACCCGAAGAAACCGCGGAAACCGCGGCGGCCGCCTCGCCGGTGACATCGCCCAACGGCCAGGCGCCGACCGGACGCGTCGAGTTCGATCACGTGAGCTTCGCCTACCGGGCGGGCATCCCGGTGATCCAAGACGTGTCGCTGGTGGCCGAGCCGGGCAGCACCGTCGCGATCGTCGGCCCGACAGGAGCCGGCAAGACCACACTGGTGAACCTGCTCATGCGTTTCTACGACGTGGATTCCGGCCGCATACTGCTCGACGGGATGGACATCACCACCATGAGCCGGCAGGCGCTGCGATCCCGAATCGGCATGGTGCTGCAAGACACCTGGCTTTTCGACGGGACGATCGCCGAGAACATCGCCTACGGACGGCCCGAAGCCAGTGCGGACGAAGTGGCGCAGGCAGCCGAGGCGGCCTACGTCGACCACTTTGTGCGTCGGCTGCCTGCCGGTTATCAGACTCGGGTCAGCGACGACGGCGGCAACATCAGCGCCGGCGAGAAACAGCTCATCACCATCGCACGAGCATTCCTCTCCCGGCCGCAGGTGCTGATCCTGGACGAGGCGACCAGCTCGGTCGACACCCGCACCGAGGCCCTGATCCAGCGCGCAACCTGCGAACTCCGCCGGGACCGAACGAGTTTCATTATCGCGCACCGGCTTTCGACGATCCGCGATGCCGATCGCATCCTGGTGATGGAGGCCGGCAAGATCGTCGAACAAGGCAGCCATGCCGAACTCATCGCCGTCCGCGGTGAGTACTACCGGATGACCGGGGCCGGGTAAGAACCCAAACTCAGGCTTCCAAAACCGCATTCCGGCCCATTATCTGCGGTATAGGCTCTCTTCGGCTGTTAACTTCGCTGCACAGGAACTCTCTGCGGCAAACACAAGTGAGCCAACCGAAGGAGATGTCGATGAAGTTTCCCCATCGGACCGTAGTCGCCGTCATGGCCGCAATTCTGGCCGTGGTGTTCGCGATCAGTGGCTGCTCCGGCTCAGATAAAAACAAGGGTGGCGGCGGATCCTCGCCGGCGCCGAATGTCGATGCCGCGAACGTCGTCAAGCAGGCCGCCGACGCGATGCGGCAGGTCACCGGAATGCACCTGAACGTCGAGGTGCAGGGCAACGTGCCCAACCTCTCGCTCACCAAGCTCGACGGAGACGTATCCAAGAACCCGCAAGCCGCCACCGGCACAGCGACCCTGACCGTCGGTTCGAAAGCGGAGGACTCGAAGTTCGTGTTCATCGACGGCCACCTGTACGCCGAGCTGGGCGGTACTGATGGAAAGTACGTCGATTACGGTGACGGCGTATCGATCTATGACGTGGGAACGCTGCTGGATCCCGACAAGGGCCTCGCCCACATCCTGGCCAACCTCAAGAACCCGAAGGTGGCCGGAACCGAGCAGGTGAACGGCATCGCGACCACCAAGATCACGGGCACGTCGTCATCCAACGACGTAGCCACGCTGGCCGGACGTCGTCTCGGCCCGGAGACCGAAACACAGGAACCCACCACCGTGTGGATCGCGTCCGACGGATCCCACCACCTCGTCAAGCTCCAGTTCGTCCCCGCGGAGAACAGCACGATCACGCTGACCATGTCCGATTGGGGCAAGCAGGTCACCGCCACCAAACCGCCGGTATAGCCACTACCGGATCCGACCACCATGCATTCCGAATCGTTTTCAACTCCACCGGCCCGTCGGCCCGGGAAAGGAACCATCATGGAAATGCGCGCTTTTCGGCGACACGCTGCGGTCGTGGTCAGCAGCCTGGCAGTGGTGACCGCGATGTCCGCCACCCTGGCCCCGACGGCAAGCGCCGACGACCAGCATGGCGCGATCGCCGTCTCCCCCGCTCATCGGGTGTACGGCAGGGCGTTGCACGCATCGACGAAATCGGCGGCGGATGCCGGGGCGATGAGTGCTTGCGGCTACTCCGACTGCAAGGTCCTGGTGGACTTCACCAACTGCGGCGCCGTCGCCGAGAACGCCACCATGTACATGGGCGGTTACGGCAACACGCTGACGGAAGCAGAGCTGGCCGCCGTCAGAAACCTCGGCGGTGGTTCCGGGACGATCGTCGCCTGGGGTTGCAACTAAAGCTCGGCGGCGAGGCGAACACGGCACGTCCGTAATCGTTGTCGACGATCACCCGGTATATCCGGGTGATCGCGTGACCAAAACGTGCTCGGCAAAGCCCGCCGGCTGGCTTCGCGGCTTGATGCCCGCGGCCCGACGCTGACGTCAGCGAATGCGCTCTGAGCTGGACTTCGGCTGAAATCTCAGGCCTGCGACACCGGCGCGAGATCTCTTCAAGGATTCGTGGAGATAACGACTAGGTCAACGCTCGAACCTTTTCTCAACAAGCCACTCCGCCACAGCGGAACGAGAAAAGGAACGACTAGTGAAGACCATCAGGATCTCCAAAATCGCCAAGGCCGCGACGTTGGCCGCGGTTGCCGCAGCCATCTCGCTGGGTCTGGCCACCGGCACGGCCGAGGCGGCCGGGGGCACCATGTACGGCGACCCCGCCGCCGCCGCCCAGTGGTGGCGCCACCAGAACTACGACGACTGCGCCATCATGGCCAGTGCCGACGTGGTCGGGCAGGTCACCGGTAAGGAACCCTCAGAGCGAGCCATCATCAAGGTGGCCGAGACCACCCCGAGCATCGCCCACAGCGGCTCGATCTACATCAAGCCGGTCAAGGGTGACAAGACCGAGGGCAATGGCACCGTGATGCCGGACCTTCCGGAGCTGCTGAAGCAGTACGGGGTCAAGGCCGTTTACAGCAACAAGAACTACTCCGCCAAGACGGGCGTTCCGGCCGGCATCGAGGGACTCGAGCAACTGCTGGGCAGCGGCCACAAGCTGATCGTCAGCGTGAACGCGGAGATGATCTGGCACAAGCCGATCGAGAGCAAGGACAAGAACGGCAACCCGGTGTCTGACCACGCGGTGGTGGTGACCGGTATCGACACGGCCAACAACGTGGTGCACCTCAACGACAGCGGCACCCCGAAGGGCAAAGACGAGCAGGTCCCCCTGTCGCTCTTCATGCAGGCCTGGGAGACCAGCAACGAGGGAGTTGTGACGACCACTTGATCCCAATGTCAATGCGGTCAATCGCGACGGCAGGCAGCCAACCGGTGCACGTATCGGGCGGCTGCCTGCCTTTGCGTGCTGGACTGTACGCCAAAACAATTGGTGCGGGAAAATGCTGATCGCATTGATAACACCGACATTTGAGCATTCGTTCGACGAGCGTGGGGGCCGCAGCTCAGCGTGGGAACGCCGGGCGATCGCAGGCCGCCTGCGCGCAGAAGAAGCAAATGCCGAGTGCGCCATCATTACCGAATTCGCGGACTTCGTATCAGAATGACGAGTAATGCGGCGGCACGTAATGCGACACTATTGGCAGCCTGGCACGTGAAGTCGCAGAGCACCCGGAAGGGCTGGTAAACGCGATGGTGGACATTAATCTCGAATTCGGTCTGCTCGGACCGTTGGAGATGAGTGTTGACGGGGTCCTGGTGCCGTTGGGTACGCCCAAGCAGCGGGCCGTGCTGGCCATGCTGCTGATGAACCGCAACAGCCCGGTTGGCGTGGACAGGCTGATCACGGCCGTGTGGGAGGGATGGCCCCCGTCCGGTGCGAGGGCCAGCATCCACTCCTACGTATCCAACCTTCGCAAGCTGCTGAGCGGCGTCGGGATCGACCCACGCGGAGTGCTGGCGGCAGCGCCGCCGGGCTACCGGCTGAGCATTTCCGAGAACGCTTGCGATCTAGGGCGGTTCATCACAGCGAAGAACGCGGGAGTACACGCCGCCGCTTCGGGCCGGTTCGAACACGCCAGCCGTCATCTGTCAGAAGCCTTGGCGGAATGGCGTGGACCGGTGCTCGAGGATCTGCGCGACTTCCAGTTCGTCGACACCTTTGCCACTGCCCTCGTCGAGGACAAGGTCGTCGCCCACACCGCAAAGGCTGAGGCCGAAATCGCTTGCGGTCGTGCGTCGTCCGTGATCACCGAACTGGAAGCCCTTACCAACGAGCATCCTTACCGCGAGCCGTTGTGGGCGCAGCTGATCACCGCCTACTATCTCACCGACCGCCAGTCCGACGCGCTGGCCGCCTATCGCCGGGTGAAGACGATGCTGGCCGACGACCTCGGCATCGACCCCGGCCAGACCCTGCGTGATTTGAACGACAAGGTCCTGCGACAGGAACCGCTGGACGCCAAGAAGAGGGCCAAGACCACCGCGGTTGGCACAGTCACGGTGCTCGATCAGCGCACCAGCGTCACGGGCCAGAAAGTTCTCGCCCACCTGTACTCGGCCTCGGGTGAGCGCTATCCGCTGAAATCGGCGGCGACGCGGATCGGGCGCCTGCAAGACAACGACATCGTGCTGGAAAGCGCCAATGTCAGCCGCCACCACGCGGTGATCGTCGACACCGGCACCAACTACATCATCAACGACCTGCGGTCATCCAACGGAGTGCATGTGCAATACCAGCGGATTCGCACCGCCACCACGCTCAACGACGGGGACCACATCCGCATCTGCGACCACGAATTCACCTTCCGGGTAGCCCTGGACAATCAAGAGGAGACGGTCGGTTTTTCGGCCATCGAATAGGTCGCCCAGGTCACCCCACGGGCGCCACCGCGAGGCGCCAGATGTCGCGGATGTGATGCGGCCGGGCACGTAACGCCTTACCGTCATGATTGCTCGGTCATCGGTTTGTGGCCGGCGAATTGGTCGGTCGCCGTTGATAGTGTGAGCGGCATCGCGGGGTCGGTTTGAAGGAGCGGCGATGAGCGACGAGCAGGGCTCGCGGGTTGGGTCGATGTTTGGGCCCTATCGGCTCAAACGGCTGCTGGGCCGCGGCGGGATGGGCGAGGTCTACGAGGCCGAGCACACCGTCAAGGAATGGACGGTCGCGGTCAAGGTGATGACCGCAGAATTCAGCAAGGACGCCGTGTTCCGCGAGCGGATGAAGCGCGAAGCGCGCATCACCGGGCGGCTGAAGGAACCGCACGTCGTGCCCATCCACGACTACGGCGAAATCGACGGCCAGCTCTATTTGGAGATGCGGCTGATCGAGGGCACCGACCTGGACAGCATGCTCAAGCGGTACGGGCCGCTGACCCCGCCGCGCGCAGTGGCCATCATCAGCCAGGTCGCCTCAGCGCTGGATGCCGCGCACGCCGCCGGGGTAATGCACCGCGACGTCAAGCCGCCCAACATCTTGGTCACCCGCGACGACTTCGCCTACCTGGTCGACTTCGGCATCGCCAGCGCCACCACCGACGAGAAACTCACCCAGCTCGGCACGGCGGTGGGCACCTGGAAATACATGGCGCCCGAACGGTTTTCCAACGACGAGGTCACCTACCGGGCCGACATCTACGCACTGGCCTGCGTGCTCTACGAATGCCTGACCGGCGCGCCGCCCTATCGATCAGACAGCGCCAGCATGCTGGTCACCTCTCATCTGATGGACCCGGTGCCGCAGCCCAGCGCCAGCCGCGCGGGCATCCCCAGGGCCTTGGACGCCGTCATCGCGCGCGGCATGGCCAAAAAGCCCGAGGACCGCTATGCCAGCGCGGGCGACCTGGCGGTAGCCGCCCACGAAGCGCTCAGCGACCCCGACCAAGACCACGCCGCCAACATCGTGCGCCGCAGCCAGGAAGCGACCATGCTGGGGCCGGGCAGCGCCGCACCGGGTGCCACCCTGGCCGGCACCGGCGTCGGTGGGCCGCAGGCGTCGGGCCAGAACTTCACCGCGCCGCCACCGACGCCCGTCCAGCAGTCGCCTTACCCCGGCCCTTCCAGCTCTGGACCCGTTCCGACCCCGCAGTACTTCCAGACTTCGTCCAGCAACTGGGGCGGCCAGCCGCCCGGCGCGCCCCCGCCTGGCGGCCAAACCTCATGGAACCAGGGCCAACCGCCGGCCAAACGCAGCCCCTGGCCCATCCTCGCCGGCGTCGCGGCGCTGGTCGTGGTCCTGGTTATCGCCGCCGTGGGCATCTATCTGGTCACCAACAACTCCGACGACCATAAGCAGGCGGATCACACCACTTCGGTCGTCACGACCACCTCGAGCACCTCTCCTTCAGCCCCACCGACCAGCGACCCGCAAAGCAAGCTGATGAGCATGTTGCCCAAGGGCTACGCCGCCGGTACGTGCACGTCGACCACGCCGTCGGCCAACAGCATCTGGCAGGACTCGGTGGCGATGGTGAAGTGCGGGCAGAACACCAGCCCCGGGGGCCCGACCAAGGCGATCTACGGGTTGTTCCCCAACCTCGACTCACTGAAGAAAGCCTTCAACGAGGACATCGCCGCCGTGCAGTTGATGAACTGCCCCGGCGAGGGAACATCGCCGGACGGCTGGCACTACAAGAACAGCCCGACGGTGACGGCCGGCATGGTCGCCTGCGGTACCTACAAGAATCAGCCGAACGTCATATGGAGCAACGAAGGCAAGCTGATGCTCAGTGACGTCTTCGGCGGCACCGCCAACATCGAGGAGCTGCACAACTGGTGGGGCAAGAACGGCTGACCTGCGCAAACCGCGACGCCTGAAGCATCGCAACGCGCTGGGAGCTCCCGTCGCACCAGCATGATCGGGTCGGCGGTTTTCCGGACCCCATGGTCAGTCCGCGCCTGTTGATATTGTCGGCGGGGGTTGCGGGGTTCTTTGGAGGGGTCATCGATGAGCGACGGGCAGAGCTCGCGCGCGGGTTTGATGTTCGGGCCCTACCAGCTGAAACGGCCGCTGGGTCACGGCGGGATGGGCCAAGTCTACGAGGCCGAACACACCGTCAAAGGGTGGACGGTAGCGGTCAAGCTGATGTCGGAAACGCTCAGCAAGGATCCGGTGTTTCGGGAACGGATGAAACGCGAGGCCCGCCACACCGGGCGCCTGCAGGAACCGCACGTCGTACCCATCCACGACTACGGCGAAATCGACGGGCAACTCTACTTGGAGATGCGCCTCATCGAAGGCACCGACTTGGAGACTCTGCTCAAACAATCCGGGCCGTTGACTCCGCCGCGGGCGGTGGCCATCATCACCCAGGTGGCCTCGGCCCTCGACGCCGCGCACGCCGCCGGAATCATGCATCGCGACGTCAAGCCACCCAACGTCCTAGTCACCCGTGACGACTTCGCCTACCTGGTCGACTTCGGCATCGCCAGCGCGACCACCGACGAGAAGCTCACTCAGATCGGCACCGCGGTCGGCACCTGGAAATACATGGCCCCCGAACGGTTCTCATCGGGCGAAGTCACACACCGCGCCGACGTCTATGCCCTGGCCTGCGTGCTCTACGAGTGCCTGACGGGCGCCCCGCCGTACGCGTCCGACAGCGCCGGCGTATTGGTCACCGCGCACATGATGGACCCCATCCCCCAGCCCAGCATCAAGCGCGCGGGCGTCCCGAAGTCGTTGGACGCGGTGATCGCACGCGGCATGGCGAAACGGCCCGACGACCGCTACGCCACGGCCGGCGAACTGGCCAAGGCCGCCCACCATGCACTCACCAATCCCGATCGACACCAGGCGGTGGACATCCTGCGCCGCAGCGACGAAGCCACCATGCCGCACAAGGCAGCCACCCGCCAGACGATTCAGCACAAACCGACTGCGTATGTCGGCTCCGGGCCGACGCCGCCGCCTTCTCCTTCGGTCCGTCCCGCTGTCAACAGCGGCCAGCAGACGGGTGGCAACTGGGGCGCTCCGCCGTCGGGGCCGCTTGCCGGTCCACCGCATTCGCCGCCCGTCAGTGGCCCGCAACAGTTCCTCGGGCCTGCGCCGTGGAATCTGCCACCGCCCAGGCGCCGCCACAGCCCGTGGCCGATCGCCGTCGGGGTCGCCGCTTTGGTGGCCGTCCTGGTGATCGCCGCCGTCGTCATCGGGATCGCGTTGCGACATCCGGACGAGCACAATGACGCGCAGCCGGTCACCACGACGTCCGTGACCACGACGACGACAAACCCTTTTAACCCTTCCACCACCAGGAGAACGACGACCAGCACGTCCGCGGATCTCCAGCGACTGCTCAGGGCACTGCCGTCCGGCTATCCCACTGGCACATGCACACCCGATGCCCGACCCATGCCCGGAGCACTGGTCTCGGTGAAGTGCGGGGGCAATACCGATGCCAACGGCCCGACGGTCGCCGCCTATGGGCTCTTCCCGAGTCTGCAATCGGTGCAGGACGCTTTCAGCAACTTCACCAAGACGTTCACAATCCAAAGTTGCCCGGGTAACAAGGCTTCCCCGGGCACCTGGTGGCATAACCAGGACCCGAACGTCGTCCTGGGCCGGATTGCCTGCGGCATATACAAAGACACCGAGCCCCAGGTGATGTGGAGCAACCAGCAGACCATGGTGTTCGGGCTGGTCGGCGGAAAACTCCAAGGACCCGGCCTGGATCAGCTATACAAGTGGTGGGCTTCGCACTCCTGAGTCGCGGATTCAAGAAGCCAGGTCGATTCACCCGGAGGCCACCCATGGACGAGAAGACCGACATCGTCACCAACACTCCGTCTCACATGCAGCTGCACGCCTGCGGACGCACCTGGAAGGCCACCCCCGGCCGCGCCTGGACCATCGGTCGCGCAAACGAAGCCGATTTCCGGATGGAAAATCCGAGGGTGTCGCGAGACCACGCGGTGCTGTTGCCGACGCCCGACGGTTGGGTCATGGTCAACCACAGCAGGAACGGCACATTCGTGAACGGGCAGCGGGTGGAGAGGTTCACGATACGTCAGCCCGTCACCGTGATGCTTGGTTCGGCGTCCTCCGGCGAGTTGATACAGCTGCATCCGATCAGCCCGCCGGCGCCCCCGCCCACCAGACCGGAAACCGTGGAAGGCCGAAAAGGCCCAGCCGGGCCACGGCCTGGGGGCGACACCACCATCATCACCACGTCGCATACTGCCCCGATCAACAAGCCGTCCGGCCCGGACACCTCGAAAAGCCCACCCCCGCAACGACTTCTAGACACGACGATCATCACCAAACCACCGTCGGCGCCTAAGCAACCCCCAACTCCGCCAAGCCCGGCCACGCCACGGTCTTTGGCCGAGACGAACATCATCACCAAACCGCCGCAGGTCCCGCCCAGCCGGCCCGCCACCCCGGACAGCCCGGACGCAGCACGACCTCGCGGCGATACCACGATCGCCCGGCCGCCGACCGCGGTACACCACATCGACCAGTTGGTCGTGACGATCGGTCGCGCGCCCGACAACAACGTGGTTCTGGACGACCTGCTGGTGTCCCGCCGTCACGCCGTGTTGCGGCGCGCCGGTGACCAGTGGGAGCTCGTCGACAACAACAGCGCCAACGGCACTTACGTCAACGGCAACCGGATCGACCACGCGGTCATCGGGCCCGACGACATCGTCGGCATTGGCCACCAACTGCTGCACCTGGCCGGCGGCGGGCTGGTTGAATACGTCGACACCGGCGACGTGTCCTACGAGGCGTCGAACCTGCGGGTGGTCACCGGCAAGGGCAAGGTGTTGTTGTCCGACGTCAGTTTCGCGCTGCCGGAACGTTGCTTCATGGCGGTCGTCGGACCGAGCGGGGCCGGCAAGTCGACGTTGCTTGGCGCACTGACCGGGTTTCGTCCGGCAGGCAACGGCGAGGTGCGTTACGACGACCGCAACCTCTACCAGAACTACGCCGAGCTGCGGCACCGCATCGGGTTTGTTCCGCAGGACGACATCCTGCACACGTCGCTGACGGTGCGCCGGGCGCTGAATTACGCGGCGCGCCTGCGGTTCCCGCATGACGTATCGGCCGCGGAGCGCGAGCACCGCATCGACGAGGTGCTCTCCGAGCTCGGGCTGACGGCGCACGCGAACCAACGCATCGACAGTCTGTCCGGAGGTCAGCGCAAACGCACCAGCGTCGCGCTGGAACTGCTGACCAAACCGTCGCTGCTGTTTCTCGACGAGCCGACGTCGGGCCTTGACCCGGGGTACGAGAAGTCGGTCATGCAGACGTTGCGGGGCCTGGCCGACGACGGTCGGTCCGTGGTGGTCGTCACCCACAACATCGCCCAGCTGCACATGTGCGACCGATTGCTGATCTTGGCGCCGGGTGGTCGTTTGGCGTACTTCGGACCGCCGCAGCAGGCGCTGCACTACTTCAATTGCAGCGACTTCGCCGACTTGTTCAACCTGCTCGAGCACGACACCGACACCGACTGGACGGGCCGGTTCAACACGTCAGCCCTCAAGCAGGCGTTGTCCGGGCCACACCCGGGTCACAAGGCCCCGCAACCAGGCACTGAACGCCCGTCCAAGCCGGTCGCTCAGCAGAGCGCATTCGCCCAATTCGCCACCCTGTGCCGACGGTATCTGGCGGTCATCGCCGCCGATCGCCAGTATTCGCTGACCTTGCTGCTGCTGCCGATGGTGCTGAGCCTGTTCGCGTATGCACCCCCGGGCAAGTCGGGGCTTTCGATCGCCAAGGCCATGGAGACCAAGTCGATGCAGCCCGGTCAGATCCTGACGGTGCTGATATTCGGCGGCGCGCTGATGGGATGCACGGCCTCGATCCGCGAAATCGTGAAGGAACGACCCATATATCAGCGCGAACACGGCATCGGGTTGTCCAGCATCGCCTACCTGGCGTCCAAATTGGCGGTCCTCACCGTGCTGGTCACAGTCCAAGCGCTGATTCTGGGATTCCTGGGGACGGCGTTTCGGTTGCCGCCGGACCAGGCGGCGGTGATAACCGCTTGGCCCAGGCTGGAATTGGCGCTCGCGGTGGTCGCCGTCGCGGTGGTCTCGATGCTGATCGGTCTGTTGGTCTCGGCGATGATCGGCAATGCCGATCGCGGCATGCCACTGCTGGTGTTGGTGGCCCTGGCCGAACTCGTGCTCTGTGGCGGACTGTTCCCGGTGAACGGCCGAATCCCGCTGGAGCAACTGGCCTGGCTGTCGCCGTCCCGATGGGGCTTCGCGATGGGCGCGTCGACGATCGACCTCAATGACCTGCTACAGATGGTCGGCAAAGAAGTCGATCCGTTGTGGAAGTACTCATCCGATAGTTGGCTGTTCGCCGCGACGGTATGCGCGGTGCAGGCGGTGGTGCTGGTGATCCTTATCGCCGTGCGGCTCAAGCGACTCGACCCGCACCGCCACGCGGTCAAGTGAACGCCGACCGGTGATGGGCAAAGCCGTCGCGACGCTTGCGCTGAGCGCTCTGGCGACGGCGTTCGACCCTGCTGCGGCAGGGGCCGAGACGTACTACCAGTTTCAGTCCCCCTCGGGCGACATCGCCTGCGCGATGGGCTCGTTGGGCAACAAGGCGTTTGCCGACTGTGAGATCACCGACCACGCGTGGGTGGCACCGGCACGACCGGACCGGTGCGAGGGCGAATGGGGCGATCGCCTCGAGTTGCGGCAGGGCACTGCCGCCGGATTCGTCTGCAACTCGGATTCGTTGCGCGGCAGCAATTTACCGACGCTGACCTACGGCAGCGCGTGGACGGTGAACCCACTCACCTGCGACAGCGAGCCCACCGGCATGACCTGCACCGACGGCAGCACCGGACGCTACTTCCGGCTGTCCCGCGAGTCATACGAGCTGCACTGATCGCCGGGGACCCGCCCCTCGGCGAAGCACGACCGGAGCGAATCGCGCTTGGCGATGCGGCGCGGTTGATATTGTCGGCGGGGGCGGCGGGGATGGTTTTGAAGGAGCAGCGATGAGCGACGCGCAGGGCTCGCGGGTGGGGCAGATGTTTGGGCCCTATCGGCTCAAACGGCTGCTGGGCCGCGGCGGCATGGGCGAGGTCTACGAGGCCGAGCACACCGTCAAGGAATGGACGGTCGCGGTCAAGGTGATGACCGCAGAATTCAGCAAAGATCCGGTGTTCCGCGAGCGGATGAAGCGCGAGGCCCGCATCGCCGGCCGATTGCAGGAACCTCACGTCGTGCCCATCCACGACTATGGCGAGATCGACGGCCAGCTCTATTTGGAGATGCGGCTGATCGAGGGCACCGACCTGGACAGTGTGCTGAAGCGGTTCGGGCCGCTGACCCCGCCGCGCGCAGTGGCCATCATCAGCCAGGTCGCTTCGGCGTTGGATGCCGCACATGCCGCCGGGGTAATGCACCGCGACGTCAAGCCGCCCAACATCTTGGTCACCCGCGACGACTTCGCCTATCTCGTGGACTTCGGCATCGCCAGCGCCACCACCGATGAGAAACTCACCCAGTTGGGTACGGCGGTGGGCACCTGGAAATACATGGCGCCCGAACGGTTTTCCAACGACGAGGTCACCTACCGGGCCGACATCTA
>NZ_LZSG01000063.1 GCF_001665395.1 Mycobacterium sp. 1164966.3
GCGGTGCAGGCGTTGGGTCTGCAGGTGCGCGCGGGGTTGCACACCGGTGAGTGCGAGGTCCGCGGCGACGATATTGGCGGGATTGCCGTGCACATCGGCGCGCGGGTCAGCGCGCTGGCGGGGCCCAACGAGGTGTTGGTGTCTGGCACGTTGCGTGATCTGGTGATCGGCTCGGGGCTGGGGTTTGAGGACCGCGGCGCGCATGAGCTCAAGGGCGTGCCCGGGCCCTGGCAGCTGTTCGCCGTGGCCGGTGAATAAATCCTCAGAAGGGTGGGGGTTCCTCGGGTGGGGCGGGTCCGGCGGCGGCGGCTTCGGCTTCGGCTTCGGCTTGGCGGGCGGCGTGGTTGTGGGCGCGTTCGGTGGCTACCCGGTAGGCGCGGTCTTTGGCGCGGGTGCGGCGGCGTTTGGGCATCATCGCGGCGCGGTCAGCGCAGGGCTGTGGGGGTGGGGGGTCGGTTTCGGCGGCGGGCATGCCGCCCACGGCGTGACACAGGCTGGGAAACAGCAGCGCACTGCCCGGGGTGGTGACATGGGTTTGTCCGGCCGGTGAGGTCAAGATCAGGGTGCCGTCGGGCAGTTGCTGTTCTTTCCAGCCCCAAAAGGTTTTCACCAAATGATGAGTGCGGCAATAACACTTCAGGTTGCCCGCGTGGGTGGGCCCCCCCTGGGCGTGCGGGATGGTGTGGTCGAGGTCGCAGCGCATCGCGGGCACATCGCAGCCCGGCCAGCGACACGTCAAATCCCGGCAGCGCACGAAGTCGGCCAACGCCTTCGACGGGACATAGCCGTCCT
>NZ_LZSG01000064.1 GCF_001665395.1 Mycobacterium sp. 1164966.3
CCCGGACTCGACTGCAAGGAGACCCGCCATGGCCAAGCTCAGATTCGGATATTTCATCGCGCCCTTTCACCGGGCCGGCACCAACCCGACGCTCGCCTTGCAGCGCGACCTGGAGTTCATCGAGCACATCGACGCGCTGGGCTTCGACGAAGTCTGGCTGGGCGAACACCACTCCGCCGGCAGCGAAATCATCAGCTCACCGGAGATCTTCATCGCCGCGGCCGCGGAGCGCGCCAAGCGCATTCGCTTTGGCACCGGGGTCATTTCGCTGGCGTATCACAACCCGCTCTGGGTAGCAGACCGGTTGATGCTGCTGGACCACCTCACCCATGGCCGCGTGATCGGCGGGATGGGACCGGGTTCGCTGCCCACCGATTCCGCGATGATCGGGTTGAATCCGACCGACACCCGTGAGCTCCTCGAAACCAACCTCGACATCGTCGTGCGGCTGCTGGCGGGGGAGACCGTCAGCGCCAAGACGGCGACCCATCAACTGTTCGACGCCCAGTTGCAGCTGGCGCCGTATTCCGACGGCGGCATTCCGCTGGCGGTGGCCGCGGTCGCGTCGCCGACGGGGGCACGGCTGGCCGGCAAGCATGGCATCGGCCTGCTCTCCATCGGCGCAACGCTCACGGTGGACGGTTTCAACGCACTCTCCTACCACTGGGGCATCGTCGAAGAGCGTGCTGCGGCGTTCGGCACTCAGGTGGACCGCAAGAACTGGGCTCTGGTCGGACCGTTCCATATCGCCGAGACCGACGCGCAGGCACGCGAGGACGTGAAGTTCGGTATCGAGTCGTGGTTCAACTACTTCCAGAAAGTGGCCGCGTTCCCGCAGATGACCATGCCGGGGGAGCAGCTCGACGAGATGATCGACATCATCAACGACAACGGCGCGGGCGTCATCGGTACGCCGGAGCGGGCGCGCGAGCAGGTGCAGCGGCTCTGGGACAAGTCCGGCGGGTTCGGTTGCATGTTGCAGATGGGCCACGAGTGGGCCAATCCGGCCGCGACCAAACGGTCCGCGCAGCTGTTCGCCGCCGAAGTGATCCCGCACTTCCAGGGGCAGGCGCAACCGACCCTGGATGCCGCCGCGCGTGCAGGTCAGGTGCGAGAAGGGCTCGCCCAGTCGCAATTACAGGCCGTCGAGCACATGGCCAAGAAGTATCAGGACGAGGTCGATTCGAAATAGCGCACCGAGTCGCCAAATCTGGCGCAGTGCCGGCCTCACTTGCCGAGCGTGGCTGATATGGACGAAAAACGATCAGAAAGCGTGCACAGCCCACACGTTCGACGCGCCGATAGTGGCGTCGTGGACAGCCAAAACCCTTACGCCGCAAGGCTGAAACACTACTGACCCGACTCGCGCTCGGCAGCCTTCACCAGCCGACCCGCGAAGTACCGAACCGCGCCGCCCATCGCGGCCCGCACCAGCGGACCCGTCCCGCGAACCTTTTCGACAAACGAACCGGTCCAACGGATGTCCGTGCCTCCGGCCGCATTCGGTGTGAAGACCACCTCAGCCAGGTAGTCCTCGACCGGTGCGGTTCCCACCAGTTTGTAGACATGACGGCGGTCCTGTTCGTACTCGACCGTTTCCTCCGCGACGAAAACGGGCCACGCGCCTACCTTGCGAATGGCACCGACGCCGCCCGGCACCGGATCACCCTGGCGCGCCCAACTCGAGGTAAGGACGATCGGCTTGGCCCACTTCGACCAGTTTCCACCGTCGACCTCGAGCCGGAACAACGTCGCCGCTGGGGCGCTGCTGGTCTTGTTGACCTCGAACGTGTATTTCCGACCCGGCATGCGCTCACTCCCTGGTAGACATACTGAAAGACCCGACTGACCCTACCTGCGCCTCGTCGTCTTGAAGCCTCCAGGTGGCCACGCGAAATCAGCCGCATAGCCATCGCGCCACGCGCATACTCAGCCTGTGAGTCACGCTGACACCGTTACAGTTCCGCGGGCACCCACCAAAGCCGACGTCGCCGCGGCCCTGCGACTCATGGAGCCGCTGCGAAAGGTGATCAAGCCCAAGGTCTACGGCATCGAAAACGTGCCCAAGAAGAGGGCGTTGCTGGTCGGCAACCACAACACCCTCGGCATGGTGGACGCGCCGTTGCTGGCCGCCGAGCTGTGGGAGCGCGGCAGAATCGTGCGCTCCCTCGGCGATCATGCCCACTTCAAGATTCCGGGATGGCGCGACGCGCTGACCCGGATGGGCGTGGTCGAGGGCACCCGAGAGATCACGTCGGAATTGATGCGACGCGGCGAACTCGTCATGGTGTTTCCCGGTGGCGGCCGAGAGGTCATGAAACGCAGAAACGAGCGGTACAAGCTGGTCTGGAAGAACCGACTGGGCTTCGCGCGCTTGGCTATTCAGCACGGCTATCCGATTGTGCCGTTCGCCTCGGTGGGAGCCGAACACGGCATCGACATCCTGCTCGACCGCGATTCCCGTCTGCTGGCGCCGGTGGGACTGCTCGCCGAGAAGCTGCTCGGCACGCCGGATGCCCCTCCGCTGGTCCGTGGTGTCGGCCTGACACCATTGCCGCGTCCGGAACGTCAGTACTACTGGTTCGGCGAGCCCATCGTCACCCAGCCGTTCCAGGGGCAAGAAGCCGACGATGCCGTGGCACGCAAGGTGCGCGAGCGCACTGCCGCCGCGGTCGAACAGGGCATCGAGTTGATGCTCGCCGAGCGCGACGCCGACCCCAATCGCTCCCTGGCGAGAAGGCTTCTGCGGTCGGAAGGTTGAGCATGGACACCGGCGGGCTGCACCTGGCGGTATGCCGGCGGTTCGGGTCCGCCGTCCAATCCGCCGACGGCAAATGGGATCGAAGCTCCCCGTGCGTGGGTTGGCGCGCCAGAGACGTGTTGGAACATGTCATCGGCTTTCACGATGTGCTGCTCTTGCGGCCGCTTGGCTTGAAACCGCCACGCCCGCAGACCAACCCGCAGCGGCGCTGGGATCTGACCTACGAGAGACTGCAGCAGGCGCTCGGCGATAGAAAAATCTTCGAGCGGGTGATCGAGGTGCCGGCGATCGGGAACCATCCGGCCGCGCACGTGGATGCCGGCAAGCTGGTCCCGCGCCTGACGCAGGACGTCCTGGTGCATACCTGGGACCTGGCACGGGCCGTCGGAGCTGACGATTCGCTGGATCTCGAGTGGTGCCAGGCATTCTTGGCGCAACTGCCGGCTGATCCGCACGCCTTAAGCGCCTCTGGGATGTTCGCGGCCCCGTTTGCCGTCGCTGCGGACGCCGACAGTCAGTCGAAGTTGCTGGCCCGTCTGGGCCGGGACCCGGCATGGCGGCCCGATTGAAACCCGCATCGTCATTTCGCATGCACCCGGGCTCTCCGGACGGAATCATTCACCTATGGCGAAGCCATCCGTCCTCACCGATGACAATGGCCTACCTTCCGGAGTGGAAGGCGCCTGCGATTCGCGTTTCGGGACAGCCATCAAGGCGTTCTCGGCGTTGTTCCCTGCACGCAAGTTCGGCGGGGGAGCACTGGCTGTCTACATCGACGGCGTACCGGTCGTCGACGTCTGGACGGGGTTTGCCGATCGAAAGGGCGAGGTGCCATGGACAGCGGACACCGGCGCCATGGTGTTCTCCGCGACGAAGGGACTGTCCGCAACGGTCATTCACCGGCTGGTCGACCGCGGGCTACTGTCTTACGACGCGCCCGTCGCCGACTACTGGCCGGAGTTCGGCGCTAACGGCAAATCCGAGATCACGGTCAGCGATGTGCTACGGCACCGATCCGGGCTGGCGCACCTCAAAGGTGTCGGCAAAGACGAGATACTCGATCACCTCGCGATGGAAGCGCGGCTGGCCGAGGCGCCACTGGACTCCCTGCACGGAAAGCTGGCCTATCACGCGATCACCTACGGGTGGCTACTGTCCGGGCTGGCCCGCGCGGTAACCGGCAAGGGCATGCGTGAGCTGTTCCGCGAAGAACTCGCCCAACCCCTCGACACCGACGGCCTGCACCTCGGCCGTCCGCCGGCCGGCGCGCCGACCACCGCGGCCCAGACACTGTTGCCGCAGGCCAATTTCCCCACACCGGTGCTCGACTTTGTCGCGCCGAAAGTCGCGAATCTGTCGTTCTCTGGCGTGCTTGGCTCGATCTATTTCCCCGGAATCCTGTCCATGCTGCAGGGCGAGATGCCGTTTCTCGACGGCGAGATCCCCGCGGTCAACGGCGTCGTTACCGCGCGTGCCCTGGCCAAGGTGTACGGCGCCATCGCGAACCGCGGTGAAATTGGCGGATCACGGCTGCTGTCGGCAGAGTTGGTGGAAGGGCTGAAGGCAAAGCCCGACCTGACGCCGGACCTCAACCTCGGCATCCCGTTCACCTACCACCACGGTTACCAATCTTCGCCGATCCCAGGGCTGTTGCCCGGCTACGGACACATCGGGCTAGGCGGAACAGTCGGGTGGGCCGACCCCGACACGGGCAGCTCGCTGGCCTACGTGCACAACCGGCTGCTGACACTGATGTTGTTCGACGTGGGGTCGTTCGCAGGATTGGCCCCGCTGCTGAGCAGTGCTATCGGGTCCGCGCGAAAAGACGGTCCACTCGAGGTGCCGCAACTTGGTGCGCCCTGCCACCAAACCGATCAGGAAGGTGCGGCCTCCGGAAGCGTCTCGTGACGTCCTGAAAAATGCTGCAGCACAGAGCGATACAGCCGTGATGCCCATTAAACAGATACATAGATAAGCCACACGAGAGCGGCCGCCAACAGGAGTAAGCCGGCCAGGATGACCGCACGGCTCAAGCCCGACTGGCGATGAAACCAGTCGCGCAGTTGCGTGAAGCGCCAGTCCGTCCACGCAAAAGCGCGTGCGGCCCAGGCGGCCTCCACCGCGAGCAGCCGAAAGGCGACCAGCAATGCTGGAATCCCGACCTCGGGCAGCAGCACGATGAGCGGGACACACGCAACCAGCAGCACGGCACCCAGGACGGCAAGGGTAGCGCGGACCGGCATCGGCCTGGCCCGCCAGCGCTCACGGTAGGCGAACACCCGGGCGAGCGCGGCGTCGCGGCCTGTCGTCGCAGTGTTGACGTCGCGTGAGTCCACGGATGCTCCTGCTGAAAGCTGTCGAGGCAAGTACGGCACGGACTTTAGCCGACCACCCGTGCATAGACTTCGGGTATGGATTTCGGTTCCCAGCAGGACTCCTCGGCTCCAAAAGGCCTGCTAGAGATCGATGATTGCCTGGACGCCGACGGAAACATCGCGTTGCCGCCGGGCACCACGCTGATCTCTCTCATCGAACGCAACGTCGCCAATATCGGCGACATGGTGGCTTATCGCTACCTTGACTACGCCCGGTCAGAGGGTCAGCCGCGGGAGGTCACCTGGTCCGAATTCGATGTTCGGTTACGAGCCATCAGTGCGCGAGTGCAACAGTTCGCCGGCCCCGGTGACCGGGTGGCCGTCCTCGCGCCGCAGAGCATCGACTGGGTAGCCGGTTTTTATGCGGCGATCAAGGCGGGCAGCATAGCGGTGCCGCTCTTCGCCCCCGAACTGCCGGGCCATGCGGAACGCCTGGATATTGCGCTACACGATTCCCAGCCCACAGTGGTGCTCACCACGACCGCCGGGAAAGAAGCGATCGAGAGTTTTCTGGCCGGCCGCCCGCAGCTGCGCCAGCCGCAAGTGATCGTCATCGACGAGATACCCGACTCGGCGAGCGAGCAGTTCAGCCCGGTCGAGCTGGATTTGGACGCGGTTTCCTACCTGCAGTACACCTCTGGCGCCACCCGGCCGCCGGTCGGCGTCGAGATCACCCACCGCGCGGTCCAAACAAATCTGGTGCAGATGATCCTGTCGATCGACTTGCTGAACCGAAATACCCACGGAGTCAGCTGGTTACCGCTCTACCACGACATGGGCTTGTCCATGATCGGGTTTCCGACGGTATACGGCGGACACACCACCCTGATGTCGCCAACCGCGTTCGTACGCCGGCCACAGCGCTGGATTCAGGCGCTCTCCGCCGGATCTCGTACCGGACGCGTGGTCACCGCCGCCCCCAACTTCGCATACGAATGGACCGCGCAACGCGGACTGCCCGCGCCCGATGAGGACATCGACCTGAGCAACGTCGTGCTGATCATCGGCTCCGAACCGGTGAGCATTGATGCGGTGACGACGTTCAACAAAGCGTTCGGCCCGTACGGATTACCGCGCACGGCGTTCAAGCCCTCCTACGGCATCGCCGAGGCGACGCTGATGATCGCAACCATTGGCCACACCGCGGAGACGAAGGTGATCTACCTCGAGCGCGAGCAACTCGGCGCCGGCCGGGCCGTACCCGTGGCAGCCGATGCGCCCAACGCCGTCGCGCAAGTGTCCTGCGGTCAGGTTGCCCGCAGCCTGTGGGGCGTGATCGTCAACCCTGACACCGGAACCGAATTGCCCGACGGTGAGATCGGCGAAGTTTGGTTGCACGGCGACAACGTCGGCCGGGGTTATTGGCGGCGTCCCGAAGACACCCGGCTGGCCTTCGGCGCCAAGCTGCAATCACGGCTCGCCGAAGACAGCCACGCCGATGGCACACCAATCGACGGAAACTGGCTGCGCACTGGCGATTTGGGCGTCTACCTCGATGGCGAGTTATACGTCACAGGCCGTATCGCGGACCTGGTTACCATCGACGGCGGCAACCACTATCCGCAGGACATCGAAGCCACTACCAGCGAGGCGTCGCCCCTGGTACGACGGGGATATGTGACCGCGTTCGCCTCGCCAGCTGATGCCGGCGAGCAGCTGGTGATCGTCGCCGAACGTGCGCCCGGCACCAGTCGCGCCGACCCGCAGCCCGCGATCGAGGCGATCCGAACGGCGGTGTCGAATCGCCACGGGCTCTCCGTCGCGGACGTCGTCTTCCTGCCCGCCGGCGCCATCCCACGCACTACGAGCGGAAAGCTCGCCCGCCGGGCCTGCCGCGAGCAATATCTCAGCGGCGAATTGGGTGCGCATTAACGTCTGCGGCCCATCGGCCACTCCGCCGCCATTGGCCGGCCGCGTGACCTTTGACCAACGCTGGAACGACCTGACCTTCCTGCATTGGCCGGCGCGCCCGGAGAGCGTCGCCGACATGTACCCGCCAGGCACCCGGCCCGATGTCTATGCCGACGGCAGAACCTACGTCGGGCTGATCCCTTTCGTCCTGACGAGCACCAAACTCGGTGCCACACTTCCACTTCCGT
This sequence comes from Mycobacterium sp. 1164966.3, assembly GCF_001665395.1. Taxonomy (GTDB): domain Bacteria; phylum Actinomycetota; class Actinomycetes; order Mycobacteriales; family Mycobacteriaceae; genus Mycobacterium. The sequence goes on from NZ_LZSG01000064.1 coordinate 7,236, forward strand.
ACTTCGGCGGCTTCGCCGAGACCAACATCCGCCTCTACTCCGTCGACGACGCCGGCCGCCACGGTGTGCTGTTCCGGTCGCTGGAGACGGCGCGGCTGGCGGTGGTACCCGTCACGCGGATCGGCCTCGGCATCCCCTACACCTGGGCGAAGATGCGAGTGACGCGGACGCCAGGCCAGGTCAGCTATCACAGCGTGCGGCGCTGGCCTCGGCGCGGGCTGCGCAGTCACGTGACGGTCGCCATCGGCGATGTGGTCGAGCCGACGCCGCTCGAGGTCTGGCTGACCGCCCGCTGGGGTGCGCACACCAGCAAGGCCGGCCGCACGTGGTGGGTGCCGAATGAGCATGCGCCATGGTCGTTTCGGGCGGCCGAGATCATCGAACTGCACGATGAGTTGCTGAGCGCGAGCGGAGTCCAGCCCGCCGGCGAGCCGTTGCGCCCGCTGTTCTCACCCGGTGTGCGATCGCGATTCGGCCGCCGCTGCCTCGTTCAGTGACGTGGCCGTTTCTCAGGGGCAGGTGTATCCGCCGTCGATCACGATGTCCGATCCGGTCATGTAGCTCGACGCCGCGCTGGCCAGGTAGACGTACAGTCCGGTCAGTTCCTCCGGTCGGCCGATGCGGCCGAGCGGGATTTTCGGCTCCCACAGTGGGTGATATTCCACCAGGGGCTGCACGAGTTCGGTGAGGATGTAGCCCGGACTGACACTGTTCACCCGGATGTTGTAAGGCGCGAACTCCACCGCCATGGCTTTGGTCAGGTGGGCGACCGCCGCCTTGGAGGCGCAGTAGTGGCCGGTCTCCTGAGGGACATTGATGATGCGACCGGACATCGATGCGGTGTTGATGATGACCCCACCGGATCCCTGCCGGACCATTGCCCGCGCCGCCGCCTGCGCGGTGAGGAAAACACCGGCCACGTTGGTGTCCTGGATGCGTTGGAACTCTTCGAGCGACATCTCCAGCATCGGGACGACGCTCACGATGCCGGCATTACAGACCGCGATGTCGATTCCGCCCAACTCTGCGGTCACCTGGTCGAGCATGCTCGTCACCTGCTCTTCTTGAGTCACGTCACAGCAGATGGGCACGACCCTGCCGCCGGCTGCCACTAGCTCACCGGCCACCCGCTCCAAATCGACAACATCGGAATGCAGTGCGGCAATAGCTACTTCAGCTCCGGCTTCGACGTACGCCTGCGCCACTCGCTTGCCAATGCCGCTGGAACCACCTGTTACCAGCGCCCTCTTGCCGTGCAGGTCAAACAGGTCCAACACGCTCATGGGTTATCGATGCCTATCCTCAACCCTTGATAGACCCGGTTCGCTCGCTGGAAAACGTTGCGATGCAAACCATGTCGCGATCGCCCTGTTTCCAGGAATCCTCGGACGGAGGCATGACGGCCAAGTCGACACTGGAATCGTCCATGGCAGTGGACGAATAGGATGCCAAGGCGTCGCGGCACTTCTGCTTGTAGCTCTGGAATACCGACTGAGCCGGATAGGAGCCGTCGGGCATCGTCAATACGCCGACCACCTCGCCGCGATGTGGATGGTCGCAACCGGTGGTGTTCACCCGCGAGACGCGGTTCCCGGTGGGTAGGTCGGCCCAGCAGTCACCGACTTTCGCGCTTCGCGCACTGGTGCTATGGGTGGGCGACAGAGCGCCGGCAACAATGGCCACGACCACAACCACCGCCCATAGGGCAGACAAAACCAGCCCGGCGATGGCCATCCCTCGGCCTTTTTGGCCGCCGGGTTTGGTTCTGCCCAGCGCAACGATTCCGAACGGAATGCTCAGCAATATTGCGCCGATGATGCCGAAAACCAGTGCGGCGACGGCAAACCCACTCGTGGTCTGGACTTGGGGGGCCCCTTGCTGGTAATAGCCAGGAGCCGGCGGCGGATACGGCGGCGGCGGCTGGCCCGCGGGCGTCTGGAACGGCGGTGGCGGCGGCGCTGTGGGCGGCTCGTAAGGGTATGGCGGGCCAGCGGGTGGTTGCGTCATTGCGTAAGGGTAGAGCTGCGACCGGGCGGCGATCAGCAAAATTGCCGGACTTGTGAGTCGGCGTCTTAGGGTGTCCGTGTGGGCAAGTTCACCAGAGCCGAAATCGAGCAAGCCGTCCGGAACTACTCCACTGTGGCCGAAGGGTGCTCCGCTTCCGGCGACTGGCGGCCCTTCGCGGATCTGTTCACCGAGGACGTCGTCTACACCGAGCATCACTACGGCGTCTTTCACGGTCGTGAAGCGGTGCGGGAGTGGATCGTCGGCGTCATGGCGCCTTTTCCGCACATGCGCTTCCCCAGCGACTGGATCGCATTCGACGAAGACAATGACGCAGTCGTCATGATGATCAGGAATCTGCTCGACCACCCGACGGACCCGAACGGCGAACCGTTTTGGTTCCCGAACTGGACGCGGCTGGTCTACGCCGGTGACGGCCTGTTTTCCAGCGAAGAAGACATCTACAACCCGAACCGCGATGCGCCCCGAGTGGTCAGCGCCTGGCTGCAGGCCGGTGGCAAGCTGGCCACGGACGAGATCCCGCAGCCAAAGGGCTAGCTCGCGACCTCGCGAAGGTACTCCGGTGTGGCGTCCCGGATGTAGTCGGCGATCTGGCGCAACGATCGGTCGGCTTCCGGGACCAGCCCGGCGGCAATCTGGAAGCCGTGCAGCTGACCAGGCCAGATCCGCACTTCCACCGGCACTCCGGCGTCGGCCAGCCGGCGCGCTCCCAAACGCGCATCGTGGAGCATGACCTCCGAGCCCGACACGTGGATAAGCGTCTTCGGCAGTCCTCGTTGCACTCGGTCCAGCGGCTCAATCACGTCTTCGGGCGCACCATCGACGACGCGGCGAGCAGCGGCCTTTTCGATGAGGTCGTTGAGGAAGTCGAAAACACCGGCCCCGAACAGCGCATCCGAGTGGATGTTGGGGTGCGCTTGCTTCGCATCGGCGCGCAATTGCAGCAGCGGCGACATCGCGACCAGAGCCGCCAGGTGCTCGCCATCGGCCAGCAGCCGCTCGGCCAGTGCCAGCGAGAGGTAGCCGCCAGCCGAATCGCCCGCGACGACGATCTGATCTGCCTCATAACCCATCTCGCGCAGCCAGTAGTAGCCGTCCTCGCAATCATCGAGCGCCTGACCGATCGAGTGCTTGGGCAATAAGCGGTAGTCCACCAAGAGCACCGGCGCATCGATGTCGCGCGAGAGTATGGAGGCCATCCGTGCGTGCGTGTGATTTCCGCCGGCCAAGAACGCGCCGCCGTGCAGGAAAAGGAGGACGCGCCCGGTGCCGTCGACGGGGCGCACACCCTTGGCTCGAATGACCTGGGCGGTGCAATTCGCCAACTCCACCGTGGAGAGCTCGGTGCCGGCGATGGGCGGTAACGCACGAGCGACGAAGTCCAACGCACCATAGGGCCACGGAATCGGTAGCTGGCTCCCGATTGACAGCGCCGGCCGCAGGGCGAGCCGCGCGCCGAGTGAGAGGAGCCGACCGGCCACGCTCGGGGCACCTTCGACGATCTCAACGGGCGCGCCGCCGTCGTCGCGAAAGCGACGGCGTCGGCGCGAGCGAACGTCGCTGTGGTGGGGATGGACCCGACTCGCTAGCGTGGTCATCGCGCTTCCTTCGATTTGTTCCGCGACATCGGTGGCGGAAGGTCTCTGAATGTTGAGCACGATGCTTTATGAGCGGTCTAGACGAGTTCTAAAAGGGATCTAAAAGGATCCTTGGAGGGCAGCAGCGGAAGTGCGCCGAACAGACGCAAAATCACCCGATTTCGTACGAAAACGGGTGATTTTGCGTCTGCTCGCCCTCAGGCCGACGAGCCCACGGGCAGCCGCTTGCGCCGCCGCGACCGGACTGCGGCCAGCGCTTGGTCCCAGGCCAGCAATGTGGTGGCCTTCAGGTTGGCCGGCTTGGCACTGTCCTTGGAGAGCAGCGCCGTGGCCGCGGCCTTCGTGGTCGCCGATGCCTTCGACATGTGACCGGAATCGAACGGCGGGTGCGGATCGTATTCGATCGCGAGCTGGATCGCCTTCGCGCGGCCTTCACCGCCCAGCTGTCCGGCCAGCCACAGCGCCAGGTCTAGTCCCGCGGAGACACCCGCACTCGTAATGACATTGTCCTGGTGCACAATTCGCTCATCGCCTACGGGAATGACGCCGAATGCCTTCAGCGCCGGGAGCGCGATCCAATGCGAGGTGGCCCGCTTGTCTTTGAGCAGACCGGCGGCTGCCAGAATCACCGAGCCCGAGCACACCGACGTCGTCCAACTGGCGGTCTGGTGGGCCTGGCGCAACCAATCGAGCAGCTTCTCGTCGCGCGCGTGCACCGGAGTCGACGGGCCACCGGGTACCAGAATCACGTCGGGCGAAGGTGTTTCGGCCAGCGAATGCGTCGCGCCGAGCACCAGAACGCCGGAGTCAGCAGTGATCGGTCCGGCTTCATGCCAGACGAAACGCACCTCGGCGTGCGGCAACTGGCGCAACACCTCGTAGGGGCCGATCATGTCCAGCGCGGTGAATCCCGGGTATGCGACGAAGGCGATCTGGGTCATCGTCATTCCTTTCTGGTTGGGGCTCTGCAGGTTTCAGGCAAAGGCTTTTCGGTACTGGTCCGGCGAGACGCCGATGCGCCGAATAAAGTTGCGCCGCATGGTTTCTGCGGTGCCAAAGCCACAGCGGGCGGCGATCGCCACGACGGTGTCGTCGGACTCTTCCAACTGCCGGCGAGCGGCATCGGTGCGGATGCGTTCCACGTACTGGCCGGGCGCCTCGCCGACTTCGTCGGTGAACACCCGGGTGAAATGACGTGGGCTCATCGCCGCACGGCGCGCCAGGTCGTCGATGTTGTGCGAGCCACCCGGTTCGGCCTCGATGGACTCCTGCACCTCGCGGATGGGGGCCCGCTTGGCCCGCGGCATCCACACCGGCGCGGCGAACTGTGTCTGCCCGCCCGGGCGGCGCAGATACAGCACCAGCCAGCGGGCGACCGTTTGCGCCACCTCGGTGCCCTGGTCATTCTCGACCAGCGAGAGCGCGAGGTCGATACCCGAGGTGACGCCCGCGGCCGTCCACACCGTCTCGGAACTGCGGATGAAAATCGGGTCGGGATCGACGTTGACACGGGGAAAGTCACGGGCCAAGCGGCCGGCGAACGCCCAGTGGGTGGTCGCGCGGCAGCCGTCCAGCAACCCGGCCTCGGCCGCGAGGAACGCCCCCGTGCAGACGGTGACGAGTCGCCGGGCAGTGCGCGAGACCTCTTTGATCCAGTTCACGAACTCGGGGTCGGATCGTGCGGCATCGACGCCGGCGCCCCCGGGGAGCATGACGGTATCGACCGGGTCGCCCGGGTCCGGTAGCGCTTCTGCCATGAAGGCCAGCCCGGTGACGGTGGTGACCGGTTGCCCGCCGGGCGACACGATAGCGACCTCATATCCACCGCCGGTGAGCATCGATGCCCCGGTGAACACCTCATGCGGCCCTACCAAGTCGAGCGCCTGCACGCCGGGGAAGCCGACCATGAGCACTTTTCGAACCATGGACCTAGTGTTGGCCAGCCACGGGCATGGCGTCTACGCCGTGCACCCCACCATTTAGGACATGCGCGCCGGCCGCGGATTGCCGGACCTGACCGTCGGCCGCCTGGCCGGCCTTGGCAGACTGTGCCCCATGGCACAGATAACCTTGCGCGGAAATGCGATCAATACCGTCGGCGAGCTGCCCGCGGTCGGATCACCGGCCCCCAGCTTCGGACTGACCGGAGGCGACCTGGGAACGGTCAGCAGCGATCAGTTCCGCGGTAAGTCCGTGTTGCTGAACATCTTTCCCTCGATCGACACCCCGGTGTGCGCGACCAGCGTGCGGACCTTCAACGAGCGTGCCGGAGCGACGGGTGCGACGGTCGTTTGTGTGTCCAAAGACCTGCCGTTCGCGCAGCAGCGATTCTGCGGCGCAGAAGGCGCCCAGAACGTCGTGACTGCGTCGGCCTTTCGCGACAGCTTCGGCGAGGACTACGGCGTCACCATCACCGACGGCCCGATGGCCGGCCTGCTCGCCCGTGCGGTCGTGGTGATCGACGCCGACGGCAACGTCGCCTACGCACAACTGGTCCCAGAAATCGCCCAAGAGCCCGACTACGACGCAGCACTCGCCGCACTTTCCTAGGCCGAGCCGGCTAACCGAGGCGTCCCGCGGTGGCGGCCAGTACCTCGCGGCAGCCGGACCACATCTGCTTGATGATCTCGGCGGCCGGCAAGATCTCGTCGATGCGGCCGGCCACCTGACCGGTATTGGCGACGCTGGCATCCAGGTCCCCGTCGAAGTAGAGCCGCTGGACCCGTTGTAACGCCGCACCGCCATCCTGGGCGGACATCGAGGCGTCGATCTTGTCGGCGGCCGGCGTGCGGATCACCCGCATCATCCGCTTGCCGTCAAGGGGCAGCAGCACCGTCGATGTTTCGTCGGCATGGACGACCGCTTGCTTGAGGTTGCCGTGCACCGGCGAATCCGCCGAGGCGAGCAACCGCGTACCCATCTGCACAGCTTCGGCCCCCAGCACGAATGCGGCCGCCATGGACCGGGCGTCGCAGATCCCGCCGGCCGCGACGATCGGTACGTTTACGTGGGCTGCCACCAACGGCAGCAGCACCATGGTCGACGCGCCGAATCGGTTCTTGAATCCGCCGCCCTCGACACCTTCGACGACCAGGCCGTCGACGCCCGCTTCCACCGCCTTCCTCGCCGCGGCCAGCGTGCCCACCACATGGAACACGGTGATGCCCGCGTCGTGTAGCCGGTCGATCAGCAGCGCGGGGTCGCCTGCCGAGGTGGTGACGAAGCGAATACCGTTGTCCGCCAACAGATCCACTACGGCAGGGTCGCGGTTGAACAGCAGCGCTATGTTCGCTCCGACCGAGCCGTCGGTGAGGTCGCGCACCCGCCGCAGGTCGGCCCGGCCCTGCTCCGAGGTCGTTTCGATAATGCCCAGGGCGCCGGCATTGGAGACCGCCGCGGCCAGTTGGGCGCCGGCGATGTAGGTCATCGGGGCCTGAATGATCGGAATGTCGATGCGCGCGAGGTCGCAGACCCGGTTGGGGGTGGGGGCCGAACGGTCAATCGGCATGATGCTCCCAAGGTTTCGCGCCGCCAGGACGCGGGTCGATCATGTCACGAAAGGTTTCCGCCGGGCAGACCGATGCGCCCATGGCCCGGACGCGATTGACGAGCAGCCGGTCTGACGTCACGACGCGAATTTCAGCCGGTCGCGCGTCGGCAGCTACCAACCGGACGATCTCGTCGTCCGCCGAGTTGGCGCCCGCCCTGGGTGCATGCGTCACCTCGATCGACGACGCGGGGATGGAGCTAGACGGTGGCCGTTCGAACACGACCGTCACATCGTCGCCTGCCGCTGACGCCCACTTGTCGAGCCGCTCCACCAGCGCGACCATCGCGCCGTGACGATCCCTCCACCAACCGTCCGGACGAGTCCCGATCACGTTCATGCCGTCGACGATCCACCGCATACGCGACCCGTTAGCAGCCGCGCCGAGTCACAGATGCGGCAGCAGTCGCTCGGCGAACGCGTCGGGGTGCTCGCGGTGCATGAAGTGACCGCCGGGAACCTCCTCGACGATGTACCCGTTCTCGAACATCCGGGCAGCGCCGCGATAGTCCGCCGGTGTGACTATCGGATCATCGAGGCCCGCGAATACCACCGTGGGCACCGCGATTCGCGCCTTCAGCGATGCGCTCGGGATAGGGGAGAGCTTGCGGTAGTAACCGAATGCCGCGTTCAGGCTGGCCGGGTTCGCGAAGCTCGCGCGTACGGCGTCGAACTCCGAAGGATCGGGATTCCAGGTCGGGGACCAGCGCCGGTAGATGGCGGGGAGAGCGGCAAAGTCGTTGCGCGCAAATCTATTTGGTGCCCCCGGTAGCTTGTAGGCGACGAAGTGGCGGGCCCCCCACAGCTTCTTGGGCGACGGCTTGAGCGCTGCCGGATGCGGAATGCCAACCACGAAGAGCTTTTTCACGCGGTCCGGACCTAGAGCAGCGGCACCATATGCCGCCGAGGCACCCCAGTCGTGCCCAATCACCACGGCGTCAGGAGCACCGAGCGCGTCGATCAGCGCGAGTGGATCGCGCGCCAGGGTCTCTTGATCGGGGTCTCGATCCGGGATCGCGGTGGGGTGGTATCCGCGCATGAATGGACTGACGGCGCGGTACCCTTTGGCGGCGATCCGCGGGCGAAGATCGTCCCACGAATGCGCGGTGTCCGGGAAACCGTGCAGCATGAGCACGAGCGGGCCGGAGCCCTCCTCCAAATACGCGAATTTCAGTCCGTTGGCATCGACGAATTGGATCGCGTCGCTCATGACTTGGGAACACTACGCCGGTCTCGCGAGCAGACGCAAAAGCCCGCATTTCCTACCGAAATCGGGTGCTTTTGCGTCTGCTCGGCGACCCTAGGGGTCGTCTGCGACTAGACCCTTAATCTGTTGGTAGTAAACGATTTTGCCCGCCCCGGCCCAATTGCCCTCCGGTATCTCGTGTATCAGCGTCCACACGTGATACGCCCGCGGGCCCGCGGCATCGATGTCGGCGGCCGCGCAAACAGCCGCGTGTACGTCGGCGGCGAGTTGTTCCTTGCGGTCTTTAGACAGTGCTCCTATGAATACCGTCAGGTCGACCCGGAAGCGGGGCTGGCCGGCGTCACGGCCCCCCACCAATTGCGCTCCGGACTCCAACGCATGCAGATACACCACCGTGTTTTCGCGCATGAATGCGGTGTCGGGGGCGCGCTCGGCGCGCAGCAGCACGGTGACCAACTCGTCGGCCAGGCTGCGCAAGGCATCGTCGTCCAGCGAACCACGCACGAAAGTGAAATCGATCATCGGCATTGTGGCTCCCAGTTTCACGCGTATCACTCGTGTGGACGACGAGATTGACGCCAGCGCGGGGAAAGTGCGAGTTGACTTCGCGTTAACGTCGATCTCGGCGACGATCGTCGACGACCGGGTCGTTATATCAGATAGCTCAACCGAATGGAGGTGCTCACCTGCCTCGGTTGTTCGTCGACGCCGCAGCGCCCCCTGCTGCCTGCCGGCTGTGGGTTTGTGTCACGCCTGCGGTGGACAAACGTGCACGACTCTACATTCGCCCAGGCGGCGGGTGCTATAACGCAACGTATGTCCGATACCGAGCCGCTCATCACGCACGTTTCTGACACCGCACGCTGGACGGCGCTGCATCGGGCGACCGAATCGGCACGACGCGACGCATTGTTCGACGACCCGTTCGCCGAACGTCTAGCCGGTGAGCACGGCCGCGCCATCGTCGCCGGATCGCCGCGCACGACGCGCAACGGATGGTGGCTGGTGGCACGTACCAAGATCATCGACGACACGATCCTCGAAGCGATCGCCGACGGCTGCGACCGCGTCCTCAACTTGGCCGCGGGACTGGACACCCGACCGTATCGGCTGGACCTGCCGGCGGATTTCGACTGGGTGGAGGCCGACCTACCTGGATTGCTCACCGAGAAGGCGCGGCTGCTTTCCGAGGACAGTCCGCGATGCCGATTGACCCGGACCGCCGTCGACCTGGCCGACCCGCGCGCCCGGGAAGCCTTCTTCGACGAGGCGCTGGACGGCGCCGGCAAGGCGCTGGTGCTCACTGAGGGCCTGCTGTACTACCTCGACAATCACGATGTCGACGCACTGTCACAGGCGATCAAGCGACCCGAGGTCGCTTGGTGGATGCTGGATTTCGGCGGTCCCGGTCTGAAGAAGCTGATGAATAAGAAGATGGCAGGCATATCGGAGAGGGCGCCGTTCAAATTCGCACCGGAAAACGGCCTGGCCTACTTCGAAGAGCTGGGCTGGCGCACGGTCGAGGTGGAATCGTCACTGATGGCGGCTCGACGATTCCGCCGCTTACCGTTGTCGATGCGCCTTGTTGCCCGGCTGCCCCAAGCAGATCCGCGCAGGCCTGGGGCACACCAGCCCTACACCGCCGTCGCGCGGTTGACTCACTGAGGAGAAGGATTACCAAACGCGGACATAGTCGACCAACATCTGCGCGGGATAGCTGCCCGGCCCGGGGTCACCGCCGCCCGAACCGGCAACCGCAAGATTCAGCACCGGAAATGCGGTGTAGCCCGGGTCGTTGAACGGCCAATCCGGCAGCGCACTTGCCGGCACGTCGAAGTAGGGCGCCGCGCCGTCGGAGTAGTCCTTCCAAAAGCGGATACCTGCCTGGTCCCACTGGCAGCGCCAGGTGTGCCAAGCACTGTCCAGCGCGACGTTGTGGGTCTTCCATTCGCCACCGTTGGATTTCGCATGGACCGTGGTTGCCGAGGGCCAGCTGCCGTTGCCGTACCACTCGATGATGTCGATTTCGCCGCGGTCATCGTTGCCCAACCACCAGGCCGGCCAGCAACCGGCGGTCAGGCAGTCGAATTTGATGCGGGCTTCCCAGGTGTGGCCGACGCCGCCCCGCCACGGGCTTTGAATCTTGCCGCCGTAGTAGGTGGGGCCATCTTTCGCCGCACGCAGGACCAGGTTGGACTTGCCGTCGAGGAAGACGTTCTGGCGATCGTCGCGGTACTGCCCGACGTGCTCGGGGAGCTCCCAGTACGTCGGATCCTTCATCGTCTCGCGGGCTCGGGCCACGATCCACTTCGACGAATCAGGAGCCGAGCCGGCCGGCCCGTCGAACTCGTCCTGGAAGATGTAGGGCCCCGATTGCCCGCTGGGTGGCGCGGCGGGTGCCGGCGGCTGGCGCCCCCGGTCAGCAGCTGCCTGGGGGAGCGGGATCGCGGCCGTCAGCGCCGCGAAGCCCGTCATCAACATCATGTTGCGACGATCCATCTCAGGCATAAGCAAAGCACCATAGCAGCCGGGACCGTACGGCGTGAAAACGCGAACTCAGAGCTGGGCCCACACCGACTTGGTTTTCAGGTAGGCGTCCACGCCCTCCCAGCCGAACTCATGACCCCAGCCGGACTGTTTGTAGCCCCCGAAAGGCACCGCGTGGTCGAACACCAACTGACAGTTCAGCGTGACGGTTCCGGCGTCCAGCCGCTTCGCCAGCCGGTGCGCGCGGCTCAGGTTGTTCGTCCAGGCGGTGGCGGCCAGCCCGTAGGTGGTGTCGTTGGCCATGGCCACGGCTTCGTCGTCGTCGTCGAACGGCAATACGGTGACGACGGGCCCGAAGATCTCCTGCTGATATAGCCGCATGCCGCGGTCGACATTGGTGAGCACCGTCGGGTGTACGAAGTAGCCCTTGCGGTCGAGCCGGTGTCCGCCGGTGACCACCTCGGCGCCTTCGTTCTTGCCTTCGTCGATGAAACCCATGACTCGGGTGAGCTGCTTGGCGCTGATCAGCGGGCCGCTGACGCAGCCCTCTTCCTGCGGACCACCCAGCTTGATCGAATTGGCCATCAGCGCAATGCCTTCCACCACCTGGTCGTACACACCGCGCTGCACGAAGACACGCGAACCACACACGCAGCCCTGACCGGAGTGGACAAAGATACCCATCGCGGCCATGGGTATGGCCTTGCGCAGATCGGCGTCGTCGTAGATCAGCACCGGCGATTTGCCGCCGAGTTCGAGCATGACCTTCTTCAGGTTGCCCGCCGACGCCCGCACGATTTCCTTGCCTACGTCGGTCGACCCGGTGAAGGCGACCTTCTCGACGCCGGGATGGGCGGTGATCGCCGCACCGGCGGTGTGGCCGTAACCGGTCAGGAGGTTGACGACGCCTTCCGGGACGCCGGCTTCGGCGATGATCTTTTCCAGCAGCACAGCCGAAAGCGGCGTTTCCTCGGCGGGTTTGACGACGCTACTGCACCCCGCCGCGAGCGCCGGCGCGAGCTTTGCGCTCGCGTTGAAGATCGGACCGTTCCACGGGAAGATCAGCCCCACCACACCGTACGGTTCCTTCAAGGTGTAGGCGTGCATGTCCACATACGTGTCCGACGCGATGCCGCTGGTCTTGACGTCGTATGCGTCGCCGCGGATCTTGCTGCACCAGCCGGCGTAGTAACGGAAGAACTCCGAGCAGGTGGGCACGTTGAGTTGCGCCTGCATCAACGGCATGCCGGTGTTGAGTGAATCAAGCTGAGCGAGCTCGTCGGCGTGCTGATCGATCAGGTCCGCGATGCGCCACATGACCTTGGCCCGCTCGCGTCCCGGCAGCCCGGCCCACACGCCCGACTCGAACGAGGCCCTGGCCCGCGCGACCGCGTCGTCGACGGCTTCGGCGCCACAGTCGGTGAATTCGGTGATCGGCTCTTCCGTGGCGGGATCGATGACCGGGATGACGTCTCCGGCGCCTGGGCGCTTGCGAATCTCGTCCAAAACCGTCTGCAACGTCACCGTCGATCCCTTCCTGACTGCTCTATTGGGAATGCTGAGCACTTGCTTAGCATTGTGCGGGTCGCGCGGTCAAGGCTCGTCTGCAGCCGGTTTTTGGTGCGGTATCCACCCGACGGGCCGACCTATGCTGAAGACCTGACGACTGAATGGACCGAGCCATGTCTGCGCCACCAGCCACCACCCGCACGCTGTTCCCGGGGATCAGTTCACGCGCGTGGGAACATCCCGCCGACCGGACCGCGCTGTCCGCGCTGCGCCGGCTCAAAGGCTTCGACCAGATACTCAAGCTGATGTCCGGGATGATGCGGGAACGCCAGCATCGGCTGCTGTACCTGGCCAGTGCGGCACGCGTCGGGCCGCGCCAGTTCGCCGACGTCGACGCGCTGCTCGACGAGTGCGTAGACGTGCTGGACGCGCCGGCCAAGCCCGAGCTCTACGTCATCCAGTCACCGGACGCCAACGCCTACACCCTCGGCATGGACAAACCGTTCATCGTGATCACCTCGGGGCTGTACGACCTGATGACCCACGACGAGATGCGGTTTGTGGTCGGCCACGAGCTCGGACATGCGCTGTCCGGTCATGCCGTGTACCGCACGATGATGATGCATCTGATGCGGCTGGCGCGGTCGTTCGGCTTCATGCCCATCGGCGGCTGGGCCCTCCGCGCGATCGTCGCCGCTCTGCTGGAGTGGCAACGAAAATCCGAGCTGTCAGGAGACCGCGCCGGCCTGCTGTGTGGCCAGGATCTGGACACCGCGATCCGGGTGGAGATGAAGCTGGCCGGCGGAAGCCGGCTGGACAAGCTCGACTCGGAGGCATTCTTGGCCCAGGCCGCCGAATACGACCGGGCCGGCGACATGCGCGACGGGGTGCTCAAGCTACTCAACCTGGAGTTGCAGTCTCACCCATTTTCGGTGCTGCGGGCCGCCGCCTTGACCAAGTGGGTGGACACCGGCGGCTACGGAAAGGTGATGTCGGGCGACTACCCGCGTCGTGAAGACGACGACAAAGCTAAATTCTCCGACGACCTCGGCGAGGCCGCCCGCCACTACAAGGATGGCTTCGACCAGTCCGAGGATCCGCTGATCAAAGGCATCCGCGACGGCCTCGGCGGCTTCGTCGACGGCGTGGGACGGGCCGCAACGCACGCCGCAGATTCGTTGGGCCGCAAGATCACCGAGTGGCGTAACACGTAGGCGCGAGCAGACGCAAAAACGCCTCAAAACGGGGGGTTTTGGGCGATTTTGCGTCTGCTCGACACCAGTTAAGTTCCCCGGTTGTACCGGGTCAGGAAGCCGACGGCCGAGACCACCGCGGCGGCACCGATGACGCTCCACAGTGCGAACTGGAAAACCAGTGCTCCGAAGAACGTGCCGAAGGTCATCGCTATGTAGACCAGCCAGAGCAGCCGGAAGATGCTCCATGCCGCGAGGACGGCGGAACTGATTCCGATGTACAGGCTGCGCTGGCGGTCGACGCGGTTGATCTGGTCTTCGATGCTGGCGGGCAATATTTTCATGTTGGCTTTCTCCCTTTGGTTGGCGTCGCCTCGTTGGCGTCGTCGTTGTTGCCAGTACAGAGCCCGCTGTCAGCTACCGATCCCAAAAAGCGGAGTAGATCGAGTAGCGCTACGCAGCTGAACAGGTAGAACTACGCAGGCTTTGGTGCCGTCCGAGCGGTGATGCTGTCCGGGTGACCACACAACAGACACCTCACACGGGCTTTCCCAGCCCCGCCGACCTGAACGCCCGCACCCCGGCCGACCGCGACCGAGCCATCGACGTCATCCGCATCACCGGCCTGCTCGGTGTGGTGTTCGGCCACACTGTGATGGCGATCAGCATCATCCGCAACGACGTGTTCATCTGGGACAACCTGCTCACCACGTCGACCCTGTTTCAGGCGCTGACTTGGGTTTTCCAGATCATGCCGCTGTTCTTCTTCGCCGGCGCTGCCGTCTGTGTGTCGTCCTGGCGACCCGGCACCAACTGGGGCGGTTGGTTGATTAAGCGCTGCACCAGGCTCTTTCGCCCGGCGTTCTACTATTTGGGGTTTTGGGCGATCGCCCTGACCTTGCTGTATCCCGTTCTGCCCCAACATGTTTACGAGCCCATCGCCGGCATCAGCATTCAGCTGCTGTGGTTTCTCGGCGCCTATGTGCTGGTGCTGGCCGCGATGCCGGTGATGTGGCGAATCAGCACCGCCACGCGCTTCGCGGTGGGGGTAGCGGCGGTTTACGGGGGCATCGCAGTCATCGATGCCGTGCGGTTGCACTGGGCCGCGGCGGCACCGCTGGGTTATCTCAACCTCGCGGTTTGGCTGATCCCCGCCATGTTCGGTGTCGCCTACCGGCGCCGGTTACTCACCGGGCGCGCCGCGCTCGGCACGGCTGCGGCACTGTTCGCTGTCAACGTCGCGCTGCTGCATTGGGGCCCTTACGAACTGAGTTTGGTGGGCATCGAGGGCCAACGTCTTCCCAACATGAGCCCACCGTCGCTGCTGCTGGCCGGGCACGCGGTCATCTCGAGCGCGCTGGCCATCGCGGCGGCCCCGGCGATCGGCCGATGGGCGCAGCGTCCGCGCGTGTGGTGGTGGACCGCGATCGGCAACTCCGGCGCGATGACGCTGTACCTCTGGCATATGCCGGCACTGCTGGGCGTACACCTGCTTTTCGACGGCTTCGGACGTCCCCGCTATCCCGGCCGGCAGGACTTCGTGGGTATCAGCATCGAGCAGCTTTTCATCATGGCCGGCATCGTGGCGTTGCTGTTCGCGGCGCTGCGGCCCCTGGAAAACAACCCGCTGCCGGGATGGGACGGCGTTGGCACCGTCACCTCGGCTTGGCGGGGCGCCGCGGTCGGCGCGCTGCTGTGCATAGCCGGGGCGGCGACGCTGGCGGCGGTGAAGTGGGGCCTCAAGGACGACGGACTCGTCTGCGTCGCCGTGATGACGACCGCGCTGGTGACCGCGCGGGCACTGGCCGCGAGAGAGCGCTCTCAGCGGCCGGTGCGCGGTGAACTTGGCGGGGCCTGTTCGACAACGACGCTTTGACCCGTTCCGAGCGACTGCAGTGCGGCATGCACCACCGCATTGTTGGCGTACCCGTCGTAGGCCGAGGGTCCGGTGAACGTGTTACGCGCCAAGGACGCCGCCCAGTCGACGTCTTGAGCACGATAGGCGGCACCGAAGCGGGCGATCCAGTCGTCTGGGAGGAAGGTGGCTGCGCCGGCTCCTTCGACGGCCCGGGTAAGTTGGGTCGGCACCCCCAAACTGATCGACCCGGCGCTCGCGACGACGTCGCAGCCGATCTCGTACCGCAACCCGGGACCGCGTCCTATCTCGGAGAGCCCCAAAATGCCGGAGACCGAACGCAGGTTCAGCAGGATGGTGACGGCCGCACCGTCAGGGCTGTGCTTGACGGCACAGGATGCCTCGGCAACTTCTTCTTCGGAGAGCCAGCGAAAGACATCGATGTCATGGGACGCCGAGCTGGCGATCAGCTGTGTGACGTCGAAATCAATTGCGCCCGAAGGGTTGTGATTCCGATGCTGCACCAGCATGGGCGTGCCGGCCTGACCGGTCGCCAGAGTGCGCTTCAGCTGCCGATAGCCCGCGTCACACCGTCGCATGAAACCGACCTGGACCAGCCTGCTGCCATACTCCTGCTCGGCGCGCACGAGGTCCAGCGAGTGTTCCGGCGAAGTGGTCAAAGGCTTTTCGCACAGCACCGGGATTCTGCGGTCGATGCAGGCGCGGACGATGTCATGGTGCGTCGCATCCGCCGTCGCCACCAGGGCGGCGTCGACGCCACCGGAGTCCAGGCATTTGATCGGGTCGTCGAACGTCGCCGCGCCGGGCGCCACGGCCCGGCATTGGTCGACGAACGGACGGTATGGGTCGGCGATCGCACACACCTGCACCCACGGTGCCAAGGTCAGAAACGTATCGAGGTGGAATCGCCCCATACCGCCGAGCCCGATCACAGCCAGGCGAATCGCGGGGTAGGTGGTCATCGCGCCGCCTTGGAACTGCCTGCCGGCGTCATCTCCGGCACCTGTACCCAATCGCCACTGGCTATCGACGCCGACACCGCCGCGTCGATCTGCGCCGCGCGCAGCCCGTCAACGAAAGTAGGTAATCCATCGGGCACTTGTCCGGTGCGGACCGCTTGATAGACGTCCGCCATGAACAGGTTGAAACAGTCCTGATACCCCTGGGGGTGCCCGCCCGGCAGTACGGAGTAGCGCGCGGCAGCAGGCGAGAGCGCGCCAGCGTCCCGAATGACGACAGTGTTCGCGCGCAGCCCACCAATCACCAGCTCGTCGGGATGCTCCTGGTCGAACATCACCGAGTTCGCCCTGCCGTCAAATGAGAAGTACAGCTTGTTCTTACGGCCCGGCGAGGACTGGCTGACGATGAGACTGCCTACAGCGTTGTGATCGGTGTGGAACAAGACGATCACGCCGTCCTGCCGGTTCTCCGGACCGGTCGAGGCTTGCGCCGCATTCACAGATGTGATGCGTTGTCCGGTAACGAATTCCATCAAGTCGCACCAGTGCGAGCCGATGTCACCGAACGTCAGCGATACCCCCGCTCGGGCAGGGTCGGAACGCCATCCGCCGGCCTGGGCCAGCGCCTTGAAATCCTGCAGATAGCCGCCGTGCATCAGCCACGGAGATATCTGGCCGATCCGCTCCCGCGCCTCACGCACGGATGCATACGAGCGATACACGAACGGCACCGCGGTGACCCGAGCGGTTCGAGCGGCCGCCTCGGCGAGCTCCCGAGTATCGGCAAGACTTGTGGTCAAAGGCTTTTCGCAAACCACATGCTTCCCCGCTGCCAATGCCGCCAGCACCACGTCACGGTGTAGATGGTTGGGTGTGCACACGTGTACGACGTCGATGTCGTCGGCGTGGACGATCTCTTCGGCAGTCGCGGCCCGTCCCGCGTTGAGCCGTTCGCAGGCATCTCGGCTGCGTTCCGGATTGCTTGCGGCGACGGCGGCCAGTTCGTCGCCGGCCCAGTGCACCGCGGGCGTGGACCGAGCCGACCATGCCCACGCCGATGACGCCGCTTCGTGGTCCGCCGGTGTCAGTCACGGGTCATCATTCTGCCGGACGTTGCGAGTGGTGATCACCGTTCATCTCGGCCTGGAACAGGCGATATTGCTCCGCGCGGCCGGGCCGCCGCCGCACGATCAGCCAGCCGGCCGCCAGAACGACGAACCACAACGGAAACCATGCCAGCGCGATCGCGGTATCCCTTTCGGTGCACAACGTCCAGATGACGAACGCGAAGAAAACCAGGACCGCCCAACACATCGGCACGCCCGCAGGCATCCGGTAGATCGACGCGGCGTGACGTTGCCGGTGGCGCCGGCGATAGACCAGGTAGCTGACCACGATCATCGCCCAGACGAACATGAACAACAGCGACGAAACGGTGGTCAGCAGGGTGAACGCGCTCATTACCGAACCCTGCAGGTAGAGCAGCGGTATCGAGGTCAGCAGCAGGGCAGCCGTGACGAGCAGGGCGAGTGCCGGCACGCCGCCGCGGTTGAGCCGGCGGAAATGCGCCGGAGCGCTGCCTTCGTCCGCCAGGCCGAAAAGCATTCGGCCGGTGGAGAATACGCCGGAGTTCGCCGACGAGGCGGCCGAGGTGATCACCACGAAGTTGACCACCGACGCCGCGGCGCCGAGCCCGGCCAGTGAGAACATCGTCACGAACGGCGACTCCCCACTCGCGAACTGCCGCCAGGGGACGACGGCAAGGATCGCAAGTAGCGCACCGATGTAAAAGATCGCCACCCGCAGCGGCACGGCATTGATCGCCCGCGGCAGTGTGCGGCGGGGGCTGGCCGTCTCGGCCGCGGCGGTGCCGACAAGCTCGACACCGACGAATGCGAAGAACGCGATCTGGAAGCCACTGACCACGCCCATGAACCCGGTGGGGAAGAACCCGCCGTCGTTCCAGAGGTTCTCGATCGTCGCGCGATGACCTTGTGGCGAAACGAAATTGGTGGCAAGCAGGATCGCTCCGACGGCGATGAGGCCCAAGATGGCCGCGAGCTTGATCAAGGCGAACCAGAACTCGATCTCCCCGAAGTTGCGCACGCTGAACAAATTGAACAGCAGCACCAGCCCGACCGTCACCAGGGCAGGTAACCAGGGCGGCAGGCCGGGCCACCAGAATTTCGAATAGCCGGTGATCGCAACGATTTCCGCGATACCGGTGACGATCCACGCGAACCAGTACGACCAGCCCGTGAAGAAACCGGCCATCGGTCCCAGCAGGTCGGCCGCGAAGTCGACGAAGGACTTGTAGTTCAAGTTGGACAACAACAGCTCGCCCATCGCGCGCAGCACGAAGAACACGAAGAACCCGATGATCCCGTACACCAGCAGCACGGCCGGGCCGGAGTGGGAGATTGTCCGTCCGGACCCCAGGAACAGACCGGTGCCGATCGTTCCGCCGATCGCGATCAGCTGGATCTGGCGGTTGGAAAGGTCGCGATGCAGGTGCGGGACAGCATCGTCGGTTATCAGCGATCGAGCGGCCGCCATGGCGACAATCCGTCTAGACCGTACCGGCCTACCCGGACGTCTTCACCATGAGCTTGCCGACGTTTTTGCCGTCGAACAGCATGTTGATCGCCGTCGGTAGCTGCTCGAAGCCCTCGATGACGGTCTCGAGCGGAGTGAGCTTGCCTTGGGTGATCAGGCCCGCGATCTCGCCGATCGCCTCCGGTGCGCGACCGAAGTGGTCGAGGACGATGAAGCCTTGCACCGTCGCACGCTGAATGAGCAGGTTCCCGAACGCGCGTGGCCCCGGCGGCGGATCTTCCGCGTTGTAGCCGGAGATCAGCCCGCAGAGCGCGACGCGCGCACCGATGTTGAGGCGCGCGAAGATCGCGTCCATGATGGCCCCGCCGACATTCTCGAAGTCGACGTCGATGCCGTCGGGGGTAGCGGCGGCCAGTTGGGCGGCCCAGTCGTCGGCGCGATGGTCGACGGCCGCGTCGAAGCCGAGCTGTTCGGTCAGCAGCGCACACTTCTCCGGGCCCCCGGCAATCCCGACCACGCGCGCGCCGTCGGCCTTGGCGAGCTGGCCCGCGACCGAGCCGACGGCGCCCGCCGCGGCCGACACCACCACCGTCTCGCCCGGCTTCGGCTTGCCGATGTCGCGGATCCCGATCCATGCGGTGAGCCCGGTCATCCCGAGCGCACCCATGTAGGCGCTCGGTGAGACGCCTTCGGCAACATCGACCGGAAGCAAAGGCACTGTGTCAGAAGCGACTACGTACTCCTGCCAGCCGACCAGGCCTTGCACGATCTGGCCCACTGGGTAATTGGGGTTCTTCGACACGACGACCTCACCGATCCCACCGGCGCGCATCACCTCGCCGATACCAACCGGAGGCAGGTATGTCGGTGTGTCGTTGATCCACATGCGGTTGGTCGGATCAAGCGAAATCCAATCGACGCGAACCAGCGCCTCGCCGTCGCTGATCTCGGGAACCGCCTCCTCGCTGAGTTCGAAGGTGTTGGGACCGATGCGTCCCGAGGGGCGCTCGCGGAGCAAGAAGCGACGGTTTCGATCGGGCATGAGCGAACGTTACCGGACCCGGCTGGCCCAAGTGGGCGAGCAGACGCAAAACCACCCTGAAAACCGGCGGTTTTCGGGGCTTTTGCGTCTGCTCGCCGACCGTATTTACCCCGAATTCACGGCCAAATCTCAGGATCGCAAAGGTTTGGTCACAGGTTCACCTGGGCATCATTGATCAGGATCAAACCACTCAGAACACACATTGTCGTGGGATTGTCTGGGATTGATGCCGCGTAACACCGCGGCGGAATGCATTTCGAGGGAGTTGGCGATCGTGGCAAACGAATCAGGTGCAACGGTAGTTTTCCTCAAGTCCCATCCGGCTTGGGCTGCAGCTCACCGGCGTGAAGCCGCGCGGATGGAAGCCATGCGCCGCCATCCATCATTTCTGGCCAAGCAGCGGGCTGCCGCGGCACACGGCGGCGATTCGCAACGGCTATCCGTGGCATCGGGATGCGCTACATCTGCAAAACGCCGGCCTGGCCGTCGCCATTTGGTCGCGGTGGACAGCGTCAGCACAAATCGCTGATTGCAGCTGCCCAATTTGATTCCGTCGTAACCGATTACCGGACCGACACATTTAATCGGGCCGCGGCGCCCAAGCGAGCGACCCGACTTGTCGCCGATGTCGGGGGACAACTTCGCGACTCGGCCGTGGGCTCTTATTAGCGAAGGTGTGGCTGGCTCGTGACCTTCCCGCGACAGCGACCAAGGACGCTCAATTTCATGACAGCGCTTGCGGTTGCTTCCGCATTGGTCACCGCACTGTGCATCGGCTACCAGTTGGGCCGTCGCGTCGGCTCGACACCTCCAACCTGGAAACAACGAACGAGCCGGATGGCACTGGGAAGGCGCGCGATCAGCCTGCTGGTGCTGGTGACCGCCCGACGGCTGCAGCGGAGCTTTTTGGCCCACGGCAGGCTCGAGCCGCTGCTACTCCTGCGCAGCGCTCCGCCGCGGCGCCGCTTCTACCGGATCTAGCGCTCAGAGCTTGCCTGCGACGAAATCAGCTGCCTGATTGGCCATCCCGGACTGGATGTAGGCGCTGGCGAGATGTTGCGGCCAGTTGTCCTTCCAGGTGTTCGGGTCGGCCGGGTTGCAGACGGGATCCGCGCCGTGGCACAGCTCAATGGTCCGGTCGTTGTAGATCGGGTTGAAGTTGGTGATCGGACCCACCCATTGACTGCCATTGCCGAACAACGCGACCGCAGCAATGTGCTGATCGGCGCCCGCCGGCAGCGGATTGTCGAAACCCAGCGCGGAGATCGGCACCGCGAGTACCACGTCGGTGACGGCCGCACCCAACGAGTAGCCACCCAACACCAACCGAGTGTCCGGGCAGTTATTGATCATGTACTGGACGTGCTGGCTCATGTCGTTGGCTCCGATGTCGACCTCGGTATCGGCGGGGTATCGCACGGCGTACGAGCCGAAGCTCCTGCCCCCGACCTTCGAGCTGAGCGCGTTGATAAATGCGTTGCCCAATACGCCGGGACCCGCGGATTCCTTTCGGCCGCGGGCGAAAACCACCTGCACCTGTGGACAATTCGCGGCCGCGGCGGCGGGCGCCGCACCGGGCACGCCGGGCGGCAACACTGCGGCGGTGAACGCCAACGCGATGGCGATGACAGCCGGCACCAGGCCAACGACGACTGATTTACGGGCAAGCAGAATGCGCACAGCAAGATGGTAGAGCGGTTGCGCCGCGGTCGCTGAGCGACCCAAAGGATTTGGCACCGGGCGGCGACCGGAGCCGGAGAAAGCGCCTCGTGGCTGCTGGCCGACTTTGTTACCATCTCGCGATGCACCATTGTGCTGCCCGTGGAAACGGGGGAACGCGATCCGTTTCCAGACGCGACGTACTCAAATATTCGCTTTCCGTTCCGACTCTGATGAGCCTGGGACCGCTGGCCGCGACATTGCAAGAGCCGAAGGCTTCGGCCGCCAATATGAGATTGATCGATTTCGCGGAGCGAAGGATCCCGCCCGACGAGATCAAGTCGGCAGGCTATGACGGGGTCGTGAATTACGTATCCGAATCGCGGCCCGGTGCGAATTTCGAGGCAAAGCCCCTCACCAGCGAATACGCCAACGCACTGCGCGCGGCTGGCCTTCATATCGTCAGCAATTTCCAGTACGGAAAACCCGGCTGGTCGGCACCCTCGGATTTCACCCGCGGCTACGACGGCGGTGTAGCGGACGCTCACACCGCGACGACCCTGCACACCGCAGCCGGAGGTCCTAGTTCGGCGCCGATCTTCTTCAGCGTCGACGACAATATCGACCTCGACACCTGGAACAACGTTGCCGTCAACTGGTTTCGGGGCATCAACTCGGCAATGGGCGTGGAGCGCACCGGCATCTATGGTCATGCCCATGCCTGCGGATGGGCGGTTCGAGACGGCGTGATCGGACACTCGACCACCGCTGGGCACCGATGGGCATGGCAGACGAGAAGCTGGTCGAACGGGGAACGCGAGCCCACCGCGGTGCTCTACCAGGGGATCATCAACGGTCCGGTCCTGGGTGGGATAACCGTGGACGTCGATGACGTGCTGGCGCCCGATTTCGGGCAGTGGGGGCTGAACCGGTAGCGCAAACAGCTGCAAGAGCCGCTGGGGCTTCAAGATGGCGTCTTCGCTGTCGATGCCGTCCTAAATGACCAACACGGCTTCGCCATGCGCGGCCGTCATCGGTTTCACGCGGAATGCAGCCATCTAGGCACTTAGCCTTCCGCTTCTTGCGCCCAGCCGTCCGCCCACGCTTGCAGCGGTGTCAGCGCCGCCATCAGCGAGCGCCCATGACTGGTCAGCCGATACCCGCCGTTCGAGTGGGCCACGATGTGCAGTTCGCGCAGTTCCCTCAGACGGGTGTTCAACGACCCAGGATTCATCTCTGAGGCCGCCTGAAGGGCGCGAAAGGTCAACGGATCCTCGCGCAATTCCCACAGCACCCTCAGTGCGCCACGCCGGCTCAGTGCATCGAGAGCGACCATGATCGGGCGCCCAGAGGTTGATCCCCTTACTGGCGACCCGATTCGCGGCGTTGGCATGCTTCACATTTTGTAGCATCCGAGCGTAGAGTGCCAGCATGCCACGCTATAAAAACCATAGCGCTCGGGTCGCACCCGCGCCGCAGCCTCTGCCCAACGACGTCCAGCAGGCCATCGACATCATCATGCGGGGCAACCCTCCGCTGGCGTTATTTACCACCATGGCCCGCGATCGCCGGTTGTTCTTCAAGTTCTTCAATTCGGGCCTGCTCGACCGGGGACATCTGACAATTCGTCAGCGCGAAATCGTCATCGACCGCGTTACCGCGACGTGTGGCGCGGAGTACGAGTGGGGAGTGCACGTCAGCGCCTTCGCAGCCAAGGCAGGCCTCACCGAGGACCAGATCACCTCGTTGACGACCGGGGCTCCAGAGGATGCCTGCTGGGACGACGCGGATCGCGTGCTGATCCGGCTCTGCGACAGTCTGCACCGCACCTGCACCATCGACGACGACCTCTGGGCGCAGTTGAGCGCCTACCACAGCGACGAGGCGATCTTGGAGCTACTCATGCTCGCCGGTACCTATCGAATGGTCAGCTATCTGGTGAATTCGCTACGCCTGCCGCTGGGAAAACGGGGCCCGCACTTTTCCTGCCGCGTGATACTTATCCGGTGGGCGGCTATGACGACGACGTCGTGGAGTTTCTTAGAGGAACCGGACGAATTGCCATGGCGCACCAAGGATTTACCTCGTTCAAATTCCCGAAGAACAGTTTGGGGGCGTTCCGCGAGGCGGCGAAACTCGGATACCGCTACATCGAGACGGACGTTCGTGCAACCCGCGACGGCGTTGCGGTGATCCTGCACGACCGCATGCTCGGGCGGGGGACCGGAGTGCCAGGCGCCGTCGACCAATTGGACTGGCGCGACGTCCGCAAAGCCAATTTAGGTGCAGCGGAACGCATTCCCACCTTGGAAGAACTCCTTGCCACCATGCCGCACATGCGGATCAATATCGACATCAAGGCGGCGTCCGCCGTCGAGCCGACCGTCGCCGCGATCGAACACCTGAACGCGCACGACCGAGTGCTGGTCACCTCCTTTTCCGATCGGCGTCGCAGGCATGCGCTGCGGCTGCTGTCCAAACGGGTCGCCAGTTCGGCAGGCAGGGGAGCGCTGCTGGCGTTGCCGGCGGCGAGAACACCTGCCAGCCGTGCGTATGCGTGGCGCGTGTTACGCGACAGCGACTGCGTTCAGCTGCCGCCAAGGCTTGGTCGCATACCCATCATCACGCCGGGATTGGTTCGGGCACTTCATGATTCGGGTCGCCAGGTGCATGCGTGGACGGTCGACGACCCAGTTGTCATGCATGCCCTCCTCGACATCGGCGTGGACGGCATCATCACCGATCGCGCGGACCTGCTGCGCGATGTCCTCATCGCGCGCGGGCAGTGGTGGCAGCCGTAACGCCCTAATGCACGACACCCCGCGGGCCGGCGTCCGCGGGGTGTCGCACGATCGGGTTCTACTTCAGGTCGAACCGGTCGTTGTTCATGACCTTGACCCAGGCCGCGACGAAGTCCTCGACGAACTTCCCCTTGTTGTCGTCCTGCGCGTAGACCTCGGCAAGTGCGCGCAGCACCGAATTCGAGCCGAACACAAGGTCGTTCGCGGTCGCGGTCCACTTGCGCGCGCCCGAGGCACGATCGTGACCCTCGTAGACGTTCTCCGCGGTCTCCGACGCCTTCCACTCGGTGTTCATGTCGAGCAGATTGACGAAGAACTCGTTGGTCAACGCCCCGATCCGGTCGGTGAACACCCCGTGCTTGCTGCCACCGTGATTGGCGCCGAGCGCACGCAGACCGCCGACCAGCACGGTGAGCTCCGGAGCCGTCACACCGAGGAGGTAGGCCCGCTCCACCAGCAACTGCTCCAGCGGCGCCTTCTCGCCGGCCCGCGCGTAATTGCGGAACCCGTCAGCGCGCGGTTCGAGAACCGCGAACGACTCGACATCGGTGCTCTCCTGCGAGGCGTCGGTACGCCCGGGCGCGAAGTGCACCGTGATCTCATAGCCCGCATCCTTGGCGGCCTTCTCCACCGCCGCGGAACCGGCCAGCACGATCAGGTCGGCCAGCGAGATCTTCTTGCCGCCCTTGTCACCAGAAGAAGCCGAGTTGTTGAACTCCTGCTGGATCCGCTCCAGCACGGGCAGTACCTTGTCCAGCTCGGACGGCTCGTTGACCTCCCAATTCCGTTGGGGCTCAAGGCGCACGCGCGCCCCATTGGCGCCACCGCGCTTGTCGGTTCTGCGGAAGCTGCCCGCTGCGGCCCATGCCGTCTTGACCAGCTGGGGAACGGACAAGCCCGATTCGAGCACCTTGCTCTTCAGGCTGGCAACATCCTGCTCGTCGACCAACTCGTGGTCCACGGCGGGAACGGGGTCCTGCCACAGCTGCGGCTCGGGAACCCATGGCCCCAGGTAGCGGGAGACCGGTCCCATGTCGCGGTGCAGCAGCTTGTACCAGGCTTTCGCGAATGCCTCGGCAAGCTCCTCCGGGTGGTCCAGCCAACGCCGTGTGATCGGGCCGTAGACCGGGTCCTCACGCAATGAGATGTCGGTGACCAGCATCGTGGGAGCGCGGCC
The DNA here is from genome assembly GCF_001665395.1 of Mycobacterium sp. 1164966.3. GTDB lineage: Bacteria > Actinomycetota > Actinomycetes > Mycobacteriales > Mycobacteriaceae > Mycobacterium. The sequence goes on from NZ_LZSG01000064.1 coordinate 32,872, forward strand.
CGGCCCGCCGAACGGATCGGGAATCGTGCCCGCTCCGGCGCCGTCCTTCGCGGTGAACTGCCAGGCTCCGGCGGGGCTCTTGGTCAGCTCCCACTCGTAGCCGTACAGCGTCTCCAGGAAGCTGTTGTCCCACTTGGTGGGGGTGGGCGTCCAGACCACCTCCAGGCCGCTGGTAATGGCGTCCTTCCCGGCGCCGCTACCGAAGGAGCTCTTCCAGCCGAGTCCCTGTTGCTCGATCGGAGCGCCCTCCGGCTCGGGACCCACCAAGTCGCCGTCGCCGGCACCGTGGGTCTTGCCGAAGCTGTGCCCACCGACGATGAGCGCGGCGGTCTCCTCGTCGTTCATCGCCATCCGGCCGAACGTTTCACGGATGTCCACCGCGGCTGCAACAGGATCCGGCTGGCCTTCGGGTCCCTCCGGGTTGACGTAAATCAGACCCATGGTGGTCGCACCGTAAGGCGCCGCGAGGTCCCGCTTGCCGGAGTAGCGCTTGTCGGTGCCCAGCCACTCCTCCTCTTCTCCCCAGATAATCTCCTCGGGCTCCCAGACGTCCTCGCGGCCGAAGGCGAAGCCAAACGTCCTGAATCCCATCGACTCCAGCGCGACGTTGCCGGCGTAGACGATCAGGTCCGCCCACGAGATCTTGTTGCCGTACTTCTTCTTGATCGGCCACAGCAGCCGGCGCGCCTTATCCAGACTGGCATTGTCCGGCCAGCTGTTGAGCGGGGCGAACCGCTGCAGGCCCTGCCCGCCGCCGCCGCGGCCGTCGTGGATGCGGTAGGTGCCGGCGGCGTGCCAGCTCATCCGGATGAACAGACCGCCGTAGTGGCCGTAGTCGGCCGGCCACCAGTCCTGCGAGGTGGTCATCAGCGAGATCATGTCCGCCTTGAGAGCGTCGAGGTCCAGCTTCGCGAACTCCGCGGCATAGTCGAAGTCCTCGCCGAGCGGATTGCCCTGCGGCGGGTGCGGGTGCAGCGTCGAAACGTCGACCTGGTCGGGCCACCAGTCCCGGTTCGTCAGCGGCGCATGGGCTTTCGGTTTGGGCGATTCGATTACCGGGTTTTCGCTCTCGCTCCTGGTCGCCGTCCCGGTGTCTGGATATGGCGGGCGGCTGTCGGACGTATCAGATGACACAGCATTCCTTCCGAGGGTTGGGTGATTCAGACTTTGATCACGGCTGTGATCGGGAAACGGCATTCGAACAGTCGGGGCACATGCCCCAGTAGATGACTTCGGCTTCGTCGAGAACGAAACCATCCAGGACGTCGTCGGTGTCCGCCGGGGTCAAGCACGGCGCTTCGCCGACAGCGCAGTCGATGTCGGCGATGACTCCGCAGGACCGGCATACCAAGTGGTGATGGTTGTCGCCGACCCGGGATTCGTACCGGGCAACCAGGCCCGATGGCTGAATCCGCCGGACCAGGCCCACCGCCGTCAGCGCATTGAGCACGTCGTAGACGGCCTGGCGGGAGACATCGGGCAGGCCGATCCGCACCGCCGAGAAGATGGTCTCGGTGTCGGCATGTGGATGGGCGTTCACAGCTTCTAGCACGGCGAGCCTGGGCCGGGTCACACGCAGATCAGCCGATCGCAGATGCTCTGCGTAATCCGTTGAGGACACCCCACCAATATGCGCGCTTTTCTGGAATGAGTCAAGACTTTGTGGAGCGCCTGCGCAGAGTCCGCGCGCCGTCAGCGCTGCAACGCGCTACCTTGGCGCCATTGATCCCAGGTGAGTGTCCAGTCGCCGTTCTGCGCAAGCTGCAACGGTGGTCCACCGCTATTGCGGACCTCGACCACGTCACCCGGAACCGAAAAGTCGTAGAACCATTTCGCGTTGTCGCCGTTGAGGTTCAGGCATCCGTGCGAGGTGTCGGTGTGGCCCTGCGCCCACACCGTCGCGTCGAGTTGGTGCAGATAAATGCCGTCGATGCTGATCCGGGTGGCGTAGTTGATGGTCTCGCGATACCCGAGGCGGGAGTTCTTGGGCAGCCCGAATGTCGACGAATCCATGATCACCGGGTTGCCCTTGTCCAGGACCGTATAGATGCCCGGCGGCGTCCAGAACGACAACGTCCGCCCACCGATCGTTTCGGTGCCGCCCATGCCCATCGACGTGGGCATGGTGCGGACCAGTGCGCCGTTGTTGAAGACGCTCACCATCTTGGTGGCGTCGTCGGCGATCGATATGTGCGCGTCGCCGATCCGGAACGACACGCGGCTGTCCTCTTGCCCGAATAGCCCATTCCCCAACGAGATTCCGTAGATTTTGGCTTCCGCGGTGACCGCCGTGCCCGGTGCGTAATAGTGCTCTGGGCGCCAGTGGGCGTTCTGGTCGTCGACCCAGAACCACGACCCTTGCACCGCCGGGTTGGTGGTCACCACCAGCTGTCGCTCGGCGGCAGGGCGGTCGGCGATCTGCTCGTCGAAGTGCGCGACGACCACTGTTCCGACGCCGTAAGTCTCGCCCTCGCGCAGCGCCGCCTCCGACGTGGTGGTGAACGAGACCTTTGTCTGATTGGACGGCTGCAACGTCGAGAACGACGAGACTTGGGTTGACGCAATACCATTGGAGCCACGGCTGGTGACGGTCAGCGTGTAGGTGCGCCCATAGCCCAAGGGGACGGTGGGTTTCCAGAAGGTGTTGTCCGGGGTCATGACGCCCTCGATCGTCTTGCCGACGTCATTGACCATGCGGACACCGACCAGTGTTCCGGCGTCCGCCTTCACCGCGACCTGCGCCACCGGGTCGACGTTGCGCGCATTGGGGCCGGGCGTGATCGCCACTCGCGCCGCTTCGGGTTGCGAAGAATTGCCGACGCAGTGGCCGTCCGCGCAACGCGGCAAGGAGGCGATCTGGACAGCGCCCAGTACACCGATGACGACGAGGGCGCAGAGCAGCAACCGGCGCGGCCAGACGGTACCAAATCGGCGCCGGATCACCTGAACACTTTTGTTGAGCGACATTGAAACGCAACATCCTCGGGCTCGTTGTTGTGCATCAGATAGCCAGGGACGTTCGCGCTGAAACCGAGCCGTTCCTCACACCAAGGCAGCGGCGAGCGCGCGATCATGGCGTCATGGCCGACAACGAACTCGACAGTCTTTATTCGGAACCGCCGGATGCTTTCACGGCGCGGCGCACGGAGTTGGCCGCCGCGGCGAAGGGTCGCGGTGACACCGAGGCTGCCAGACGAATCTCTGGGGCGCGCAAGCCCACCACGGCGGCCTGGCTGGTCAACCGGCTGGCGCTGCAACGCAAGGACACCAAAGAGCAGCTGGCCGACCTCGGCGAACGATTGCGCGCGGCGCACGCGTCGATGGACGGCGATGCCATCCGGGACCTGTCCGCCGAGCAGCACCGGCTGATCAACAAACTCACTCGGGCCGCATTCGAGGAGGCCGGCATGAAAAGCCCCTCGGCAGCCGTGCGCGACGACCTGACCGGCACACTGCAGGCCGCAATCGCCGACCCCGAGGTCAGGGACCGCCTTGGCCGATTGAGCAAGCCCGAGCGGTGGTCGGGTTTCGGCACGTTCGGCGATGCGGCGCCGGTGGCGAAATCCACTCGCGAACGTACGAAGGCACCGAAGGCGACAGCCCCGGACAGGCCGCCCCGGCCGAAGCAGGGCGAGCCGCTGCACGACCGTAAAGCAGAGGCAGCGCAAAGGCAGCTGCAGAAGCTGACAGCCGCCGTAGCCGCGGCCGAGCGCGCCAAGGCGCAGGCGGACGACGAACTGTCCGAGCGGGAAGCCGAATGCACTGCCGCTCAGCGGCGCCGGGACGACGCACTGGCGAGCCTGCGGAAGGCGGAGCGCGAATTGAAAAGCGCCGAACAGCGCTACGACAAGGCACGACAAAACAGTCGGGCCGCCGCGGAGTCGTTGAAAGAGGCGAAAGCGCAGCTGAGGCGGGGGTGAGCGGACGTATCTGGTTGTCGGTCACGTTTCCCGGTGACCCGCTGGGGTACTAGCCAGCAGTGACTTCTCTATGGCTTGCCGATCGACCCGAACCACCTTGGACCGCAAACCAGATCGACGAAGGACCCCGATCCGCCCAGGTCGTTGTCGTCGGCGCCGGAATCACCGGGCTAATTACCGCGGTGTTGCTGGCGCGGGCAGGCAAGGACGTTCTGGTGCTGGAGGCGCGCACCGTCGGCTCCTGCGCCACCGGAAACACCACCGCGAAGATCAGCTTGTTGCAGGGCAGCCATATGTCGAAGATCCTGCCCAGACACGGCATCGGCACGGCCCGCGCTTACGTGGAAGGCAATCGCGAGGGTCAACAATGGGTGCTCGACCACTGCGAGACCCACGGCGTGGCGGTGCAGCGCGAGGATGCCTACACCTACGCACAGTCGAGCAAGGGCGTGTTGTCGGCGCGCGCCGAACTGGCGGCGTGCCAGGCCGTCGGCCTGCCGGTCACCTGGGAAGACGATGCCGACGTGCCCTTCCCGTACCACGGCGGGGTGCGGCTGCCCGACCAAGCGCAGTTCGACCCCATGCCCTTCCTGGACTCGTTGGCCGTCGAGTTGATCAAGCGGGGCGGACGGCTGGTCGAGCACGCCCGGGTGCGCCGGGTGTCGAGCAAGGGGAAAACGCTTCGCGCCCAGGTCAATACACCTGCCCGGCAAGAGATCGAGATCGAGGCGTCGCAGATCGTCTTGGCCACTGGTATCCCGATCCTCGACCGGGGCGGTTATTTCGCCCGCGTGAAGCCCAGCCGCTCGTATTGCTTCGCCTTCAAGGTGCCCGAAGGCAGCATCACCAGACCGATGATGATCTCCACCGACTCGCCGACCCGCTCGGTGCGCTACGCGCCGTTCGGCGATGGCGAGCGGCTGCTCGTCGGCGGCGCCGGCCACACCGTGGGCCGCGAGAAGAGCCCGTCCAAGGCGCTGGACGAGCTGGCGTCGTGGGCGCGCAAGCATTACCCCGGGGCAATGCAGACCCACTTTTGGTCGGCCCAGGACTACACCCCGATCGACCAGCTGCCCTATGTCGGACCGATCTTGCCGGGCAACGAAAGTATCTTTGTAGCAACAGGATTCAATAAATGGGGCATGACGAACGGCGCCGCCGCGGCGCTGGCGCTGTCCAGCCGCATATTAGGCGGACGGATGGACTGGTCCCGCGCGTTCGCCAGTTGGAGCCCGCACGAGTTGTCGGGTCTCACAACGGCCGTGCAGGCCAACCTCGAGGTCGGATTCAACCTGACCAAAGGCTGGATCACCCCGGCAATTCGCACCGGCCGGCGCAGCCCGCAGCGGGACGAGGGCGGGGTGGTGAGCGGACCGCCGTGGCACCTGGAAGCCAGGTGCCGGGTCGACGGCACCGAGCACCGTGTTTCGCCGGTGTGCCCGCATCTGGGCGGGATCGTGAACTGGAACGACGCCGACAAGGCCTGGGAATGCCCATTGCACGGGTCGCGGTTCGCGCCGGACGGCACGCTGTTGGAAGGGCCGGCGACGCGGGATCTCACCGCGAGCCAGCCTTCCGACAGACCAGCCGGCGCGATGCGATAGGCGATTGCTCGTCGATCGCCGCCGTGGTCAGGTGCGGGTTGCGACGTAACGTTCGCTGCTCGCGGTCATGTGTTGTCCTTGTCCGTGGGGCCGTATGCAGCGGCAATGTCGGGCGAATCGAGCCATCCCGAGTATGTCGGCCGCGATGGCCACCCTTCAGGCGAATCCTGCCATTCCTCCTGGCGACCCCATGGCAGTATGTCGATGAGCCCAAATGAGTGACTGAGCTGCTCGGTGCCGCGCCCCGTCGTGTGCCATGTGCGGTACACCGTGTCGCCGTCGCGCAGGAACACGTTGACGGCAAACCCGCCGCCGGGCGGCGCGTCCATGTCGGCGGAGAACGGGCTTTGCGACGACGAGTACCACTGCATCCGGTTGCCGACCTTGCGCCGGTAGGCAAGGGCTTCTTCAATAGGCCCGTTGGTGACGACGACGAAGCGGGCGTCGTAGTTGTCGAGGAACTCCAAGCGGGTGAACTGCGAGGTGAAGCCCGTGCAGCCGCCGCACTGCCACTCCGCGCCGTCGGTCCACATGTGGTGGTAGACGATCAGTTGCGAGTGGCCGTCGAAGACGTCGACCAGACGGATGGGTCCGTCGGGACCGATCAGGGTGTAGTCGGGCAGCTCGACCATGGGCAGCCGACGCCGCTGCGCCGCGATCGCATCCAATTCGCGGGTGACCGCTTTTTCTCGTTTCCGCAGCTCGTCGAGCGCGGCGCGCCAGGTCGCGTGATCGACCACTGGCGGCAAGGCTGTTGCGTGCTCCACGGACATGGATCCACCTTTACTTTCGACTGTCCCGTTCGAAAGGTGTGACTCCCGGCGAGTCCGAAACTCATCGCCGGCCGACCCAGCACCAGATTCACGTTTCCGCGGCAAAGGCTTGTACAGTTGGCTGGCGCCGCGTTTGTCAAGCGTTAACCGCCATGACATACCGCATTCAAAGGAATAGGACGGTTTTGCTGGCCCGCTCGTCACAGCGCCGCGGGTAAGCGGTCGTCGAAGCCGCGCCGTTGGGGGCCCTGAGTCGATCGGAGGAAGCGAGATGGACTTCGCGTTACTGCCGCCCGAGATCAACTCCGGCCGGATGTATGTGGGTCCCGGTTCGGGACCGATGCTGGCTGCCGCGGCGGCCTGGGAAACGTTAGCCGCCGAGCTGCATTCGACGGCAAGCGCGTATCAGTCCGTGATCGCCACGCTCACCGCGGGGCCGTGGCTGGGTCCTTCGTCAGCGGCTATGGCCGCGGCTGCGTACCCCTACGTCGCCTGGGCGCAGGCCGCTGCGGCGCAGGCCGAGCAGACGGCCACCCAGGCCGGGGCGGCTGCCGTCGCCTACGAGACGGCCTTCGCGGAAACAGTGCCGCCGCCCGTGATCGCGGCGAATCGCACCCTGCTGATGAATCTGGTGGCGACGAACATCTTGGGACAGAACACTCCGGCGATCGCGGCTACCGAGGCGCAGTACGCCGAGATGTGGGCGCAGGATGCCGGGGCGATGTACGGCTATGCGGGTTCGTCGGCGTCGGCGGCGTCCCTGACGCCGTTCAGCGAACCGCCTTCCAACACCAAACTGGACGGTCAGACGGGCCAATCCAGAGCGGTCGCCCAGGCACTGAGCACCTCCGCGGGTAAGGCGCAGAGCGCAGTCTCGTCGGTGCAGCAGTCGTTTTCCGCGGTGCCCAGCGCCTTGAACAGCCTCGCCGCCCCGGCCGCTGCACCCGCCGCGCCCCTGGGACCGCTGGACGTACTGGCGGTGCTGGCGAACCTGAGCGGAGTTTTCGCCGACCCGGAGATAGGTGCGGCGGGACTTGCCGTCGGCACGGTAGCTCTTCCCTTTGACGTCGGCGGTTACTACGTCGGTGTCCACACCGACGACATCGTCAGCGGTTGGGCGGGGCTCGAGCCGTGGCCAGGCACCGCGGCGGCGCCGCCGACGACGTTTCCGGTGGTTACCAACCCGGGCTCGATGTTCGCGGCCAACATGGGAGAGGCGAAGTCGATCAGCGGCTTGTCGGTGCCGAAGGGCTGGGCTACGGCGGCGCCCGAGATACGCCCCGCCGCGCTGGCGTTGCCGGCCGCGAGCGCCGGTGCGGCCGCGGAACTTTCGGGAGACGGCGTCGGCAGCCTGTTCGGCCAGATGGCGGTCGCGAGCATGGCAGGACGGGCGATGGCCGGCACCGGCGGCGCCGGTGTCCCCGGTCGCCGGGAGCGGGTCGGGGCAGCAGTGTCCAAGCCCGGGGAGCCGGCGGACACTCGCGAGCCGGCGACGTCAAGTGAACCCAAGGAACCTCGGGAGGCGACGCCACACAGCCCTCCGGGCGGCCCGATTACCAGCATCGCCGCCGAACTACGTGAATTGGCCTCGTTGCGCGACGCGGGCATCCTCACCGACGAGGAATTCAACGAGCAGAAGAAGCGCCTGCTACCGCACTGAATCTCGCACTAGGGGCGTCCCGTGCTTGTCGCGGCACGCATGAGATCACCGAGGTGTTCGAGGGCCGTGGGGTATTCGTGTCCCAGTGGCGTCCCGTAGCCGACGACGATTCCCCCTTTACGGTGACCTGGTGCATGCCAGAAGGGGGCTAACCCGGTGACGGCGACTCTGCGGCGATGCGCGACGGCGAGCACGTCGGCCTCCGAAATGTCTTGGGGTAGCGAGATGACGGCGTGCAGGCCGGCGGCGATTCCCTGGATCGACACCGCGGGCGCACAGCGAGCGAGGGTATCGACGAGCGCGTCGCGGCGATCCCGGTAGCGGCGCCGCATCCGCCGAATGTGCCGGTCGAGAGCACCCGATTCGATCAACTCGGCGAACGCCAGCTGCGCCAGGACGTCGGTGCCGCGATCGGCTCGGCGTTTGGCTTCGATCACCGCGTCGACGAGCTCGGTGGGCAACGCCAGCCAGCCCAGCCGCAGACCGGGGGCCAGGCTCTTGCTGGCGCTGCCCGCATAGATGACGTGCTCGGGCGCGAGTCCCTGCAATGCACCGACGGGATGCCGGTCATAGCGGAACTCCCCGTCGTAATCGTCTTCGACGAGATAGACGCCGCGGGCGGTGGCGATCTGGGCGAATTCGGTGCGCCTCGCGGCGTCAAGCGTCGCGCCCAACGGAGCTTGGTGCGCTGGGGTGAGGACGGCCGCCGCGACAGATTGGGGCATTTCTTCCGGCCGGGCACCGTTGCGGTCGACATCCATCGGGACGACGGCGAGTCCGCTGGCGGCCGCGATTGCGCGGTGATCGGGAAGACAGGGGTTCTCGCACGCGATCGATCGGGCGCCGCCGGCGGCGAGCGCGTCACACACCAACCGCAGTCCCTGCGTGTAACCACTGCAGATCACGATGTGCTCGCTCGTGGTGAGCACTCCACGTACTCGACCCAGGTAGCCGGCCAGTACTGCGCGCAGGCGTGGCGACCCGCGTGGATCTGCCGGGCCGAGTTCGGCGTGCGCCGTGACTTGCAGCGCTCGTCGCATCGCGCGCAGCCATTCCGTGCGGGGAAACATGCTGAGGTCGGGACGACCGAGGCGAAAATCGGCGACGGCACGCGTACTCGCGCCTTCGGCGGTGAGTCGGGTAGGGGCGTGCCGCCCATGAGCCACTTCGGTGGCCGCGCCGGGCCTGGTTCGCAGATAGCCCTCGGCCGCCAGTTGCGCATACACCTCGACGACCGTTCCGCGCGCGAGCCCGAGCTGCTCGGCCAGTGCCCGCGAGGACGGCAACACTTCACCGGGGGCGAGCCGTCCGTCGCGAATGGCTTGGCGCAAAGCACCTTCGAGCGCCGAGCGTCGGCCTCGTCCAATCGGCAGGTCGAGGTGCAGGTCGATTCCGCCGATCGCACTGGTCCACAAATCCGGCATGGAATTGGACATTACCGATGAACCGATCTTTTCGTAGCGTCGAAGCCGTCACGGTTGCTGCGACAAAGGAGTTGTGTGAATGGTTGAGCTGGCCGACCGGCGAATTGACCGCACGGCAAGTTTCACCGCCCAATTCAATGCGGCCCAACGCGCCGCAGAGACGTTGCGGCCGCCGGGCCGTCGCCTCCTCGACGATCCGTACTCGCGATACTTCGTCGACCATCCGGCGTTGCGGGCCATGCTGGCTCATCCACGTTCGGCCGATGCCGCACTTCGCCTCATCGACTGGGTATGGGGCGGACTGCACGCCCACATCGCGCTTCGGGTGCGTTACGCCGACGATGCATGCGAGGCCGCGATCCGCGCGGGCATCGACCAACTCGTGCTGCTCGGCGCCGGCTTCGACACCACCAGCCTGCGACGTGCCGGCGCGCCGGTGCGGGTCTTCGAGGTCGACGCGCCCACCACCCAGGCCCACAAACGCCCCGTGGTCGAGCGGCTATTGCCGACCTCGCGCGATTCCGAAACAGTCTGGGTGCCATGCGATTTCGAACGAGATGTACTACGAGAGCGATTGCTTGCGAGCGGATTCGACGCTGCCCGGCGAAGCCTGATCATCTGGCTGGGGGTCACTCCGTATCTCACCGGTGTCGCCATCGACGCGACGCTGCACGACATCGCAAAGATCTGTGCGCCGGGCAGTCGTCTGGTCGTCGACTACATCTGCGCCGGCGTCGTCGCCGCGCGCACAGAGTGGCGAAGTGCGCGCCGCGTTGCCCGTGTGGTGGCCCGGCGCGGAGAACCGTACCGCAGCGACTTCACGGCGGCCGGCCTGAATCAGATGCTCGCCGCCCACGGTTTTCAGCGTGACGAGCACTTGAGCGTCTCCGCGCTGTTGAGGCGTTATGACCCCGGGAACCACAGTGGATTGGCCGCCGACGACTGGCTGACAGTCGCCTCGGCGCGACGTGTATGACGGTACGGCTCGACCCACGGCGACGAATCGGTGGATTCCGGGATCCCGCTGCGCGACCATAAACTCCGGCCAGGTTGAAAGATGGGGACATGATGAGCGGTCGCCTAGCGAACAATCGACTCGTATTGGCGACCGCCGCCTTCGGCGTCTACACCGCGGTGATGCTGGTACCGGAGCACCGTATGCGGCAGACCGGCGGACCCGGAATCATCCCATTTGAGCTGGCCGGCAACGCTTCTCGGGCCGAGGACATCATGGCCCGGTGGGGGAGCGAGGGTCAGCGGGCCGCGCGGATGTCGCTGTGGCTCGACTTCGGCTATATGGCAAGCTACGGCGCGCTGACGGCGCTGCTGGTGGACCGCGCCCGTCTTCGTCGCGGCCACCCGGCTGCTCTGCCTGCCCTGGCGATTCCCGCAGTTGCCGGCGACGCGGTCGAGGGAGTCGCGCTCTTGAAGGTTCTCCGTCGCACACGCGTTGCCGCCAATGCGCGGCGCGCGCGAATTGCCGCGTACATCAAGTTCGCAGTGCTTGCCGGCGCGCTCGGATACGTTACGTCAGCCTCACTCCTGCCGGCGCGCCGAGGAAATTGTTTGGGATCCGACGCTGCGGTGTAAGAAATAGCTACCTGTACTCACGAAGGAGAATGATGAGGCGTATTGCACCCGCCACGATTGCGATGGCCATGCTGCTCTTCAGCGGATGTTCGGCCTCACAGGTCATCAATACCGGTGGCGACACCAAATGCAAGGACTTCACCTCGCAGGACGAGAAGAAGCAGAACGAGGAAATCAGCAAGATGCTCAAGGACAAGAGCGGCGCTGACCCGAACAACCTGGAGATCTCGACGACGCGACTGTCGGTGACGACCTACTGCCAGACGGTCGGCAAGCCCGACAGCAAGATCTCGGAGGCGCCGCACGGGTGAACTGGGCTCAGCGCCAATCTGCTCAACGCCATTTGATGCCGCAGCCGATCGACGGCCGCTGATCGGCGTTCACCGGCCGTCCAGCCAGCACCGCGTCGACCGCTGCCCGGACGTCGGCGGCCGTCACCGGAAGGCCGTTCTTCGGGCGTGAGTCGTCGAGCTGGCCGCGGTACACCAGCCGACGCTGACCGTCGAACACGAAAGTGTCGGGCGTGCAGGCTGCGGAAAACGCCCGGGCCACGTCTTGGGTCTCGTCGTAGAGATACGGAAATGTCCAGCCGTGACGACGCGCCTCGGCGACCATTTGATCGGGTCCGTCCTGCGGGTAGGTGACGACGTCATTGCTCGAGATGCCGACCATCGGGACACCCAGACCGGTCAGGTCCCGACCGAGCGCGGCGAGCCCCGCGGCAACATGCTGGACGTACGGGCAGTGGTTGCAGATGAAGGTGACGACGAGCGCGGGGCCCGTGAGTTCTTCGAGGCTGACCGTGGCGCCGGTGGCCGGCTCGGGCAGCGTGAATGACGGCGCGGGAGTGCCCAGAGCGAGCATCGTCGATTCGATTGCCATGTGCGCCAGAGTAGCCGCGAGAACGGGGCCGCAACACCTTGGTGCGCATCGCAAGCCACGCAAATGACTGCCGCCGCACCGGTTGTCAACCTTTTGCCGGCCACGCTTGAGGATTGGCGATCCGAATCGGCGTGCCGTTCAGCCATGCCACGACGGCTTCCACGGTGTCCGCGTAAAAAGCGCCGAGCATTTCGCGGGTGACGTAACCGAGATGCGGAGACAGCGTCACGTTGGGTAGAAGTCTCAGCGGATGGTCGTGGGGAAGGGGTTCGACGTCGTAGACATCCAGGCCGGCACCGGCAATGCGCCCATTCTGGAGCGCGGCGACCAGGGCCGCCTCGTCGACAATCGGGCCGCGGGAAGTGTTGATCAAGTAGGCATGGGCCTTCATCAGGGCTAACTCTGGCTCGGCGATCAGACCTCTCGTGCGCTCCGAGAGCACCATGTGGATGGAGACGACGTCGGACTCTCGGAATAGTGCCGCCTTCTCGACCCGGCGGACAGCGACCGCCGCGGCGGCCTCCTCGGTCAGATTTTGGCTCCACGCAATGACTTCCATGTCAAACGCTTTCGCGTATTCGGCCATGCGTCGACCGATCCTGCCGAGGCCGACCAGTCCTAGTGTTTTGCCCGACAACGTCATCCCCACCGTCGCCTGCCAGCCACCTTCACGCAGGCGGCGATGTTCTTCGGCCAGCTGGCGTGCCGTCGCGATGATCAACCCCCAGGCGAGTTCGGGGGTGGCGTCGCGCACGGAGCTGAATCGCGGACTTGCGAAGTCCGAATGCGCTACCAGGATGCCGTTTTCGGTGGCCGCGGTCATGTCCAAGTTCGGCAAGCTTCTGCCGACGATGGTGATGAGTTTCAGGTTCGGCAGTCTCTCGATCAGCGTGCGCGGAAACGCCATACGCTCGCGCAACGTGCAGACCACGTCGAAGGGTTGCAACGTCTCTATGGCTTCCGCTTCGGCAAGGTGACGGTCGAAAACGGTTATCTCCGAACGCATCTGCACTGAAGACCAATCGGCCAGGTCGAGTGCCGCGCCGGCGTAGTCGTCGAGTATCGCCACCCGGGGCATGTCGTCTCCGTTCGCCGTCCGCGAGCATTCCAGGACACGCGAACTTTACCCGCTCGACGATCATCTGGGCCGCAACGAAATTGCGTCTGCCCGTCGCTACCTGAGCAACCAGTCAGTCGGTGACGACGTCATGACCCCCGGCCGGTACGCTGCTGCAGCCTGTCGATGAGATTGGACGCCTCCGCCTTGCTCAGGTTCTCCGGAATCTCTTCGCCGGCGTCCTGCGCCAACGTGTTCAGATAGCTGCGCTGCGGTCCGGTCATCGGCTCGTCGCCAGTCACCCACTGCGACTGGTCCTTTTGCGGATTTTCGTGTGGCGCCTGTCCGATATCGTCGTTCATGCAAGTAGCTATGCCCGTTGCCAGGCGGATGTAACCCGGGCAAGCGCTGGGGGCGACATACGGGCCTACGACGTCAGCGCGCTGAGTACCCGAACAACTCTGTGTTGCAGTGCTATTCGCAGACGATGTGCTGGCCGCCTTCGAACCCGCCGCGGTTGGGTGCGTATTGCCCGAGTTACTCCTGCATAAATCGCGGGTACTTTGACGAGGATGGGGTGGGTAACAGCGCACGCGGTTGCAATTTCCTCGGGCCTGCTGGCCGCGTTCTGGGCTGCGGTCGGCATTGTGGTTCGCCAGCGGGCCGCCCAAGCGGTCCCCGGCGACGACGCGCTATCAGCGACTATGGCGACGACCTTGGTTCGCCAACCGTTGTGGTGGGCGGGAACTGTCGCCGCCGTCGCCGGTTACATATTCCAGGCGCTGGCGCTGGCGCACGGATCTCTGCTTCTGGTCCAGCCACTGCTGGTGTCGGCGTTGCTGTTCGCCTTGCCGCTGAGCGCTCGACTTTCGAGGCAACGCATCAGCTGGGCCGACTGGGGTTGGGCGGTGCTGCTCACAGGGGGGCTCGCTGTTTTCGTTCTCGTCGGCCAGCCTCACGAGGGTCATAACCGGCCTCCGATACCAGCCTGGACGCTTGCGCTGGCGGTCACGGTGCCGCTGGTGATCGCCTGCGTCGCCGCGGCTCACCGCACCAGCGGGCGGGTGCGGGCCATGCTGCTCGCGGTTGCTGTGGCGGTTCAGCTCGGCATGATCGCGGTGTTGACCAAAATCTGCACGCACCGTTTCGCTACCGGCGGATGGCATCACCTGTTGACCGTTCCCGCCCCCTACCTGCTGGTGGCCTTGGCGGTGACCGTGACCGTGGTGCAGCAGTCGGCCTTTCACGCGGGCGCGCTGCAGATGTCCGTGCCGATCATGTTGGTAGGCGAGCCGATTGTCGCGGTGTTACTCGGGGTCGTCGTGCTCGGGGAACACCTGACGGCACGAGGCCCGGCTGCACTGATTCTGGTGGTGGCCGTGCTGGCGATGCTCGCGGCCACCATCGCGCTGGGCCGCGACCAAGCGCCCGCGGTCAGTCAATCGGCGCGGCAGCCTCACCCTGCCGCGTCGGGCGCACGCACTGCCGCACGCGTCGACTGACCGTTTCCCCCCGCGAGCAGACGCAAAAGCACCCAAAACCAGGGGTTTTCGGGTGCCTTTGCGTCTGCTCAGCAATGCAACCTAGCGCGCTGGACCGAGTCTGTTGACCGCGAAAGTGGCAGCCTGGTTTGTCATCCCGGACTCGATATAGGAAACATGCGCGATGATGTTCCCGCCGCCGGAGCAGATCGGGTCATCGGGAGCGCACAGGCTGATGGTCTTTCCGCCGTACAGCGGGCCGATTGTGGGCAACGGGCCGCCGCCCCACAGCATGCTGGAAAATCCACTGGTCGGCTCGCCGAAGAGGGCGACCGCGGCGACATGGTCGGCCGCCGAGGCAGGCACCTGTGTGCTCGCCAGGTTGATCACGGTCGCGCCCTGCGAGTAGCCGCCGAGGACAAGCTTGCTGTTCGGGCAGCTGGCGATGGTGTTCTGGATATAGCCACTCGCGTCGTCCGCGCCGGCGGTCGCGCTTGCGTGGTAGTCGTCGTTTGCCGGGTAGTTGACGGCGTAGACCCCGACTGACCGTCCCTGAGCCTGCGCGGTGAGTGAGTCGACGAATGCCTGGCCGATATTGCCAAGCCCGGGCTCCTGATGGGTGCCGCGAGCGAAAACCACCGAGACGTCGGAGCATGGATCAGCTGTGGCCACGGCACCGTATAGGGGCGCGCTCAGCAGCGCCCATGCCGTCATGACCAAGACTCCAACGATGCGGGCAACCCGGCGTTCAATCATGGGGGAAATGCTGACATACCGCCGACGGCGCCGTCCTAGCGGGCAGCGAAGCCGCTTGCGCTGCCGGCGCCGATGGCTTGATCCAGCAGGTAGACGAGGCGCCTACATCTGTGCCCACACGATCTTGTCCTGCAGGTAGGTCTCTATGCCTGCCTTACCCGATTCATGGCCCCACCCCGATTGCTTGTATCCGCCGAACGGCATCGAGTGGTCGTACTGCATCTGGCAGTTCAATCCCACGGTTCCGGCCTTGAGTCGCTTGGCCAGCCGATGCGCGCGGCCGAGATCTTTGGTCCACACCGTGGCGGCCAGCCCATAGGTGCTGTTGTTCGCCAGAGCGACGGCCTCGTCTTCGTCGTCGAACGGCAGGACGGTGACGACAGGCCCGAAGATCTCCTCTTGGAACAATCTGCTCGAGTCGGGATCGACCTTGGTGACCACGGTGGGGTGGACGAAGTATCCCTTGCGGTCCAGCCGGTGCCCTCCGGTGACGAACTCGGCGCCATCAGACTTGCCCTGTTCGAGATAGCCGAGCACTCGGGTGAGCTGCTTCTGGCTGATCAAGGGTCCGATCATCGTGCCTTCTTCTTTCGGGCCGCCGAGCCGCAACGTATTCGCAATCCCGGCAATGCCTTCCACAACCCGCTCATAGACGCCGCGTTGCGCAAAGATGCGCGACCCGCACACGCAGGCCTGCCCGGAGTGGACGAAAGCGCCGAACGCCGCCATGGTCATGGCTCTCTTCAGGCTGGCGTCGTCGAAGATCAGCACGGGGGACTTGCCCCCGAGCTCCAGCGTCACTTTCTTGAGGTTGCTGCTTCCGGCGGCGTGCACGATTTCCCTGCCGACTTCCGTCGACCCGGTGAAGGCGACCTTCTCGACGTCGGGATGGGCGGTGATGGCCGCGCCGACGGTGTGACCGTAACCGTTCACCAGGTTCACCACCCCGTCGGGCACTCCAGCCTCGGCCAGGATTCTGTTGAGCACGAGCGCCGAAAGTGGCGTCTCCTCTGCGGGTTTGACCACACTGCTGCAGCCTGCCGCCAGCGACGGAGCCAGCTTGGCGCAAAAGTTGAAGACTGGGCCGTTCCACGGGAAGATCAGGCCCACCACGCCATACGGTTCCTTCAACGTATAGGCGTGCATGTGCGAATCGACGCCGGTCAGACCGCCGGTATTCACGTCGCGGGCGATGCCGTCGATCTTCGTGCACCAGCCCGCGTAATAGCGGAACCACTCGCCGCCGACCTTCACCTGCATCTGCGCCTGGGCGGGGTACATGCCGCCGTTGAGCATTTCGAGCTCGGCGAGCAGCTCTGCGTTTTGGTCGATCAGGTCGGCTACGCGCCAGAGCACTTTGGCCCGTTCGTAGTCGGGCAGTCCTGACCACGCTCCGGAGTCGGCGGTGGCTTTCGCGCGGGCTACGGCGTCGTGGACGGCCTCGGGCCCGCAGTCGGTGAACTCGGTGATCTGGTCCTCGGTGGCGGGATCGACCACCGGAATCACGTCACCGGTACCGGGTCGTTCACGGACCTCGTCCAATACAGCCTGAACCGTCATGGGCGTCTCCTTCTTGCCTCACCGCGACTCGACGCGAGGCCGAAGTTACGCGCTTAACCACGTCGTGTCCACCGCGTATGGAGATGAAGCCGCTAGACGCGCGCGGCGGTACTCGTTCGGGCCGGCAGGCCCCAGTTCCGCGATGGTCAGGTACGCCTGTGCCAGAAGACCGTTGCGCAAACGAGGCGCACCCGCTATAACTTGGAAGCGCAGGTGAGATCTAGATCACACTGACGGGCTGAGTGTGGTTCGGCTCTCATTCGGGGTGCCGCCCGCAGGTGGCGGTCGCACATGCGACCGGGAGGAAGGGAACGGCTTCGGTGCCAGAAACAAGGCCGGCCGCGCGGCGATTGAACCTCGTGCGGGCAAACAGCAATCAGCATGCAACGCCTACCGAAGACCGCACTTGGGTTGCGAAAGCGCGCTGCGCGACAACAGATCCCGATGAACTATTTGTGAAGGGGGCGGCGCAGCGCAAGGCTGCGGTTATCTGCCGTGACTGCCCGGTTGTGCAGCAGTGCGGCGCCCATGCACTCGACAACCACGTCAAGTACGGCGTCTGGGGCGGTATGACCGAGCGGCAGCGCAGGGCACTGCTCAAGCAGCATCCCGAGGTCGTTTCGTGGGCGGATTTCTTCAACACGCACGGTGCGCGCTCCGCCGGATAGGCCGACGAGCACGGCTGCCTCGGCAGGCCCCCGTAATGATCAAGTCGCGACAACGTTCATCGGCGGCTGGTTCGTATGCGGATCGGGCCGCGCCAGTCTCGGTCGGCGTCAAGGACATTGCCGCGCTGCGTGATCTCGACGTCGCCTGACGCGGCCAGTTCGCGTGCGATCTCCAGGGCCTCGGGCATGAAATCGCGCCAGTTCTCGCCTTCGACGGCGCGAGCGGCATCGGATGGGCACGTACTACTGCCGGGCCCGCGGGACTCGGCCAACGCAAGCATCGATGATTTCAGTCGTTGCCTGATCGGCCCGTCGCCCAGCGCGATTGCGGCGTGGTCAGCCCCCGGGCCGGCGTTCTCGAGGACTCGGGCCAGCTCTGCGCGCAATCGTCGGTCCACTTGATCAGTAAAGCCGCCAAGTCAAACCAGTCGGGCCACCCGCCGTCGTGGGCCGGAATCGGTTACGAGAATATGCAATGGTTCTGTTGCCAAAGCACATGGTGGTATCTCCGGCCGAGTTTGCCAAAGAAAGTGAACGTCTCCATGGCACCCACACTGCGCCCGCGCCGATCCGCACTCTATTTGCCGGGCAACAAGGCCCGGGCTTTGGAGAAGGGCAAGACGCTGCCGGCGGACATGTTGATTTTCGACCTCGAAGACGCCGTTGGGCCCGACGCCAAAGTTGAGTCGAGAGAGAGGGTATGCGAGGCGGCGTCGTCTGGGAGCTACCGGCCTCGTGAGGTCGTGGTGCGCATCAATGGTTTGGGTACCGAGTGGCACGACGACGATCTGACAGCGGTGGCCGGGTCGTCCGCCGACGGAGTGCTCGTGCCCAAAGTCGAGAGGGGCGAACAGGTTCGAGCATTGGCCGCCGCGCTCGACACACTCGGCGCGAGGGAGTCGATGCAGTTGTGGGTCATGATCGAAACGCCTGGCGCCTTCCTGAGAGCAGAGGAGATCGCCTCGGGCAGCGAGCGTTTGGCGGGGCTGGTGGTCGGTACGAACGATCTGGTGAACGAGTTACACGCGCTGCACGTGCCCGGGCGCGCGCCCGTCATGCCCGCATTGGCGCTTGCGGTGTTGGGTGGCAGGGCGGCCGGAAAAGTGGTCTTGGATGGCGTGTTCAACGACATCAGCGACGACGCCCGCTTCCGAGCGGAAGCTCAGCAGGGTCGCGAGATGGGGTTTGACGGCAAGACCCTGATCCATCCATCGCAGATCGGCCCGGCCAACGAAATATTTGGTCCCACGCAGCAAGAGGTGGGCGATGCACGCAGAATTGTCGCTGCCTACGAGCAGGCCAGCGCGGCGGGGCAGAGTGTGATAACGGTCGACGGTCGCATGATCGAGAGCCTGCACGTGCGAGACGCCCAACGGATTCTGACGCTTGCCGACCTCATCGACGAGCTGGAATGAGTCAGCCCCCAAATGGGCTACTTCTTACCCTTCCGTTCGATCCACTGGGTGAGCGCATCCTCGAGCGCCGCTGCGACGCTCACACCGGCTGCATCGGCGGCCTGCTCGAATCGCTCGACCAAGTCCGTCGAGACTGCGGCGTTCAATTTGGACCGTGCCGGTTTCGGCTTCGGAGGCGGGCTGACGGGCACGTGTTGTGCCGCGGTCGCGTCCATGGTTTCGCGCAGTGCGGGTATGTCGTCGAGCAAGTGGGCAAGATCATCTCGCTCGATGCGCAGCACCTCGGCCGGCCCGGTGGTCGTTACCGTCGCAGAACGCAATTTCCCACGGCGCAGCGCGGATTCGCCGATCACCTCACCGGGTCCTAATACGGCAATGCGGTCGTCACCGACATACACCCCTACTTCGCCGCGCAGCATGATGTAGCACGAGTCCGACGGCGTCTGCTCCTGAATCAGCGGCCACGGCGCCGAACGCGTAATGTGATGGGCCGCTCCGACCAGGCGCTCCAGCTCATCATCGGAGAACTTGTCGAACGCGTGGAATTCGCGTAGCCGACGGACGTCTTTCCCAATTCCCTGCTCGTCTACCTTCATGGAGAGCTCCTGATGCGGGATGAACCATGACATCGAGGAGCCTAACGCGGAAATTGCAGCGAGGAGCGCAAAATTGCGGCCGACGAATTGACTGGTCGCGGTTAGCCGAGGAGCGGCTCAACTTTCGGCGTGCGGTGTGGGGCTCTGCGCGGACTCCCACTTCGACTGCAATGAGGTCCTGACGATATCGCCGGCGTCGAAATCGAGCTGAAACGTTTCACCGCCGTCGTCCTGAAATGTGACCACATACCCGCCGTCGGTGACGTCCTTGAACACCACTTTGTAAGACCGTTCCGAGGAGCCGCGGACGATGACGACGATGTCGCCGGCAGCGACGTCGTCGATTCGCTCAGTACCGGAGACTTCAGACATGCCGTCGACGGTAGTCGATAGGCACTCCCACTCTGCCAGCGCCCATCACCGCTCCTGGTGTCTGTCACGTATCGATTCGCTGACCCGTCTAACGGTTGTGAACGAAGCACTCACCTCGAAAGGCGGATCATGAAACGCTCGGGCGCGCTGGCGCAGACATACCTCCACGTAGTGACAGGCCTGGTGGGCCTGGCGACCGCCGGGATCGGGATCTGGTGTCTGATCGGACCGCGCTCCTTTGCAGCTGCCGTCGGCTTCGGGACTCACCTGCACTTCCTGCACGACGTCGGCGCTTTCCAGCTGGGGCTGGGTATCACGCTGCTGCTCGCGCTCATCTGGGCCGACGCATTGGCGACCGCGCTGGCGGGCTTCATCGTGGCCAACACGGTGCACACCGTGAACCACGTGGTGGACCTCGACCTGGGTGGTTCAGCGGCTCAAGCCTGGCTGCTGGGCGTGGTGTCAGTGGCGCTCGTGGTGGCGTTTGTGCTGCGATTGCGCCAGCTTGGTTTTGTGCTGGGCAAAGTAGGCGCCGCAACGGACCCGGCCCTGACGCCGTTTGTGCGGCAGAAAACGATCAGCCTCACCACCTTCCGCAAGGACGGCACCGCCGGCTCCAGTCCGGTCAGCATCGTGGTGGACGGCGATCGCGCCTACTTCCGCAGTTTCGAGCGGGCGATCAAGGTGCGCCGCATCCGCCGGAATGCGTATGTCGAATTCGGGCCGGCCACCGCATCTGGCAAGCCGACGGGAGCCGTACAGCCTGGGCGGGTGCGCCTACTCGAGGGCGTTGAGTATCGGCAGGCGGCACGATTGCTGCGGCAGAAGTATCCGTTGCTGCACGGCGTGCTGGTCCCAGCGGCCCACCGGCTGATGCGGTCGAAGTTCGGCCGCACGGTGCATGCAGAGTTGATTCCGACGACCGCGCGCGATGACGAGGCCTTCGTCGGCCAGCCGCCGGAGAAGGGGACCGGCGCTCGACTTTAATCCGGCGGCTCTGTCTCCGAGCCCTCGGTCGCGGCCTTTTCGCGATCGCTCGGCTTGCCGGGTACCCCCTGGGCTTCGCGTTCCCCGGCGACCTTTTCGTCGAGCTGATCCACGATGTTCTCCAGCTCCTGCCCACGCGTGAAGTTCTCGTTGTCGGGTTGGGTCATAATCGGCTCCGATCGGCTTCACATGTTCGGGCACCGATGTTCATCGATGCGAGCCCGTGGCAATCCCATACCCGCCCCAGGGGGTGCTGACACCGCCCGCCGTGCGCACCACTCAGGCGGGGCCCAGCTTCAGGTAGGCATGAATGGTTGTCTGCCCTGCGGTCGTGTGGATACGCACCAGATCAGCCAGTCCGTTGACGACAAATAGTCCGCGTCCGCGCACGGTGTCGCTGCTATAAGGTCGCCGCCCGGCAAGTGGGTCGTCGAGATGCGCGTTGTCGCGAGCCTCACAAATCAGATGACCATCGTGCTGCCACAACGCCAACTGGCATGGCGCCCCGTTGTGCTCGAGACTGCTGGTAGCCAGCTCGTTGGCGATCAGCTGCAAATTGCTGGTTATGTCCGACGGCAGGTCGAACCACTGGCCGTACACCGCACTGAACTGACGCACCCCCGCTAGATCCGTGAGCTGGTTCACGGTGTAGGTAACTGCCGTCGAACCGCTGGCCAGCGGACGGTTGTAGCGCTCCCAGACCGCGGTGGGCGCGAACGCGACGCTGTCCTCCTCCGGCATCCCGGCCTGCCAGAGCACTGGGTGGGTGATGCGAGCATCTGCGATTACTGCGGGCTCTAGACGTGCGACGTCGTAGGGACAGAGCACGGCTAGATCGCGTCCGGCGAAAGCGTTGTTGATCAGCGCCTCGTGCTGCACGCACGCTGGATATTCCACCTCCGACCGACCCGGCCAGATCGGCTCGCCGATCATCCTGACCGACTGGGGAGCGTGTTTGTCAACGAACGCGCTGAGTACACCGCCGAGAATCCGGCCGGGGTTGCGGCCCGCGTCGGTCATGTCCGCCATGGTGATACCGGCCGCGGCGGGGCCCAACGCGTCGCGCACCAACGCCAGATTTGGCCCGGGTACTGCCACCAGGACCGGCTGCCCGGCCTCCAGACCGTCGGTGATGAACGGCAGCAAGCCGTCCAAGTACTCCTGGTTCGACTGATAGAACAACGCCGGATGCAGAAAGTCACCGAGATCGAGGTGTGCTGCCGTCGTCATGTCCAAGCTCCAGCGAAAAAATCAGATGTGCCAGGGCATTGCCTTGACCATGACACAAAGTGCGGCAGTCGCCCACGGGACGTAGGCCGCTGGATAAACAGAGTACGCCCGGACCCAGATTCCAGGGAGTCAGGTTGGGATCGGCGTTCCCCATCTGCCGTTGTGCAAGACTTGCCGATGTCTGCGGAGTCGTCTGCACCGCCTGGATTCCATTCCGTCACACCGCGAATGGTCGTGAATGACGTGCCTGCCGCGGTCGAATTCTTGCGCAGCGCCTTTGGTGCCACTGGACATGCCGTTGCGGATCGGCCGGCCGAGGTTCGCATTGGCAACTCGGTGGTAATGGTGTCGCAGGCCGACGATCGAGCGGTCTTCCCGGCGTTTCTCTACATCTACGTCGAGAACGCCGAGGACGTCTATCGGCGGGCGCTCGCGGCCGGCGCGTTCACTGTTGAAGAGCCCTTGGACACACCGTATGGCGATCGCAGGGCGATGGTCCGAGACCTATTCGGCAACGTCTACCAGATCGCTACCCGGAACGACGCAACCAGACCGTGACGGTTAGCCCGTCAACGTCGCGCGGGCGGTCATCCGCGGGGTCACCGACATCATCAGCGGGCCATCGGGTCCGCCGGTGAAGGTCAGTTCGCGCCGCAGCCGTTGGCCGGGCAACAGGTCAAGCTCGAACCGCTGGGCCAGCGTCGCGATCGCGAGAATGGCTTCGAGGGTGGCGAATCCGGATGCGACGCACATGCGTTTGCCGGCACCGAACGGAATATGTGCCCGGCGTAGCGCCGGGTCGGAATTTTTTTTCGGGAATCGGGCCGGGTCGAAGGTGCCGGGGTCATTCCATACCCGCGAATTGTGGTGGACACCGTGGATGAGGATCGCGACATGCGTGCCCGCTTTTATGGGGTAGTCGCCGAGCACGTCGTCGTGCTTGGCCACCCGGGCTAGCCCCATGATGGGCGGGTACACACGCATCGCCTCCGCCACTACCGCCTGAGTCCACGGCAGGTTGTCGACGTCCGCGGCGGTAGGTAAGCGTCCGCCCAGCACCTCGTCGAGCTCGCGTCCCAGACGGGCACGGGCCTCAGGGTTTTGCGACAGCAGATACCACGTCCAGGCAAGTGCCGCGGCGGTGGTTTCGAACCCCGCGCCCAGAAAAGTCATCAGTTCGTCGCGGATCTCGACATCCGTGTAGCGGTAACCGGTTTCGGGGTCCTCAGCCGCGATCAGCAGTGCCAGTAAATTATCCGTGCGGTCGATTGCCCGGCTCCGGTAGTCGGTGATCAGCTCGTCGATGAACCTCTCGATTCGGCGTAGGCCGCGCATGGTGCGCGGCGCCGTGACGCTGGCGCCAACCCGAAGCGCGTTGATGGCCAGTCGCGGTGATCGCGCCGCGAGTGGGTCGGGACCATGCCGGCCAAGCCGATCAGCAAGCCAACGCAGCGGCCTGGCTACTCCACCGATGAATCCGTATCCGAAAAGTGTTAGTAGCCTGGCGAAGTCGAGCCGCATCCGCTCGGCGAGTTCACCACTGAGATCGATGCCGAACATGGTGCGGGCAATGATGTCCATTGTCAGGTAATTCATCTCGGCCGCGACATCGATCGGATGCCCTGCCTGGGCGTGGGCCTGCCAGCGTTCGGCGGCGTCGACCGCCGCGGCGGTCATTTGCGGGGCCAGGTTATCGACTTGACGCTTGGCGAAGAGTGGCTGGACCAACCGTCGGTTACGTTGCCACAGTTCGTCATTGAGATCGGTGACCAACCCGCGACCGAACGCCACGGCAAGAAGGTCGTACTCGGCGTTCTTGGCGTAGTTGTCCTGGTTGGACACCAGTACGTGCCGGGCGATGTCGGGATTGCGGACGATCACGAATTTGGCCAGCGGCGCGCGGGCCACCAAGATGTCGTCCTGCCCGGGCAATTGGGCGGCGAAGTCATAGATGGTATGCCGATAGCCGGCCCATAACGCCTTGAGCGACAACTGCCACGATCGCAACCAGCCCACGCGGGTGTGGTGCCATCGCACGAACGTGGGCGCCCAGCGCGGCGGATGAAGTTCTGCACTATTGCTCATCAAAGGACCTCGCTTTACCAATCGAGACCACGATGCGATACCGCTGGTACCGGATACTTGGAAAGACAGTACCGCGGGTACCGGCGAGATGCTAGGCCGAAAATTTCTGCCTGCCGCTTGCGCTCCACGCAGAGCCTGCTGCCACAAGCAGATCGAGGACCGACGACGCGATACTGATCGGGTCGGGGGAGAACCTCGCGAACTGTTGCGGCGGGCTATCGCTTGCATCACGATGACCAAAGGCCCTGCAGGCGAAGGCATCCTGTCGGGGCAGTTGTCACAGGAACTGACCGAACCACACGGGCGCTGATGCGTATCGATGCCGACCTGTTCACGGCAAAAATTGGCGAAACGCGGACAAAAACCGAACGACCGGTCGACCCGTTCACGGCACTGATCCTGCGATTGGACGACTGAGCCAGCCGATTAAAGGAGTGCAACGCAATACGCTCTACGGCGATACCGGCCGGGATCGAAGGCTAGAGTTTCATGACGGTTTCGGTTGAGCAAACGTACTGCAGCTTACCGCGATGCGAGGGCCGATATCGCCTGTGGGGCTTTAGTGTTGGCGGCTATGGGCGGACTACGTAATTACGTCAAGCGCTGGCGTACAGCGCTTCACGTAACTGTATCGGCATTGATAGCTGCCTTCCTCGGACTCGCCATCGTCCCCGTAGCTCATGCCGCCGCGGCCGCGGCGACATTGTCGGTGGAACATACGTGGCAGACCGGCTTCATCGCGCGCTTCACCATCACCAACTCGAGCATGGCACAGCTAAGCGATTGGAAGCTTGAATTCGACATGCCGGCAAGTCAATCCGTCTCGCATACCTGGAATAGCACCCTCACACGCTCTGGCACGCACTATGTGCTCACCCCTGCGAACTGGAATCGCGTCATTGCACCCGGGGGATCAGCCACAGGTGGCCTTAGAGGCGTGCTGACCGGTGCCTACGTGCCACCGTCGAATTGTCTGCTCAACGGGCAATATCCGTGCACCTAGAGGCGACTGCGCACTAAGGCCTCGACCGCGGCGAGACCGACCAGCCGCAAAAGCCGCACAACGACTAAACCCCCAGACAGGCCCCCTCACGAATGCCGCGTTCGGGGGAGCAAGTCGCGCTCAACCACTCGGACCACGGCCGAAAGCCGGACAAAGTACCCGGTACCTGAGGTACCGTATTCTTTATGGCATCGGAGCAGTTCGACGCGGTCGTCGTGGGGGCTGGTTTTGGGGGAATGGGCGCAGCCATCCAGCTCAAATGGGTGGGTTACGAGGACATCGTGATCCTGGAACGGGAAGACGACCTCGGTGGAACGTGGCACGTCAACAGGTACCCGGGTCTGGCCGTGGACATCCCGTCGACGACGTACTCCTACTGGTTCGAGCCCAACCCGAATTGGTCGCGACTGTTCGCGCCCGGCCGGGAGCTCAAGAAATACGCGGACGGCGTCGCCGACAAGTACGATGTGCGCCGCCACATGCGGTTCAACACCACCGTCGAGAGCGCCCGGTGGGACGAGCAACTCCAGCTCTGGCAAGTGACGGTGGCGGGCGGCGAGACGCTATCGGCGCGGTTCCTCATCACCGCGACCGGGTTCCTCTCGCAGCCGCATACCCCGGACATCCCGGGTATCGCCAACTTCAACGGCCGCACAATTCACACCACCGACTGGGACCACAGTTACGACTTGGACGGTCGTCGCGTCGGGCTCATCGGCACCGGGGCCACCGCCGTGCAACTCGTCCCGGAATTGGCCAAGCGCGTCGCCGACTTGACGGTGTACCAGCGCACTGCGATCTATGTCGTGCCCAAAATCGACTTTCGGATCCCGACGCTGCTCCGGCGGGCCTTCGCACGGATTCCGCGGCTTCAGAGGGCATTTCGTTATGTCACCGACAATGTCCTTGAGCTGATGCTGATCTCGGCGGTGCTGCACTATCGGCAGTTCCGTAGCCTTAACATGACCGCCGCCTATGTGTCGAACATGCTCCGGCTCGCATCGATCCGCGACAAGGAGCTGCGCCAAAAGCTCACCCCGGACTACGACTTCGGCTGCAAGCGTCCGACGTTCTCCAACACGTACTACCGCACGTTCACCAAGCCTTCGGTCCACCTGGAAACCACCAGCATTGAGCACATCGAGTCAGACGGCATCGTGACCGTCGACGGTCGGAAGACGCAGATCGACACGTTGGTGCTGGCCACCGGTTTCGACCTATGGGACGCCAACTTCCCGGCAATCGAGGTCGTTGGTCGGGAGGGCCGTAACCTCGGAAAGTGGTGGCGCAACACCAAGTTTCAGGCCTACCAAGGTGTGTCGACACCCTACTTCCCAAACTTCCTGAACCTAGCCGGTCCGTATTCGTACAGCGGATTGTCCTACTTCGACACCATCGAACGCGAGATGCGGCTGATGGAGCGACTGTTCCGCGAAGTCCAGCGCCGTCGCGCCAGCACCTTCGAAGTGACTGAGGATGCCAACACACGCTTCCTCGATCGCATGACCGAATTGCTGGCCAACTCGGTGTTCTACGGCGGCGACTGCGCCACGTCGCGGTCGTATTACTTCAACCACAGCGGCGAGGCGACGCTGTTGCGGCCCACCTCGACCCATAATGCGATTGCCGAAGCTTCTCAATTCCCGTTGAGCGACTACCAGATCGCCTGAGCAAGCAAGAATCGAGTGACAGAACCCTCGAACCGGGGGATGCTCGATAGTTCAACAGCGATTCTTGGCCAGATATCTGGCGCGGCCACCGCGACGGGTCGATCAGGTACCCCTCAGCAGCACCTGCAGCAAGCTGAGGCAGACTTTGACGTCCTTCCATTCGACGGGGACTGCGCGCGGGCCTTTGGCGGCGTAGCGGCAGTTCTGCGCGTCGGGGCGCAAACAGACGATTTAGTCAACCTTCGCCTATGCGGTAGGAGAGGGTCACACAGCACGGTCGTGATTCATCTGATGAAAACGGCGCAGTTTACTTGACATAGTGTCGCTTATCGGCAGTTAACTACGCCGAGTTGCTAGATGGAAGGACTGGCACCCCTTGACGATTCGGCCGTTAGACCTGGTGGCAGACGCAAACTCGCGCGCCGCCAACCGATATTCGTGATCGGGTTGCAGAAGCGGAGGTCGGCGTACGTTTCAATCACTTAATGAATAATTCGGACGTTAGGTGAAACGTTGCGAGCTTCGACGAGCGTTTGGCGGCATGTGGTCGGTGCGAGTCGTTTCGGGCCCCCTCTCCGAATGGAGCCCGCATCCGCGTCATTGCGTCACTGTGACGAATTGCCCTGTGTCGCAGGGCTGCTCAAGAACGGCGCTTGTTCAGTCGGCTACTACCTGAACCGACTTCGGCACCCCGCGGCGGGCGAGTGAATAGTTAAGCAGACACTTGACTTTTTGCGTCCGGGTAGACGATAGTTAAGTATATGCTTAACCAACCCGAGCTTGATCCGGTTGGTCGCGTTTTTCACGCACTCGCGGACCCAAGCCGCCGGACGATCGTGGAACGGCTCGTCCGAAGGCCAGCGCCGGTGAAGGCGTTGGCCGAGCCGCTCGCGATGTCCCTACCTGCGGTGATGCAACACCTGAAGGTACTTGAAGACGCTGGCGTCATCGTCACCGAAAAAGTGGGCCGAGTGCGCAGCTGCCGGATCGAACCGAAGGCGCTGCGCGACGCCGAGCGGTGGCTGAGCGGTCAGCGCACGGAATGGGAAAGGCAACTTGATCAACTCGATGACTACCTGAAGGGAAAGTGATCATGGAAGTAACGCACTCGACGTTCACGCTGGAACGCCGCTACCCGGCCTCGATTGAGCGGGTGTTCGAGGCATGGGCAAATCCGGGGGCGCGCAAGCGCTGGATGGCTCAGGGAGCAGACCACTCACAGAACTTCGTTGTTGGCGGTCTCGAGACCGTCAAGGGGTTCGATCCACACGGCCGCCCGCTGACCTACCAAGCGCAGTACGCCGAGATCGTAACCAATGAACGAATTCTCACCACGTCAACGCTGCACACCGGAGACCGGCTATCGACCGTCTCGGTCACCAGTGTCGAATTCCAAGCAGAGGACACTGGCACCCTGCTGATATTGACCGAGCATGGCATGTATCTGCCCGGCCAGGAGCAACCAGATTGGCGTGAGCATGGAACCGCCAAGCAATTGGACACTCTGGCTGCGGAATTCGCAAACGACCACTAGGACAAAGGAGAACTGATGATGGCTCAAGTTGATTACGTGCTTGCAGTGCTCGCCGTTAGCGACATCGAGGCGGGTAAGTCTTGGTATACACAACTTTTCGGCCGCGGACCTGATAACAATCCAATGTCGAACCTTGTCGAATGGCAGGTCACCGACAGCGGGTGGGTGCAGGTGACGGAGGACCCTCAGCGCGCCGGCAACGGGATGCTCAACCTGGCAGTGTCCGACATCGAGGCAGCTGCTCGGGAACTTCGCGCGATGGGTATAGGCGCTGGCGAGATCATCAACGCCAACAAGGGCGTACGACTGTGCCCAATCACCGACCCTGACAGCAATAAGATCCAGCTGGTCGGCAATTTCCGAGTGAAATACTGACGTACTGACCGGCTCGCAGTCACTCCCCTACGCAAGAACTCGCACTTCGTGAGCACGCACCGTTATCAGCTAGGGTCTCGCGTGGCAGTACACGAAAGTGCGCGAACCTCTTGACGATTGGCCGATCTGAACACGCCCACGGCGCGGATCTGTGTTCTCATTTCCTGATCGGTTGCCTGCAGCGGGTTCGGGTGTTAGGTGAAAGCTTGAACGTACCCCGGGCGGCCGACCGCAGAACCCGCTATCGACCACCCACCCGCCACCTCCCCCACACCGCCGGCGATACGTCACGGTGACGAATTATCCTGTGGCGCAGGGCTATTGAACTATCCCTCAAGTTCGGGCCGACAATGCTCCGGGCGGCCCCTGGCATGGCTGAGGAACTGCCCGGGTTCATTCCATAGGTTGTATGGCCGATCAGTCGTGTTTCGCCTCGTAGCGCAGCAGGACCGTGCCGCCCGGGAAGGTGCGGTTCTCCAACAGTCGCAGCGAAATCCACGACGGCAGTGTAGGAAAGAACGGTGTACCGCCGCCTACGGCGGTGGGCGTGACCATGATCCGGTACTCATCCACCAGCCCGGCCTGCACGATCGGTGCCGCCAGCGTCGCGCCGGCCACCTCCAGCCTGCCGTCGATTTCGGCTTTCAGCTTCGTCACCACCTCGACCGGGTCGCCGCGTTCCAGGCGGGAGTTCCAGTCGACGGACTCCAGGGTGCGCGAGAACACGACCTTGGGCATGTCGCGCCAGATGCGGGCGAAGTCGACGATCACAGGGGTGGCGTCCGGGGCCTTATCGGCAGTCGGCCAGTACGCGGACATCAATTCGTATAGCCGCCGCCCGTAGAACGATAGGGCGGTCTCCCGCTCGAAGTCGTTCCAGTACTGGTGCAGTTCTTCGCTTGGATCGGACCAATCAATGTTGCCTTGTGCGTCGGCGATGTACCCGTCCACCGACACGTTGAAGCCATAGATGAGTTTGCCCATGCGGATCAGACTGCACCGGAGGGCAAAACTCATCGCGACGCGACGCGACACGCACGTGCTGGCTCACGTGGGCTCAAGTCGCTGTGCATTCGTCGACGTCAGGCCACAGCCTTCTCGATGAGCGCTCGAATCTTGGCCTCCGTAGCGGCATCCAGCGAAGTGAGGGTCCACGCGACCGGGTGCATGTGGGCGCCCTGCTCGCGTGCTGGGTTCAGTGCTTCGCCAAAGCCGAAAGCGATGAAGTCCCGATCCGGTTTGATGTAGCAGACGTCCTTGCCGTCCTTGACATAGAACGGTAATCCCCAACGAACGATCGGCTGCAACGACGGTGCGCTCTCTCGGATAATGCTGTGCAGGCGTTGTCCAATCTCCCGGTACTGCGCGGGTGCTTCACCGAGTTTGGCGAGGACGGCCGTGTCGCCCTTCTTCGTGAACAATTGCCCAGCCTCCTTCAGGTTCGTAGTCAAATCAATTCAAGAATGATAGTACTACTCTCAAGATAAGAGTAGTACTATCACATCGTGGCGACACAAGCACGGACTCGTCTCGCTCGTCGCGCAGTCATCGACGCCGCCGGCTCCCTGTTTCTTGAGCGTGGCTACGGGGCGACGACGATCGATGCGATCAGCGCTCGCTCGGAGGTCCCGCCCGCCACCGTGTACCGCTTGTTCTCGTCGAAGAGGGGGATCCTCAAAGCGTTGCTTGATTCGTCGGTCGCCGGAGACGACGCGCCGGTTCCGATGGCCGAACGCCCGTCGGTTCGATCGCTCCTGGCTGATCCAGATCCGAGGTCCATGTTGGCAAGCTTCGTGCACATCGTCGCCGAGGTGAACGCGAGGATGGCCGCGGTCTATCGCATCCTCACCAGCGCCGCTGCATCAGACGACGGCGCCGCGACGCTCCTCGACGAGTTGACCCAACAGCGTCGACGAGGCCAAGGGCAGATCACTCGTGCTCTGGCACGACGGCGAATGTTGCGGGACCCCCTGCGAGAGCGTGATGCCGCCGACATCGTTCACGCCCTCGCGTCTCCGGAGGTGTACGGGCTGCTCGTCGTCGACCGAGACTGGCCACCGCAACGGTACGAGACGTGGCTCACCGAGACCCTGGTAAAGCAACTGCTATCGCAGTGCTTCGGTGCGTGCTGTTACGCGGTGGCGCTGACGGTTTCCGTTGTGCTGTTAGCGCAGTCGGGTGTGTGATGGTTGGAAAGCCGTAACTCCCGCAGCTGAACTAATCCACGTCCCGGCTAACGCGGCATAGTTATTGGGATTGGTAGCCGTCCCAACACGTTGTACTGGCAACGCTGATGGATTGACGCCGTCGAAGGGAACCGACGATGAACCGAATCTCGCGGTTCGCAACGATATTGGTGATATCAGGCGGCGTGGGTCTGGCCGGTGTGAGTGTTACCGACGGGACGGCACAAGCGACTGGCCCCAGCTATCAGGGTGGTAACTGCCCGGGCGGGATGACATGTACTCATTGGTGCCCCGGCGACCCGCCTCTCCCAGGCAGTCAAGTCATTACCTGGGACTGGAACGTTTGCCACGACTGGTATTGGACTTCTGAGGGTGTCATCGACATTGACTCCAACACCATTTACCCGTGGCACGGCAGTCCGCATCAGGCTCCCCCGCCACCTCCGCCTCCACCTCCGTATACGCCTCCGCCGCCGCAGCCATTGCCGCCGGATTGCCCACCGTGGGCCCCCATCCTGGCGCCGTCGCGGTGCGGCGGGCTCTAGTGGGAGGCAGCCGCGTGAAATCTCCAATGTGAAGATTGGTGGCGTGCCGGATTGGACTTATCAGCCGCTGCGACCGTTCGCCGAGACGGTACTGGGTGAACGCCGCACCCGAGTCCTGGCGTTGCGGTTCCTCGCTACGCTGATCCGGCACGCGGGCGGTAGGCGATGGATCCCGGTGGTTTTCGACTACCCTGACCCGCCGCCCCAATGGGCGGGCCGGTTCGGCGCCTCGGTGCCGCCCTGGATCGCGGCAGATGCCATCACGGTGCTGGCGGTACAGGGCGCCAGTGTCGTCGAAATCAATCCAGTTGGACTGGCCGACGTCGGAGCCGTGCGCCATGCAGCCGCGGGACGGCACTGCCGCGTCACCGTCGTCGCCGACAGCGCCGAGGCGCGTGACGCGATCGCGCCGGATGTCGACGCCGCCACTGCCGGCGATCCCGACTATCCCCTGCTGCGGCTCTCGGCGCCGAAACTCAAGCCGGCTGTGGACGCACTGGCTGATCCGTCGACGACGGTTCTGGCAGCCCCCTCGGTATTGATCGCCGCGGGACCGGGTTGGTTCAACCGGGTAATCGAGGCGGCCACGCCCACGTCGCCGCCGGTATCGCCGCGCAGCATCCCAGCAGATCTGCGGCGTTGGCCCGGCTGGCTGTGGACCGCGCTGGTTGCTATCGGCCTTATCGCGGCGGGTATCGGTGCGGGGGTAATCGCGTTAGGGCCGGTGCTGCTGCAATACGACCGCGACTATCTCGGCACGACGGTAACCGATCTGCATCACGTCAACCAGCACCTGATCGGATTCCTCCAACACGACCGAATCACGATGGCGGGCAACATGATCGGCATCGGAATCCTCTACCTTGCGCTGGCCCAGGCGATGCGGCAGGGCTATCGGTGGGCTCGGCGGGCGCTGGCGATCTCCGGGCTCGTCGCCTTCGGCAGCTACTTCTATCTTTTCGGTACCGGCGGGTTCGTGGAGCCGTTGCACACACTTGTCGTCGTCACACTCTTTCCCGTGCTCCTGATTGCGCTTTCCCGACGACTTCCCAGCCCCCACTGGCCTCCGGTCGTTGAAGGCCCCGAGCCGCAGCGGCGTCGGGCGCTGTGGGGCCAACTGCTCATGATCGGCGTCGGCGGCGGCCTGACCGTGGCCGGGTTCGTGATCTCCATCGTCGGTATGACGTCGGTCTTCGTGCCTACCGACCTGGACTTCATGGCTACCGACGCCGAACATCTGCGGTCTGCGAATGCTCATCTGTTGCCGTTCATCGCTCATGACCGGGCCGGCTTCGGCGGCGCGCTGATCGGTGCCGGTCTGGCGGTCTTGCTGATCAGCATGTGGGGGTGGCGGCGCGGCCAGCGCTGGGTGTGGTGGTGTTTGCTACTCGGCTGCGCCTTCGGCACGATTCCAGTGCTGGTCGTTCATTTCGCGGTGGGCTACACCCACTTCGAGCACCTGTTGCCCGTCTACGTTTTGGTTGCCGCCGCCGTTACGGCGCTGGTGGTGTCGAGGGAATATTTGACCGGGCAAGCGGACTGAGACGGTTCAGTCCGCGTGCTTTGGTGTCCAGGCCGGCGATTGCCCGTGCTTACCGGGGAATAGGAAATCGACGAAAGCCGCTGCGGTGGGCTGTGGTTCATGATTGGCCAACCCCGGCCGCTCGTTCGCCTCGATGAAGACGTATTCTTCGCCGCTGACATCCGGGACAAGAAGGTCGATGCCGGTAACCGGAATACCGATCGCCTCAGCCGCAGCCACCGCAACGCGACACAACTCTGGGTTCACTTCGGCGGTGACATCGTGAATGGTTCCGCCCTGATGCAGGTTGGCGGTTCGGCGGACCTGCAACCGGGTTCCTTCAGGCAGCACATCGTCGAGTGTCCAACCGGCTTCCGCGACCGTCGCCTCGGTGGCGTCGTCGAGGGGGATCTGGGACTCACCACCGGTGGCCGCAGACCGCCGCCGGGTCTCGGCCGCAATCAGGTCGCGCACACTGTGCTTGCCGGTGCCGATGACCTCGGCAGGCATCCGCAATGCCGCGGCAACGACTCGGCCGTCGATCACGACCAAACGAAGATCGTCGCCGGCCACCATCTGTTCGAGCAGCACCTCAGGATGTTGTTCACGCGCATGTGCCAGCGCGGCGGTGAGCTCGTCAGGACCGTTTTCGGCTGTAACACCGACGGTGATGCCTTTGCCCTGTTCTCCGCGGGTCGGTTTGACGACGACTTCCCCGACTTCCGTCGCAAAGGCGTGGTCCTCGTCGTCGAAGGTTGCGAGCCGGGCACGCGGCACGGTGATGCCGGCCGCGGCAACAAGTCGCCGGGTCAAGCGCTTGTCGTCGCACCGGCACATGGCGATCGCGGAAGTGAACTCGGACAGCGACTCTCGGGTAATCACGCTGCGGCCACCGAGAGTGAGTCGCATCTCGCCGGTCTCGGCGTCAAGTATCTCGACCCGAATTCCCCGTCGGAGCGCCTCTTCGGCGATGATGCGCGCGTAAGGGTTGAGGTCGTCGACCGTTGCGGGCGTTGGGGTGAACAACGGCTCGTTGATCGCGTTCTTCCGCTTGATCGCCAACACCGGGACCCGCCGGAAACCCAGCTTCTCGTAGAGGGCAATCCCGGCGGCATTGTCGTGCCCGACGGACAGATCCAGGTACGCGCGGCCCAGTTCCCGGAAGTGCTCAGCCAACTTTCGGGTCAGGGCTTCGCCAATCCCGGGCAATCCGGCCGCAGAATCCACGGCCAAGGTCCACATGCTGGAACCGTGCTCCGGATCAGAGAAGAGCAACTCGTGGTCGACCCCGGTGACGGTACCCACCACGGCCCCGTCGTCATCACGCGCCGCAAGCAGATATGTCACCGCGTCCGCATGCAGATGGTTGTGCCAGATTGTGTCGACCGGTGCGGGGACCATTCCGCAGCGGACCAAGACGCGATTCATGGCATCGGCGTCTTGTCGATCGTTCAGGGTGCGCATAGTCACGCCGGGAAGCGACGATGCTTGACCTTCCTGCGCCGACGAATCAGTGAAGCGGAGTCGATAGGTATGGCTGGGATCGATGAAAAGCTCATTCGGGGCTTTTGCGACGATCACATGGGCCTCGCGCGCGTAGATACAGATGTCGCGCCGGCCCGGAGCCTCCCGTCTGAATGCCTCGGCGACGGTGTCGGGATCGGCGAAGGTCTGGCCGAAAATGAGTCGGCCCCAACCTAATTCGAGCTCAACATCTTTGGCCATCGCGTCCATCAGATGGGTCGGCGCGGCGTCGTGCAGACCAAGTGTGATGGCCTCGGGATGGTCCTCTGCAGGATCGCTAGCGGTCATATCGCACTTCCGTCACAGGGCTGCGAGCAGGTTTTGAGCAGCGCGATCGCCGGAGTTCATTGCCGCGTCGCACCATCTTCTCAGTCGGACCTCGTCGGTGGCCACGAACATCTGTTTAACCTGCCTTGAGGCTGTCTAACCCTACCGCGCGTGCTGGACTCGTCATTCAGCTCGATCGGGCGCTTCGCCGCTCGCGCGGTCGTGGGCCGGTCAACGACGGAGGTGTCAATCCGTTGATGAGTAGGTCTACGAGGTCGTCGCCGAAGCTACGGTCGATCGGTCGGTCGACCACGATGGCCCGGCAAGTGCGGTGCCCAGGAACGCGTCGATGACAAGGATGAGATCGGCACTGTCGGCCATGTGATCGGTTTCGAGATCTTGCACAGCGAAGCGTGCGAAGGAGTGCTGGGGACCTGCGGCCGCATCCTGACCCCGAGGATCGTCGCGCTCACTTCGCCGGGACAGTTGGTGTTGTCGACGCTGGTGAAGTACGAGCACCCGAGCGCCCGAATCATCTGGAGCCTGGTAGGCCCCATCCACCGCATGGTGGAGCAGTATCTGCTTGACTCCGCAACCCGTGGCGCGACGGTCACGCCGTCGCCGGCGAAGGCAGACGATTCAGTGCCTCGCTAGCTGGACGCGTAGCAATTTGGGGTCGATCCCGAAACGCTTCGGCCCTTGGCGTGCATACCAATTGAAGCGAGACAGAATTTCGGAGTCCATGGGTTCGATCGACGCCGTGCCCGGCATCCATTGGCCGCGGATCCGCAGCCGCACCCGGCGTTCGGCGGCAATGTTGCGGACGAAATCCGAGTGCGTCCCGTGCACCGAGATCAACCACATGCAGTCGCCATCCTGCGGTCCGCGCGCCAGCGGCACCTGCCGCGGCTTGCCCGAGTGCCGGCCGACGGTTTCCAGGACCACCCACCACGGTGCCACGCGAATCAGAGACATGTTGAGCGGGTTGGCTATTCGCCAAAAGCGTCTCGCGTTGGCACGTTTCATCGCTGCCCCCCTGCGCTCGGAAAGAAGTGAACACAGGCTCTCATGCCGCGGACTCAACGGCCAAGTGGCGGCGGCGCCGGAAACGCTCACGTCGCATCGTGGATCGCCCTTGGCGGCTGTCCAGCCCGTAACGCGCTGCCGCGCGCAAGAACTCGCGTGTGGCCGTGCTGACAATCTCGCGGAGTGTGGCCGGGAGCTGGCGTGGCTGATCACGCAGTGCGCCGACCGCTGCCCTCGCGAGTCGCGCAACCGTGAACAGCCTCGCCGGGGGCAGTTCGTGGTTGAGCACCCGCAGCAGTTGCCCGGCGGCAGCCTCGCTGCCGGCGATCTGCCGCATCATGGCGGTGATCAGTGGTGTCGACGGGCCCGCCACCCCCATATCCCGTGCCAGCCAGTACATCGCATAGGCGTCGTGGTCGCGCCATTGCCACCACCGTCGCAGGTGAGCATCTGCCTCGCCGTGATCCAGGCCGTTACAGATCGATTCGGCGAGCGTTTTGGCTTGGCGTAGCGCGTCGGCGATGCCCTGGGCGGGAGTGAAGTCCTTGAAGTGTCCGGCGTCACCGACCAAAACCCATCCGGGGCCCGCGCTGCGGCGAAAGTAACCGTGCCAGTCGGTCATCACGCGAATCGGGCCTTGCCGCTGCGCCCCCGCCAACAGATCGGCCAGTTCCGGCCAATGCGCCAAACCGGCGGCGAAGTTGCGTGCTCGGTCGGCATGGAAGTCGCCAGCTTTGGCGACGTCGATACCGATTCCGGCCATGTAGAGGCCGCTGTCGGTCGGGCAGGCGAGAAAAGCCAGATCGCCTCTCCTGCCGATTCGCATCCGCCCTTCGCCGTCGGTGACGCCGGCGAAGTACCCCCACGCCGGTATCCGCCCGGGCGGAGTGGCCAGGTACTCGGCGGCCCCGGTGGATGCGGCAACGACTGAACGGCGCCCGTCGGCGCCCACAGTCAGTCGAGCGCGCACCGGGCCATTGTCTGTCTGCACACCCGCCACGCGGCCGGTGTCGTCAGCGAGCACCCCGGTCACCCGGCACCCGGTACGCACGTCCGCCCCGGCCGCAGCTGCGGCTTCGACCAGCAGCGCGTCCAGGGTCACCCGGCGCACGCATAAGCCTGGTCTACCGAACTGCACGGCGTCCAGGCTCGCATCGATGCGCACGTCCTCGTAGACCAGCGTGAAGCGATCCAGTGGAACGGCGCCGTGAGCCAGAACGGCGTCGAGGACGTCGAGCTCGTCGAGAATCTCGACGCCACATGGCTGGATCACGTGCGTAGACGGCGTCTCGCTGGGAAACCGCGCCCGATCCAACACACACACCCGCAGACCGCGGCGCGCGAGCATCACTGCCAATGGCGCGCCTGCGCACCGGGCCCCCACGATCACGACGTCGTACACGACTCCCCTCCGCTCTCCGAACCGGGGTTCTTACCAGTGGTAAGTCTGCCGGTTTGTGACGAACTTATCAATGGTCAGATCGCTTGGGTATGGTGTCACTCGATGACAACCAGTGAGAGACGGCCATACCACCACGGGCAGCTCGAGCGCGCCGCGGTTGACGGCGCCGTGCAGGAAGTCGAAACGGTCGGCGTCGCCGCAGTGAGCATGCGGCGCATCGCGCGCCGGGCCGGCGTGTCCCACGCCGCACTCGCCTACCAATTCGGCGACAAGACCGGAATCTTCACGGCCGTAGCCGCCGAAGGATTTCGGCTTGCCTCCGAGATGATCGGCCCCACCGCGACTGGGCCGGATGGGTTTTTGCGCGGCGGCCAAACCTACATCGCGTTCGCGCTGACTCACCGCGGCTACTTCGAGGTGATGTTTCGCCCCTACCTATATCGCGGCGACGACGCGAGCTTGATGGCAGCGAGAGACGAAGCCTTCGGCATCCTCTACGGGAGTGCGCGCGCCAGTCTGACCGCACACCGGTCGGCAGCGGTGTCCGACGACGACGTCCGCGGGCTGGTACTGGCGGGCTGGTCTCTCAGCCATGGGTTCGCCACGCTCGCGCTGACCGCCAACCTTGCCGAACAACTCAATGCCGACACTGAAGACCTTGCCGCGCAGATTACCCAGGGCGTCATCACCCTTGGAGAAATAGCGCAACGCCGGCATGCGCCCGATGCCTCAGATAGCCAGCGCGCGTAGCGATCTCGACAGCAGAAGCCGGTGGGTGACCGGCGGTTGAGTTCCTAATGCGACGCTCGTCGTCGGAGAAACCAGCGGGACAGCTCGATAATCCCTGCCAAGGTCAACGCCACGGCAAAAGACGTCGCGAACGCGGCGACGGTGTTGTCGGCGAATGCTCGGCCGCCGACGAAACCGATCATCGTGTTGACAATCGCCCACAGGATGGCCCCGACCGCGTCGAACGCCAGGAACTGACGATAGGGAAAGTCCAGTACCCCGCACGCGATAGTCATCGCCGTGCGACCGCCTGGAACGAAGCGCGCCGCGACCACGAGGGATCCTCCATGACGGTCCAATTCCCGATGCGCCCATTCCAGGCCGCGTTTGCCTTTCTCGCCGCGAGTGATCCAGCGGTGGGCCCAGCCCTCGGCAGATCGACCGATCCAGTAAGCGATGTTGTCACCGAGGAACCCACCCACCGCCCCCATGGTGATCACCCACCCGAGCAACATCGCGCCGTTTGCAGCGAGGATTCCTGCCGTTATGAGCGTGGTCTCGCCGGGCAGCACGGGAAATATGCCGTCGAACGTACAGAAGCCCAGAATCAGCGGATACGCCCACCATGAGTGACCGAGCGCGTCCAACAACCAGTCGAACACTCTATGCCCCGAGCCGCGCCGGAAGAATATTCGCGTTCAGGCGGTCAGCCCCTTTCGAATGAAAGGTTCGGCCTGACCGCGGTCGACGGCTTCATCGTGGTTGGTGGCGGCGCGGTCGAGCAATGCCATTAGGGCCGGCTCGTCACGGACCATCTGGCGATACTTCGGGCCGAGCGCAAGTATCTGATCCCGCTCGTTGAGCAGTAGCCCGAAGATGCGCTCGCGTTCGGCGTCGCTATGGGTGTATTCCGAGTCGAGGTAGGCCATGGCGTGACGTCGGGCGTTGGCGATCGCCGTCTGGGCTTTGCCCTTACGGCTGAGCAGCGACGCGGCCACCGTGACAGCGAGCACGCCGATGATCACTAGCAGCGACAGGCTCGTATTGATCTCGCCGACGTCAATCGGTTTGCCGCTATTGACAAATGGGACGTTGTTCTTGTGCAGCGCATGTAGGACCAATTTCACTCCGATGAAACCGAGGATCGCCGACAACCCGTAGGAGAGGTAGATGAGCCGGTCGAGCAGGCCATCGACGAGAAAGTAGAGCTGCCTCAGACCCAGTAGCGAGAACGCGGTCGCGGTGAAGACGATGTAGACCTCTTCGGTGAGTCCGAAAATCGCCGGGACCGAGTCGAGCGCGAAGAGGATGTCAGTGCCGCCGATGGCGACCATCACCAACAACATCGGCGTCATCGCCCGACGGCCGTCGACCGTCGTGAACAGTTTGTCGCCGTCGTAGTGCTCGGTAGTGCGAATAACCTTCTTCGCTATTCGGATGATGAAGTTGTCGGCCCCCTGGGGATCATCACCATCCCACGTCTTGAGCATGCGGCCGCCAGTGAACAGCAGGACCAAACCGAAGAAATAAAAGATCCAGGCGAATGTGTTTATCAACGCGGCGCCGAGAAAGATGAAACCGGTGCGGGCGATCAGGGCGAAGACGATGCCGAACAGCAATACCTTTTGCTGATCCTCGCGGGGCACCCGGAAACTTGCCACGATCACCAAAAAGACGAACAGATTGTCGACTGACAGAGCCTTTTCGGTGACGTAGCCCGCAAAGTACTGCGATCCGGCCTCCGACCCGCTATGCAAAAACAAACCGGCGCCGAACATGATCGCGACGCCGACGTAGGCGGTCGACCAGACTGCAGCCTCACGCAGCGTCGGGACGTGCGGCTTGCGGACGTGGAACACGAAGTCGAAGGCCAAAAGTCCGGCGATGCCCAAGATCGTCACGCCCCATACCCACGTCGGGACAGTCATGCGCTTCCCCGTCTGATCCTTTTCAAAACTGGCGCGTCGGCCGAGTTGCCGAGCTGACCTTCGCCAACCACGATGCCACAGTGATCATCGACGACGTCGGTCAGCACT
This sequence comes from Mycobacterium sp. 1164966.3, assembly GCF_001665395.1. Classification (GTDB taxonomy): domain Bacteria; phylum Actinomycetota; class Actinomycetes; order Mycobacteriales; family Mycobacteriaceae; genus Mycobacterium. The sequence goes on from NZ_LZSG01000064.1 coordinate 72,751, forward strand.
TCGGGAGGCGACGCTAATAGGTCTCAGGTCTTTTCGGCGTTCAGCGCCAGTGCGGAACGGATGAGCGTCATGAATGCCTCTTCATCGATCTGGTCGCCCTCCTGGAAATCGATGGCGCGTCTGGTGTTCCCATCGAGGCTGGCATTGAAGAGACCCGCGGGGTCGTCCAGCGAAGCGCCCTTCGCGAAGGTGATTTTCACGACCTTCTTGTAACTCTCACCGGTGCAGATCATCCCGTCGTGATACCACACCGGGACTCCTCGCCACTTCCAGTCCTCCACCACGTCGGGGTCCGCCCGCTTGATCAATTCCCTTATGCGAGACAGCATTTGGCCCCGCCAGTCGCCAAGTTCTTTGATCCTGGCGTCTATCAACTCGGACGGAGAAGCTTTTTGCTTGTCGCCTTTGGTCACTTGATCGTCGCTTTCGGTGGTTAGGCTGTCCCGACATTCTCCAATAGCGCGTCGGCCGCAAGTCGGCCGAGTGCATTGGATGCCAGCGGACTGTCGCCGGTGAGCAATTTGCGGTCCTGGTGGGTCTTGCCGGTCATGTCGTCGTTGAGGACCGTCAATCCTTGTTTGCCTAAGAGATCGGCGACCAGCCACTGCAAATGACCTGGAAGGTAACCGATCTCGATATTCGGTCCCTGGTCCAGCGCGTCGGGGAACACACAGACCTCGTATCCCTTGAAGGGCGACTCTTGCTCACCCAGCGAAGCGGCGAGCAACGCTGCCGGTCCGTGACACAGCGTGATGATGAGCTTGTCGTTCGACAACGCCCAACGCAGCGTCTGCCCCACCGATTGACTGGCCGGCAGCCCCACCACGGCCCCGTGCCCACCCGGGATGAAGACGGCGATGTAGTCGGAATTCGCGCCGAGCTCGTTGGCGACGACATCGGAAAGCTTCTTGGGCTGCTTCAGTTTTGGTTTCAGTGCGTCGTAAGTTGCCAGAACTGCCTCGTCCTCGCGTGGCATGGCCCAGAGTTCCAGCTTGGCTGGATAGCCGGCGATCGTCGCGACGTCCACGTCGAAACCCATCTCCATGATGTGGTGCAACGGAAGCAGCATCTCGACCGGATGGTTGCCGGTCGAGAACATCTTGCCGTTTTGCAACAAGACATAGCGCTCCTCGGTCGCGATCATCAGCACCTTCCACTTACCTGCGGTGTAGGCGCCCTTGTGCTGCACTCCATCAAAATCGGTCTTCGGCGATGTGTACTGACTCAATGAATACGGGGACGGGAAGAACGCGTTGTCTTCGGCGTCGTCGGGGGTGGGGTCCTTGCTCAGCTTGTCTGCGTCGTTCGTCATGCGGTGACGGCTGCCCTGAAGGCAGGCCCGGTAAACCCGATGACCGGTTTCCGAGCCCGCGGGTTCACGGAATGGTGATCGCGATCTTGCCGACGTGTTCCCCCCCGCGCATCACGCGCAGCGCCTCGTCGAGATCTTCCCAGTCGAAGACGTTGCTGATGTGGGGCTTAATACCCGCCGTGGCCATCACCTCGCACAGTTCGCGATGGGTCCGCACACTGCCGACAGTGATGCCGATGATGCGGAGATTGTTCAACATTACTTCGGTACCTGCGATTGGCGTCATGTCGAATCCACTGAGCACGCCGATCACCGCGATAGTGCCTCCCATCCGCGCCGAGTGCAGCGACCGCGCCAAGGTATCGGGGCCGCCGAGGTCGACGACGAGATCCGCTCCACGGCCGCTGGTGATCCGCCTGACCTCCACATCCCACTCCGGATTGGTGCGGTAGTTGACGAGATGCGTTGCGCCCAAACCCGATCCGATGCTGAGCTTGTGGTCCGAGGACGACGTCAAGATCGTGGTGGCGCCCAGTGTTCGGGCCAACTGAACCGCAAACAGCGACACTCCGCCGGTGCCCTGCGTTACCACCACATCGCCTTCGCGAATGCCGGCTTCCTTCAGGGCGCTCCACGCCGTCACGCCCGCGCATGGAATCGTCGCGGCTTCGACGTCGCTGAGGTGGTCGGGAGTGCGGACCAGGCCGTCGGCGTCTACGACTCGATATTGCTGCAGCCAACCGTCGCAGGTATCGCCGGGCAGCTCCCGCTTTGCCTCTGGCGTGGGCGGCCCGTCGCGCCAGGAGGGGTGAAACGCTCCCATGACACGCTGCCCGATTTGCAGGTCATCGACCTCCGGACCGGCGGCCACCACCACACCCGCCCCGTCGCTCATCGGGACCCGCGGCCACGGCCCCGGCAGAAGGCCCATCAGATTGATGTTGTCGTGGAAGTTCAGGCTCGAGGCGTTGACCTTCACCAGCACCTGCCCGCGACCAAGCTCCGCCACCGGCCTTTCCATGGCCACCGGAGGCGCGCCAGCTTCGGTCATGACCATGGCCTGCTGACGGTCCGGGATATTCATGCGAAACCTGCCTTCTCACCTACTAGCTGCCAATTTTGTTGACCTGGTGCCTTATTCATCACAGCACCCCATGACGTCGAGTCGGCATGCGCACGAGGCACGAATCGGCACATCGGCTTGTGCGGCGGCAAGCTCGAGTTCTATGCCGACGACAGCGGCCTCCGCGGTACGGCCAAGCCGCTGCAGACATTCGTGATAGCCGTGCAGGCTCCACACGTTCCTGGGGTGCTGGCACGGCCTGGCTAACAGCGGGTCCAAACCCAGATCGGCGGCATACACGGCAGCCGCCTCTTCGATGTGGCCTTGTTCTAGCAGCAATGCGCCATACGCGTGGCGCGTTGGCTGCATCCAGCCCCATGGCTCGTCGTAGGGCAGCGCATCGTCGAGGTCGACCGCGTGCCTCAGATGCCTGAACGCCTCGTCGAAATCACCTGCACGGTAGGCGATCTCGCCGTCCAACATGGCAGCGGCCACGGCCAGGATGTCTCGGCTGGTGTTGTTGAACATGTACCGGGAGTCCGGAACTCGGTCATATGCCTGGCTGAACGCCGCGCGCTCGGCGCGTGCCTGCGCGAGTTGCCCGGTGGCCGCCAGCGCGACCCCGCGTCCGTAATGCATCGTCGCGGCGGTGGTGCAGTACAGGCGGCGGTCATCGGGCAAAGGTTGCGCGATCAGCTCATCCCAGCGCCCGAACCGCACCAGCACATGGGTCCGCAACGGAACGAACGCCTCGAGCCAATCGGCCATTGGCGGGGATTCAACTGACAGCAGTTCGGTTGTGAGCTGGCCGGCGAGCTCATCGGCCGCCTCCAACGCGATCTGCGACTGTCCTTGAAACATTGCCGAATACACGACGAAGTGCAGATCGTGCGCCCGGTAGAGGGAGTAGAAGTTCAATGGGCCCTCCCGGCTCACAAAGCGCCGGTCCGCCTGCACCGCAGCAATATTCGCTACCACCGAGCGGTGGTAGTCGCCGCACAGCACGTCAATATGGCTGGGCATGTGCTGCAGATGGCCGGCGTCGGGAACCAAGTCGCGCAATAGGTCGGCGGCCGGCTTTGCCTTCTCCGGGGTCGAGGACATCTCCATGGTGTGCAAATACAGGTGCAATATTCCCGGGTGCTCGCGACCCTCCGGTCCGTCGAGCGCATCCTCGAGGATCCGCTTGGCCTCGACCACCCGGGAGCCGGGGGCCGGCTCACCGGTCCGGGTGTCCCACAGCGCCCATGCCGTCACATTGACCAGCGCGTCGGCGGCCAGCGTTTGCACGTCGATGTCTTTCGGATACGCCGCGGCAAGCGCGGTCATTGCGTCGGCGTAGGCAACCAGACCGGACTGCAGGGCATCCGTATCGTTCGGGTCGTCGGTAGGAAACCGGGCCTGGAGCGCGGTGATGAGCTCTCGTTCGGCGGGGCTGGCCCGGCCCCGCGCGGCGAGGCGGAGTTCCCTGCGCGCGCGGGCGAGTGACGCGCTCAGGTCAATCGGGTCGAAAGCCTCCCACGCCTTGTTGTAGTTGGGGCCAACCGAATACGCGATTCCCCACCGTGCAATGGCCAAATCCTGGTCGAGTTCCAGGACCCGCTCGAAGCAACGGATCGCCTCTTCGTGGTTGAACGCATAGGCCCACACCATTCCGCGGTCGAACCAGGTTTGCGCTTGCGCGGAAGAGGTGTCGATCGGCCGGTGGTAGGCACCGAGATCGAAGTACTGCTCGTCGGCAGTCATGTATGCACACTACTAAGGGTGCGGCGAGCCGCTGCTTCGTTGGTGACTGAGCCTGTTTCGCCGCACCTGGTTGAACGGCACACCGCGGTCGGCGGCGTATTCGCGCGGAAGGTTCAAGACCCGCTCGGCGATCACGTTGCGCGCCATCTCGGTGGTGCCGCCGCCGATGCTGGCAATCTGGCGTCCCATATAGCGAGTGCCGACATCGAGCAGCTGCGCCTCATCGTCGACGACGGCCGCTGAGCCGGCCACCTCCAGCGCGGCATCGGTTTCGACGTCGTGAACCGCAGCCATGTACAACCGGATTATTGATCCGGCGGCAGGTGGCAGTGCCCCGCTCGCTACGGCGTGGTAAACGTGCTCGCTGAGCTGCCCGTGTACGGCGCGGTGGACCAGGGCCCGGCCGACCAGATCCCGGACGTGTTCGCTTTCGTCCCGGTCGGCACTGCGGGCGACCGACATCAGGTCGATCGAAACATCCTGCGCCTCAGCAATTCCGGGACCGCTGGTGTACTCCGAGCCGTCGCCCATGGTGCGGCGCTCGTGATACAGCTGCCGCGACGCGACCTCCCACCCTTTGCCAGGTTCCCCTATCACGGCATCGTCACCGACGTCGACGTCGTCAAAAAATTCTTCGCAGAACTCAATCGAGCCGTTGACCTGCCGAATGCGATTGATCGTTAGTCCCGGATGTCGAAGCGGCACAAGGAACATCGTCAACCCGTCGTGTTTCGGGACGGCCCAGTCGGTGCGGGCCAGGCACAGGCCGTAGTCCGCGGCGAACGCCCAAGTGCTCCATGTCTTGGCGCCGTTGATTATCCAGCGTCCGTCTCGGCGGTCGGCACGGCACGGGTGATCACACCGGCGAGGTCCGAGCCACCGCTGGGTTCCGACAACAGCTGCACCAGCACTTCGTCGCCACGCAGCGCGGCCCTGATGTGACGGCGCTTCTGCTCTTCGCTGCCCATGTCGAGGATCGTCGCGCAGCAGATGGCGAACGACGGAACGTTGAGAATGAGCGGCGTCTCGTAATCGAGAGATTCGGCGTCAAAGGCCTTCTTGTACTCGTAACCCAAGCCAAGCCCGCCGTACTCGCGCGGAAAGCAGATTCCGGCGAATCCCCCGTCCCAGAGGATTCGCTGCAGTTCTCGGGCGCGCGCCCAGGTGTCTTCTCCGTCGCGCGTGCGAATCGCCGGATTATCGGGATCCAGCCGCGGCAGGTTTGCCGCCAACCAGGACCTGGCGCGGCCGCGGAATTCCTCGACCGACTCAAGCGCCACGTCGCCCGATTCCTGTGCACGTCATCGCCGATGGCCTCCCGCGGATTGCTGGGCGATCGCCCAGCAATCGTCTAAGACTGTACCGGACGGGGCGGCAGACCGCGCGTGGATGGTTTACAGTTTTTGAGTGAAATGTCACGCCCGCCCGGTATCGGCATGAACGCCGCCACGGTCCTGGTCACCGGGGCGTTCGGACAGATCGGCCGACGGTGCACCCGGATATTGCTGGACAGGGGACGAACCGTCATCGCGACGGACCTGCGTACCGACGACACAGCCGCGGTCGAGAAGAAGCTGTCCGGGCACCCTGGAAGCCTGATTCCGGCCTACATCGACCTGCGGGATCCAGCAGCAGTGCATGAGCTGATCCTGACCCATCGGCCCGACGCCATCGTCCACCTCGCCGCGATCGTGTCGCCCCCGTCATACCGCAATCCCGGGCTGGCCCGAAGCGTGAATGTGGGTGGCACCGAGAACCTGTTGGCAGCGGCCTCGTCGCTGCCCGACTCACCACTATTCGTGATGGCGTCCAGCGCCGCGGTGTATGGGTCGCGCAATCCCTACCGCTATCCGGACCGGATCACGCCCGACACGCCCGTGGACCCCATCGATCAGTACGGAGAGGACAAAGTGCTGGCGGAGGCCGCCGTCCGCGCCAGCGGTCTACCGTACGCGCTGCTGCGGCTTGGCGGGGTCATGTCGCCCGACGCCCACTTCAACGGCGACTATCTGCTGCTGGTGCGGGCTACGCCCGGTGACAACCGCATGCACATGGTGGATTCGCGCGATGCCGCGCTGGCATTCGCCAATGCCGTCGACCGCGGCGCCAGCATCGCCGGCAAAGTACTGCTCATCGGCGGCAACGAATCGTACGTGAAGCTGTATCGCGACCTCGAGGACGACATCATGGCCGCCGTCGGCCTAGGCCGCCTCGGCCCCTCGGCCAGCCTGCCCGGCGATCCGACGGATGACCGCGGCTGGGCTTTCACCGGGTGGTTCGACACCACCGAATCGCATGCGCTGCTCGACTTCCAGCAGCACGACTGGGAACAGTCCGTGGCGTGGCTGGCCGAATCGCAGGGCCGCTTGCGGGTAGTCTTGCGGGTCCTGGGCCCGGTCTTGCGCCCCGCGATGCGTGCGGTCCTGAGCGTGCAGCGCCGCGCCGAGCGACGCGGTCCGTATGCCGACCCGTGGACGCTGATCGCGAAGAAGTATGGCGCCGCGGCGCTGGCCGGCCCGGACTGACGCGTAAAGCATTGCCGGCAAACACATCTGCGGTAGCACCCTTGAGGTGAAGACTGGCGTAAAATCTGTGTACAAACCGCCCCCCAGCACGTATTCGTAATCTGCGGCGGCTACCGGCTACCCTGTGAGCTTTACCAGATCGCACCGCTCGAAGGGGATGTCTATGACGGTGTCGGCGAGAAGCATCGAGGCCGACTACCTAGTGATCGGTGCCGGAGCCATGGGCATGGCCTTCACCGACACGCTGATCACCGAATCCGACGCACGCGTGGTGATTGTCGACCGCGCCCATCAACCGGGCGGACACTGGAACGCCGCCTACCCGTTCGTGCGGCTGCATCAACCGTCGGCTTACTACGGTGTCAACTCAAGGGCATTGGGCAACAACAGGATCGACGCCGTCGGCTGGAACAAGGGGTTGGGCGAACTCGCGCCGGTCGGCGAGATATGCGCCTACTTCGACGCGGTCATGCAGCAGCAATTTCTTCCCACCGGCCGGGTCGAATACTTCCCGATGAGCCAGTACCTCGGCGACGGGCGGCTCCGGACCATGGCGGGTACCGAATATGTCGTCACAGTAAATAAGCGAATCGTCGACGCCACCTACTTGCGCGCGATCGTTCCATCGATGCGACCCGCTCCCTATTCGGTCGCACCGGGCATTGACTGCGTTCCGCCAAGCGATCTCCCGAAATACGCACCCCGGGACCGGTACGTGATCGTCGGCGCCGGCAAAACCGGCATGGACATTTGTCTGTGGCTACTGCGAAACGGCGTCAGTCCAGACCGGCTGACCTGGATCATGCCTCGCGATTCCTGGATGATGGACCGCGCGACGCTGCAGCCCGGGCCGACGTTCATCAAGCAGTTCCGCGACAGCTACGGCGCGACCCTCGAGGGAATCGCGGCAGCGACGTCGACCGACGACCTTTTCGACCGGCTGGAAAGTGCCGGAACTCTGCTGCGGCTCGATCCCTCGATACGGCCGACCATGTATCGGTGCGCGATCGTGTCGCGCCTGGAGTTCGAACAATTGCGCCGCATCAAGGACATCGTCAGGATGGGCCACGTCCAGCACATCGAGCCCACCGCGATCGTCCTGGACGGCGGATCGATCACGTCGTCTCCGTCGGCCCTGTATATCGACTGCACAGCCGACGGAGCGCCGCAGCGTCCGGCCAAGCCGGTTTTCGATGGCGATCACCTCACCCTGCAGGCGGTGCGGGGTTGCCAGCAGGTGTTCAGCGCCGCGTTCATTGCCCACGTCGAAACGGCCTACCACGACGACGAGCTGAAAAACGAACTCTGCAAACCGATTCCGCACCCCGATCGCGACCTGGACTGGATGCGGCTGACCCATTCGGATCTGCGCAACCAGCGTCGCTGGCTGGACGACGACGAGCTGACCGACTGGCTCAGCACCGCACGGCTGAACCTGCTCGCCGAGCTGCTCCCGCCGCTGTCGGACAAGCCGCGGGTGCGGGCGCGGGTGGTGTCGATGTTTCAGGCGAAACTCGATACCGCCATGGAGCAGCTGGAAAAGCTGCTCAGCGAGCACAGTTTCGAAATCACAGATGAGCAACGCTAGAGGAGCGGCCGTGTCCGAAATCCCCGAGCCGGACATGCCACTGGTCGACCTACCCGACTCGGGGTATGTCTACGAAACCGGTTGGCGGCTGGCCACAACGGATATTGACGAGCACAAACGCTTGCGCCTCGACGGCGTGGCGCGCTACATCCAGGAAGTGGGCGCCGAACATCTCGGCGATGCAAAACTTGCCGATGTCCATCCACACTGGATCGTCCTGCGAACTGTCATCGACGTCGTGCAACCGATCGAAATCCCCAGCGATATCACCTTCCGTCGTTGGTGTGCAGCGCTTTCCACACGTTGGTGCAGCATGCGCGTTCAGCTGCAGGGTTCCGACGGCGGACGAATCGAGACCGAGGGTTTCTGGATCTGCATGAACAAAGACACCCTGACCCCCTCGCGTCTGTCCGACGATTGCATCGCGCGCTTCGGCAGCACCACCGACAATCACCGGCTCCGGTGGCGCCCGTGGCTCACCGAACCGGTCAATGGCGTCGTTACTCCGTTTCCGCTGCGCCGCACCGATATTGACCATTTCGAACACGTCAACAACACCATCTACTGGCATGGCGTGCACGAGATCCTCGGCCAAGCACCAGAACTGGAGGGCGCGCCGTATCGCGCCGTCCTCGAATACCGCAGGCCGATCAAACTGGGCGAATCGGTGACCATCCATTCCGAGCGTCACCACGACACCCTACGCATGCACTTCACCGTCGGCGACGACGTACGCGCCGCCGCGCTGGTGCGCAAATCTCACGGATAAGCCGCAACGCAGGCCTCATTGGGCAGACCCGACGCGAATTCCTCGACATCGAACGGCCGGCTCAGGCGCGCCCGCAGTTTGGCCGGATCAATCAGCAGGCTGATCTCGGCGGTTTGGCGAGCAAACAACCGTCCGATGAATGGGTAGAGACGGCGCATCAGTGTCCGTTCCGCGGCGGTGCAACGCGCCGCGCAGTAGCCGACGTGGCCGATCTCATCGGTCAGGATGTCGTTGTAGAGCCGCTCGATCCGGGCGGCGACATCTGGTTCGTCGGCGAACAACTCGGCGCCGACCCGTCGCAGCTCGTCGAACATCACGCAACCGGCCATTTCCGCGGCACCCACGACGGCGAAGCTGAGCCGTTCGGGCAGAAAGACATTGAGCTTGACGAACTGCCGCATGACCAGCGGCGGCGGGCTCACGTGGAACGGCAGATCGAAGATGTCCAGCACGTAGGCGAGCAGGCGGGTGTGATAGTGCTCCTCGAGTTCCATGTACACCCGCTCCGGAAGCGTGTCGTCACCACTGTTGCGCCCGTAGGTCTCCCCCAATCCCACACCGAACCTTTCCGCCTGGTTGAGTTTGGCGGTGGCCAAGAGGAACAGCATGTCACGGCCGACATTTTGCTCGGGTTTCCGACGACGGAGATTGCGCGCGAACACTTCTCGATCAATGTGACGGGCCGAGCGGACCGGGTCGGCCTCGAGCGCCGCGAAGAATTCCTCGCGGTTGGCCAGGCGGCGATTCAGGAGATCCGCCTCCCCGTCGCGGCGCGCCAAATAGACGCGGTAGCCGTCAATTCCCATAGCGTTCATCGCTTCTCCATTCCTTTGACTACGGTCGCCACATAGCGATCCAGCAGCGTCGTCCGCGCCCGGGACGCAGATATTCCGGTGGCCAGCAACGCGAATAGACCGGTCAGGAAAATCACGCCCAGCTCGTCCGCATTGGCGTCCTGCGGCACCCGTCCCGCGGCCTGCGCCTGACCGATTACACCGATGACGAACTCGGCCAACGGGTGCTCCCCCAGTTGGTCTTCGACGGGCCGCGCCGGTGAGAAGTGCAGGCCCAACATGTCTCGGAAAACTAGCGGCCCCAACCGTCGCTCCGCGGCAACGACCTGGCGCACCAGCATCTTCAGCACCGACATCAGGTCGGGATTTTCCGTTGGCGAGTTGAGTTTCGCCACAATCTTGACCTCTTCGGCCCGCTCCAGTTCGACAAGCACATGCTCTTTGGTCGGGAAGTGGAAGTAGAAGGTACCGCGTGACACTCCCGCCGCCGCGGCAATCGCCGCGACGTCCGCACTGGCCAAACCGGACCTCCCGATCTCTGCCAGCGCCGCCTCGAACACCCGCGCCCGGGTCTGCAGCCGCTGGGCATCCCGCGCCCGCACAACCGGTGATGCAGATTGTGCGGATGGCATAGTTTGCACTCTACGAAGTTCATTGTCACCTGTCAATGACGGCCGTCAGCGAAGGCTTCAGCCCGGATGCTCGGACACGGCCAGACGGGTGGCGAACAGCTGGCGGTTTTGTTGGCCGGCGTTGGGTGAGCGGATTTGTCGGACCTGTCTTGGAGACTGCGGGGTATGACCGAGCTCAAGCTGCGTGAGTGGCGTGGGGTGAAACCGGTCGCGACTGCCACGGGGGTGGCGATCGGTACCCGGTTGCGCACGAGCGCGCAGGATGAGCCGGTGCTCGACGCGGTGGCTGCGCACCTGGGTCGGTTGCGTCGTGCTGATCTGGCGGCGACCTCACGCCGCGAACCGGTGGATCCCACGTTGGGCAGCCAGGCGCGTCAACAGGTTCGCCGCACCCGGCTCAACGCGCGTAAGCGGGCGTTGACCGCGCACTCCTCGGCTCGGTGGGCCAATGCGATCATCGCCGCAAACGACGACCAGTACCGGCTGGCACGCGACGCCGGCTATCGCCACATCGTGGGGTTGCGGGCGGCGATCGCCACGATCGAAAAGCGCCTGGCCGCTCCGGCCGCCGACACCTTGACCCCTGCGGAGCGCACCGCCCGTCGCAAAGCCCACGCGACGAAAGGCTATGCCAGCCAGCAGGAACGGTTCACCAAGCAGCAGCGGCTGCAGCGTCTGCGCGCTCAGCTCGCCTGGGTCGAAAATGATCGTGCCGCCCACCGGGTTCATGTGGTGGAGGGGGGTAAACGGCTGGCCACAACGCGCCATCACCTCGAGGATGCCGGGCTCAGCGTTGATGCGTGGCGCGACCAGTGGGCGGCGGCGCGGTATCGGATCAGCGCCAACGGCTCCCCGGATGAGCCGTTCGGGAATCTGACCATCACCGTCACCCCCGCCGGTGAGGTGAGTGTGCGGTTGCCGAAACCGTTGGAACACCTGGCCAATGCCGCCCGTGGCCGTTATGTACTGTCGTGCCCCGCGGTGTTCGCTCACCGCTCGCAGCAGTGGGAAGAGCGGATCACCAGCGGGAACTCGGTGTCCTACACCATCACCCGCAAGCCTGGCCGCAGTGGCCGTTATCTGACCGCGACGTGGTCGGTCCCGTCGTCGCCGTCCTCGGTGGGCCATGACGACCAGAGCGACGACGGCGACGGGTGCGCCAGCGGACCACTGGTGGCGGTGGACCTTAACGACGGGCATCTTGCGCTGCGGCGGCTAGACAGTCACGGCAACCCGATTGGTGCGGCGCACCGCATCGATATCGACCTCACCGGCAGCACCTCACGCCGCGACGCCCAGGTTCGCCACGCCATCACCGGACTGATTCACTACGCGCAGCGCTATGGCCTGGCCACGATCGCGGTGGAAGACCTCGACTTCACCGACGCCCGCACGACCGGTCGGGAAACGATGGGCCGCGGGCAGCGCGGCAAACGGTTCCGTCGCGCCGTGTCTGGCATCCCCACCGCGGTGTTCCGCAACCGACTGACCACCATGTGTCCTCGGGCCGGTATTGATCTGTTCGCGGTCAATCCCGCCTACAGCAGCATCTGGGGCGCCCAACACTGGCAGCGCCCCTACCCAAATGTCACCCGACACCAGGCAGCCGCCACGGTGATCGGGCGTCGCGCCCAAGGCTATTCGGCCCGGCGACGGAAAGGTGTGACACCGACACGACCGGAGGATCGTGCGGTGAGAGCTACCAACCAGGCCGTGCACGAGCAGTCTCGGGTGTCTGGGAACCGCCACCGGTCAGGGATACGAGGAACCCAATCTCGCCCGCCCAACCGGAACGAACGCGGTGATCCACGCCGGGCAACCGTTACCCCGGCACCGGCCAATAGCGGCCAACTTCAGCTGTAACGGTACCGTGGCGCTCGTGCACCGCATTGACGTCCCAAGGATCTAGTGGATCGGATAGACACTGCTCGGCCGGTCCGCAACCTGGCCGTCGACTACTACCGCGTATCAGGTGTGGTCCTCATCGTGCTGGGGCACTGGCTGGCCGGATCGGTGACGTACGAAGACGGACGATTCGGCCGCCAGAACCCTCTAGTGGATCAGCCGTGGACGCAATGGCTGACGTGGCCCTTCCAGGCGGTCCCGGTGTTCTTCCTGGTGGCCGGATACGCCGGCGCGGTGTCGTGGACGCATCGCGGCGGCGGCGGCATGGAGCGCCCGGTATGGCTCCGGCACCGGCTGGCCCGAGTGCTGGGACCGACCGCGGTGTACGTCGGGACGGTGTCGGTGATCGTGGAGTTCGCCGACGTCGTTGGCGTGGACGGTTCCACGCTGTCCTATGCCGGGTGGGCGGTTGCGATGCACCTATGGTTCCTTGCGGTCTACCTGCTTGTGGTGTCGCTGACGCCCGTTGCCGTTGCGGCACATCGCCGTTGGGGATTGTGGGTGCCGGCAGCACTGGCGGTGGGGGTCGCGGGGGTGGATGCGGCGTCGGTGGGCGCCCACGTGCCCTACCTCGGCTGGCTGAACTACCTGCTGTGCTGGGGCGCTGTATACCAACTCGGAATCGCCTGGCACGAAGGGCGATTGGCGGGTCGCAGAGCCGTGTTACTGGTTGTCGGGTCAGCGACAGCGCTGGCGCTGCTGATCGGGCTGGGCCCGTTCCCGGTCAGCATGATCGGCGTTCCCGGTCAACCCGTGCAGAACAACGAGCCGCCCTCGGTGGCGATGCTGGCGTTCGCAGGTGCACAAGCCGGAATAGCGATAATGCTCGCGCCCGCGCTCAACCGCGTGCTACGTCCCGCCCGGGTGCGGCGGGTGCTGTCAATGGCCAACAACAACGTCATGGCCCTGTATCTGTGGCACATGATTCCCGTTGTCATTGTGGCGGTTCTCGCCTACCCGGCCGGACTGTTGCCACAACCGGCCGAGGGAACCGCCGAGTGGTGGCTGGCGCGGCTGGAGTGGGTGACGATTCTCAGCTTCGTGACGGCGATCGAGCTGGTGCTGTTGTGGTGGGCGCGAAGGTTTTTCGCGGCTCCGCTGCCCATGATCGGTGCCCCGATAACCCCCCGCTGGGTCGAACCGCTCACCCTGGCCGGTGCCGCGACTGCGGCGTACGGCCTGGCGTTCTTCGCGGCCGAAGGTTTTGCGCCCGACGGCCACTTTTCGTGGGTGACAGCGCTGATCTTTGCTTGCAGTGTAATGCTGGCGGCATTGCGACCGACGGTTCAGGCGCCGCGGCATGCAGGTCGGCGTTGACCTGTCGGCCGTGCGGCCGTCGCGCCGAGTTTCCGTGTGAATCTTGGGCTTTGGCGGTGCAACCTGGGCGAACGCCGCCAGTGCACAATCAAAGCCATAAGCGCACGCTGAACGCTCCGTGTGTATAGGGCCAACTCACGCGGCCGAATCGGGCCTACCCCAGGAACCGAGGTCCGGCAGTGGCCGTTGGCATACGGCATGCGCCTCGGCGGCACTGAGCCCGAACAAGCGCAACACGTTTTCGGTCATCGCGTCAGCCGCCGATGCGGCGTCACGACCGGGATCTCCCCGCAGCAGGACACCGAGCCCTAACAGCGCGCCACCAGCGGTGGCCAATGCCAATTGTGGGTCTTCGATCTGAAAACGCCCGGCCGCGGCCGCAGCCTCGATGTCCCGCAGGGCACGGGGTGCCAGGCCACGGTCGGACGACAGCAGCGCCGGCCCGTTGGCCAACAAGATGTCGCTCTCCCGCGGGCGTTCGCGTAACAGCCGCCCCGTCAACCGGAAACTGCTGGCAAATGTTTCAGCAGGGTCCTCGATCGCCGCGGTGAGCTCGTCGAGCAGCGCACCGTGCGCGTCCAACACATCTGCCACAGCGGCCTCGAACAACTGCTCTTTGCTGTCGAAGTGGTTGTAGAACGAGCCCATCCCGACATCTGCGGCCCGGGTGATCTCGAGGACAGGGACGTTCGTCTTGCCTTCGGCGATCAACTGTTGGGCGGCCTTGACCAGCGCCGACCGGGTGCGCTGTTTCCGGCGCTCCAGACGGTTGGGTGGCGCTGACTCGTATGACCTGGCGCTCATCGTGGCCTCCATTCCACAACCGGACCTTGGTAGTATGCATCAATCCTGAGGAATTCGTCAGCACCTATTGACTGAGCGTCGCCTCGTATGTGACGATTTCGTCAGTTAGTTGATCGGAGAGGCGATGAAACCAATGGTCGGCACCCGCGGGGCCCAACATAAGGATCTGCATAGCGAGCAGGGAGCCCTCCGAGGTGAACACCCCGGCCGCTCGCGGAATCCGGTGATCAAGGTCGCCGACATCGCCTGGCTGGAGTTCGAGAAACCAGACCTGCTTCGCGCCGAGGCATTCGCCCGGGCTTTCGGCTTCCAGACCGCGCGACGCGATCCGGCCGAACTTCAGCTGCGTGGTACCGACGCGGGTTCGCCGTGCATGATGGTGCGCCGCGGCCAACGGACGCGGTTCACCGGCGTTGCGTTTCGGGCGTGCGACGAGGTCGACGTGCTGCGGCTGGCCGAGGCATCTGGCGCCACCGCCCGACCGCTGCCGGAAAGTGTGGGTGGCCTGTCGGTCGACCTGGTCGACCCGAGCGGGGTTCTGGTGCGGGTGGTCGCGGGCATGCATCAGCTGCCGGAACTTCCGGCGCAGCGGCCGCACGTCTTCAACCTCGGGCATGAACCACTGCGCACCAACGCCACTCAGCGTCCTCCACGCGCGCCGGCGCGGGTGCAGCGTCTGGGCCATGTGGTGCTGCAGTCGACGAAGTACCTGCAGTCGCTGGACTGGTATCTGGACAACTTGGGGATGATCGTCAGCGACTTCCTGTTCTTCCCGGGCCAGCGCGGACGGGGTCCGACGATGAGCTTTATCCGCTGCGATCGCGGGTCGGAGCCGGCGGATCACCACACGTTGGCGGTGGCTTTGGGTCCGGCCAATCGCTACATCCACTCGGCGTATCAGGTGAGCGACCTCGACGCCCTGGCCGCAGGCGGCGAATACCTCAGCGACCGTGGCTATTTCCGCTCTTGGGGAATCGGCAGGCATATCCAGGGCAGTCAGATCTTCGACTACTGGCGCGATCCCGATGGCTTCCTCGTCGAACACTTCACCGACGGCGACATGTTCGACAACACGCTCGAGCCGGGCTGGGCACCCTTTACCGCATCCGGGCTAGCCCAGTGGGGCCCGCCTGCCACCAAGGACTTTCTTGGAACCAGCCCGAGATCGGCTCGTCACGAAGTCGTTTCGATGATCAGGGCGCTTCGCCAAAGCAACGAGTTCGATATCAACCGCCTCATCGGCTTACTGAAGGTGCCCACGTCATGACCGTTTCCGTCCTTCGCACCGCCGACGCCTGGTGGGTCAAGACCCCGGAGGGAGCGGCGCGGATCGACACCACGGCGGCAACCACCGGTCAGCTGTTGGACGACCGTGCTGCGGTGGACGCCGCCGGCGCCGACTTGGTCGATCTAGACAGCCTGCAGCTGGTGTCGCCAGTGACCAGGCCGTGCCGGGTGGTGGCTCAGATGACCAACTTCGAGTCGCACGTCAGGGACGCGGGCATGGACCCGGCCACAATCCCGTTGACCTTTTTCCGCAAGGCTTCTGCCTCGATCAACGGGCCGTTCGACGACATCGTCAAGCCCCGCCATGTCTCGCTGCTGGACTACGAGGTGGAGATCGGATTGGTCATCGGTCGCCAAATTCCTGTCGGGACAGCGATTTCCGATGCGAACCTCGCCGAGTTCATCGCCGGCCTGGTGGTAACCAACGACGTGTCGGCGCGCGACATCCAGCTCCCCCAGACTCAGTTCTACGAGGCAAAATCGTATCCGACGTTCACCCCGGTCGGCCCGGAGCTGGTGCTGTTGAGTCCCGACGAGCTCAGGCGATTCGGCGAGTTGCGGTTGCGCCTGAGCGTCAACGGCGAAGAGCGGCAAAACGCACTGGTCGAAGGAGACATGCTGTACCGGCCGCTGCAGGCGCTGCAGTCACTCACTCAGTTCCAGGAACTCGCGCCGGGTGACCTGGTGCTCACCGGCACTCCTGTCGGCACCGCCCTGAGCGCGCCGCCGAAGCCGGTCCAGGTCATCGGTAACCTCTTGCCGCCGGGCATCAAATGGAAGGCATTCTTCAAGAGTCAGGCCAACAACCCGAAGTATCTCAAGCACGGAGACGTTGTGGAGGCGTCGGGGGCCACCGACGACGGAAGCATCGACCTCGGAACCCAGCGCGCCACAGTCCGATTCGCATGAGCCCCGACGCGATTCGGCATGTGCCCGTCGTCGTGGTGGGCGCCGGACCGACCGGAATCACCGCCGCCACACTACTGGCGCAGTACGGCGTCGAGTGTCTGGTTCTAGACCGTTGGCCGGGCGTGTATCCGCAGCCCCGCGCCGTACACCTGGACGACGAGATCTACCGCGTCATAGCCCATCTCGGCATGGCCGACGAATTCTCCACTATTTCGCGTCCCACGCTCGGTTTGCGGCTGCTGGACAACCGATTCAACATTCTCGCCGAATTCCGCCGCGATCCGTCGCGCAGCGTCCACGGTTTCCCGCAGGCCAACATGTTCGACCAACCGGAGTTGGAGGGGCTGCTGCGGGCAAACCTCAAGCGCTACCGCAAAGCCGAATTGCGCGGCGACGCCGAGGTGATCGAGGTTGACGATCAGGGTGACTCGGTGCGCATCACGTTCATCGACCGAACCGACGGACAAGTTCAGGTAGTAGAGGCCGACTACCTACTGGGTTGCGACGGTGCTAACAGCATGGTGCGCAACCAGATCGGTGCAACAATGCAGGACTTGAAGTTCGAACAGCGCTGGCTGGTCGTCGACGTGGAGACCGACGCCGACCTACACCAATGGGATGGCGTATATCAAGTGTGCGATCCGGTGCGCGCGGGCACCTACATGCGGATCGGACATGCCCGCTACCGGTGGGAGTTTCGGTTGCTGGCCGGCGAAAGTGCCGATGACTTCGCCACCCTGACCGGCCTGCGACCGCTCATCGCCCCCTGGATCGGCGATGTCGATGACAGCGAATTGACGCTACTGCGCGTTGCGGAGTACACGTTTCGCGCGCAGCTCGCCGATCGCTGGCGCCGCGGCAACATCTTCATCCTGGGTGATGCCGCCCACCTCACTCCCCCGTTCATCGGCCAGGGCATGGGAGCGGGCGTACGGGATGCCGTGAACCTGGGCTGGAAGGTGGCCGGGGTATACCACGGCACCCTCGCGGCAGACGTTCTCGACACCTACGAGCAAGAGCGCAGGCCGCACACCCGCCAATTGATTCGCCTCGCGCTCACCGTCGGTCGATCGATGACCGGCGGGGGACGCGCCGGCGACCTGCTGCGCCGAGTAGTACTGCCGCGGCTACGGCTGATCCCGGGTCTGCGCGAAAAGGTCGTCGATTCCGCCACGCCGGCACTACATCGTTCCAAGCTGGTGCTGAAGTCCCGCCGGCCCGGTCAGCTCGCCGGCACCTTGTGTCCCAATCCTGCACTGCCCCAAGGCCAACGGCTCGACGCCATGCTCGGCACGCGTTTCGCTGTAGTCACCGCCATTCCCCTGAGCCGGCGCGACGGAGCCAACCTGTTGGACCGCAACGTCACCGTGCTGGTAGCCCAGCCGGGCAGCGAACTGCAACGGTGGCTGCGCCGTGGGCGAGCGACCGCTGCGGTTGTGCGCCCCGACCGGACGGTTATGTGCGCCGGACGCGACACCGCGGCCGTGTGCGCAGCTGTAGCGTCTCGTGTCAGCCTCACCCGCGATTGAAATTTCTTCGCCACGTTTCGCGTCGTGTGCCCGTACCATGGGGCCATTGAATTTCACCGATGTGGAGGCAATCGTGGCCCAGGAGGGCGAGTCGCTCTATCAGCGAATGGGTGGGTACGACGTGATCGCTGCCGTCATCGACAACCTGTTCGCCAGTCTGCATGACGAGCCCGCTTTCGCTCGCTTCTTCGGTGGCCGCAGCCAGGATTCGGTCACTCGCAGTCGCCAGCTTCTGGTCGACCAGATGTGTGCGCTGAGCGGTGGACCATGCCACTACATCGGCCGCGACATGAGAACATCGCACACCGGACTCGGCATCACCGAAGCCGAATGGGAAGCCAACATGAAAGCCTCGGATGCCGCGCTTGTCAAAATGGGCGTCGGGGACGCCGAGCGAGCCGAATTCCTGGCGCTGTTCGAACGTTATCGTGATGACATCGTCGAGGCTGGCTGAGCAACAGTCGGACAAAAAGACGCATTCTCCGCCCCGGCTTTTTGTGTGCTCGTCATTCAGCCGTCACGAAGTCGATGAGTTCTTCGACTCGGCCGATCAACGCCGGTTCCAGATCGTTCCAGTCGCGCACGCGGGAACGGATGTGCCGCCATACTTTGGCGATGTCGGCCTGGTTGGTGTGCGGCATGCCGAGGGCCTGGCACGCGCCGTGCTTCCATTCCGTGTGCCGCGGTACCGTGGGCCAGGCTGCCAAGCCGAGCCGCTGCGGCTTCACGGCCTGCCAGATGTCGACATAGAGGTGGCCGACGACCAGGGTGTCCGAACCGCCCGGTCCGCGGCGCACTGCGTCGGCGATCCGCGACTCCTTGGACCCCGCGACGAGGTGGTCGACGAGAACGGCGAGTCGGCGGCCCGGGCCGGGACGGAACTCGGCCACGATGTCCACCAGGTCGTCCACCCCGCCTAGCTGCTCGACGACGACACCCTCGATGCGCAGGTCGTCACCCCACACCTGCGCGACGAGTTCGGCGTCATGGCGGCCCTCGACGTAAATCCGGCCGGCGCGGGCCACCCGCGCGCGGGCGCCCGGCACCGCGACCGAGCCCGATGCCGTTCGGTTCTGGGCGGTTGGTGCCGCGCGGCGTGGTTCCGTCAGGATGACCGGACAGCCTTCCAGCAGATAACCAGGCCCGAGGGGAAACCCCCGAGTGTGTCCGCGCCGGTCTTCCAGGTAGATCCGGCCATATTCGACGCGAACCACCGCTCCGACGTAGCCACTCTCGACATCCTCGACCACCAAGCCGATCTCGGCGGGCTGTTCCGTCGAACGAGGTTTGCGCCTACCCGGCGCCAGGACGTCGGTTCCATAGCGATCCAGCCCGCGGAAATACTAGATGCGTTGCAGCAAAACACGTAATGGCGCGCCGCAAGTCTGACGCGTATCTGGCGGAAGCCCCTGCGTCGAGCGTGCAATCAGGGCGAGCATCAAGCCAAATTCTCACCCTCAGAACACGTTCGGCGGAAGGCCAGGATGCACGCAGCTTTTAGGTCGGCTCGCGCTACATCCGGCGACCGTCTGCGCCGAAGAAATGCAGGTGTCCGGGGTGCGGATGCAGGCGCACCCGACTGCCTTTCTCGGGCGGATCATGCCCATCGGCGCGGGCGACGACGGGTTGGCCGATCACTTTGCCGGACCCCGTAATTCGGCCGTAGAGGTAAGCGTCCGCTCCGAGTTCCTCGACCACGTCGACCTCCATTTCCACGCCGAGGTTGCCCAGCCCGAAATGCTCGGGACGGACCCCGACGACGACTTCGGCTGCCGAGCCGGCGATTTCCCGTGGTAGCTGGATCTGCCAATCCCCCAGCGACACAGACGAATCGACGACCGGCAGGGTAAACAGATTCATCGCCGGTGACCCGATGAATCCCGCGACAAACACGTTGGCGGGGTTGCGGTACAGCTCGCGCGGTGCCGCGAACTGCTGCAGCACGCCGTCGCTGAGGACGGCGACTCGATCGCCCATGGTCATGGCCTCCACCTGGTCGTGGGTCACGTACACCGTGGTGGTGCCGAGTTGGCGTTGCAATGCGGCGATCTGGTTGCGGGTCTGCACTCGCAGCTTGGCGTCGAGATTGGACAGCGGCTCGTCCATCAAGAACACCTGCGGGCGGCGTACGATCGCGCGTCCCATCGCCACCCGCTGACGCTGCCCACCCGAAAGGTCCTTGGGCTTTCGGTCCAGATACGGCTGCAGATCAAGAAGTTTCGCGGCGACCAGCACCCGGTCGCGGATCTCGGTCTTGGAAACCTTGGCGATCTTCAGCGCGAAACCCATGTTCTGCGCCACCGTCATGTGTGGATAAAGCGCGTAGTTCTGAAAGACCATCGCGACGTCACGGTCCTTGGGATCGGTGTGGGTGACGTCGCGATCGCCGATCCGAATGGCGCCGGAATCCAGCGTCTCCAAACCGGCCACCATCCGCAGCGACGTCGTCTTGCCGCAGCCGGATGGCCCGACCAGAACGACGAACTCGCCGTCGCCGACGGCTAGATCGAGACGATCCAGAGCCGGTCGATCGGTACCGGGGAACCGCCGGGTCGCTTGCTCGAAACTCACCGAAGCCATGTCAGCCGCCCAGCCCGGTGACGGCGATACCGCGGATGAATGAGCGCTGGGCGATCGCGTAGATGATGACCAGCGGCAGCAGGATCAGCATCGAGGTGGCCATCAACACTGGCCACCGCGCCACATATTCACCCCGCATCCGGACCAGACCAAGCGTCAGCGTGGCCAGGCTGTTGCGTTGCAGCATCAGCAGCGGCCACAGGAAATCGTTCCACACGTTGACCCAGGTGAGTACGGCCAGCACCATCACCGCGGGCCGGGCATGGGGCAGCAGGATGCGCCAGTAGATCTGCCACGGGGAGCAACCGTCGAGTATCGCCGCTTCCTCGAGGTCGGCAGGAAGAGTCGCGAAGAACTGCCGCATCAGGTAGGTGCCGAACGCGCTGCCGAACAAGCCCGGCACAATCATCGCCCAGGGAGTGTCCACCCACCCTACGGTTCGCATCAGGATGAATTGCGGGATGACGGTCACCGTCAGCGGCACCATCAGCGTGCCCAGATACAAGACGAAAAGCGTGTCGCGACCGCGAAAGTCAAGTCGTGCGAAGGCATATCCGGCCAGCGAGCAGAAGAAGACCTGTCCGGCCGTGACGCAGCCGGCATAGAGCACGGTGTTGAAGAACATCCGGCCGAACGGCATCAGCTGGAACACCTCTAAGTAGTTGGACCACCGGGGATGAGCGGGCAACAATTTTGGCTCGCTGATCTCGCCCTCCTTCTTCAGCGAGCCCGACACCGCCCAGACGATCGGAAACAGGGCACACCATGCGATGCCGAGCAGCGCGGTGTAGGCCAGCACGGCGCGGCAGACGTTGCGCGTCACCCGGACTCCCAGGAGCGCCGCCGGGTGAGCCGCAATTGCAGCACGGTCAACACCAACAAGATCGCGAACATCACCCATGCCAGTGCGGACGCATAGCCGAATTCCAGGAACGAGAACGCGTGCTGGAACAGCATGATGCCCAAGACGTAGGTGGCGGTTTCGGGTCCACCGTTGGCACCGTTGAGCACATAGACCAAGTCGAACGCCTGGAATGCGTGAATGATCGAGATGACCACGACGAACGAGATCGCCCCGCGGATCAACGGCACCGTGATGGACACGAACTGCCGAACTTCGCCCGCGCCATCAATTTTGGCCGCTTCGTAGACGGTTTCCGGAACTCCCTGCATTGCCGCCAGCAAGATGACGGTGGCGAACGGCACGGCGCGCCACACACTGACCAGGCACAGCGAAACCATGGCCCACCTGGGTTCGACCAGCCACGGGATGGGGTGGATTCCTAACCAGCCGAGCATGATGTTGAGCAGTCCGTTGTCGGTGTTGAAGACGAATTGCCAGATGACTGCCATCACCACCGACGAGATGGCCAACGGCAAAAAGACGATGGTCCGAAATATGCCGATACCCTTGATTTTTCGGTTCAGCATCCCGGCCACCACAAGGCTGATGAGGAGCGTCGGCACGACGGTCCCGACGGTGTAGATCACGGAATTGCGCAACGCGATGAGGAACAGCGGATCCGAGGTGAACAGCTCGTGGAAGTTCTTCAGTCCCACGAACTTCGTCGACGTGAACACGTCCCATCGCTGAAAGCTCATGTACAACGAGAAGCCGAGCGGGAACAGCATGAACACCGTCACCGCCGCCAGGTTGGGTGCGACGAACATGCGGCCCGCCCACGCGCGTCGGCGTGACGAGCGCCTCTTCGCGGTGACCGGCGTGGCGGCGGTGGCGGTCGATGTCATGGGTTGCGCAGGACTTCTTCGGTGGCGCGCGACAGCGCGCTCAGCGACGTCGCCGGGCGGGTTCCGCGCAGCACCGGCCCGACGTTGCGGTCCATCAGGGCGACGATCTTTTCCCACGCCGGGGTGATCGGCAGGCCGTCGGAGTAGGCGGGCCCTTCGGTGAGCACGGCGAGGTTGCCGACCCGGTGATGAGCGTCGGCGAATCCCTTTGAGTTCAACGCCGACCGCAGTACCGGGACGAAGAGGCAGGACTCACCGATCAAGGCCTGCCCGACGGGGCCGCCAGCGAATTTGAGGAATTCCCAGGCCTCTTCCTTGCGTCTGCTGCTCGCTGAGATGGCCAGCCCGGTCGTCCCGATATCCGAGCAGGCCGGCCGGTCCTTGCGCCCCGGACCCGTCGGCAACGAGGCGACGTCGAAATCGAGCCCCTCGGCGCGGATGAATGTCTGGTAGCGCCAATGCCCACCCAGCGCCATCGCCGCCTTGCCGACGGCAAACAGGTCCGGCGTCGACATCGACTGTGTCTCTGACGCGTTGGGCGCCACCCGGTGTTTGTTGGACAGGTCGGCGTAGAACTGCACGGCGTCGACGAACGCGTCGTCACCGAAGTTGAGGTGGGTCGGGTTGGTCCGCGGACTGGACCATGCCACGCCGTTGTTCATGGCGAACAAGCCCGCGGAGTAGAACGAGACCCAGGTGTTGACGAATCCCCACTGGGTGACCCTGCCCGATCGGTCCCGTTTGGTTAGGGCTTTGGCGGCTTCGAGGAATTCGCCGAAGCTCCATGGCTTTTCCCACGTGGCCGGCGGGGACGGGATCCCGGCCTCGGCGAACAATCGTTTGTTGTAAAATAGATAGTTTCCCGACCATTGCTCGGGGAACGCGTAGTGGCCGCTGTTGAACGTGAAAGTTTCGTAGAGTTCTCCTATGCTGTCGGTCTTCAGTTCGGTTGCGAACGCTTTGTCCTTTGCGAGGAAAGTGTTGAGGTCCAGCAACACCCCGCGGTCAGCGAGTTCGGCGTAGGTCAACTCCCACGCCATCAGCACATCCGGGCACCTACCGCCGGCACAGAACGTCGACAGTTGTTGCATCACCCCGGGCCCGGACAGCACCGGCCGAACCTTGATCCCCGGATGGCGGCGCTGGAATTCGTCGACGATCCGCATCCGCGCGGCGGCCTCATCCGGATTGGCGGCGAAGAAAAAGGTCAATGCATCGTCGTCGGGAGCGCAGCCGGTGACCCACGACGACAGCGACGCCGCGGTGAGCGCGCCGGCGCCCCGCAGCAGACTCCTGCGTCCGAACGGCCTATCGAACATAATGTCCCGATCCTGGTCCGTCGCTGGTCAACCCGCCAGCGTTTGAGGTCCTTGGTACCGGATTGGGCTGTGGTCCGCCTGTGGATCGTTAGCCCGGCAGCGTGAGAACGGCTCGATGCGCGTCGGCCGTGATGTCGATTGAGCGGATTCGGTCGTCGTCGTCGAACCCGATCCGGAGCAGCGTGTGCGCGCGTCCTGCAGGTGCGACGGCAATACCGGGGACTCCGTCGATCAGCAGCACGGCACCCAGCTGCGCGCGCTGGGCGAACAGCCGGGTCTCCTCGGCGACCTCCCTGGCCCCGCGCAGCTCAGTCGGCACACTCTCGGGAACCAGGACACGATCGACGCGGCGGACCACATTTGGTGCCAACAGATCGAGCAATGTAGCGATATCGCCGCCGCGAGAGGCCACCATAAATGCCTCAACGAGCTTGACGTGTTTGGCCGTCCGCGGCGTCTGAACCCCCGGGCCCGCGTGCACGCGGCCGCGGGCCCGGCTGGCGAGCTTCTTCGCGGCCGCAGGCGACCGGTCCAACAGATCAGCGATCGTCTCGAACGGCACCGCGAACACGTCGTGCAGCACGAAAGCCACCCGCTGCGCGGGCGATAGCCGGTCGAGAACGACGAGCAGCGCCCGGCTGACCGAGTCCGCCAGCAGCGCGTCATCGTCCGCCGGCGCGGCCACGCTCGCTGTCACCCCGTCCAGTTCCTCCGGTCCGGCGAGCGGCCACTCGGCTCGCCGCTTGCGCGCCCTGAGCTGGTCGAGGGCCTCGCGTGCCGTGATCGTGGTCAACCAGCCGGTGAGGTTGTCGACGACGCTGAAATCCGCACCGCTGGCCTTCAGCCACGCCGACTGCACCGCGTCGTCGGCGTCGGCGACGGAGCCGAGCAGCTGGTAGGCAACCGATCGGAGGTGCCGTCGGTCCGCATCGAACCGGCGCGCCAACTCGGCCACATCTTGCGGTGCTTTCATGGGTCACCTTTCCAGCGCAGGAATCGTCAAGGAGACGACACAACCACCAACTGATGTCCTGCAGAGGAGACCAACACCATGACCATAGACACCGTCTTCATCGCGGTCACGGCCACCACCGCCGTCGTCACCGCGGGAGTCGCCATCGCCGACTTCGTTCCCGCCAACTTCGTGCTGGCCAACTCGGCCGAGGTGAGCGTGCCCCGATCGTGGTTACCGGCACTCGGGGCGGCCAAACTGGCCGGCGCCGTCGGGCTGGTCGTCGGGCTTCTTGGCTTGCGGGCGTTGGGAATTGCCGCCGCGGCCGGCCTGGTTTTGTTCTTCGTCGGCGCGGTTGCGACCCACTTGAGGGCCAAGGTGCTCTACAACATCGCCTTCCCCGGCGCCTACCTGCTGCTGTCCACCGCGTCGCTGGCGCTGATGGTGACCCGTTGATCGGTGTGGCGCCGTGGTGAGCAGCGCGATCAGGCCGGAAAGAAGCGGAGCCGGTTGATGCTGTTACCCCCCCATGCCGTGTCGGCGAACAGGATGCCGCGCCCGTGAGTCGTGTTAAGCCCGACCGTGACCGTGGACCCCGCGCCGTTGATCTTGGTCCAGCTGGCACCGTTGAGTTGCTCGATGAGCTCGACGATGTCAAACGGGTCGCGGTCGCCCAAAGTGATTGCTGCAGTAGAGGATAGCGCACGGGTCGCCGCGGACTTGTCGCCCCGCGCGACGGCCCGCACGAAATTCTCCACCAGACGCTTGTGACGCGCACCCGGACGCCGAAAGCCCGCCAGGAAACCGGCGGCGCCGCCCAGACCCTGATTGCTCAACAAACCTCGGGACAGTTTCACGGCGGGGCCCAGCGCGGACCGTCCGGATCGCAAGAACTGCAGCATCATCGCGGGCAGTTCCCAATAGGCCCGCAGGTGAGCAATCTTCCACTCGCCGTTGACCTCTCGGAGGTCGTAGCGCAGAAACGCGGGAATGTACATCGTCATGCCGGGGCCCATCGCCACCTCCAGTTCGAGATCGCGCAGCACAACGGAGCCGCAGACGATATCGAGGTCGCGATGAAATTTGATGTCCCGCGGACCGATGAAGGTGTCGTAGAAGCGCTCGATCCGGTCATGCCCCGCGTGCGGCTGCGATCCCACCGGGTCTTCAACCCGGGCGTCGCTGGTGAACAGCTGCACCCAGCCGTCGCGGTCGTGCGCGCCGGCTGCCTGTGGGGATCGCTCCACTGTGGCCAGCAGATCGTCGCGATTCTTCGGTGCTGCCATCAGCCGCTCCCGACCAGTGCGATGCCGGCTCCGCGCATCTCCACCAGCGCCTTTTCGGTGGTATCGTCCGACACTCCCGCTGTCAGGTCCACCAAAACGCGGGTGGCCAAGCCGATTCTTGCGGCGTCCTCGGCGGTCCGCCGGACACAGTGATCGGTGGCCAGCCCCACTATGTCGACCTGGTCGATTCCGCGCTGCCGCAGCCATTCGAGCAGCGGAGTCCCGTTGTCGTCGACGCCTTCGAAGCCGCTGTAACCGGCGTCGTAGGCGCCTTTCCGGAAGACCGCCTCGATGCGGCCGGTGTCGAGGTCGGGATGAAACTCCGCACCCGCGGTTTCGGCGATGCAATGCGGTGGCCACGACGACGAATAGTCCGGCCGGTCAGAGAAATGGTCGCCCGGGTCGATGTGGAAGTCCTTGGTAGCCAGCACATGCTGGTAACCCGGGTCACCGGCGAGGTACTCGTTGATGGCGCGTGCCACGGCAGCACCGCCGCTGACCGCCAGCGAACCCCCTTCGCAGAAATCGTTCTGCACGTCGACGATGATCAGGGCTCGCACAGGTCAACCCTAGCCTCGGGAGAGCCCTGCCCACCTGCAGCCAGGATTTGTTTGCCAGTCAGCCAGTGGGGTAATCCACCGCCATGTTGATCCGTAGAATCGCGCGACCCATGCTGTCGGCAGTGTTCATCGGCCAAGGAGTCGACTCCCTACTCAACCCCAAGAGGGCGGCGCAAGCCGCCGCGCCCGCGATAGACGGCCTGCGCTCCATGCCGGATGCGGTGAGCAGCAACGTTCCGAGCGATCCCGAGACGTTCGCAAAGATCACTGCCGGCGTCCAGATCGGCGGTGGGTTGCTGCTCGCCGCCGGCCGGATGCCCCGCGTCGCGTCGGCCGCCTTGGCGCTCACCGTGCTACCGGCCAACCTGGGCGCGCACATGTTCTGGACCGAATCAGACCCCGAACGCAAAGCCGAGCAGCGGCGTGCGTTCCTGGCCGACGTCAGCCTGCTCGGTGGGCTGATCATCGCGTCGGCCGACACCGAGGGCAGACCGTCACTCGGCTGGCGCGGTCGCCGAGCCGCAGAGCGGCTGTCCGAACGGGTGTCTTCTGCACTGCCCGGATCTGACGACGGCCTGCTCGACTCGGACCTCGGCGAGAAGATCGTGCACGGCCTGCAAGCCGGCGCCGAGCGCGGTCGCGAACTCGCCAGTACCGCTGCCGAACGGAGCGCGCCATATGCCGAAGCCGCCCTCGAACGTGGCCGCGAATTGGCCAGCACGGCGGCCGAACGAAGCGCGCCTTACGCCGAAGCCGCGCTCGAGCGTGGCCGCGAGCTTGCCAGCACTACCGCCGAACGAAGCGCGCCGCTGGCCAAAAAAGCACGCAAGCGCTCCAAGAAGCTGGCCGAGGCCGCCCGCGAACGCGGACTGGACCTCGCCGAGACCACTCGGGAACGCGGGCTGGACCTGGCCGAGGCCGCCCGGGAACGCGGACTGGACCTCGCCGAGATTGCCCGCGAGCGTGGGCTGGACTTCGCCGAAACTGCTCGGGAGCGCGGGGGCGAGTGGGCTGACACCGCGGCGGCCCGTGGCAGTGCGTGGGCCGACGTGGCGCGGGACCGGATTGACGACGTGGCCATCGACGGCCGTACACGGCGCAAACTCCGGCGCAAGGTCAAGCGCCGCTTGCGCTAGCTAGCGCCCACCTCACTCGTCGAACGTGGGGTTTATGCACGAAAATCATCACAACGCGTGCGTTAACCCCACGTTCGGCGCACCCATGCGTCCACGATGGACTGGACGTCCTGGTCGGCATCGATAGTGATCCCTGCCTCGTCGTCGTCGAGCGGTTCGAGATCGTCGAATTGCGACCGCAGCAGTGCCGCAGGCATGAAATGGTCTGGCCTGCTTGCCAATCGGTGCTGGATCAGCTCCGGTGAACCGCTGAGGTGTAGAAACTCGGTGCCCGGCCGGTGCTGACGCAGCTGGTCGCGGTATTTGCGTTTGAGCGCCGAACAACTCGCCACCCCGCCGTCGGTATGGTCGGCCAGCCAGTCACCGACCCGTTCCAGCCAGGGGTAGCGGTCGTCGTCGTCGAGCGGTTGGCCTGCGGTCATTTTCGCGATGTTGGCCTGCGGGTGCAGGCTGTCGGCGTCCACGAAGGGCACCCGAAGCCGTTGTGCGAGTGCGGCACCCACCGTGGACTTGCCCGAGCCGGAGACACCCATCACCACGGCTGTCTTGGACATGTGCTCACGCCTGGTTGCGGTTCCATTCCATCCAGCCGACGCCGGTGCGCCCGTCCGCGGTGCTGACGCTGACCCAGGCCCGCGGGAAATGGCTTACCCGTCCATCGTTGGACGTCAGGAGCACCGGGGCGTGTGCGACGATGTCGATACTCGCCGCGACGGCACCTGGTTCGAGATTCAACGTCGTTGGTTGCGGTAACCCATTGGCGGCGAAGGCTTCTCGAGTGTTCACCGTCTGAAGCTCCGCGATCTGGCCGCCGGGGCCCTGGACGTAGCCGATGCCCATCGCGGGAATGTTCGGAATCTTGACCTGCAGCCCGTGCAGATGGCTGCCGTCGTCCAGGTGCAGCGCGCTCCACATCCAGTCCATGCTCCACCAGTCGCGTAGCCCCCAGGAGTGATCACGCTGTCCGGGAGCCGCGTCGATGCGGTAGGTCTTGTCGTCGACAGTGACCGTTCCCGAGACGGTGCACGGGATCTCGTAGCGTGTGGTCACCCGGTACTTGTACGGGATGCCGTCGGTGGCCCACTCCAAATTCATCGCCACCGCGACGGGAGCGCCGGGTTCGCCGCGCAACAGGGCCGACGGGTCGGGATAAGCCTGTCCCCGTCCGCGCAGCTCGACGCGATAGGTCTGCAGCGGCAAACCGGCCGAGTGGCCGACTTCGAGGGCGCTACCGCGCAGCACCCACGGGTCTTCGGGCAGCGGGGCTTCGACGTCGACGAGCGCGATGGTCGGCAGGTCGGGCCCGCACAGCAGCGCGTGCACCCACGCCGTCCGCTGGTTCGCAACCAGCCCCACCCGGAACCAACCACCCAATCCCTGTGCCGCATCGACGAAGTCGGCGTACCAGCTCTCGCTCCACAGCGGTTCGGCGGTAGCGGTATGAGCGAGTTCGTCTTCATCCGACGGCCGCAGCGGCTCCGGCACTGCGCCAGCCGGCGCAGCGGGCAACGTTGCCAGCGCGTCGGTGTCCAGCACCTGGTCGCAGTGCCGCTGCAGCATCGTCATGAACATCTGGTCGCCCCGATCGGTGCGTTCCACCAGCATCGACGAGACGATTGCCATCATCACTCCGAAAAAGCTCTGCCGCCGCACTCCTTCGCGGACGTCGGCCAGCGTGATCGGGGCGCCGGGACCGAGCGCGTCGTGATATGCCCGCAGCAATGTGTCGTGCTGTTCGCGGCGATTCGGCGTCGGCAGGGCGCAGCCGAGGAAGTATGCCAGGTCGGTCAGCGCCGGCCCCCACGAGACGGTCTGCCAATCGACCACGGTCAGCGCCCGGTCGGCTCCCGCCCGGCCGAACAACATGTTGTCCAGCCGGTAATCCCCGTGCACCAGGCCCTGCACGCCGCCGTTCGATGCGCCCTGGTAGGCGTCGAATGCGCCCACCAGGGCTTCGCACACCACGCGGTGGCCCGGGGCGATCCGGTCGGCGTAGCGGTCGATGAATCCGGCATAGAGCGCAGTGATCGTCGCCTGGTTCAGGGGAGCCTCGCGGTTGAGCCACGGCGCTTCGGCCAGCGTCTCGTCTCCCAGCAGCGGGCCGTGCAAGCGGCCCAATTCGGCGACCGCAATCGCCGCCTGTTCGGTTGTGGCACCGGCAATTTCGTCGCCGACGACCGCCGGGCCGGCGTCGCCGAGCAACAAGTCGAATGCGCCCGTCGACGCGTCGACGACCGCGTGGTAGCACGGCGCTATCGGTCCGCCGAGCCGTGGCGCGACGTCCCGGTAGAAGCGGACTTCGCGTTCGTAAAGGCCCAGTGCCAAACCGGTCTGCCGGCTCACCGTGTCGGTGGCCGCGACCTTCAGCACCACCGACCCGGGACGGCCGGGTTCGCCCTGCGGGTCCGCGTACGTCAGGAGGACGCGGTAGCACTCGCTCATCTGCCCGGTGCCGATGCGCTCTAGGGCGAAATCGGCGACGGTTCCGGCGCCGATCGTGGTGGTCAGCCATGGGGCGGTGAGATCGCTGGGCCGTTCGATGATGTGGGTGTCGTGCTCGGGGCCGGGAGCCATGAGGATCAGCGTGCCAGTGAGAAGCCGTCCCAGGCCATCCGGCGGTGCTGGTGCGGGTCGAACTCGACGCGGCACTTGCGATCGAAAACCATCACGGCACGGTCGGTTCGGGTGTAGGCCGGCCAGTCGTCGCCCGGAATTCCGGTGCGGCTGAACGCCTGCCAACGCCGTTGTACCTGATTGCTGACCCGCAGCGCGTTGCGCCGATCGGCCGCCGCGGTGAGCAACGCGCCGAACCGGGTGCGGTAGATGTCGAAGACGGCGAACAGCTCGGTGGCATGGGTCGCTCCGAACCCTGACCAGCGCAACGTCCGCGGTGCATAGTCATATCGATACAGATAGGTGGGCGCGTGGTCGCCATGGGCCTCGGCAA
This sequence comes from Mycobacterium sp. 1164966.3, assembly GCF_001665395.1. Lineage (GTDB taxonomy): Bacteria > Actinomycetota > Actinomycetes > Mycobacteriales > Mycobacteriaceae > Mycobacterium. The sequence goes on from NZ_LZSG01000064.1 coordinate 103,460, forward strand.
TCTGCCACGCCGCCGAGCTGAAGGCGAAGTCACCGCCGAGCTGGATGCATGCCGACGAAGCGGGGTAATCCGGGTAGGCGGCGGTAATGCGTTGGCGGGCATCGGGTTCGGCGTCGGCGAGCAGTTCTTCGACCATCGATTCGTTGGTCGGCAGCATGGGCAGGAAGCGGGTGAACAACCGGCCCTCCTCGGCGTTGGTCCCCACGATCAGCGGGAGCGGGTGTGCCCGGCCGGAGCGCATCGCCTCGACCGGGTCCATCGGCAGCATGTCATCGCCGTAGACCGGACCAATCGGGAAGGCGCCCAATCTCTTTTGCATGCCCTGGTCGATCAGGCGGTGTTGCGCTTCCACCAGGTGCGCGGCGGATGCCCGCATCAGCGCGTCGGCGGCGTCCTCCCTGCGCGCGCCGAGCAGCTCGGCGAACCGGTTCGCGAACTCGGCCGCAACCTCTTTGGACCGCACCAGTCCCGACGCCGGGCTCTCCGAGATCGCCCGGGCGAACAGTCCTTTGGCGGCGGGCACCGCCAGCAACGTGGCGGTGATACACGCCCCCGCGCTCTCGCCGAAGATGGTGACATTGTCGGGATCGCCGCCGAATCCCGCGATGTTGTCCCGCACCCACTGCAACGCCAGGACCAAATCCCGCAGGTACAGGTTGCTGTCGAAGATGATCTTGGGTGTCGATAGCGACGACAGATCCAAACATCCCAGCGCGCCGAGCCGGTAGTTCACCGACACGTACACACAACCGCGGCGGGCCAACGCGGCACCGTCGTAGAGCGGCGTTGCCGAGCTACCCAGGAAATACCCACCGCCGTGGATGAAGACCATGACCGGCAACGGTTCGCGGGCGGAGGCCTCGGGTGTGACCACGTTGAGAGTCAGGCAGTCCTCGCTCATCGGCTGGTACCTGCCTCCGAAACCCGATATGCCGAGCATCGTGTAGCGGCGCTGCTGGGGCGCACAGTTGCCGAAGCCGTGACAGTGGCGAACACCGGACCAGGGCTGGGCAGGTTGGGGCGCCGCCAGTCGCAGCGGCCCGACGGGTGGCCGGGCATACGGGATGGATCGCCACCGGTTCACGCCGTCGCGGGTGAACCCTTCGACGATGCCGGACGCTGTGTGTGCGCGGACGGTGCGCTCGTGCATAACCCCGACCGTAGCCGACACCGCGTATCCAAAGCGGGCGGAGCGCCGCAAATCCGCCTACGGCGGTTAGCCTGGCGGGATGCGGATCGCCGCGCTGGTCGCAGTGTCGTTGCTGGCTACCGGATGTTCGCACCCGGTTGGCGACCGGTCCGCACAGCCACACACCGGCGTTCCGACTTCCACTACCAGCGCGACCGCGAGTACGCCGGCGGGGCCATCGGCCGCACCGGTCGCGGGAGCGCCGATCGCCGCCGTCATCGCTTGGATCGAGGCTGGTCATCCCGTCGACCCCGGCGGTTACCACAGCGCGAGCCGGGCCGGCATCAGCACCCAACTCGGTACCGACATCGCGTTCGTTATGCCATCCGGACAATCCGACACGGGCCGGCCGGTGACCTGCATGACGGACTCCAAACACGCCGACGGCACGCTGTCCTGCCTGATCAGCCTGAACAATCCCCCACCCCGTCCCGAGACGGCCTATGGCGAGTGGAAGAGCGGCTGGGTGGACTTTGACGGCACCATCCTGCAGGTGGGGTCGGCCCGCGCCGATCCAGGTCCGTTCCTGTACGGCGACGGATCGCAGTTGTCCGACGGCGACTCGCTGGCGTTCGGTGACTACCGTTGCCGCGCCGACCGAGCCGGGGTTTTCTGCGTCAACTACGCCCACCAATCAGCCGTGCGGTTCAGCAGCGCCGGCATCGAGCCGTTCGGATGCCTGCGGTCAGTGCCGCCACCCGACGGCGTCGGTATCGCGTTCAGCTGCTGAGCTGAGAGTTGTCGTCGGCGACCGGCTCGAGCACGTGGATCTCGCCGGTACTACCGTCGACCTCGATGAGCGCGCCCGGCGGCAGGTGTCGAGTGGCTCCCTGCACGTCCACCACGCACGGAAACCCGAACTCGCGCGCTACCACGGCGGCATGCGACATGGGTCCGCCAAGCTCGGTCACCACGGCCGCGGCGTAACAGAAGGCGGCCGTGTATCCGACATCGGTGACCTCGGCGACGAGGATCTCGCCGGGCAGCAGGTCGTCGATGGTCTCGGGCCGCACGATCCGCACCCGACCGCGGACCCGGCCCCCGCATACCCCGACACCACGCAGGGTGTCGCCGGCGGTCAGCACCGGCGACGACGGGCTCGACGGCTGCCAGCTTCCGCTGAATACCGTGGGCGGGACGACGGCGGTCAGCCTGCGTTGTTCGGCACGCCGACGGGCCACCAGCTCCGAAACGTCTTCTGGCAGCGCGTCCAACTCGTCGACCAGCAGGTAGAACACGTCGTCCGGATTGGCGAAGACACCGGCGTCGGCCGACCGGCGTCCGTATTCCCGCAGCAGGCCGCGTAGCACCCAGATCGCGCGCACCATCTTGTCGCGGCGGACTTCCCGGTCACGCAGCTGACGTGCGGCCAGCGTCGCAATAGGCTTGGCGCGCAACGGAATCACGGGGTGCCGCGGTTCCGGCGCCGGCGGCGCGCTCAACGCCTTAGCCACCATCCGGACCAGCAGCTCGGGATCGTCGGCGTAGCTGGTCGACAGCATCTCGACTTCCGCCGGGCCGCGGTGGCCGATCAGCGCCAGCTCGGCAAGTACGGCGGCATGAAACTCGGGCACGTCGACCGCCAGCTTGTCCAGGCGCTCTCCCGGTTCAGCTAGCAGGGCCATCACATTCGGATCGCGTTGCGCGGCGGCCACCAACCGCTGCACCGCCTCCACCGACCGCGCACTGACCAAATCAGGTCCTGCCGGCGTCGTAGTGTCTCGGCCGCACAGGCCGCGCAACAACACGTTGAACGCTGCACACAGCATGAATGACGCAGACGCCAGCATCCATCCGTGCACGACGTGGTCGCGTGCCAACAAGATCAGGCTGAGCAGGCGGCGATCGTCGAGTGCGGTCGGGTCGCCACCGGCCAGCTCCTCCAGGCGATCGACGTCGGCGACGAAATCCTCAGTGTCACGGGGTGATCCGGCGCTAAGGCCCACCAGGTTGACGCCGAAGACCCCGATGTTGCGGAGGGTGCGCAGTTGTCTGCGCGCCCGTCCCGATTCGGACAGCGGACGATGCTCGCCGAACACCGGCAGCGATGCCATGCTGGGGCCGAAAAATCCGCTGTTGCTGACGATCGTGGTGGGCTTGGCGAATGGCACCGTTTCGGCCATGAAATGCGCGGAGGTGATTGCGCCGTAAAGCCGATGTGCGAACACCGCAACGGTTCGCGCCGCGATTTCCTGCTGCACCACACCGCCTGGACGCAGTCGCTCGGCGATGGCCACGCCGCCCGCCCGCAGGCCACGTACCGTCGCCGATGCCGACGACGGTGAGAAGGGACCGGGCAGCGCCTCCGACAAGTTGGTCGCCAGATAGGTGGGGAAGCGCGGATCGATGGGCGTGTCGAATTCTCCGTTAACCCCTTCTGGGCCCGCCAATCTGGGTATCACGCCATCGTCGGCCGGTGCGTCGGGCGCGGGTAGATCTGAGATGTTGGCCATCCGCCAGGGCAGTGCCACCACCCGTCGGCCGACGGCCACGCGGCCCCGCACCGTCAGCGCGAAGTCCTGGACGGATTCGTTGGCGTTCCAGGCGGTTCGGAATCCCCACTCGTCGCGCAGCAGCGTGGTGTCCAGCCGCGGGGCCCGTTGTATCAGTTCCAGTTCGGCGAAGGAGGCGACCCGCCGTCGCAGTCCTGACGGCACGGCGGCCAGTGGCACGACGGGACGGCCGAGTGCCCGGGCGATTTCGCGAAATGTCAGCTCGCCGTGAGCAGCGAGATTGACCGGGCCGCTGCTTGTTTTGGGGTCCAGGACGGCGCGGGTCAGCAGCCGAAGCGCGTCGTCGAGATGGACGACCTGCACAGGGCGGTCCGCGGACCCGTCGACGTCGGGGAGCACCGGCAAGGCCAGCACCTGGCGGACCCAATTGTCGACGTTTCGGCCGACGATGAGCGCGGGCCGGATCGCGACCCAGTGTGCGCCGGAGGCGGCGAGCATCTCCTCCGCCCGGGCCTTATACCGGCCTTCGGCCGCAGCGGGATCCAGAGCATGCGCTGACGAGACGAACACGATGCGCCCGGCGCCGGCCATCGCGTCGAGGATGTTTTGCATGCCTTCGATGTTGACTTGCTCGCTGATCCGTTCGTCTGGTCCGGAGCTCCTCGCCCAGGCGCCGTGCACGACGACATCCGCGCCTGCGACGACGCGCACGACGGCGGCCTGGTCGCGGATATCCGCGGCGACGAACTCAGCTGTGCTCGGCCAACTTCGGGGCCGATGGCGGGCAATTCCGGCTACCTGATGGCCCTGGCTGAGCAGCCGGGCGACCAGGCCGCGGCCGAGCACCCCGCCGGCCCCGGTGACCGCGATTCTCACCGAGTAACCTCGGGTAGCTGCTGGTCGTTCATGCCTACTCGTCGTCCATGAAGGCCGCATTGACCAGATCGTCGAGATCCATGTCCGCGATGTCCTTGACGTCCTTGGCGCCAAGCTGCGATCCGGCGGACTGGGCGTGACCGTCGGCCTCATCTGCCAACGCGAGCAACAGCTCCAACACGCCGGCCTGCCGCAAACGCTTGACCGGAATTGACCCGACCACCCGCTGGATTTCGGCTTCCCCGGTCGCTGCCGCCGGGGCGTGTTGGGCCGTGTCGCCGACCAATTCTCGATGCATGTAGCCGGCCAGCGCGGCGGAGTTGGGGTAGTCGAAGATGAGGGTGGGCGAAAGCGCAAGGCCGGTAGCAGCTTTGAGCCGGTTGCGCATTTCCACCGCGGTCAGCGAGTCGAAGCCCAGTTCCTGGAACGCCCGGTCGGGATGGATGGCCTCGGGAGTGGTGTTGCCCAGCACGGTGGCGATGTGCGAACGCACCAAGTCCAGCAGCACCGCATGCTGCTCGTCCTCCGGCAATCCCTCAAGGCGTTGCAGCAGCGCTGATTTCGACTTGGCGGCGACCAGTGAATCGTCCACCTGTCGCCGAGCGGGCGCATTGATCAAGTCGACAAACATCGGCGGCAATGTGCCGCTGTCGAATTTGGCGCGCAGCGCGACCAGGTCGATGCGTGCCGGCAGCATGAACGGCTCCGCCACAATCATTGCGGTGTCCAGCAATTGGAGGGCTTCGTCCGAGGACATCGCCACGATGCCGTCGCGGGCCAGCCGGGCGAAGTCGACGGTTTCCAAACCGCCGGTCATCGCGCTGGCCTGATCCCACAGACCCCAACCAAGCGATACCGCCGGCAGCCCGTGAGCTTGCCGGTGCGCGGCCAGCCCGTCCAGGAACGAGTTGCCGGCGGCGTAGTTGCCCTGGCCGGCCGCGCCGGCCAGCCCCGCGATCGACGAGAACATCACGAACGCAGAGACATCCAGGTCCCGGGTCAGCTCGTGCAGGTTCCACGCCGCATCCACCTTGGCCCGCAACGCCACATCCATCCGTTCCGGCGTCAACGACGTCACCACGGCGTCGTCGAGCGCTCCGGCAGCGTGGATGACAGTTGACAGCGGGTGCTGCACGGGGATATCGGCGATCACCTTGGCCAGCGCTTCGCGATCGGCGGCGTCGCAGGCCACCAGCTGCACGTGTGCACCGGAAGCGCCGAGTTCGGCCGCCAGTTCCTGTGCCCCGGGCGCGTCCGGGCCGCGACGGCTCACCAGCACCAAACGCCGTACGCCGTGACGCGCAACCACGTGGCGGGCCAACGCCGACCCCGCCATGCCGGTGCCGCCGGTGATCAACACGGTGCCGGACGCCCATGCGTCGGGAACGGTCATCACGACCTTGCCCACGTGCCGCGCCTGGCTCAGATACCGCAGTGCCGCAGGGGCCAGGCGGATGTCGAACGTGGTCACTGGCAAGGGCCGCAGGATTCCGGCATCGAACATGTCGGCCAGGTCGGTGAGCATCCGCTGGATGTGGTCCGGTCCGGCCTCAAAGAGGTCGAAGGCGCGGTAACGCACACCCGGGTATTCCTGTGCGATCGCGTCGGGGTCGCGGATGTCGGTCTTGCCCATCTCCAGGAACATGCCGCCGGGTGCGACCAGCCGCAGCGACGCGTCGACGAATTCGCCTGCCAGCGAGTCCAATACCACGTCTATTCCGGCCATGCCGGTCTTGCCGATGACCTCACGGAACTTGCCCTCGAATTCCAGACTGCGCGAATCGGCGATGTGGTCATCGTCGAAACCCATGGCTCGCAACGTGTCCCATTTGCCGCGGCTGGCGGTGGCGAACACCTCGAGCCCCCGGTGCCGTGCCAGCTGCACGGCGGCCATTCCGACCCCTCCGGTGGCCGCATGCACCAGGATCCGCTGTCCGCGTCGCACCTTCGCCAGGGTGGAGAGTGCATAGTGGGCCGTCGCGAAACCGACGGGCGCGGTGGCGGCATCGGCGTCGGACCAGTCCGCCGGAACCTTCAGCAAGAGCCGTTCGTCGGTGGTGGCGATGCTGCCGGTGCCTTCCGGGAACAGGCCGGCAACCCGGTCACCGACCGCGAAACGGCTTGCTGCTGTAGCTTCCAGCACGACACCGGATGCCTCGACGCCCATCGCGGCATCTGGGTCGGGGTAAAGACCCAGGGCAATCATGACGTCGCGGAAGTTGGCTGCCATGGCCCGGCTTGCGACGCGCACGTGCCGCGGCGCCAAGGGCGCCCCGGCGTCAGGTGCAGGTTCGAGGCGCAGATTCTCGAACGTGCCGGCGCTGGTCATTCCCAGTCGCCAGGCTGTGTTATCGGAGCCGTCCGGAGGCACCAACACGCCGTCCACCGCTCGACTGGCGTGCACCCGCGCAATGTGCGGTTGGCCGCCCCGCATCACGACCTGCGGCTCGCCCACCGCCAAGGCCGCGGCTACTGCCGTATCGTCAAGTGGCGCATCGGAATCCACCAAGAGGATATGGCCCGGGTGCTCGGTCTGGGCAGACCGCACCAAACCCCACACCGCCGCGCCCGCCAAATCGGCGATGTCCTCCCCCGGTAGGGCAACCGCGCCCCGGGTGAGTACGACCAGCGTTCCCGAATGTGGTTCCGCCAGCCAGGATTGCACCGCACTCAGCGCTGCACCCGTCGCCGTGCGCACACCGGTCACCGGATCGCCGTTCGCCGGTTCGGACTCGAAGACCTGGTACGAGGGGGTGGTGGCGGCGGCCGCGGCTGAACTGGCGGAGGCCGGCGCCCAGACCACTTCGAACAGCCGATCCCCACCAGAACCAGACAGCGCCGCTTTCAGCTGCTGATCGCTCACGGGGCGGGCCACCATGGACGCCACCGACAGCACCGGCAACCCCAACCCGTCAGCCAGGTCGATCGACACCGCCGACGGGGTGGTCCGCACGATCCGGGCCCGCACCGCCGACGCGCCTGCGGCATGCAACGACACGCCTTGCCACGAGAACGGCACCAACACCGAATCATCAGAGCCTTCAATGCCGTCGGCGCCTTTGGCGGCCAGGATCACCGCGTGCAATGCAGCATCCAGCATCACCGGGTGGACGCCGAACCCGGTCGCCGACACCCCGGCTTCTTCCGGCAGGGCCACCTCGGCGAACACTTCATCACCGCGCCGCCACATCGTCGTCAAACCGCGGAACGCCGGGCCGTATCCGTACCCGCGCTCGGCCAACCGCTCATATCCGTCGCCGAGGTCCATCGCGACCGCACCCACGGGCGGCCACACCGACAGGTCCGAAGCCGGCGCGACCGAACCCGCGCTCAGCGCACCTTCGGCATGCAGAAGCCAGCCGGAACCGGTCTCGGCGCGCGAGAACACCGACACCGCGCGGGCACCCGTCTCGTCCGGTCCGCCGACCACCACCTGGATCGCCACCGATCCCGCGGCGGGCAATACCAGCGGCGCCGCCAGATTCAACTCGTCGATGATGCCGCAACCGACTTCGTCACCGGCGCGGATGACCAATTCGACGAATCCCGCGCCGGGGAACAGCACCACCCCACCGATGGCGTGGTCGTCCAGCCAGCCCTGGGCACTGGGCGACAGCCTTCCTGTCAGCACCACCCCGCCCGACGCCGGCAATTCCACCACCGCACCCAGCAGCGCGTGCTCGCTGGCCTGAAGGCCCAGGCCCGCGGCCCCGGCGGCGCTGACCCTGGCGCCTGCCGCGGACGGCGACAACCAAAACCGCCGCCGCTCAAAGGCATACGTCGGCAATTCCACGAAGTTGCCCGCCCCGAGCGCGGCGCGCCAATCCACGTCCATGCCGGCGACGAACCCCTGCGCGACGGCATTGGTGAGGGTTGCCGGTTCCGGACGGTCCTTGCGCAGGGCGGAGACCGCTGTGACCGCAGCGTCGGGCAGGGTTTCTTCGATGGAGGCCATCAGGCCACTGCCCGGTCCGACTTCGAGGAAGCGGCTACCGCCGGCCTGGTGCACGAAGCGGACACTGTCGGCGAACCGGACCGCTTCACGGGCGTGCCGCTTCCAATAGGCGGCAGACGCGAAGTCGTCGCCCGCCAGCTGCCCCGTCATGTTCGACACGATCGGAATCATGGGCTGGCCAACGGCGAAGCTGGCGGCGACGGTTCCGAATTCGTCGATCATCGGATCCATCAACGGCGAATGGAAGGCGTGCGAAACCGCCAAGCGGTGGACCCTGCGGCCATCGGCCCGCAGCTTGGTCGCGACGGCGACGACGGCGTCGTCGGCGCCCGAGATCACCACCGATGCCGGGCCGTTGACGGCTGCAATGGCGACTTCGTCGTTCAGCAGCGGCCGCACCTCTTCTTCGGTGGCCTGGACGGCGATCATCGCCCCACCCGACGGCAGGGCCTGCATGAAGCGGCCGCGCGCGACCACCAGCACCGCCGCATTCTCCAGCGACAGCATCCCGGCGACGTGAGCCGCCGACAACTCGCCGATCGAGTGGCCCATCACGAAATCGGGTCGCACGCCCCAGGATTCCAGCAGCCGGAATAATGCGACTTCCATCGCGAACAGTGCCGGCTGAGCGAATTCGGTAGTGTTCAAAAGGTTTTCGTCGTTGCCCCACATCACCTCGCGCAACGGGCGCAACAGATGCCGGTCGAGTTCGCCGACCACGGTGTCGAACGCCTCGGCGAATACCGGGTATGCGGCGTGCAATCCCGTTCCCATGCCCAGTATTTGGGCGCCCTGGCCCGGGAAGACGAAGACAGTTTTACCCGTTGGCGTCGCCGACCCACGGATAACGGAACCAGCCGGGTCGTCGTTGGCCAGCTCGTCCAGCCCGGCCAGCAACCCCTGCCGATCCTCGGCGACCACCACCGCCCGATGCTCGAACACCGACCGACCCGCCAGCGTCCACCCCACATCCGCGGCGTCCAACTCGTCGCGGGCGCGCAAATAGTCGGCCAACCGCGCCGCCTGCCCCGCCAACGCCGTAGCCGACTTCGCCGACACCACCCACGGCACCACCGGCCCTACCAGCGGAGCAACCTCAGCCGGCGGCACCACCGGAGCAGACTCCACAATCACATGCGCATTGGTGCCACTAATCCCAAACGAGGACACCCCCGCCCGGCGCGGACGCTCAGCCTTCCATTCCCGCGCCTCGGTCAACAACGCCACCGACCCCGCCGACCAATCCACATGCGGCGACGGCACATCCACATGCAGCGTCGCCGGCAACGTCTCGTGGCGCATCGCCTGCACCATCTTGATCACCCCGGCCACCCCAGCCGCGGCCTGGGTATGACCCATGTTCGACTTGATCGACCCCAACCACAGCGGCTCACTGCGCTCTTGCCCGTAGGTCGCCAACAACGCTTGGGCCTCAATCGGATCACCCAACGTCGTACCGGTCCCGTGGCCCTCCACCACATCAACCTCGGCCGCGCTCAGCCCCGCATTGGCCAACGCCGCGCGCACCACCCGCTGCTGCGAAGGCCCATTCGGCGCCGTCAACCCATTCGACGCACCATCCTGATTCACCGCCGAACCCCGCACCACCGCCAACACCGGATGCCCCAACCGCTGCGCATCCGACAACCGCTCGACAACGAGCATCCCGCCGCCCTCGGCGAATCCCGTGCCGTCGGCCGCTCCGGCGAATGCCTTGCACCGGCCGTCTGCGGATAACCCACGCATGCGGCTGAATTCGACGAAAATGTCGGGGGTGGCATTGACGGTGGCGCCGCCGGCCAGCGCCAGATCGCACTCCCCCGATCGCAGCGACTGCACCGCCATATGCAACGCCACCAACGACGACGAACACGCCGTATCCACCGACACCGCCGGGCCCTCCAGCCCCAACACATACGACACCCGCCCCGAAGCCACACTGGCCGACTGGCCGGTCAGACGGAAGCCTTCCAAGGCCTTCAGCGCATCTTCATTGCCGATGCCGTAGCCCTGGGTGTACACCCCGGCGAACACTCCGGTGGCGCTGCCCCGCAGCGTGTTGGGGTCAATTCCCGCCCGTTCCAGCGCTTCCCAGGAAAGTTCGAGGAACATGCGTTGCTGAGGGTCCATCGCAAGCGCCTCACTGGGTGCGATACCGAAGAACGCCGGGTCGAAGTCGGCGACCCCGTCGACGAAGCCGCCGCTGCGGGTGTAGCACGAGCCGGCGACGTCGGGATCCGGGTTGTACAGGTCGGTCAGGTTCCAACCGCGATCGCTGGGGAATTCGGCGAGTACGTCACGGCCCTCGGCCACCATCTCCCACAGCCGCTCCGGGCTGTCCACGCCGCCCGGATAGCGGCAGGACATACCGACGATCGCGATCGGGTCGTCGCCTGTGACGCGGACCGCGGGTGTGTGTTTGATTTCTTGTGGCGCACCGGCGAGTTCGGCGCGCATGTAGGAGGCCAGGCTGTTGGGAGTCGGGTAGTCGAAGATGAGGGTCGGTGAAAGTGCGAGTCCGGTAGCAGCTTTGAGCCGGTTACGCATTTCGACCGCGGTCAGCGAGTCAAACCCTAAGTCCTGGAACGCCTTGTCCGGGTCGATCGCGTCGGGGGTGATGGTACCAAGCACCGTGGCGATATGGGAGCGCACCAGATCCAGCAGCACAGCATGCTGTTCGGGTTCTGGCAGGCCGTGCAGCCGATGCGCCAAAGCGGATTTGGATTTCGCGGCGGCAAGCGAGTCGTCGACCCTGCGCCGGGCCGGTGCATTGACCAGATCGCTGAACATCGGAGGTACGGCCACCGCGTGAGACCGCAACGCGGCCAGATCGATTCGGGCCGGCGCCAGGTACGGCTCGTCGACGATCAGCGCGGTGTCGAAGAGTTCCATCGCCTCCCCGGAGGACAGCGCCAGGATCCCGTCGCGGCCCAGCCGGGCCAAGTCGGCGGCATCCAGACGGCCGGTCATGGCGCTGGCCTGGTCCCACAGTCCCCACGCCAGCGACACCGCGGGCAGCCGGTGTGCGCGCCGGTGTGCGGCGAGGCCGTCCAAGAACGAGTTGGCCGCCGCATAGTTGCCCTGCCCCGACGAGCCCACCAGGCCGGCCATCGACGAAAACATGACGAAGGCTGAGAGATCCAGGCCGCGGGTCAGTTCGTGCAGGTTCCATGCCGCATCCACCTTGGCACGCAACACCGCATCGACGCGGTCGGGAGTCAGCGAGGTCACTACCGCGTCGTCGAGCACCCCGGCGGCATGAATAACCGCCGAGAGTGGGTGCTGCACGGGGATATCGGCGATCACCTTGGCCAGCGCCTCCCGGTCGCCTGCATCGCAGGCCACCACCTGCACCTGGGCCCCGGCCGCGCTCAGCTCGGCCGACAGTTCCTGCGCCCCCGGCGCATCCGGGCCGCGCCGGCTCAGCAGCAGCAGATGCCGCACCCCGTGATGCGCCACCACATGACGAGCCAGCACCGAACCCGCCATGCCGGTGCCGCCGGTGATCAAGACCGTGCCCGTACCCAGCGCGCCGCCGTGGGCAGCTGGAAAAGTCATGACGACCTTGCCGATGTGGCGCGCCTGGCTCAGGTACCGCAACGCCGCCTCCGCGCGTCTGATGTCGAACGTCGTCACCGGCAACGGGCGCAACACACCGGAATCGAACATTTCGGCGAGATCCTGCATCCATTGGTGCATCCGCGGACGGCCGGGCTCGAACAAGTCAAAGGCGCGGTAACGCACACCGGGGTATTCCTGCGCGACGGCGTCGGGGTCGCGGATGTCGGTCTTGCCCATCTCCAGGAACAACCCGCCGGGTGCTAACAATCGCAGCGACGCGTCGACGAATTCGCCGGCCAGCGAGTCCAATATCACGTCCATGCCCCGTCCGCCGGTGACCGCGCGGAACTTGTCCTCGAACTCCAGGCTGCGTGAATCGGAGATGTGATCATCGTCAAAACCCATGGCCCGCAGGGTGTCCCACTTGCCCCGGCTGGCCGTGGCGAATATCTCCAAGCCCAAATGCCGCCCCAGTTGGACGGCAGCCATGCCCACCCCGCCCGCGGCAGCGTGCACCAGTACCCGCTGCCCCGGCTTGACGTCGGCGAGGTGCACGAACGCCATGTACGCAGTGGTGAAAACCGCTGAGATCGCGGCAGCTTCGGCGTAGGACCAGCCGGCAGGCATCGGCTGCAGGATGCGGACGTCGCCGGCGACCAGCGTGCCGTGGCCGTCAGGGAAGAATCCGTATACCGAATCGCCGACTGCGAATTCGGTGACCCCGGGCCCCACCTCGACGACGACGCCGGCGCCTTCGCCGCCGAGTAGCCCGTCGTGGGTGAACATGCCGAGGGTGATCATGATGTCGCGGAAGTTCGCGGCGATGGCGCGCAGCGCCACCCGGACCTGCCCGGGTTGCAACGGCGCATCGGCGTTGGGAACCGGTTCCAGCCGCAGGTTCTCGAAAGTGCCTGCGCTGCTTATGCCCAACCGCCACGGCACGTCGTCCGGCGGAGCCAGGATGCCGTCGACCGCGCGGCTGCCACGCACCCGCGCGATGTAGACCCGCCCGCCGCGCAGTACCACCTGCGCCTCGCCGGCCGCCAGAACCGCAGCGGTGGCCTCATCGTCCAGGGGCACATCGGAATCCACCAACACGATGCGGCCCGGGTGCTCGGTCTGCGCGGAACGCACCAAGCCCCACACCGCAGCGCCCGCCAGATCGGTGACATCTTCTTTCGGGTCCCCCGTCGCCGCGACCGCGCCCCGAGTCGCCACCAGCAGCACCCCGGAGTCCCGCTCGGTCAGCCACGATTGCACGGCGGCCAGGGCCCGATGCGTGCGCTCATAGACGTCTGCTAACGGATCATCTTCGCTCGCAACAGATTCGAACACCTCGAAAGACGGCGCAGCAGTCGTCCCGGAGGCCCCGGCCGCCGGCGACCAATCCAGCTCGAACAGCCGGTCGGTCCGCGGGCCCGACATTCCCGATACTCCGGCCCGCAGCTGCTGCTCGCTCACCGGACGCGCCGCCATCGAAGTCACCGACAGCACCGGCAACCCCAACCCGTCGGCCAGCTCGATGCAGACCCCGGACGGACCCGACGGGGCGATTCGTGCCCGCACCGACGAGGCACCGGCCGCGTGCAACGACACGCCCTGCCAGGAGAACGGCAGGACCAATTCGGCGTCCGGGTTGGCTATTACCGCTGTATGCAAGGCCGCATCCAGCAGTGCGGGGTGTATCCCGAACCCACCGGCGCCGCCGGCCGCCTCCGGAAGGCTTACCTCAGCGAACATCTCGTCGCCGCGGGCCCACATCGCGGTCAGGCCACGGAACGCAGGACCGTACTCGTAGCCGCGCGCCGCCAACCGTTCGTAGCCGTCGGTCACGTCTACCGCGACGGCGCCGGCCGGCGGCCACGCCGACAACTCGACCGCCGGCTCTACCGACCCGGCCTTCAGGGTGCCTTCGGCGTGGCACACCCACGCGGCATCCGCTTCGGCGCGGGAGTAGATCGAAACACTGCGCTGTCCCGCCTCGTCGGCGGCGCCCACCACTACCTGCAGCGCAACAGATCCCGATACCGGCAGCATCAACGGCGTGCGCAACGTCAGCTCGTCGACCGCTGAGCAGCTGACTTCGTCGCCTGCGCGGATCGCCAACTCGACGAAGCCCGTCCCGGGAAACACCACCGCCCCCGATACGGCGTGATCGGCCAGCCAGCCCTGCGCGCTCGGCGACAGCCGGCCCGTCAATACGACGCCGGCCGATGCGGGCAGCTCCACGACGGCGCCCAGCAGAGGGTGCTCGCCGGCGCCCTGGCCCAAACCCGATGCGTCGACGGCCGTCGCCTCGCCGGAGAGCCAAAACCGCCGCCTGTCAAAGGCATAAGTCGGCAACTCGACAAAGCCCGCGCCATCGAGCATGCCGCGCCAATCCACGCTGACGCCGGCCACGAAGGCGGCGGCCGCCGAGGTCAGGAACCGCTCGAGCCCGCCGTCGTCGCGGCCCAGAGTGGGGATGACGACGGCGGCCCCGGTTCGAGCGTCACCGTCGGCGCTGTCGGTGCAATCGTTGGCGGTGTCCTCGATTCCCGCGATCAGCGCCGGGTGCGGGCTTGATTCGATGAAGGTGCGATAACCGTGCTCGCACGCGCTGCGCACCGCCAGGTCGAATTGAACGGTCTGGCGGATGTTGCGGTACCAGTATTCGGCGCCCAATTCAGCTGTGTCCAAGCGAGTTCCGGTCACCGTCGAGAAGAAGGCGGTACGTGTGGAACGTGGCTCGATGCCGGCCAGGACTTCGGCGAGTTCACCTCGGATCGACTCAACCTCTGCCGAATGCGAGGCGTAGTCCACATCGATGCGGCGGGTGCGCAACTCCTGGCCGGCGCAAACCTCGATCAGCTCGTCCAGCGCAGTCGACTCACCGGACACCACAACCGCAGCCCGGCCGTTGACGGCCGCGATACCGACCCGATCGGCGAAGGGCGCCAACAACTCCCGCACCCGCTCGGCACCGCACGCGATGGACACCATGCCACCGGGGCCGGCCACGTCGCGCAGCAGTCTGCTGCGCAACGTCACCACCCGCGCCGCATTGCGCAGTGACAACGCACCGGCGATGTACGCGGCGGCGATTTCGCCTTGGGAATGCCCGATCACTGCATCCGGACGCACCCCAACCGACTTCCACAGTTCGGCCAGCGACACCATCACCGCGAACAGCGCCGGTTGCACGACGTCCACTCGGTCCAGGCCTGGCGCGCCCGGGGCACCGCGTAGGACGTCGGTCAGCGACCAGTCCACGAATTCGGCGAAGGCGTCTTCGCAGGCCTGGATCTGTTGCGCGAATACCGGTGCGGTGTCGAGTAATTCGATGCCCATGCCCAGCCACTGCGAGCCCTGGCCGGGGAAGACGAATACCGTCTTGCCGACGGGCTGGGCATCGCCGTGAATAACGCCGGAAGTCAAGGCCCCCAAGTCATCTGCGGCCAGCTCGTCCAGTCCGGCCAGCAACCGGTCTCGGTCGCCACCGACGACGACGGCCCGATGCTCGAACACCGCACGGCCGGCCAGCGTCCACCCCACATCGGCGACGTCCAAGTCGTCGTCGGCACGCACATGCTCAGCCAAGCGCGCGGCCTGAGCTCGCAACGCACCCGACGATTTCGCCGAGACCACCCACGGCACCACCGGCAGGACGGATTCGCGGGCAATGCGCTGCTCAGCCGGGGCGGCTTCGACAATCACATGCGCATTGGTGCCACTAATCCCAAACGAGGACACCCCCGCCCGGCGCGGACGCTCAGCCTTCCATTCCCGCGCCTCGGTCAACAACGCCACCGACCCCGCCGACCAATCCACATGCGGCGACGGCACATCCACATGCAGCGTCGCCGGCAACGTCTCGTGGCGCATCGCCTGCACCATCTTGATCACCCCGGCCACCCCAGCCGCGGCCTGGGTATGACCCATGTTCGACTTGATCGACCCCAACCACAGCGGCTCACTGCGCTCTTGCCCGTAGGTCGCCAACAACGCTTGGGCCTCAATCGGATCACCCAACGTCGTACCGGTCCCGTGGCCCTCCACCACATCAACCTCGGCCGCGCTCAGCCCCGCATTGGCCAACGCCGCGCGCACCACCCGCTGCTGCGAAGGCCCATTCGGCGCCGTCAACCCATTCGACGCACCATCCTGATTCACCGCCGAACCCCGCACCACCGCCAACACCGGATGCCCCAACCGCTGCGCATCCGACAACCGCTCGACAACGAGCATCCCGCCGCCCTCGGCGAATCCCGTGCCGTCGGCCGCTCCGGCGAATGCCTTGCACCGGCCGTCTGCGGATAACCCACGCATGCGGCTGAATTCGACGAAAATGTCGGGGGTGGCATTGACGGTGGCGCCGCCGGCCAGCGCCAGATCGCACTCCCCCGATCGCAGCGACTGCACCGCCATATGCAACGCCACCAACGACGACGAACACGCCGTATCCACCGAGACGGCCGGGCCCTCCAGCCCCAACACATACGACACCCGCCCCGAAGCCACACTGGACGTCATGCCGGTGAGCCGGTAGCCCTCGATCTCCTCGGCCAACATGCCGTAGCCCTGGACGATGAGTCCCGCGAAGACCCCGGTGGCGCTGCCGCGCAGCCTGCTGGGATCAATCCCGGACCGCTCCAACGCCTCCCATGACAGCTCGAGCAGCATTCGGTGCTGAGGGTCCATCGCCAGCGCCTCGCTGGGCGCAATCCCGAAGAACGCCGCGTCGAAGTCGGCGACCCCATCGATGAAACCGCCGGTGCGTGCGTAGGTTTTGTGCCGGGCGTCGGGGTCCGGGTCGAACAATCCTGCCAAGTCCCATCCGCGGTCGGCCGGGAATTCGCTGATCACGTCGCGGCCGTCGGCCACCATCTCCCACAGGCGCTCCGGGCTGTCCACGCCGCCCGGAAAGCGGCAGGACATACCGACGATCGCGATCGGCTCGCTCGACCGCTCCAGCAGCGCACGATTGGTGCGCTTCAGGCGTTCAACCTGGACCAGCGCTTTCCGCAGCGCTTCGGTCGCATGCTGGAGTTGATCACCCATCGCTAACCTCGCCTAACCTCAACCAAAAGTTGGCCGCCTTCAACCGCCGCACGCGAGTCAAAGTTTTGCTGCACGACCGACCACAGGGACCCCGAAGGATGTTGTCGTGCTGCTCGCCGACCCAAGAATCTCGCTGGTGAGTATGGCCAACTCCGGCGCGATTTCAAAACGTCCGATACTCCCAGTTGCTACGCGAAGAACTCGACCGGCTCACACGGCGAGGTGTGCGGTTCCCGTCCGGCGACTACGCCGGACCCGCCGCCCATGCCGCGACTGTACCGGGGAACCCGTCGGCCATGGTCAGTCGCATGTCGGCGTGGTCTTCGCGGGCCGGGTCGTCCCGAATCAGACACCGACCCGGCGCCAGCCGTCGGCGGCCCTCGCAGCCTTGACCAGGGCATCGCACAATTCGCGTAATTCGGTAGCCCCGGCTCCCTCGTCGAGCGCGGTCGCGACATCCTCCGCCGCGCATCGCACCTGGTAGACGCGGTCTGAGAGGTCGGCGGCGTCGTCGGCCGACAGCACCACCGCGTCGGCGGGCAGCGCCAGCGCGCCCCCGGCCCCACCGCGGCTGATCAAGGCTCGCTGCTCATAAGCGCGCTGCCGGCAGGACTGACGGCAGTACTGACGGCGACGGCCCATCCCAGTGTCGGTGACGTTCCTCCCACACCAGCGGCACGGTTGGGGTCTGGCGCGACGCTTGGCAAGGGTCACGCCAGCCGACTTTAGTCCGGCACGGCCCCGGATCCCGGTATCATTGACGTTCGCGAATGATCGCGTCGCACTCGCCCGGCGCCCACCCGGGAACTGCGCCGCCCGTCGCAACGTTTGCCAAGCGAAGAGAATCGCCACTACCCGAGCCCAAGAGCTCAGGACCAAAGGAGTAACGCCGATGGCAGATCGCGTCCTGAGGGGCAGTCGCCTCGGAGCCGTGAGCTATGAGACTGACCGCAACCATGACCTGGCGCCGCGTCAGATAGCCCGATACCGCACCGACAACGGCGAAGAGTTCGAGGTTCCGTTCGCCGACGACGCCGACATCCCGGGCACCTGGTTGTGCCGCAACGGCATGGAAGGCACCTTGATCGAGGGTGACCTGCCCGAGCCGAAGAAGGTCAAGCCACCGCGCACGCACTGGGACATGCTGCTGGAACGCCGCACGGTCGAAGAACTCGAAGAGCTGCTCAAGGAACGCCTCGAGCTGATCAGGTCACGCCGGCGCGGCTGACGCCGCGTAGACGCGCCCGCCGACGGTTTACCGGGTCTGGGCGCGCGCTGCCCGTGCGCGGTTGAGTCTGCCCTCGACGCCCCACCGCGTGACTTTGAAGAGCGCCTCGCGGATATTGGATCCGCTCATCTTGGACACGCCAAGCTCGCGCTCGGTGAAAGTGATCGGCACTTCGACGACGAGGAACCCGTTGTTCACCGTGCGCCAGGTCATCTCGATCTGGAAGCAGTAGCCCTTGGAGTCGACGGTGTCCAGGTCGATGGCCTCCAGCACCTCGCGGCGGTATGCCCGGTAGCCCGCGGTGATGTCGTGCACGCCGATTCCCAGCGCCACCCGCGAATAGGTGTTGGCGGTCTTGGACAATGCCAGCCGCCGCCAGGGCCAGTTCCGTACCGTCCCCCCGTCGACATAACGCGAACCGATGGCCAAGTCGGCTCCGGTGTCGACGGCGTCCAGCAGCCGGTGCAGCTGTTCGGGCGCATGGCTGCCGTCGGCGTCCATCTCGACCAGCACCGAGTACTCACGACTCATCCCCCAGGCGAATCCCTCGAGGTAAGCCGCACCCAGGCCGTTCTTGGCTGTGCGGTGCATGACGTGGGTGCGGCCGGGCTCGGCCTGCGCCAGCTCGTCGGCGAGACGTCCGGTGCCGTCGGGGCTGTTGTCGTCGACGATGAGCAGGTGCACGTCGGGACATGCTTCCCTGAGCCGTCGATGGATCAGCGGCAGGTTCTCCCGTTCGTTGAAGGTGGGGATGATCACCAGGACGCGCTGGCTCGGACGATTGCCCGGCTGGCCGGTGGTCATGAGGCTCCTTTGTGTCGCTGGATGTGACGCGGCGGTCCGCCGTTCGTGTCGTGCCCGTCCGTTTCGTGCCCGTCCGTGTCGTGGCCGTCCGTGTCGTGGCCGTCCGTGTCGTGGCCGTCCGTGTCGTGGGGAGTGTAGTCACCGGCCCCACGGGGCGCAGCGTCCGTGAGGTCCGGGATGTCCTCGTGGGGCGCATCTGAACCCTCTGCGTCAGCCTGCGGCGCGGAAGCTGATTCCTCGGCCTCGCTCGGGCGGACGCCGGAGTTGTGCGGCTCGCCTGGGGACCGCAACCTGAGACGAATCCGACGCGGGAACCATCCATTGTGCCGTATTGCGACCAGAATGACGGCCCCGGCCGCCCCGACCAGGATCCACTGCAAGATGGGAGCCCATCGGGTCGCCGGAGTCAGCGTCGTCTTCAGGCGTACCTGATTGTCCAGGTAGGCCGGCTGAAAGAAGTCTGTCCGGGCCAATTCGCGGCCGTCGGGAGCGATCAGCGCACTGATCCCGGTGGTGCCCGCGACGATCACGTAGCGGTCGTGCTCCACGGCCCTGACCTTGGCGAAGGCCAGCTGTTGTTCGCTCATCGTCTGGTTGAAGGTGGCGTTGTTGCTGGGCACGGACAGCAGCTGGGCACCGTTGCGGACCGCCTTCCGCGGCTCGCGGTCGAAGATGACTTCCCAGCAGGTAGCCACCCCGACCGGCACACCGCCGACCTGCACGACGTCGGTGCTGGCGCGCGGCACGAAATGGCCGGCCCGGTTGGCATAACCGGAGAGATGCCGGAAGAGCCACGGCATGGGCAGGTATTCGCCGAATGGCTGCACGATTTCTTTGTCATGACGGTCGGCCGGTCCGGTCTTCGGATTCCAAACGATCACCGTGTTGGTGAACTCGGGGGCTTCTTGCGGCCGATCTGGCACGTCGAGGACGGTGCCCACCAGAATCGGCGCGCCGATCATTCTGGCCGCCTCCGAGATCTGCTGGCCGGCGTCGGGGTTGAGCAGCGGGTCGACGTCGGACGAGTCCTCCGGCCAGATCACGAATTGCGGCTGCGGCGCGGCGCCCCTGCGCACGTCCTCCGCCAGCCGCAGCGTCTCCTGGACGTGGTTGTCCAATACGGCGCGGCGCTGTGCGTTGAAGTCGAGGCCGAGCCGCGGCACGTTGCCCTGCACGACGGCGACGGTCACGGTGGGTTCATCGCCGGATCCGTTACCCGCACGCCGCACGCCCGGCCAGACGACCATGGCGCCGAGCAGTACCAGGCAGATACAGATTCCCGGCAGCAGCACCGCAGGCGGCCGCGGGACCGCTTGGGCTGCCGGGGCTTCCGGGTTTTGGGAGGCGTGCAGGCTCGGCAGGCCGGGCAGCTGGCCACCCGATTTGAACCACTCCACGATTTCCAGCGCGATCGCGGCGAGGCTGCAGCCGACCAGAACGATCGCCGTGGAGAGCAACGGGACGCCACCGGCCTGGACCAACGGCAAAAACGGGCCGCTGGCTTGGCCGTAGGCGACCGATCCCCACGGAAAGCCGCCGAACGGAACTGTCGACTTCAGCCACTCCTGCGCCGCCCATAACACGGCAAACCACAACGGCCAGCCGGGCAACCTGCGCACCACGACAGCGAACAAGCCGAACAGAGCTGGAAACAGGGCCGAAACCGTCGCCAACGCCAGCCAGGGCACGGCACCCACCAGCAGGCTTATCCATGGCAGCAGCGGCACATAGAAGGTCAGCCCGAACAGGAACCCGTAACCCGCCCCACCTACCAGCGTCGTCTCGGGCCGGGTAAGCACCCAGGAGAACAGTGCGAAGGCGACGACGGCGGCCCACCACCAGTTCGTCGTCGGAAAGCTGGTGAAGAGCAGCGCCCCGGCTGTGATGGTGACCACCAGCCGCGGCACTCGCGGCACCAGCGCTGCGGCCGCGGCGCGGACTCGATCTGCCGGGACCCCGCGGGGATGCGCGTCCGCGTCGACGTGGTCCTCGTCAGGTGCCGGTGCCGCCGCGGCAGCACCAGGCTGCGGGCCGCTGTGATCGCTGGGTTCGGGGTCAGCCGCGTCGGTCGCCACTCCGACGTCGGGAGTGGCTATGACTGCTTCCTCCGAGGGGGCAGCCTGGTCGCGCTCGACTGGCCGTTTCCGCCGGGCGTGCTTAGCCATGGATGACTACGCCCCGATGCACTGTTCGGCGGCAACGCGGCAATGCGTCCGTCGGGCCCAGCCGCGGCAAGGCAGGCACCCGGGAACGCGGATCGGTGGACCAACGCTGGACGGCATCGTGCGGCGCGGTGACGTCGAGGGCGCCGGCATCCCACACGGCATACGAGGCCATCGCGCCAGGGACCAGGGTTCCGGTCCTGCCGTCCCGGACCCCGGCGGCCCGCCAGCCACCCCGGGTGGCGGCCGCGAACGCCGCCCGCGCCGAAATCGCGCTGCCCGGTGTGCGGTGATTGACCGCCGCGCGCACGCTTTCCCACGGGTCGATCCCGGTCACCGGGGCGTCGGAACCGAGTGCGAGTGGCACGCCTTGGGATGCTAACAGCGCTAACGGGTTGAGTTCGCTGCCTCGATCGGCCCCGAGGCGACGGGCGTACATGCCGTCGACGCCGCCCCACAGCGCGTCGAAATTCGGCTGGACGCTGGCAATGACGCCCCATGCGCCAAGCTTTGCGGCCTGGTCCGCATCAACCATTTCCAGATGCTCCAGACGGTGACCGCAACGGGCGACAGCCGCCACACCGAGATCCGCGACGACGCGTTCGAAGGCGGCGACGGCCGCCGAGACCGCGGCATCGCCGATGACGTGGAAACCCGCGGTCACCTCCGCCTCGGTGCAGGCGCGCAGGTGCGCTTCGACGGCGTCCGGCTCGAGGCGGCAGGTGCCTGTGCAGTTCGGCGCGTCGGCGTAGGGCTCGTGCAGCCACGCGGTTCGCGAGCCGAGCGCTCCGTCGACGAACAGATCACCCGCCAGCCCGCGGGCTCCGGTCTGCGCTATCAATTCGTGCGCCTGCGCGGGTGTGGTCACCGCCTGTCCCCAGTAGCCGATCACCTCCACGCCGTGGTCGAGGCCTAGCAACTGCAACCAGTCGTCGAGCCCGGCGATCTCGGGTCCGGCGCATTCGTGCACCGCGACGATGCCTGCCGCGGCGACGGCTTGCAGCGCGGCGGTCCTGGCCTCGGACAGCTGGTCGGTCGTCAGCAGGTCACGGGCGACGGCTCGGGCCAGGTGGTGGGCATCTTCGACCAGCGGCTGTTCGGTGTGATAACCGGCCGTAGTGGACAGCCCGGGGACCCGGTTGCGCAACCCGCCTGACGCCAGCGCGGAGTGCACGTCGACGCGGGTCAGATAGGCGGGCCGGTCACCCAGCACGGCGTCCAAATCGCCGGTGCTCGGTGGGGCGTTTTCGGGCCACGACGACTCATCCCAGCCATGTCCCCAGATCGGCCGGTCGGGATGGGTGGCCGCGTAGTCGGCGACCATCTGGACGCAGTGCGCGCGCGAGCTCGCCGACCGCAGATCCAGCCCGCTGATGGTGAGGCCGGTGGCGCTCAGGTGGATATGGCTGTCGACGAAGGCCGGCGCCACAAAATCGCCGTCGAGATCCTCGATGTCGGCATCCGGGAACTGGCGGCGGCCGACGTCATCACTGCCCAGCCACGCCACGATCGCGCCGCGTACCGCCATGGCGGTGGCGTCGGGATGGCTTGGGTTGTGCACCCGGCCGTTGACCAGCAGTTTGGTGGGAATCTCGGTCACACCAGCAAAACTACGGGGCGTGGTGATGGGGTGCGGTCTGGACATGCGCCGGCGGTAGGACCGCCGGTTCGACATCCCTGACGTCGACAACCTCACCGTCGATGTAGTCACGGTGATCACGGGTATCGGGGGCACCACCGAACATCCGGACGTCGTTGATCAACGGGATCCGCCGCTGGACTCCGCGCAACGCAATCGCGGTCAGCGCGGGCCGGGCGAGGGCCCGAATCGGCGGCGCCAGCAGCAGGATCCCCAGAGCCGTGGTGACCAGTCCGGGCACCAGAATCAGGACCGTCGCGAGGCTGACGATCGCCCCGTCACTCAGGGCGCTGCGTGGTTCCTTCAGGCCGGATCGCAGCTGCACGACTTGGGCGCCGAGCTGCCACCCCGCCATCGGAACCCACACCACGACGCCCAGAACGGCGGTGACGAGGAGCGCGAGCAATGTCCAGCCCCAACCGACAGTTGCCGACAGCGCGAGTATCGCCGCCAGCTCGATGATGACGTAGATAAGCAACAAACCCCGGACCATATGACGCCAACGTCTGCGACCGGAACCCGAGTTCCCCTGGTGACGCGCGTCGCTGCTGCAGTTAGATGACGGTATGACGACGATTGAGATCGATACCCCCGATGGATTGATCGACGGGTTGCTGAGCCTTCCCCCGGGTAAAGGCCCCTGGCCAGGCGTGGTGGTGATCCACGACGCGATCGGCTACGGGCCGGACAAAGAGTCGATCAACGACCATGTCGCCCGTGGCGGTTATGTGGCGCTCACTCCGAATCTGTTCGCGCGCGGTGGTCGCGGACGTTGCGTCACGCGGGTCATGCGCGAACTGATGACGAAGCGGGGCCGCGCGCTCGACGACATCCTTGCTGCTCGCGATCACCTGCTGGGCATGCCGGAATGCACCGGGCGGGTTGGTATCGCGGGGTTCTGCATGGGCGGCGGCTTCGCGCTGGTGATGTCGCCGCAAGGATTCGGCGCCTCCGCGCCGTTCTACGGCACACCGCTGCCACGACAACTGAGCGAGACGCTGGACGGCGCCTGCCCGATTGTGGCGAGCTTCGGCAGCCGTGACCCGCTCGGTTTAGGGGCAGCCAACAAACTGCGCAAGGTTACGCAGGCCAAAAACATCACCGCCGATATCAAGAGCTATCCGAAGGCCGGGCATAGCTTCGCCAACCAGCTTCCGGCCCAACCACTGCTGCGCATCACCGGGTTCGGCTACAACAGGGAGGCGGCCGAAGACGCCTGGAGCCGTGTCTTCGCGTTCTTCGACGAGCACCTGGGAGCCGGAAGCAACGACGTCGTCCGGTGAGTGGCGAAATCAGACAGGCTCTGACCACTTCTTGTCGTGTTGCCGTGTCCGCTCCCACGGCCAGGTCATCAGGGCCCACACGATGAGGAGAAGCGTGGCTGCGGTCAGCACATACACCGGCCACGGGCCCAGAACGTCCAGCAGGCTCGCGGTGGCCGGTTTTTCATTGATGAACCCGTAATTGGTTCCGGCGACGCTGTTGAACGTGAACGCGATCGCTGCCCACACCACCGTGACTACGACCACGATGCGGTAACTGCGCCACCCGGGCCGCATCCCTCGCCCCCAGGTGAGGTAGACCGCGGCCCAGACGACGAGCAGGTGAATCGCCCAGAAACCAAGAAACTGGTAATTGGGAAAATCCGGGCTTTTCAGAACCGGAGAGATCAACGCTTGGCTGCTCAGCACCAGGCCCCAGTAGTAGGTGAGCGCGAAAGCCAAGTGCCGCTGCGACCACAGTGCGTAGGCGGCAGCGACGGTGGCCAGATCGGTCAGACGCAGCGGCACCGAGCGGTCGATGGCAGGTGGGATCAACGAGTAGATCAGCACCGCAGCGTATATCGCGGCGGTCAGCCCACCCAGGACGCGGCCGAAGACGCGCGCTTGCGATGCGTTCTGCCGACGCCCGATCCAGACCAGGAACACCGCGCCGATCACGAACAGCGTGATCACGGTCCAGTACGACGGGCCGTACGCCGAAAACTGCCTTTGGGTGGAGAGCACTTTCTCAACTCTGCAATTTGTTCGCGCCTAAGGCCAGCAGCCATGCCACATGGGGTCAGTCCGAACGACGCTATTCGAGATGCGTTGACTTCATTTTTTGCGACAGGACGGTCGCGAATGTATGGGTATCTCCCGGCCAGCGCGCCGAGACGTAATTGCCGTCGTCGACGACGAACGCCGGGCGCGAGTCCGTCGCCGTGTCGCGCAGCATTCCGGAGGACTTGAGCCGCCAGCGAGGCGATCCGCGCTCGACGTCGCGGAAATCGCTGGGGTTGCGCAGCGCGCGGGTGATTTCGGACTGCACGGACATGTAGCCATCCGGTTGGCCGGGCTCTTCGGTATAGGTGCGGTAGTAGTCGCGGTCCCAGAACCTGGTGATGCGGGTGAGCCGCCAAGCGGTGCGTTCCAGCGCCCAGGTCAACGCCGTGGTCTTGTGTCCGTAGAGCACCGAGCGACCGGTGGCGGGATCCACACTGCGAGCCAGCAGCAGCACTCCGTGGCAAATCGCGCCGATGACCATCCCGCGGGCAAAGGCGTGCACGACGAGCCGGTGCAGTATGTCGCTGTCGATATAGGCGCGCATTCCGCGGGCCCGATGTCCGCCGGGCAGCAGCAAGGCGTCGACGTCGTCGAGGGTGGCCTGAGCCCAGCTGACGGGATGGCGAAACTCCGCTGATTCCAACATCTCCCGATACGCGCGGCGGCCGTCCTTGTTCGCCCGGAGCGCCAGCCCGACGATCGGGATAGCGCCCAACACCGGTAGCGCCGACCAAAGGTCCAAACCGCGGCCACTCACCATGATGTCGTCGGCCACGCCAGGGCGGCCGCTTTGGGTGGCAAACATCACCCGATGGCCGTTGCGGGTGAGGACGCGCCAGCTGACCGCGACCTCGGTCGGGTCGAAGTCGCGATCCGGGATCGGGATGAGAACGGTACTCACCGGCGTTAAGGCTGGGCGACTCTGAGTTCGAGGCCGACGTTGTTTTCCATGCCGCCGCGCAGCTTGCTGAAGAAGTTGAAGACCTTGCCCACGATGCCGTACCGCTTGCCGATGGCGTCGTAGACGGCGGCGTTGTGGGACTTGTCGAGGATGGTCGCAGTCCCCTCGACAGCTTCGCTTTTCGGGCGACCACGTATATCGCAGGCGGCCAACGTGACTCGCGGGGTGTTGCGGATCCGCTTGACCTTCCACGACTTTGCCTCGGTGATGACGAGCAGGCGATCTCCGTCGGCCGCCGCCCAGATCGGGACCGGCTTGGGTCGCCCGTCCTTGGTGAAGGTGGTCAACAGGATGTATTGCGACTTGGCGAGGTCGGCGAAAGTTGGTGTCACGGGTGCCAACCTACCGCGCAGTTACCTCGCGGGCAGACACAGAATCGCACGCGAAGCGCCCGCGGAGCGCGACTCTGCGTCCGCTCGCGGTACTAACCCTCAAGGTCCCCTTCGGTTTCCAGCAGCGCCTGGCGTAGCCCGTCGAGGGTCTCCGCTTCCGGTTCTTCCCACATACCGCGCCCGACGGCCTCCAGCAGCCGTTCGGCCATGCCGTGCAGCGCCCACGGATTGGACTCGGTCATGAACTTCCGGTTCTCCGGATCCAGCACGTATCGCTGGGTCAGCTGTTCGTACATCCAGTCGGCCATCACTCCGGCCGTCGCGTCGTAGCCGAACAGGTAGTCGACCGTGGCCGCCATCTCGAAAGCGCCCTTGTAGCCGTGGCGGCGCATCGCAGCCATCCAGCGCGGATTGACCACACGGGCTCTGAACACCCGGGTGGTCTCCTCGGACAGCGTGCGGGTGCGGATCGCGTCTGGTCTGGTGTTGTCACCGATGTAGGCGACAGGCGCTTGGCCGGTCAGCGCTCGGACCGTGGCGACCATGCCGCCGTGGTATTGGAAGTAGTCGTCGGAGTCGGCGATGTCGTGCTCGCGGGTGTCGGTGTTCTTGGCGGCCACCGCGATCCGGCGGTACTGGCGATTCATGTCGTCGACGGCTTCGCGACCGTCCAGGCCCCGGCCATAGGCGAATCCGCCCCACGCCGTGTACACCTGCGCCAGGTCGGCGTCGTCACGCCAGTTCCGGCTGTCGATCAGCTGCAGCAGACCGGCGCCATAGGTGCCCGGTTTGGACCCGAAAATCCTTGTCGTGGCCCGGCGTTGATCGCCGTGCTGGCCAAGGTCGGCCTGAGCATGCGTGCGGATGTAGTTGTCTTCGGCGGATTCGTCTAGGTCGGCGACCAGCCGCACCGCGTCGTCGAGCATTGTCACGACATGCGGGAAGGCATCGCGGAAGAACCCCGAGATCCGCACTGTCACATCGATGCGCGGACGCCCCAGCTCGGTCAGCGGAATCGGTGTCAGCCCGATGACCCGTCGTGATGCATCGTCCCAGACCGGCCGAACACCCAGCAGCGCAAGAACTTCAGCGATGTCATCACCTGCGGTGCGCATCGCGGAGGTGCCCCACACCGAAAGTCCGACTGACTGCGGCCACTGTCCGTGGTCGCCGCGGTAGCGGTTCAAAAGCGAAGCGGCCAGTGCCACACCGGCTTCCCACGCCAGCCGGGACGGCACCGCTTTGGGGTCGACGGAGTAGAAGTTGCGTCCGGTGGGCAACACGTTGATCAGGCCGCGCAGCGGTGACCCCGATGGTCCCGCAGGAATGAACCGGCCATCCAAAGCCCTTAGTATCTGCTCGATTTCGGCGCCCGTGCCAGCGAGCCTGGGTACCACTTCGGTGGCCGCGAACCGCAGCACCGCGGCAACGTCCGGGTTGTCGGTGAGCCGGTCGGCGACGGCAGGATCCCAGCCGCTGGCCTGGAGCGCTGCGACCAGTGACCGGGCCGCCGCCTCGACGTGGTCGACCGAAGACCGTTCGTCGGTGCCGTCCTCGGCGAGACCCAAAGCTTGCCGCAACCCGGGGAGTGCCAGCTCGCCGCCGAACAGCTGACGGGCCCGCAGCATGGCCAGCACCAGGTCGAGTTCGTCCTCACCCGTAGGTCTTTGGCCGAGGATGTGCAGGCCGTCGCGGATCTGGACGTCCTTGATCTCACACAGCCAGCCGTCGACATGCAGAATCATCTCGTCGAACGAGTCCTCTTCCGGCCGCTCGGTCAGCCCGAGGTCGTGATCCATCTTGGCGGCCCGGATCAGCGTCCAGATCTGCTGGCGGATCGCGGGCAGCTTACCGGGGTCCAGCGCGGCGACATTGGCATGCTCATCGAGCAGTTGCTCCAATCTGGCTATGTCGCCGTATGTTTCGGCCCGCGCCATGGGCGGAATGAGGTGATCGACGAGGACAGCGTGGGCTCGTCGTTTGGCCTGGGTGCCTTCACCGGGGTCGTTGACCAGGAACGGGTAGATCAGCGGCAGGTTGCCCAGTGCGGCGTCAGGGCCGCAGGCCGCCGATATGCCGAGCGTCTTTCCGGGTAGCCATTCCAGGTTGCCGTGCTTGCCCAGATGAAGCACGGCATGCGCCCCGAAGCCCGCGTCCAGCCAGTGATAGGCGGCCAGATAGTGATGGCTGGGCGGCAAATCCGGGTCGTGATAGATGGCGACGGGATTCTCGCCGAAGCCACGCGGTGGCTGCACCAACAACACCAGATTACCGGCTTGCATTGCGGCGATGACGATTTCGCCGTCCGGATCGTTGCTGCGGTCGACGAACAACTCCCCCGGCGGGGAACCCCAGTGTGCTGTCACCGAATCGGTGAGCTCGGCGGGCAGCGTGGCGAACCACTCGCGATAGTCCTTGGCGGACACCCGGATCGGGTTGCCGGCCAGTTGCCCTTCGGTGAGCCAGTCCGGGTCCTGTCCCCCGCGTTCGATCAGAGCATGGATCAGTGCATCGCCGTCGCGGGCATCCACGCCGGGCAGATCGCCCACCCGATATCCACGCTCGCGCATCGCGCGCAGCAGCGCGACGGCGCTGGCCGGGGTGTCCAGTCCGACCGCATTGCCGATGCGAGCATGCTTGGTCGGGTAGGCCGAGAACACCAGAGCCACCCGTTTGTCTGCCGGCGCGACGTAGCGCAGGAGTGCGTGCCGGACGGCGAGGCCGGCCACCCGCGCGCAGCGCTCGGGGTCGGCGACGTAGGAGATCAGCCCATCGTCGTCGATCTCCTTGAACGAGAACGGAACGGTGATGATGCGGCCGTCGAACTCAGGCACCGCGACCTGACTGGCCACGTCGAGCGGGCTGAGCCCCTCGTCGTTGTCGAGCCACTGATCGCGGGGACTGGTCAAGCACAGACCTTGCAATATCGGAATATCCAGGGCCGCAAGGTGTTCGACGTTCCAGCTGTCGTCATCACCACCGGCCGAAGCGGTCGCCGGCTTCAGGCCTCCGGCGGCGAGCACGGTAACCACCATGGCGCCGGCGTCGGCGAGGCGTTGCAGCAGTTCTGGTTCGGCGGTGCGCAACGAGGCGCAGTAGACCGGCAGCGCCCGGGCGCCAGCGGCTTCGATTGCCTGGCACAGGGCTTCGACGTAGGCGGTGTTGCCGGCCAGGTGTTGCGCGCGGTAGTACAGCACGGCGATGGTCGGGCCGGCCTTCGCAGTACCCGGCCGCTCCAGCTCGCCCCAGGTCGGAGTCACTACCGGTGGCGTGAAACCGATACCGGTCATCAGCACCGTGTCCGACAGGAACGCATGCAGCTGGCGCAGGTTTTCCACGCCACCGTGGGCCAGGTAGATGTGCGCCTGTACGGCGATGCCGGCCGCGAGGGTGGACAGTCCCGTCAACTCGGCGTCGGCCGCTTGTTCGCCGCTGACCAGCACGGTCGGTACACCGCTCGCGAGCACCATGTCGATACCGCTCTGCCAGGCGCGGTAGCCACCGAGGATCCGCACCACCACGATCGCGGTGCCCGTCAGCAGGTCCGGTAGTTCGTCTTCGGACAGCCGTGACGGGTTGGCCCACCGGTAGTTCTTGCCGCTGGACCGGGCGCTGATCAAGTCGGTGTCGGACGTCGACAACAGCAGGATGGAAGGCTCAGCCACCTACCATTCGTACCGCATCGACGGCTTACGCTATGGGCCATGTCCGTCGCAGGGAAGATCTCGGGGAAAGTAATCGCCATCACCGGGGGTGCTCGGGGGATCGGCCTGGCCACGGCCACGGTTCTGGAAAGTTTGGGCGCAAAGGTCGCCATAGGAGACATCGACGAAGCGGTCGTGAAAGAGTCAGGCGAGCGGTTGGGGCTCAAGGTTTGCCATCGGTTGGACGTGACGGATTGCGAGTCCTATACAGGTTTCCTCGACGTAGTTGAAACCAAGTTGGGTCCCCTCGATGTCTTGGTCAACAACGCGGGCATCGCGCCGGCGGGCAGCGCCGTCGATGAGGCTGACGCAGTCACCCGGCGGGTGCTTGACGTCAACATCTACGGCGTCATCCTGGGTACCAAACTGGGAGCACAACGCATGTTGCCCCGCGGTCGCGGTCACATCGTCAACATCGGGTCGATCGGTAGTGTGTTGCCGGGCGCAGGCCTGGCCACCTATAGCGCCACAAAGCATGCTGTACTCGGATACACCGACGCCTTCCGACTGGAAAACCATGGACGCGGGGTGCACTTCTCGGTGATCATGCCTACGTTGACCAATACCGAGATGGTCGCTGGTTTCGGACACGCGAGGGGCTTCAAGAACGCCGAACCGGAAGACGTCGCCCGGGCGATAGCCGGCGTGATCGCCAAGCCGAAGTCCCGTGTGTTCGTTCCCCGTTCGATCGGCATTGCCCTCACGACTCAACGCCTGATGCCGCAACCAATAGCGGAGGCAATGGGACGCGCGCTGGGCACGGATCGTGTTTGCACCAGCGACCTTCGGCCTGACGAGCGAGCCGCCTATGCGCGACGCATCGGAACGTGGACGTCCTAAGTGTAACCAGCTCCGCCGAGTTGGCTCACTCGCCGAACGTGGGCGGTGTGGATGAAAACCATTGGCAACGCGGGCATATTCCCACGTTCGGCGGGCACACAATGCCACCTTGCTGCCGGACGTTTCTCAGGCGGTACGCACTTCGAAATGGTCGAGCTCGGGTTGGCGCAAAAGCTCGCTATGGGTCTCGGGTGTCCACGGAAACAGCTCGGGCAGGCCGTCCTTTCCGAGATACCAGCTGTTACAGCCGCTGACCCAAATCGTCTGCGGCATAGCGGCTTTCATCTCTTCGTTGTATTGCTTGGTGGCCGCTTCGGTCGGCGCTGCGGCGACCACGCGGCCATCACGGAGCTGCTGGATCCACCACATCACGTAATTGGCCTGGTCCTCAGCGATTGGAACCAGCGACTGATTGCCGATCGGCGAATGCGGCCCCATCATCATGAACAGGTTCGGGAATCGCGGCACCGCGACGGATCGGTAGGCCATCGGACCGTCCTCCCAGACCTCGTCCAGGCTGATCCCACCCTCGCCGATCACGTTCAGCGGACGCACATAGGCTCGGGCGTCAAACCCGGTGGCGAAGACGAGCAGGTCCAACTCGTGTAGCGTGCCGTCGGCGGTGACGATGCCGCGGGGCTCGATGTGGTCGATCGAGTCGGTGACGATCTCGACGCCGGGCTTTTGCACGGAACGGTAGAAATTCGCGGCCATCACCTGCCGCTTGCACATCGGCTGGTAAGTGGGGGTCAGCTTGGCCCGCAGTTGTGGATCGCGCACCGACAGCCGCAGGTTCCATCGGCACCAGGCCTGGATCTGACGACGCTGCCAGCCCGGGCGGATCGGTGCGAGGCCGAACCAGTGCCGCATTAAAAATCCCCAGAAGCGATAGGGCAGACCGTTCAGCGCCGGCCACCGGGACAGCGCCGCCTGAGCCAACTTTGAATAACGCGGGTTAGGGAATGGGTAAACCCACTGCGCGGTCCGCTGAAAGATTTTCAGCTGGCGCACCTTGCCGCCTAGCTCCGCGGTGATCTGCACGCCTGTCGACCCGGTCCCGATCAAACCGATCCTCTTGTCCGGCAACGAAACCGAATGGTCCCAGCGCGACGAGTGGAAGGCCGGACCGGCAAACGTGTTACGTCCGGGAATGTCCGGGTAACGCGGTACCCGCAGCACGCCGGTTGCGGTGACCAGGACGTCGAAGGTCTCCTCGCCGTCGGGGGTGGTGAGCTGCCACCGGCCGTCGTCGTAGCGGGCCGCGGTGACGTCCGTGCCGAACCGGATGTGCTTGCGGATGTCGCGTTCGGCAGCCACCTGCTGGAAATAAGCCTGAATCTCCGGTCCCGGGGGCAGCACGTGCGACCACTTCGGGTTCGGCCGGAACGAATACGAGTAGTAGCGCGACGGGACGTCGCAGGTGAGTCCGGGATACGTGTTGTCGCGCCAAGTGCCTCCGACATCGTCGGCTTTTTCGAAGATGGTGAACGAGTCGATACCGGCGTCCTGCAGCTTGGCCGCCATGCAAATGCCCGACATTCCCGCGCCGATGATCGCGATCTGCAGTTGGCGTTGATGCGTCATGCGTTTCACCCGACCTCTCTCTGGCGTGCACGTTACGCCGTTCGGGCCTGCGCGACTCAGAGATCGAGCTTTGCTGTGATCAGCGCGGCGACCTCGCCGGCTACCGCTCGTGCCCCGCCGCTCTGGCCCGGCTGGTAGCGATCGGCGACAGGGTCGTAGTCGGCACCGGCGATCGTCCCGTGGTCGGCCGCGAGCTCCACCACCTCCACGGGCCAGCCGATCCGTTCCAGAGCGGCGGCGAAGTCTCTGCTGGCCGTCAGGGGCACGACGTCATCGGCCAGACCGTGCAGCAGCGTGAAAGGGGCGCCGAAGTTTTCGGCAGACAGTCCGTCGGTCACCCGTCGACCGGAGATCGGGTCGGGAACCATGAAAGCGCCGGCCAGGCAAAACGTATGGGCCAGCATGACATTGAAGTCCGCTGCATCGACTGTCACGCGCGCCGCGGCGACACCGCCCAAAGACCACCCGACGAGCGTGAGACGGTTGCTGGCACGCCGTTGGGTGAACTCGAGCGACCCGAGTAGATCCGCGCGGCCGCCGTCGGCGGCATGGGAGTTCCAGTCCGGCGCGACGACGGCCGCACCTCGGTCGGCGAGCAGGCCGGCGAGGGGGCGGACGGCGGCGCGGGCATTGGTCTGCATGCCATGCCAGATCAGGATCGTAGGCCGTGTCGAATCGCCGTACACGTCGGCCAGGCGTCCGGAGGCGTACTCCACCGTTTCCACGGCAACCAGGGTGCCCGGGCCGGCAGGCGTTCAATCTTTGGGCCCGCTCCTGTCGTCTATCCACAGTTGGGCTTGGGACCGGCCCGGCGACCTCACGATTCGTCGTCGGCGAGTTGATCCGCTCCCCGATGGCCGGGCGAACCTCGGGTCAGGCACCGCAAAAGCGGCTGTGGCCGTACTTCTGTGAGCACCAGATGTCACCGGCGTTCGCATCGGTGAGTTCGGCGTCGTTGTGGGCTAGGTGGAGGACGGTGACGCCGTCTGGGGCCACGACGAGCTCGGCTTTCCACGCGGTCTGCTCGTTGATGTCGCCGTCCAGTCCGTCGCCCCAGGCACCGATGCGCTGCTCCAACCTGATCGCGAGACCCAGGCCGTCGCCCTGCGCCCAGCGCAGGGTCCACCTCTCGCCGTCGCGGGCGCTGGACCCGAGCAGGATCGTCCCGGTGCCGTCAGGCGCGATCGTCATCATGCTTAAGTGCCTCTGCCAGTCTCCGACGTAGTCACCACGCGACGTCTCCATGGGCGGGATGTCCGCCGGATCGGCGTTGGCGGACGAGGCACCCGCAATGAGGGCGGCCGCCGCTGGTACGGTGAGCGCCACGATTGAGCAGGCAGTAATTTTCAGCATGGCGGATGCTTCCCTTTGGGTATTCGGTCGCATCAAGAACGCTACGACACTTTGACCTGCACCACATGAAGTGTTCGCCACGAGTGTTCAACTGCCGTCGCGTGTCTATCACCGTGGTGATACGCGCATTGACGGTGTTATTCGATTGGCGCGATGACGACAGAAGTCCTGATGGCGTTGCCTGTGATCGTCGAGTAGCCAACTGTCACCCACTTTCGCCAGCCGCTAGCATCGCGCCACCAGGACCTTCTAGGGCTGGAAAAGCAACGGCTTTTACCCAGACCCGGACGAACCGCCGCGCCCCTAACTGCTGAGCATCATCCCAGCTGGTAGGAATCGCGCGAGAGGCGGAGGAAGTGACCGGTGCTGCTGTCGGTGCACGTCACCCCCGGTGGCGCAATTTCGCAAGTGATCGTGCCGACTAACCAACTTTGGCCGTTGTCGAACTTCGGGGGCAGCGGGTCAACGATCAATCCACCTTGACAACCCAGGGATGCAGGGGTTCCCTGCTCGAGATCGTATTCACGCCCCGCCACAGGACAGTCCGCCAGAGGTGGCTGGGGGTATGTGTGGTTCAAGACCTGGCACGCGACCACGCCCTTGCCGTAGCTCGCAGGATCGTTCATGTCATGCCTCTGTGCCATGCTGCAGACGACGTCTCCTGACGGTGACCGAAAATCGATTTTGTCGTCTGCATGGGCAGGGCCGGCCAGGCCGATCGTTGCGGTGACAGTCGCCGTGGCGCTGAGGGCGAGGGTGATGGTTGTCATGACGGGCTGACGGTACGAAGTCGTGAACATGTGGGCGTCCCTTCTTTCTGGATGGACATCGCCGGGGGCCTGGGGGGTGCCGTGCCGGATGCGGTCGGCTAGCTCAGCCGACTGTGACGGCCGTTCGTGCAGATAGTCTCGCAGGCGCCTCGCTAATCCTTATGCGATTCTCGTAAGGGGGCTTCGCGAGTACGAACGGTCTGACTTCATGTTTGAAGTGTTCTTCACGAAGTCGGTATCGCCACTTGCGCAAGACTTTTAGACCGCCTGGCGTGACGAGCAAAGCCCTGACGGCACCGGCATTTTTAAAAGACACATACCCCCAGGCGCGCCGCCGCTAAGAGGAAGCGACCATCCCCGTCCGCGCAGCCTGCCGGGCGCTGCTGCTGGGCACTTGCTCAGCGCCAAGGACCGACTTCCGACACTCCGGCCGATATGTGTTCGCTGACACCTTGGAGGCGCGGAAATCGCCGTTCTTGATCAGCGACGTACCGTGAACCATGCCCCGATCCCGCGACACCGACGCCTGCCCCGGTGCGCTGCAAGTGCATCAGGCCGCCGACGGCGCGTTGGTGCGGGTCCGGCTGCCGGGCGGAATGGTCACAGCAACGCAGTTGGCTACGTTGGCCCGCATCTCGGGAGAGTTGGGCACGGGCACGCTGGAGCTGACTGCCCGGGGCAACCTCCAACTGCGCGGCATCACCGACATCACCGCGGCGGCTGAAGCGATAGCAGCGGCCGGGCTGCTGCCGTCGGAAACCCATGAGCGGGTCCGCAACATCGTCGCGTCGCCGCTCTCCGGCCGCGTGGGCAGGGGTCCCGACGTTCGAGACTGGGTCGGTGACCTCGATGCGGCCCTTTGCGGCGAACCCAGACTGGCGCAGCTGGGCGGCCGGTTCTGGTTCAGTCTCGACGACGGCAGCGCCGACGTGTCCGGCCTCGGCGCCGACGTCGGCGTCCATGTTCGGCACGACGGTGTTGCGCTGCTGCTGGCCGGACGGGACACCGGTGTGCGGGTTGACGACATCGTCGACGCCCTGCTGCGAGTGGCGCTGCGGTTCGTCGACATGCGCGGGAATGCCTGGCGAGTAACAGAATTGGCGGATCCAACCGCCCTGCTACCCGGCGCCACACTGGGTCCACCGTTTCCACCTGTCACTCGTCCACCGGTCGGCTGGATCGAACAAAACGACGGCCGCGTCGCGTTGGGTGCCGGGGTCCCGTTGGGCGTTCTGCGCGCCTCGACAGCGGAATACCTGGCGGCAATCGACGCCCCGATGGTGATCACGCCGTGGCGATCGGTGCTGGTGTGTGACCTCAGCGAAGACGCGGCGGACGTGACGCTTCGCGTGCTGGCACCGCTGGGGCTGGTGTTCGACGAGAACTCCCCCTGGCTGAACGTCAGCGCCTGCACCGGCAGTCCCGGTTGCGCGCGATCGGCCGCCGACGTGCGGGCGGACGCGGCGGAATCGCTCGACGCCGCTTACCCGGTGCATCGTCACTTCGTCGGTTGCGAGCGCGCCTGCGGCAGCCCGCAGACGGGTGAGGTGTTGCTGGCCACCGGAACCGAATACAGGGTTCTCAGGTCTTAAGGTGGGCGAGTGCTCGACTACCTTCGCGACGCCGACGAGATCTACCGCCAGTCGTTCGCGACCATCCGGGCCGAAGCCGACCTGACCCGATTTCCCGCCGATGTCGCGCGGGTGGTGGTCCGGCTAATCCACACCTGCGGACAAGTCGACCTCACCGAGCACATCGCCTACACCGACGACGTCGTGGCACGCGCCGGCGCCGCCCTGCGCGACGGTGCGCCGGTGCTGTGTGATTCGTCAATGGTGGCCGCCGGCATCACCATCACACGGCTCCCCGCCGGTAACCAGGTGGTCTCGCTGGTCGCCGATCCGCGGGCGACCAAGCTGGCCGCCCGCCGCCGGACCACCCGCTCGGCGGCCGGCGTGGAATTGTGGGCCGACCGGCTGTCTGGCGCAGTGGTGGCCATCGGCAACGCGCCCACCGCGCTGTTCCGGCTACTCGAACTGGTCGACGAGGGTGTTGCGGCGCCGGCCGCGGTGCTGGGCGGCCCGGTCGGATTCGTCGGATCCGCTCAGTCCAAGCAGGAACTCGTGGACCGTCCGCGGGGGATGTCCTATCTGGTGGTGCGCGGCCGCCGCGGGGGCAGCGCCATGGCGGCGGCCGCCGTCAACGCGATCGCGGCCGACAAGGAATGACGACGCGCGGCACGCTTTGGGGGGTCGGGCTGGGGCCGGGCGACCCGGAGCTGGTGACCGTCAAGGCCGCCCGGGTTATCGGTGAGGCCGACGTGGTGGCCTACCACAGCGCCCGTCACGGTCGCAGCATCGCCCGCGGCATCGCCGAGCCGTATCTGCGCCCTGGCCAGATCGAGGAACACCTCGTCTACCCGGTGACCACCGAAACAACCGACCACCCGGGTGGCTACGCCGGCGCGCTCGAGGACTTCTACGCCGAGGCCACCGAGCGAATCGCCGCGCACCTGGACGCGGGCCGCAATGTGGCGTTGCTCGCCGAGGGTGACCCGCTGTTCTACAGCTCCTACATGCATCTGCACACCCGGCTCACGGAGCGGTTCAACGCGGTGATCGTGCCGGGTGTGACGTCGGTCAGTGCGGCCTCGGCCGCCGTCGCCACACCGCTGGTGGCCGGCGACCAGGTGCTGTCCGTGCTGCCGGGCACACTGCCGGTCGACGAGCTGACCCACCGGCTCGCTGATGCCGACGCGGCCGTCGTACTGAAACTGGGCCGCTCGTATCACAATGTCCGCGAAGCACTTTCAGCGTCGGGCCAGCTTGGTGA
Organism: Mycobacterium sp. 1164966.3; assembly: GCF_001665395.1. Classification (GTDB taxonomy): domain Bacteria; phylum Actinomycetota; class Actinomycetes; order Mycobacteriales; family Mycobacteriaceae; genus Mycobacterium. The sequence goes on from NZ_LZSG01000064.1 coordinate 140,788, forward strand.
CGCCTTCTATGTGGAACGGGCCAGCACTCCCGGGCAGCGGGTGCTGCCCGCCGGCGACGTCGACGAGACCAGCGTGCCGTACTTCTCGCTGGCCATGCTGCCCGGCGGCCGCCCGCGCGGCGGTACGGCAGGCACAGTTGCGGTGGTGGGTTTGGGACCGGGCGACCACGATTGGATGACGCCGCAAAGCCGGCGCGAGCTGGCCGATGCCACCGACCTGATCGGCTATGGCCGCTACCTGGACCGCGTCCCGGCCCGGGACGGTCAGCGGCGTCACCCCAGCGACAACACCGACGAGCCCGCGCGTGCGCGACTGGCCTTCACCCTCGCCGAACAGGGCCACGCCGTCGCTGTGGTGTCGTCGGGCGACCCCGGGGTGTTCGCAATGGCCACCGCCGTCCTGGAGGAAGCCAAGCAGTGGCCGGGGATACGGATCAGGGTGATTCCGGCGATGACCGCGGCACAGGCCGTCGCGAGCCGGGTCGGCGCTCCCCTGGGCCACGACTATGCGGTGATCTCGTTGTCCGATCGGCTCAAGCCGTGGGAGGTAATCGCCGCGCGCCTACAGGCCGCCGCCGCCACGGATTTGGTGTTGGCGATCTACAACCCGGCCTCCAAGTCGCGCACCTGGCAGGTCGGCGCCATGCGCGACGCACTGCTGGCCCACCGCGACCCCGGCACCCCGGTGGTCATCGGCCGCTCGGTAACGGGCGCAGTTTCTGGCCCCGACGAAGACGTCCGCGTGGTGCGCCTCGCCGATCTGGATCCTTGCGATGTGGACATGCGCTGCCTGCTAATCATCGGATCGTCGCAAACTCAGTGGTACTCAACCGATTCCGGCGACCGGGTGTTCACCCCGCGGCGCTATCCCGACTAATCGCCGAGCGCGGACGCGACGATCGTGGCCGCGTTGGCGACGATCGCGTCATTGGACGGAGCCTCATAGCCGCCGCTGACGCGATCGGACATGACCGCCACGACGTGGGGCACGCCGTTGGATGACCACACGACCGCAACATCGTTGGTGCGGCCGTAGTCGCCGGATCCGGTCTTGTCGATGACTTTCCAATCGGCGGGGAATCCGGCCCGGATTCGTTTGGCGCCGGTGGTGCTGCGCGCCATCCAGTCGGTGAGCAGTGCCCGTTTGTCGGACGGCAACGCGTCACCGAGAACGAGCTTTTGGAAGACCAGGGCGATCGCGCGCGGAGTGGTGGTGTCCCGTTCGTCGCCGGGTACATCGCGGTTGAGTTCCGGTTCCTCCTGGTCCAGCCGGCTCACGGTGTCGCCCAGGCTGCGCAGGTACGCGGTGAAGGCGGCGGGCCCGCCGAGCTCGGCGAGCAGCAGATTGGCGGCCGTGCCGTCGCTATAGCGGATCGCGGCATCGCACAGCTGCCTGATCGTCATTCCGGTCTGGACGTGTTGCTGGGTCACCGGCGAAACCGACCGGATGTCCTCAGCGGTGTAGGTGACGACCTTGTCCAGATGCGGCAGTGGGTTGTGCTGCAGCACCGCGGCGACCAGTGGCGCCTTGAAGGTGGAGCAGAAAGCGAATCGTTCGTCGGCCCTGTGTGCGATCTCGGGGACTGCGCCGGCGGCGGGCACGTAAACGCCAAGCCGCGCGCCGTACTTTCGCTCGAGCTCGTCGAAACGGCCCGTCAAGTCGGGTGCCGGTGCCGCAGTCGTCGGCGCGGCGCGAACACCGCTGGTGGGGCGCGCGCAGCCGGCCAGCGGGATCAAGAGAGCTGCCGCGAACAGTTGTCGCCGAGTATGGACGTGCGGTACGCATTCCACCCCCAAAAGGCGTGTCACACGTCCACATTAGAGCGTGTCGTCGCCCCAGCTGGTCGGTAGCATCGGCGCGTTCGGACCGCTGTTGACCCCGTCGTCGTCCAATGTGAGCAGTCCGGCGGGCTGAAATCCGGACTTGGGCGCGGCGCCGGCAAACCCAACCGGTCCCGCGCCCGCATCGGATGCCAGGGCCGCTTCATCTGGCTCGGGGTCCATGTACTCGTGGCGGTAGGCGTGGTCTTTGGCCTCTGCCCCACGCCGCCGACGACTGCGCAATCGCTCACGGGCCGACGCCGCGGTGGCGGCCGGTTCCTCGGCTTCGTCGGGCGCGGGCTCTTGCGACTTACTGCGCGTGCGACTGCTGGCACTACTGCGTGACGACAATCCAGCCAGGCCAACCGCATATTGGGCGTCGGCCATGCCGGCGCCGGCGCCATCCGTCGCACCCCCGAAGCCGGCGTCCGGACCGCCGCCCACCGGTCCGCTGGCGGAGGCGGTGGCCGCTGTCGGCGCGACACTGGACGCATTGGCGGTGCTCGGATGTGCCGGGGTTCCGGCGGTCGTGGTCGGTGTCGGAGCCGGCGCGGCGGCCGTCGGCGCGGGCGCTGGGGCTGCCGCCGGCAGGGTTGTCGGCAGTGCAATGCCGGCGGCGCTCGCGGCACCGGCGACGATGGCGCCCACGCCGACGGCAGCGACCGCCGGGACTGCTGCGAGTAGCAGGACCGGGGACAGCAGCAGCGCTGTTTGCATCAGCTGCACGAGGGGCCAGACAAGCATCAACGAGTGAAAGATGAACCAGCCCAACGCTGTGGCCAAGGCGGGGCTCATGCCCGGAATTTGCATGAAGAACGAGGACACCGCGTTGGCAAAGGGCACCGCGGGGATGGGCCAGCCGTCTGGGTACAGCTCTTTCCCAAGGGGCCAGAGGATGTTCTGGGTGATGTCCGACAGCCAGGACGCGAGCTGGTCCTGCCACGAGGTGGCCGGAGGATTCTCAGCCGCTTGAGTTACCGCTGCTTGAGCCTCTCCGCCGGGCGCGAGGATCGGCGCTGCGGGCGCTGTCGCGGGAACCGCGGCCAGCGCGGATCCGCTCACCACCTGGTACGTGGTCATCGTCTCGGCGGCTTGTACCCACATTCGCACGTAGTCGGCTTCATTCAGGGCGATGGGAATGGTGTTGATGCCGAAGAAGTTCGTTGCCACCAGGACTGCATGCGTGGCGTGGTTTGCCGCCAATTCCGCCAGCGTCGGCATGGCGGCCAGCGCCGTCGTGTACGCGACGGCCGCAGTTTGGTGCAGGGCCGCCGCGGTGGTGCTCTTGGCGGCACTCTCCAGCAGCCAGGCCAGGTAGGGGCCGTGCGCCGCCACGTATTGCTGCGCGCTGGGGCCCTCCCACGCTCCGCCCTGCACCGCACCCAGCAATCCGGTCAGTTCGTCCGCCGCCTGCGTGTATTCGGTGCCCAGCGACGTCCATGCGGCGGCCGCCGCCAGCAGCGAGCCTGGCCCCGGCCCGCTGCTCAGCAGCGCTGAGTGCACCTCCGGCGGCAATGCCATCCAAATCGGTGCAGTCATCGACGCGATCCCTCGGCGACAGCGCGCAGCGACATGATTACCCTCTCGAAACCCAAGTAGTGCTCTCGTTACTGGTCGGCGGGCGTTCTCATTTGGTTCCTGGCGACTTTCTATGAATTCGGCCTGAGCAACCGCTACGACAGCCAGTCGTAGACTCACCACGTCTGCCCGTTTAAGGTGGATGGTCATGAGCGCGCGGAGCGACGACGAGGCCGTCACCGCACTTGCTCTGGCGGCAGCCCGCGGCAACGAGCGGGCGCTCGAGTCGTTCATCAAAGCCACGCAGCAAGACGTCTGGCGATTTGTCACTTATCTGTCGGACGTCGGCAACGCGGACGACCTGACCCAAGAGACGTTCCTTCGCGCAATCGGCGCAATCCCGCGGTTCTCCGGACGTTCGAGCGGCCGAACGTGGCTACTGGCCATCGCCCGGCGGGTGGTGGCCGATCACATCCGTCGTGCGAAGTCGCGGCCCCGCACCGCCCACGGCACCGATCCCGAACGGGTGCTCGAAGCCGCTCGGCACACCCGCGGATTCGAAGACCTGGTCGAAGTGACCACCATGATCGGCGGCCTCATCACCGAGCAACGGGAAGCACTGTTGCTCACCCAGCTGCTGGGCCTGTCCTACGCCGACGCTGCGGCGGTATGCGGCTGCCCGGTGGGCACCATCCGGTCGCGCGTGGCCCGCGCCCGTGACGCGCTGTTGGCCGACAGCGACCGCGACGACCTGACCGGTTAGGCCTTACCCGCCAGTGCTCGCCTCACTCGCCGAACGTGGGTGATACGGACGAAAAATAACCAGAATGCGTGCGTATCCCCCACGTTCGACGCGCTACCTATGACTCAGGATGCTAGCCACTCGGCGGCCTCTTCAACGGTTCCCACCGCGGTTACGCCGGCCGGCAACGGCGGGCGCGCCACCATCACGACCGGAATCTCCAACGCCGCAGCGGCATCCAGCTTCGCGCGGGTCATGTCGCCACCACTGTTCTTGGTGACCAGCACGTCGATGCGGTGCTCACTGAGGATTTGGAGCTCGTCGTCGTAGCGATACGGCCCGCGGGACAACAGCAGCTGATGCTGGCGCGGCAACGAGTCGCCGTCCGGCGCAGTGACCGCGCGGATCAAGAACCACGCGTCGCTGTCGGCGAACGCTTTGACCCCCGAACGTCCGGTGGTGAGGAACACGCGCGAATATCGTTGTTTTGCAACGGTTTCTGCCGCCTGGTTGTCGGATGCGACGACGTTGGCGGTGCCCGGTTCCCATGGCGGGCGGGCCAGGACCAGATGAGGCATCCCTAGTTCTTTGCAGACCTCGGCGGCGTGGGCGGTCATGGTTGCCGCGAACGGGTGGGTTGCATCAACGACAGCGTCGATTCCTTTGTCGCGCAGCCAGTTCCGTAGCCCGTCGACACCGCCGAAGCCGCCGATGCGCACCGGCCCGGACGGCAGGGTCGGGTCCGGTACGCGGCCGGCCAGCGAGCTGATGATGTCGACTTGCGGGTACACGCGATTTGCCAGAGCTCGCGCCTCGGCGGTACCACCGAGCAGCAGCACCCGCATCAGTGCTGTCCCATGCTGCGTCGCGCCGCCGAATACAGGTAGCTGTCGGTAAACCCCTCTGCGGCAAGCACATCACCGACGATGATCACCGCAGTCTTGGTGATGTTCGCGTCGTGCATCTGCCCGGCGATGTCGACCAGCGTGCCGCGCAGCACGATCTGTTGCGGCCAACTGGCGAAAGCTACTACGGCCGTGGGCGTTTCGGGCCGGTAGCCCCCGGTCAGCAGTTGCGGGACGATGACGTCGATCTGCGCGGCAGCCAGGTGCAGGACCAGGGTGGCGCCGGATTGCGCGAGTGTGGCCAAGTCTTCACCGGGTGGCATGGGCGTGGACAGCGTCGAGATTCTGGTCAGTGTCACCGTCTGTGCGATCGCCGGAACGGTCAGCTCGCGTTTCAACGCGGCGGCGGCCGCGGCGAAAGCCGGTACGCCCGGGACGATCTCGTAGCCGATGCCTAGCGCGTCGAGTCGGCGGCACTGCTCGGCCAGCGCGCTGTACAGCGACGGATCCCCGGAATGCAGCCGCGCCACATCGTGACCGGCGGTATCGGCGTCGGCGAGCTCGGTGACGATCTGGTCCAGCGTGAGCGGACCGGTGTCGATGATCTTTGCGTCGGATGGACAGTGCGTCAGTAAGTCTGTGGGCATGATCGATCCCGCATACAGGCAGACCGGGCACCTCTGCAGCAGCCGTTGGCCGCGCACAGTGATCAGATCGGCGGCGCCCGGACCCGCGCCGATGAAATATACGGTCACCGCGTCGTCACCACCCACTGGGTAATCGGAAGCTGTGCGCGCCAGCCGGTGAATCCGCCGAGCGGCTCGCTCCGATAGTGCTGGAAGCGTCGTAACTCGCCACCGTGCTTCGAGTATGCCTGCACCAGAACAGCTTCCGATTCGGCGGTGACGGCGTTGGCGACCAGGCGCCCGTCGTTACCCAAGTGGTCGAGGCAGGCATCCAGCAGACCCGGCTGGGTGAGACCCCCGCCGAGGAAAATCGTCGACGGTGTTTCGGCGCCGTCGAATGCGTGCGGCGCCTTGCCGCGGACGTCGACGCTGACGCCGTAACGCGCGGCATTGAGCCCGATGTTCAGCGCGCGTCGCTCGTCATGTTCGAACGCCACCGCGGTGCAGCCGCGCCAGCTTCGGCACCACTCGACCGCGATGCTGCCTGAGCCGGCGCCGACATCCCATAGCCGCTGGCCCGGCCGCGGGGCAAGCGCCGCCAAAGTCACCGCCCGGATGCCGTGTTTGGTGATCTGCCCGTCGCGGAGGAAGGCGCCGTCGGGCAATGAGGAGATGCGTTCGTCGGGTAGGTAGCGGATGGCGACCACGTTGAGATCGTCGAGATCATCACGGCCGCCGACGGCCCAGTCTCGGGCCCGGCCGTCGCGTCGGCGTTCTGTGGGGCCGCCGAGTCCTTCCAGCACGGTGAATTCGGAATCACCGCGCCCGTGGGCGTTGAGCAGCACGGCCAGTGCCTGCGGCGTGGTCCGGTCGCGCGACAGCACGATCGCCTGTCCGCCGCAGCGAACCGCGGTGTGCGGCTGCGCGCTGACCAGGCTGATCACCTCGGTGTCGTGGACGTTCCAGCCCATTCGGGCGCACGCCAGCGTTACCGACGAAACGTGCGGCAGCACAGTGACTTTCCCTGCACCGAACAAGCGGACCAGGGTGCCGCCGATGCCGTGCAGCAACGGATCTCCGCTTGCCACAACGTGAATGTCGTCGCCGTCGACTTTCAGTGTTTGCAGCGCCGGCAGCATGGGCGACGGCCACTCGTGGCGGGGGCAACTTACGGTGTCGTCGAGCAGGTCAAGTTGTCTTTTCGAGCCGTAAATAATGGTCGCTCTTTGCAATTCGGACCTCGAAGCTTCTGATAGTCCGGCCATGCCGTCGGCCCCGATACCGACCACGACGATCATATGCGCCGCTCCTCCTCATCGCTGACTCCCCCTCGCCGCTGCGCGGCTGGGGGTGCCCCCACGGCATCGTCGCCGGCGCGGATCATCGGGGCATCTTGCGCCAGACAAACTGCGGCAGCAGACGCATAGCGGCAGACGCGGGCCCCAACGCCCATGGGATCCACACCGTGCGCCGTCCTTTGGCAAGCGCACGCGCCGTCGCTTCCGCCACCCGCTCGGGCGTGACGGATAGCGGCGCGGGCTTCATGCCCTCCGTCATACGCCCGATGACGAATCCGGGCCGAGCGAGCACCAACCGCACTCCGGTGCCGTGCAGCGCGTCGGCCAACCCGTTGGCAAAGCCGTCCAGGCCGGCCTTGGCCGATCCGTAGACATAGTTGGCGCGGCGCACGCGTGCACCGGCGATCGAGGAGAACACCACCATTGATCCGCGGCCGGCGGCGCGCATTCCGGTGGCCAGGTGGGTGAGCAGGCTGACTTGAGCGACGTAGTCGGTGTGGACGATGGCTACGGCGTGGGCGGCATCGGTCTCGGCGCGGGCCTGGTCGCCGAGGATCCCAAAGGCCAGTACCGCGACGCCGATGGGGCCGTGTTCGGTGATGATCGATGCGACGAGCGGGCCGTGTGAATCCAGGTCGTCGGCGTCGAACTCCACCGTGTGCACATCGGCTGCCCCGGCGTCGCGGAGTGCGCCGATTTGCTCACCGAGCTGGTCGGCTTTGCGTGCCGCCAGGACCACAGTGGCTCCTGGAGCCAGCCGCCGAGCGAGCTCCATGCCGATCTCGCTGCGACCGCCGAAAATTACTACCGGACCAGCGCCCGTGTCGTCCACGGCTGCGATTATCACCTGCGCTAGCGTGGGGAGCGATGGCGAATACCACTACCCGGCTCACCGACGACGCGCTGGCCTTCCTCTCCGAGCGCCATCTCGCGATGTTGACCACGCTGCGCGCCGACAATTCGCCGCATGTGGTGGCTGTAGGTTTCACCTTCGATCCCAAGACTCATATCGCGCGGGTCATCACCACCGGCGGGTCTCAAAAGGCGGTCAACGCGGAGCGCGGCGGGGTGGCGGTGCTCAGCCAAGTCGACGGCGCCCGGTGGCTGTCGCTGGAGGGTCGGGCCAAGGTAAACGGTGAAGCCGATGCCGTCCGGGACGCCGAGCTGCGCTACGCCCAGCGCTATCGCACGCCCAGGCCCAATCCGCGACGGGTGGTCATCGAGGTTCACGTCGAGCGGGTGCTCGGCTCGTCGGATCTGCTTGACCGTGGCCGCGTCGAATAAGGCTGCCTAACCGCGCAGCGTCCCTTGGATTGCGCCGCAACCTAGCGGCAGCCAGCTTCGAGCACAATTCACTTCTCCACAGCTGCGGCTGGACCGGCTACTGAATTGACGCGCGCATTCCCTGTCTTTAGCGTCACCGGCGACATCTCGACTAGATCGCTTGTCGCCGTGGCGAATCGAAACGCCAAGAGCTGAGGAAGGGTAGTGATGTTTGTCGACACCGACTGGTTGCACTCCGGGGCCAACCAGACCCACCGCGCAGGTGGATATGCACAAGACGGGGCCGACCAGATGTCGCGAGCGCCGCTGTCGTCGGGAATCTTCGGTGATTTCGCTGCCGCCGACAGGTATCACGAGGCCTTCAGCGCAACACACTCCCGGCACGTCAAAACCTTTCGGGCCCATCATGAGATGCTCGCCGCGCTCGGTAACAGGGTTCGTGCTGCCGCCACGGCGTTCACCGACATGGATGAGCTCAATGCCGCGAAACTGCTTGCGGGGCAATGCAACGTTTCCGACACATAAGCATTCGGAGTCTGATCGCCGAAGCCCACGGCGATCCATGGGCGATTAACGCCAGCCTCCAGAGTGGCCGCCCAGCGCAGATTTCCGGCATGGCCAAGGCGCTTTTCAACGCGGGGCAATCTGGTGACGACGCCAAGAGCAAGTTCGAAGAAGCGCTACGTCATTTTGAGGCGGCGTGGAATCACCAGAATGGCGATCACCCGATCAACGATGCCGCCGAGGTAGAGCGCGCGAGACAATCACTGCATCTTCAGGCGGACCAACTGCCGAAGATCGCAATCGATTTGGAGAACATTGCCGGCATCCTGGCTGAAGCGCAGGGACTCGCAGCTGGGCAGATCGCAACCCTTGGAAGTCGTCTACGGCACATCGACGACCTGCTCGATCAGGTGCGAGATATCGAGCAGCACATGCCTCTCACCCCGGCTGAGAGGTCCGAGCTGGACGCAAAATATTCCACCTATGAACACGAGGCCATAAGCGACACCAGAAATGCTGTCAGTCAGCTGGAATCGATCCGGACGAAGTACTCCGACACTTTGCAGTCATCCCTAACGACCCTTCACACCAACGGCTATGACCCCCAGATAATCCAGACGGTAGACGTTCCGGGCGCCCCATCGAGGGCCGAACCCGAGACCAATCGGCAGAAGAATCAAATCCACACATTCACAAAGGTTTTCGGCCACCCGCCACAGTCGCCGGCTGACTGGGAAACCGCCGCGGCCCTCGATCCACACAGCTATGACCCGAAGAACGGGGGTGTGCCACCGAATATCTCGATCGAGCGCATCACGCCGGTGCCGGGTCAGGGCGTGGTCCGCACGAACCTCTTCATCCCCGGAGAATCGGTAGTGAATCCGCAGTTCGACTGGCCTGGGTACCACGATAATCTCGGGGACAACCGAGACTTTTCCGCCACAGCGGGGCCCGAATCATCAAGGGTCGCAATAACTGTCGACTACGAGAACGGCATCATCGTGACCCGGCAGAACCCGTCGGTCGATGCGAAGACCGGCCAGATTCGCGCGGGCACTCCGTCTGTGTCGGCCATCCAGAAAAGCGACGGCTCTGTGCTGATCAAGTACAGTGCCGCCGACCCATTCTCCCCGGGCGGCGAAGCTGTTGCGAAGGCCACCACGTTCGATGTGAACGGCACCATTGCCATCGCACCGACTGAGTCGGGTCCCGTCGCCGGTGGGATCGTGACGAACTTCCCAGCAGTCGAGATCTACAGCGACCGGGCAGGAGAGACGACGCCGCTTGTTCAGGCTTGGCCTCGCGTCGAGGACGGGCGCCTTGGGCCATTATTGGGTCTCGAATGGCACAAGGAGATCGGCGACCAAGAGGTATTGTCGCGCTTTGGTGACCAGTGGCCTGCTCTGCAGGTTCCTGTCATTCCTTCCCTTCCCGTCCCGGGGCTTCCTGGCCTGCCCAATCCGTTTCCTTCCTTTCCGATCCCCCTGCCCAGACCAATTCGCATTCCCCTTCCCTGATCGTCGGAGCCACGCTGAATTACCCGAACGGTCAATCGGCGCTAGCATCAGCCGAATGTTCGAGGCGCTGACACAGGCGCCAGGGTTGGGGAGGCCTCAATGAGTGGCGGCGAAGAAGAGCGGCTCAGGATCGTTCTGGACCAGCTCGCGCGACTCAGTGGGATGCCGCCGCCGCCGGTGATCACACCCGATCAGCTGGCTACCGGGCAGTCGGCGATCAGCCAATTGCTGAAGGTCCTCGGTATCGCTGCTAACGGCGGTGATCCGGGAGACAACCTCGCGGCTCTAGCAGGACATGACGAACGCGAGGCCAAGGTTGCCGACGCGCTCGGCAAATTTCCTGCCAACGAAGAGCAGTCATCCGCTCGGCTGGCCGGAGTCGGCGGTCAGACTGAAATGAGCCAGATGGTGCAGCAGATGCCGCAGATGGCGGCTGGTATCGCCGGTGGTATCGCGGGCGCTCTCGGCGGTGCGCTGCAACCGCTCAGCCAGATTCCGCAGCAGCTCGCCCAGGCCGGACAGCAGGCGATGCAAATGGGCATGGGCGCGCTGCAGCATGGCGTCGGAGGAGCTGCGACCGGGAGCGAGGCCGTTCCCGCTGAGCTTGAGACCGGCGGTGGCGGGGAGGAATTCGGTGGCCATGGGGCCGGCTCAGGCGGTGGCGGTGGCGGTATCGGCACCACTCTGCCGACCGCGATGCTCACACCGCTTCAGGGCTCGTCCGCCGGTACTCTGCCTGCGTCGTCGCACGCGACGTCACCTGCGCCACCGAGCCCGCCGGAGGCTCAAACCGCGCCACGGGGTGGTATGGGCGCCATGCCGATCATGCCGCCGGGCATGGCGGGCGCTGGGCCCGGCAGCGATCCGAAGGCTGAGACCAAGCGCGTCCTCGTGCCGTCGGTGAAGAACGGCGCGCCAGTGCAGGGACGGATCACCACACCCCCGCCGACGCCTGAGGTGATCAAGCGGGTGGACGGCAAGCCCGTCGCGACCCGGCGCATCCTGTTGCCGGAGCATAAGCGCGACGACGAGACTGGCTCGGGCCGCTAGGGGTTTCGGCATAGAAGCCCGTAAATTTCCGGAGTTATGTTGGGGTGGCGTATACAAAATTGCCGGTTTTAATCATGCGTCGAACACGAAAGGCCGACGTCAGCCATTTTCGGTGCGTGTCGGATAACCCAGTATCAACGACCGACAGGCAATTAACTCCAACCCGTACCGGCCGAAACTCAGTCGTGGATCGCTTCACTTCATTTCAGCTCATTTTCCGTTGAGTCTGATTACTGAATTCAAGTTGTTTCCGACCACGCCGACCCAGCGTGACTACCGCAATCGCTCATGCGGGCTACGATCAGCGCGTGTCAGATCTGCCTCCTCCGCCCACCTGGCAGGCCGCGCCACCCGCGCCAAGGCGGCAGTGGCCGATGGTCGTGCTCGTGCTAGTCGCGCTATTGGTCACACTCGGTGTTGCGGTGGCCGGCTGGTTTCGCCCTGCACCATCCAACAAACCCTCTGCTGCGCAGACATATACCGATCAACAGATCGCCATGGCTAGGACGAAAGTGTGTGCCGCATACGACAAGGTGCATCATGCGGTGCTCGCTAACACAGGTAGAGACGGTGACAACGACCCCGGCACCGTCCTCGGTGTTGCCGCGAATGCTCGAATCGCACTGTATGACGGTGGCAACTACTTATTGAAGGTATTAGCAGAAGAATCAGCAACCCCTGGTGCTTTAGCGGAAGCGATAAGAGCACTATCCAGCGCATATCAGCAGCTCGCAATTAATTACATGGCCGAGGCGCCAGATCCCGAACTCAAATCATCCCGCGACGTTGTGGAGGCTGCTGGTTCAAAAGTCAGTGAGATGTGCAAATGATTTTTCCGCCCGGCCAGTGGTCCCAATTGCTCGTGGGTGACCAATGGCCGGATGATCAGGATTTGTTGATATTGCAAAGCAACAAAACACGTCGAGGCGCATTCAATATGCAATTCGAACGCTTCGCAGATTTGCTGAGAGAGGCCCGATCCGGCCCACTAGTCGAGCAGCGCGGAGTCACTGCAAATGATCTCCGTGATGCCTACCGACGTGGTGAGGCATATGCCCGACGGATCTCCGAGAAAAACGGACTCAAGCTGAGAAGCTATGGAACCGCGTACGACAGCATGCTGAGCCTTCAACACGATCTCACCAATTTGGCGGATGAGGGCAACAACCGAATCAACGAAATTCAACACTCAAAAGAGCCGATCGAGACCAAGGCGGCAAAGATCGTAGCCGTGATTCAGCAAGTCCGCGCCTTGTCCAATATCGCTGCAGCCAAATATGGGAGCAACGTGCTCGAAGCGACCCAGCGAGTCCTCGACGAGGAAGGGAGCGGACAGTCCGCACGTCAGTTCGCTTCGGCCAACGGTTTCAACCTCGATCAGATGTTTCGGCACTCCGATCATCAGCAGGATCTATCGGATCGTGTACGGGCGATGTTGGGCAACCCTAGTTCGAAGCAGGTTCTACAGGGCGGCCAGCTGCCGACGGTAATCAAGGGTGAGCCTGACGGAGCGTCACCGCCCAACCCAACAAGACTCAAACCACAGGCGCTCGACGGCGGCGGGATCCCAGCGGTAATTCGCGGTGATACAGCTGGGCCGCGAGGATCAGCGCATGCGCCGCCCCAGGCGTTCCCGGGTGGCCAGCTCCCACCAGCGCTTACTCCCCCGCGTGTTGCGGCCGCCCAACCGGTATCACCGCAACACTCCGCTCCATCGACTGCCTTTCCGGCGACATCTGGTGCTCGTACAGGATCTCTGCCGGGCACTTCGATGCCAGTGGCCGCCGCCCCGGCCCCACCTTCTGCTGGCGCCGCGCTTCCACCACCCTCCTCGCTCGGACCCCCTTCCCCAACGCATCTAATCCAAAGCTTCGACAAAGGAATTCAGGCGGGTGCGCCTTTCTCAGGAGCACCAGAAGCAATTCCGCCAGCGCCGATGTCGCACACCATGGCGCCAGTCCCCCAGCCACCACCACCGCCACCTCCATCCGCGGGAATGACCGCCGTCGCGCATGCCCAGGCATTTGAGGCGCCACCGCAGGTCGCGCACGCCCCGACTCTGGAACCGCCGGCCCCCCCGATCGTCACGGGACCAGCCGCGCCAGCGGTAGCCTCATCGTCGACACCTTCGGGTCCGCTGCCCGCCTATGCATCCGACCTACGGCCCGCGATCCAAACCGGCGCAACACCACCTGTCCCGCCCAGCCCGCCAGTTACCTCGGCGACACCCGGCTCGGCGCCCGTGCATCCATCGGCAGGGCAGGGCGGCAGTGGTCAGCCCACCGTGATGCGTCAGTCGACCACGCCGAAATCGCCTGTCGCAGCACCGAGCTTGGCGACCGAGGCTGCCGTCGCGACCGCCAGCGGCGCGGTCGCCGGCGAAGTGTCGGCCCATGCCACAGCGCGCACTCGACTGGAGCGGTTGGTGGCCGTCGTTGCTCGCCAACAACCGCGTCTGGCGTGGGCGGCCGGAGACCGCGCCGACAACACAACCGTGCTGGCAACCGACCTGGCCAGCGGCTGGATTCCGCCAGGAATCGACCTGCCGGCGGCGGTGACGCTACTGCCCCCCGCAAAGCGGCGTGGCACCTTGGAAACCATGCTCGGCGAAGTCACCGTCGCTGCTGGCTACACCCCGATCCATCACGTGCCCGAAGAAGAGGAGCCCGTGCCCACCGCGCTTCGGCCTCGGCGCGCACCCGAGGTCGACGAACTCGGCCCCGAGCTCGGCCACGCGACCCAGTGGCGCGACGGACTCCCCCGCTTGGCCCACACGCTGGCCAAAGCGGCGTCTACTGGCAGCGGAGTGCTGGACTCCGAGATCGAACTGCTGCACCAGCATCTGGCCGCGATCAGTACTCGCGTCCTTGAGTCCTATCCCGACCACGTAAATGCCCACGACGTGGGCAATTGGCAACTCCTGGCGGCTATCGACGCGCTGATTGCCGGTAACAAAGCCACGGCCAACTACCACCTCGCCTGGTTCAAAGCCTGCTCGGCTGCAAACGGCCACGCAGGCTGAGTCAATTCCTCACCGCCAACGTGATTTGGTGGCGTCCGGCCGGCATCGCTACGGTCGGTCCGCTGGGCTGGCCGTCGAGCTGCACCTCGACACCGTCGGGGAGCGCCCTCAGCGTCACCTGGGTGGCGGTGTCGGTGGCCAACGTAATCGTCGACGACGGCAACGCCGCCAGCCCCGCGCGCTTGATGTCGACTGCCAGGCTGGCAACCCCGCTAAGCCGCAGCGTCAGATACGGCAACGCCCCGACCGGCGGGCCCACCTGCCAGAACAGCTCGCTGTACAGCCCAGGAGTCGGCTCGAAGTACGGGACGGACCCACGGCGATGCCGGATGGTGTGTGTCGGGTCCGGCCGGGCATACGACCGGGCGTCGACCTCCGCGATGGCTCCGCGCCGCGCTGTCACCGCCGAATCAGCAGTCAGTTCCGACAGCCACCACACCTGATCCGGGCCGATGCCCAGATCGGCCCGCACCAGTTGCGGATACCAGGCGAAGGTGATGTGTCCCGGATCTGCTTGGCGCAGACCGGTTCCCATGTGCTTGATCGGATCTTCGAACTTGTCCTGAAACACCCAGGCGATGTGATCCTCCAACGGGTAAACGGTGAATCGGTGGCGGTAGCCCAGCCGGTCGAGTTCAAGCACCTGCTCGGCCGCCGACGCAAACGGCACCAGCTCGTCTACCAGCCCGTGGGCAATCACATAGGGCAGCCAGCGGGCATTCACCAGCAGCTTCCACGTATCGCCTTCCCGGGCGCAGTGTGAGTCCAAGTCGAGGTCGGCAGGAATGTCGACGTGCGGAATCAATCGGACCCCGCACACGGGCGGACCGGCCAGCACGACCGCCTGCGCGAACACCTCTGGATAGGTCAGCCCGAACTTGTAGGCGGCATAGCCGCCCATCGAATAACCCGAGACCACGGTGCGGTTGGGGTCGGTGCCCAGCTGCTCGGCCACCCGCGCCCACACCTCCCAGACGTCCAGCTCTCCGGTATCGAAATACCAGGTCGACGGGCCCCGCGCGAGTGGCGTGATCACCACCGAGTCGCGGCCTTCGCACACCTCGTTAAGCAAATGCGGGTCGATCGCGGCGAACTGGTTTTGCCCGAGTGCAAGTGAGTGCAGCAGCAGGGTCAAGGGCAGCGGACGGCCAGGCGTGTAGGTCGACGGCACGCATACCGAATAGGGCTGCACCCGGCCGAGGAACTGCGGTTTGGTGCTCAAGATGTCATCAGCGGTGACGCCTTGCCCGAGCTCGATCGAGGACACGTACCACCGAGTCGACGGGCCAGCAATCACCGGCTCTGGCGTTGTTTCGCGCCCCGCCAACCGATCCCACTCCACGGCAACCGAGAACTTCGATATGTCGCCGCTGGTCAGAGCGGCAGCCTGGGCGGCATCAGACCAGAAGTTCAAGTGCGGCGGTTCCTGAGCACTGGTGCGAAATGCGACGTTGTAGACGTTGGGCTGCCCGTGCAACGCGCCGTGCAAGATGGGCACATCGGCGAACCCATCCCCGGCGCCGTTGGCCAACCCTGCGGCCAGCCGCACCGTCCAGGTGCCCGTCGGTTCCACCAACGACCTCGGCACCTGCGCCAAAAACGTCCGCGATTGCATGTCCACACTGTGTTCCACGGGCGTCACGACCTGCGTCGCCAAATCCATCAGCCGAGCGCCACTCGCCGAAACCAGCAGCGCCAAGTCGATACCCGCCGAACGCACGCCAGCGTCGAACGGCCACTCGCCGGATGTGGCCGCCGCTCGCCCGGTGTCTAAGGTGAACAATGCGATCGGCACCGAGGCGTTCAGCAGTGTGTTCCAGTCGATTCGCCACCATGTGTGCGTCTCGCTGAGCCCGATGGCGACGCGGAAGATGTCGGCGCCGTTGCGGGCCGCAGGACCGTCGGGATAAATGTATGTGCCGCGTGGCGGTGCCTGAATCTTCAAGTCCCCGACCGGAAGTCCCGTTGCGCCGTGGTCGTCGTAGAGAAAGTCGGTCCAGAACAGGGCGCCGCCGGCTATGCGGCCGGCGCCGCAGGTCCGCGGAAAGTCCTCACCGAACGGCCATCCGGCCGGCGCAGGTAGTGCCGGCTCTGGCCGTCGCGCGGCCGGCGGCACGCCCTCGGGCATCCCGTCGACCACGACGAGCTCGGCCGGGGGCGCGGGCGAGCGCTCTGCGGGATGCACGACGGCTTCAGCGACGTGGCGTGCGATGCGGATGGGGAGCAGCGCTAGGTCCAGGATTGACACTCCGCCAACCTACTTGGCGGGTAGGACAATCAGCTCGTGCGGCCGGTTGTTGACAGACAAAGCACCATCCTCCGTCACGATGACAATGTCCTCTATGCGCGCACCCCACCGGCCAGGGAAATAGATGCCCGGCTCGACGGAGAATGCCATGCCCTCGGTGAGCGGCAGATCGTTGCCGGCGACGATATAGGGCTCCTCGTGCACCGACAGCCCGATACCGTGCCCGGTGCGGTGGACGAAATACTCGGCCAGTCCCGCCTCAGCCAGGAAGTCGCGGGCCGCGGCATCCACCTCTTCGGCAGTCACGCCGGGACGCACTGCGGCCACAGCCGCCCGCTGAGCCCGTTGCAATAGCGAATACTGCTGAACCACATCATTATTGGGCTCGCCGAGGCTGTAGGTTCGAGTCGAGTCGGAGTGATAACCGGGGTCATAGACGCCGCCGATGTCGACGACCACGACGTCACCGACTTGCAATTCACGATCCGAATACCCGTGATGCGGATCCGCGCCATGCGGGCCGGAGCCGACGATGATGAACGCCACCTCCGAATGTCCTTCGGCGACAATCGCTTCGGCGATATCGGCGGCAACCTCGGCCTCCGTTCGGCCCGGCCGGAGAAACTCCGGGACCCGCGCATGCACCCGGTCGATGGCCGCACCGGCGTTGCGCAACGCGTCGATCTCACCTCGCTCCTTGACCATCCGCAGCCCGCGCAGCACGTCGGTGGCCAGTACCGGCGGCACGTCCAGCAGAGCGGTCAGCGGCACCAGGTGAAGTGCAGGCATGGAATCGCTGACAGCGGCCCGAGAACCCCCCAGGGCCGCTCTCACCAGCTGGTACGGGTCTTCGCCATCGACCCAATCCTGAACCGTCAGGCCCAGTTCCGCGATCGGCGACGCCTTGAACGAGGCCAGCTCCAGCCGCGGCACCACGATGGTCGGCTCGCCGGAGGCCGGCAACACCAGTGCGGTGAGCCGCTCGAACGTCTGGGCCCGCGAGCCGACGAGGTAACGCATGTCGTAGCCGGGAGTGACCACCAGACCACTCAGTCCCGCGTCGGCGGTCGCGGCGGCCGCAGCCGTCAGCCGGCGCGCATACACTTGGGCTTCGAAGGCGTCGACACGGCGAGACTCCATGGCTGACAAGATAGCGCCATGGCTGCACCGCTATTGCTCCTCGACGGCGCCAGCATGTGGTTTCGCTCGTACTTCGGGGTACCGTCGTCGATCACCGCGCCCGACGGGCGGCCGGTCAATGCCGTCCGCGGATTCATCGACTCGATGGCCGTAGTGATCCGCCAGCAAAAGCCCCGCCGGCTGGCGGTGTGTCTGGACGTGGACTGGCGCCCCCAGTTTCGCGTCGACCTGATCCCTTCCTACAAGGCGCACCGCGTTGCCGAAGAAGAGCCCGCCGGGCAGCCCGACATCGAAGAGGTGCCTGACGACCTGACGCCCCAGGTCGACATGATCATGGAGTTGCTCGACGCGTTCGGAATCCCGACGGCGGGCGCACCGGGTTTCGAAGCCGACGACGTGCTGGGCACATTGGCAGCGCGGGAAAAGAAGAATCCTGTCGTCGTGGTCAGCGGAGACCGCGACCTGTTGCAGGTGGTGACCGACGATCCCGTCCCAGTCCGCGTACTCTATTTGGGCCGCGGACTGAACAAGGCCACGTTGTTCGGGCCCGCGGACGTGGCCGAGCAATACGGCGTGCCAGTGGATCGCGCCGGACCGGCATACGCCGAGCTCGCACTGCTGCGAGGCGACCCCTCCGACGGGCTGCCGGGCGTGCCGGGCGTCGGCGAGAAGACGGCAGCAACCCTGCTCGCCCAGCACGGCTCGCTGGAGCACATCATGGCCGCCGCGCACAACCCAAAGTCCAAGTTGGCCAAGGGTTTGCGGGCCAAACTGCTGGCCGCGACCGACTACATCAAGGCCGCGGGCGCGGTGGTGCGGGTGGCCACCGATGCTCCTGTCACGTTTTCGACGCCCACCGACACACTGCCCCTGGCTGCCGCCGACCCGGCACGCACCGCCCAACTGGCCACCGAGCTGGGCGTCGGGTCGTCGATCAAGCGCCTGCAAGCGGCGCTCGACGCGCTGCCCGACTGACGACTGCTACTGCGTCGGCCGTCCGACCTCGTAGGTGCCTTTGTCGTCCTGGAACGTCACCGTCACCTTGCGCGGGGCGCCGTCAATACTGACGTTGCAGTCGAAGCTGCCGCCCTTCTTGACCTCAGGGTTCTTGCCGCCGTTGCACTTCACGTCTTTCACGTTCTTGGCGCCGTAGCCATTCGTCTCGTCGGTGAGGATCTGCTGCACGCCGGCCTGTGCCTTGCTGACGTCGAGCTCCTTGGTGACAAAGAAACCTGGCACCACGAAACCGAGCACCAGAATCACCGCGGCGAGGAGCACACCCACCCCACCAACAATGCCCCAGACCATTCCCGCCGACCGCTTCTTGGGCTGTTCGAAGGGCTGCGGATACTGGCCCGGCTGACCGTATTGGCCTGGCTGACCGTACTGGCCTGGCTGGCCATACTGGCCCGGTTGACCATACTGGGCCGTCTGACCGTACTGGCCGGGCTGGCCGTATTGCGCGGGCTGGCCGTATTGGGTGGGCGCGCCGTATTGCGTGGCCTGCGAGCTGGTGTCGCCGTAGCCGGGCGTGCCCGGCTGCTGATATTGCGGATACTCCGAGGGCGTGTAGGCCGGGGCATGCCACGTCGCGTCCTGGGACTGCGCCGGCTGTTGCCAGGGCGATCCCGAGACGGGTCCCATTTGGGTCGCCTGGTCGGGAGATACCTGGCCAGGCTGCTGCCACGGCTGGTACGGGTCTGACCCGTGCGGTCCGCTCATCGTCTCTCCTCAGTCCGTGTCACGAGATGTAACCGTAGCTCCGGCCAAGCCTACCCGGCGTCAACTGCGACGACGCCGCGCCGCACATCATTGATAGCTTGCTTTGCGGTAGCCCGCAGCGCGGCGTCCGGCGCGGCATTGCGAACCTGGTCCAGCAGGTCGAGAACCTGTCGGCACCAGCGCACGAAGTCTCCCGCTGACATTGGCGGATCGGCCGCGGCCAGCGCGGCGGCGAGATCCCCAGCGCGCGCCCAGCGGTAGATGACCCGGACGAAGCCGTCGTCGGGCTCACGACTTTGCGCAATCCGGTGGCGTTGCTCGTCGGCGCGCAGCGTATTGGACAGCCGCGACGTCTGCAGCAGCGCCTGGCGCACTCGTTGGGTGGGCGACTCGGCGGCATATGCGGCACCGGGCGCATCACCGCGGGCCTCATAGAGCACCGACGAGACCACCGCCGCGAGCTCGGCGGATTTCAGGCCCGCCCACGCGCCGGTGCGCAGGCACTCGGCCACCAGTAGGTCGCTCTCGCTGTAAATCCGGGCCAATAGCCGTCCGTCGTCGGTGACCTGTGGATCGGTGGACGGGCCGTGGATGAAGCCGCGTTCGGCCAGCAGTCCGACGATGCGGTCAAATGTCTTGGCCAGCGAGTTGGTGGCCGCCGCTACTTTCCGCTGCAGTTGCGCATTGTCAGCTTCGATGCGCAGATACCGCTCGGCCTCCCGGATCTGCTCTTCGCCGGCGGTGTGGGCGGGATGCCGGCGCAGTTCGGTCCGCAAGGACGCCAGCTCGGGATCGTGGAACTCGCCGGCCTGTTCCTTCCCGCCGCGTCGCCGCGCCGATACCGGCAACCCGGCGGCGGCCGACCGCAGCGCCGACGCCAGATCCCGCCGGACCCGTGGCTGTCGATGCTCGACTCGCTTGGGCAGAGTCATCGAGCCGACCGGGGTTGATGCTCCCGAGTAGTCCGCCGACGAAATCCGGCCCGCCCACCGGTTTTCCGTCAGCACCAACGGCCTCGGGTCAGAGTTGTCGCGCGCCGATTCCAGCACCACCGCCAACCCCCCGCGGCGGCCGTGCGTGATGGTGATGATGTCGCCGCGGCGCAGGGCAGACAGGGCGTCGTTGGCCGCCTGCCGTCGTTGCAGCCGAGATGCGCGGGCCTGCGCCCGCTCCATCTCGGACACCCTGGCGCGCAGCCGCGCGTATTCGAGGATCGGTGCGTCTGGTCCACCTAGTTCCGCCGCGATCTCGGCCAGCATCCGTTTGCCGCGTTCGATGCCCCGGACAAGTCCGACGACGCTGCGGTCGGCCTGATATTGCGCGAAAGACTGTTCCAGCAAGCGATGCGCCTGCTGCGGACCCATCTGGTTCACCAGGTTGATCGTCATGTTGTACGACGGCGCGAACGAGCTGCGCAGCGGAAAGGTGCGGGTCGAGGCCAAGCCGGCCACCTGCGCGGGTTCGCTGTTTTCGTCGTTGGGATTCCACAGCACCACCGCGTGACCTTCGACATCGATACCCCGCCTGCCGGCGCGGCCGGTCAACTGCGTGTACTCCCCCGGGGTCAACGGCATGTGCTGCTCGCCGTTGAACTTCACCAGCCGCTCGAGCACCACCGTGCGGGCGGGCATGTTGATACCGAGCGCCAGGGTCTCGGTGGCGAACACCGCCTTGACCAGCCCGGCGGTGAACAGCTCCTCGACGGTGTGCCGGAAGATCGGCAACATCCCAGCATGATGGGCCGCCAAACCGCGCATCAGCCCTTCTCGCCATTCGTAGTAGCCGAGCACCGCGAGGTCGGAATCCGCGAGGTCGCCGCAACGGTGGTCAATCACCTCCGCGATCCGTGCGCGCTCCTCTTCGGTGGTCAGCCGCAGCGGCGATCGCAGGCACTGGGCGACGGCCGCGTCGCAGCCGGCCCGGGAGAACACGAAAGTGATCACCGGCAGCAACGCCTCGGAGTCCAGGACCGCGATCACCTCCGGGCGCGCCGGCGGCCGGTAGAAGCGCGGCCGATTCGAGCCGCCCCGGCCGGAATTGCGGCGCGGCTGCCAGTCCGCCAGCCGATCGGCCTCACGACGATGCGCGATATGGCGCAGCAGCGCGGGATCAACGCTGGACTTGTCGGTTTTGCTGTCGTAGTCGAACAGGTCGAAGAGTCGCTTGCCGACCATGACGTGTTGCCACAACGGCACCGGCCGGTGCTCGTCGACCACCACTGTCGTGTCGCCGCGCACAGTCTGGATCCAGCCACCGAACTCTTCGGCGTTGCTCACCGTCGCCGACAGGCTGACCACCCGCACCTCGTCGGGCAGATGCAGAATGACCTCCTCCCAGACCGGCCCCCGCATCCGGTCCGCGAGGAAATGCACCTCGTCCATCACTACGTAGGAAAGTCCTTGCAGCGCAAGCGAATCGGCGTAGAGCATGTTGCGCAGCACCTCGGTGGTCATCACCACCACGGGGGCGTCGCCGTTGACCGACATGTCGCCGGTCAGCAGTCCGATCAGGTCGCGCCCGTAGCGCGCCGTCAGGTCGGTGTGCTTCTGGTTGCTCAGTGCCTTGAGCGGTGTGGTGTAGAAGCACTTGCCGCCCGACGCCAGCGCCAGGTGCACCGCGAATTCACCGACGACCGTCTTGCCGGCGCCGGTGGGCGCGCAGACCAGCACACCGTGGCCGCCTTCCAGCGCCGCACACGCCCGCCGCTGAAAGTCGTCCAGCGAGAATTGCAGCTCGGCGCTGAACCTTGCGAGCTCGGTCAGCTCGGTCACGTCGACGCCATCTCGCGTGAGGGTGCGCAAATGTACGTCGAAATCGGTGTTTCGGCGTACATTTGCGCGCCCTCGCGGCAAGAAGGTTCAGGTGACGTCGTCATGAGTTCCGCCAACCGCCGAGGGTGCAGTCATTGGCTCCGGCGGTTCGATGACCGAGGCTTCGTCGTCGGCGATCTGCGCTTCGCGCTTGGCTTTTCGCTTGTCGTGCAGCCGGGCGATCTGAATGGCGAACTCGAGCAGCACGGTCAACGCCAGGCCGAGCGCCGTCATGGAGAAAGGATCGGACCCCGGCGTGAACACCGCGGCGAAGACGAACATCGCGAAGATCAGACCACGCCGCCACGACTTGAGCCGTTCGTAGGGCAGCAGACCCACCATGTTGAGCATGACGATCAGCAGCGGGAATTCGAAGCTGACGCCGAACACCACCAGCAGGTTGATCAGGAAGCCGAAATACCGGTCGCCGGACAGGGCGGTCACCTGTACGTCGCTGCCCACGGTCAGCAGGAAGCCCAGCGCCTTGGACAGCACCAGATACGCCAGCACGGCCCCGCCGACGAAGAGCACCGCCGCGGGGATCACGAACGCCACCGCGAAGCGGCGTTCCTTCTTGTAGAGCCCTGGGGTGATGAAGGCCCACAGCTGGTAGAACCACACCGGGCAGGCCAACACGATGCCGGCCGCCATGCCGACCTTGAGGCGCAGCATGAATTGATCGAACGGCGCGGTGGCCAGCAGGCGGCACTGCCCGTCGGCGCTGATCTCCGCCCGCGCCGACTGCGGCAGGGAGCAGTAGGGATGCCGCAGCCACTCGCCGAGGCTTTCCAGCCCGAAGATGGAATGCGAGTACCAGACGAAGCCGAAGATCGTGGTGAGCAAGATGGCGGCCAGGGAGATCAGCAGCCGGGTGCGCAGCTCGGTGAGGTGGTCCACCAGCGACATCGTCGCGTCGGGATTGGTGCGGCTACGCCGGTTGCGCGGGTTAAGCCGCTTCAATAAGCCCGCGGTGCGCGCGGAGGTCTTGAAAATTTTCACCACGCTCGGTCAGGGGCGCCTAGGCACCGCGACGGCGATGCCGGGCTAGGCCGGCCGCGCCTCGGGGTGATCCTGCTGTTGAGTCGTTGGCTGCTCGACGCGCTGCGACTGCACGGGCGTCGGCGTCTCGATGGCGGCAGACTCCTTGGGTTTCCCCTCGCTCTGCATTTCGCGGACCTCGGACTTGAAGATCCGCAGCGACTTGCCCAACGAGCGCGCCGCGTCGGGGAGTCGCTTAGCACCGAACAACACGATCACCACCACGATGAGGATCGCCCAGTGCCACGGACCAAAAGCACCTGTCACTTTGATTACCTCCAGACGTTCATCCGATGCTACCGCAGCCAAGTCAACTGCCGGCGTGCTCGCGACGGCGTGGTGACCCGCGCAGGCCTCAGGCCTGGGCCGCGACCTGGTAGGACTCTAGGGCGGCGACCGCGGCGTCCTTGACTCGCCGCGCCAGCGGCTCCGGCGACAATACCCGCACCGCCGCCCCGAACCCCAGGACGAGGCGCGTCATCCAGTCGTCGGAGGCGTAGGTCATCACCGCCTCACAGGACCCGTCCGGCAACTCGCGTACCTCGCGCATCGGGTAGTACTCGAACATCCACGCTGCTGAGGGCGCCACCCAGAGCTTGGCCGACGGCAGCGACGGATCGCCATCGAACAGTGACGTGTCCGGCGGTGCCTGTAGCGCCGGCTCGGGTGGGGCGGCCGGCTCGTCCAGCTCCGTTGCGTCGACGATGCGGTCGAATCGGAACAGCCGAACCCCTTCGGCCTCGCGAGACCAGGCCTCCAAGTAGCTGTGACCGCCGATGAGCAGCACGCGGATGGGATCGACGATGCGGGTTGTCAGCGTGTCATGCGAAGCGGCGTAATAGTCGATCCTCAGCGCGTGCTTGTCCTGCACGGCGGTCCGCACGGCAGCCGCCGCACGGCTCTCGATGGGAGCCGGCTCGTCGACGGCAGCCACCGTGCTGTCGTTGCCGGCGGCGCCGGCCGCGGCCGCAAGCTTGGCGATCGCGCTGCGCGCCGCCTGCGGGTCGACCACCCCGGGGATGTCGGCCAGCGCCCGCAGCGCCACCAGCAGGCCGGTTGCTTCGGGTGAGGTCAGCTTGAGCGGCCGGTCGATGCCTGCCGAGAACGTGACTTCGATGGTGTCGCCGGAGAATTGGAAGTCGATGAGATCACCCGGCGAGTAGCCGGGCAGCCCGCACATCCACAGCTGGTTGAGGTCGGCCTCGAGCTGACGGGGCGATACTCCCAGCTCGGCGGCGGCCTCGGCACGGGTGATCCGCGGGTTGGCCTGAAAATAGGGCACCATGTTGAGCAGCCGGACCAGCCGGGTGGAAACGGGAGTCATGAGGCCTCCCCGACGCCTGCATGGGCTGTCAACCGGGCCAGCACATCCTCGCGCAGCGACTGCGGCTCCAGCACGATCGCGTCGGCACCGTAGCCGGTGATGTCTCGGGCCAGCTGGTCGGAAGATCCGACGTCGAGCTCGACCACCTCACCGTCGCGGCCGGCCAGTTGCCGCGGCCCCAGAGACTTTCCGGTGCGGCGCAGCTCGGTAGCGCGGCCCTCGGCCACCCACACAGTTGCCTGAACGCCGCTCGGTGCCTCCCCGACCGCTTGCACGACGATCCCGCGCAGGTCCGCATCCGCGGGCACGGTGACCGCCCCGGGCGGCCCGATCGGCGTGACCTCGGCGCCTATTCGCGACAGCCGGAAGGTGCGGGTGTCGTCGCGGTCGCGGTCGTGGCCGACCAGATACCAGCGGCCCCGCTCGGTGATGACCCCCCACGGTTCGACGGTACGAGTGGTGTAGGGCGCGCTGCGCGACGACCGATGGGGGAACTGCACCGCCTGCCCAGAAGCGATGGCCGACAACAGGACTCCGAGCACCTCCTCCGACCCGCGCAGCCCCGGCACGCCGGCGGCCGACGCGATGGCCACCGGGGCATCCGGTTCGACGTCCAGCCCGGCAGCGCGCAGCTTGAGCAATGCACCCTGGGTCGCGGTGATCAATTCGGGCGACTCCCACAGCTGGGCGGCGACGGCCACCGCGGCGGCCTCGTCGGGCGTCAGCTCGACCGGCGGCAGTTCATACGCGTCGCGATTGATCCGGTAGCCCTCGGTGGGGTCCAGGCTCGACACTTTGCCGATCTCGAGCGGGATGCCGAGGTCGCGCAACTCGTTCTTGTCGCGTTCGAACATCCGCGAGAACGCCTCGGCGCTGGGACTCTCCGAATAGCCCGCCACGCTGGACCTGATCTTGTCGGCGGTGATGTAGCCGCGGGTGGACAACAGGGCGATGACAAGGTTCACCAGCCGTTCGACTTTCGAAGTCGCCATTTGCTCCAGCCTAGATCGAGTGGAGTGTGCGGTTTACATGCTCGCGATGAGCCGTTTCACCCGCTCGTCGACCGCCCGGAAGGGGTCTTTGCACAGCACGGTGCGCTGCGCCTGGTCGTTGAGTTTGAGGTGAACCCAGTCGACAGTAAAGTCACGCCCCGCCGCCTGGGCAGCGCTGATGAACTCGCCACGCAGCCTGGCGCGGGTGGTCTGCGGCGGATGGTCGACGGCCTCCGCGATGTCCTCGTCGGTGGTGACACGCGTCGCGAGGCCCTTGCGCTGCAGCAGGTCGAACACGCCGCGGCCGCGCTTGATGTCGTGGTAGGCCAAATCGAGCTGAGCGATCTTCGGGTCGGACAGCTCCATGTTGTAGCGGTCCTGGTAGCGCTGGAACAGCTTGCGCTTGATCACCCAGTCGATCTCGGTGTCCACCTTCGCGAAATCCTGGCTCTCGACGGCGTCGAGCTGGCGGCCCCACAGGTCGACGACCTGCTCGATCTGCGCGTTGGGCTCCCGGATCTGCAAATGCTCGACGGCCCGGCTGTAGTACTCCCGCTGAATGTCCAGCGCACTTGCCTGGCGCCCACCCGCCAGCCGGACCGGCCGGCGCCCGGTGATGTCGTGGCTGACTTCGCGGATGGCGCGGATCGGGTTGTCCAGTGAGAAGTCGCGGAACGGTACGCCGGCTTCGATCATCTCGAGCACCAGC
The DNA here is from genome assembly GCF_001665395.1 of Mycobacterium sp. 1164966.3. Taxonomy (GTDB): domain Bacteria; phylum Actinomycetota; class Actinomycetes; order Mycobacteriales; family Mycobacteriaceae; genus Mycobacterium. The sequence goes on from NZ_LZSG01000064.1 coordinate 166,998, forward strand.
GCCGCGGTGCCCACCTTGAGCATGGTGGTGGTCTCGCACATGTTGGAGTCGCCGACGATGACGTGCAGCCGCCGGTACTTCTCGGCGTCGGCGTGCGGCTCGTCGCGGGTGTTGATGATGGGCCGGCTGCGGGTGGTGGCCGACGAGACGCCTTCCCAGATGTGCTCAGCGCGTTGTGACAGGCAGAAGGTCGCCGCCTTGGGGGTCTGCAGCACCTTGCCCGCCCCGCAGATCAGCTGCCGGGTGACCAAGAATGGCAGCAGCACATCGGAGATCCGGGAGAACTCGCCGGCGCGGACGATCAGATAGTTCTCGTGGCAGCCGTACGAGTTGCCCGCTGAATCGGTGTTGTTCTTGAACAGGTAGATGTCGCCGCCGATGCCCTCGTCGGCCAAGCGCTGCTCGGCGTCGACGAGCAGGTCTTCGAGAACCCACTCGCCGGCCCGGTCATGGGTGACCAGTTGCACCAGGCTGTCGCATTCGGCGGTGGCGTATTCGGGATGGCTGCCGACGTCGAGGTACAGCCGAGCGCCGTTACGCAGGAAAACGTTGGAGCTGCGGCCCCAGGACACCACACGGCGAAACAGGTAGCGCGCCACCTCGTCCGGCGACAGGCGCCGATGGCCGTGGAAGGTGCAGGTGACACCGAACTCGGTCTCGATGCCCATGATTCGCCGCTGCACGTAATCGAGGGTACTGGTTGTCCTGCCGCGAAGGTGAGCAAGCCGCGCCCATGGATGTTGTCGACGGGGTCATGTGCGACCCGCTGCCGCAGCACGATGGGCGAACTTTGATAAATGGCGCGGTTTTCGCCGCCCGAACTTCCGTTCTCAGGCCAGCCGAGTGAGGCGTCATACGACTTGGCGATGTTCAATCCGGAGTTGCTGGATCGAATTGCGGGGGCACCTCCGGCTCGTCATCAAGAGCCACGAACTGGTCTTCACGAATCCGGAGGCACCCAAGTCGCCGCTGCTCGTGGCGACCGTCGGTCAGCACATAGGCCCTGGCGCACGGTCAGAGCAGCGCCGACGGACGATCCCAGCGCACGCCGGGGAATCGGCCGAAATCGCTGTCGTAGGAGACGACGCTCGCGCGATGCTCAACGGCAAGCGCCGCGAGGTGGGCGTCGTTGACGAGGTTGCCACCGGCTCCCACTTCGGCCAGCATTCGCGCCAAGAGATCAACGTGACGCGCAGTCGGATTCACCACGACTGCGCTCGAGGCGCTCAGCCAGTCCGCGACCTGACCCATGGCGTCTTCCGGAGAAAGCGGGCGGGGAAACAGGCCCTCCTTGCTCGCTAGCCGGACGAACGCGAGCAGCGGCACCCACGCGAACCCGACGCGGTCGCCGCCCGATAGCGCATCGTCGAGCCAGCGCAAGGACGAACTGTGGTGTTCGCTGGAAGTGTTGACCGCATACAGCAGAACGTTCGCGTCGACGATCTTCATGGGTGGTTATGACTGGGAGCAGCGGCGCTCATGACCCACGCCGCTGGCGACGGACAAGTTCCTCGTCCTCGAGTTCGGCCGCAAGCTGCAATGCCCGATCGAGATTTACGGCGGGAGCGCCCAAGTCGGCGGTACGTGTGACGAACCGCCGCGGTTCCGACCGGCCCGAGACGCCGTCCCTAATCGCGTCATTGAGCGCCTTCTTGAAGGACACCTGCCGCTCGGCCATGCGGCGCCGCACCAACTGCTCGACATCGTCGTCCAAGGTCACCGTGGTGCGCACCTTGACAGCATAGCATCAAAGCTTCTGACAGCATGCTGTCAGAACGAGAGCAGTTACTTCGACGATTCGCCGTCGGATTTGGCGTCCTTTGGACTGTCCTTGGAAGCCTTCGATCCCTTGGGACGCGCCTTCTGCAGCAGCGACTCCAGCGCAGCGCCGCTGATCCGTCGAAATGCCCGACGCGGCCGGTTGGCGTCCAAGATGGCCACTTCGAGGCTGGCCACGCCGAGCGAAGGCTGATCGCCGCCGTTGGAGCTACCGGCCCGCAACGCGTCTACCGCGATCCGCAGGGCGTCGTTGAGATCCGCGTTCTCGGTGTAGGAGTCCTTGAGGGCGGTGGTGATCGGTTCGGTAATGCCGCCCATGACCACGAAGTGCGGCTCGTCGGCAATCGACCCGTCGTAGGTGATGCGGTAGAGCTCAGGCGGTTTGGTCTCGCCGTAGTGCGCGACCTCGGCGACGCACAACTCCACCTCGTAGGGCTTGGCCTGTTCGGTGAAGATGGTGCCCAGCGTCTGCGCGTAGACGTTGGCCAGCTGCCGACCGGTGACGTCGCGGCGATCGTAGGCGTAGCCGCGAGTGTCGGCGAACTGGATTCCGCCGCGACGCAAGTTGTCGAACTCGTTGAACTTGCCCGCGGCCGCAAAGCCAACGCGGTCGTACAGCTCGCTGATCTTCTGCAGTGAGCGCGACGGGTTTTCGGCGACGAACAGCACACCACCGGCATAGGCCAGCGCGACCACACTGCGGCCCCGGGCGATGCCCTTGCGCGCGAGCTCGCTGCGCTCGCGCATCGCCTGCTCAGGCGAGATGAAATACGGAAAGCTCACTTCTCACCGCCATCGGGACCGAAAGTATCGGCACGCGACCGGCTTTCGATGACCTCGCGAGCCAGCTCGGCGATCCGGTCCTCGGGGACGTCGACGGCGCCGTTGGCGTCGATGGTGACCGCGGTCGGGTAGATGCCACGGACCAGATCGGGTCCGCCGGTAGCCGAATCGTCGTCGGCGGCGTCGTAGAGCGCCTCCACGGCGACCCGCAGCGCCGAATCCGCATCGTTGACATGCGCGTACAGCTTCTTCATCGACGACTTGGCGAAGATCGAGCCGGACCCCACCGACTGATAGCCCTCTTCTTCGATGTTCCAGCCGCCGGCGGCGTCGAACGAGACGATGCGGCCCGCGCTTTCCGGGTCGGCTGCGTGGATGTCGTAGCCCGCCAGCAGCGGCAGCGCCACCAGCCCCTGCATCGCGGCCGCCAGATTGCCGCGCACCATGATCGCCAGCCGGTTCACCTTGCCCGCGAAGGTGAGTGGCACGCCTTCGAGCTTCTCGTAGTGCTCGAGTTCGACGGCGTACAGGCGGGCGAATTCGACCGCGATTGCGGCCGTGCCGGCGATGCCGGTGGCGGTGTAGTCGTCGGTGATGTACACCTTGCGCACATCGCGCCCGGCGATCATGTTGCCCTGCGTGGAACGCCGGTCCCCCGCGATGAGGACACCACCGGGGAATTTCAGCGCGACGATGGTGGTGCCGTGCGGGAGTTGTCCCCCGCTGCCGCCCGCTTGCGGGCCGCTGAGGCTCGCCGGCAACAGCTCCGGCGCCTGGCGGCGGAGAAAGTCGGCGAACGAGGACAGATCTACGGCGGAAGGGTTGAGAGACAGGCGATCAGAGAACGGCCAGGTCACTGTCCGCCCTTTTGGACGTACGCGCGCACGAAGTCCTCGGCGTTCTCCTCGAGGACGTCGTCAATCTCGTCGAGCAGATCGTCGGTTTCCTCGGTCAGCTTCTCGCGACGCTCCTGGCCGGCGGCCGTGGTGCCGGTGAGTTCGTCGTCCTCACCACCGCCACCGCCACGCTTGGTCTGCTCCTGAGCCATCGCCGCCTCCTGCTTGGTTATCGGCCAGCGTCACACGGGCGCTGGTCTTGTCTACCCTACCGGTCGACACTGACGTTTCGTCGGGCTAACGAGGCTTAGCTGGTCAGTTGTTCGACCAACTCCACCGCGCTGTCCACCGAATCCAGCAGCGCACCGACGTGCGCCTTGCTGCCGCGCAACGGCTCCAGCGTCGGGATGCGAACCAGCGAGTCGCCACCCAGGTCGAAGATCACCGAATCCCAGCTGGCCGCGGCGATGTCGGCACCGAAGCGGCGCAGGCATTCGCCGCGAAAGTAGGCCCGGGTGTCGGTAGGCGGGTTGTCGACCGCCTCGAGGACCTGGTGTTCGGTGACCAGACGCTTCATCGAGCCGCGCGCGACCAGCCGGTTGTACAAACCCTTGTCCAGGCGCACGTCCGAATATTGCAGGTCGACGAGGTGGAGGCGGGGTGCCGACCAGCTCAGGTTCTCGCGCTGGCGGAAACCTTCGAGCAGCCGCAGCTTGGCCGGCCAGTCCAGCAGCTCGGCGCATTCCATCGGGTCGCGCTCGAGCAGGTCCAGCGCGTGTGCCCAGGTCTCGACTATGTCGGACGCGCGCGGGTCGGGGTCACGACTGTCGACCAGCTTGGCCACCCGGTCCAGATAAATCCGTTGCAGCGCAAGGCCGGTGAGTTCGCGACCGTCGGCAAGCGCCACCGTGGCGCGCAGCGCCGGGTCGCGGCTGATGGCATGGACCGCGTGCACCGGCCGCGCCAGTGTCAGGTCGCTGAGGTCGATCCCGTCCTCGATCAGATCAAGTACCAGAGCGGTGGTCCCCAGCTTCAGGTATGTGGACGTTTCGGCGAGGTTGGCGTCGCCGATGATGACGTGCAGCCTGCGATACCTGTCGGCGTCGGCGTGCGGTTCGTCGCGGGTGTTGATGATGCCGCGTTTCAGCGTGGTTTCCAGCCCGACCTCGACCTCGATGTAGTCGGAACGCTGGGACAGCTGAAAACCGGGCTCGTCGCCGGAGGGACCGATGCCGACGCGGCCGGAACCGGTCACCACCTGCCGGGACACCAGGAACGGGGTGAGCCCGGCGATGATGGCCGAAAACGGTGTCTGGCGCGACATCAGGTAGTTCTCGTGCGACCCGTAGGAGGCGCCCTTGCCGTCGACGTTGTTCTTGTACAGCTGCAGCTTGACGGCGCCGGGCACGCTGGCGACGTGCCGGGCGGCCGCCTCCATCACGCGCTCGCCGGCCTTGTCCCAAATCACCGCGTCCAGTGGGTCGGTGCACTCGGGCGCGGAGTATTCCGGGTGCGCGTGGTCCACATAGAGGCGCGCCCCGTTGGTCAAGATCATGTTCGCCGCACCGACCTCGTCGGCGTCGACCACCGGCGGCGGGCCGGTCGAGCGGCTCAGGTCGAAACCCCGGGCGTCGCGCAGCGGCGATTCCACCTCGTAGTCCCAGCGGGTGCGTTTGGCGCGCTGAATGCCGGCCGCCGCCGCGTAGGCCAGGACCGCTTGGGTAGAGGTGAGGATCGGGTTGGCGGTCGGATCGGACGGCGACGAAATGCCGTACTCGACCTCCGTCCCGATAATCCGTTGCATGCCGTAAAGCGTAGGCGCGGCGACTGCGAACCCTCCGCGCAACCCGCGCTGCGGCAGCCGTCCAGCCACGAAGCGGCGAGGGTGACGTGGTGCGGGCCCAAGGCGAAGAAGTTGACGCCCATTGACACTGTGATTAATTTCACCCTGGTGACCAGCCCGCAATCGAACTCATCAGGCCGCCACGCACGGACCGACCTGTCCGGGCAGCGTTATGGCGAGGTGCTCCTGGTAACGCCCGGTGAGGCGGGTCCACAGGCCAACGTCTACAACAGCTTCCCGCTCAATGACTGCCCCGCCGAGTTGTGGTCGGCACTCGATCCGCACACCATCGCCACCGAAAACGGTGCGGCCGCGGCGCTGCTCAACGGGCCACGCTATTGGCTGATGAACGCCATCGAAAAACGGTCTAAGGGTCCGGAGCTGCGGAAGAGCTTCGGCGGCATCGAGATGATTCTGCAGGCCACCATCCTGCTGTCGTCGATGAACCCCGCGCCGTACAGCTCCAACACAGTCAGCCGGCACACCGTGTTCGTTTTCGACGCCAGCGAAGAGGTGTATGAGCTTCACGACCCGCACGGCAACCGTTGGGTCATGCAGACATGGAGCCAGGTCGTCGACCCCGACCTGTCGCGGGCCGATCTGCCCACGCTGGCCGATCGGCTGAACCTGCCGGATGGGTGGTCGTATCAGGCGCGCGTGCTCACCGAAGAGCTGCGGGTGGACACGACGTCGCGCGCCGCGCAGGTCACTCAGGACGATCTGGCCAACAGTTACTCGCTGGTGACCGACTAGGTCAATGGCGGCGACCCGCTTCACCCGGCTTCGCCGCGTTCGCGATCGCCACTGGGTCAATGGCGGCGACCCGCTTCACCCGGCTTCGCCGCGTTCGCGATCGCCGCTCCCTACAGGTACTGACCCAGGTTGGATTCGGTGTCGATGGCCCGCGAGGCGCTCGACGACTTGCCGGTGACCAAGGTGCGGATGTAAACGATCCGCTCCCCCTTCTTGCCCGAAATCCGCGCCCAGTCATCGGGGTTGGTGGTGTTGGGCAAGTCCTCGTTCTCGGCGAACTCGTCGACGATCGAGTCGAGCAGATGCTGGATACGCAAACCCGGTTGGCCCGTCTCGAGCACCGACTTGATGGCGTTCTTCTTCGCCCGGTCGACGACGTTCTGAATCATCGCCCCGGAGTTGAAGTCCTTGAAGTACATGACTTCCTTGTCACCGTTGGCGTAGGTGACCTCCAGGAAGCGGTTGTCGTCGATCTCGGCGTACATCCGATCGACGACCTTCTCGATCATCGCCTTGATGCAAGCCGAGCGGTCGCCGTCGAACTCGGCGAGGTCGTCGGCGTGCACCGGCAGTTCCTCGGTCAGGTACTTCGAGTAGATGTCTTGCGCCGCTTCGGCATCCGGGCGCTCGATCTTGATCTTCACGTCCAGACGTCCCGGCCGCAGGATCGCGGGGTCGATCATGTCCTCGCGGTTGGAGGCGCCGATCACGATGACGTTCTCGAGCCCCTCCACGCCGTCGATCTCGGACAGCAGCTGCGGCACCACCGTGGTCTCGACGTCGGAGGAGACGCCGGTGCCGCGGGTGCGGAAGATCGAGTCCATCTCGTCGAAGAAAACGATCACCGGGGTGCCCTCGGACGCCTTCTCGCGGGCCCGCTGGAAGATCAGCCGGATGTGCCGCTCGGTCTCGCCGACGAACTTGTTCAGCAGCTCGGGGCCCTTGATGTTCAAGAAGTACGACTTCGCCTCACGGGAGTCGTCGCCACGGACCTCGGCCATTTTCTTGGCCAGCGAGTTGGCCACCGCCTTGGCGATCAGAGTCTTACCGCAGCCGGGCGGGCCGTAGAGCAACACACCTTTGGGCGGGCGCAGAGCGTACTCGCGGTAGAGCTCCTTGTGCAGGAACGGCAGCTCGACGGCGTCGCGGATCTGCTCGATCTGACGGGTCAGCCCACCGATGTCCTGATAGCTGACGTCGGGCACCTCTTCGAGCACCAGGTCCTCGACCTCGGCCTTCGGGATGCGCTCAAAGGCATAGCCGGCCTTGGTGTCTACCAGCAGCGAGTCGCCCGGCCGCAGTTTGCGTGGCCGGGTGTCGTCGTTGAGGGCGTCGGGGTGCCCGTCCGGCAAATCCTCCGCGACCAACGGCTCCGCCAGCCACACGATGCGTTCCTCGTCGGCGTGGCCCACCACGAGCGCCCGATGCCCGTCGGACAACACCTCGCGCAAGGTGGAAATCTCGCCAACCGATTCGAATGTGCCGGCCTCGACGACTGTGAGCGCCTCATTGAGGCGAACCGTCTGGCCCTTCTTCAGCACCGTGACGTCAATGTTGGGCGAGCAGGTCAAGCGCATCTTGCGGCCCGACGTGAAGACGTCGACCGTGTCGTCGTCATGGCTGCCCAGCAGAACGCCATAGCCACTGGGCGGCTGGCCCAGCCGGTCGACTTCCTCGCGTAACGCCAGAAGTTGTTGGCGGGCCTCTTTAAGAGTTTCCATTAATTTGGAATTGCGGGCGGCAAGCGAGTCGATACGGGCTTCAAGCTGATGCACATCACGAGCTGAGCGGACGCTGCCGTGCGGGCCGGCCGCGTGCTCCAGTTGCTCGCGTAGCGCCGCGGCCTCACGGCGAAGTTGTTCCAATTCGGCAGCATCATCGCTGGACAGGGGGTTGTTTCGGTGGGCACCGAACACTTCAGAACGCTCTGATTCACCCATGTTGCGCTCCTTTCCCGCACCGCAATGGTCCGGCGGATACTTCAACGCTACCGGCCATCGCCGGTTCATGCGTGCAGTCAAATGCACTCGAATGCCGTTGAAAAGTTACAAATAAGTTCACGCTGGTAATCTCGGCCACAAATCTGGCCGATCGGAAGGACACCCGTGACGATAAAGTCGTTCGCCACCGGCGTAACCGCGACGCCAATAATCGGCACCGCTGCTGTCGGTGTGACTTTCCTTGCACCCGTTTGGCCGCCGGTGCCGCGCTACGGAGTGGGCGTTTAGCCCGGCAGCCTGGATGCGTCGGGATCGCATTGTAGTTCTGGGCGCCGCCACAATCCTGGCGGCAGTTGGACTCTCGGGATGTGCGCACAACGAGTCCAAAGGATCCAAGGGGTCCCAGCCGATCGCTGCATCGGCCGGGCCGGCCACGCCGAGTCCGGCCGCCTCCCGCCCGAGCGCTCCCCTGCCGGCGCCCGAGGCCCTCGTCGACGTGCTGAGCAGGTTGGCCGACCCCGCAGTACCGGGCAGCGACAAAGTGGGTCTGGTTGAAGGCGCGACCCCGGCAAGCGCCGCCACGCTGGACAAGTTCACCAACGCGCTGCGCGACGGCGGCTACCTGCCCATGACGTTTGTGGCAAACGACCTCGCGTGGTCGGACAAGAATCCGTCGAATGTGACGGCCACCGTCATCGTCAATACCGCGCAGGCCAACAACCGGGTGTTTACCTTCCCCATGGAGTTCACGCCTTTTCAGGGCGCCTGGCAGTTGTCCCGCAAAACCGCGGAAATGCTGCTTGCCGTGAATAGCTCGACGCCGTCTCCGTCGCCCACCGGCTGAGCGCCCAGGATGTGGATCGGCTGGCTCGAGTTCGACGTGCTGCTGGGCGACGTGCGATCGCTGAAGGAGAAGCGCTCGGTGATCCGTCCCGTCGTGGCCGAGCTGCAGCGCAAGTTCAGCGTCTCGGCCGCCGAGACCGGCTCGCATGATCTGTACCGTCGGGCGGCCATCGGGGCGGCGGCGGTGTCCGGGGATCGCAGCCATGTCGTCGACGTCCTCGATGCCGCCGAACGACTGGTGGCCGCGCATCCGGAGTTCGACTTGCTCTCGGTGCGACGGGGCTTGCACAGAAGTGATGACTAGGTCGTCTCTTACGCAAGCTTTGCGCCGAGATCGACGGTAGCGCGGAAAAGCGCGAGTAGAAGTCGCGCCGGCGTCGATCTCGGTGTTGACGCCGGCGACCCGTCGCCCGGCTGCGTCACGCTAACGACTGATTAGCCGTCGCGGCCCTCGCGCTTGCGGCCCAACGGCGCCGGCGCGATGACCCCGGGCGCCAGCCGCCGCGCCGTCACCAGGAAGCCGGTGTGCCCGCGCATCGAATGTTGCGGGCGAACGGCCAGGCCCACAACGTTCCAGCCGCGCTGCAAAGTCTCCCAGGACCGCGGTTCGGTCCAGCGCTGCTGAGCCCGCAGGGCTTCCACGGCGGTCGACAATTGGGTAACCGTGGCCACGTAGATCACCAGCACACCACCGGGGATCACCAACCGCGACACCGGTTCGAGCACCTCCCACGGCGCGAGCATGTCCAGCACCGCGCGGTCGACGGAGCCGTCGGGCAGTTCGGAGTCGGCGATGTCGCTGATGATCAGCTGCCAGTTGTCGGGTTGCCGCCCATAGAAATTGGTGACATTGCGACGGGCGTGTTCGGCATGGTCGGCGCGCTTCTCGTAGGAGATCACCCGGCCCTGCGGCCCGACGGCCCGAAGCAGCGAGCAGGTCAGCGCACCGGATCCGGCCCCGGCCTCCAGCACCCGGGCGCCGGGAAAGATGTCGCCCTCGTGCACGATCTGAGCGGCATCCTTGGGGTAGATCACCTGCGGCCCGCGCGGCATCGACATCACGTAGTCGACCAGCAACGGGCGCAGCACCAAAAACTGTGCGCCGTTGCTGGATTTGACCACGCTGCCCTGCTCCAGCCCGATCACCGCGTCATGGGCGATCGAGCCGCGATGGGTGTGAAACTCGCTGCCCGGAGTCAGCGACATCGTGTAATGCCGGCCCTTGGCGTCGGTGAGTTGTACGCGTTCGCCGACAGTAAACGGGCCGGTGGGTGACACGCCGTCTAGCGTGCCAGCCGACTCGCCGTCCCCGGTGCTTGGGGGTTGTCGGTGCTCCGTCTTAGGCTTCGCCCATGACGGAGGCCACGACCGAGCAGCCGGAGGAACGCTCCCGGCCGGCCCTGTCGCCGTCGCGGGCCGCCGACTTCAAGCAGTGCCCGCTGCTATACCGGTTCCGCGCGATCGACCGGTTGCCCGAGGCGCCGTCGACGGCCCAGGTGCGCGGGTCCCTGGTGCATGCCGCGCTGGAGCAGCTGTACGGCCTGCCCGCGGGCCAGCGCGACCCAGACACGGCGAAATCGCTGGTGGAGCAGGCCTGGGAGCAAGTGCTCGCCAAGCACCCGGAGCTGGCCGGCGATCTGGATCCCGAACAACGAGCCCAGCTGCTGGGCGAAGCCCGCGCGCTGCTTTCCGGCTATTACCGGCTGGAAGACCCGACTCGGTTCGACCCGGAAAGCTGCGAACAGCGCGTAGAGGTCGAACTTGCCGACGGCACGCTGCTGCGGGGCTTCATCGATCGGGTCGACGTCGCCGCCACGGGCGAATTGCGGGTGGTCGACTACAAGACCGGGAAAGCGCCGCCCGAGGCACGGGCACTGGCCGAGTTCAAGGCGATGTTCCAGATGAAGTTCTACGCGGTGGCGCTGTATCGGTCACGCGGAGTGCTGCCTGCCCGGCTGCGCCTCATCTACCTGGCGGACGGCCAGCTGCTGGACTACTCGCCGGACCACGACGAGCTGATGCGCTTCGAGAAGACCCTGATAGCGATCTGGCGCGCTATCCAATCAGCCGGTGCCACAGGCGATTTTCGGCCCAGCCCGTCGCGGCTCTGTGAATGGTGCCCGCATCAACAGCACTGCCCCGCTTTTGGCGGCACTCCGCCGCCCTACCCCGGCTGGCCGGATCAGACGACGCAGCCGGCCGCCTGATCGAGCGGCGACATCTCCTGCAGCATCGTGGGAATCAGTTCGCTGACGGTGGGATGAATGTGCATCGTTCGCGAGAGAGTGGTGTAGGGCGCCTTGGCGGACATCACATCCAGAATCGCGTGAATGGCCTCGTCGCCACCGACTCCGAAGATCGCCGCTCCCAGGATCTGGTGGCTGTCGGCGTCGACGACCACTTTCATAAAGCCTTGCGTCTCACCCTTTTCCACTGCTCGGCCGACTCTGGTCATCGGCCGCTTGCCGACCAACGCCCGGCGGCCCGACGCAAGCACCTGGTCGACTGTCATCCCGGCGCGTCCCAGCGGCGGGTCGATGTAGAGCGCGTAGGTGGTGATGCGGTCACTGACGCGGCGCGGGTCGTCGTCGAGCAAATTAGCCGCAACGATCTCGAAGTCGTTGTACGAGGTGTGGGTGAACGCGCCCTTGCCATTGCAGTCGCCCATCGCCCAAATGTGGTCAACGTTGGTCTTGAGCTGGTCGTCGACCACGATGTTTCCGCGGGCATCGGTCTGGACACCGGCGGCGTCCAGCCCCAGATCATCGGTGTTGGGTCGCCGTCCCACCGCCAGCAGCAGATGGCTGCCCGTTATCGCGGCTGCACCGGATCCGGGTGAGAGTTCAAATCCGCTGTCCCGCTTACTGATTCGGATATCGTCGGCACCGACAACAATGTCGATCCCCTCAGCCCCCAGGACCGTGCGGATGGTCGCGGAGACATCCTCGTCTTCCCGCGACGCCAACCGTGGACCGCGCTGCACGACGGTGACGCGCGCCCCGAAGCGCCGATACATCTGCGCGAACTCCAGCCCGATGTAGCTGCCGCCCACGATGACGAGATGCTCTGGCAGCGTGTCGAGTTCGAGGATCGACACGTTGGTCAGATATTCGACGTCCGACAACCCGGGGATGTCGGGCACCACCGCGCGGCCGCCGACGTTGAGGAAGATCCGATCGCCCTGCAAGAGTTCGTCGTTGACCCGTAGCGTGTGCGGGTCTTCGAAGCGCGCATGACCGCGAAAGACCGTGCAGCCCTCCATGCCGTCCAACCAGGATTCGACGCCCTGCCGGTCCTTGAGCATGATGTCGTCTTTGCGTGCCTTGACTTTCGCCATGTCTACGCTGATCGGTCCGGTCGCCACGCCGTATTCCGCGCCGCGCCGGGCCAATTGCGCGGCATGCGCGCTGGCAACCAGCGTCTTGGTCGGAATGCAACCGGTGTTGACACACGTGCCGCCGACGTGTTTGCGCTCCACCACCGCGACCCGCTGGCCTGCGGCGGTCAGCCGGCCCGCCAGCGGCGGCCCGGCCTGGCCGGCGCCCACGACGATCGCGTCGAAATGCTCTGGCACTAGGAACCAACCGCGTAAGCGGCGGCGTAGGCGACTGCAAAGCCGCCTCCGACTGCCACCGCGTCTTCCAGCAGCGCGATCGGCAAGTCTTTACCCCCGGTCGCGGCTACCAGCCGCTTGCGCGCCTGGTAGCCGCCGAGAGTCCCGAGCACAGCTCCGAGCACACCGGCGCCGAGTCCGCCCCACCGGTAACCCCACGCCGTACCGATCACCGCGCCGGCGAACGCGCCCAAGATGATCCGGACGAGGAAGACCGGCGGGGCCGTGCGGGCCGGTGTCTTGGGGAGTTTGTCGTTCACCAGTTCGGCCACCGCGAGAACGCTCAAGACGATGACGGTGATGATGTTGCCCACCCAGGCCGCCCAGGTGCCCTGCATGTTGAACCAGGTGAGAAATGCAGCCCAGGCAACCACAGCGGGAGCCGTCACCGAACGCAATCCGGCGACGACTCCGATCAGTAGCGCCATCAGCAGGACGAGCAGATGATGTGTCACGGCGACCCTCCTGGGTTGTGCGCGCAATCGGCGGCTAGCCGGACGCTAACACAGTGATCGCTGACCGGCAGCTGCCCGACGATCAGAACCGGCAGAACCTGATGTCGGAAGCCAGAATTGCCTTGGCACCGATCGCGGCGAGTTCGTCCATGATGCCGTTGACGTCTCGGCGCGGCACCAATGCGCGGACTGCGACCCAGTCCGGCTCGGCCAACGGCGCGATGGTCGGCGACTCCAGGCCCGGTGTGATGGAGGTGGCCTTGTCGAGCACCGAACGCGGGCAGTCGTAATCCAGCATCAGGTACTGCTGACCGAACACCACACCCTGTATCCGGGCCACCAATTGATCATGCGCCGCGCTTTGCTGGTGGCGGCTGTCCGCGACGTGCTCGATCAGCACCGCCTCCGAATCACACAGCGGCTCACCAAAGGCCACCAAATCGTGCAAGCTCAGGGTGCGTCCGGATCCCACCACGTCGGCGATCGCATCGGCCACCCCGAGTTGCACCGAAATCTCGACGGCTCCGTCAAGCCTGATCACCGTTGCTTCAATACCTTTGGCGGCCAGGTCTTTTCGAACCAGGTTCGGGTAGGCGGTAGCGATCCGTTTTCCGGCCAGGTCGGCCGTCGTCCAGTCGCGCCCGGCGGGCGCGGCATAGCGGAAGCTGGAAGAACCGAAGCCCAGCGCCAAGCGCTCGCGTACCGGCGCCTGCGAATCGTTGACCAGGTCGCGGCCGGTGATGCCGAAGTCGAGGTCTCCGGAACCGACGTAGATGGCAATGTCTTTGGGCCGCAGGAAAAAGAATTCGACGTTGTTGACCGGGTCGATGACGGTCAGGTCCTTGGGGTCGGTGCGACGGCGGTAGCCGGCCTCGGAGAGGATCTCGGTCGCCGGCTCGCTCAGCGCACCTTTGTTGGGAACCGCGATGCGCAGCATGCTCATAGCTTCCGATAGATGTCGTCGAGGGACAGTCCGCGCGAGATCATCAGCACCTGCGTCCAGTACAGCAACTGACTGATCTCCTCGGCCAGCGCGTCGTCGGGTTCGTGTTCGGCGGCCAGCCAGACTTCGCCGGCCTCCTCCAGGATCTTCTTGCCCAGCGCATGAACCCCGGCGTCGAGCGCAGCGACCGTCACGCTGCCGGCCGGCCGGGTGCGGGCACGTTCGCCGAGTTCGGCGAACAGATCCTCGAAGGTCTTCACGGCCAGCGATTGTTTCACGGGTCGAGGCGCAAAGTCACACCGGTTTGGTTCGGCCGCAACGTACGGTGAGGCATGCAGTTCTTCGACCTCGAGGTCAAAGTGGACGGCCCCCGCGGCGATATCACATTGAACAGGCCGGCGAAGCTGAACCCGCTCAGCACCACCGCCTTGAACGAATTAGTCGCGGCCGCACGATATTTCGACACGGTGAGCGATGTGAAAGTCGTCGTGGTGGCGGGCAACGGCCGGGCCTTCAGCGCCGGTGCGGACCTCGCGTCGTTCGCCGCAACCGACACATCAGCCACCGCTGCGCGCGACGCAGCCGACGCCGGACGACGGATGGCCGAGGCGATCGAGGGCATGAATGCGGTGACCGTCGCCAGCATCCACGGCCATTGCGTCGGGGGCGGGGTCGTGTTGGCGTCGGCCTGCGACCTGCGCATCGCCGCGGACGACACCCGCTTTTCGATTCCCGAGGTCGACCTGGGGATACCGCTTGCCTGGGGCGGAATCCCCCGGCTGGTCCGCGAGATCGGCCCGGCCCGGACCAAAGAACTCGTCATGACCTGCCGCCCCTTTGGCGCCGACGAAGCCCTCGCGGCGGGCTTTCTGAACCGGACGGTGCCCGCCTCCGACCTCGCCGCGGCGGTCGATGAGCTGGTGGGCCAGCTGACCGGCAAGTCGGCGCTCACGCTCACCGCCACCAAGCGCCACACCAATGCGGTGACCGAACAGATGGTCGGCACCATGCGGGCCTGGAACGACGCCGACACGCTGGTCACTGCGCTGCGCGATCCCGAGTCGCGCGCCGCGGGCGCGGCCTATCTCAAGGGCCTGGGGCGCTAAAACGCCGGCCACGAAATGCCTTGGCGCCGTTCACGTTCGCGTCAGTCCTCTGGGTTGTAGGCGAGGTTGGAGCTGAGCCAGCGCTCGGCTTCCTGCAGGGTCCAGCCCTTGCGCTTCGCATAGTCGGCGACCTGGTCCTGGGCCACCCGGCCAACCACGAAATACTGCGACTGCGGGTGCGAGAAATACCAGCCGCTCACAGCGGCACCGGGCCACATCGCCATCGACTCGGTCAGCTCGATGCCGGTCCGCTCGTGGACGTCCATCAACTTCCAGAGCGTCGCCTTCTCGGTGTGCTCCGGGCAGGCCGGGTAGCCCGGGGCAGGGCGGATTCCCACATACTTCTCGGCGATGAGTGCCTCGTTGTCCAGGTGCTCGTCAGGCTGGAATCCCCAGAACTCCTTGCGGACCCGCTGGTGCATCCGTTCGGCGAAAGCCTCCGCCAGCCGGTCGGCGATCGACTCCAGCAGGATCGCGCTGTAGTCGTCGAGGGCCGCCTTGAACTCCGCGATCTTTTCCTGGCTGCCGAGCCCCGCGGTGACGGCGAACGCTCCGATGTAGTCAGCCAGACCGGTGTCTTTGGGCGCGATGAAGTCGCTCAACGACCGGTTCGGGATGCCCTCCCGGTGCTCGCCCTGCTGGCGCAGGTTGTGCAACGTGGTGAGCACCTCGGTACGGGTCCCATCGGTGTACACCTCGATGTCGTCCCCGACTGCGTTGGCCGGGAAAAACCCGATCACCCCGTTGGCCGTCAGCCACTTCTCCTTGATCAGCGTGTCGAGCATCTGCTGGGCGTCGTCGTACAGCTTGCGGGCAGCCTCGCCCGAGGCCGGGTTGTTGAGGATGTCGGGGAATCTGCCCTTCATCTCCCAGGCGTTGAAGAACGGCTGCCAGTCGATGAACTCGCGCAACTCGGCAAGGTCGTAATCCTGAAATTCTCGTACTCCCGCACCTATCGCGGGCACCGGCGGCGGGTAGCCGTCCCAGTCGATTGGCGTCCGGTTCGCGCGGGCCTTTTCCAGCGTCAGCATCGGTCGCTCGTTCTTCTGAGCATGCCGTTCGCGCAGAGATGCGTAGTCCTTCTCGGTGGCTTCCAGCAGGGCTGGACGCTGCTTGTCGTCGAGGAGCGCCGCAGCGACCGGTACCGAGCGGGAAGCGTCCTTGACCCAAACAACCGGACCGCTTCGACGCGGCGCCACCTTCACGGCCGTGTGGGCGCGCGAGGTGGTCGCGCCACCGATCAGCAGCGGGATCTCCATCCCCTCGCGTTCCATCTCGGCGGCGAAGTTGACCATCTCGTCCAGGGACGGAGTGATCAGGCCGGACAGCCCGATGATGTCGGCGTCGTGCTCGTTCGCCGCGGCGAGGATCTTCTCGGCGGGCACCATCACCCCGAGGTCGATCACTTCGAAGTTGTTGCACTGCAGGACGACTCCGACGATGTTCTTGCCGATGTCGTGGACGTCGCCCTTCACCGTCGCCATCACGATCGTGCCGTTGGTGTCCTTGGTGTCACCCGGCTGCTTCTCCGCCTCGATGTACGGCAGGAGGTACGCAACGGCCTTCTTCATCACCCGCGCCGACTTCACGACCTGCGGCAGGAACATCTTGCCGGAGCCGAAGAGGTCACCGACAACGTTCATGCCGTCCATCAGCGGACCCTCGATCACCTCGATCGGGCGACCACCCGCGGCGGCGATCTCGGCCCGCAACTCCTCGGTGTCGTCGTCGACGTGCGCGTCGATGCCCTTGACCAGGGCGTGCGTGATCCGCTCGCGGACCGGCAGGCTGCGCCACTCGGCCGCGGCCGCAGCCCCGTCTTTTGAGGCCTTCGCCTCATTGCTGAACCGCTCGGCGATCTCCAGGAGTCGTTCGGCCGCATCCTCGCGACGGTTCAGAACGACGTCCTCGATGCGCTCCCGCAACTCGGGGTCGATCGAGTCGTAAGGCACCAGCGCCCCGGCGTTGACGATGCCCATGTCCAGGCCGGCCTTGATGGCGTGGAACAGGAACACCGAGTGGATCGCCTCGCGGACGGGGTTGTTGCCCCGGAACGAGAACGACACGTTGGAGATACCGCCGGAGATGTGCACTCCGGGCAGGTTCTCCTTGATCCAGGCGCAGGCCTCGATGAAGTCGATCCCGTAAGTGGCATGCTCCTCGATGCCGGTCGCCAGCGCAAAGCAGTTCGGGTCGAAGATGATGTCTTCGGGCGGGAAGCCGACCTCTTCGGTGAGGATGCGGTAGGCGCGTCCGCAGATCTCCTTGCGGCGCTCCAGGTTGTCGGCCTGACCCTGCTCGTCGAAGGCCATCACGACGACGGCGGCGCCGTACTTGCGGCATAGCCGTGCCTCGCGGATGAACTTTTCCTCGCCCTCCTTCATGGAGATCGAGTTGACGATCGGCTTGCCCTGCACGTTCTTCAGGCCCGCCTCGATGACCTCCCACTTGGAGGAGTCGATCATCACCGGGACGCGGCTGATGTCCGGCTCGGCGGCGATCAGCTTGGTGAACCGGTCCATCGCGGCGACGCCGTCGATCATGCCCTCGTCCATGTTGATGTCGATGACCTGCGCACCGACCTCGACCTGCTGCAGGGCGACCGACAGCGCGGTGTCGTAGTCCTCGGCCTTGATCAGGTTGCGGAACCGGGCGGAACCGGTGATGTTGGTGCGCTCACCGATGTTGACGAACAGGGAGTCGTCGGTGATGTTGAGCGGCTCCAGGCCCGAGAGCCGGGTGGCCACCGGGATCTCCGGCACCTCGCGCGGTGGCTTGCCGCCGACGACCTTGGCGATCTCGGCGATGTGCGGCGGCGCGGTCCCGCAGCAGCCGCCGACGATGTTGACCAAGCCGGCCTCGGCGAAGTCGGCGATGTAGCCGGCCTGACGCTCCGGGGTCTCGTCGTACTCGCCAAAGGCGTTGGGCAGGCCGGCGTTCGGGTAGCAGGAGACGAAGGTGTCCGCGATCCGCGCCATCTCGGCGATGTAGGGCCGCATCTCCGGCGCGCCCAGGGCGCAGTTGAGGCCCACCGCGATCGGCTTCGCGTGTCTGATCGCGTTCCAGAATGCCTCGGTGACCTGACCGGACAACGTCCGGCCGGAGGCGTCGGTGATTGTCCCCGAGATGATGACCGGCCAGCGGCGTCCGCGGTCTTCGAACAGCGTCTCGACCGCGAACACCGCCGCCTTGGCGTTCAGCGAGTCGAAGATCGTCTCGATGATGAGGAGGTCGGCGCCGCCGTCGACCAGGCCGTTGGCGGCTTCGAGGTAGGCGGCGACCAGCTGGTCGTAGGAGACGTTGCGTGCCCCGGGGTCGTTGACATCCGGCGAGATCGACGCGGTGCGCGTCGTCGGCCCGATTGCGCCCGCCACGTAGCGGGGCTTGGCCGGGGTGCTGAATTCGTCGGCGGCCTTGCGGGCAAGGGCGGCGCCCGCGTAGTTCAGTTCGTAGCTCAAATCCGCCATGTCGTAGTCGGAGAGCGAGATCGCGTTCGCGTTGAACGTGTTGGTCTCCAGGATGTCGGCGCCCGCCTCGAGGTACTCGCGGTGGATTCCCTCGATGATCTGCGGCTGCGTCAGGTTGAGCAGGTCGTTGTTGCCCTGAAGCGCGGTCGGCCACTCCGTGAACCGGTCGCCGCGGTAGCCGGCCTCGTCCGGCCGGTCCCGCTGAATCGCCGTGCCCATCGCGCCGTCGATCACCATGATCCGCTGGCGCAGAGCTGCCGTCAGTTCGTCGGTGCAGTCGGGGCGGATGTCCGGCTCAGGTTTGAATTTCGAGTCAGGGGCGTTCACGTACGTTCCTTCCGCAGCGGAAGGCGTCCTTGACTCTGTCGAGCGTGGCGGATACCAGGGGCCCGGCCCCCAGATAACCGTTGCAACGCCTCTCGACCAGAAAAGTCTACGTCGTCACCCGACGTCTGGACGCCAGCTCGACCCGACCCGGTCGGCGATCGCGATGCCCTCGAGCGCCAGCTCGCGGATCTTGTCGGCTTGAACATTGGGGTCGTAGTTACCAAGGTTAACCACAAGGATAGTGCGCCTATGCAAATCAATCGGTGTGTCACAGGTGTCTGACAGGTGCTCGCCAGGCCGTACCCTGAATTTGTGACTTTGCCTGATGGTGGCCCGACCGGCGGCGCCCTGCCTGAGTTGCGCAACACCGTCGTCGTGGCGGCGTTCGAGGGATGGAACGACGCCGGCGACGCCGCCAGCGATGCGCTGGAGCATCTTGACGCCATCTGGGAAGCCGATCCGATCGTGGAGATCGACGACGAGGCCTACTACGACTACCAGGTGAATCGCCCGGTCATCCGCCAGGTCGACGGCGTCACCAGGGAGCTGGTGTGGCCGGCGATGCGGATCTCGCACTGTCGCCCGCCCGGCAGCGACCGTGACGTGGTGTTGATGCATGGGGTGGAGCCCAACATGCGCTGGCGCACCTTCTGCGCCGAGTTGCTGGCCATTGCCGACAAGCTCAATGTCGACACCGTCGTGATTCTGGGGGCGCTGCTGGCCGACACGCCGCATACCCGCCCGGTCCCGGTTTCCGGCGCGGCCTACTCCTCGGAGTCGGCGCGTCGGTTCGGGCTGGAGGAAACCCGTTACGAGGGCCCGACCGGGATCGCCGGCGTTTTCCAGGACGCTTGCGTGGCGGCCGGGATCCCGGCGGTGACGTTCTGGGCGGCGGTCCCGCACTACGTGTCCCACCCGCCGAGCCCGAAGGCGACGGTGGCGCTGCTGCGCCGCGTCGAAGACGTCCTCGACATCGAGGTCCCGCTGGCAGACCTGCCGGTGCAGGCCGAGGAGTGGGAGCGCGCGGTCAGCGAGATGACCGACGACGATGACGACTTGGCCGAATATGTGCAGTCTCTCGAGCAGCGCGGCGACGCCGAGGTAGATCTGAACGAGACCTTGGGCAAGATCGACGGCGACGCGCTGGCCGCCGAGTTCGAACGGTATCTACGCCGCCGTCGGCCCGGGTTCGGTATTTAGCGCTGGTCCAGACCTTTGTTGTAGGCGCTGGTGGAGCGGCCCAGCGCGGCGACCTGGGCATCCAGCTGGGGCATCAGCGTGGCGGCGGGGCCCAGGACCGGCCGCTCGCCCAGCCGGGTGGACAGCACCGGCTTGAGCCAGCGGAACAGGCCTACCCAGCGTGGGCAGTACACGCGATCCTGGCGGTTCTCGATGCCCTTGACGAACGCGTCGGCGCATCTGCTGAGGGTCGTCGTCCTGTTCAACGGCCACGGCAGCGCGGCGAGGAGTTGATCGAATGCCGGTAGGTCGGCCTTGGTGTCGCGAACCAGGGCGGTATCGATCCACGACATGTGCGCCGAGCCGACCGTGACGCCGAGGTGGGCGACCTCGAGCCGCAGCGCGTGGGCGAGATGCTCGTTGCCGGCCTTCGACATGTCGTAGGGCGCCATCCCGGGAGCGGCGGCGTACGCGGCCAGCGACGAGACGATCATCAGATAGCCGCGACGGTCGATCAGGGCCGGCAGGGTTGCTCGCGCCGTGTGAAAGACACCGAGCAGGTTGACGTCCAGTACCCGCTTGACCGCCTCCGGGTCGACCTGCAGCACCGAGCCGTAGCTGGCGATGCCGGCGTTGGCCACCACGACGTCGATGCCGCCGAAGCGCTCGACGGCCTGGTCGGCCGCTCTCTGCATGGCGGCCAGATCGCGCACGTCGGCGACCACCGTGAGCACGCGGTCCTCACCGAGTTCGGCAGCCAACGCGGCCAACTCGCCCTTGTCCAGATCGGTGAGGACGAGTTTGGCGGCCTTGTTGCGCAGCCGGCGGGCGACCTCGGCCCCGATCCCGCGGGCCCCGCCCGTGATAAAGACGACTTTGCCGTGCACCGATGTCATGGCCTGAAAAGCTTCCTTCGCGTGTCTTAAAGGTCCACCCCGAGCAGGGCATCGATCGCTGTGGCCACCAGTTGCGGCGCAGCTGCGTCGTGGCCACCGTATTCCAGCGCATCGGTGGACCAACCATCAAGTGCCGCAACCGCTTTGGGCGTGTCCAGATCGTCGGCCAGATATTGGCGCAGCCGGGCGATGACGTCGGTGGCGTCGGGACCGGCGGGCAGGGTGGCCGCGGCGCGCCAGTGCCGCAGTCGGGCGGTGGCGTCCTGCAGCACCTGCTCGCTCCACACGCGGTCGGCGCGGTAGTGGCCGGCCAGCAGACCCAGCCGAATGGCCTGCGGCTCAACACCTTGCGCGCGCAGCGCGGACACCAGCACCAGGTTGCCTCGGCTCTTGGACATCTTGTGGCCGTCCCAGCCGATCATCCCCGCGTGGACGTAGTGACGGGCGAAACGTCTTATGCCCCTGACGCATTCGGCGTGCGCGGCGGTGAACTCATGATGCGGAAAGATCAGGTCGCTGCCGCCGCCCTGAATATCCAGGCCGCTGCCGATGCGACCGAGTGCGATCGCCGCGCATTCGACGTGCCATCCCGGCCGGCCGGCGCCGAATGGTGCCGGCCAGCTGGGCTCTCCCGGCCGCTGGGCCCGCCACAACAAGGCGTCGAGCTGGTCGGTCTTGCCGGGGCGGTGGGGGTCGCCGCCACGCCGTTCGTACAGGTGAAGCATGGTGTCGCGGTCGTAGCCCGACTCGTAGCCGAATTGCGGTGTGGCATCGGCCCGGAAGTAGATGTCCTGGTACTCGTCGTCGACGGCGTAGGCCGCTCCGGAAGCCAGCATCTTCTCGACGAGCTCAACCATTTCGCCGATCGCTTCGGTTGCGCCCACGTAGTCGTGTGGGGGCAACACTCGAAGTGCGGCCATGTCCTCCCGGAACAGGCTGACCTCGCGGTCGGCGAGGTCTTGCCAATCGACGCCGTCGCGAGCGGCGCGCTCGAACAACGGGTCGTCGATGTCGGTGACGTTCTGCACGTAGTGCACTTGGTGGCCGAGGTCCAGCCACATACGGTGGATCAGGTCGAAAGCCAGGTAGGTGGCGGCGTGGCCGAGATGGGTGGCGTCGTAGGGCGTGATGCCGCAGACGTACATGGTGGCTTTGGCCCCGGGTGCCACCGGGCGCACCTGCCGATCGGATGTGTCGTAGAGCCGTAGCTCCGGGCCGCGTCCCGGCAGCGCCGGAACGTGTGCCGAGGACCACGACTGCATGTCCTCGACTTTAGGCCCGGTGACGATGCCGGCCATGTGGCGGGCTCGGCCGTCGACCGCGAGCGTGCACATCCGTACCTCAAAACGGCCCAAACCCGCGCGTTTGCGCACCTTCGCCGCCAAGCGGGACGCCGGTTCACCACCACGCTTGGCGGATAGCGTCCAGCAGTATCGGTGCCACCTCGGCGCGACACATCACGAAGTCGGGCAGGTAGGGGTCGACTTGGTTGTACCGCAGCGGCGAGCCATCCAGCCGCGATGCATGCATGCCCGCGGCAAGGATCACCCCGGCCGGCGCCGCCGAATCCCATTCCCACTGACCGCCGGCATGCAGGTAGGCGTCGACTTCCCCGTCGACGACGGCCATCGCTTTGGCGCCAGCCGAGCCGATCGCGACGGGCTGGATCGACACCAACTGCCGAATCCGGTGCAGAATCGCCGGCGGCCGCGTGGCGCTGACAGCGATCCTGATGGTGCTGGGCACGCCGACAGGCGTGATCCCGTCGGCGACTGTGTCACTGCGGTACACCACGTTCCCGCGGGCCGGCAGCGCCACCGCGGCGTCGGTGATCTCCGGCCGGCCGTCGGTGTGACGCTGCCATAGCGCGATATGCACTGCCCAGTCGTCGCGTCCGAGGGTGGAGAATTCGCGGGTGCCGTCCAGCGGATCGATGATCCACACCCGATCGGACTCCAGCCGCACCAAGTCGTCGTGCGCCTCCTCGCTGAGCACCGCGTCCCCCGGACGCTCGGCGCGCAGCCGCCGCAGCAGCAACTCGTTTGCCAGGCTGTCTCCGGCGTCACCGAGCGCCCATGGGTAGGCGAAACCGACCTCCTCGCGCACCTTGAGCAGCAACTCCCCCGCGTCGGCGGCGAGATCGGCGGCCAACGCCGCGTCTGTCATTTCATCCGCGGCCCGGCTCACCGCATCAGTATCTCCCCGTGGTGATCGCGAGCGCGGCGCAGCCGGGCGAAGCGGGTCACCACCATCAGACCCGTGGTGATCGCGAGCGCGGCGCAGCCGGGCGAAGCGGGTCACCACCATCAGACCCGTGGTGATCGCGAGCGCGGCGCAGCCGGGCGAAGCGGGTCACCACCATCAGACCCGTGGTGATCGCGAGCGCGGCGCAGCCGGGCGAAGCGGGTCACCACCATCAGACCCGTGGTGATCGCGAGCGCGGCGCAGCCGGGCGAAGCGGGTCACCACCATCAGACCCGTGGTGATCGCGAGCGCGGCGCAGCCGGGCGAAGCGGGTCGCCACCCATCAGACCCGTGGTGATAGCCCCGTGCCTCCTGATGGCGAGCGCGCGCAAAATGACAGCCCGAACGGCGTGTCGTCGTACAAACGCGCGCGCTCGCGGCCAGGAAGCAATTAGAACGCCGGCCAGGGTATGGACCGGTGCCGGTTCGGGCCGGGCATCACAGGATCTGTCAGCAGCGACTGCGCCCGCCTGCGCAGCGCCGCGATTTCTGCCCGAGTGATGTGTCCGGCCAGCGCAGCGGCAAGCGGGCCGCAAAGGTCTTCGGCAAGTGCGTCGACCGACTCCAGGGTTTCGTCGTCAACCGGCTTGCCCGCCCAGCCCCACAGCACCGTGCGCAGCTTGTTCTCCACGTGCAGGCACACGCCGTGGTCGACCCCGTAGACATGGCCGTTCAACCCGAACAGGATGTGGCCGCCCTTGCGGTCGGCATTGTTGATCAGCACATCGAACACCGCCATCCGGCGTAACTGTTCGTCGTCGGCATGCATCAACACGACCTCGTCGCCCGCGTAGTCGTAGGCCCGCAACACCGGCAGGTAACCCGGCTGCCGCTTGTCGGCGGGGAACAGATCGACCAGATCGGGGCCGGGCTGAGGATCGTTGCCGAAGAGGTCACCGGGTTGCTGCACCCACAGCTGCAGCATGCCGGGACCCGCCGGCCCGTCCCGAATGACGGTGTACGGCACGATGTTCCAGCCCAAGTGCGTCGACACCAGGTACGCACCGAGTTCGCGGCCGGCGAGTGTCCCGTCGGGAAAATCCCACAGCGGCTGCTCACCGGAGACCGGCTTGTAGACGCAGTGCACGCTGTCTTCACCGAGCGTCGCTTCGCAGAGAAAGGTGGCGTTGCTGGCCGAGCGGATGCGTCCCAGGACCGTCAGCTCGCCGCGCCGCAACACCTCACGTTCGTCACCCTTCTGGTTCATCGTCAGGCCCGAGCAGCGCGCTGCGCTTGTAGCCGTTGGTGCGCGCGCAGATGTGGCCCTCGGGGTCCAACGGTTCGTCGCAAAGCGGGCAGGGCGGACGTCCCGCCGAGATGACGCGGTTGGAGCGAGTCGCGAACTGGCGTGCCGATTCCGGCGTCAAAAACACCCGCACCGCGTCCGGACCGTCCTCGGTGTCGTCGAGCACCACCGAGGCGTCGAATTCGGCGTCGGTGACCGCCAGCAATTCGACCACCACGGTCTGTGCCTCGGAATCCCAGCCCAAACCCATGGTCCCGACTCGGAACTCCGCGTCCACGGGCATGATCAGCGGGTTGAGGTCGTCGATCTCGGTGGGCTCCGGCGGCACCGGAGTACCAAACCTGCGGTTCACTTCGAGCAGCAGCGCACCGATGCGTTCGGCGAGAACCGCAACCTGCTGCTTTTCCAAGATCACCGACACCACCCGGGAGTCGTGCGCCGCCTGGATATAGAACGTCCGGTTTCCGGGCTGGCCAACGGTCCCGGCCACGAAACGGTCGGGTGTGCGGAAAACGTGAATTGCGCGCGCCATGGCACCTCCCAAAATACCGGCACTCGCGGTTGCTACGCGATTCGTTTGGGCCATTAGTCGGTGGATCCACCTACCACCGCGTCCCCGGATGGCACCTCACCGTCCGGCCCCTGCTCCGGCGTGCGCTGCTCGTCTTTTGAATCGCCGTGAGGTTGCCCCGGCGGCTTAGCAGCGGCGCGCAGTGCTGCCGAAAGCCGGGAACCGGTGTGGTTTACGTGCAGGACGAACGGCCGCAGCTGGGTGTAGTGGATGACGCTGATGGACGCCGGGTCCGCGTTTACGCGCTGAAAGCTGTCCAGATGCATGCCGTAAGCGTCGGCGATCACCGCCTTGATGACGTCACCGTGGGTGCATGCCAGCCACAGCGCGTCGCCCCCGTGCTGGTCGGCCAGCCGGCGGTCGTGCTCGCGGACCGCGGCCACGGCACGCGCCTGAACCTGCGCCAACCCCTCACCGCCGGGGAACGCGGCTGCGCTGGGATGCGCCTGGACCACGCGCCACAACGGCTCACTCACCAGGTCGCTCATCTTGCGGCCGGTCCATTCTCCGTAGTCCACCTCGGCGAGTCGTTCCTCGATCAGCGGCTCGAGAAACAGCGCTGCGGCCAGCGGTTCAAGGGTGCTGCGGCAGCGCAGCATCGGCGAACACACCAGCGCTCGGATCGGCAGGTCACCGATCCGATCGATCAGCCCGGCGGCCTGCTCGCGACCCTTGTCGTCAAGGTCGACGCCCGCCGAACGGCCGGCCAGCACACCCGCGGTGTTCGACGTAGACCGGCCGTGCCGCAACAGGATGACCGTCATGTCGCAGCGACCGTTCCGGCGGCCAGCAGGATGAGGACGGCCGTTCCGGCCAGCACCCGGTATCCGACGAACCAATACATGTTGTGCCGCACCAGAAAGCGCAGCAGCCAGGCCACCGCGGCCAGGCCGATGACGAAGGCGATCAGTGTCGAAACCAGCAGCTGGGGGCCGGTGGCGCTTATCCCCTTGGTGACTGGGTGGAAGGCGTCCGGCAGTGAGAACAGGCCGGAGGCGAACACCGCTGGAATGGCCAGCAGGAAGCCGAATCGGGCGGCCAGCTCTCGCTCGAGTCCCAGAAACAGCCCAGCGCTGATGGTCGATCCCGAGCGCGAGATACCGGGGACCAGCGCCAGGCACTGTGCTGCGCCGACCACAATCGCATCTCGCCACTTCAGGTGTTCGATGTCGCGGGTCTGACGACCGAGGTATTCGGCCAGGGCGATCACCGCCGAGAACACGACCAGCGCCGTCGCCACCACCCACAAATTGCGTACGCCCGACCGGATCTCCTCCTTGAAGAACAGGCCCAGGACGCAGATCGGGATGGTGCCGATGATGACATACCAGCCGAGCCGGTAGTCGGCGTTGCGGTGCGACTTGACGACCAAACCGTTGAACCAGGCCTTGAGGATGCGCACGATGTCCCGCGCGAAATAGACCAGGACCGCGGCCTCGGTGCCTAACTGGCTGACTGCCGTGAAGGAGGCCCCCGCGTCGTCGGCGAAGAAGATCCGCGACACGATCGCCAGGTGTCCCGACGATGAGACCGGCAGAAATTCGGTCAGGCCCTGCACCACGGATAGCACGATGACTTGCCACCAGGACATCGCCGGAACCGCAGTCACGACGACGACCGTACCTGGTGGCGGACGCCGCCACCGGATGCGACGGCGGCTCTAGCGGGGAACTGGCACGGCGTGGGCCACGGAGTCGCGCACCGCGGCGGTCAGGCTGCGCTCATCGGTGAGGTCGATATCGACCAGGCTGCGGACCGACCTGGCAACCACGTCCTCAGCCTGCGGAACCGGTCCAGCCAGGCGCGGTCGGTAAATTTCGATGACGAGCGAGCGGTGCTCGACATGGAAGGAAAAACTGCGCCCATCACCGACTTGACCGTATCCGCTGGCGAAAATGCCTGGAGTCATGTCCTCAACAGCAAACTCGTTGTCTGCGAGATGCCGGTCAGCGATGACGGTCATGTCGCCAACATACATGTTCGGAACGAGTTGTTGTGCGCAACATGGTCTTCCGAATGCAACTTGCGACTTTGAAGTTACATAGAATTCGAACCACATGTTCCACAGTCAAGGGCAAATCTTTGCTACGCACGCCTAAACGAGCAGTTCTGGCCGTCTTGTCGGTTTTGCTCTTGACGACGGGTTGTTCGTCGAACCCGCTGAACGGTGCACCGCCCACGATCGCGCCGGCCCACGCCGCCGACTCACCGCCGGCATCGCAGAATCCAGCGGGCACGATCGCACCGCTGGACGGCCACCCACGCGCGACGGTGTGGGACAGCGGCAGCCTGGCGGTCCTGTGCCCGAGCCCCGACCCAGCGGCACCGGCAAGCATCGCTGTGTTCGACGCGTCGGGTCGCTCTGCGCGCGCGATCACTCTGCCAGCGCCGGCGACCGCGCTGACCAGCGACGGCCGCGGCACCGCCTACCTCGCCGCCCACGGCAGTTTCTTCACCGTCGACCTGGCTGCCAGCCACATCACCCGGGTGAACGTCGCGGGTGCGGATGATGTCGACTTCACCGCAATCGCCCGCCGCGCCGACGGCAAAGTGGTGTTGGGCAGCGCCGACGGCGCCGTCTACATCGTCACCGGCGACGGCTCGGTCACCCACCGGAAGAAGATCTTCGCCCGCGTCGATGGTCTTGTGACACAAGGGGATACGACGGTGGTGCTGGACCGCGGGCAGACCTCGGTGACGGCGATCGGCGCCGACGGTCGCGTCGAGCAGGCGCTGCGGGCCGGCGAAGGCGCCACGACTCTGGCAGCAGATTCGCTGGGCCGGGTGCTAGTTGCCGACACGCGCGGCGGCCAACTGCTGGTCTACGGCGTCGAGCCGCTGATTTTGCGGCAGGCCTACCCAGTGCGGCAGGCCCCATACGGGTTGGTCGGGTCGCGCGAGTTGGCGTGGGTATCCCAAACCGCGTCCAACACGGTCATTGGTTACGATCTGACGACTGGAATTCCCGTCGAGAAGGTGCGTTACCCAACCGTGCAGCAACCCAACTCGCTGGCCTTTGACGAAGCGTCGGACACTTTGTACGTGGTGTCGGGGTCAGGTGCTGGGGTGCAAATGATCGAACACGCGGCGGGTTCGCGTTGAGCGCGCCGCGGTGGACCCGGCTACCCGCGGGCTGGGACACCGAGATGTCAGACGAGTACGAGTGGGCGCCGTTGCGTCTGCCGCCCGAGGTGACCAGGCTGAGCGCATCCACGAGGCTGTCCATTGAGGCCGAATATCGCGGCTGGGAGCTGACGCGGGTGCGCCTCTACACCGACGGCAGTAGGCGAGTCCTCTTGCGTCGCAAAAAGTCTCGTTCCGAGAACCGGCGGCCAGACCAGCCGCAACTGTGATCTATCCAGTGCTGCGGCGGCTGCTGTTCCTGCTGCCGCCCGAGCGCATTCACACGCTGGTCTTCGCGATGCTGCGTGGTGTTACCGCCTTCGCGCCACTGCGTCATATGTTGCGCCGACTGCTGGGTCCGACGGATCCGATACTGGCCAGCACGGCGTTCGATATGCATTTCCCGGCGCCGCTGGGGCTGGCCGCCGGGTTCGACAAGGACGGCTTGGGCTTGTTGACGTGGGGCGCGCTGGGTTTCGGCTACGCCGAGATCGGGACGGTCACCGCCCGGCCGCAGCCCGGGAACCCCGCCCCCCGCATGTTCCGCTTGCCCGGCGACCGGGCCCTGCTGAACCGGATGGGATTCAACAACCTCGGCGCCGGCGCGCTGGCGATCCGGCTCGCCCGGCACCGACCCGAGGTCCCGATCGGGGTGAACATCGGCAAGACCAAGACGACCCCGGCCGGTGACGCGGTCGACGACTATCGGGCCAGCGCTCGCCTGCTGGGCCCGCTGGCGTCGTACCTGGTGGTCAATGTCAGCTCCCCGAACACTCCTGGACTGCGAGACTTGCAAGCGATCGAGTCGCTGCGGCCCATCCTGTCCGCCGTGCTGGCGGAGGCCTCACGGACCTCGACACCGGTGCTGGTGAAGATCGCGCCGGACATTTCCGACTCCGACCTCGACGCGATCGCCGACCTTGCCATCGAACTCGGCCTGACCGGCATCGTCGCAACCAACACCACTGTCTCGCGAGACGGCTTGGCCACCCCCGGGGTCGAACGGCTTGGCGCCGGGGGGATCTCGGGTCCGCCGGTGGCACGCCGCGCCGTCGAGGTGTTGCGCCGGCTCTACGGCCGGGCGGGTGACCGGCTGGTGTTGATCAGCGTGGGCGGTATCGAAACCGCCGAAGACGCGTGGGAGCGCATCACGGCGGGGGCGTCGCTGCTGCAGGGCTACACCGGCTTCATCTACGGCGGAGGCTTGTGGGCCAAGCACATTCACGACGGCATCGCCCGTCGCCTGCACGACGGCGGGTTCACGACGCTGCACGAGGCGGTCGGATCCGCAGCCACAAAACCGAAGGGCTAAGCACTACGGCGAACGTGGGGTTATGACACGCTCAGATATTCTGCGACGAAATCGGTTATCAGCCGGTGCCATTCGCCCCACCGTCGCACCATGTGATGGCCGACGCCGTCGATGCCCACCCACTGCGCATCCAGCCCACGCTGACGAGCCCGCAACGTCTGGGCTCGCGAGTCGCACGGGTCGGTACGGGTGTCGCCGCTGCCGTGGATGACGCGCAGCCGGGTACCTACCGGGATCAGGTCGGCTTTCTCGCCGTGCCACCACGGCGCCAGGGCCACCACAGCGCCCACATCACCCCGCGCAGCCAGGTACGCCGCAACCCGCCCACCCATCGAATGCCCTACTAGCACAATACTTTTCGGGTCGCACCAGCTACGCGCCCGATCGAGAACCTCGGTGGCGTCGCGCACCGGATCCCACTGTGGACTGTTCCACCCACGTAGCCGGTACTGGACCAGTTGCACCTCGACGTCGGGTCCCAGCCGGCGCCGCAACGCGCGGGCGACCAACGCCATTCGGAGGTTGGCCGACTGCCACCACCGCGATGGCTGGTTGCTGCGCACCTTGCCGCCGGGCAGCACAAGCACACACGCGCGTGGTTTCACGACGGTGATTCGGAGCCGACGGCGGCGCGGTCGCCCGGCCTAAGTCTGTTCGTAGGTGCCGTAGATGTAGGCCCGCGCGATGGCGTGCTGAAACAGGTTGAACCCGAGGTAAGCCGGGCTGGCGTCTTCGGTCAGGTCAAGTTTGTCGACCTTCACCGCGTGCACCGCGACGTAGTAGCGGTGCACGCCGTGCCCGGGAGGCGGGGCGGCGCCGATGTAGCGGCGCATTCCGGCGTCGTTCACCAGCGTCAGCGCGCCACCGGGCAGGTCACTGCCGTCGCCCGCCCCGTCGGGCAACTCGGTGACATCGGCTGGCAGGTTGGCGACCGCCCAGTGCCAGAAGCCGGAGAGGGTTGGGGCATCGGGGTCGTAGACGGTGACCGCGAAGCTGCGAGTCTCCTCGGGGAATCCCGACCAGCTCAGTTGCGGGCTGACGTCCTCGCCGCCGGCGCCCATGATTCCGCTGATCTGCGGAGTGGCCAGGGGCTGCCCATCGGTGATCGAGTTCGAATTCAGGGTGAGACGTGGCAGTTTCGGCAGCGCGTCGTACGGGTCAGGCTTCGAGATCATTCTCAGTCCTCTCGTGTGATCGGCTTCGTGAACGTGCGATTAGCAGTTTGTCAGCAAGTGTGTCAGCACGGCGGTACCGAACCGCAGCGCATCGATGGGTACCCGCTCGTCGATCCCGTGGAACAACGAGGAGAAATCCAATTCCGGCGGCAATCGCAGCGGGCTGAAGCCGAAGCACCGAATTCCCAAGCGCGCGAAGGCTTTAGCATCAGTGCCGCCGGACAACATGTAAGGCACGGTTCGGCCGTCGGGGTCGACCGACAGCACCGCGGCGTTCATGGCGTCGACGAGATCGCCGTCGAAGGTCGTTTCGTACGACGGCAAGTCCCTGATCCACTCCCGGGTGACGTCCGGGCCGAGCAATTCGGCCACCTCGGCATCGAACGCGGCCTGGCGACCGGGCAGCACCCGGCAGTCCACGATGGCCTCGGCCGTGGCCGGGACCACGTTGGCCTTGTATCCGGCCTTCAGCATCGTCGGGTTGGCGGTGTCACGCAGGACGGCCTTGAGCATGCGGGCCATCGGGCCCAGTTTTTCGATCGTCCCTTCCAAGTCCGGTGACTCGGTGTCGAAGACCAGGCCGGTCTCCTCGCTGATGGCAGCCAGAAACTGCACGACCGTATCGGTCGGCACAAGCGGAAACTGGTGGCGCCCAAGGCGGCCCACCGCCTCGGCCAGCACGGTGACCGCGTTGTGGTCGTGGACCATCGAGCCGTGGCCGGGCCGGCCGCGGGCGGTCAGACGCATCCACTGAATGCCCTTTTCGGCCGTCTCGACCAGATAGAGGCGGCGCTCACCGCCGTCGCGGCGGGGCACCGTCAGGGAAAAGCCGCCGACTTCACCGATCGCCTCGGTGATGCCCTCGAACAGGTCGGGCCGGTTATCGACCAGCCACTGTCCCCCATAGGTACCGCCGTGCTCCTCGTCGGCGATGAACCCGAACACCAAGTCACGCGGCGGCACGGTGCCGGTGCGCTTCAGGTGCCGGGCGACCACGATCATCATGCCCACCATGTCCTTCATGTCGACCGCGCCGCGGCCCCAGACATAGCCGTCTTCTACTGCGCCGGAAAACGGGTGCACGCTCCATTCCGCCGCTTCGGCCGGCACCACGTCGAGGTGCCCGTGTATCAGCAGGGCACCGCGGGAACTGTCCGCTCCTTCAAGGCGGGCGAACACGTTGCCACGGCCCGGCGCGCCGGATTCGACGTATTCGGGCTGGTAGCCGACCTCGCTGAGCTGCTCGGCAACCCACCGGGCGCATTCGGCCTCGCCTTTGGTGGTCGCTGGATCGCCAGTGTTGGTGGTATCGAACCGGATCAGCCTGCTGACAACCTCGACCACGTCATCGCTCACAGTCACTTTTCTTACACCTTGGCCACCTGTGTGCGCGCTGCTGGGTTGGGCGGGCGCAGAGCAATCCGATAGCCTTAGCTGCCAGCTCAGGTTGGTCTGGTCCGAGTGGCGGAATGGCAGACGCGCTAGCTTGAGGTGCTAGTGCCCTACTAATGGGCGTGGGGGTTCAAGTCCCCCCTCGGACACCCCTGTGATGAGTCGCGTCATGGGTTACATATGAGTCGCGTCATGGGTTACAGGTTGCCCCGGCCAGCGGCCGGGGTTT
>NZ_LZSG01000065.1 GCF_001665395.1 Mycobacterium sp. 1164966.3
CGGGGCGGGCCGGGGCCCCCCGGCGGCGGGGGGGCCCCCGCGGGGGGGCCGCCGCCCCCCCCCCCGCCCCCCCCCCCGGGGCGCCCCCCGGGCCCCCCCGCCCCCCCGCGGGGGCCGCGGACCTGCTGCGGTTGCTCGGCCCGCTGACCGCCGACGAGATCGCCGCACGCGCCGGCATCGACGAAGGCA
This sequence comes from Mycobacterium sp. 1164966.3, assembly GCF_001665395.1. GTDB lineage: Bacteria > Actinomycetota > Actinomycetes > Mycobacteriales > Mycobacteriaceae > Mycobacterium. The sequence continues at coordinate 190 of NZ_LZSG01000065.1, forward strand.
CCGACATCACCGGCTGGCTGGAAGGCCTGCGCGCGGCACGGCGCGCGCTGACGGTGTCGTTCGCCGACCGCAGTTGGTGGGTCGCCGTCGAAGACATCGGCCGGCTGCGCGACGGCGTCGGGGTCCCGGTTCCGGTCGGCGTCCCGGCCAGCTTCACCGGCGCGGTGGCCGATCCGCTGGGCGAGCTCCTCGGCCGCTACGCACGCACCCGCACGCCGTTCACCACGGCAGAGGCGGCCGCCCGGTTCGGCCTGGGCCTGCGGGTGACGGCGGACGTGCTGGGCCGGCTGGCGGCCGATGGCCGGCTGGTGCGTGGCGACTTTGTCAGCCCGGAAGTCGCCGGTGCGGTTTCCAGCGGGCCGGGCGCCGAGCAGTGGTGTGACACCGACGTGTTGCGGATCCTGCGACGACGCTCGCTGGCGGCGCTGCGGGCGCAGGTCGAGCCGGTCAGCACCGCTGCGTACGCGCGATTCCTGACGGCCTGGCATCAGATCGGCACCACGGATTCCGGCCCGGCCGGGGTGGATCGGCTGGCATCGGTCATCGACCAACTCGCCGGTGTGCGGATACCAGCGTCGGCGCTGGAACCGCTGGTGCTGGCGCCGCGAGTCCGCGACTACTCGCCGTCGATGCTCGACGAACTGCTGGCGAGCGGGGAGGTCACCTGGTCCGGCGCCGGGTCGATATCCAGCAGTGACGGCTGGATCGCGCTGCACCCCGCGGATTCCGCGCCGTTGACGCTGGCATTGCCGGGGAGCAGGCCCACCGAGCTGGAGTTCACCGACGCACACCGCGCAATCCTGGGCACCCTTGCCGGCGGCGGCGCGTACTTCTTCCGTCAGCTGGTGTCCGACGGACTCGCCGAGGCACAGCTCAAAGCCGCGCTGTGGGAACTCATCTGGGGCGGCTGGGTCACCGGCGACACATTCGCGCCGGTGCGCGCGCTGCTCGGGGGCGGCGGGGGCGCCCGCAAGCGATCCGCCCCCGCCCATCGTGGCCGCCGCCCGCCGCGGCTGAGCAGTTACAGCGTCGCGCATGCCCACACCCGAGCCGCCGACCCCACCGTCGCCGGGCGATGGTCGGCGCTGCCGGCTCCCGAGCCGGACTCCACCGTGGGCGCCCACTATCACGCCGAGCTGCTGATGAACCGCCACGGCGTGCTGACCCGGGGCGCGGTGGCGGCCGAGGGCGTGCCCGGCGGGTTCGCCACCCTCTACAAAGTGCTGAGCGCTTTCGAGGAGGCCGGCAGATGCCAGCGGGGCTACTTCGTCGAGTCGTTGGGGGGCGCTCAGTTCGCCGTCGCGTCGACCGTCGACCGGCTGCGCGGCTACAGCGACGACCCGGGCAGTTTCACGGATCCGGAGCAGCCGGAATATCGGGCGGTCGTGCTGGCCGCCGCCGATCCGGCCAATCCGTACGGCGCGGCCCTGCCCTGGCCGGCCGCGAACTCCGAGAGCGCCGAGAGTCCCGGGGCCCGGCCGGGCCGCAAAGCCGGGGCGCTGGTCGTGCTGGTGGACGGTCAGCTGGCGTGGTTCCTCGAGCGCGGTGGACGATCGCTGCTGACCTTCACCGACGATCCCGCGGCCGACCACGCCGCGGCGGCGGCGCTGGCCGACCTGGTGACAACCGGGCGTGTCGCGTCGATCCTGGTCGAGCGCGTGGACGGGGTGCCGGTTCTGCACCCCGGCGCGCCCAGCCCGGTGGCCGCCGCCCTGGCCGAAGCCGGCTTCGCCCGCACACCACGCGGCCTGCGACTGCGGTAGCCCGATGCCCGAAGGTGACACCGTCTGGCACACGGCGGACGAGTTGCGAAAGCACCTGACCGGTCGCGAGCTGACCCGCTGCGACATCCGGGTACCGCGCTACGCCACCGTCGACCTCACCGGACACGTGGTCGACGAAGTGCTCAGCCGCGGAAAGCACCTGTTCATCAGGGCCGGGCCGGCCAGCATCCACTCGCATCTCAAAATGGACGGCAGCTGGCGGGTCGGTAACCGGCCGGCACGCGCCGACCACCGGGTGCGAATCATCTTGGAAGCCGGGGATATTCGGGCCGTCGGCATCGACCTGGGCGTATTGGAGATCCTGGAGCGCGACCGCGACGGCGACGTGGTCGCCCACCTGGGACCCGACCTGCTGGGCGAGGACTGGGATCCCGCCGTGGCCACAGCCAACCTCACCGCACGCCCGGACCGGCCGATCGCCGAGACGCTGCTGGACCAACGGGTGATGGCCGGGGTGGGCAACGTCTATTGCAACGAACTGTGTTTCGTCAGCGGGCAGCTACCGACCGCGCCGGTTGGCAACCTGGCCGACCCGCGGCGTCTGGTGTCTCGGGCACGGGAAATGTTGTGGGCCAACCGCTTCCGCTGGAATCGCTGCACCACCGGGGACACCCGGGCGGGCCGGCAGCTGTGGGTGTACGGGCGCGCCGGGCAGGCCTGCCGTCGCTGCGGCACGCTCATCGCCTACGACGACACCGGCGATCGGGTGGCGTACTGGTGCCCAACCTGCCAGCGCTGAAGCACCCGTCAATCGCGAGCGTGCGCGAGGAAGAACTGGGCGATCACCTGCGAGGCGTCCAACGCTCGCGTGGTGGGACCGATGACCACCTTGGGCAGGTATTGCTTGCCGCCCGGCCAGGTGTGCCCGCCGTGTTCGATCTTGTAGAACACCACCTCGGAACCGGCCGCGCACACCGTGGCAGCGAAGCGGCGCACCAGCGTCCCGTCCCCGACGTCGGGCAGCACCTGCGCCGACGGTTCGCCCTGGCACCCGTCGACCACTCGCCATCTGTCCACCAGGCTGGACGCCGAGATGGCGTGGCTGATGCCGCCGCGCCCGCGCACGTCGCCGCCGTTGAAGGGCACCACCGGATCGGCGGTGCCGTGCGCATCCAGAACCGACACCGGCCGGGACGGTTGGCAGCCCACGCTGACGCCCAGCGTCCCGGACACGGGCGCGATCGCGGCGAAGACGTCGGCGCGATCGCAGGCCAGCCGGTTGGACATGAAACCGCCGTTGGACATGCCGGTGGCGAACACGTGCCCGGAAGGCACTGCGAACTGGTCGCGCAGTTTGCTCACCAGCGCGACCAGAAACCCGACGTCGTCCAGATGGCGACGGTCCGCCGGCGAGGCCCCTCTGCCGTCGGCCCAGCTCTTGTCGTAGCCGTCTGGGTAGACCACCAGCAGGTTGCTGGCATCGGCGACGGCGTCGAAGTCGGTGAGCCCCTGCTGCCCCTCTCCGGTGCCACCCCCGCCGTGCAGGCTGAGCACCAGGCCGACGGGAGGACCGGGCGGCAGATGCACGATGTAGGTGCGCTTCAGGCCGCCGAATGCAAACGTCCCGAACTGATCACGCGATGCGGCGTGTACCTGCCGCGAGTCACAACCGGCAAGAAAGGACGCGATGGCGCTCAGCGAGATGGCCAGCGACAGCAATCGCGCCCAGGGCATGGGGCCAAATTACCGATTGCCGTCAGGACTGTACGACAGTGGGGCCGAGTTTGCGGGCTCATCCCGCTGACGGCGGTCGGGGCATCACGGTGCCCTTGAGCTCCAGTCCGTATTCGAGGTCGTCGTACTTCTGCGGCTTCCTCTTGCGCCAGCCACTTCCGGCCGAGACCGGCGGCGGCATCAGCGGCGGGAGGATCGGGAATCCCGACTCCCCCGGTCCAAGCGGGGACACCGCCGAGGCAAGCTGCACCGGCGGCTGCGCGGGAGCCAAAAGTCCCGTCGCGGCCGGCGGCGCGGCAAGGCGGCCGAGTGACACTCCGACGCCGACCGCCGCCGTCGGCGCTTCCGCACTCCCGAGGGCACGCACCGCGCTGGACAGACTGGCGGCCCCCGCCCCCAGCGCCGACTCCCCCTCTGACAGGCCCTGCCCGATCTCGGGAGCCACCGCCTGCAATGCCTGCGCCGAAGTGTTCTGCGCCAGATAGCTCAGCAAGTTGATCGGAAACCCGGACGAGATGAATTGGTTCGCATAGGTATTGGCCAGCTGAAACCAGCCGTTGTCGACAAGATCGGCCGCAGCGCCGGCGGACGGCGCCGCCGCGGCTTGAGCAGACTTGACAACCGGAGGCGGAGAAGAGAATTGGGGCAGTGAAAGAGCTTGCGCCGATGCTGCCTGATAGCGATACATCGCAGCCGAGTTGTTGATCCACATCTGCTGGTACTGCGCCTCGGTTTCGGCGATAGCGGTGAGGTTTCTGCCGAATCCGTTGGTGGCGAGCAACTGTGCCAACTGAATCCTGTTGGCGCTGACCGCCGCCGGATGAACCACCGCCGAAAGAGCCGAACCGAATGCCGTCGCAGCGGACTGCGCGGAGAAGGCCAGCTGCTGGCACTGCTGAGCGGTGGCAAGCAACCAGGTGAGGTAGGGGCTCACCGCCTGGATCATCGCGGACGAGGACGGGCCGCGCCACGCCTCGCTCAATGCGGACAACACCGGACCACAGGAGCGAGCAGCGTCCTCGAGATCGGCACCCAGCCGCTGCCACGCGCCCGAGGCCTCGATGAGCGATTCCGCACCCGGTCCGGAATGGATCAGCGCCGAGGTGACCTCGGGGGGCAGTGATGTGAACTCCACAGAATCTTAATTGATTACGAAAGGAAAATTTTTGGAACATCTCGTCGACGACGGCGAGAAAACCCCCGGAACATTGCGCGTCGAAAACCTCGCATCACGAGATCGCGCTGACCGCGGTGGTCAATCGCGACTTGAACTCGCCGGGAACGGGCACGTATCCGTTGTCCGCCAAACCATTCTGGCCGGCCCCGACCGTGGTTTGCAGAAACGCCTTCACCGCCGCACCGACCTGCGCATCGGGATACTTCGAACAGACAATCTCATACGTCGCCAGCACGATCGGGTAGGAGCCGGGCTGGTTCGGCCGGTAGAACGAGATCGTGTCCAGGGCCAGGTCATTGCCCGTCTTGGTGAACCAGGCCGCGGAGATGGTCCGCCCTATCGAGTCGGTGCTGATCGCTACCGGGTCAGGGCCGGCCGACGTGACGAGCTTCGCGGTGGTCAGCTGTTGCGCCTTCGCGAACGACCATTCCACGTAGGTGATCGAGCCTTCGGTACGTTTGACGGCCGCCGCGGCGCCGTCGTTGCCGGTGGTCCCCTCACCGACGCCGCCGTTGAACGTCTTCCCCGCACCCCTGCCCCACGCCCCGTTGGAAGCGGTGTCGAGATACCTCTGGAAGTTGTCCGAGGTTCCGGACTGGTCGCTGCGGAACACGACACGAATCGGCTTGTCGGGCAACGCCACACCCGGATTCAGCGCCTGGATGGCCGGATCGTTCCAGCGCGAGATGGCGCCGTTGAAGATCTCGGCGGCAGTCGGACCGTCGAGACTCAACGACGTCAGGTCGGTGACGTTGTAGGCGACAGCGATGGGACCGAACACCACCGGCAGGTTCCACGCCGCCGAACCGCACCGCTGTTCGGCCTTGGTGTATTCGTCCTTGCTCAGCGGCGAGTCAGAGCCGCCGAAATCCGTTTGACCACTGAGGAATTGGCTGATGCCTGCGCCGGAACCATTGGCCGTGTAATCCACCGACCGGCCCGGGCATGCTTGTCGGAAGGCGCTGACAAATCCGGCTATCGCATTGTCCTGCGCCGTGGAACCGCTGGCCTTCAAAGTCTGCTTGCCGGCGCAGCTCACCTGGCTGGACGTGTTCCCGCCACCGCATGCCGACAACACCGCCGCACCCATCACCAGGATGCTCAGCGCGACACCAAATCTGTTGATTGCCAACGGTAACAGGTTTACCCGCGACGGTAGCGACCGGCAATCGCTGGGCAACCCGAATTCTGGAATTCCACAACAGTTTGTCCCTGGTATACCGCCCCGACGCACCCCGCTCAACATCGTCGCGTCCCGTATAACCAACCGCGACGGAGGAGGTTTCGGCCCGCAATGGCGGCCAGCCAGGTGCGCTCGACCAGACCCGTGCTGGCCGTGGCGTTCGCGCTGCTGATCCTCGCGACATCAGCGGCTCCCGCGCACGCCGACGCGGTCGACGACGCGTTCCTGAACGCGGTGAAGTCCAAAGGCATCAACTTCGCGTCAGCGCAGGCCGCGATCATCGCCGGTCACGAGGTGTGCGACGAGCTCGACCTGGGCAGGCAGAAGTCCGACGTCGCCACCGACGTGACGCACAGCAGCAACCTTGACGGCTACCGTGCCGGATTTTTCGTCGGCGTCAGCGTGGCGGCGTACTGCCCGAGGCATCACTCGTAGAGTTGCCGCCCGCTCGCGAACTCGTGGTGAGCCCCGGTGCGCGGGTCGTCGAACTCGATACGCTGCGCCAGCAGCCGCAGCGGCGTGCTGAAGTCGTCGGCTGGCACATCAATCACATTGGGATACAACGGATCACCGCAAATCGGTAGCCCCAGCGAAGCCATCTGCACGCGCAACTGGTGGGTACGTCCGGTGCGCGGCGTCAGCCGGTAGAGCCCGTCCGGCGACACGAGCTCCACCAGCGTTTCGGCGTTGGGCGCACCCGATTCAGAGACCGCCTGCAAATGCCCGCGGCGCTTGACGATCCGGTGGCGCAGCACGCGCGGAAACACCAGCGCCGGGTCGACCGCCGCCCGGGCCAGGTAGGTCTTGCGCACCAAACCGCGGGCGAACAGGGTTTGATAGGCGCCACGCAACTCGCGCCGCGTGGTGAACAGCAGCACCCCGGCGGTCAGCCGGTCAAGCCGGTGCGCCGGGCTCAGCTCTGGCAGTCGCAGTTCTCGGCGTAGCCGCACCAGCGCGGTCTGCGCGACGTGGCGGCCCCTGGGCATGGTGGCCAGAAAATGAGGCTTGTCGACGACCACGATGTCCGCGTCCTGATACAGCACCGGCATCTCGAAAGGCACCGGCGCCTCAATCGGCAGGTCGCGGTAGAGGTAGACGCTGGCGCCGGCCGGCAGCACCGTCATCGCATGGACCACCGCGCCGTCGGCGTCGACGACTTCTCCCGCAAGTACTTTCGCGCGGGCCCCGGAGCCGAACCGGGCGGTCAGCTCGGCCAGCACCGGTCCGCCCAGCAGCCGCACCCGGGCGGGTCCCAAACCGTCGCGCACCGGCAGCGGCGCGGGTCTCACGTTAACGGCACCGGCTCGAGGATCTCGGCGCGCGCCTCCGGTGCGCTGGCCCGCAGTTCGTCGGCCGACACGTCGTCGGGCTGAGCCTGGGACAGGATCTCGGCCTCCACCCGCGCGGTGTAGTTGGCGACCTCGCGGTTGACCTCCTCAGCGGTCCATCCCAGCACCGGGGCGACTAGCTCGGCCACCTCGCGGGCGCAGTCGACGCCGCGGTGCGAGTATTCGATGGAGATGCGCATCCGGCGCGCCAGAATGTCCTCGAGGTGCAATGCGCCTTCGGCGGCGGCGGCGTACACGGCTTCCACCTTGAGGTATCCGGGCGCCTCCTTGATCGGGCCGAGCAGCTCGGGCCGGTCCGCCACCATGCCCAGCACGTCGTCGATCAGGGAGCCGTAGCGGTCCAGCAGGTGGCGCACCCGGTAGGGATGCAGCCCTACCCGTTCGCCGACGTGTTCCACCTGGTTGATCAGCGCGAAGTAGCCGTCGGCGCCCAGCAGGCTGACCTTCTCGGTGATGGTCGGCGCCACCCGGGCCGGGATGAACTGCACCGCCGCGTCGATCGCATCGGCCGCCATCACCCGATAGGTGGTGTACTTGCCGCCGGCGATGGCGACCAGGCCGGCGGCGGGCACCGCGACGGCGTGCTCCCGCGACAGCTTGGAGGTCTCGTCGCTCTCCCCGGCCAGCAGGGGGCGCAGGCCCGCGTAGACGCCGTCGATGTCGGCGTGTGTCAACGGCGTGGCCAGCACGGTGTTGACGGTGCTCAGGATGTAGTCGATGTCGGCCTTGGTGGCCGCCGGGTGGGCCAGGTCGAGGTTCCAGTCCGTGTCGGTGGTCCCGATGATCCAGTGGGTCCCCCACGGAATGATGAACATCACCGACTTCTCGGTGCGCAGGATCATCGCCACGTCGCTGACGACCCGGTCCCGCGGCACCACCACATGCACACCCTTGGACGCACGCACCTGGAACCGGCCGCGCTGCTTGGACAATGCCTGGATCTCGTCGGTCCACACCCCGGTGGCGTTGACCACGACGTGCCCGCGGACCTCGGTGACCGAGCCGTCCTCGGAGTCACGTACCCGCACGCCGGTGACCCGGTCCCCCTCGCGCAGCAACGCGACTACCTGGGTCGAGGACCGCACCACCGCGCCGTAGTGCGCGGCCGTGCGCGCCACGGTCATGGTGTGCCGGGCGTCGTCGACGACGGTGTCGTAGTAGCGAATGCCGCCGATCAAGGCGCTGCGCTTGAGGCCCGGGCTCAGCCGCAGCGCCCCGGCGCGGGTCAAATGCTTTTGCGCCGGAACCGATTTCGCGCCACCGAGAGTGTCGTAGAGGAAGATGCCGGCGGCGACGTAGGGCCGTTCCCACATCCGTTTGGTCAGCGGGAACAGGAAAGGCAACGGCTTGACGAGATGCGGCGCCAGCTTCGTCAGCGACAGCTCACGCTCGTAGAGCGCCTCGCGCACCAGCCCGAACTCCAGCTGCTCGAGATAGCGCAACCCGCCGTGGAACATCTTCGACGAGCGGCTCGACGTGCCGGAGGCGAAATCACGCGCCTCGACCATCGCCACCCTGAGCCCGCGGGTGGCGGCGTCCAGCGCGCACCCGGAGCCCACCACGCCCCCGCCGATGACCACCACGTCGAACTGCTCGGCGCCGAGTCGCTCCCAGGCCACCGCGCGTTGCTGCGGTCCCAGTTCATGGATCGGGCTGGTCATTCGCCAAAACTCCCGTCAGTTACTCGTCGGTAGGTTGTAGCCAGCCTACGGGGAAGTCAGTCGAGGTCAGTCAAGGTCATCGTGGGCCATCAGCCGGCGGGCGGCCTCGGTGATCGAACCCGACAGCGACGGATAAACGGCCAGCGTCTGGGCCAGTTCGTTGACGGTGATGCGGTTGGTCACCGCTACGGCGATCGGCAGGATCAGCTCCGAGGCGATCGGGGCCACCACCACGCCGCCGATCACCACGCCGGTGGACTTGCGGCAGAAGATCTTGACGAAGCCCTGCCGGATCCCGGACATCTTGGCCCGCGCGTTGGTCCGCAACGGCAGCATGATGGTCCGGGCGCTGAACGAGCCGTCGTCGATCGCCGACTGCGGTATGCCCACCGCGGCGATCTCGGGTCTGGTGAACACCGTCGCGGCCACCGTGCGCAGCCGGATCGGGCTGACGCCTTCGCCCAGCGCGTGATACATCGCGATGCGGCCCTGCATGGCGGCGACGGATGCCAGCAGCAGCAGCCCGGTGCAGTCGCCGGCGGCATAGATGCCGGGCACCGAGGTACGCGAGACCCGGTCGACGGTCAGGTAATCGCCCCTGCCGAGTTCGATGCCGACTCGCTCCAGGCCCAGACCGCTGGTGTTGGGCACCGACCCGATGGTCATCAGAGCGTGGCTGCCCTCGACGGTGCGGCCGTCGGTCATGGTGACCAGCACCCCGGAGTCGGTGCGGGTGACCGATTCGGCGCGGGCGTTCTTGAACAGCTGGACGCCGCGCTCGGCGAACGACTCCTCGAGGACCGCCGCGGCGTCGGCGTCCTCGTAGGGCAGCACCCGATCGCGGCTGGCGGCCACCGACACCTGCACGCCGAGCTCGGTGTAGGCGTGCACGAACTCGGCGCCGGTGACCCCGGAACCCACCACGACGAGGTGCTCGGGCAACGCCTGCAGGTCGTAGAGCTGGCGCCAGGTGAGGATGCGCTCGCCGTCCGGCTGGGCCGACGGCAGGATCCGCGGGCTGGCCCCGGTGGCGATCAGCACCACGTCGCCGTCGTGTTCGCTGGTGGAACCATCCGGGGCGGTGGCCCTGATGCGGTGACAGGCCAGGCCGGGGGTGGGGTCGATCAGCTCGCCGCGGCCGGCGATCACTTCGACGCCGACGCTGCGCAGCGCGGCGGTGATGTCGGAAGACTGCTCGGCGGCCAGCGCCTTGACCCGGGAATGGATTTGCGGCAACGAGATCTTGGCGTCTTCGTAGTCGATCTCGAACCCCAGCCGCGGCGCACGACGCAGCTCGGTGCGCAGACCGGTGGACGCGATGAACGTCTTGGACGGCACACAGTCGTCCAGCACGGCCGCCCCGCCGATGCCCTCGGAGTCGATAACGGTGACCTGGGCCGTGTCCGGATGTGAGGTGGCCGCGACCAGCGCCGCCTCGTAGCCGGCCGGGCCTCCGCCGATGATCACGATGCGGGTCACCACAGGCCATAACCTAATCGCGACCATGCAGCCACGCGAGCCGGTCCCGTTTAAGCTTTCCCCGTGCCGCTCTACGCCGCGTACGGGTCGAACATGCATCCCGAGCAGATGCAAAAGCGGGCGCCCCACTCGCCGATGGCCGGAACCGGCTGGTTGCCGGGCTGGCGGCTGACGTTCGGCGGCGAGGACATCGGCTGGGAAGGGGCGCTGGCCACCGTCGTCCAGGACCCGAATTCGCGGGTGTTCGTCGTGCTCTACGACATGACATCCGCCGACGAGAAGAACCTCGATCGGTGGGAGGGCTCCGAGTTCGGCGTGCACAAGAAGATTCGCTGCCGGGTGGAGCGCGAGTCGTCGGACACCACCATCGATCCCGTCCTCGCCTGGCTATATGTGCTGGACGCCTGGGAGGGTGGGCTGCCGTCGGCGCGCTATCTCGGAGTGATGGCCGATGCCGCCGAGATCGCCGGTGCGCCAGCCGAATACGTGCACGATTTGCGGACTCGCCCGGCCCGCAACATCGGCCCAGGCACTACCTCCTAACCCCCCGCGAGCGTCCGCACTTGTACAACGAAAGGCCCACTTTAGTGGCATTTTGAGGACGCTTGCGGCAGGGTCAGGCGGCGCGGGCGCGCCCCAGCCGTGTCGCGAGCCGCCGGACGAGTTCGACGGGCCGGTACCGGACATCCTCGAAGATCATCGGCACCACCACCCAGCCCAAATCCTGCAGCGCCGCAGCTCGGTTGCGGTCGCGTCGGAACGCCTCCGGGCCGCTGTGCCAGTCGAGGCCGTCGTATTCCGCGGCAACGAGCTGGTCGGGCCACGCGAAGTCGAGCCGCCACAGATACCCGTGCCGGTTCACGACCTCGTATTGCAGCACGGGTAGCGGCAAACCGCCGTCGATCATGACCAGCCGCGCTTCGCTCTCCATCGGCGACTCCGCCAGCGGGTTTGCCATAGGCAGCAAGTCGCGTACCTTGACGATCCCGCGACGGCCCGATTGCCGTTCGATAGCCCGCTCCAGCTCGACACGTCTGCACGTCCCGCTGCGCAGGGCGGCATCCAGCGTGGCCAGCGCCCGAGGCCGCCGTAGCCCCCGTGCCACCTCGATCGCGGTCCATGCGGGAGCGGTCGCGGGCCTTTCCCTACGCACGGTCAGCGGCGCACCTTCCCGCCGGTGCACGACCAGTCCGTCGGTCGAGCGCAGCCGCCGGCCCACGGGATTGAGCACATGCAGCTCAGGGCGTCCTTCGGTATCGAAGCCATACGCCGCAGCGGCCGTCCCCAGACATACCGCCACTGTGGTACCGGTAGCCAAGTCGAGCCCTCGCAGCCGCAATGCGGTGGTCGGTTCACCCAGTTCATTCAAGCCGTAGATACCTTGCCAAATCCTATGCAGAGTCGCGTTGGATTCCAGACCTCGGCGAGTAAGGAACGTCAACGCCTGGGCAGCGGTAACCACTCCGCCTTGTGTGTCGAGCAGCCGGGACAGCTCCGCATGCATGGGGGAATGGTCGGCAAATCGTTGGGTACGCACAATCCACTGATGGCGAACGTCCGCAAAATGCCGCCAAAACGGGCCTTTTGCCCTACATATAGGGACGCTCGCGGGCAGTTAGAAAGCCGCCGCCTGCTCGACGATGTTGACCAGTACCCGTAAGCCGATCCCCAGCGCCCGCTCGTCGAGATCGAACGTCGGCTGGTGAAGATCCAACTGCGGGCCTTCGCCGGACCACACACCCAATCTCGCCATGGCCCCCGGAATCTCCTCCAAGTACCAGGAGAAGTCCTCGCCGCCGCCGGACTGGCGGGTGTCGGCCAGCACATCGGGCCCGACGGCTTCGATCGCGTGGGTGAGGATGCGCGTCGAGATGTCCTCGTTGACCACCGGTGGCACCCCGCGGCGGTATTCCAGGGTGTGTTCGATCTCCAGCGGCGCGAGCAGGCCCGTGACGGCCTGACCGATCATGTCCTCGAGCGCCACCCACGTCTGGCGGCTGGCGGTGCGAACGGTTCCGGCCAGCACGCCGGTTTGCGGAATGGCATTGGGCGCCACACCCGCGTTGACCGCGCCCCACACCAGCACGGTGCTGTTGCGGGGGTCGATGCGCCGCGACAGCACTCCGGGCAGGCCGGTGATCAGCGTGCCGAGCGCGTAGACCAGGTCGGCGGTCAGGTGCGGGCGCGAGGTGTGCCCGCCCGGCGAATACAGCTTGATCTCGATCTGGTCGGCCGCCGAGGTTATAGGGCCCTGTCGGACGGCGACCTTGCCCACCTCGAGCCGGGGATCGCAGTGCAGGGCGAAGATTCGCGACACCCCGCTTATCGCGCCGGCCGCGATCGCGTCGATGGCGCCCCCGGGCATCAGCTCTTCGGCGGCCTGGAAGATCAGCCGCACCCCCACCGGCAGCTCCGGGAGCGACGACAACGCCAGCGCGGTCCCCAGCAGGATGGCGGTGTGCGCGTCATGACCGCAGGCGTGCGCCACGTTGGGCATGGTCGAGGCGTACGGGGCGCCCGTCCGCTCGGCCATCGGTAACGCGTCCATGTCGGCGCGCAGGGCGATCCGCGGCTGATGCTCGGGGCCGAAGTCGCAGGTCAGCCCCGTGCCGCCGGGCAGCACCTTGGGGTTGAGCCCCGCGTCGGCCAACCGTTCGGCGACGAATTGCGTGGTCGCGAACTCCTGTCGGCCCAGCTCCGGATACCGGTGGATATGCCGGCGCCAGGCGATCAGGTTGTCGTAGTTTGCCGCCAGCCACGATTCGGCGGTGTCGACCAGGCTCATGGTGCCGCCCGCCGCTGCTGGGCGGCCAGGACCCGGTCCCGTTGGGCAGGAGTCTGGGCGAGCTGGACGACGGTGCGCGCCAGCATGATCGCTCCCTCGAGGACCGCGCGGTCGGCGCTGGGACCGGCGGCCGCGTCGGCGAATGCGCGCTGATGAACCGTGGCGCCGCCGGCGTCGACGCCGATCACCGGATGGATCCCCGGCAGCACGTGTGTCACGTTGCCCATGTCCGTGCTGCCCATCGGAAGCCCAGCCTCGATGTCGGGTGCCACCGGTTGCCGCCCGAGCCGGCGCATCTCCTCCCGGAACACGTCGGCAAGCCATTTGTCGGGCTTGAGCTCCGCGTATGCCGGTGCGGGAGTGCCGATTTCGTACTCGCAGCCGGCCGCCAGCGCACCGGCGGCGAAGCAGGCGAACATCCTGCCTTCCAGTTCCCGCAGCGAATCCGATTCGATCGCCCGCATGGCATATTTCAGGCTTGCACGGCCGGGGATGACGTTGACCGCCTGACCGCCCTCGGTGACGATGCCGTGCACGAGTTGTCCGGGTGCCATCTGCTGGCGCAGCACCCCGATGGCCACCTGCGCGACCGTGACGGCGTCGGCGGCGTTGACTCCGAGATGCGGCGCGACGGCGGCATGGGATTCTTTGCCCCGGTATTCGACGGTGACCTCGGACAACGCCAGGGAGCGAGCCCCGGCGATGTCGGCGGGCCCGGGATGCACCATCACCGCCACCGCGACGTCGTCGAACGCCCCGGCCTGCAGCATCAGGGCCTTGCCACCGCCGGACTCCTCGGCGGGTGTGCCCAGCAAAGCCACCCGCAGGCCCAGGTCGTCGGCCACCTCGGCTAGTGCCAGCGCCGTGCCCACCGCCGAGGCCGCGATGATGTTGTGGCCGCAGGCATGTCCTATTCCCGGCAGCGCGTCGTATTCGGCGCACACCCCGACAACCAACGCCCCGCTGCCGAAGTCAGCGCGGAACGCGGTATCCAAACCAGCAGCGGGAGAGGTGATTTCGAAGCCGCGCTCGGCAACTAGGGCCTGCGCTTTGGCGCAACTGCGGTGCTCGTCGAACGCCAGTTCCGGCTCGGCGTGAATCGAGTGGGACAATTCGACAATGTCGGCGCCACGACGCCGCACCACATCCTCGACGCTGTCTAGGGCGCTGGCTGCGGGCATGCTGGCAGTATCTCACTGCCCGCGGGCTAAGCTCGCGCAGTGTGACCGACGGTGGACCCGACGACCTGGCGCGGCGGGCAGCGGACGCCATCGCGGAGCGTACCGGGACCGCTGAGCACGACGTGGCAATCGTTCTCGGGTCGGGATGGGCTCCGGCCGTCGAAACGCTGGGCTCGCCGGCCGCGGTGGTGCCGATGGCCGAATTACCGGGGTTTACCCCGCCGAGCGCGGTCGGGCATCGCGGCGAGGTGATGTCGATGCGTATCGGCCAACACCGGGTTCTGGTGCTGGCTGGTCGCGTGCACGCCTACGAGGGCCACGACCTGCGGCACGTGGTACATCCGGTGCGGGCGGCCTGCGCGGCGGGCGCGCGCATGGTGGTGCTCACCAACGCGGCCGGTGGACTGCGGCCGGACTTCAAAGTCGGTCAGCCGGTGCTGATCAGCGACCACTTGAACCTGACCGCGCGGTCGCCGCTGGTCGGCGCTCACTTCGTCGACCTGACCGATGCCTATGCCCCGCGGCTGCGCCGGCTTGCCCGCGTCGCCGACCCGAGCCTGGCCGAAGGCGTCTACGCCGGACTGCCCGGTCCCCATTTCGAGACGCCCGCCGAAATCCGCATGCTGCGGACGCTGGGCGCCGACCTGGTGGGCATGTCGACGGTGCACGAAACCATCGCAGCGCGCGCAGCCGGCGCCGAGGTGCTGGGGGTGTCCCTGGTGACCAACCTGGCGGCCGGCATCACCGATGAGCCGATCAGTCACGTCGAGGTGCTCGCGGCCGGCGAGGCGTCGGCGACCCGGATCGGCTCCCTGCTTGCCGACGTCGTAGCCGCAATTCCGCTGTGACACCGGAGGATTGGATCGCCCACGACCCCGACCCGACGACGGCCGCGGAACTCGCCGCCTGCGCGCCCGACGAACTGGCGGCGCGATTCGCCCGGCCACTAACCTTCGGCACCGCGGGTTTGCGCGGGCCGGTGCGCGGCGGACCGGACGCGATGAATCTCGCGGTGGTGCTGCGGGCCACCTGGGCGGTGGCGCATGTGCTCACTCGCCGTGGGTTGGCCGGTGCGCCGGTGATCGTCGGCCGCGACGCCCGGCACGGGTCCGCAGCCTTCGGCGCCGCAGCAGCCGAAGTCCTTGCTGCTGAGGGCTTTTCGGTGCTGCAGCTACCCGGCCCGGTACCCACGCCGATCGTGGCTTTCGCGGTCCGCCACACCGGCGCCGCCGCCGGGATACAGATCACCGCCTCGCACAACCCGCCGGCCGACAACGGCTACAAGGTTTACTTCGACGGCGGCATGCAGATCATCTCCCCGACCGACCGTGAGATTGAAGCCGCCATGTCCGCTGCTCCCCCGGCCGACCAGATCGCCCGCACACACGTCCAACCGGCAGACACCGGCCTGGTTGAGCTCTACATCGAGCGTGCGTCGGCCGTGCGGCGCACCGGCGGTTCGATCCGCGTGGCCCTGACACCCCTGCACGGAGTGGGCGGCGCGGTGGCCGTCGAGACCCTGCGGCGGGCCGGCTTCGACGACGTGCACACCGTCGCATCGCAGTTCGCGCCGGACCCCGACTTTCCCACCGTCGCGTTCCCCAATCCCGAGGAGCCCGGGGCCAGCGAGGCACTGCTGGGCCTGGCCGCCGATGTCGGGGCCGACATCGCGATCGCCTTGGACCCCGACGCTGACCGGTGCGCCGTGGGGATTCCCACGGCGCACGGTTGGCGGATGCTCTCAGGCGACGAAACCGGTTGGCTCCTCGGCGATTACATCCTGCAGCACCCGCATGCGGAGACGCCGGTGGTGGCCAGCACGGTGGTGGCCAGCACGGTGGTGTCGTCACGGATGCTGGCCGCGATCGCCCGTCAGTACCACGCCGTGCATGTCGAAACCCCCACCGGCTTCAAGTGGCTGGCGCGCGCCGACGCCAGCCAACCGGGAACGCTGGTGTACGCGTACGAAGAAGCGATCGGGCACTGCGTCGACCCCGCCGCGGTGCGCGACAAGGACGGCATCAGCGCAGCGGTGTTGGTGTGCGATCTGGTGGGCGCGCTGCATGCCGAGGGCCGTTCGGTGCCCGACCAACTCGACCAACTGGCCCGGCGCCATGGCGTTCACGAGGTGGCGGCGGTGTCGCGCCCGGTCACGAACGCCGACGAGGCAGCCGCGTCGATGCAGCGGCTGCGGACAGCCCCGCCCGGCCCGCTTGCCGGCTTCACCATCACCGACGTCGCCGATGCGCTGGTCTTCACCGACAGCCACAGCGACACGTCGGCCAGGGTGGTGGTGCGGCCCTCGGGAACCGAGCCAAAGCTGAAGTGCTACTTCGAGGTTCGCTGCGCGGCGACCGACGACCTGGGTCCCGCCCGCGAGCGCGCGCGGGCACTGATCGACGAGCTCGTCTCCGCAGTGAGTAGCTAGCGCGGGCCGAACTGGCGGTCGCCGGCATCGCCGAGACCCGGGACTATATAGGCGATCTCGTTGAGACCGTCGTCGACGGCCGCGGTGAACACCCGCACGTTCGGGGCGATCCTCTCAAGGGCCGCAAGGCCTTCCGGTGCTGCCACTACGCAGAGCACGGTGATGTCCGTCGCGCCGCGGCGTTGCAGCAGGCCGATGGTGTGCGTCATCGACCCGCCGGTTGCCAGCATCGGGTCCAGGACCATCACCGGCAGCTCCGAGAGGTCGTCGGGCAGCGACTCCAGATACGGGACCGGCTGGTGGGTTTCCTCGTCGCGGGCCACACCGACGAACCCCACTCTCGCCTCGGGTAACGCGGCATGCGCCTCGTACACCATGCCCAGCCCGGCTCGCAGCACGGGAACCAGCAGTGGCGGCTTCGCCAGCCGCGAGCCCACCGTCTCGGTCAGCGGCGTGCGTATCGGCACCGGCAGGCTGGGCGCATCGCGGGTGGCCTCGTAAACCAGCATCAGCGTCAGCTCCCGCAACGCGGACCGAAACGCCGCGTTGTCGGTGCGTTCGTCGCGCAGCGCGGTCAGCCGCGCGGCGACCAGCGGGTGGTCCACGACGCTGACATCCACGGATTTCGACCCTACTGGCGTTCGCAAGCGCGGCGAAGCCGGGCGCGGCGGGTCGCCATCATCCAGCCCATGGCGATCGCAAGCGCGGCGAAGCCGGGCGCGGCGGGTCGCCATCATCCAGCCCATGGCGATCGCAAGCGCGGCGAAGCGGGCGCGACGGGTCGCCATCAGCCAGCCCAGGTAACGATTCGACATAGCCGCGCTGAAACGCCCGCGTTGGTCGGCTGAACAGCCCGAACCCGCCCATATACTCCGCGGATGCGAGCCCTGCGGCTGTTCTGCGCCGTGGCGGCGGTAGCGGTGCTGGCCGTCGCCGGGGAAGCCAAGCCCCCTCGGGTGGGGCTGACGGCAGCCACCCTTCCGACGCCCGCGCACGTGGTGATCGTGGTGGAAGAGAACCGCTCTCAGGCCGGCATCATCGGCAACAAGTCGGCGCCGTTCATCAACGCGCTCGCGGCCGGCGGCGCAATGATGGCCCAGTCGTTCGCCGAAACACATCCGAGCCAACCCAACTACCTGGCCTTGTTCGCCGGCGACACATTCGGCCTGACCAAGAACACCTGTCCGGTCAACGGCGGCGCCCTGCCCAACCTCGGTTCCGAATTGCTTTCTGCCGGTCACACATTCGCTGGCTACGCCGAAGATCTCCCGGCGGCCGGGTCGCCCGTCTGCAGTGCGGGCAAGTATGCGCGCAAGCACGTGCCGTGGGCCAACTTCAGCAACATACCGCCGGCCAATTCGCTGCCGTTCTCGGCTTTTCCGTCCCCGGGAAATTACTCGAGCCTGCCCACCGTGTCGTTCGTCATTCCCAACAACGACAACAACATGCACGACGGCTCGGTCACCCAGGGCGACGCCTGGCTGAGCCGGCAGCTGTCGGGCTACGCCACTTGGGCCAAGGCCAACAACAGTCTGCTGATCCTGACCTGGGACGAGGACGACGGCGGCAGTCGCAACCAGATCCCAACTGTCATCTACGGTGCGCACGTGCAGCCGGGCAGTTACCCGGAGCAGATCAGCCACTACAACGTGCTGGCCACGCTGCAGCAGATGTACGGATTGCCGAAGACGGGCAAGGCGGCGAACGCACCCGTCATCGCCACCATCTGGACCGGGTAACCGGCACCGACCCACGTCGTCGCTATTCTGTGCCGCATGGTTGCTGCTCTCGTGCCCATCCGCCTGAGCCTGTCCGACGGTGATCGCTACACCGTGTGGGCACCCCGCTGGCGCGATGCCGGCGACGAGTGGGAGGCGTTTCTGGGCAAGGATGAGGACCTGTACGCCTTCGAGACCATTGCGGACCTGGTCGCATTCGTGCGTACCGATTCCGACAACGATCTGGTCGACCACCCCGCGTGGAAGGCCCTGACCGCAGCCCACGCGCACAAGTTCGAACCGACCGAAGACCGGGAGTTCGACTTGGTCGCCGTCGAGGAGCTGGTGGCGGAGAAGCCCACCGAGGAGTCGGTGAACTCGCTGGCCGGCACGCTGGCGATCGTGTCGTCCATCGGATCGGTGTGTGAGCTGCCGGCGGTGTCCAAGTTCTTCAACGGCAATCCCACGCTGGGCACGGTTTCCGGCGGGGTCGAGCACTTTACCGGCAAGGCGGGCCAGAAGCGCTGGAATGCGATCGCCGAGATCATCGGCCGCAGCTGGGACGACGTGCTCAGCGCGATCGACGAGATCGTCAGCACTCCGGAGGTGGACGCCAAGGCGTCCGAGAAGGCCGCCGACGAACTGGCCGAGGAGCCCGAAGAGGACGAAGCCGACGAGGCCGACGAGACCGAAGCCGCCGAAGCCGCCGCGGCCCCGGAGGACACGACCGAGGACGCCGACGAGGCCGTCGAGGCCGAAATCGAACCCGAAGAGGAGGTCCGCGCGGCCGGCGACACGGTGGTGCTGGGCAGCGACGAGGACTTCTGGGGACAAGTGGGCATCGACCCGATCCGGATCATGACGGGTGCCGGCACTTTTTACACGCTGCGCTGCTATCTGGACGAGCGGCCTATCTTCCTGGGCCGCAACGGCCGCATCAGTGTGTTCACCTCCGAGCGCGCCCTGGCGCGCTACCTCGCCGACGAGCACGACCACGACCTGTCCGACCTGAGCACCTACGACGACATTCGCACCGCCGCGACCGACGGTTCGCTGGCAGTCGATATCACCGACGACAACGTCTACGTGCTGAGCGGGCTGGCCGACGATTTTGCCGACGGCCCGGACGCCGTGGACCGCGAACAGCTGGACCTGGCGGTGGAGTTGCTCCGTGACATCGGCGACTACTCCGAGGAGAGCACGGTCGAAAAGGCGCTGGCAACCAGCCGGCCGCTGGGCAAGCTGGTGTCCTACGTCCTAGAGCCCGATTCCGTCAGCAAACCCGCGGGCCCGTATTCCGCGGCGGTCCGGGAATGGGAAAAGCTGGAACAGTTCGTGGAGTCACGACTCAGGCGCGAATAGCGCCGCGAGCCGGGACGACATCCAACGTGAGCGTCACGACTACGTCGCAAATAACGTCGCGAGGCGTCGTGCACACCGGCTGACCGGGCCCGCCAAGCCCGTTTGACGGACAATCAACCTTCCTCTTTACTGGCGGCAAGTGCCCGCCGGCAGACAAAGGGGGCGGCCGAGCGGGAGGTGAGCACAGTGACGCTTCCCGGCATCGGCCCGCTACCCCTCTCCGAGTTCCAGCGACCGGGCATGCTGTTGTTCGGGCTCATCCCGCTGGCGCTGGTCGTCGCCTACGTCATGGTTCAGGCTCAACGCCGCAAACGGCTGCACCGATACACCGAGGAGCATGTGCCGCAATCGTTGTGGCGCCACCTTCCGGTCGCTTTGGCACTGTTCTGTCTGTTCCTGCTGACCATCGCGCTGGCTACGCCCACCCATGACATGCGTATCCCCCGCAACCGCGCCGTCGTCATGCTGGTGATCGACAATTCCAATTCCATGCGGGCAAACGACGTCGAGCCCAACCGCCTAAAGGCGGCCGAGGAGGCCGCGAAGCGGTTCGCCAACCAGCTGACGCCGGGCATCAACCTCGGATTGGTCGGCTTCGCGCGCACACCGTACCTGCTGGTGCCCCCGACTCCGCACCACCAGGCGACCGTCGACGCCCTGCCGAAACTGCAGTTCGGCGACGGCACGGCCACCGGTGAGGCGATCTTCACCGCCCTGCACGCGATCGAGGCGTCCGCCGTAACCGGAGGCGACAAACCGCCGCCGGCGCGCATCGTGCTGCTCTCGGACGGCGGCGCGAACAAGCCGCAAAACCCCAACGACCCGCACGACGGTGCCTACACGGCGGCCCGGCTGGCCAAGGATCACGGGGTGCCGATCTCGACGATCACGTTCGGCACCAAGACGGGCACCGTCGAGCTCGACCATCAGCGCGTGAACGTTCCGGTGAACTCCGATCAGATGAGGACCATCGCGCGAGTGTCCGGCGGGCAGTCGTACACCGCCGCCGACCTCAACGAACTTAATCGCGTCTACGACAACATCGAGCAGGAGATCGGATACCGCACGGTGGCCGGGCCGGGCAGTGCCGGGTGGCTGCGCCTGGGGGTGGTGGTCGCGTTCATCGCGGCGGGATTGTCGTTGCTGATCAACCGCCGTCTGCCGGTGTAGTCAGGCGGGCAGCCTGCGGTTCAGGTACAGCCCGGCCAGTACGGCGGCAGCCATCGCCACCGTGCCGAGCAGTACCCAGGCGCTGCTGGCGTCGCCGCGCACGGTTTCATAGCCGATCTGCTGCTGCAGCGTCGCGTACACATCCTTGAGCGATTCCAGGCTGTCGGCGTGGAATGCCTGGCCGTCGGTGATCTCGCAGATTTTCTTCAAGGTTTGGTCGTCGACGGGAACCGGGATGGTCGTGCCGTTGAATTCCACCGTCCCGTAGGGCGTTCCGAAGGAGATCGTCGAGATTTGCACTCCTTGGGACTTGGCGGCGCGGGCTGCGGTGAAGGCTCCCTGCGGGGCGTTGGGGTCCAACGGCACGTTTTCGGCGCCGTCGGACTCCAGCACGATTCGCGCCGGGGGCGGGCCGTCGCCGCCTCCCATCACCGCGCCGACCGTGGCGATGGCTTGCAGCGCGGTGAAAATGCCTTCTCCGGTTGCGGTTTTGGGAGCCGGCTGCAGATTGTCGATGGCTGCTTTGACGGCGGCGCGGTTGGTGGTGGGCGAGACCAGCAACGTGGCGTTGGCGGCGAACTGCACGAGGCCCAGGTTGATCGCCGGCGTCAGCTCGTCGGCGAACTGCTTGCCGGCCTCCTTGGCCGCGGCCAGCCGGCTAGGGGCGACATCGGTGGCGGCCATGGACTCCGAGACGTCGATGACCAGCACCACCACCGCCCGGTTCAGCGGAATCCGGACGTTGGACGTCGGTCCGGCCATTGCCGTCGTGAGCAGCACCAGCGCCGTGACGAGCAGAATCGTCGGCACGTGACGCCACCGACCGCGACGAGCCGGTGCGACGGCATCCAGCACCTCCATGTTGGCGAATCGCAGAACCCGACGGCGACGGGCAAAGAGCACCGCGATGTAGACGCCCACCAACAGCAGCACGAGCAGCAGGAACAAGAAGAACCAGGCGTGCTCGAAACCGGTGAGCGAGATCGGGCCCAACAGCGGCAACTTCACCTCACCAACTTCGTGGCCCTGCCGCCCTCCGTCAAGTTCGCTGGTTGACGCAGCGGCCCGGCCGTTCCCCCGCGCCCCCTTGAGCCAGTGGAGTCGTGTACTGTCGAACACATGTTCGAACGGGGTGGTGGGTGGTCGCAGGAGCAGGTGATTGCCTACTTCGATGA
>NZ_LZSG01000066.1 GCF_001665395.1 Mycobacterium sp. 1164966.3
GCTTAGCCTCAAGTGATCGCTGCAACACCTTAGCGAGAGGTGTTGAGCGATATGGGGTATGTGACGGGGTTTCGGCGGCAGGGTGTTCATCTCGATGCCGTGTCAGCGGCGTCGGTGCGTGAGCGATTCTGGGAGGCGGTTAGCTCGGGGCTGTCGCCCACGGCGGCCGCGACGGTAGCCGGGGTAGCGGGCGCGACGGGTCGTAAATGGGCCAAGGGCGCGGGGTATCGAAGCACTCGTGGTCATTCCGGCACCCGGTACTCGCAGCAGGTGAGGGACGCGTTCTGGGCTGCGTTGCACGCTGGCGCGACGGTGGTGCAGGCCGCGGTAATCGCCGGCGTGTCAGAACACACCGGCCGGTATTGGGTCGATCAAGCTGGCTTTGTGCCCAGAACACCTATCGCTGCTGCTCCAGAGCCTGAAACACCGTCGGCGGCGGTGTCGTTTACCGAACGTTGCCGCCTCGAAGAGTTGTTCGTGTCGGGCTACTCCCAAGCCGATGCCGCGCGAATGTTGGGCCGGTCTGCTTCGACGATCAGCCGGGAAGTGGGTCGGGGAATGACCGTCTCGGGTTATCGGGCCCGGTTGGCCCAGGACACCGTCGACGCCGCCCGCGCCCGCCCCAAGCCGCGCAAGCTAGAGTCCAACCCCGCCCTGCTCGCCGAGGTCGTGCAACGCTTGGAACAGCGGCACAGTCCCGAGCAGATCGCAGCCCGGCTGCGCATAGATTTTCCCGACGATTCGGAGATGTGGGTGTCACACGAAACGATCTACCAAGCGTTATACGTGCAGCCCCGCGGGGAGTTGGCCCGCCAGATCAAGACCGCGTTGCGCACCGGACGGATACAACGGAAAAGTCAGGGCCGCAACACAACTGATAACCGCGGACACCTCAAGGACATGATCAACATCAGTGAGCGCCCACCTGAAGCCGACGACCGTGCCATTCCGGGGCACTGGGAAGGCGATCTGATCATCGGCAAGAACCAGGCGTCTCAGATCGCCACCCTGGTCGAGCGGACTACCGGATTCGTCGTGCTATTGCACCTGCCCGACGATCGCACCGCCGCCACTGTTGCCGAGGCGATGACTGCCAAGATCCCCGAGATCCCAGAGGTGCTGCGTCTGTCGTTGACCTGGGATCAAGGCAGTGAGATGGCGCTGCATACCAAGATCACCGAGGCCACCGGGCTGCCGATCTACTTCTGCGACCCGCACAGTCCCTGGCAGCGCGGCACCAACGAAAACACCAACGGCTTGCTGCTTCAGTACTTTCCCAAAGGTACTGACCTGTCCTTCCACGGGCCCGGCATCCTCGACAACGTCGCCGCCGAACTCAACGCCCGACCTCGCAAACGCCTCGGTTGGCGCACTCCCGCCGAAGAACTCCAACGACTACTGTCAGACCCGTCCACTTTTGTTGCAGCGACCGCCTGAATCCGCCT
>NZ_LZSG01000067.1 GCF_001665395.1 Mycobacterium sp. 1164966.3
ACGAACCCTGAGCGCCGCCTCGCTGGCCCGCCCCCCCCCGCCCCCCACCGGCGGTCCCACCGTGCCCCGGACCCACCGGGGAGCGCGCCGACTGGTGGTGGTACGACCCATTCCAGCCACCCCCACCCACCACCAACTAGGCCGGGTCAGGCGGGTCACGAGCCGCACGCTGTGTCAGCTCAAACCAGTTGAGGCAGAATACAAATCGCCTGCACTGCGCGCTGCGATCCTCCTCAGATAGCGGGTTCCGGCGCGCGGACCGCCGCGAAGAACCCGCGCGGTGCGGCCTGACCGGTCGGCAAGGCCCATGCCAACTCGCAAGAATGGGATCGGTAGGTGTCCGGCGGTGCCCCATACTTCGAAGATGACCCTCGACGACCGGCCGGCGACGTCGCGCCAATACGTGGCATCTGCTGTCGTGCCGATCACCATCTCCGAACGGGTGCAAATAAATTTCAAATGGTGGCCCCTGGGGCTCATAGTGTCGGCCGTTCTCGTTAGCGTCGCGCAAGCGGCCGCCCCGGGACCATACATCGATTGGCTAGTGCCCATACCAGCCATTCTTTTCGGGTTGCCCCCTCTGGTGCTCGCCAGTCGGTTTGCTGTCCGCTTCTTGAGGTCCAGAAAGATCCTCGTTTGCGTCACGAGTAGTGGCCTGACCGTCAGCCGCTGCCCTGATGATGTGTTCTTGTTCAGTGAGGCACAGTTGGGCCGATGGAACTTTTCCGACCGCCGGTTCGGCGGGATGACGAACGGGACCGCGCTTCACCTACGAAGCGGTGATCACCGCTTCGTCCTCGGCGGACGAGATCATCGCGTGGGGGCCAAAGCACGGCTGCAAGCAGAGCCTGTTGACATCGTCGACGCATGGATGTGGGCCGGGGAGTTCACTGAACTTCTGAGCACGATCTCCGGCCGCAGCGAGCTGGATGTGCGGCCGCCTCTGCCGGAGGAACCGACGCGCTGTCTGCTGTTTCGAAAGCCGTCATATAAAGCCGTGGCCTCGAAACCGAGCAAGGCTATTGAGGTTGGCGCACAACAGATCTCGGTGATCAACTCAGATACGAGCGCGCGAATTGAGTCCGCTCCACCCGCCCAGGTGACGGCGACACCAGCACAATGGACCTTCTCCGGTCGGATCAAGAGCACCCTGCCCGTCCTGGTCGTGCGCGGTCCTGGAGTCCAACCGCTCAGCATCGGATGTCTGGATGGCATCGGCGTGCAAGGACCTCGATTCTCGTTCAACCCCAAGGGCCAATACCGCTTTGGGTGGCGCGGCGAAGTAGCTAAGACGAAGGAACCCGCGTATTGGGTCTCGGGCGCCGATTGGCTGGCGCTCGTTGAGAAATTCGGGCTGACCTCGCAGCTGGAAGACAAAGCACGTCATTGACCCCAATCCTCGAAGGCGCAGTCCGCACACAGCTCTTGCGCAAGGTCCCACGACGGCATTCGTGAGTTTCAGGCGGGCTCGGGCGTGCGCACGGTCACGAAGAACCCGCGCAGCGAACCCGCCAGGAGTGCTCGCACCGGCGCGCCAGAGATGACCACGTCGACCATCCCCAACGACTGATGGGTGTGGCCGCGCGCGCGGACATGCTGCGTCGGAACGCCGGCCGCATCGAGCGCGGCGGCGTAAGCCTCACCGTCGTCGCGCAGCGGATCGAACTCCGCCGTCACTACAATCGCCGGCGGCAGCCCGGACAGATCGGCGGCATGTAAGGGTGCGAAACGTGGATCGCCCCGATCCGCCGGGTCGATGTAGTGGTCGTAGAACCACCGCATCATCGCAGTGGTGAGGCCATAGCCATCCGCATTTTCGGCGAAGGATGCACTCGTCGTGCCGCCGGACGTTGTCGGCGTCAACAACGCCTGCCCGACGATATTCGGCCCACCCAGGTCCCGCGCCAGCTGGCATACCGCCGCCGCGAGCCCACCGCCCGCACTCCAGCCACACACCGCGAGTTGCCCCGGCCGGCCGCCGAGCGCCTGGGCATTGTCGGCGACCCACTGCACCGCCGCCATGGCGTCATCGATCGCAGCAGGGAATCGGTGCTCGGGCGCGTGGCGGTAGTCCGCCGAGACGACGACCGAGTCGCTGTGCACGCAAAGGTCGCGGCATAGCGGATCGTCCGAGAGCGCGTCGCCCAGAACGTAGCCGCCGGCATGGAAATAGACGACGACCGGATGCGGACCCGGGGTGGGCGGCCGGTAGAGCCGGTACGCCAAATCTTCTGCGGCGCCGGGCAGGACGCCGTCGACGATCTCACCGACCCCTGGCCCCGGCGGGCGGACCGTCGCCATCTGCGTGTAGCGGGCGCGGGCATCCGCCACCGACATCGATTCCATCGGCGGCAGATTCAGCGCAGCCACCGCGTTGAGGAACATCTCGACGTCCGGTTGCAACCGGCGCACCACTCCGTCGTTGCACTGCGAGGCGCCGGGTCCGGACAGCCTGAAGCCCAGGTAATCGCGGGCGACCACCTCCTCGCAGCTGAGATGGTAGAAGTCGAGGCCGGCGCAGTAGGGCAGAAAAACCCGTGGCTTACCAGGCACATTGGCGCCCATGTACCAGGAGTTCGCCGCCGGGTAGAGAGTGATGTCGGCGCAGTCGTGGACGTGTTGCGTCCAACCGGCTTCCGCAGTATCGGTTGGCTCGATGACATCGAAGCCGGCTGCAATCAGATAGCCGAGGCAGTCGAGCACCCAATCCGCGTGCTGTTCGATCGACACGGCCATGTTCGACAGCACCGAGGGACTCCCGGGACCGGTGATGAAAAACAGGTTGGGGAATCCGACCGTTGCCAACCCGAGGTAGGTGTGCGGCCCGTCGGCCCATTTGTCCTTCAGCGCCAAGCCGTTTCGGCCCCGGAAGTCGACGGCCGTTATCGCACCGGTCACGGCGTCGAACCCGGTCGCCAAGACGATCATGTCCAGGGTGAACGACTCGTCGACCGTATCGATACCGGTTTCGGTAACCTGTCGGATCGGATGTTTGCGGACGTTGACGAGGCGCACGTGCGGCAGGTTGTAGGTAGCGTAATAATCCGTATCCAGGCAAGGTCTTTTCGTCCCGATCGGGTGATCGGTGGGACACAGATCGGCCGCGGTCTCCGGGTCGTCGACGATGGAGCGGATCTTGTTCCGGAAGAACTCGGCGAATTCGTGGTTGGCGGCCGGGTTGCTCATCACGTCGGCGAAGGCGTTGACCGATTCGAACAGGAAGCCACCTTCCCAGACGCGCTCATAACGTTCCTGGCGTTCGGTTTCCGAGACACTGAACGTCGGCGTGATGCTGCGCTCCATCGGGATGCCGGCGGGCGACACGCGCGCCGCCGCACGGTATTCCGACTCATTCGCCAGTTGCGCGAGCTTCTCCGGCGACAACGGGCCATTGCGGGCCGGGATCGAAAAATTCGGGGTGCGCTGGAGTACCACGAGCTCTCGCGCTTCCCGGGCGATCATCGGAATTACTTGAACGCCAGAGGAACCTGTCCCGATCACCGCAACACGCTTGTCCCGAAAGTCTACTGGCTCGTGCGGCCAGCTGCTGGTGAAGTAGACCTCGCCGCCGAACCGGTCGAGTCCACCGATTTCGGCCGGCTTGGGCATGGACAAACAGCCCGTGGCCATAACGACGAAACGGGCGGTGACGTCGTCGCCACCGGAGGTGCGCACATGCCATAGCGACGAGTCGTCGGACCAGCGTGCCTCCTGGACCCGCGTCGAGAAGGTGATGTGGCGCCGCAGGTCGTGCTTGTCGGCGACATGGTTCAGGTAACTTAGGATTTCGGGCTGGGTGGCGTACTTCTCCGACCATTGCCAGTCGCGCTGCCAGTCCGGATCGAAGCTGTACATGTAGTCCACGCTGGGCACGTCGACCCGGGCACCCGGATACCGGTTCCAGTACCAGGTGCCGCCGAGGTCGTCGGCCGCTTCGAATACGCGGAACCGGTATCCAGCGCGGCTGAGACGGTAGGCGAGGTACAGGCCGGCAATGCCTGCGCCTACCACGATGACGTCGACGTCCGGCGTCGGTCGGTCTGTGCTGGCGGTATCGGTCATCGATCGATCATCGCGCCGCGCCGATCAATTGTCCTGAGTACGGCAATACTTGATTGCCATAGGCCCGGCGCCGGGCTGTGCACCGGGACGAGTCGTGGATGATGGTATCCGCCCTGACCGGGACTTATCGTGGTGACATGAGCGCGCAGACCGCCGAGTACTTAGACGTACTGATCATTGGCGCCGGGTTCTCGGGCATCGGCGCCGCTTACCGCATACGGGAACGCAACCCGCGGCTGAGCTATGCGGTACTCGAACGGCGCTCGCGACTTGGCGGGACGTGGGACCTGTTCCGCTATCCGGGCGTACGCTCCGACAGCGATATCTACACGCTGTGCTTTCCGTGGGAGCCATGGACCCGGCCCGAGATGATCGTCGACGGCGACCACATCTGGGAGTACCTGGACGAGACGGCGCGCAAGCAGCACATCTACGAGCACATTCAATTCAACACTTACGTGCGGTCCGCCGACTGGAGCTCCGAGACCGACACCTGGACAGTGCATACGCGACGGGACGGCGCCGAGAAGACCTTCGGGTGCCGATTCCTGTTCTTCGGGACCGGCTATTACGACTACGACAATCCCTATCAACCGACGTTCCCGGGCATCGAGGACTTCGCTGGCGAGGTGATACATCCGCAACACTGGCCAGAATCATTCGACTACGCGGACAAGCGGCTTGTGGTCATCGGCAGTGGTGCGACGGCGGTCAGTCTGGTCCCCGCCTTGGCCGAGAAAGCTGCGCACGTGACAATGCTGCAGCGCACGCCGTCCTATATGATCTCGGCGCCGAAGGTGGAGCCCACGGCCAATGCGCTGCGAAAAGCCTTGCCACTGCGCCTCGCTCACTGGATCGTTCGGTGGCGCAACGCGTTCGTCGCCCAACTCATGTGGGTTATCGCACGCAAGGCACCACAGTTCAGCAAATGGCTGCTGCGTCGCATGGCCGAGCGCAATCTGCCCGAAAACTATCCGATTGACACCCACTTCGCGCCGCCATACGACCCGTGGGATCAGCGACTGTGCTTCCTCGTTGAGGCCGACTTGTACAAGGCGATCAGTGACGGCAGTGTCGAAATGGTGACCGACCACATCGATCACGTCGACGTCTCCGGTATCGCGCTCAAGTCCGGCCGGCGCATCGACGCTGACGTGATCATCGCGGCGACGGGGCTACAGCTGCAGGCGCTGGGCGGCGTCACCGTGAGCGTCGACGGCAAGAAGATGGACCCGCACGAGCACTTCCTGTACAAGCGGCACATGTTCTCCGACGTCCCGAACATGGCCTGGAGTTTCGGCTACATCAATGCTTCATGGACGCTCGGGGCCGACCTGACCGCCCAGTCTGTCGCAAAACTGTTGGAGCACATGAACTCTCACGGTTACACCCACGCGTATCCGCACCTGGGCGAAGCGGAGATGGCTGAGCAGCCGACGTTCCACCTGGAGTCGGGTTACGTGCAACGTGGCCGAAGTGTGCATCCCAAATCCGGCACACGCAGGCCGTGGAAAGTCAGCCACAACTTTTTGAGTGATGCACTGAGCCGGCCCTTCGACCGCATCGACGAGTCGATGGTGTTCGGCCACGCCCGGGATGAACGCGCGTGGCAGGTCGGTGCGAGGCACGCGGTTAGTGGGTGAATGCCTGCGGGTAATGGGCCGACGAGTTCCGTTATGGCATCGCCTCAGCCCACTTGATGTGGCCCTCGAAACCTAGCGTTGTGGCCATGGCGCGGTAGCGGTTCCGATGGTCGCGGTAGGCGGCCTCTTCTCCGCGAGCGCGAGCAAGCAGCGCCCTCAGTCGAAGCAGCGAGATCTCGTTCAGTACGAAGCCGGGATCCGTCGGCACAGCCGCCAACTGATCCATCGCGTTCTCGGCCTCGTCGAGATCGCCTTCGCCGCCGCGTTGAACCAGTGCCTCCACCAGGACGGTGACTGCCAGCGCGGTCCAGATGCACCCACCGGAATTGAACATGTCGTCGACGACGGAGCGAGCCAATTCGATTGCGCCGCCCAGTTCGCCGGTCCGCGCCTTCTCCCGCGCGACGTGGATGTCGGCCATCGGCAAACTGGTCACCGTGAAAAGGTTGTTCGCGGCGCGCTCCCGCACTTTGGCCAGCAACTCGAAGCCATGTTCGCGCGCGGAGCCGTCCTGATACGCGAGAGCGAGGCCATGAACTCCTCGAGCCAGGTCGAGGGCGAGATTGTCACCCGATTGCTCTGATATTGACAGGAATTCCGCGGTGTGGCGCAGGGCTGTCGCGTCGGGCAGCAGCACCCCGTACGGGATCGCGTAGGCGTACGTGAACCACATGACACCCCCATGCGTTCCGGGGTCGGTCATGAGGGCGCGCGCCGTCGCGATGGCCCGGTCGAAGTCACCCTTCCAACCGGCAATGCCGAGGCACCATCGGGCGAAACCGCGCATGCTGATCGCCTGCGTCAAGGGAGACTCGAAGACTAGCTTCCCTTTGGCGGGATCATCCTCCGCAAGGTCAATGGCGAGCTGGGCAAAACGAAGCACGTCGGCCATTTCGGCGGTCTCGTGCTTGGGAATCATCGCGGCGAAGGACAGCGCGACCGTCAATGTGGGATCGCCAATCGCCTCCAGCAGTTCGACGAGTTCGTCGGCGAGACGCGATGCCTCGCGGCGGGTCGCTTGCATCGATCGCCACGTCAAGAAACCCGACATTCCAACGGCGAGCGATTGCCGATCTGCTGCAGCGGTGCACAGCTCACGCAGCTCCTCGAAGCCGGTATCTGCGCCACTGCCGCCCACTCGATACGCGGTCGCGCACAGCAGGGTGCGGGGCTGGATCCGCATGTTCAAACTGTCAGGGTCGTCGTGGGGGAGCCGATCGGCCACCTGCTGGGCCCGTCGCCAACTCGTCCGCCCCGCGCGCATGTCGCGGAAGACGGACCACGAGCCGGCGCGCATGTGCCAGTCGAAGGCCTCATGCAAATCCCCCGCCGCCTCAAGGTGTTCGGCGATCAGCGCCGCGTTCTCGTCAGCCGACCCGCCCGCCTCGATCGCTGCTGCTAGCCTCCGATGCGACTGCGCACGAACGGATTTCAGTTGTGACTCGTAGGCAACCGTGCGGATCAGCGGATGACGAAACGCATACTCGGCGTCCGGTGCGAACCTCACCTGAGTGACAAGTTCCCCCTGTATGAGCGGCGCCAGGTCCATGTCGGGAGTTAGTACGGCCAACAGATCGGCGTCGAAGCGCCCCCCGATGACCGCCGCGGCATTCAGCGTCCGTTTGGCCGACGCCCCAAGGCGATCTATGCGTGCGCCGATGGCGGCCTGCAGCGTGGCCGGTACATCGGCATCCGCAACGTCACCGCTCGGTTGGTAGGCACCGGGCTGGCCTCGCAGCAACCCTCGTTCAGCGAGATCGCGCACGATTTCCTCAACGAAGAACGGGTTTCCGGCGGCGCGACCGGAGATTTGTGCCACCAGTTCGTCGGTTGATGATCCAGCGCCGAGCAGCTCAGCCATCAATGCCCGCGTGTGCGCTTCGCTTAGCGGACGCAACGCAATTGTTTGGGCGCCAGGAACGCGGCTTAATGCGCCTTGGTATTCCGGGCGATAGGTGATCAGGACCAACGACGGAATCTGGGGCGTGACAGTCATAAACTCGGCCAGCATGGACTCGCTGATTTCATCGATCCAATGCGCATCTTCGACGATGTAGACCGCGGCGTCGGGCCGGTCCAGTGCTCCGGCATTGATCAGCGCGGTCAGTCGTCGGCGGCGCGCGTCGGCGGCGATATCCGGAAGCGGCATGGCCGAATCGCGGATACCCAGGAGATCGTCGAGCAGTAGCAAGTCTTCGGGGTCGGCCCACGGAAACCGTTCACGGACTTGGATGCGCGCGGCGTCGGCCGCAGATTCGTCGATTCCTAACGCCGACCGGAGCATCCTGCCTACCACGTGGAACGGGACATCACTGGTATGCGACTCGCAGTACGTACCGAACACCGGTACACCGCGGCCATCCGCCAGCGCGGCGGTTTCCCGGACCAGCCTGCTCTTGCCGATTCCCGCCGGCCCCACGATGTTGACGACGCAGCCCCTCCCGGCTATCGCCTCTTCGAGGATTCCGCTGATGGTCGTGAATTCCCAGCCTCGCCCGACCAGCTTGGACTCGGTGCGGCGATGAGGCCGGTGCTCGCCGATGGCCAACAAGCGCCGGGCGATCACCCGATTGCCGCCCTTGATCTCAACCGTTTCGGGCTCACCAAGGACGACGGCGCTCCCAACCAACCTGGCCGTCGAGTCGCTGAGCGCCACCCCATCCGGCGGCGCCACCGACTCCATCCGCTGAGCCATTCCGACTTGCTCACCGATGGCGGTATATCCCACTGGGCCCGAACCGATCTCGCCGGCAATTACCTGGCCGGAATTGAGGCCCACCCTCAATCGCAGGTCCACGCTGTCGAGTTCCCGGACATCGGCAGCAAGTCCCTGTGCGGCTTCCTGAAGCCCCAAGGCCGCCAGACAAGCACGAATAGCGTGGTCTTCCAACGCCACCGGCGCACCGAACACGGCCATGATGCCGTCGCCGGTGAACTTGTCCACCGTGCCGCCGTAGCGCTGGACCACCTTTACCGCACGATCAACCAGGTCGGCCATGATCTCTCGCAGGCGCTCGGGACCCACCGCGGCAGCGATCTCCATCGAATGCACGACGTCGGCGAAGAGAACAGTGACCTGCTTGTACTCCGCCGACTGCGCCGTCGTAACCGGTGCGCCGCACTCATTGCAGAACTTGGAGTTCGGCGGCAACTCGGTGCCGCACGAACCACACGTCAGTCCCGCCGCCGTGGGTGCACCGCGACCTTCATCCACGCCAGTCATCGTGTCATCGCTGGTAGACGATGTCTGCCATATCGATGTGTCGAGTCAGCAAACCACTATTCATCGTCCGGTGAATTGTGCTATGGTCGGAGATATTCATCAATCGATGATTTGTTATGGGAGGTCATCGCATGAGCACAGTTGACGTGGTTGTCGTCGGCGCCGGGCCCACCGGATTGATGCTGGCCTGCGAGCTCGCGATGCGCGGTGTTCGCGTGCGGGTCTTAGAGGAGCGGGGCGACCTGCCGAACATCACGCGGGCTTTCGGACTGCACGCACGCACCCTCGAGCTGCTCGACGCACGCGATATGGCCGATGAGATCGTGCAGCGCGGCGTTCCCGTCCGCGAGGTGGTGCCCGCCCCCGGGGCCACGCTCAACCTGAGGGAGCTACCTAGTCGCTATCCGATGGTGCTCATAGCGCCTCAGAGTCTCACCGAACGTGTGCTGTCTGCCAGGGCATCGCAACTCGGCGTCGACGTCGCGCACGGAAACAAGGTGGTCGGCCTCGAACAGGATCAAGCGGGTGTCGCCGTGCGACTAGCGGACGGCACCATTCAACGCGCCGACTATGTGGTGGGGTGCGACGGTGCGCGCAGCGCCGTGCGAAGACTGCTTGACATCGACTTCGTCGGCAAGCAATACCAGACACACATCCTGCTCGCCGACGTGCACCTGGCGCAGCCGCCGTCAGAAGGGCTGTCCGCCAAGGCAAGTGCTGACGGCGTCGTGCTCTTGGTGCCGTTCGGCGATGGGTGGTTCCGCGCGATCGCGTGGGATCGAACACGTGAACAGGCTCCGCTTTCCGAGCCCGTTACCTTGTCCGAGATCCGGGCCGCATT
Source organism: Mycobacterium sp. 1164966.3 (assembly GCF_001665395.1). Lineage (GTDB taxonomy): Bacteria > Actinomycetota > Actinomycetes > Mycobacteriales > Mycobacteriaceae > Mycobacterium. The sequence continues at coordinate 9,770 of NZ_LZSG01000067.1, forward strand.
CCTCCGTATCGCGCACACCGACTTCGGCATGGCCGACATGCGGTGGAGTTCGCGTTTCCTTTCCGAACGACGGCAGGCCAGGCGCTACCGGGTGGGCCGGGCTTTTATCGCAGGCGATGCGGCGCACGTACATTCGCCACTCGGCGCGCAGGGCATGAACACCGGCATTCAGGACGCGATGAACCTTGGATGGAAGCTCGCCCAAGCAGTCGGCGGATCCGCGCCACCGTGGCTGCTCGACAGCTACGAGGAGGAGCGACACACGGTCGGGGCGAACGTGCTCAAGCTCACCGACGGCTTCAACCAGCTCGTGCTCGGTCGCAGCCTGTTGCGAAGGGTGGTGCGTCGAGTTGCCATCACATTGCTGCTGAACATCCCCGCGACCAGGCACATGCTGGAAGGCCGCCTCAGTGGGATCGGGATCAAATATCCCCACCCGCGCAACGCGCATCCATTGACCGGGCATCGGATGCCCGACATCGACTGCTCAGGCACGAGGCTGTACGAGCTGATGCGCGACGGTCGGTTCATCCTGCTGACGCGCGACAAGGTTGATATCGGCCGCTTCGACGTGACGGTCGCGGTGCACGTCCACGCGGGGCTGCCGTCCGGGGTGTTGGTGCGACCGGACGGATACGTGGCCTGGGCCGGTGAGCAGGCGGAAGCTGCGGCGGCGGTGGACCATTGGTGCGGCGCAACGCAGCCAAGCGCCAATCCAACGAAGTGATTCGGCACCGATCTTTGGTTGACACGGTCGGAAAACCGACGATAGTCAACTGGTATGGCGCTGCTGCCGGATCCTGATCCTCGGCAGCGACAACACGTCGTCATCTCGGTCGACGACCACGTCATCGAGCCGCCCGACATGTTCACCGGCCGGCTTCCCGCCAAATTGGCCGACAAGGCACCCAAGGTTCTCGAGACCGACGACGGTCGCCAGGTGTGGCGCTACGAAAACCGCGAGTACCCGAACATCGGACTCAATGCGGTGATCGGGCGCCCGCACGAGGAATGGAGCATGGAGGCCGCGCGGTTCGACGAGATGCGCCGCGGCTGCTGGGACATCGACGCGCGCATCGCCGACATGGACTTGGCCGGCATTTGGGCCTCGCTGAACTTCCCATCGCTGATCGCGGGTTTCGCCGGGACAGTGTTCTGGAAGAGCGACGACCTGGAGTTGGGTCTGGCGACATTGCGCGCCTGGAACGACTGGCACCTCGAGGTGTGGGCGGGCAGCTACCCGGATCGGATCATCCCGTTGCAGCTGCCGTGGCTTGCCGACCCTCAACTCGCTGCCGAGGAGATACGCCGCAACGCCGCGCGTGGTTTCAAGGCGGTCAGCTTCCCCGAACTACCTGCCCAATGCGGTATCCCGAGCCTGCACAGCGGCGCATGGGAGCCGTTCTTCGCGGCCTGCGAGGACACCGACACCGTCGTGTGCCTGCACACCGGATCGGCCCAGTGGGCGCCAATTCCGGCTCCCGACACGCCATTTGAGACAATCACCACCCTGTTCCCGGTCAACGGCCTGGTGGCCTGCGCGGACATGCTGTGGTCGGGCATTCCGGTCCGATACCCACGGCTGAACATCACCCTGGCCGAGGGGGGTCTGGGCTGGGCGGCCATGCTCGCCGACCGAGCCGACTACGTCCTGGCCCACTCCGCGTGCGGGCGTGAGGGCGGCTCCTGGAAGAGCGACCTGCTGCCGAGTGAGGTGCTGAAGCGCAACTTTTGGTTCTGCTCCATCGACGACCCGTCGGCGTTCGGCGCACTCGACGCGATCGGGGCCGAACGCATCCTCGTCGAAAGCGACTACCCGCACGCCGACTCCACCTGGCCCGACACCCAGCAGGTCGTCGCGCGCAACGTCGCCAACCTGTCGAAAGAGGACGCCGCGCGGATCACCCATCAAAACGCCGCGCAACTGTTCCGTCACCCCTTGCCGGACGACGGGTGGCTGGCGGCGCCAGTCTAGGGAGGCTGAAGTGCTCGACCTGTTGATCCGCGATGCCCAGATCGTCGACGGCACCGGCGCGCCCGCGCGGCACGGCGATGTCGGCATCAGCAACGGCCGCATCGCCGCCGTCGGCGAAGTCGATGAGCTTGCCACCAAAACCGTTGATGCCCAAGGCCTTACATTGGCTCCCGGCTTCGTCGACCTGCACACCCACTACGACGCTCAGCTGTTCTGGGACCCGACCGCCAGCCCGTCTCTCCAACATGGTGTCACTACCGTCTTCGGTGGCAACTGCGGCTTCACGCTGGCGCCCGCGACCGAGGACCAGCATGACTACCTCACCCGGATGCTCGCGCGTGTCGAAGGGATGCCGCTGGACGCGTTGCGGGCCGGACTGGATTGGGGCTGGGCATCTTTCGGCGACTGGCTCGACCGGTTAGAGGGCCGTATCGCCGTCAACGCCGGCTTCCTGGTTGGTCATTCGGCGCTACGACTGGCCGCGATGGGCGGCGACGCCGTCGGCGGTCACGCCTCGCCCGAGCAGATTGAAAAGATGGTCGGGGTGCTGCACGACGCCCTCGACGCCGGCGCGCTCGGCTTGTCGACGTCGCAATCGCCGACCCACAACGACGGCGCGGGCCAGCCCGTCCCCTCACGCAGCGCGTCACGCGACGAACTGGTGTCGCTGGCGGCGGGCCTGCGCGACCATCCGGGCACGACGCTGGAAGCCATCATCCCCGGCTGCTTGTCGGGATTCACCGACGAGGACATCGCGCTGCTCACCGACATGTCCGTCGCCGCGGACCGGCCGCTGAACTGGAACCTGCTGGCTGTTACGGCGGCCAACCCGGACGGGCACCGAAAGCAGTTGCGCGCCGGGGAGATTGCCGCCGAACGCGGTGGTCGAGTGGTGGCGCTGACCCTGCCCCAGGCCATGAAGATCCGGCTGTCCTTCCTGTCCGGCTTCGTGCTCGACGGGCTGCCCGGGTGGCGCGACACCATGCATCTGCCCGTCCCCGAGCGGCTGGCCGCCCTCGCCGACCCCGAAACCCGTCGACGCCTCGCCGAGGGCGCTTCGTCGAAGGAGGCGGGCATGCTGCGCGGCCTGGCGCAGTGGGACCGGCTGGTCCTGGCCGAGACATTCGCCGACGAGAACGCCGACGCCACCGGCCACAGCGTCGGCGAGGTCGCCGCCGCCCGCGGTAGCGAACCGTTCGACACGCTGTTGGACATCGTGATCGCCGACCAGCTGCGTACCGGGCTCAGTCCGCCGATGGCCGGCGACGACGCGGCGGACTGGCGGATGCGCGCCGAGGTGTGGCGCCATCCGGGGGCGGTGATCGGCGGCTCGGACGCCGGCGCTCATCTCGACATGATGTGCGGCGCGATCTATACGACGTCGCTGCTCGGCCGCGGGGTCCGCGAGCACCGGGTGGTGACGCTCGAGGAAGCGGTCCGGTTGATCACAGACGTGCCGGCGCGGTTCTACGGCTTGACCGAGCGTGGCCGCATCGCGCCGGGCTGGCACGCCGACCTGGTGCTGTTCGACCCGGCGACCGTCGGGCATGGGCCCGAGCGCACCCGCTACGACCTGCCCTCCGGCGCGCCGCGCTTGGTCGCCGACGCTCACGGCATCGCGTCGGTGCTGGTGGCGGGAGTCGAGGTATGCCGCGACGGCACGGCCACCGGCGCCCTGCCCGGCACCGTGCTGCGTTCTGGCCGCGACACGCAGACGGTGCCGGCTCATGGCTGACACCGCGACCGAACAGTTCGACCCCGCCACGCTGCAGGACGGGCTGCTCTTACAGGTCGACAACGTGCACGAACGGCTGCGCGAGGCACGGGCCCGGCACCGGGTGATGCGGGGAAATCCATTCGCCGAGGTCAGCGGGGGGCAGCTCAGAGATCTCGGGGTGACCGTACTCGGTTTCGACGAATGCCAGCACGTGCTGACCCATCCGGACACGTTCTCGTCGTCGATCTACGACCAGATCATGGGCCCGGTGATGGGTCGCACCATTCTCGAGCTCAGCGGCGCCGAACATCGCGCCCACCGGGCACTGGTGTCACCGTCGTTCCGATCGGCACTCTTGGAGCGGTGGCGCAGTGACCTGGTGGAGCTGGTGGTCGACGAACTCATCGACCGGTTCGCCGCACGGGGGCACGCCGAGCTGGTCCGCGAGTTCACCTTCGCGTTCCCGGTCCAGGTCATCGCGCGCATCCTGGGCTTGCCCCGCTCCGATTACCCTCGTTTCCAGCGGCTGTCGATCGAGCTGCTCAACGTGGTCTACAACTGGGACGCCGGTATCGCCGCGTCGACGGCGCTCAAGGCGTATTTCGGTGAGGTGCTTGCCGATCGGCGCCGCAACCCGCAAGACGACTTGGTCAGCACGCTGGCGGAATCCGAGATCGACGGCGCGCGGCTCAGCGACGACGAGATTTTCGCGTTCCTGCTGCTGATCCTGCCGGCCGGTGTGGAGACGACGTATCGCTCCTCGGGCAACCTGCTGGTCGCGCTGTTGACCGAGCCGGGACTGCTGGAGGCGGTGCGTGCGGATCGCGGCCTAGTCCGCGAGGCGATCGAGGAGGGGCTGCGCTGGGAACCGCCGATCAGCTCGGTGGTGCGGCTGGCGGTTCGCGACTGCGTGCTGGGCGGGGTGGAGATTGCGTCGGGAACGAACGTCAACGTGAGCGTCGCGGCGGCGAATCGGGACCCGGCGCACTACCCGGACCCGGACCGCTTCGACCCGACCCGAACACACATCACCCACCTCACGTTCGGCGGTGGCCCGCACCTGTGCCTGGGCATGCATCTGGCCCGGATGGAGACGACGGTCGCCCTCAACGCGCTGCTGGATCGGCTGCCCGACCTGCGGTTGGACCCGAGCGCGCCGCCGCCGAAGATCGCCGGAATCGCGTTCCGCTCACCGGCAGCGTTGCCGGTCGAGTTCACCGCGGCGTAGCCGGTGCCGACGATGTTGCTGCTCAGGTTGACCAGCGCGGTGCTGGCTGTGGCTGGTATCGCGGCGGCGGGATGCGCCTCACATTCGCCCAGATCGGCTGGGCCGTCGACGACCGGATCCGCAGCGGCCTCGTGGGTGGAGGATGCCGTCAGGTTTCCGGTGGGAGAGATGACGGTCTACGGCACGCTTCGTCACCCCGCCGGCGAGGGTAGGCCGGTGCCGGGCGCACTGCTGATCGCCGGCAGCGGGCCGACGGACCGCAACGGAGACTCAGCCATCATGCCCGGCCCAATCGACACCCTGCGGAACCTCGCCAACACCCTGTCCGACAACGGCGTGGCCAGCTTGCGCTACGACAAGCTCGGCACCGGTGAGACCGGCCTGGGGCCCTACGCCAGCGACCCGGCGAAACTCGACATGGCTGTTTTTCAAGATGAAGCGACCGCTGCGCTCGAGTTCCTGGCCGGCCACTCCGGCGTCGATCGTGATCATCTGATGGTGATCGGCCACAGCGAGGGCGCCCTGTATGCGCTGCTGCTGGCCACTGCCGCGCCCGGAACCACTCCGCCGGTGCGGGCCCTGGGTCTGCTGGAGCCGCAGAGCCGGCGCATCCTCGATCACATATCCCTGCAGGCGCACGCGCAGGCCGGCGCCGCGGTCAAGGCTGGACAACTCTCCGCCGCGCAGGCCGCCGAGAGCACCGCGGCGATTGACCGAGCCATCGCGGAGTTCCGCGCGACCGGAAACGTCTCGCCCGACGAACCAGCCGGACTGAAGCCGGTCATCAACCCCGCCAACGCGCGGTTTTTGCAGCAGGAAGATCCCATCGATCCGGCGGACTTGGCCGGCAAGCTGCCCAGCGGCATGCCGGTACTCGTCGCGTGCAGCGACGCGGACACACAGATCAGCTGCGAAGACGTCGACCACCTGGTGTCCGGCCTGACCAATGCCGGGACCAAAACCGATTACGTGCACTTGACCGGCGTGAGCCATGTCCTCAAGGAGGATTCCAGCAAAACAGCGGGCAACTACACCAAGCCGTTGCCGTTCTCCGCTCAACTCGCCGCGGCACTGGCGTCGTTCGTCAAACAGAACCTCGCGTGAGCATACGTGAAAGCTTCACAGAAACAGCGGATTTGGTGCTCTGCAGCACTCTTGCTATAAGCAGAGGTTTCGAGTGGCGGTCGGCCCATCGCCAGGCCCAATGGGATTAACGGCTTTCGGTGTGAGCTGACGGCTTTCGGTGTGAACTTACGGCTTTCGGTGTGACTGTAGGGTGGGAATCGGCGCTGATCCTCCGCCCAGGCTTCACACGCAAAGCCCAGGATTCACGCTCAAAGCCAAGAAATCACAACCAAACCCGAGATCAGGAAACCGCGGGCGACTGACGCGCCACAAAGGTCGCTGTGAGCCGGGCCCAAGCGGTGCCAGCGATGCACCGACGTCCGGCCACCCACGAACTTCGGTAACTGCAACAGTCCTTCTGATGGGGCACTTGCCCGCAAGCGGCGCTAGAGGTAACCCGTCTGGTTCACCAAGCGCACCGAAGATGCTCCGTCGGAATAGAATTCGGCGATGCTGAGCGACGCCAGGTCGAGGTGCAGCCGATACAGGATGCCCGGCCCGGCATCCAGCGCGAGCCGCAGCAGCATCTTGATCGGCGTCACGTGCGACACCACCAGCACCGTGGCACCTTGGTATCCCGCGATGATCCGTTCGCGGGCCCGGCGCACCCGCTCCAGTGCGGCGTCGAAGCTCTCCCCGCCCGGCGGTTCCGTGCTGGTGTCGCGCAGCCAGCGACGATGCAGCTCCGGATCGCGCTGAGCGGCCTCGGCAAAAGTCAACCCTTCCCAGGCCCCGAAGTCGGTCTCGATCAAATCGTCGTCGACGGTCACGTCCAGCCCGAGCGCCTTGGCCGCTGCCGCCGCCGTGTCGTAAGCGCGCTGCAGCGGCGACGAAATCACCGCGGCGATCCCGCCGCGCTCTGCCAGATAACGTGCCGCGGCCCCGGCCTGCTGCCGTCCCAGCTCGGTAAGCGCCGGATTGCCGCGCCCGGAGTAGCGGCGCTGCACCGACAACTCGGTCTGCCCGTGGCGCAACAGCAGCATCCTGGTCGGCGTACCCCGAGCACCGGTCCAGCCCGGCGGAGACTGGGGCGCAACATCTTTCGAGGACCCAATTACCGATGCCTCTTCGGCCACAATGGCCGCGGCGTCCATCGCCTCGTTGGCCAGCCGGTCGGCATGCGAATTGCGCTCCCGCGGAATCCAGCTGTAGCTGATCCGGTCGAATCGCGACGCCAGCGCTCGCGCCTGCGCGTAAAGGTTCGCGAGGCCATGGTTCTTGACCTTCCACCGGCCGGACATCTGCTCCACGACCAATTTGGAGTCCATGGAGACGGCCGCCTCGGTGGCGCCCAGTTTCACAGCAGCGTCCAGACCCGCGATCAGGCCTCGATACTCGGCCACGTTGTTGGTCGCGCGGCCGATGGCCTCCTTGGTCTCGGCCAGTACGGTGGCGCCGTCCGCGCTGCGGACCACCGCGCCGTATCCGGCCGGCCCGGGGTTCCCGCGCGATCCCCCGTCAGCCTCGATGCGCACCTTCACTGCTGAAATTCCTTGACCCGCAGCAGAATAGCGCCACATTCCGGGCAGCGAACGACGTCGTCTTCGGCGGCCGCGGTGATGCGAGCCAGCTCGCCGCGGCCGATCTCGATCCGGCAGGCGCCGCAGCGATGTCCCTGCAATGGCCCAGCGCCGGGTCCCCCGCGGGCACGCTGTCGTTCGTAGAGCGCGGAAAGGGCGGGGTCCAGTGCCGCTGCCAGCTGGTCGCGTCGTGACGAACGTTGCTGACGGGCCTGGTCGATATCGCCGACCGCGGCATCGAGGGCCTGCTGGGCGTTGGCCAGATCGGCCTGCAGCGCCTCGATCGCTTTCAGCTCGGCGGCGAGCTGCTCCTGCAGTTCCTCGCGGTGCTCCATCACCTCCAGCAGGGAATCTTCCAGGCTGGTCTGACGGCGTTGCAGAGTCTCCAGCTCGTGTTGCAAATCCGCCAATTGCTTGGCGTCCGTGGCACCCGACTTGAGCAACGACCGGTCCCGGTCTTCGCGCTGACGCACCGCATCGATCTCCGACTCGAAGCGCGACACCTCGGCGTCCAGATCCTCCACCGCGATTCGCAGGGCGCCCAGCCGATCATTGGCCGTGTCATATTCCGCCCGCAATCGCTCGCACGCCTCCCGCTGCGGCAGATGGCTGGCACGGTGCTCGATCCGGGACAGCTCAGCATCCAGCTCGGTCAACTCCAGCAGCGATCGTTGCTGTGCTACTTCAGCTTTCATCACTGACCTCGTCCGCCCACTCTGTTTCCAAGTTCCACGGGTCGGTGCGGACACTGCACACCCGAACCGAAAGTGCCTCATTGAACTTGCGCCGCAGCAACTCGGCAGCCTGGCCGCACCACGGGAATTCGCTTGCCCAGTGGGCGACGTCGATCAGCGCGACATCCGAGGCCCGCAGGTGCTCGTCGGCCGGATGGTGCCGCAGATCGGCCGTGACGTAGGCCTGCACATCCGCGGCGGCCGCGGCTCGCAGCAGCGAGTCGCCGGCGCCACCGCATACCGCTACCCGCGATACCAGCATGTCGGGGTCTCCCCCGGCACGCACTCCCCAGGATGTCTTCGGCAAGGCGGCGTGGACCCGGGAGACGAAGGCGCGCAACGGTTTCGGCCGCATCAGAGTACCGACGCGCCCCAAGCCGGTACCCGACGGCGGCGGTACCAGGGCGAAGATGTCGAACGCCGGTTCCTCGTACGGATGCGCGGCGCGCATGGCCGACAGCACCGCCGCCCGCGCCCGCGCCGGCGCGACCACTTCGAACCGGTCTTCGGCCACCCGCTCGACGGCGCCGACGCTGCCGATCGCCGGCGACGCCCCCTCCTGCGGCAGGAACTGACCGATGCCACTCACGCTCCAGCTGCAGTGCGAATAGTCGCCGATGTGACCGGCGCCGGCCTCGAACACCGCCGCCTGGACGGCTTCGGCGTTCTCGCGCGGGACGTAGATGACCCACTTGTCCAGATCGGCGCCGCCCGACGACGGCTCGAGCACCCCTTCGACGGTCAGGCCGAGCACGTCCGCCAAGGCGTCGGACACGCCGGGCACTGCCGAGTCGGCGTTGGTATGGGCGGTGAAAAGTGAACGGCCGGAACGGATCAGGCGGTGTACCAACGCGCCCTTGGCGGTGCTGGCCGCGACGGAGTCGACGCCGCGCAGCAACAGCGGATGATGCGCCAGCAGCAGGCCGCCGTCGGGGACCTCGTCGACCACCGCGGCCGTGGCGTCCACCGCGACGGTCACCGAATCCAGTAATTCGTCGGGGTCGCCGCACACCAGCCCGACCGAATCCCACGACTCGGCAAGCCGCGGCGGGTATGCCTCGTCCAGCACGTCGATGACTTCGGCCAGGCGCACGCTCATCGGGGCATCTCAGCGATCGCCTCGACCAGCGCCGGCCACTCCGGGCGCACCGCCGCGCGCAGATAATGCTCGTCCAACCCGACGAACGTGTCACAGCGGCGAATAGCAATACCCTTGTTGTGCAAGCTCTTTCGTATCGTTTCGGCGTCAGGGACGGTGAACAACACAAACGGAGCCCGGCCGTCGACCACGTCGGCGCCCACCGATTCCAGGCCGGCTGCCATCTGGGCGCGCAACGCGGCCAACCGCACTGCCCCGTCGGCAGCGTGGGCGACCGCTTCGGCCGCGCAGCACGCCGCTATCGCCGCCAGTTGCAACGTGCCCAGCGGCCAGTGCGCGCGCCGCGCGGTCAGCCGGGCCAGCACCTGCGGCGCGCCGAGGGCGTAGCCCACCCGCAGCCCGGCCAGCGACCAGGTCTTGGTCAGGCTGCGCAACACCAGCACGTCGGGTAACGACTCGCCGGCCAGCGATTCCGGTTCGCCAGGAACCGAATCGGCGAACGCCTCGTCGACCACCACAATCCGGCCCGGCCGCCGCAGCCTGAGCAACTGCTCGCGGGGATGCAGCACCGCGGTCGGGTTGGTCGGGTTGCCGACCACCACCAGGTCGGCATCTTCGGGCACGTCCGCGTCGGCCAGCCGGAACGGCGGGCTCAGCACCACCTGCTGCACGGGCACCCCCGCCGCGGTCAGCGCCAGCGCCGGTTCAGTGAACGACGGCGCGATGATGGCCGCCCGCGCCGGCCGCAGATTGGGCAGCAGAGCGAACCCCTCGGCCGCCCCGGCCAGCGGCGCGACCTCGTCGGGACGGCAGCCGTGGCGCTCGGCGACGGCGTCGCAGGCTTCCCGGAGGTCCTCGGCGCTGGGATAGCGCGCCAGGTCCGGCAGCCGCGCGGCCAGCCGTTGCAGCAGCCACTGCGGCGGCTGGGTATCGCGCACGTTGACGGCGAAGTCCAGCATGCCCGGCGTGACGGCCTGATCGCCGTGATAGCTCAGACTCGCCATCCCCGAAACATTAGTGCGCCGCCGCGCGGCGGCTATCTGGGCACCACGCTCATCGTGCATCGAACTTGGCTGGCACGACCCAACCGTGCATCGGCTGTCACTAGCGCACAATCGAGAGCTTCGGCCAGCGCGACATACGTGGCGTCGTACGCCGACAAGTCCTCGCGAAGTTCCCACATGCGTTCGAACAGGCCATATGCGGGGTAGCGGGTCACGGCCAGCCGGCGCCATGTCTGCAGCGCAGTCCACCCGTGGGCCGCGCTTACCCGATCTCGCTGAACTTGCCTGCGCAGCCCGCTGACGATCTCCGAATCAATCAGATGCGGGGCATGTACCCGCTCGGAGCCAATCAAGTGGCGCGCCGGCCCATCGTTGAGCAAGGCAGCCAACGCAGCCGAGGCGTCGACCACGATCATCGACCGGCACGCTCGGCGTCCATATCACCGACCAGCTCGGCCATATTGACATTGACGTCCGGCAGGTCCCCGAGCAAGGCAGGATTGTCCACGCGCCGAGAAGCCTCGGCAAGCTCACGCACGGCGACCGCCGAGACTGAGGTCCTGTCGCGTTCGGCGAGCCGTTCCAGCCGCTCGACGACGTCGTCGGGCACGTTGCGCAGGTACAGTGTCTTCACCACACCCAGGTTAGCACTGAGCTAGCTCAGCGCTTGTGCAATGCTAGCAGCCGTGCTCCTCCCGGTTGACCCGCCACCGGATCACCCACAATGGGAGCGTGACTGACACGATGCGGCCGAGCGAGACGAAGACCCCGCAACTGGTCGTCTTCGACCTCGACGGCACCCTCACCGACTCCGCCGAGGGGATCGTCGCCAGCTTCCTGCACGCGCTCGGCCACATCGGTGCGCCGGTACCCGAGGGCGACCTGACCGCCCGCATCGTCGGCCCGCCCATGGACGAAACCTTCCACGCGATGGATCTGGACGGGCGCGCCGACGACGCGATTGCCGCCTTCCGAGCCGAATACGGCAGCCGGGGCTGGGCGATGAACACCCTGTTCGACGGCATCGCTACCCTGCTGGCCGATCTGCGGGCCGCCGGCGTCCGGCTGGCCGTCGCCACCTCCAAATTGGAGCCGACAGCGCGGCGCATCCTCGCCCACTTCGGCCTCGACCAGCATTTCGAGGTCATCGCCGGCGCCAGCCCCGACGGCTCGCGCAAGACCAAGGAAGAGGTGCTGGCGCACGCGCTGGCACAGCTGGAGCCGCTGCCCGAACGGGTGCTGATGGTCGGCGACCGCAGCCACGACGTGGATGGCGCGGCCGCCCACGGTATCGACACCGTGGTGGTCGGCTGGGGTTACGGGCAGGCAGATTTCGCTGACGGGTCAAGCCCAGCGACGCACGCCGCAACCATCGACGACCTGCGGAGGGCGCTGGGTGTCTGACCATCCGCTGCACGTCACGTTCGTGTGCACCGGCAACATCTGCCGGTCACCGATGGCCGAGAAGATGTTCGCACACCAGATCCGCGAGCGTGGTCTGGCCGATGCGGTCCGGGTGACCAGCGCGGGGACCGGTGACTGGCATGTCGGCAGCGGTGCCGACGTGCGGGCCGCGCGAGTGCTGCACGCCCACGGCTATCCCACCGATCATCGCGCCGTCCAGGTCGCCGACGATCATCTGACGGCCGACCTGCTGGTGGCTTTGGGACGTAACCACGTTCGCTTGCTGCAGCAACTCGGCGTCGACGAAGAGCGGATACGCATGCTGCGGTCATTCGACCCGCGTTCGGGAGCCTATGCCCTCGACGTCGACGATCCCTACTACGGCGACCATGACGACTTCGAGGAGGTTTACGACGTCATCGAGGCCGCCCTGCCCGGCCTGCACGCCTGGGTCGACGAACGACTGGCGCAGAACGGACACGGTTGATGCCCCGTTTGACGCGGGGCCTGACGTTCCTGCTGCGGCCGGGCTGGATAGCGCTGATCCTGGTGGTCATCGCCTTCACCTACCTGTGCTTCACGGTGCTCGCGCCCTGGCAGCTCGGAAAGAACACCAGGACATCGCGGCAGAACCACCAAATCGAGACCTCTCTGAACACCCCGCCGGTGCCGTTGAAAACCCTGCTACCGCAGCAGGATTCGCCGGCGCCGCACCAGCAGTGGCGCCAGGTGACGGCGACGGGGCATTATCTGCCCGACGTTCAGGTGCTGGCCCGGTTGCGCGTGGTCGAGGGCGACCAGGCGTTCGAGGTGCTCATGCCCTTCGTCGTCGACGACGGACCGACGGTACTGGTCGATCGTGGCTACGTGCGTCCTGAGCAGGGCTCGCACGTGCCGCCGATCCCGCGTGCGCCGGAGGGCACGGTGAGTATCACCGCGCGGCTGCGAAACTCCGAGCCACTCGTCAAATTCAAGGAACCGTTCTCCAGAGACGGTGTGCAGCAGGTGTATTCGATCAACACCCAACAGATCGCGATTCTGACCAAAGTCCCGCTGGCCGGGTCGTACCTGCAGTTGGTCGACAACCAACCCGGCGGCCTCGGCGTGATTGGCGTGCCGCACTTGGACGCCGGCCCGTTCCTGTCCTACGGCATCCAGTGGATCTCGTTCGGCATCCTCGCTCCGATCGGCTTGGGTTATTTCGCCTACTCCGAACTGCGTGTCCGACGTCAGGAAAAGCAAAAGGCACCCCGGCCCGACGCTCCGATGACCGTGGAGCAGAAGCTCGCCGACCGCTACGGCCGTCGACGATAAGCCAGCAACCCGGCGAGCACCGCCGCGGCCGCCTGCACTACCCGCGACAGCCGCACCGCGCGGCGCAGATCGGCCACCGTGGGTGCCCGGCCATCGCCCAACTGCGGCCGGATCTGCAGCCCATGGTGGTACTGAGTAGGCCCGCCGAGCCGCACGCCGAGCGCCCCCGCGAAAGCGGCCTCGACGACGCCGGCGTTCGGGCTGGGATGACGGGCGGCGTCGCGCCGCCAGGCCCGCACCGCACCCGACGGCGATCCTCCGATGACCGGCGCGCACACCGCAACCAGATTTGCTGTCACCCGGGCAGCTATGTAGTTGGCTACATCATCGAGACGTGCTGCAGCCCAACCGAATCGCGCGTACCGCGGCGAGCGGTGACCAATCATCGAGTCCAGCGTGTTGATCGCGCGATAACACAGCACGCCGGGCGCGCCTCCCACCGCCGCCCACAGCAACGGCGCCACCTGCGCGTCGGACGTGTTCTCGGCGACCGATTCCAGCGCCGCGCGGATCAGTCCGGACCCGTCCAGCCGGGTTGGGTCGCGCCCGCACAAGGACGGCAGCAGACGTCGGGCGCCCTGGATGTCGTTGCCTTCCAGCAACTCCGACATCAAAATGCCGGTGCGCACCAATGACGTTCCGCCCACCGATATCCAGGTGGCTACCGCGGTGGCCGCGACGGCTGAAAGCCGGCGCTGCAGCGTCACGCCAAGCAATCCCACCGCGCCGACCAGGAGACCCACGTGCACCGCGCCGGCCATCCGCTGGTCGCGGTAGGTGATCCGCTCCAAATGCGTCGCGGCCGTGCCGAACAACGCAACCGGATGCCCCGTCGCGGGGTCAGCGAACGCGAGGTCGGCCAGGTAGCCGGCGGCGACACCGACGGCCTGGGGCTGTCGTGTCGCGGCAAGCATCCCGGCAGCGTCTCATAACGGGCTAGACGACCAACAGAACGACCAATATGACAACTACGAAAAGCTGCGAACCTAGCAGCCACCACACCTCTGGGTCGTGCTTGAAAGTTCCCTCCGACAGCCCGGAATAGGGGCTGGTAATCGGTGGAGAACCGGCGTCGGCGGGCGACGGTTCAGTTGACATGCGTCAAACATGCCCGTTTCCGGGCCCGCTAATCGCAGGCCGTCGAAAAAATTCTGCCCGGCAGCGCCTCATACGTGGTCTACTCGCACTTATGACGCCATCCGGCGGGCATCAGCGATGAAGCGGCCCGCAACCCGAGTTGCCGACCTGTTGAACCCGGCGGCGACCTTATTGCCGGCCGCCAACGTGATCATGCAGCTGTCGTTGCCGGGCGTCGGTTACGGCGTGCTGGAAAGCCCGGTGGACAGCGGCAACGTCTACAAGCATCCGTTCAAGCGGGCCCGCACCACCGGCACCTACCTGGCGGTAGCCACCATCGGGACCGAGTCCGACCGCGCACTGATCCGTGGCGCCGTGGACGTCGCGCACCGCCAGGTGCGATCAACATCGGCAAGTCCGGTGTCCTACAACGCATTTGACCCCAAATTGCAGCTGTGGGTGGCCGCGTGCCTGTACCGCTACTTCGTCGACCAGCACGAGTTCCTGCACGGCCCGCTCGACGACGCCAGCGCCGACGCCGTCTATCTCGACGCCAAGCGGCTGGGCACCACCCTGCAAATACCCGAACGCATGTGGCCGCCGGACCGGGTCGCGTTCGACGAGTATTGGAAGCGCTCGCTCGACGAGCTGCAGATCGACCCGCCGGTCCGAGAGCACCTGCACGGGGTGGCCTCGATGGCGTTCCTGCCCTGGCCGTTGCGAAAGCTGGGTGGACCGTTGAATCTGTTCGCGACGACGGGATTCCTGGCCCCCGAGTTCCGGGCGTTGATGCAGCTGAACTGGTCGGAGTCGCAGCAGCGCCGCTTCGAATGGCTACTGTCCGCGCTGCGGCTGGCCGACCGGCTGATTCCGCACCGAGCCTGGATTTTCGGTTACCAGCTCTACCTGTGGGACATGCGCTCACGCGCGCGGCGCGGACGGCGGATCGTCTAGGCCCATGACCTTCCCGGCGCTCAACCATGTCGCTGTCACCGTTCGTGACCTCGAGATCAGTGGCCCCTGGTACCGCAAGCTGCTGGGCGAACCAGTGCTTGACGAACACACCGACGCGGGCTTTCGGCATCTGGTGTGGCTGCTCGACGGCCGCACGTTGTTCGGTATCCATCAGCATGACCGTCCGGCGGCCGACGAGAAATTCAGCGAATTCCGCGTCGGATTGGACCATATCGGCTTCGGGTGTGCGAACCGCGCCGAGTTGGATCAGTGGGTCACCCGACTCGCCGAGCTGGGCATCGAACACGGCGGCATTGTGGACGCGCCCTACGGCTCGGGGTTGAGCTTCCGCGACCCCGACGGGATTGCCCTGGAGTTCTTCGCACCGCCCGGCTAGAGCGACCCGGCACTCGCTTGCGCGGGACTGCTCACCGGACCGTCGCGAAGAACGCGCGCACGTCGTGGACAAACAGCTCGGGTTGCTCGAATGCCGCGAAATGCCCGCCGCGCGGCATGCTGGTCCAGTGCGTGATGTTGTACACCGGCTCGCACCAGCGCCGCGGCGCCTTCAACAGCTCACCGGGGAAAGCGGCTACGCCGGTGGGCAATTCGACGCGGTCCATTTGGCCCCAGACCTTGAAGCTCTCCCAGTACAGGCGCGCCGAGGAAGCGGCGGTGCCGGTCACCCAGTACACCATCACGTTGTCGAGCAACTCGTCGCGGGTGAGCACGTTCTCCGGGTTGCCGTCGCAGTCCATCCACGCTTCGAATTTCTCGACGATCCACGCCAGTTGACCCACCGGCGAATCGACCAGGCCATAGCCCAACGTCTGCGGCCGGGTGGACTGCTGCTTGGAATAGCCGGTGCCCCACTGTCGGTGCTTGGCCAATTCGGCCAGCGCGTACCGCTCTTCCTCAGTCGGATCAGCCATCGCCTCGGCCGTCGGCCTGCCGATCGGCATGTTCAGATGGATGGCCGCGCAGTGCCCTCCAGAAAGGCTACTGTCGCGGCCCATCTGCGTGGTGACCGCGGCGCCCCAGTCGCCACCCTGGGCGCCGTAACGCTCATAGCCGAGCCGCAACATCAGCGTCTCCCACGCCTGCGCTATCTTCTCGACACCCCAGCCCATGCGAGTTGGCTTGCCCGAGAACCCATATCCCGGCAGCGACGGGCATACCACGTGAAAAGCATCCTCGGGCCGCCCACCGTATGAGGTCGGATTCGTCAGCGGCTCAATCACCTTGTGGAACTCGACGATTGAGCCCGGCCAGCCATGAGTGATCACCAGCGGAAAAGCATCCTCATGCGGGGATCGCTGATGAATGAAATGGATGTCGAGCCCATCGATTTCGGTGACGAACTGATCAAACCGGTTCAGCGCGGCCTCCCGCGAACGCCAGTCATATCTGTCGGCCCAATACGCGGCCAACTCACGCGTGTAGGAGAGTGGAATGCCCTGACTCCAGTCGTCGACACATTCGGCCTCCGGCCAGCGGGTGCGCGCCAACCGCGACCGCAAATCGTCAAGAACATCATCGGGAACCTCGATACGAAACGGCTTCACCCGTTCATAGTGCCGGGTGCCGCTCGCGAGCGTCCCTGAAATGCCGGCCAAAGCGGCTTTTCGGTGTACAAGTACGGACGCTCGCGTCTAGAGCTTGCCCACTTTGTCAGCGATCTGGCGGGCGATGTTGACCGCGGCGCCGGCCGCGGGGTTGGTAGCGCACGCGGCGACGTCGACGACGACGTTGTTGCTTGCAGTCAGTGCGCGCTGGCACGCCCAGCCATTGCCGTCCTGCAGCGTATCGGTTGTGCTCAGGACGTTGTTGGTGTTGTCGATCGGTCCCATGGTGAATACCTTGTCCGGTCCGCCCGGCGACAAGACTTGGTATTCGTGGTTGGCGCACAGCGGCCAGAATTCGGCAGATGCCTTGAAGAAGTTCGAAGCGCCCTTGGCGTCAGGGAATTGCACGACGGCCTGGATGACGTGATGAGCAAAGTTGGGCACAGGTTCCTGCAGCTCCTGCGACCGCACGGCTTTCCACCCGCTGCTCGCGTATATCGTGGACTCCGCCGGTTGGGTGAATCGGCAATTCTTGTCTGGCTTTCCGGCGCTGGTGTCGGCCATCTGAGTGAGCGTCGCCTTGACCGGCACCTCGGCGTCCGCCGCCATCGCGGTACCGATCTCGGCCGGACTGAGCAACAGCCCGTCGAGGGCGTCCGCCGCAACCGGGGGCCGTGATGGCGCTGTGGAGCCGGATGTACCGCTCGTTCCGTCGGAGTTTCCGCCACTGCCGCAGCCGGCGAGCAAAACGACGGCGGCGGCCGCCACCGCTAACCGCTTCGAAGGGTCCAATCCCCCTTGGCCTTTGAACATGGAACTCAGCACGAAAACCACTCGGTGGCCGTCACCAGTCCACCGAGAGCCGTTGACCCGTTCACGCTCCCGACCTTGCCACACCCTCCCTAACTGGGCAAACAACTCTGGTGGCCGGACGCGACGTAGGCATACCCGAGCGGCAACTATCGGCAATTTTGCCGATGATACGTAGCACTGGCGCGCCACATGCTGGCTAGCATGAGCGAATCAGAGCGAAGCGACCCAGAGATGGTTGAACTGCCCACCGGAACCGTGACGTTGCTACTGGCCGACGTCGAGAGTTCGACGCGGTTGTGGGAAACCCAGCCCGAGGCGATGAAGGCCGCGGTCGCGCACCTGGACCAGGTACTTGCCAAGGCGACCGCCACGCACAACGGTGTACGGCCTGTCGAACAGGGCGAGGGCGACAGCTTCGTCATCGCGTTCACGCGGTCCGCCGACGCCGTCGCCTGCGCGCTCGACCTGCAACTGGCCGCGTTGACACCGATCAAACTGCGCATCGGTGTGCATACCGGCGACGTACAGCTGCGCGACGAAGGCAACTACATCGGCCCGACGATCAACCGCGCCGCACGCCTGCGCGACTTGGCCCACGGTGGTCAGACGTTGTTGTCAGGCACGACGGAACCACTTGTCGTCGACCAATTTCCGCCGGAGGTCACCCTCACCGACCTTGGTACCCATGCCCTTCGTGATCTACCCCGCCCGGAACGCGCAATCCAACTGTGCCATCCGGACCTGCGAAACGACTTCCCACCACTACGCACGTCGAATGCTGCTGCGGCCGAGCGTCTTCCGCTGCAACTGACGAACTTCATCGGTCGTCAATCAGAGATGAAAGACATCCGCGCGGCA
Organism: Mycobacterium sp. 1164966.3; assembly: GCF_001665395.1. Classification (GTDB taxonomy): domain Bacteria; phylum Actinomycetota; class Actinomycetes; order Mycobacteriales; family Mycobacteriaceae; genus Mycobacterium. The sequence goes on from NZ_LZSG01000067.1 coordinate 28,157, forward strand.
CTTGCCGAGAACCGACTCGTCACCCTGACCGGCGCTGGCGGCGCCGGTAAGACGCGGCTGGCGGTCCAGGTCGCCGCGTCAGTTGCGTCGGAATACGCCGGCGGCGTCTGGTATGTCGATCTGGCGCCGATCACCGACCCCGACGTGGTACCGACGACCGTGGCTCGCGCGTTGGGCCTGCCTGACCAACCCGGTCAACCCGTCACAGAGCTGATCCTGCGGTTCATTCGCGATCGCCACATGCTGATGCTGCTGGACAATTGCGAACACCTACTCGACGCCAGTGCCGATTTGATCGCCGCCTTGCTTGCCGGCTGTCCGGCATTGACCTTGCTGACCACCAGTCGCGAACCGATCGGCGTTCCGGGCGAGGTGAGCTGGCGGGTACCGTCGCTGTCGCTGGCCGACGAAGCCGTCGAACTGTTCAGTGATCGCGCCCGACGGACCAAGCCCGACTTCCGCATCGCCGCAACCAACAAAGACACCGTCACCGAAATATGTCGCAGGCTGGACGGCCTGCCGCTGGCCATCGAGCTCGCCGCGGCCCGGGTCCGCGCCCTGTCGCCGAACGAAATCCTGCACAGCCTGCACGACACGTTCCGCCTGCTGACCGGTGGAGCTCGCACCGCCGTACGCCGCCAGCAGACCCTGCGCGCATCCGTCGACTGGTCGCACGCATTGCTCAGCGAACCCGAACAGGTGCTCTTCCGAAGGCTTGCAGTGTTTTTCGGCGGATTCGACCTGGACGCGGCCCAAGCAGTTGTCGGTGAGATGGAGCGGTATCAAGTGCTCGACCAGCTCACGCTGCTCGTCGACAAGTCGCTCGTCGTCGCCGAGGACAGCCCGCAGGGCACCCGCTACCGGCTGCTGGAAACCGTCCGCCAGTACGCACAAGAAAAGCTTCACGAGTCTCGCGAAGGCAACGACGTCCGCGCTCGTCACCGCGACCACTACACCGCGATGGCCCGTCTGCTCGATGCACCGGCAGACGCGGCCCACCAACGGCGTATCGACGCAGCCGGAACCGACATCGACAATCTGCGAGCAGCTTTCGCATGGAGCCGGGAAAGCGGTGACACCGAACTTGCGCTGACATTGGCGTCGGCGCTGTTATCTCTTTGGTTGTCGCGCGGCCTGATGCGAGAAGGGCTGAATTGGCTCGCAGCCGCGCTTTCCGATGCGGACCGCGACGGTGTCGATGCTCCGGTGGCGCGGGTGCGGGCTGCTGTGGCCAGCGTCGTGTTGGAGTCTTTCCGGGGCCTGACCGTGGATCTCGACGATGCGGAGCGAATCCTGCCGAGGACGCGCGAATGTGGCGACCCGACGCTGGTAGCGCGAGCACTGACAGCCTGCGCCTGCCGCGCCGCCGACGATCGCGAATTGTGCGTTACCTACTTCACCGAAGCGGCGGAAATCGCGCGTGACATCGGCGATTCATGGTGGCTGGGGCAGACACTCGCTCTAGAGGCAATGTACGCATTGTTGTTCGGCGAATCCGTAGTCGCGGGACAGGTCGCCGCCGAAGAAGCCCTCCAGATCGCCGACAGGATCGGTGACGTGTTCGTATCCCACCAGTGCCGCTACGTCCGGGGTTGGGCGCAAATCTTACGCGGCGACCTGACCAACGCCCTTACGCAGCTTCGCGAGGTCGACGAGGAAACCACAGCGGCCGGCGAAGCGATGTTCTCGATGCAGGCAGCGTCGATTCAAGCAATCGCGCTTGCCTACCAGGGTCAGATCGACGCTGCCCGAACGACGGCCGAAGTTGCCCTCGAACGCGCAACCGACCTCTTTGACACCTACTCGGGAATCGTCTACGCCGCGTCGGCTCACGTCCACCTGGCCGTGGGCGACGGGTCCGCGGCGTGGGAGGCGTATGAAGCGGCGCGCGAACGCACCGCTATGGACCCGCAGCTGGCGCCGATGCACATCTGGGCGGCTTTGGCCCCGTTGGCTTGTGGTGATCTGGCCGCGGCCCGTCGGTGGGCCGATGACGTGGTGTCCTTGACCAAAGGCTGGAGTCTGGCGGCGGCCACGATAGCGCGGGCACGCGTAAAGATCGCGCAGGGAGAACTCGACTCCGCCGAACGCGACGCCTACGACGGACTTGACCTGGCCGCTCGGGTCGAGGGTGATCTACTCATTCCGTTTGCTCTCGACTGCCTCGCGATTACGGCCGCCGACGCCGGAAATCACCCGATATCGGCGCGACTGTTCGCTGCGGCCGACGCAGCCCGCCAGCGGATGGGCATGGTCCGCTTCAAAGTTCTCGAAGACATCGACGACGCCTGTATGGCCGTGGTACGGGAATCACTGGGCGACAAGGACTTCGACGTGATATGGGCGGAGGGCGCTGCGCTGTCACTCGACCAGGCGGTCGCCTACGCCCAACGCCGCAGGGGCGAACGTAAGCGGGCCAGTAGCGGGTGGGCATCGCTGACGCGAGCCGAACACGACGTCGTGAAGTTAGTCAGCGAAGGCCTGGGCAACAAGGAAATCGCCGCACGGCTTTTCGTGTCACCTCGGACCGTCCACGCTCACTTGACCCACATCTACACCAAGCTCGGGCTGAGCTCGCGACTGCAGCTTGCCCAAGAAGCTGCGCGTCACAGCGGCTAGCGTCGAACCGGGCCTAACCGCCCGTACCGCTCAACGAGCACACCCGCTTGCCGGTCGGCCAGTGCCATCACGGTCAGCATCGGGTTGGCCATCGGGCTGGATGGAAACAAACCCGTGTCGCACACATAGACGTCGTCGAGACCATAGACAGCGCCGAATGAGTCCGTCACATGCCTGCGCGGATCGGCACCCATCGCCGTCGAACCGAACACATGGTTGGACGCGACCGGAATATCCTGCGGCTCAAGGCGTGCGCTGCGAATGACGTCCGCGGCCCCAACATCGTCGTACCGCGACGCCAGTCCGTGGATCCCCGGAAGCACACTGCGCGCTCCGGCGGCGAAGAACATCTCGACAAGCCGCGCCATCCCCTCCTGCAGACGGCTGACGTCGCCTGCACCCAAGTCGTAGCGAAAGCAGGACCCGCCGCCGGGCCGAATCCGCGCGCTTCCCAACGAATCCGCGCCATTCACCCACACCGCCCACGGCGCCATCCGGCCGATCTCCGCTCCGACGCCGAGAGGCGGGACGCCGAGTACCGAAGGGCTGGACCACACTGACTCGAGCGTGATGCCCTCGTCGAGAGACCCGGTCACATGATAGCCCTGCGTTGCGCCACTCCACGGCGACACGTCATCGTCGAAGATTCCGAAAACGATTGCACTGGGGTGCATTCGGACGTTACCGCCGAGGCAATCGGCGCGGTGTCCACTGCGCTGCAGGATCAGCGGCGACGACAGGGCCCCGGCGCAGAGCACGGTGCACCGGGCGTCGACTCGGACTCGGTGTGTGCGTCGCCCGGTGATCGGATCGATGACGGCACCGCGCACCCCGCGAACACGATTCCGGTCCATGACGGCCTTGTCGACATGCACGGATGTGTACACCCGCCCGCCGGCGGCCAATAGTTCGGAGACGACGCTGCAATTTTGACCGTTTCGACAGAACGGCTCGACCCGATACCCGAGCGATTCGGCGCCCGCGCGGAACAGTTCGTTGCGACGGCCCTGCACCTCGTCGCCGACGGGATGCGCTCCCATGAAGCGCTCCACCGCGTCGTAGTGGCGGGCCATGACTTCGGCCGAAAGTCCGTCGACGCCATCCACATCCGCCCATTGCCGGAACACGAAGTCGGGGGCGCGCATACGGATGGCGGAGTCGAACACCGAGCCGCCACCAAGGCATCGTGCCTGCAGGGTCGGCAGTCTCACGTTGCCTCGGGTAGTGCGCAGTCCACCGTCCCAGAAGAACCGAGCCAGAGTCTCCCCCGCCTCGCCACCCTTGTCGTGCTGCGCCAGAACGGGTCCGGCTTCGAGCACCACCACGTCGAGCCCGGCCGTCGCCAAGCGCTTCGCGAGCACCACACCCGCCGGACCGGAGCCCACCACGCAGACATCGCACTCGAGCGCCAGCGCCCGGTCGTACTCGGAATGCACACGCACACGCGCGGTTTGCGCCGCCACACTCATGTTCGGCGCAGGCCGTCGCGCCTCCAGCTTGGCCTGAACACCGTGGACCACATGCCGTGCCGCTCCGCCGGCCAGGCCGGCGACTGGTCCCGATACCGGCCGACGATATCCCGCCAGCACCTCCTCGAACGCTTCCAGGAAGCGCCGTACGTCGGGCTCTTCGAGGATCAGCGGCGGAAGGAGTTTGATCGCATTGACCCCAAAACCCGGTATATGCACCAAGATACCGCGCCGGTGCAGGTCGACATGCACTGCGGCGGCGAAACCGGCCGGCTCTGCGGCACTCAGGATGCGCTGCTGAACACGCAACGCCAGGTGGGCCGAAGTCTTGAAGTGAATGCCGATGATCAGTCCGGCACCGGTGATCCGGTCGATGACGTCGTATCGTTCGGCCAGTTCCCACAGGCCGCTGCGAATCCGGTCGGACAGCGCCTTGGCGCGGGCGGGTGCGTCGAGCTCGTCGAGCACCTCCAACGTTGCCAGCCCGGCCGCCATGGACAAGTTGTTCTCGGCGTAGGTATTCCAGTAGATGGGCCCGGACTTGAAGTCGGCATAGACGCGGTCGTAGATATCCTGGGTGAGCAGCGCCGCACTCACCGGCGCCTCCCCGCCCGACAGGATCTTGCTGATGGTCAGCATCTGTGGCCGAACACCTGCTGCGTGGCAGGCGAACCATGAACCCAGCCGTCCCAATCCCGTTTGCACCTCGTCCATGACAAACACCGTGCCGTAGCGTTCGCACAGCTGCTCCGCCGCGCGCAAGTACTCGTAAGACACCGCCTCGCAAGTCATGCCCTGAACCGCCTCGACGACGAGTGCCGCGACGTCACCATATGCCAGCTCGCGGCGCAGTGTGTCAATGTCGTCACGCGGCACCGGCGTACACGTCGGCATCAGCGGTTCCTGGCCGGACTTCATCTCGGCGAAGCCGCACAACGAGATAGCGCCATAGGTGCGCCCGTGAAACGCACCGTCGAGGTATAGCCACCGACGCCGCCCGGTCACCTGCCGGGTGAAGCGGAGGCAGATGTCCACCGCCTCGGAACCGGAGTTCGCGAACACCACCTTCTGGAACGGCGGCCCGGCCAGGGTCAACAGGCGTTCCGCGAGTAGACCGCCCAGCACCGATGCGTTGACCGCGGTCAGGTTCGGCAGATCCATGTCCAGGACGTCGCGCAGCGCCGCACGCACATGCGGATGATTGCGGCCGACGAAGTAGACACCGCCGCCGGTGAGCATGTCGAGAAACTCACGCCCGTCGTCGGTCCACAGGTAGGCGCCCTGGGCGCGGGTGAAAACCGCGTCCATTCCGGCGATTTCGAACATGTGCAGCAACCGCGGATGGACATGGCGCTTTGCTAAGTGCGTGCTCGAGTGCAGATGTTCCTGCACGAAATCGCCGAACGTCATGATACGCGATGGTCGGTCGAGTAGCCGTACTCGGTGAATACGGAACTCCAGTGTTTACGCACGAGATCGGCCAGGTGGTCGTCGATGGTCAACACGTTTGTTCGGTATCCCTTCAAGCTGTCGAGGTATCTGCCGATAGTGGCGTCGTACTCAGGTACTTTCGGCAGGTCGAGGTGGCGGTAGATCTGGTCGAGGACGTCACGCGGGCGTGCGTCGAGATCCGCGTAGGTTACTTCGATGAAGTTTTCGGGCGGGATGAGCGCGCGGTCTTCGAAGAAGCGCTCGTAGAGACGCTGGCCGACCACCACCACCTGATTGGCACGTTCGGCGATGTACTCAGCTTTGGGCACCTGCAGGAAGTTGTCCCAGTCGACGTGGCCACGCATGTGCACGGTCGACGCGGCTACGACGAACGGATTCCGGTGGATGTGAACGAATTTCGCGTCGGGAAACACGTCCAGCAACATTCTGATCCGCGCGGTGTGCAGGCAGCTTTTCACGACGGGCCGCCGTCCGCCGGAGTGCATCCGGACCTTTGCGACGAACCAGCGCAGTGCTGCCTTCCACTCGTCGCGCTCGTCCTCACGGGCCTCGAGGAAGTCGATGTAACGCTCGAATCTCGGCGAGCGGTCGGGCATCATGACCGACAGGAACGGCGACAGCCCGGTCAACTTGGCCAGCGCGATCTCGTCCTCGCCCTCCTCGTCCCAGCCTTGCGCCATGTTGTCGAATCCTCTTGTCTCCGAGAGGAAGCCGGCGGTGAGTTTAGGAAAGATCGTGCGGCTGGTCGTCATGAACGTGGTGGGGAAAACCACTTGATACATAGTTGTGTGCGTGTTCGCGGGGTCGCGGCCCAACAGGTTGTGCAGATGTGTGGTGCCGGTTCGCCAGTGGCCCAGGATGATGATCGGCGGTGGGTCCACGACGCTTTCGGCGATGCGCCGATCGTATCGGGCGCGCTCTATCGACCCCACCGCGGTGGCAGCGACGCTCCATGCGGTGATCCACGCCGCACGGGGAAGGTAGCGGGCACTCACTCGAAACCGGGCTTCGGCGAGTATCCGAAACCACATCGGCAGCTCGATGCCGGTGAGGATGTGATCGGTCGAGAAATACCGCTCGAGCCGCTGGACCCGCGGGGCCGCGGTCAGTCGGTCGGCCGAACGCCGGACCGGCGCGGGTGGCTGCGGAATGCCGGCGGGAATGCCGATCCGCTGCTGTACTTCAGGGTCTGCCAGGTAACCGAGGGTGAAAATCCGCTGCAGCGTGGCGAATTGGGTGCGCACGGGGTAACGCTCGGATAGTTCCCACGAGCGGAGCCGGGCAACTCGTTCGTCGAGGGCTGCCGCTGAGAACAGCCTGCCGCGTCGCTGTATTGCCGTCCCGACTTCGATCATCAGCAACAGGGTTCGCAGCTGCACCCGTTTGGCGAGCGGAAGCCGGGCCAGCAAAGTGTCCACGTACGACGCCACCCCTGTTGTCGCTGCGCCGGTTGGCTCGCTTGACGAAAACAGAGCCTCGGCGATCGCAGTGACGACGACGCATTCTCTGGTGGTCAGCACGTGCACAGGGACCCCCACACGTCGTCATCAATCAGGTAACTGTAGTCCCGATCGGGCGGTTGAAGGGGCGGATCGCAGGACGAAAACGGATCCAGGGTCCAGTTGCTGGCTGTCTCGTCGGCAAAGGCCCGTAAGGTGCCGCAGACCTGGTGCGCAGGCAGTTCCTCGTGGGCCGAATTCGAGCCACGCCGCCGCACTAGTTGATGGTCACCCCGGCATCGACCTTGAACTGCAGTCCTGTGACCCATTTGGACTCGTCGGAAATGAGGAAGAGCACGGCATTACTTACATCGACGGGCTCCACGGCCGGCGTGGGCATCGCATTGACGAAGATGGGGATCAGATCGGCCCGCTCCTCGCCCAGGATGGTTCCGAAGGACGGCGGAATCATCCCGGTATGTGCACCGGTCGGAAGCACAGAATTGACGCGCACATTCTTCGCTGCCAATTCGTTGGCCAGGGCCAGCGTGAGGCCGACCACGCCGTACTTTGCCGCGGTGTAGGGCGACTGTAAGGGAAAGCCCTTGATGGCACCCGCCGAGCTGATGTTGACCAGGCTGCCGCCGCCCTGGGCGAGCAAGTGGGGAATCGCGGCGGCACAGGTGTTCCACACTCCGATCAGATTTACGTCGACCACGGTGCGCCACTGATCTGCAGTCGTCTTGTCCCATGTCGCGACCGTCAGCACACCGGCGTTGGCCACCGCACCGTCCAGTCCGCCCAGCTCGGCGACGCCATCGTCGACGGCGGAACGTAACTGTTCCTCGTCGCGGACGTCGGCGACGCAACTCACACAGCGACGGCCGAAATCCCTTACCAGACGCGCTGTTTCGGCGAGGTCCTGTTCCGTCGCCAACGCATACTCCAGCTCTGGAAGGGATTGGCAGATGTCGACCAGGATCAGGTCCGCCCCTTCCTCCGCGAGCCGCAGCGCGTGGCTGCGCCCCAAACCTCGGGCGGCACCGGTGATGAGTACGCGCTTGCCGCCAACGCGTCCCGACGGTGATGCCTTCACCTACCGGTCGTTCCACATCAGCCCGCGCATCGTCGCGGACAGAGGTATGTCCTCCACCGCGACGAGGCCTTGCGGCGCGCGACATACCCAATCGATGGCGTTGACTGCTCGACCCGCCGTCGAGATACAACCGGCGTCAGTGGGATCGAGAACCGGATGTGAAACGTGCGTGTTGATCTCCACCCTTGGTTCTCCCTCCACGACCACGCGGTGTACGCCGGTGTGCCCGTCGGGTGGGAATTCCCAGTCGGGCGCGGCGGCGGTGGTAAGTCGGGTGACGTGCTCGAGGGTGATCACCGGTTCGCCGTCGCGAACACCCTCGGTGGCGAATCGAACCGCGGCCATCTGTCCTGGTTCAACAGTCATCATTGTGCAGTCGATCCGCTCGGGCGTGAACCAGCGTTCGGTGCGCTGGCGTACTTCGTCGAGTTTGATGTCGAGATGGCCGGCCAGACTGCGCACCTGACCACCCCACATCGAAACCACTACCCCGGGCAGGAACAGCATCGGCGGGTCGTCGTCAGCGGCGGTACCGAAACCCATTGCCGCACCGGTGAATTCAGCATCATCATAGTTGCCGTAGTCAAAGATCTCCTGCACGGTGATCGACGAGACACGGGTGGTCAGGCTGACGGCGGCGTGCACCAGCGTATCGCCAGAGAATCCGGGATCGATGCCATTGACGTAGAGCGAGGAGTTCCCGGCCTCACAGGCACGCTCCAGGGGCGCCCGCAACCAGTCGTCGGCGTGATGCGGCGTGACGAGCCAAACCATCGACGTGCCGACGACATTCGTGCCCGCCGCAAGGAACTTGACCATCTGATCGATTGCCTCCATCGGCCGAGTCTCGCCCTGTGACGTGTAGACGACACAGTCGGCGCCGAGGGACACCAGGGCGTCGACGTCATCGGTGGCAATGATGCCGGTCGGCTCGTCGAGTCCGCACAGCTGCGACGCATCCCGGCCGATCTTCTGGGCGCTGGCCGCATGCACTCCGACCAGTTCGAGGTCCGGTCTGCCGATGATCGCGCGCAGCGAATGCCGCCCGACGTTCCCCGTCGAGAATTGAATTACTCTGCGCACTGCAGGCTTCCCCTTCGCCACTTCAGGATCAGTAGTCGGGTATCGGCAGCGGCGAATTGTTCGAGTCGATGCCGCCGTCCACGTGGAATGTCGCGTTGGTGGCGTAACAGTCGCGCGTGCAGAGATACACCGCAAGCCGGCCGAGATCCTCCACGTGGCCCAGACGATGAAGCGGCGTGGCCTCTTGCATCTTCTCCAGCGACCCGGGCATCAGATCCAGGCTGCTCTGCAGACCGTCTGTGGCGAATGAGCCAAGCGCGATGGCGTTGACACGAATCTTTGGCGCCAGTTCTTGTGCCATGGCGCGCGTCAGCGCCTCGAGACCGCCTTTGGCGACGCAATAGGCGGTCAACGCCCGAATCCCGAACCGGGCTGAACCCGACGAGATGTTGATGATGGAACCATGTCCGGCATCGAGCATGTGCGGGGCCACGAGCTGACTCATGATGAAGGCCGAGGTCACGCACCAGTCGAAGGTATGCCGGAAATCTTCGTCGGTGATGTCTAGGAAGCGCGCGTAGGTAGAGCCACCGACGTTGTTGACGAGAATGTCGATGCGGCCGAAGCGCTCCATGGCCGTGTTGACGACGCGCTCTCCGTCCGAACGGCTCATCGCATCGGCAACCAGTGCCAGGCCCTTGCCGCCAACCTCCTCGATGCCCTCAATTGAGCGCACGATCTCCGACTCGGTACGTGCGGTGCCCACAATCGTGGCGCCGGCCTCTGCCAAGACCCGGGCGATCCCGGCCCCTACCCCACGCCCCGCACCCGTGACAATCGCGACCTGTCCATCCAGCCGGAACTGCTCCAATGCCATGCTGGCCCCTTCATTCGTATCGTGTGCGCCGTTCAATCTAAGAACGCAGCCTGACTAAAGTCAATGAACGGGTCAGCGCTAAACACGCTCCTACATTGTCAGTGCGACGAGGGCCGAGGCGGACAAGCCTTTCTGAGGAGCACGGATCATGATGTTTGCGTTACTCTCGTAAGTCCTGGGTGAGTCAGGTCAACTGTGAGGAAAGAAATGGCTGTGACGGACAGGCTGTCTGCGCGAGAAGCGAAACGCTTGCAGACGAGGGAGCGATTGATGGGTGCCGCGATCGCGGAGTTCACCAGAGCGGGGATGGCCGAGGCCGACGTAAGTGCCATTGTGGCGGCAGCGGGGGTCGCCCACGGAACCTTCTTCTTCCACTTCCCGACCAAGGAGCATGTCCTGCTGGAGTTGGAGCGTCGGGAAGAAGACCGCATAGCCAGGCAATTCGCGCAGTTCTTGAAGTCCGACCACGATCTTGCATCCGCCTTGCACGAGGCCGTGCTCCTGGTCGTCGGATTGGAACGTCGACTGGGCTATCTCCTCTTCAATGACTTTCTTGCGCTGCACTTTTCCCAGACTCGTCCGCCTACTGAAGACGGCAGGGATCACCCCTTGATCGTCTTGGTTGCCCAGGAGATCGCGCTGGCTCAGGAACGCGGTGAGGCGGACGAGAAAGTGAATCCCATGAACAGCGCGGTGTTCTTCTTGCTCGGCCTCTACGCTTTGTTGGTCACTACGAATCACTGGCCGACCGGCCACGCCCTGCTGGAAGACTACGTCGCGAGGACGTTGCGGAGTGTGAAGCCCTGATCCGCGCGCGTCAGGGGCGTATCACTCCGCGCAGGGGCATGAGCCCGAGTTCCTTGTGGGAGAGGAATCCCGGCGGTGCGTCGCAGACTGCGGGGATCGCGTTCGCGGGACCCATCGCCGTCCAGGTGTAGCCGGGCAAAGCGTAGCCGCCGTCCGGGTCCTGAGCCCCTTGGAGGATCAACTCCGTGGATGAGTCGCCTTCGATCACGATCCGGTAGTGATAGTGCTGAGGCCAATTCTCCTGTGGCTCAATGGCATCGTAGGTGTCCATTGTGTAGATCTCGTGAAAGACGATGAGCGGCCGGCCCTCGACCCACGCTGTCCATTTGTGATGCTGGCGGGCGACGGTGCCCGCCTTGATCACGCCCTTGAAGCCCGGCATGTCGCTGGTCTCCCCTCCTTCGAAGGGAATGTCACGCGTGGCGGCCCCAAGCTCCACCTCCGTCGTGTACCGTTCGACCGTTTTACCCATATTCTCGACGATCATGGCCATCGACTGGGCGAACAGTGGCCAGGCTTGCCCCAGCAGATTCGGGCCGTCCTCGAACCCGGCGGGATCGCTCCCCATCCCCATCTCGAACAAGTACTTCAGGGTGTCCCTGCCGAAATTCACGACTTCGTAGATGTGGATGATGTCGATCTGGCTGACGATTCGGGCCAGCGTCAAGACAAGAAGATCTCCCGCGAAACCGGGGTTGATACCACCTGCGTGGAACGACGTACCGCCCTCCAGGCACGCGGCATGGATCTTGTCGATGTCCGCCTGACTGTGCTCGGTTCGGTACCACCACGCGCCACCCGACGCCACCACATTTTTCCCGCCGCGCAGCAGGCGGCACACTTCATCGGGATCGGACCACAGCGGCGCATAGAACACGCAGTCGGCATCCAGGGCCTCGATCGCTGCCTTGTCGTCGGTAGCGAGCACCCCGGTCGGTGGTTTACCGCAGAGCTCGCCGGCGTCCTTGCCAACCTTTTCCGGCCGGTTGCAAAGCACTCCGACCAGTTCGTAGGCCGGGTTATGGGCAAAATGGCGGAGCGCCACCGTTCCGACGTTGCCGACGCCCCATTGGATGACCCGATACTTCCTCTCGGCCACCGGCTTTCGAGTCGCTGTCTGCTCGTGGGTGAGCGTCATTGCTACTCCTTTGCATGCACCGACACTTCGACCAACCAGTGGCTCTTCGCCGGACACACGGCGCCGGCGCAGGAGGCTGGGCGCCCGCTGAGCGTAGGCACTTCCTGAACAGCATGTCAACGGCGTAAAGGCTGACTATAGTCAGTCTGTTATAGTGCACGAGCGTCTCCACTCAGCCTCTGATGAGGAGGGTTCGTGAATCTGCCGAAGCTACAACAGCGCAAATCCGGCGGCGTTGGCACCGCGGGAGAAACCGACTCCGCGCGACCCGAGCTGACTTTCGACGAGCACATGGAGCAATCGCAACGCGCACAACGTCAGGCTGACAAATGGCTTATCTCTGGCAGTCTCCTGATCGGCACCGCCGCCTTGGGCATCTTCGGGCTGCCACTTTTTCTCTGGGGAGTGCGGTTGCTGCGCCGCGCCCAGCGGGACGGACTCTCGGTTCGTCCGACATTGGTCACGTTGCTCGGCTATCTCGTCATCATCGACGCTGCCATCAATACCGTGGGATGGGCGCTTGACCTGATCGCGAATCACAGTCTGCTGGCTCGCGTGCTGCTGAACGGCTGGGGCAACATGTTTGATGCGGGCTATTTCTGGCATTACAACGAGCTGTGGGTCGGCGGTGCGGCGGGCCCGGGCGAAAAGGCTTGGGAAGTCGGCCTGATTCTGACCGTCTTCACCATGCGCATTGCCGCCGCCATCGGCTTCCTGCAAATGAAACGTTGGGGCCACCAGTGGATGGTCATCACCTGCTGGATGGGTGTGGTGATCTGGGTCGGATACGTCTTCAACATGACGATGTTCGCCGACGTGCGCTTCGCCGGTGTCGTGTTGCCGGTTGTCGGCTGGTGGCTCTACGACATCTTCTACATCACTCCCTTCCTCGCGATTCCCTATCTTCATACCGTCAACCGAGAAATCTTTTCCGACTGATTACGTTCTCACCGAGGGTATTTCGATGATCGACAGCAATGAGCAAGCCTCGCATGGGCAGGCGTTTGGATCCCTCGGCGGCCTAGACAGACGTCCGCCGCGACCGTTACCGTTGACTTCAATCAGTAAAACGGAGGGCAAAGGGTGGGCCATGCTGTCACCGGCTAACAGCTCCGAACGGGATCCGCGTGTCAGGCGCCACCCACGGGCCGCGGCTCGGATGTCTGCGCTGCGGATCACGCGTCTGTTGGCTGGGAGTGCGTCGCCAAGGAGGTTGAATTATGGGTTATCTGTGGGAGATCCTTCGCTACGTCGCCGCTTGGGGCGGGACCGGCCTGATCATCCTGTTCTGGTATTGGCTCTTCTCCAACATCGGTACGTTCTGAGCGGTCGCCGCGAGCCGGGTAGCCGAGCTGCGTGGGATCACGGCAATGGCTGAACTCGCCGATGCGCACGCGCTGGCGCTCGAACGAAGTTGTGCCGTGACAGCGGTCGCACTCAGTGAACGACGCCGCGAAGGTGTCCGCCTGGTCACCGGTGACCGGCGCGCTTTTGGGTTGAGCGGAAAGCTCAACTTCGTTCATGTCCCCTATCCCGCCCCCGAGCTGTCCAGGTCTGAATGGACGCGCAGAACCCTGACATGCGGTGTGGCCCTGCAATGTTCGCCTTCAAAGGAGCGCGTCACCGAATATCGCCTGAACGAGTTAACCGGTCGCGAACTGCGCGCACTCACACTTGTCGAAGCCGGTGTCGCCCTCGGCTGGATCGCGTCGCGCTGGCCGGGACTGCTGTCCGAAGTCCGACGCGTGCTACCGGAACTCAATAGCGAAGCCGCTGACATGGATGCCACTGAAATGCTCAACCGAGCTGTTGCGCTGGCAGCGACGGGGCAGGCGCTCACGGTGCACCCGCTGCTGGGCCGCCTGCCGCTGGCCTACACAATGCCGCAGGGTTTGGCCGACAAGTTGCGGCGCAGCTTTGGCCGGATGCCTTGGACGACAACGCAGAAGCGGGTGCCGCGACCGTATTCGGTTCCCGTCGGCGGCGACGGCGGCGTCCGCAATCCCAACCTGCCGCCGCCGAGCCGGCCGCAGGACAACGACTTCGACATCACGCCCGATCATCGGCCCGGCATTCCCTATCCAGAGTGGAATGCGTGGACGAAGAGTTTCATGCGGGACCACGTGGCGGTTCTCGAGCGGGTGCACACCAGCCGCAGTGGGCAACCCGCCTCCGTCTCCGCCGACCTTCGAAAATGGTTTGAGGAACACACCCATCGCGCGATGCAGAATCGCCTAGAAGATGGCTCCGACCTGGATGTCGAACAATACGTGAGCCACTATGTCGACACGGCGACCGGCGAGGCGAGCCAACCCCGTATCTTCCGCGAACTGCTGCCCAGCGGCCGCGACGTCACCACCGCGCTGCTGCTGGACGGGAGTTCATCGTTGGGTGTGCACGGCGGCCGCATCTTCCGACTGGAATTGGCTTGTGCCGACGCGCTTTCGCGCGCGATGAATCGTGCCCGCGAGCGCCACGGCATCTTCATGTTCACCGGAAATACCCGCCACCGCGTCGAAGTTCGGTGCCTGAAGGACTTCCAGGACCCCCGGTTTGTGCCGCCCGGCGCCCTGGGGCTGCAGACAAGTGGCTACACCCGACTCGGTGCGCCCCTTCGCCATTTGACGAGCCGGCTGCTGGAGCAGCCGTCCGAGCGGCGCCTGCTCATCGTCATCGGCGACGGTCTGATCTCCGATGAAGGCTATGAGGGCCGCTATGCCTGGGCAGACGCTGCACACGCGGTCGATGAAGCCAACGAAGCAGGGGTGTCGATGTATTACGTCGGCGTCGGTCCAACCCGAGTCGATCCCCTACCGGAGGTGTTCGGGCCCCGTCGTTCGCAACGCATCCGGCGCGTAGAGGAGCTTCCGCGAGTGCTGGCTCATGTCCATCGTGAACTGGTCGCCGCATGACGGATACCTATCTCGCTAACGGCAACGAAGTCCAGCTCTTCGAACAGGCCTTCCGCCAACACATGCCGGTGATGCTGACCGGCCCGACTGGGTGTGGCAAGACACGGTTCGTGGAACACATGGGCCTGCTGTTGGAGCGGCCGGTGGTCACCATCAGTTGCCACGACGATCTGACCAGCTCCGATCTCGTCGGCCGCTTCATGGTCACCGGCGGCGATGTCGTCTGGACCGATGGTCCACTGACCCGGGCCGTCAAAGCCGGAGCGATCTGCTACCTCGACGAAGTCGTCGAAGCCCGCCACGACTCGTTGGCCATTCTGCATTCGCTCACCGATCACCGACGATCGCTTTACCTCGACCGTGCCGGCGAGGTCGTGAAAGCGCCGGACACGTTCATGCTCGTGTGTTCGTACAATCCGGCATATCGCAGCTCGCTCAAGGAACTCAAACCGTCGTTCCGGCAGCGGTTCGTCACGCTCGCGATGACGTATCTGCCACCCGACCGCGAAGCCGAGGTCATCGTCGCCGAAGCCGGAATTCCCCTGGCCACGGCGCAGCGGCTGGTCAGATGCGCGGTCGCGATCCGCACCGCCGACGAAGCCTTTCACTTCGAGCCGCCGTCGACCAGGGTGCTGGTCACCGCTGCGCAGTTGATCGCCGCCGGCGCAACCGAATTGGACGCGGCCGACGCTTGCATACTCGCACCGCTGAGTACCGACGGCGCCGTCACCGACGGTCTACGTGAAGTCGCGGCAGCCAGCCTGGCCACCCCGAGCGCTTCGAGCAATTCGCCCTAGGAAGGAGCAACCTGCATGGATCGACAGGAGCAGAAGCGCAAACGGGCGCTCATCGTATTCCAGATCGTCATTTACGGCTATCTGCTGGTGATGTTCGGAATCCAACTCTATATGTCATTTGCCCGAGGCTGGTGGGATCTGTGAATCTCCCTCTGCTCAACCGTCTTTCGGGCAGCGGATCCACCACTGCGGACTCAGGCACCCTTGAGGATCACCATGACGCATCTCGCCAAGCTCAGCGTCGTGCCGACAAATGGATGATCATCGGCGCCGCGTTGATGGGCATGTGGGCCCCGGGTCTGATCGGGTTTCCCATTTTCATGCGCGGCGTCTGGCTACAACGTCAAGCCCTTCGTGCCGGCCTGTCGGTCCGGCCCATGATCGTGACGCTGATTGGTTATCTGGTCCTGATCGACGGAATGCTCAACAGCCTGGGCTGGGCGCTGGACCTGGTCGCCAACCACACGTTGATCAACCGGGTTCTGATGGTCGGGTGGGGCAACATGTTCGATGCGGGCTACTTCTGGCATTACAACGAACTCTGGGTCGGCGGAGCGGCGGGGCCAGGCGAAAAAGCTTATGTGGCAGGGCTGATCCTGACGGTCTTCTCCATGCGGGTCGCCGCGGCGATCGGGTTCTTGCAGATGAAGCGGTGGGGTCACCAGTGGATGGTCATCACGTGCTGGATGGGTGTGGTGATCTGGTCTGCCTATGTGTTCAACATGACGATGTATGCCGATGTCCGCTACGCCGGCGTCGTGTTTCCGGTCATCGGCTGGTGGCTCTATGACATCTTCTACATCACTCCGTTCCTCGCGATCCCGTATCTGCACACGGTTAACCGCGAAATCTTCTCCGACTGAACAGGTTCAAGGAGCATAGCGATGACGACCCCATCAACTACCGAAGAACAAGGCGCGGCGCACGAACTCGAACCGGGTACCACGCCGTACTACGCGCGTATGCATAAATGGATCAAGCGCGCCGTCTTGGTGTGCCTCGTGGCGCTGGTGATCGAAGGCGCATTCACCTTGCCATTCATGGCGGTCTATTACGGGTACCCCACCCTTAGCCTCACCGAAATCTGCAGCGAGTTGCTGAAGGTCCGGTACTCCAACGACACGCTCGAGTGCCAGTACCCTTACCCAATTCTCGGACCGCCGGAGGGCGCCGCGGGCAAAAGCACCGCTCAGGATGTGTGGGGGATCCAGCCGACGCCGAAGTACCACCGCCTCGGGTTCCGCGAACTCGTCAGGATTCACAACGAACGCCTCGCTCGCCAAGCCGCCCAACAGCACGCGGCGCCGCATCCATGACGTATCGCGTCGTGCAGTGGACGACCGGTAACGTCGGCAAGAGTTCGGTGCGGGCGATAGCGTCGAACCCAACCTTGGAGCTTGTCGGCTGTTATGCCTGGTCGCCGGAGAAGGTCGGGCGCGATGTCGGCGAGCTTTGCGGAATCGGACCTCTCGATGTGAAGGCCACCAACGACATTGAGGCGCTGCTTGCGCTGAAGCCAGACTGCGTGATCTACAACCCGATGTTCGCCAACGTCGATGAGCTTGTCCGCATCCTCGGCGCGGGCATCAACGTGGTGGGCACTGCCGGGTTCGTCACCGGCCACTTCCTCGGCACCGGACGTGATCGCATCGCCGAGGCCTGCGAGCAAGGTGGGTCGACCATCTTTGGCAGCGGCATCAATCCGGGTTTCATTCAGATGTTCGCCATTGTGTCGGCAGGGCTTTCGGACCGGGTAGACAAGGTTTCCATGTTGGAATCCGCTGATACCACCATCTACAACTCCCCCGAGACCGAAAAACCAATGGGCTTCGGTTATCCCATCAATCAACCAGATCTGCCGACGATCACCGAGCAGGGCTCCGGCGTATTCCGGGATGCGGTGCTGCTGGTGGCCGAGGCTCTGGACGTCGAGCTCGACGAGGTGCGTTGCGACGTCGAATATGCCCAAACCGTCGAGGATCTCCATCTGCCCGGCGAGTGGACGATCGCAAAAGGCTGTGTCGCCGGCGTGGATGTCCGCTGGAAGGGAATTGTCGCAAACCACGAAGTCATCGAGATCCGCGGGCGATGGCGCAAGGGCCAAACGCTGGAACCGGATTGGCCATTGGACATGGGCTACACCATTGAGGTGCAAGGCCAACCGACGATCAAGACCACACTGAGTTTCCTTCCGCCACCAGACTTTAAGGGCGAGACACTCGACGACTACATCATGTTGGGTCTCACCATCACCGCCATGCCCGCGATCAACGCGGTTCCTGCCGTTGTCGCCGCTCCGCCCGGCATCGCCACCTACAACACCCTGCCGCTGCTACTTCCACGGGGAGTGCTGGCACGAAGCTGAGGGGACGCGCGTTTGACGCCTGACACGAAACCCGGAGGTCATGGATGAACGACTCGCCGTCGCGGTTGCATCACGTCGTCTTCGCGGTGGCTCGCGAGCGACACGATGTGGTGGGAGAACTGTTTACGAAGCTGGGCTTCAGCTTCGACGAGATCGATTTGGCCCAACTCGGGCTGCGGGTGCTCCTGGACTGGAATCGGGGCATCGAGCTGATCAGCCCGAACCCGGGATCCACGAGTGAGGTAGCTGCATCGGTGACCGAATTCCTGACCAGCCACGGCGATGGTGGCGTTTTTACCGTAGTGGTACAGGTTCCCGGAGCGTCAGATGCAGAGGACATCGCCAAGCGTTACGGTTCGGCCACACGTTTCCGGCAGAGCTTCGAGGGCGAGGGCAACTATCTCGAAGAAATCGACTTATCGGTGTTCGGGTTGCCCCTGACATTCCTGTCGACCAACCTGCCGTGAGAA
Organism: Mycobacterium sp. 1164966.3; assembly: GCF_001665395.1. Taxonomy (GTDB): domain Bacteria; phylum Actinomycetota; class Actinomycetes; order Mycobacteriales; family Mycobacteriaceae; genus Mycobacterium. The sequence continues at coordinate 46,621 of NZ_LZSG01000067.1, forward strand.
AGTATGAAAATCTATGCATCAATCCCTTTCTCGCAAAAGCTGTTTGAGGAGTTGAACCACATTCGAGACTGGAAGCCAGGGAGACATCATGACCATCGGTGCGGCAAAGCCCAGTGTTTTTGACGCCGGGCTACCGGTACTGACCTACAACGTCGCGGACACACCACAGGAGATCTATCCACAGTTTCGGGCTGCCCAACAGGTGGCGCCAATCGCGCTGGGTCCCGTTGGGCCAGAGGTGCTTTCCTACGAACTTGCCAGAACCGTGCTCGGCGACCCACGGTTCAGGATCCCTCCGGGCATTCACCTCACCGCTCACGGCATAACGTCGGGTGAGCTATGGGACCGCGTCGTGCGCAGCATCCTGTGCATGGAGGGCGCCGAACATCGTCGGTTACGTAGCCTGGTGTCGAAGGCCTTCACCCCGCGGGCCACCGCGCGCATGGATGAAACGATCCACGCCGTCATCAACGAGCTCGCCGATATCGTTGTCGCGGAAGGAAGTTGTGAATTCGTCGAGGAGATCGCGCGGCCATACCCGATCCCGGTGATTTGTGCCCTATTGGGCGCGCCCCGGCAAGACTGGCAGCTGTTCTCGGAATGGGCACAGGACATATTCAAGGTAGTCAGCTTCGACTGCAACCTCGCCGACGAAGAGCCCAAGGTCCTGAAGGCCTGGGATGCTTTCGACGAATACATCAACGGGATGATCGCCGATAGACGCAAGGCCCTGACGGAAGATCTACTCTCCGAACTCATCCGGGCGGAAGATCGCGGCGATCGCCTCGACGCCGGGGAGGTCCGGATGCTGGCGTTCAGCATCCTGCTGGCGGGAACCGATACCACGCGTACGCAATTGGCGGCCTCGATGCAAGTACTGTGTGAGCACCCGCAACAGTGGGAGTTGCTACGCGACAGGCCCGAGCTCGCGATGAACGCCGTCGAAGAAACCATGCGGCACTCCCCGTCGATGTGCAGCACCCTTCGCAGTGTCACTGACGCCGTCACGGTCGGCGACCACACATTTCCGGCCGGCACTTTCATCATCGTGAACACCTATGCCGCCAATCGGGACCCGTCTATTTACGACGACCCCACGCGTTTCGATATCACTCGCAACGACCCACCGCCGATCCTCACCTTCGGCGGCGGCGCCCACTACTGCCTGGGTGCGAACCTCGCCCGGCGAGAACTGTCCGAAGCGCTCAAGATTCTTGCCCATCGTCTGCCGCATCCGCGGTGCATCGAAAACCCCCCGTGGCGGCCACTTCTCGGCATGAGCGGACCCACGCGTCTACCGCTCGAGTTCGATACCTGAGACGCGATCGAGGCGTTCCTCGTGCATCGCTCACCTCAGAGCCTGTACAGCAGGCTCGCATTGAAATAGGTCAGGTAGACAACTGTGGCGGCCACTGCCGCTCGACGAGTGCGAGAATTGAGTAGCGCTAAGCCCAGGCCCGCTTCGATGCTGCCGTTGATAAGCACGTGGGCGCGAATGCGGTCCGTGAAGGCCATTCGATTCACCGATTCGAACGCACTCGGGCACAGCAGGTGCGCAATACCGGAAGCCATGAGTCCTAGCCCTCCAAGCAAGGCCCATTTTTCGGATCGTGCGGACTTCAAGGGGTCGACCTCGCGTGGAGAACGACGGGAAGGTGGGTTGGGCCACGCAGAGAGCTGTTGGTGGACCACGTTGTGGGTCCGGTGAGCGAGATGCGGGACACGCGGTCGACCAGTTCACGGAGAACGGCTTGTGCCTCCATCCGTGCCAGCGGCGCTCCTAGACATAAGTGTGGACCGTAACCAAATCCGACGTGCGAGCGCGGGTTTCGGTCCGCGCGGAAGGTGTTGGGGTCATCGAAGGCAAGTGGATCGCGGTTGGCCGCTCCAAATGACATCAGCACACGTGAACCCCTTGGGATGGTGACGTCGCCTACTTGATAGTCGGCACGGGTGTAGCGGTAGAGGTTTTGAATGGGACTGGTGTAGCGGACATGTTCTTCGATGGCCTGAGGGATGAGGTCGGCGTTGGCTCGGATCACGTCGTATTGATCGGGGTAGTGGGCGTAGGTGTGGAGCATCCCGCCGAGAAGGTTAGTTGTGGTCTCATTACCAGCGATCAAAAGCAAGATGGCGATATAGAACAACTGATTGTCGGTCAACGCACCGTCAGTGTTGTGCTCCAACAGCCGGCCGAGTACGGTGTCCGATCCCTTGAGGTGTCCATCTGCGAGGTGCTTCAGGAAATAGCGGCGCAGCGCTACTGCGGCACGCATGGACCGCGCCGTATTCGCAACGCCGTTCACAGTGGGGGTGAAGTTGATGATTTGGGTGGCTTCGTCTGACCAACGGCGGAAGTCGGCGATGTCGCTTTCCGGGACGCCGAGGATAGCGGCGATCACCCGGAGCGGCATCGGCATTGTGAGCCGCTGTACGGCGTCACACTCGCCGGCAGCGATCATGTCATCGACGAGTTCGGCGGCGAGCTTGTCGATGATGTCGCGCCAACTGTCCAGAGCGCCTTTTGTAAACGCCGGCTGGACTTGTCTCCTGAGGCGGCTGTGCTGCTCGTCGTCGGTAACCACGACGAGATCGGCGACCATTTGTACTCGGGTCACTCCATGACTGCTGGTCACCTGATCTGTGTCGCGTAGGGCTGCGCGGACATCGTCGAGTCTGTGCAGAATCCATGTCGCGCGCCGAGGGTTGTAGTGAACACGTCCGCTGCGGTGCAGGTCGTCGTACGCAGCGTGGGGCTGCGCTGCGACGGCTGGGTCCAACGGGTCGTAGTTGCTATTGACCGCACCCGTCCACCCGCTGTACCCACGGCGGCGTGTGCGTATCGCCGCAGAGACGTTCAATCGCGCCGCCGCAATGAGTGGCGAGAACATCGTTGTGGCACCGTTAGCGGGCCTTCCTCCGACGTTCACAATTCAGCGCACCTTTCCCAACAGCACGTATCCCAGCGTCGGTACCGAACGCGCAGGCGGTCAATAGCTGGCAGCGAAGTTGAAAAGTCCCCCGCACGAGGCCGAGGAGCACTTCTGGTCCCAAATCGGCAGAAGCTGCGCATACTGATGAGACGTCCAGTCCAACGTGTCTCGCCGTGATAGAACCGATTTGTTGTGGCTGTTGTCGTGCTACGGGTTACGCCGGTCGGAAGTGCTCGGCCTGCGGTGCAGTGAGGTGCTTACCTGCACCGATTACGGTGGGCGCGGACGGGATCGAACCGCCGACCGCTGGTGTGTAAAACCAGAGCTCTACCACTGAGCTACGCGCCCATTACCCGCCGGGCAGGCTACACGCCCGAGGGCCAACCACCCAAAACGGTCAAGATCGCAAAGCCATCAGCGCGTCGGTCCACGCCCGCTGGTCGCGGGCCTCTCCGGGCTGCTTCATCTCCGCGAACTGGATGATCCCGGACCGATCGACGACGAAGGTCCCGCGGTTGGAATAGCCGGCGTCGCTGTTGAACACGCCGTAGGCCTGGCTGACCTGGCCGTGCGGCCAGAAGTCCGACAACACCGGGAAGGTGAACCCACTCTGGGCCGCCCAGATCTTGTGGGTCGGCGGCGGGCCCACCGAGATGGCCAGCACCGCGCTGTCGTCGTTCTCGAATTCGGGCAAGTGATCGCGCAACTGGTCGAGTTCGCCCTGGCAGATCCCGGTGAAGGCCAGCGGGAAGAACACCAGCAGGACGTTTTGGGATCCGCGGTAGTCGCCGAGGCTGACGGGCTGATGGTTCTGGTCGCGCAGGGTGAAGTCCGGGGCTGTGGTCCCGACAGCCAGCATCAGCGCTTACCGGCCCGCGACTTGGGCTGTACCAACCGACTGGCGCTCCAGTCACCGAGGTTGACCGACGACGTCGGCATCAGGCCGGCGGTGGGGGCCGCTTCGGCGATCTCGGCGGGCAGCACGTGCCCGGGTCTGCCGGTCTTGGGGGTCAGCACCCAGATCACGCCGTCTTCGGCCAGCGGAGAGATCGCGTCCATCAAGGTGTCCACCAGGTCCCCGTCACCGTCTCGCCACCACAGCAGCACAACGTCGATGACCTCGTCGGTGTCTTCGTCGAGCAACTCACCGCCGCAAGCTTCCTCGACCGCTGCGCGGATGTCGTCGTCGGTGTCTTCGTCCCAGCCCCACTCCTGGACCACTTGGTCTCGTTGGATGCCCAGCTTGCGAGCGTAGCTCGGGGCGTGATCCGCCGCGACCACCGTGGGACCTCCTTTAGCCATGCACGCGCCGTGCGATGGGCTTAATCGTCGCACATGTCGCGCACGTCGAACATGCCCGCCTCAGGAGGCCACACACAGTTTCAATGACTTGGTCTTGGCCGCGTTGAGACGGTCGACCCGTCTGTTGAACTCCGCCGTTCCCACGTGCGTGGCGATCGCGTTGGCAACGCCGCGCACCGCGTCGACGTACTCGCGGAAGGCGTCCTGCATCTCCTGCGACAACGGGGGCCCGATGCTGCTCTCCACGGTGTTGCCGCTGTTGTTGCTGGCGTCTATGGCCGGGCCTTCGGCGGGGCCGGTGTTACGTCCCGCGTTGAACGCCGCGACGAAGGCGTTCACCTTGTCGATGGCGTCCTTGCTGGTGGTGGCCAGACCGTCGCACGCGCTGCGAATGGCGCGGGTCGTCAGCGACTGTTGCCGCTGGGTCTCCCGGATACTCGACGATGCCGCCGACGCCGACACCGACATCGACACCGACGAGCGGTAGGCCGGGGCCAGACTGCCGTTGGCCTTGCCGGTGCCGCTGGTGACCTTGGTACAGCCTACGATCCCAATCACCACAACCGCCACACAACCGAGCGCCAGAGCACCTCGCCTGGGGAACTCCCCCACGTGCCTGCGAGGGTAGGCACGCCATCCGATGAGCACGGCTCCTGACGTTACCGGGTCGCGGTTGCTGCCGCCGTGGACGCACCGATTTCGCGCGACTAAGTCGAGCCCAGCCGCGATCGGACGGTAGCTACCCGCCCGGCGCATCGGTGCGGCACGATAGGAGGAAGATCGCCAAGCAGATACCCCGCCAACTACAGGAGCGGAAGTTGACCACCGAGTTCGCGCGCACCGATTTGGCCAAAACCCCAAGCAGCACAAGCGAACCCGACCGTGTTCGGGTGATCCGCGAAGGTGTCGCGTCCTACTTGCCCGACATCGACCCCGAGGAGACGTCGGAGTGGCTGGAGTCCTTCGACCAGCTGCTGGAGCGCTCGGGACCCGCGCGGGCGCGTTATCTGATGTTGCGGCTGCTGGAACGGGCCGGCGAACAGCGCATCGCCATCCCTGCGCTGACGTCAACCGACTACGTCAACACCATCCCGACCGAGCTCGAACCGTGGTTTCCCGGCGACGAGGACGTCGAACGCCGGTATCGGACCTGGATCAGGTGGAACGCCGCGATCATGGTGCATCGCGCGCAGCGGCCCGGCGTTGGCGTCGGCGGCCACATCTCGACCTACGCGTCGTCCGCCGCGCTCTACGAGGTCGGCTTCAACCACTTCTTCCGCGGCAAATCGCACCCCGGCGGCGGCGACCAGATTTTCATCCAGGGCCACGCGTCGCCCGGTATCTACGCGCGGGCGTTCCTGGAGGGTCGCCTCACCGCAGATCAGCTAGACGGATTCCGTCAGGAACACAGCCACCCCGGCGGCGGCCTGCCGTCCTATCCACACCCGCGGTTGATGCCCGATTTCTGGGAATTCCCAACGGTGTCAATGGGACTCGGCCCGATGAACGCCATCTACCAAGCCCGGTTCAACCACTACCTGCACGACCGCGGCATCAAGGACACCTCCGACCAACACGTGTGGTGCTTCTTGGGCGACGGCGAGATGGACGAGCCGGAGAGCCGCGGGCTGCTGCACCTTGGAGCGCTTGACGGCCTCGACAACCTGACCTTCGTGATCAACTGCAACCTGCAACGCCTCGACGGCCCAGTGCGCGGCAACGGCAAAATCATTCAGGAGCTGGAGTCCTTCTTCCGCGGCGCCGGATGGAACGTCATCAAGGTGGTGTGGGGACGCGAATGGGACGCGTTGCTGCACGCCGACAAGGACGGCGCGCTGGTCAACCTGATGAACGTCACGCCGGACGGCGACTACCAGACGTACAAGGCCAACGACGGCGCGTATGTGCGCGACCATTTCTTCGGTCGCGATCCGCGTACCAAGGCGCTGGTGGCGGACATGAGCGACGACGAGATCTGGAACCTCAAGCGCGGCGGCCACGACTACCGCAAGGTCTACGCCGCCTACCGCGCCGCCATCGACCACAAGGGACAGCCGACGGTCATCCTGGCCAAGACCATCAAGGGCTACTCGCTGGGCGCACACTTCCAGGGCCGCAACGCCACTCACCAGATGAAAAAGCTTGCGCTGGCTGACCTCAAGTACTTCCGCGACGCCATGCGCATCCCGATCAGCGACGCCCAAATCGACGAAGACCCCTATCTGCCGCCGTACTACCACCCCGGCCCGGATGCCCCCGAAATTCGCTATCTGCTCGACCGGCGCCGCACCCTGGGCGGCTTCATCCCGGAGCGCCGGACCAAGTCCAAAGCGCTCATGCTCCCCGGGCGCGATGTCTACAAGGCGCTGAAGAAGGGGTCGGGTCAACAAGAAGTCGCCACCACCATGGCGACCGTGCGCACCTTCAAAGAAGTGTTGCGCGACAAGGAAATTGGACCGCGGATCGTTCCCATCATTCCCGACGAAGCCCGAACCTTCGGGATGGACTCCTGGTTCCCCAACCTCAAGATCTACAACCGCAACGGCCAGCTGTATACCGCCGTGGACGCCGAGCTGATGCTGGCTTACAAGGAAAGCGAAGTCGGGCAGATCATGCACGAGGGCATCAACGAGGCGGGGTCGGTGGCCTGCTTCACCGCGGTCGGCACGTCGTATGCCACGCACAACGAGCCGATGATCCCGATCTACATCTTCTATTCGATGTTCGGGTTCCAGCGCACCGGCGACGGGTTCTGGGCGGCTTCCGACCAGATGGCGCGCGGCTTCGTGCTCGGGGCCACCGCCGGGCGCACCACGCTGACCGGTGAGGGCCTGCAACACGCCGACGGCCATTCGCTGCTGATTGCCGCGACCAACCCGGCGGTGGTGTCCTACGACCCGGCGTTCGCCTACGAGATCGCCTACATCATCGAAAGCGGGCTCTCGCGGATGTACGGCGAGAACCCGGAGAACGTGTACTTCTACATCACCGTCTACAACGAGCCCTACGTGCAGCCGCCGGAGCCGGAGAACTTCGACCCCGAAGGCGTGCTGCGCGGCATCTACCGTTACCAGGCAGCCAAAGAGCGACGCGCAAACACCGCGCAGCTCCTGGCGTCCGGGGTGTCGATGCCGTCGGCGCTGAAGGCAGCGGAGATGTTGGCCGCCGAGTGGGATGTCGCCGCAGACGTCTGGTCGGTGACCAGTTGGGGCGAGCTGAACCGCGACGGTGTCGCCATCGAGCGGGCGAAGCTGCGTCACCCCGACCGTCAGCCCGGGGTGCCATACGTGACTCAGGTTTTATCCGAGGCACAAGCCTCGGGTGCGGCCGGGCCCGTCGTCGCCGTCTCGGACTGGATGCGCGCCGTTCCCGAGCAGATCCGGCAGTGGGTGCCCGCCACCTACGTCACGCTGGGCACCGACGGCTTCGGCTTCTCCGACACCCGGCCCGCCGCGCGCCGCTACTTCAACACCGACGCCGAATCGCAGGTGGTCGCGGTGCTGGAGGCGCTGGCGAGGGACGGGGAAATCGACCCGTCGGTGCCGGTCGCGGCCGCCCGTCAGTATCGGATCGACGACGTGCTGGCCGCGCCGGCGCAGACTTCCGATCCGGGGCCGGGCGCCTAGCAAGCGCCACCCACCGCGCCGAGCGCCACGCCAGCATGGCCGTCGACGTCGAGTGGCACGCCGGCGTGACACCCGCTCGACGCCTTTGGCGGAAAGTTCCAGAAAACTCTTGTAGCTTTTAGGGATGAGCGACAACCAATTCGTCCGCCCGAAATCGCCGCTCGAACTCCTGGACACCGTGCCCGACTCGCTGCTGCGGCGGTTGAAGCAGTATTCGGGCCGACTGGCCACCGAGGCGGTCTCGGCCATGCAGGAGCGGCTGCCGTTCTTCGCCGAGCTGGAAGCGTCCCAGCGCGCCAGCGTGGCACTCGTGGTGCAGACGGCCGTCGTCAACTTCGTCGAATGGATGCAGGACCCGCACAGCAACGTCAGCTACACCGCGCAGGCATTCGAGCTGGTTCCCCAGGACCTGACCCGACGGATCGCATTGCGCCACAGCGTGGAGATGGTCCGCGTCACCATGGAGTTCTTCGAAGAGGTGGTGCCCATGCTGGCCCGCTCCGAAGAGCAGCTGACGGCGCTCACCGTGGGCATCTTGAAGTACAGCCGCGACCTGGCGTTCACCGCCGCCACGGCCTACGCCGACGCGGCCGAGGCGCGCGGCACTTGGGACAGCCGGATGGAGGCCAGCGTCGTCGACGCGGTGGTACGCGGTGACACCGGCCCCGAGCTGCTGTCCCGCGCGGCCGCGTTGAACTGGGACACCACCTCGCCGGCGACGGTGGTGGTGGGAACGCCCGCGCCCAGCCGCGGCGAACCCAACGCGGAACTCGACAGCGAGCGCGCCAGCCAGGATGTCCGCGATATCGCCGCCCGCCACGGCCGGGCCGCACTCACCGACGTACACGGCACCTGGCTGGTGGCGATCGTCTCGGGCCACCTGTCGCCGACCGAGAAGTTTTTGGGCGACCTGCTGGAGGCGTTCTCGGACGGCCCAGTGGTCATCGGACCTACCGCGCCCATGCTGACCGCGGCCTACCACAGCGCGAGTGAGGCGATTTCCGGGATGAACGCGGTCGCCGGGTGGAGCGGCGCCCCGCGGCCGGTGCTGGCCAGAGAACTGTTGCCGGAACGGGCCCTGATGGGCGATGCGTCGGCGCTCGTGGCACTGCATACGGACGTGATGCGGCCCCTGGCGGACGCCGGTCCGACGCTCACCGAGACCCTTAACGCTTATTTAGATTGTGGCGGCGCGATTGAGGCCTGCGCGCGCAAGTTGTTCGTTCATCCAAACACCGTGCGGTACCGGCTGAAGCGGATCACCGACTTCACGGGCCGCGACCCCACGCAGCCACGGGACGCGTACGTCCTGCGTGTGGCCGCGACGGTAGGCCAGCTGAACTATCCGGTACCTCAGTCCAGTGCCGGGAACAACGCCCTGACTCAGCTTCCCGCGCCGGTCAGAGGCGCTGTTGTCGGCGTGTCGGAACTATAGTGACTCAGATGACAGATCGCGGGACGATATCAAACGGGTAGCTTACGGAGCTGTTTTGTAGGGTGTACACAAAAACCTAAGATAAGGTTCATAATCTGTTACACCCGCTAAAACCGTTTCCACAGTGTTCTCTTAGACACGTGATTGCGTTTCTTGCTCCCGGACAAGGTTCCCAGACCGAGGGGATGCTGTCGCCGTGGCTGGAACTGCCTGGCGCAGCAGACCGGATTGCATCGTGGTCGAACGCCAGTGGCCTGGACCTCGAGCGGCTGGGTACCACCGCGTCGATGGAGGAGATCACCGACACCGCGGTCGCCCAGCCCCTGATCGTCGCGGCCACCCTGCTGGCTTACCAGGAGCTGACTCGGCGCGAACTGCTGGCCGACAAAGAAGTTATTGTCGCCGGCCACTCCGTCGGGGAGATCGCCGCCTATGCGATCGCCGGAGTCATGGCCCCCGACGACGCCGTCGCGCTGGCCGCCAGCCGCGGTGCCGAGATGGCAAAAGCCTGCGCGCTCGAGCCGACCGGCATGTCGGCGGTGCTCGGCGGCGACGAGGCCGACGTGCTGGGCCGGCTTGAGCAGCTCGACCTGGTGCCTGCCAACCGCAACGCCGCCGGCCAGATCGTCGCGGCCGGCGCGCTGACCGCGCTGGAGAAGCTTGCCGAAGACCCGCCGGCCAAGGCGCGGGTGCGCGCATTGGGCGTGGCCGGAGCGTTCCACACGAGGTTCATGGCTCCCGCGCTAGACGGCTTTGCCGCCGCGGCGGCCGGCATCGCGACCGCCGAGCCCACCGCGACGCTGTTGTCCAACCACGACGGCAACCCGGTAGCCTCGGCCGCAGCCGCGATGGACACACTCGTCGCTCAGCTCACCAAGCCGGTGCGCTGGGACCTGTGCATGGCCACCTTGCGTGAACACCCCGACTATCAAGTCACGGCGATCGTGGAGTTCCCGCCCGCGGGAACCCTCAGCGGTATCGCCAAACGAGAACTTCGGGGAGTGCCGGCGCGTGCCGTCAAATCACCCGCAGACCTGGACGAGCTGGCCAACCTCTAACGCCGGCTTGGCCTCGGCGAGACCAGTACAAAGCAAGTCAATTCCATTTGCACACAACAACGAAGGGAAGCAAGAACGTGGCCGTAACTCAGGAAGAAATCATCGCCGGTATTGCCGAGATCATCGAAGAGGTAACCGGTATCGAGCCGTCCGAGATCACCCCGGAGAAGTCGTTCGTCGACGACCTGGACATCGACTCGCTGTCGATGGTCGAGATCGCGGTGCAGACCGAGGACAAGTACGGCGTGAAGATCCCCGACGAGGACCTCGCTGGTCTGCGTACCGTCGGTGACGTCGTCGCCTACATCCAGAAGCTCGAGGAAGAGAACCCCGAGGCCGCCGAGGCGCTGCGGGCCAAGCTCGAGACCGAGAACCCCGACGCCGTTGCCAACGTCAAGGCGAGGCTGGAAGCGGAAAGCAAGTGACCAAGCCTTCCACTGCTAATGGCGGTTACCCCAGCGTTGTGGTGACCGCCGTCACAGCGACGACGTCGATCTCGCCGGACATCGAGAGCACGTGGAAGGGTCTGTTGGCTGGCGAGAGCGGCATCCACGTACTCGAGGACGAGTTCGTCACCAAATGGGACCTGCCCGTCAAGATAGGTGGCCACCTCAAGGAGCCGGTCGACAACCACATGGGCCGGCTGGACCTGCGACGCATGTCGTACGTCCAGCGGATGAGCAAGCTGCTCAGCGGCCAGTTGTGGGAGTCGGCGGGCAGCCCCGAGGTCGATCCCGACCGGTTCACCGTCGTGGTGGGCACCGGTCTGGGTGGCGCCGAGCGAATCGTGGAGAGCTACGACCTGATGAACGAGGGCGGGCCCCGCAAGGTGTCCCCGCTCGCCGTTCAGATGATCATGCCCAACGGCGCCGCGGCGACCGTCGGGCTCCAACTGGGGGCGCGGGCCGGGGTGATCACCCCGGTGTCGGCCTGTTCGTCTGGCTCGGAGGCCATTGCCCACGCATGGCGTCAGATCGTCATGGGTGACGCGGACATCGCCGTCTGCGGCGGCGTCGAGGGACCCATCGAGGCGCTGCCCATCGCGGCGTTCTCCATGATGCGGGCCATGTCGACCCGCAACGACGAGCCCGAGCGGGCGTCGCGCCCGTTCGACAAAGACCGCGACGGCTTCGTGTTCGGCGAGGCCGGTGCGCTCATGCTCATCGAGACCGAGGAGCACGCCAAGGCCCGCGGCGCCACGCCGTTGGCAAGGCTGATGGGCGCCGGTATCACCTCGGACGCCTTCCACATGGTGGCGCCCGCGGCGGACGGTGTGCGGGCCGGCCGGGCCATGACGCGTTCGATGGAGTTGGCGGGTTTGTCCCCCAAGGACATCGACCACGTCAACGCCCACGGAACTGCCACTCCGATCGGTGATTCCGCCGAGGCCAACGCGATCCGGGTCGCCGGTTGCGAACACGCCGCGGTATATGCGCCGAAGTCGGCGCTCGGTCACTCGATCGGCGCGGTCGGCGCGCTCGAATCTGCACTCACGGTGTTGACCCTTCGGGACGGCGTCATTCCACCGACTCTCAACTACCAAACCCCGGATCCCGAGATCAATCTGGATGTTGTCGCGGGCGAACCGCGCTACGGCGAGTACCGCTACGCGATCAACAACTCCTTCGGGTTCGGCGGCCACAACGTGGCGCTCGCGTTCGGGCGTTACTAGGCCGGACAGGCACGGCGTCCGGAGACGATGCGGGCTGCAAGCGGCCCGAGGAGGAGCCGGACAACACGGAAGGAACATTCGCTAGACCAATGGCCAAGTTGAGTACGGGAAACGGCTTTCCCGACGTTGTCGTCACGGGCATCGCCATGACGACCGCCGTGGCAACCGACGCGGAGAACACCTGGAAGCAGTTGCTCGACGGACAGAGTGGGATCCGCACGCTTGAGGACCCGTTTGTCGAGGAGTTTGACCTCCCGGTCCGGATCGGCGGGCACCTGCTCGAGGAGTTCGACAGCACCCTGACGCGCATTGAGCTGCGTCGGTTGTCGTACCTGCAGCGGATGTCCACCGTGCTGGGCCGGCGAGTCTGGGAGAACGCCGGGTCGCCCGAGGTCGACACCACTCGTCTGATGGTGTGCATCGGCACCGGAATGGGCTCCACCGAGGAGCTCATCTGGGGTTACGACGAGCTGCGCGAGCGCGGCACAAAGGCTTTCAACCCGTTGGGAGTGCAGAAGTACATGCCCAACGGCGCGGCCGCGGCGGTCGGGCTGGAGCGGCATGCCAAGGCCGGGGTGAGCGCTCCGGTGTCGGCGTGTGCGTCGGGCGCCGAAGGCATCGCCCAGGCCTGGCGGCACATCGTGCTCGGCGAGGCCGACATCGCGATCTGCGGTGGCGTGGAGACGAAGATCGAAGCTGTACCGATCGCGGCGTTCGCGGCCATGCGCATCGTGTTGTCGACCAACAACGAAGACCCGGCCGGCGCCTGTCGCCCGTTCGACAAGGACCGCACCGGCTTCGTGTTCGGCGAGGCCGGCGCGCTGATGGTGATCGAGACCGAGGAGCACGCCAAGGCCCGCGGCGCCAACATCCTGGGCCGGGTCATGGGGGCCAGCATCACTTCTGACGGCTTCCACATGGTGGCTCCGGACCCCAACGGCGAGCGCGCCGGGCATGCGATCAAGCGGGCGGTCGAGCTCGCCGGGCTGACCCCCAGCGACATCGACCACGTCAACGCGCACGCCACCGGCACGCAGGTCGGCGACCTCGCCGAGGGCAAGGCCATCAACAACGCCCTCGGCAGCCACAAGCCGGCGGTGTACGCTCCCAAATCTGCTCTCGGCCACTCGGTGGGTGCGGTCGGTGCAGTGGAGTCAATCCTGACCGTGCTCGCGTTGCGGGACCAGGTGGTCCCGCCGACACTGAATCTGGAAAATCTCGATCCCGAGATCGACCTGGATGTGGTGGCGGGCAAGCCGCGGCCGGGTGATTACCGGTATGCGGTCAACAACTCGTTCGGATTCGGCGGGCACAACGTGGCGATCGCTTTCGGGCGCTACTAGACGACGCCTTTTAGACGGCGCTTTTTAGAAAATGCCAAGGACCATCGGCTAAACCTGAGCACCACCCGGAACTAGGAGACCTGCGATGACAATCATGGCCCCCGAGGCGGTTGGCGAGTCGCTCGACCCCCGCGATCCGTTGTTGCGTCTGAGCAATTTCTTCGACGACGGCAGCGTGCAACTACTGCACGAGCGTGACCGCTCCGGTGTGCTCTCCGCGGCCGGCACCGTGAACGGCGTCCGCACCATCGCGTTCTGCACCGACGGGACCGTGATGGGCGGGGCCATGGGTGTCGAGGGCTGTGCGCACATCGTCAACGCCTACGACACCGCCATTGAGGAGCAGAGCCCGATCGTGGGCATCTGGCACTCCGGTGGGGCCCGCCTCGCCGAAGGCGTGCGGGCGCTGCACGCTGTCGGGCAGGTTTTCGAGGCCATGATCCGCGCATCGGGCTACGTCCCGCAGATCTCGGTGGTCGTCGGCTTCGCCGCCGGCGGCGCCGCCTACGGACCGGCGCTGACCGACGTCGTCATCATGGCGCCGGAAAGCCGGGTCTTCGTCACCGGGCCGGACGTGGTGCGCAGCGTCACCGGCGAGGACGTCGACATGGCGTCGCTGGGTGGTCCGGAGACTCACCACAAGAAGTCCGGGGTCTGCCACATCGTGGCCGACGACGAGCTCGACGCCTACGAGCGTGGCCGTCGTCTGGTCGGATTGTTCTGCCAGCAAGGGCATTTCGACCGCGGCAAGGCCGAAGCCGGTGACACCGACATCCACGCCCTGCTGCCCGAGTCGGCTCGGCGCGCCTACGACGTGCGTCCCATCGTCACCGCGATCCTGGACGAAGAAACGCCTTTCGACGAGTTCCAGGCCAACTGGGCGCCGTCGATGGTGGTCGGGCTGGGCCGGCTGTCCGGTCGCACGGTCGGCGTTCTGGCGAACAACCCGCTGCGCCTGGGCGGCTGCCTGAACTCCGAAAGTGCCGAGAAGGCAGCACGTTTCGTGCGGCTGTGCGACGCGTTCGGTATTCCGTTGGTCGTGGTCGTCGACGTGCCGGGCTACCTGCCGGGTGTCGACCAGGAGTGGGGTGGCGTGGTGCGCCGCGGCGCCAAGCTGCTGCACGCGTTCGGCGAGTGCACCGTTCCGCGTGTCACGCTGGTCACCCGAAAGACCTACGGCGGGGCCTACATTGCGATGAACTCCCGCTCGTTGAACGCCACCAAGGTGTTTGCGTGGCCGGACGCCGAAGTCGCGGTGATGGGCGCCAAGGCGGCGGTGGGCATCCTGCACAAGAAGAAGCTCGCTGCCGCACCCGACGACGAGCGCGAAGCGCTGCACGACCAGCTGGCTGCCGAGCACGAGCGGATCGCCGGCGGCGTGGACAGCGCCATCGACATCGGTGTGGTCGACGAGAAGATCGATCCCGCGCACACTCGCAGCAAGCTCACCGAAGCGCTGGCCCAGGCGCCGGCTCGCCGCGGTCGCCACAAGAACATCCCGCTTTAATAGCGCGAGCTGGGCCCACGCGCGCCAGCTGGGGAACGCAAAATCCCCCGACACGCGGTGCGTGCGGGGGATTTTGAGTCTGCTCACCCGCGGCACAGGATCGTCGAAAGCGCTTGGCGTAGCTGGCTTTCTGGATCCGAGGGCAATAGCTCGGCCCGCCAGCCGACGAAATTGTCGGGGCGCACCAACAGCGCACCTTCGGGCGCGAGTCCGGTGACATGGGCCCATTCGTCGCTCTGGATGCAATGCGTTGTGATCGGAACGCCGAGGGCGGACGACACCGAGGATGCAGCCGCGCGCCAGCGATCGTCGCCGGTGAAGACGGTGAACCCGGTACCGAGCAGGTCTATCGTCGACACCCGCTCGCCGCGATGCTGCACCCACACATGCGGCACCCGGGTGCCGGGCTGTCCGCGCAACTTGTCCACCAGCGCTCCGGCGTCCGCCTCACCGTCGACAATTGCGGCCGACCGGTATCGGTAGCCGATCAGCAGCGCGAACATCGGCGCTTCCTCGTCCGCAGGCAGCCCCGGCCCCTGGTCTTTGAGCCGCAGAAATGCCAACGCCGGCCCGATCAGGGACTGACGCGCATTGAAGCGCCCAACCGGGTGTCGCTCGGCGTGATAGGTAGCGAGCAGCGGAGGCTCGGCGTTTCCTTGCAATACCGTGGCCAGCTTCCAGGCCAGGTTGTGCGCGCTCTGGATGGCCGTGTTGGCGCCGCCACCCTTGAACGGCGGCATGGTGTGCGCTGAGTCGCCGACGAGAAAGACTCGGCCGCTTCGGAATTGGTCGGCCACCCGCTCGTACGGCTGCCATGGCGCCACATCGATGATTTCCACCTCGATCGGCTCACCAACGGCTTTGACGAGCAGCTCGCGGCAATGCTGCGGCGTGAACTGAGCGGCGGTCTCACCGTTGTCGGGAAAGTAGGTGGTGATGAACATGCCCAGGTCGTCGCGCACCGGCAGAAATATCCCGTTCACATCCGCGTTGTCAACTTGCACGGCATCGCCATCGCCGAGCTGGGGGACGAACTTTCGCCACGGCGCCCGGAAATAAATGAAGACGACATAGATCGGCAGGGCTCCGTAGCCGGAGGTCGTCACGCCGAGTGCATCCCGGATCGGACTGTGCACGCCATCGGCGGCCACCAGATAGTCGGCGCGCACGGTTTCCGAACCACCCGAATCCCGGTCGCGCAACACGGCATTCACGCCGGTGTCGTCTTGTTCGAAGGAGCACAACTCGGTGTGATAGCGCGCCTCGTTGCCGGACCGTCGGACGTGGCCGAGCAGGATCGGTTCCAACGCGCTCTGTGGGCAATACTGTCCGGCGGGCTCAGGACTCAGTCCATCGAACGGCGAGAAAATGGCGTTGGCGTCGAACGCCTGCTTCTGCTCGGTGGCGGCCAGCGTGGGCTTGCTCACCATGTCCGAAACTCCGTCCGCGATCGCGTGGACCTCGTCGGCGAGGCCCAGACCGCGCAGGATCTCCAAACTGCGGAAGCTCAGGTTGCGTGCCTTCGGATAGATGAACACCTCGCCGCGCTTCTCCACCAAGAGCGAGTGGATGCCATGTCTGGCAAGCAGCGCCGACATGGTCAGGCCACCGGCGCCGGCGCCGACGATGAGCACGGGGACGTGGTTGGCATTCATCGTCATCTCCCCATCTGTACGGAACGAATCAGTTCCGTTTCAGCCCATGCTGGCACTCCGGCAGGGAACACGCAAACTGCTACGGGGCCGATCCGCCGGCTAGCGGCAACAACACGTCTTCGAGTACGCGGCGGACATAGACCCGATCGACAGGTCGACCGGTCAGCAGCCGCAGCACGTTGAGGCCCAAGGCGACGTCCGGCATCAGGCTCAGATCGCGACCGGACGGGATTTCCCCGCGCGCCACCGCTTGGTCGAGCACACCTCGCACGATGTTGCGTGGCCTGGACAGCACGAGATCATCCAGGGCAGCGGCCAGGACGGGATTGTGCATTGCGGCCGTCGCCACTCCGACAACCACCTGCATCGTGCCGTAAGCAGTGTCATCGATGTCCGGGACTGCGGCGACCAGTGCCTCGATGTCACCGCGCAGGCTGCCGGTGTTGGGCAGCTCGACGGGTCCGAGCTGCCGGCGCCAGTGGGCGATCGCGTCGGCCACCACCACCGCCTTCGACGGCCAGCGACGATAGATTGCGGCCTTGCCGACACCCGCGCGCGACGCGATGTCGTCCATGCTCAGCCGGTCGTACCCCAGTTCGGCAACACCGACCAACGCCGCGTCGAGGATGGTTCCGTCCAGGGACCGGTCCAGCCGTCGCGGACTTCGTGCGCGCGCTACGCGATCATTTCCGGCGCTCCCATCGGCCATCGCGGTGACCTCATCCTCTCGATACGATACGGTTCCGTCTAAACATACTCCGTGTCCGGCCACTCGTGCCGGGCAGCCGCAAAAGCTCCCGAAACCCGGCCTTGGCCTGAGTGGGTGCACGTCGTTGTCGCGCGCTATGGCCCGTGCCCGGTGGCCCCGGACGTGGGGGGTCGCTCCGAAGAATCCTCCAAGGCGGCCCGCTGGATTCTCATCGATATCACGTTGCGGCCAAGGGGGCGACGCAGCAGAGTAGAGAAATAGTGAATCTGATCACGTCAGGCCGGGCGATCGCGGAATCCGCGCTCGCGCTGTCGCCGTGGGTTCCGGCGCCGAAGCCTCGGTCGGCGGTGGACGTCGATGCGACGTGGATAACGGCGGTATTCGGTCAGCGGGTGCCAGGCGCGGTCGCGCTTCGCGTCGAGACCATGGAGGGCACGTCAGGGCTGACCGACCGGCGACGTCTGGCCATCGAGTGGAACGCCGCCGGCCAGGACGCCGGGCTGCCCACGGGCGTGTTCGTCAAGGCGACGCCGTTGTCAGCGAAAAACCGTGCGATGGTGGCCGCCCTCGATATGGCGATGAACGAAGTCGGGTTCTACCAGGCGATCCGGCCAGGACTCGGGGACGACGTCGCGCCGCAGGTGTACGCGTGCCACGCGGGCCATGGTGGCCGTTACCTGCTCCTGTTGGAGGACCTCGCCGGGGCTGGCGCAACCTTTCTCGAGAGCCCTCACGACCTCGACCTGCCCTACGCGGAGGGCGTCGTGCGCGCCCTGGGCCACCTGCACGCGGCGTTCTGGGACAGCCCGCGTCTGAATAACGACCTCTCCTGGATCGCGTCGGAGAGGCAGCGGCCTGGATTTGCCGTCATGCTTTGGCAGTTCCGCCGCATGCGCAAGAAACTACTCGCTTCCGCCGAATACGAACTGCCACCGTCGGTGCGACGCATGGCCGAATTCGTCAACCGCAACGATCATGCGCTGCACGCTAAGTGGAAGGTCGGTCCGCAGACAGTGCTGCACGGCGACGGGCATGCCGGCAACACCTACGGTCTTCCGGACGGGCGAAGCGGGCTTCTCGACTGGCAGCTGATCCAGCGTGGACCCGGCATCCGTGAGATCAGCTACTTCTTCACGCATTCGCTGCCGATCGAGTTGCGCAGGCAGCATCAGGAAGACCTGATCAGGCTTTACCTGTCGACCTTGCAGGAATACGGCTTGACCGACCCGCCGACGTTTGACGAGGCGTGGCAGGCCTACCGATTCTTCGTCTTCGACGCGTGGGATTTTGTCGGCCTGTGCATGGTATGGCCTGGGCTCCAGCCCCCGGGCTTCGCCGAGGAAGGATTTCGCCGTGCGAACGCCACGGTCGCCGATCTGGAGGTCGACAAGGCGGTGATGGCCGCGCTGTCGTGACCCGGGACGTAACTGTGAACTTGGATCGGCTGGGTCCACGAGACTGGATGTTGGACAAGGCTTTTGAGCCGGTGCGGCAAGGAGGGCAACCATGTTGAAGGCGGAGATCATCCCCGCAATCCTGGCCCTGCTCGGCGCGCTGTCGGCCGCGATCGGAATTGTGATCCGTCATCGGTCCGCTCATTCGGTCACCGAGGGAGACGTTGGCCACCTGACGCTGTTCAGCATGCTGGTGCGCAACCGCCGCTGGTGGCTGGGTGGTATCGGGGACGTCGCCAGCAACGTATTCATTGCTATAGCCCTATACGATGGCTCGGTCATGCTGGTCACCTGCCTGCAGGTGACGGTGTTGCTATTCGCCATGCCCATCTATGCGCGGGTGAGCGGTCATCGCATCACCCGCTCGGAGTGGGTGTGGGCGGTAGTGCTTGCCGCGGCGTTGGCGCTGCTCATCATGGTCGGGGATCCGACGGCGGGCGAGCCCCGGGGCGCGGTGAGCGACTGGCTCATCGTGGCCATGGTGATGGGCCCGGCGTTGGTGCTGTGCGTGCTGGGGGCCCGGGTTTTGAAAGGCCGTCCGGCCTCGGCGGTGCTGCTGGCCGCGGTGAACGGGTCGTCGATAGCATTGTTCGCCGTCCTGACCAAGACCATCGTCCACGTGCTGCATCACGGCGACCACCAGTTGCTCGACAAGTGGGAGTTCTACGTCTGGATCCTGGCCGCGGTGTCCGCGATTATCTTCCAGCAGTCAGCGTTCCGCGCTGGCTCTCTGACCGCCTCCCTCCCGACGATGATCGTCACACGGCCTGTGGTGGCCGTGATACTGGGCGTCGCCGTGCTCAAGGAGACGCTGCAACTAAAAGGCCACCCGGAGTGGGCCATGCTGATAGCGCTAACGGTGCTGGTGATCGTGGCCACGGTAATGCTGGCTCGCGGTGAGGCCGCCACCATGGAGGAAGACAAAGAACACGACGTGCATGACGTAACAGCCGGTGACGAACCGGACCAGGTGCCATCGGAACGCATGGGCGACGGACGCCTACCCGGCAGCGCTTCTACTGGGTGACGGGACGGGCTGCGCTGTCGACGGACTGCACGGTCTGCTCACGACACTGAACTCAGAAACTCCTCCGCCACCGCGACCACCCGTTCGCGGTCGCGTGGCACCAAACCGATGCGCGTGCGCCGGTCGAGGATGTCGTCGACATCCAGTGCACCCTCATGCGTCACCGCGTATTCGAACTCCGCGCGAATGACGTCGATGCCCTCCGCGACGGGGTCGGTCGGCCGCTCGCAACTAGCGGTGACGATGACGTTGGGCGCCTCGGCCCCGTACCGGTCTACGAGGGAAGCCGGCAAACCGCGTCCCGGGCCGGCCGCAGGCCCGGGGTTGGCGGGCGCTCCGATCAGCGGGAGGTTGCGGGTCCGGCACTCCGCGGCATGTAAGTGCCGCAGGCGGATGGCATGGTCGAGGACATCCTCTGCCATGTAACGGTATTCGGTCAGCTTGCCGCCGATCACGCTGATCACCCCCGAAGGCGACTCGACCACGGCGTGATCGCGAGAAACGTCGGCAGTGCGACCTTCGCCGGCGTCGATCAGCGGCCGCAGACCGGCGTAGGCACCGATGACGTCGCTCGTCGCCAACGCAGTCCCCAATGCGGTGTTCACCGTGTCCAGCAGAAATGTGATCTCCGCCGAAGATGGCTGTGGCACATCGGGAATCGGCCCCGGCGCGTCCTCGTCGGTCAGCCCGAGATACACCCGGCCCAACTGCTCGGGCATGGCGAACACGAAGCGGTTCAACTCTCCCGGTATCGGAATCGTCAGCGCCGCAGTCGGATTCCCGAAAGATTCAGCGTCGAACACCAGATGCGTTCCGCGGCTGGGGCGCAACTTCAACGTCGAATCGATGTCGCCTGCCCACACACCCGCCGCGTTGATGACGGCACCGGCCGACACATAGAAAGACTGATTGGTGCGCTGGTCGGTCAGCCGCACCGAGGTACCGGTTGCCTCCGACGCTGCCACATAGGTGAGGATGCGTGCGCCGTGCTGTGCTGCGGTGCGTGCCACCGCGGTGACCAAGCGGGCGTCGTCGATCAACTGCCCGTCGTAGGCGAGCAATCCGCCGGCAAGCCCGTCGCGCCGGACGGTGGGCGCCATCTCCACGACGCGCCGCGCCGGGATCGATCGCGAACGTGGCAGCGTCGCGGACGGCGTGCCGGCCAACTTGCGCAATACATCGCCGGCCAGAAAACCGGTGCGCACCAGCGCACGCTTGGCTTGATTCATCGACGGCAGCAACGGAACCAGCTGCGGCATCGCCCGTACCAGGTGAGGCGCGTTGCGGGTCATCAGGATCCCGCGTTCGATGGCGCTGCGCCGGGCAATTCCGATGTTCCCGCTGGCCAAATAGCGCAGCCCGCCATGGACCAGCTTGGAACTCCAGCGGCTGGTGCCGAATGCCAGATCGTGCTTTTCCACCAGCGCCACCCGAAGGCCTCGCGACGCGGCGTCCAACGCGATTCCGGCGCCGGTGATGCCGCCGCCGATCACGACGACGTCCAGCGGCTCTCCGTCGGCAAGAGCGGCGAGTTCCGCGCTGCGGCGGGCAGCGTTCAGAGCAGTCGAGTCGGTCATTACGACAGGTATCCGTTCAGTGCGTAGGTGAGTTCGCTGGCCAGGGCTTCAGCGTCTAGGACGGGCTGGACGATGTCCGCGGATTGAATGGTCGACTGGGTAATCAGCAACACCATGGTCGCCAGTTGCATGGGGTCGCCGGTCCGGACGCTGCCGTTGTCTTGGGCGACCTTCAGCCGGGCCGCCAGCCCCTCGATGAGGAACTGCTGACTGGTTCCGAGGCGCTCGGTGATGTACACCCTGGCCAGCTGCGAGTGCATCACCTTCTTGATCAGCTCGTCGTCGCGCAACCGGTCGGCTACCGCGACGGTCTGTTTGACCAGCGCGTCCCGGTCGTCGCCGTCGAGCGGCACTTCGCGCACCACCTCGAGGAGATGGCCGGTAAGCAGGGCCGACATGATCGACGGCGTGTCCGGCCAACGGCGGTATACCGTCGGGCGGCTCACGCCCGCGCGCCGGGCGATCTCGGCGAGCGTCACCCGGTCCACGCCGAAGTCGAGAACACAACTCGCCGCTGCCGCAAGAATGCGGTCTCCGATGTCCTCGCCCGCATTACTGATTGACAACATGTGTAATACTGTAACGCATGACGCATCTCGAGGAACTCCTTCCGCCGATGAAATGGAACGCGTGGGGAGATCCCGCCGCCGCCAAGCCACTCTCCGACGGCATCAAAGCTCTGCTGAAGCAGGTTGTGGGCCTTGAGGATTCGGGTGAGGCCGAGCTGAAACCCGACCAGGTGCAGCTGCGTCCGTCGGCCCTGTCGCAAGCCGATCGAGAGGCACTGGCCAAGATCGTCGGCGAAGAGTACCTGCGCACCGCGGACCGCGACCGGCTACTGCGCGCCGGCGGCAAGTCCACGCCCGACATGCTGCGCCGAAAGGACCGCGGCATCCAGGACGCGCCCGACGGGGTGCTGCTACCCGACGCCGAAGACACCGTCGCCGCGATCCTGCGGTATTGCTCCGACCACGGCATCGCCGTGGTCCCATTCGGCGGCGGCACCAGCGTGACCGGCGGGCTCGATCCTGCTCGAGGTCAGTTCAGCGCGGTGATCTCGTTGGACTTGCGCCGCTTCAACGAGCTGCATTCGCTCGACGAGGTGTCCGGCATCGCCGAATTGGGCGCCGGCGTCACCGGTCCGGACGCCGAACGCCTCCTGGGCGAACGGGGGTTCTCGCTCGGGCACTTCCCGCAGAGCTTCGAATACGCCACCATCGGCGGCTTCGCGGCGACCCGATCATCGGGTCAGGATTCCGCGGGTTACGGCCGCTTCAACGACATGATCATCGGGCTCCGCATGATCACTCCCGTTGGGGTGCTGGATGTGGGCCGGGTAGCGGCGTCGGCGGCGGGCCCCGACCTGCGCCAGCTGGCGATCGGCTCGGAAGGGGTCTTCGGCGTCATCACCAAGGTGCGGTTGCGGGTGCACCGGGTGCCGGAGACCACCCGCTATGAGGCGTGGTCGTTTCCGGACTTCGCGACGGGCGCCGCGGCTCTGCGCGCAGTCACCCAGATCGGTACCGGACCCACCGTTGTGCGGCTCTCCGACGAAGCTGAGACCGGAGTCAATCTCGCGACCACCGAGTCGATCGGCGAAAACCAGATTACCGGCGGCTGTTTGGGATTGACATTGTTCGAGGGGACCAAGGACCATACCGAAAGCCGGCACGCCGAGACGCGCGCGCTGCTGGAATCCCTGGGCGGCAAATCGCTGGGCGAAGGCCCGGCGCAGGCCTGGGAACGTGGGCGGTTCGCCGCGCCCTACCTGCGCGACTCGCTGCTGTCGGCGGGCGCACTCTGCGAGACGCTGGAAACCGCTACCGATTGGTCCAACTTGCCGGCGCTGAAAGCCGCTGTCACGGAGGCTCTTACGTCGTCGCTGGCCGAGTCGGGAACGCCGGCGCTGGTGATGTGCCACATCTCGCACGTCTACCCCACCGGCGCGTCGCTGTACTTCACTGTGCTTGCCGGACAACGCGGCAATCCGGTCGAGCAGTGGATGGCCGCCAAGAAGGCCGCCTCCGACGCGATTATGGCCACCGGCGGCACCATCACCCACCACCATGCCGTCGGCGCCGATCACCGCGCCTGGATGCGTGACGAGGTGGGCGATCTGGGCGTGCAGCTGCTGGCTGCCGTCAAGGCGACATTGGATCCGGCCGGAATCCTCAACCCCGGCAAGCTGATTCCGTGAACCGGCGAGAGATCAGCAAGGTCACGGCGCTGACCAATCCACTGTCGGGGCACGGCGCCGCGGTGGCGGCCTCGCAGCGCGCGATCGCCCGGCTTCAGCACCGTGGTGTGGAAGTCATCGAGATCGTCGGCGAAAATGCCGCAGACGCACGGTATCTCGTCGCCGCGGCCGTCGAGAAGGGAACCGACGCAGTGGTCGTCACCGGCGGTGACGGCGTCATCTCCAACGCGCTGCAGGTGCTGGCCGGCACCGACGTTCCGCTGGGAATCATCCCGGCGGGCACCGGCAACGACCACGCCCGTGAATTCGAGATTCCCACAAAGGATCCCGAAGCCGCCGCAGACGTCGTCGTCGACGGCTGGACGAAAACCATTGACCTGGGCCGGGTTCGGTCCGACGACAACGGCGGCCAGAAGTGGTTCGGGACCGTGGCGGCAACGGGATTCGATTCCCTGGTCACCGACCGGGCCAACCGGATGACGTGGCCACACGGGCGTTTGCGCTATTACGTTGCGATGTTCGCCGAACTGTCGCAGCTGCGGCTGTTGCCCTTCCGGTTGGTGCTCGACGGAGCACAGGAGATCGAGGCCGATCTCACGCTGACCGCCTTCGGCAACACCCGCAGCTACGGCGGGGGGATGCAGATCTGCCCCAACGCCGACCCCTCCGACGGCCTGCTCGACATCACCATGGTGGCGTCGGCATCGCGAACGAAATTGGTCCGCTTCTTTCCCACCGCTCTCAAAGGCACCCACATCGAGTTGGACGAGGTGACCACCACGCGTGCCAAGACCGTGGAAGTCGAGTGCCCCGGGATCAACGTGTATGCCGACGGTGACTTTGTCTGCCCGCTACCCGCGGAGATCTCGGCGGTGCCGGCCGCGTTGCACATTCTGCGTCCGCACGCCGCCAGCGGCTAGAGGGGTATCTCCTTTGAGATGGTGATATCACCGGCGACATCGCATTTCAGAAGTGGAAGAGCCTGCCGCGGCGGTGCTGAAGTGACGCATGTGGCTGGGACCGACCGCGTCAGCCGACTCCCCGACTGAGCCACGTCACCTCACCGGCGTCGCCGCCGTCGCGGTAGACCTCGAGCGCCTCGTCCCACGCCGTTCCCAACACGGAGTCGAGCTCGGCGGCAAGTGTGTCGGCACCCTGCGCCATCAGCGCCCGCAGCCGCATCTCCCCGACCATGATGTCGCCGTTGGCGCTCATCGACCCGCTCCACAAGCCGAGCTGCGGAGTGTGGCTGAATCGCTGGCCGTCGACCCCCGGACTCGGGTCCTCGGTGACCTCGAACCGCAATACCGACCAGGAGCGCAGCGCGTCGGCCAACCGGGCGCCGGTGCCCACCGGCCCCACCCAGTTGGTGACCGCGCGCAGCTGTCCCGGCATGGCCGGCTGCGGCGTCCACACCAGGTTCGCCTTGGACTGCAGAGTCGACGACAACGCCCACTCGACATGTGGGCAGACCGCCGCGGGCGAGGCGTGCACGTACACCACGCCAGTCGTCACATCGGCGAATTGATTCGATGCACGCATCTGCTGCTCCTTCGGTTCCACGAGGGACGTCTTCCCCAACGACCTGGTGAACCCGATAAGCAGGATGCTCAAGATGTATTTGTGTCTTGCGTGTCTATTGTGCCTCGTGATACCCGTGTTGCGCTAGTGTCCAGTTTCTATCAGATGTATTGCGATAGGACCGCATCTGAAAGTGCTGGCCAGAGGTCCAGCGCCCATTCGCCGAAATCGCGGTCGGTCAGCACCACCAACGCCACATCCGCCTCGGGATCTGCCCAGACGAAGCCGCCCGCCTGGCCGAAATGGCCGTACGTGCGCGCCGAGTTGCGCGAGCCGGTCCAGTGCGGCAACTTGTCATCCCTGATCTCGAAGCCCAGCCCCCAGTCGTTGGGCCGCTGCGCGCCGTAGCCGGGCAAGACACCGTCCAGCCCGGGAAACTGCACGCTGGTGGCCTCGGCGTGCATCGAAGCGGAGACCGTCGACGGCCGCAGCAGCTCCCCGGCAAACGCCGCAAGGTCAGCAACCGTCGAGGCTGCCCCGAACCCGGCGGCCGCAGCGCCACCGTCCAACCGGGTGGCCTTCATCGCGAGCGGCTCGCACACCGCCTCGGCCAGGTAACGGTCGAACTCGATCCCCGACTCTTGCTGCACCGTCTCGGCCAGCACCGTGAAGCCGGTGTTCGAATACACCCGTCGGGTACCGGGCCTTGCCAGCACCTTGTCGGAAGTCATCGCCAGGCCCGAGGCGTGCGCCAGCAAATGCCGGACGGTGGAACCCGGCGGGCCCGCCGGAGTGTCCAGGTCGACGACGCCCTCCTCGACGGCTACCTGCACCGCACGGGCGACCAGCGGTTTGGTGACCGACGCCAACGCGAAAACCCGGTTGGTGTCGCCGTGGGTGGCCAGCACACCGGTGGGTGCTATGACCGCCGCGGCAGCCGTCGAAACCGGCCAATTTTCCAGGATCTCGAGCGCGGCCATCAACTTCCCTGCTATTTCCGGGCGATGTAGTAGAGGTTGATCGGATCCGACTCGACCTCTGCCACTTCCACGTCGTCGAACCCGGCGTCAGCAAGCATCGAAACCGCCAACTGCCGTCCCCATACTGCGCCCAGCCCGGCGCCGTCCATGGCCAGCGACACCGTCATGCAGTGCATCATCGAGGTGGCGTAGAGGTAGGTGCTCATCGGGACGCCGACGTTTTCCTCGAGCCGGCTAGACGCCTTGACGTCGGCCATCAAGAGGACACCGCCCGGCCGCAGGGCGCGATGGATGTTTTCCAGCACGCGGGCCGGCTGGGCCTGATCGTGGATGGCGTCGAACACCGTGATCACGTCATATTCGGCGACCTTGTCCAAGTCGGCCAGATTGTGGCTCTCGAAGCTCGCGTTCGTCAGACCCAGCTCGGCCGCTTCCGAGCGCCCGGTCGCGATCGCCTCTTCGGAAAAGTCGACGCCGGTGAATCGGCTGGCCGGGAACGCCCGGGCCATCAGGTTGATCGCATGCCCGCTGCCGCATCCGAAGTCGGCCACGTCGGCTCCGGCTCGCAGGCGCTGAACCAGGCCGTCGACCAACGGCAGCACCACATCGATCAGCGCGGCATCGAAGACCACGCCGCTCATCTCGGCCATCAGCGCGTGAAAGCGGGGGAATTCGCTGTAGGGCAGGCCGCCGCCGGCCCGCACGCAGCCGATGATCTTCTGCTCGACTTCGCTGAGCAACGGGATGAACGAGGCCACGACGGCAAGGTTGTTGGGCCCGGCCGCCCGGGTCAGCACGCCGGCGCGGTGGGCGGGCAATGCATACGTCGCGGTCTGCGCGTCGTAGTCGACGACGTGGCCGGTGGTCATGCCGCCCAGCCACTCCCGGACGTAACGCTCGTTGAGGCCTGCGGCCGTAGCGATTTCGGCACTGGTGGACGGCGGCAGCCCGGCCATGGTGTCCAGCAGACCGGTCTGGTGCCCGATGCTGAGCAGAATCGCCAGACTGGCGCTGTCCAGAGCCGCGGTCATCCGCTCGGTGAACTGCTCCGCCGTCTCGGTCATGCTCTGGGACGCTACACCCGCCTAATGGCGCGTCGAGCCTGCCGTCAGGGCGCCCGACTTCGCCTAATCGAGTGCCTCAGCGCAGGATCGGCGCCACCACGGCAGACTCGATGACTATTGCGGATGGTGGCGACTAGTTTGGTGCCCATGAGTCAGACAGTGCGAGGCGTCATTTCCCGCAACAAGGGCGAACCGGTCGAGTTGGTCGACATTGTCATCCCTGATCCCGGGCCCGGCGAAGCCGTGGTCGACGTCATCGCCTGCGGGGTCTGCCACACCGATCTCACCTACCGCGACGGCGGCATCAACGACGAATACCCGTTCCTCCTCGGGCACGAAGCCGCCGGGACCGTCGAAGCCGTCGGCCCCGGCGTGACCGCCGTCGAACCCGGAGACTTCGTGATCCTGAACTGGCGCGCGGTCTGCGGCCAGTGCCGGGCCTGCAAACGGGGCCGGCCTCGCCTCTGCTTCAACACCTTCAACGCCGAACAGAAGATGACGCTGACCGACGGCACCGAACTGACCCCGGCGCTGGGCATCGGGGCATTCGCCGACAAGACCCTGGTGCATTCCGGCCAGTGCACCAAAGTCGACCCCCAGGCCGATCCCGCCGTCGCCGGTCTCTTGGGCTGCGGAATGATGGCCGGCATCGGTGCGGCGATCAACACCGGCGGTGTCACCCGCGACGACACGGTGGCGGTCATCGGCTGCGGCGGGGTGGGCGATGCCGCGATCGCCGGTGCCGAGCTGGTCGGAGCCAAACGCATCATCGCCGTCGACACCGACAACACGAAACTGGACTGGGCCCGCAAGTTCGGCGCCACCCACACCATCAACGCCCGCGAGTTAGACGCCGTCAAAACCATCCAGGACCTCACCGACGGCTTCGGCGCCGACGTGGTGATCGACGCCGTCGGACGACCCGAGACCTGGAAGCAGGCCTTCTACGCGCGCGATCTCGCCGGAACCGTGGTGCTGGTCGGGGTGCCTACGCCCGATATGCGTCTGGACATGCCGCTGGTGGACTTCTTCTCCCACGGCGGGTCGCTGAAGTCGTCGTGGTACGGCGATTGCCTACCCGAACGCGACTTCCCCACCCTGATCGACCTCTACCTGCAGGGCCGGCTACCGCTGGACAAGTTCGTCTCCGAACGAATCGGGCTCGGTGACATCGAGGAGGCATTCCACAAAATGCACGACGGCAAGGTGCTGCGTTCGGTGGTGATTCTGTAATGGTTGCAATCGAAAAGGTCGTCACGCACGGCACATTCGAACTCGACGGTGGCAGTTGGGAAGTCGACAACAACATCTGGCTGGTCGGCGACAACTCCAATGTCGTGGTCTTCGACGCCGCCCACACCGCGGAACCGATCATCGAGGCCGTCAACGGCCGCCACGTGGTCGCGGTGGTGTGCACACATGGCCACAACGATCACGTCACGGTGGCTCCCGAGCTGGGCAAGACACTCGATGCACCGGTGCTGCTACACCCCGGCGACGATGTGCTGTGGCGAATGACGCACCCCGACAAGGACTTTCAAACTATTTCCGACGGGCACACACTGACCGTCGCGGGCATGCAATTGCAGGCGCTGCACACTCCGGGCCACTCGCCCGGATCGATGTGCTGGTATGCCTTCGACCTGGGTGTGGTCTTCAGCGGCGACACGCTGTTCTCCGGCGGCCCGGGCGCGACGGGCCGTTCGTACTCCGACTTCCCGACGATTCTGCAGTCGATTTCCGAACGGCTCGGACAGTTGCCCGGCGAGACGATCGTGCACACCGGCCACGGCGACGACACAACCATCGGCGACGAGATCATTCATTACGAGGAGTGGGTCGCCCGCGGACACTAGTCACCGCCTCGTCGAGCGTGCGCAAAATGCCGGCCATTCCGCCGTATCGCGGTACAAACACGCACCCTCGCGGTCAGATCTGCGTGGCCATCACCGCCGACCTCACGGTGCGCCTGCTGCGCCCCAGCCACATCACCGAAAGGGCCAGATCGGCCAGGCCCACCACGAACAGTCCGACGAATACCCACACCAGATAGCCATACGAGCTCTGATGGCCGAAGGACAGCCGCGGACTGATGTAGCCGTTGACCTGGCCGTCGGTCGTGACGTTGTAGGTGCCCTCGGCCGGAACGTGCACCAGCCAAACCCGGACGTGCGCATCGTTGTTGACAGTCGTTGTGCTACCGATGCTTTCGGTGACGACGGGCTGCGCAACACCTTCCGGCGGGATGATCGTCACACCTAGCGGCGGCACCGGCAGACCACCGCCGTTGGTTCCGCCGATCACCACCGTGTGCAGGCTGGCGGTCACCTCACCGGCGGGCAGGTGCACACTGCCCGAGCCCGGGATCGGCACTTCGCCGTAGGCGTCGTACTTGTCCAGAAAGAACGCGTTGAGGATCAACGTGGTGATGAACCCCGCGACCGACACCACCAAGATCACGATGGCGGCAGCTACCGAAAACTTGGCGAGCCGTCTGCTGCTCATCCAGGCAGTGTGTCACGTACCAGCCTGCGGCGCCGACTGAGTACCGCAAAGCAAACGGTGGCGCCCAGAACGACGAACGCCGTCACCAATACCCAGTCGTCGAGCCGTTGGTACAGCGTGGCATTCGACCCCAGCGGGACATTGACGACGGTGACGCCGCGGAAGTCCGACGGACACCAGGCGAGCCGACGGCCCCGGGTGTCGAAGACCGAGCTGTCCCCGGACAGCCCGACGTGAACGGCGGGGCGGCCCACTTCGACGGCACGCACTGCGGGCTGGCCGGCCAGCTGCGGCTGTGCCCAACTTCCCTGGAACGACGAGGTCGAACTCTGGTACACCAATAGCCCGGCACCGAGCTGTGCCTCACGCCGGCTCAGATCGGGAAAGGTCATCTCGTAACTGATCAACGGGCCGATGGCCAGTCGGCCGGCATCGAGCACCACCGGCCCGGAACCTCGTTGCCGGTCGGCGGCGGCCGCCTTGGTGTGGCGGGTGATCCAGCCGAAAAGCGTTCGCAGGGGCACATATTCGCCGAACGGCACCAACCGGGTCTTGCGGTAGCTGCCCAACAATCCGTGTTCGCCGATCAGCACCGCCGACTTGTAGATGCCACCGCTGGGCGCCGGCGCATCCACGTTGACCAACAACTCCGCCCCCACCCGCCGCGACAACTCCGTGAGGCGGTCCAGCACCTCCGGATGGCTGGTGAGGTCTTGTCCGACACTGCTTTCACCCCAGACCACCAAGTCCGGCCGCTGGCCGGCCAACGTAGCGGTGAGCGCTTCGCTGGCCGCCTCACGCGCTACGGCGTCGGCGATGTCGCCGGTTTGCACCAACGCCACACGCACGGTCGCAGCTCCGGACGGCACCGGCCCCAGCAGGTACCACGCCGGGCCGAGCGCCGTACACGCCGCGGCACACGCCAACATGACGAGCCGAGCTGCCAACTGCCGGTGCAGGATCACGCCGACGATCGCGGTATTGGCCGCGACCAGAAGAAAACTCGTCAGCCACACCCCACCCACGGAAGCCGACGCCAGCGTCACGGGCTGGTTCCACTGCGATGCTCCTAACGGTGCCCATGGGCCTCCGATCCACGGAAAAGATCGCACCGCTTCGGCCGCAACCCACGCGCTGGGCATTACCACCAAGGCGGCAACCGTGCGACCGATGACGAGCGGCGACAGCAACCGGCGGGCGATCCAACCCCATGGCAGCCACAGCGCGCCGAGCCCGAAGGCCAACGGCCCGAGCGCCGGCCCGATGCTGCTCGCCAGCCAGTATTGCGTGGTGAGCACGAATGCGCTCATACCCAGCCAGGCCCGCACCGCGCCCGCCCACGGCGACGGCGCAGCACGGACCACCAACAGCAGCGGCACCAAACCGATCCACGCCAACCACCAGCAGGACGGCGCCGGAAACGCGAACGCGGGTATGGTCCCGAAGACCAGCGCCGCCGCCCAACCGGGGAAGCCCATGTCGATCAGAATGCCGCTCCGATTCGCACACGGCGCCGGAAAGAGCAGACTGGGACGCAGACCCACGGGAAAGGAGAGTGATTCGCATGGCCAACGATCTCGTCACCACGGTGCCCGATCTGACCGGCAAGCTTGCAGTCGTCACCGGAGCCAACAGCGGTCTGGGGTTCGGGCTGGCCCGACGGCTGTCCGCGGCCGGAGCCGACGTGGTCATGGCGATTCGCAACCGCGCCAAGGGTGAGGAAGCGATCGAGAAAATCCGCGCGACGGTCCCGGACGCCAAGCTGACCATCAAGGCGCTCGACCTGTCGTCGCTGGCGTCGGTCGCCGCGTTGGGCGAACAACTCAACTCCGAGGGTCGCCCGATTGACATCCTGGTCAACAACGCTGGCGTCATGACGCCACCGGACCGCGACAAGACCTCGGACGGATTCGAATTGCAGTTCGGCAGTAACCATCTCGGCCACTTCGCGTTGACCGGACACGTGCTGCCACTATTGCGCGCGGCCGAGGGCGCACGAGTTGTCTCACTGAGCAGTCTCGCGGCACGGCAAAGCGGCAAAATCCACTTCGACGACCTGCAGTTCGAGAAGTCCTATGCGCCGATGGCCGCTTACGGCCAGTCGAAGCTGGCGGTGTTGATGTTCGCCATTGAGCTGGACAAGCGCAGTCGTGCGGCGGGATGGGGCATCGTCTCCAGCGCGGCGCACCCCGGCTTGACCAAGACCAACCTGCAGATCAGCGGACCTTCACACGGCAGAGAGAAGCCCGCCCTGATGGAGCGTTTGTACAAGACGTCATGGAAGTTCACGCCCTTCCTTTGGCAGGAGATCGAGGAGGGCATCCTGCCCGCGTTGTATGCGGCCGCGACGCCCCACGCCGAGGGAGGCGCGTTCTACGGACCCCGCGGCGTCTACGAGCTCGCCGGTGGCGGTGTGAAACTGGCCCACGTTCCCAAACGCGCCCGCAACGACGACGACTGCCGACGACTGTGGGAGATCTCCGAGGAGCTCACCGGCGTCAGCTACCCCAAGCCCGACTGACGTTCGCGCTACACCAAATGAGTTGGGGTGCAGTGCGATTCCCGCAATGCCACTGAATACTGTGGGTCCGGTTGCAATGAGGCGGCGACGCAGGAGCCTTTCGGCGTCGTGCTTGACGGTGGCGTCAACGATCCGCGCGGCACTGAATTGAATTCAATAGCTCGGGGTCCGGCATTACGCGGCCGCCGGCGCCTATGCGAATTTGCTCGCGTTAATTGTGCTGGCCAAATGGGAATACTCAGCGTTTCGACACCGCGCTACAGCGGGTAACCCTGACCGAAGGGTGGTCGCCAACCATAACTCCAAAAGGGGGCAACGCATGACAACCCAGGAAAACGTGCCGGACTCGGCCGACGAGCGCGAGCGTTCGTCTGAGGAATCGCGCGAGCCTTCGTCAGAGGAATCCCGGGCTGACCAAGAGGCTTCGAAGAACAAAGAAGCTCCATCCGACAAGCAAGAGGGATCCGACCAGCAAGAAGGATCCGACAAGCAAGAAGGATCAGGCGACTCAGAAAACCTGACCGAGAAGCCAGAGCCGGACGAAGACGACAAAGAAGAAGCCAAGAAGATGATGACGGCCTACGAACCCCGGCCGACGCTGGTGCTGCCGGGCACAGGCGGGGCGGTTTCAGGCACGGCGGTCAACGACTGGCTCGACGACGAGGGAAACCCGAGTGCCATGGGCGACGACGATTCTCCTGCGGCCAAGGCCGAGTCAGAAGGCGATGAGTCTTCCGGCGAAGCCAAGTCAGGCGAGACGAACCCATCAGGCGTGCGAAAGTCAGACGAGGGCGAGTCTTCGCACGACGCTCGCTCCTCTGATGATGAGAAGTCATCCGAAGAGGAGGAGTCGTCCGATGAGGGGCTCTCCATGGAAGAACAGATAGAAAAAGACAAAGAATTCAACAAGGCAGTCATCGAACAGGCCGAGCATGAGGAAGGCAAGAGCGAGGAAGAACTTGCCGAGGCCGAACAAGAAGAGAAATCGGTAACCCGATAGGTTCAGCGGTCCGAGTTCGCCCCGGCTACCGTTTCGCGGGCATCCTCGAGACCACGTGTTGCCCGCAGCGCGCCCCCGACGGCTGCCGCCAGCTGTGGACGCGGCGTGGTGACTACGGGGATATGTAGGCGCGTCGAAAGCGTTGTGGTCACCGCGGGTATCTGCGCCGTCCCGCCCACCGAGACCACCGCGACCAGATCCGAGTTGCGAATTGCATTGCGCGACAACGTTTCTGGTACCGCCGCTATGAAGTTGTCCAGCGGCCCACGAATGGCGTCGTCGAGTTCGCCGCGGGTCAGCCGGATATCGCTGCGCAGGTCCGACTCCTCGGACAGCGTGGTCACCGTGCTCGACGAGAGCTGCTCCTTGGCGATCCGGCAGCCGGTCCGCAGGCGGCTCAACGAACCGACCGCGGAGCTAGCGCCCCGAACGAACGCACCCGCGCTCGGCATGTTGTCTAGGACCGCGGTCAGCAGCGCCTGATCAACCAGCCGGCCGGAGAAGTCGTGGTGCCGCACGGTCGGGGCGACGGGCTGATACTCGGCGCTGGCGTCGACCAGCGTGATGCTGGTGCCGCTGCCGCCGAAATCGCACACCGCGACGATGCCGTCGTCAGGTATGCCCGGGCTGGCCCGCACGGTGAACAGCGCCGCCGCAGCGTCCGAAATCAGGGTCAGCGGCTGCGTGCGGTTCGACCATTCGGACACCCGGCTCAGCGCCGAGCCCAGCGCGTCCACCGCCCTGGCGCCCCAATGTGCGGGGTAGGTCACCGCGACACGCTCCGGTAAGGGCCGTCCGCCGGTTGCCGCGTAGGCGAGGGCCCGCAGCCCGTCGGCAACCAAGGCCTCACTGCGGTGTGCCGAACCGTCGGCCGCCACGATGCCCGCCGCGTCACCCACGCGGTCCACGAAATCGCTGATCACCAGGCCCGACTCGTCCAGCCTCGGGTTCTCCGACGGCACGCCGACCTCGGGCGGACGCTGACGATACAGCGTCAGCACCGGCCGGCGGGTGACCGCGTGATCGAGGGTTACCGCAGCCAGGTTGGTGGCACCGATCGACAGGCCCAGCGCCGGCATCGCTAGTTCGGCCATGTTCAATGCCCTGGTCAGCGTATTGTTCCGGCGCCGGGAATCAACGGTAGGTCCAGTGCGGTGACCCAGCCCGGCGAAAGATCGTTGACCGCCGGGACCGCGTTCAGCGCCCGCATCCCGGTGGCCAGGCAGCCCGCCGCGGCAGCGTCGCGGCCGGAGCCGTCAGTGAACCGGAACGCAGTCTCCTGGAAGATGCTCGGGGTCCCCTCGATATCTACGCGGTAGACGTCGTTGTCGTGACCGGTCGGCCAGTCGGGTGCGGCGTCGAGCCCAATGCGGTTGACATGTTCCAGCTGTATGCGGGTCTCGCCCTGGTAGACACCGTTGATGGTGAACCGCACGGCTGCGACATGGCCGGCCTTGATGACGCCTTTGGCGGTGCTGCGTTCGGTGGGTGTCACCCACTTTTCCCAGGTGGTGGTGATTTCGTCGAGCATGATTCCGGCGGCGTGGGCGATCATCGGGACGGTGGCGCCCCACGCAAAGATCAGCACGTCGCGGTTTTCCAGCATCGGACTGTATTCGGGCTCGCGGCCGATGCCCATCTCGACTTCGTAGTCGCCTTCGTAGTTGGTGTAGTCCAGCAGCTCCGACGCGCGCACTCGCCGCACTTCGGAGCACAGGCCCATCAGGGTCATCGGGAACAGGTCGTTGGCGAAGCCCGGGTCGATGCCGGTGGTGAAGCATGACGACTCCCCCAGCTCGCAGGCCTGGGTGATGGGCTCGATCCACTGCGGCGGATTCAGGTGCATCGTCGGCCACACCCACGGCGTCATCGCGGTCGAGCACACGTCGATTCCGGCGCGCAGGAAACGGGTGATCAGCGAAATGTTCTCCTTGGCTTTCATCGCGGTCGGGCCGTAGTGCACCAGCGCGTCGGGTTTCAGCGCGATCAGGGCGTCGACGTCGTCGGTGGCGGTGACGCCGACCGGTTCGGCCAATCCGCAGATGTCACCGATGTCGCGGCCGACCTTGTCCGGGTTGCTGACGCCGACTCCGACCAATTCGAACATCGGGTGCTTGACGATTTCGGCGATCACCATCTTGCCGACGAAACCGGTGCCCCAAACCACCACTTGCTTCTTGTCGCGTACCGACATACGCCGCCACCTTCCGATCCCCCGATGTCCGCTTCACCTTAAGCATGTCGAGCGGCTGATAGAAAAAGCTCGCTTGTGGTCGCGGGTTTTGACAGCATGGGAAACCATGAAGCATCTTCGTGGCGCCTCGGCCCTGTTCGCTGTCGGCATCGGATTCGCGGCCACTTGCGGTGTGGCACACGCCGGCGACTTTCCGGAAATCCGCTACGAAGTCAGCGGCAGCGCCGGCGTCGCCGAGCTGATCAACTACCAAACCGACGCCGGTCAGCAGCGTGCCGTGAATGCGCGGCTGCCGTGGTCGGCGACTTTCACCTCGTTCGGGGGGCAGGTGTTCGTGCTCAGCGCACAGGCGCAAGGCAGCGTCACGTGCCGAATCGTCGTCGACGGCAACGTGATCAAGGAGGCGACGGCCAACGGCACGCCGGCTCATACCGTCTGCTCGCAGTGAGTTCTGTGCTGAGCGGCCGCGAGGCGCTTTGCCTGCGATGGCTTTTGGGGCTAGGAGGTTCGATGTGACGAGCGGTATCGCGAACCGGGTAAACGGAGCGGCCCCGCCGGAGATTCCGCTTGCCGATATCGATCTCGGCTCGCTCGACTTCTGGGAACTCGACGACGACATTCGCGACGGCGCCTTCGCGACGCTGCGGCGCGAGGCCCCGATCTCGTTCTGGCCCGCGATCGAGCTGGCCGGATTCCCGGCCGGCGAGGGGCATTGGGCCCTGACCAAGCTCGACGACGTGTTCTACGCAAGCCGTCATCCGGACGTTTTCAGCTCCAACCCCGGCATCACCATCAACGACCAAAACCCAGAGGTGGCCGAGTACTTCGGCTCGATGATCGTCCTCGACGATCCGCGGCATCAGCGGTTGCGCTCGATCGTCAGCAGGGCGTTCACCCCGAAGGTGGTGGCCCGCATCGAGGCGTCGGTGCGCGAACGGGCCCGCCGGCTGGTCAGCTCGATCATCGCCAATCACCCTGACGGACAGGCCGATCTGGTCAGCGAACTCGCCGGACCGCTACCGCTGCAGATCATCTGCGACATGATGGGCATCCCCGAGGAGGACCATCAGCGGATATTCCACTGGACCAATGAGATTCTGGGCGTCGGCGACCCGGACCTGACAGTCGATCCCGAGGAGTTCATCAAGATCTCGATGGACATCGGCGCCTACGCCAGCGAGCTGGCCGAGGACCGACGGGTCAATCACCACGACGATCTGACGACGAGCCTGGTCGAAGCTGAGGTCGACGGCGAGCGACTGACGTCGGCGGAGATCGCGTCGTTCTTCATCCTGCTGGTGGTGGCCGGCAACGAGACGACGCGCAACGCGATCAGCCACGGAGTGCTGGCGCTGACCCGTTATCCGGAGCAGCGGGAGAAGTGGTGGTCGAACTTCGACGCTCTGGCGCCGACCGCGGTCGAGGAGATCGTGCGATGGGCATCGCCGGTGATCTACATGCGCCGCACCCTGACTCGGGATGTCGAGCTGCGCGGCGTCAAAATGGCCGCCGGAGACAAGGTTTCGCTGTGGTACAACTCGGCCAACCGCGACGAGTCGAAGTTCGCCGATCCCTGGACTTTCGACGTGGCACGCGAGCCGAACCCGCATGTCGGGTATGGCGGCGGGGGTGCCCATTTCTGTCTGGGCGCCAACCTGGCCCGCCGCGAGATCCGGGTGATGTTCGAAGAGCTGCACCGCCAGATTCCCGACATCGCCGCGACGGCGGAGCCGGCGCGGCTGCTGTCGCAGTTCATTCACGGCATCAAGAGCCTGCCGGTCACCTGGTAGCGCGAGCAGACGCAAAATCCCCTCAGACACGGCGTGTCGAGGGGATTTTGCGTCTGCTCGGCATTGACTGCTCGGCTTTATAGCGGTAGGCCTAATCACCATGGCTGACGTCGACGTTTGCGTGGTGGGCGGGGGTTTTGCGGGTCTGACTGCGGCCCTTCGCCTCAAGCAGGCCGGCCGTTCGGTGGCGCTGCTGGAAGCCCGCGACCGCGTCGGCGGCCGGACCTTCACCGTGAGCCGCGACGACGGGTCGTGGATCGATAAGGGCGGCGCGTGGGTCGGCCCGACGCAGGACCGCATCTATGCGCTGATGAACGAATTCGGCGTCCAGACTTTCAAGCAGTACACCGACGGCGAAGCGATGATGGTCGTAGACGGCAAGCAGTACCGTTACCGCGGCACGATCCCGTGGAGCATGAGCCCATGGGCGTCGTTGAACCTCGGCGCCGGTTTCTTCGGAATCAGCCAGTTGTGCAAATCGATCCCGCTGGATGCGCCGTGGAAGGCCAAGAACGCCGCCAAGTGGGATCGCATGACGTTGGCCCAATGGCTGGACAAGAACGTCATGTCCAAGGCGGCCCACGACCTGCTGGATACGGCGGTCAGCGGCTGCTACACATCGGCGGCTTCCGAGGTGTCGATGTTGTTCGTGCTGTATCAAATGGCGTCGGGCGGCGGACCTGGCTTTGTACTCGGCGGCAAGGGCGCATCGCAGGACGCCCGGGTGGTCGGCGGAATGGGGGCGATCTACCAGCCATTGGCCGCCGAGCTTGGCGATGCGATTCAGCTCTCGCAACCGGTGCGATCGATCACGCAGGACGCCGACGGGGTGACCGTGCGGTCCGAACGCAACGACATCCGGGCGAGGCACGCGATCGTCGCGGTGCCGCTGGCGATCGCCAGCCAAATCGCCTACGAGCCAATGCTTCCCACCGATCGGGCTTTCCTGCATCAGCGGATGCCCGGCGGCGCGATCGTCAAAATCTCGATCGTCTACGACGAGCCGTTCTGGCGAGCCGACGGGCTGTGCGGCCAGTCCGCGGCACCGGGAACGCTGGCCCAGGTCACCATCGACGCCTGCACCGACACCGGTACGCCGGGCATCTTGTGCGTGATTATCGAGGGTCCTACCGCACGCGAATACGACCGTCTCGACGAAACCGACCGCCGCCAAGCGGTTCTCGACACGCTCGTCCACCGGTTCGGCGCCAAGGCCGTTAAGCCCGTGGACTACGTCGAGCAGAACTGGAGTCGCGAACCCTACTCCGGCGGTGGGATGCTCAGCCACGCCCCGCCGGGTGTGCTCACCGAGTTCGGGCATGCGCTGCGCGAGCCGTGCGGTCGCATTCACTGGGCCGGCACCGAGAGTTCGGCGAAGATGTGCGGCTGGATCGACGGCGCGATTCGCTCCGGTGAGCGAGCGGCCAGCGAAGTGATGGCCAGCGAAGCGGTGCCGGCTTTCGACTAAGCGCTCTGCCGCGCTGCCTCTTGAACCAGCTGCACCCGGGAACTCACGCCGAGTTTGGTGTAGACGTGCGTCAGGTGTGCTTGCACCGTTCGGGGCGATACGAACAACCGCGTCGCAATGTCCTTGTTGCCCAGGCCTTCACAGACCAGCCGCACGACGTCGTTCTCCGCCGGCGTCAGAGACGCCCAACCACTGGCAGGCCGGTTGCGTTCACCGCGGCCGCGCTGCGCATAGGCGATCGCGTCTTCGGTGGACAACGTGGCTCCCTCCGACCAGGAAGCGTCAAACTCGCTCTCCCCCATCGCCTCTCGCAGCAGCCGTACGCACGCGTCGTGGTCGGTGTCGTAGACCTTGAACCGCACCGCGCCCATGCGATCGCGCAATGCCTTTGCTGCGCCGAGGATTCGGGCGGCATGTTGATGACTGCCGGCGTCGGCGCGTAGCGCGGCAATGACCTCGAAGATGTCGGGCAACGTCAGGTATATCTGGCCACTTGTCGCCGTGGCGAGCGCATCGTAGGCATCGCGTTCAGCGTCTTCCCGCCGACCGTCGGCGATCGACACCCGCGCACGCGTCGTCAATGCCACCGCCAGGTGCCAGCCCTTCGTCGCCGCGATCGCCTCGTCGGCGTAGCGGCGAGCCGCGTCCAAATCACCCATCGCCAATGCAACTTTGGTGAGGACGTGAGCCGTGTGTGATGTCGCGGCGTAGGGCTGCAGGCTGAGGCACCGACGAGCGGTTTCGCTCGCTTCGTACGCCGCCGCAACGTCACCCGTGGCTAATTCGGCGTTCGCCAACGCTGTGTAGCCCATCCCTGGCAGGAATTCGCCGAGATCGGCCGCGGCCCCGATGCCCGCGTGGGCCGCTGCGCGCGCCGCAACTACCTCACCTTGATGTGAGAGTGTAAGCCCAAGGCCCTGGAACGTGCCTGGCTTGAATAAATCCTCGTTCGCCGCCTCGGCTGCGGCCGCTAATGCGCTGAATTCCGTTACCGCGCCGGTTAATTCGCCCTGCATCAGCAGTGCAAACGCCAGTGCCTGATGGCACTGTCGTGAGTAGACGCGATCACCGATGGCGTCGGTCAATGCACAACCTTCTTCCGCGGCGGAGCGCGCTGCGATTGGATCACCGCCGACGATAGCCACGAACGCCTGATAGGAGAGGATTTGGCTCAACCGCCAGGAGTCCTCCAGCATCCGGGTCAGACCAATGGCCTCGTCGAAGAATGGCTGTGCGACCTCGGGCCCGTGTCCATATCCCGTGGACCAGCTGTATGCGGCGAGTGCCCGTGCCAACAACGCCGGGTCGTCGACTTCGCGCGCCATCGCCACGGCCTCTTCGGCTTGATCCAGGCTCGCCGTAGACCCGGACCAACAGTCCAGTAGCGCTTTGTCGACCAGTGCCCGGACGCGCACTGCCGCGGCAACTTTGGCTATGTCGCTACGGGCGTCAGCGAATACGGTGTCGAACCAGGCGCGGCCCTCTCGAAGGCGGCCCCTGCTGGTCCAGAGCGGTTGCAGCGACGATGCGAGCGCCAATGCTTGCTCGGTGTCGGCATTCTCCATGCTCCACCCGAATGCGCTTCGCAGATTGTCCATCTCGATTTCGGCTTGCAGGACGCGTTGCTCGTAGTCGCCACGGGCCGGAGCGTCGAGCACGGCCGCCATCGAGGTGTAGTAATCCCGGTGACGCGATCGCACGGCGTCGGCTTCTCCGGATTCACCGAGTTTTTCCTGCGCATACTGGCGCATCGTTTCGAGCAATCGGTATCGGGTTGAGCCGCTGGTCTTTTCGGCGACTACCAGCGACTTGTCGACGAGCAGGCTCAGCTGGTCGAGGACCTGGTGGCGCTGCACGCCATCGGCGCCGGCGACCGCCCGGGCGGCGTCGAGGTCGAATCCGCCGAGGAATACGGCCAGTCGGCGGAACAAGATTCGTTCGGTGTCGGTCAGCAGCGCATGCGACCAGTCGACCGAAGCGCGTAACGTCTGCTGGCGGCGGACCGCCGTGCGCGAACCACCGGTCAGCAGGCGGAAGCGATCGTGCAGGCTGTCGACGATGTCGGTCAAGGACAAAGCGCGCACCCGCGCCGCGGCAAGTTCGATGGCAAGCGGCATTCCGTCTAAACGGCGGCAGATTTCCGTAACGGTGGCGACCGTGTCGTCGGTCAGGGTGAAGTCGGCCTGGGCCAGGCGAGCGCGGTCGGTAAACAACTCGACGGCCTCGTCGCCGACGGATAGCGATGGCACCTGCCACGTTGCCTCGCCGGCCACCAAAAGCGGCTCGCGGCTCGTTGCGAGCACTTTGAGGCTCGAAGCGCCACCGAGCAACGCAACGACCACTTCCGCGCTGGCGTCGAGGAGGTGCTCGCAATTGTCGAGCACCACCAGCATTTGGCGGTCACGCACAAACCGCAGCAGGGTGTCCATCGTCGAGCGACCGGGCTGATCGGGAAGCCCGAGCGCGCGGGACACGGTGAGCGTCATCACCTCGGGGACGGTGATCGGCGCCAAATCCACGTACCAAACTCCGTCGGCGAATTCCTTCGCCACCGCTTCGGCTACGTGGGTAGCGAGGCGGGTCTTGCCTACTCCACCCGTGCCTGTCAACGTCACCAGCCGGTTGGCGGCCAGCGCATCCCGCAGGCTGATGATTTCGGCTTGGCGCCCAACGAAACTCGTCAGTTGTGCCGGAAGATTGTGAGCGGCAACAGTTCCGGCTGTGCGCAACGGCGGGAAGTCGTTTCGCAGGTCGGGGTGACACATCTGCACCACCCGTTCGGGCCGCGGCAGATCACGCAGCGGATGGGATCCGAGGTCGATCAAGGTCACCCCGTCGGGAAGCTGGTCGACGACGAGCGACTCGGTGGTCCCGGAGAGCACCGTCTGTCCGCCGTGGGCGAGATCGCGCAGCCGCGCCGTGCGGTTGATGGTCGGGCCGACGTAGTTGCCCTCGTCACGGAGCCGGACCTCGCCGGTGTGCATTCCGATGCGCAGCCGGATCGGCGCCAGCGGTGCGCGCTGCAGGTCCAGTGCGCAAGCCCCAGCGTCGGACGCGCGGCCGAAAGCGATCACGAAGCTGTCGCCTTCGCCCTGTTCGACGGGGCGCACACCGTCGTGGGCGGCCACCGCGTCAGACACCAGTTGGTCCAAGCGCGCGAGGGCGGCCGTCATTTCATCGGGCTGGGTTTCCCACAGCCGCGTCGACCCTTCGACGTCGGCCAGCAGCAACGTCACCGTTCCGGTCGGTAGTTCGTTCACACCAACGTCATTCCACTCGGTTGTGCTCATGCTAGCCAGCATGCGACGTTGCAGGTCGCAGAACATCAGCAAAATGGCTGATACCGGCGGAGGCGCGCGCCTCGTGACTACGCGCTTAGCAGCCGAGCTGATCGGCGAGGTCCAGAAAGTCGGACGCGTTGAGGTCGAACTCGCCGGAATAGTCGATGTCGGCGACACCGCCAGCGCCGAACTCAAGCGGGCGTGCGATGAAGGCTGTTCGGAAGCCGAGACGGGCCGCGGCCCGGATGTCGTACTTGTGGCTTGCCACCATCATGATCTCGGGCGGGTTCAGGCCGAGATAGGTCGCGGCCATGCGGTAGATCGCGGGATCGGGCTTGAAAACCCCGGCCATTTCGGCGGCGAAAATGGCGTCCCACGGCAAGCCGGCGCGTTTGGAGATGTTGACCACCGCGGCAACGTCGGCGTTCGACAGGGTCGCCAGTGTGTACCTCGATTTCAGACGAGTCAGTCCGGGTACCACGTCGGGCCAGGGCTTCAGTCGCTGCCAGGCCGACGTGAGCTCATCCCGCTCGGCATCCGACAGTGCGGTGACGCCGTACTCCCGGAGCACGGTGTCCAGCGTGTTGCGGTAAATCGAGTGCACCGAAACCCATTCGTCGCCGGTGGCCGATTCCAATGCAGCGAAATACTCTGCGCGCCAACGGCGTACCAGCTCTGGCCAATAGACGTTCGGCCACCGACCGTTGCTGATCCGCTCTGCTTCCCCGCGCACGGTGGAATGAAAATCCGTTGCGGTGCCTTGCACGTCGAACAGCAATGCCTTGAGGCCCTTTCTCGAAACCACCTGCGCATCGCGAGCAGACGCAAAATCACCCGAAATCGGACGATTTTCGGTGATTTTGCGTCTGCTCGGCGCGTTACCAGAGGTAGACAACCGCGTCTTGTCCGCCTGTGCACTTGATCCACGGATTGGACCCGTCGCCGGCGCACTGCATAAGGAAGTTTCGGCTGTTGATCGGGTCGCAACTAACGCCCGAAAGGCCGTTGCAGGCAACAGCTCCCGACGCCGATACGGTCCGCATCGCGAGGCTCGCGTTGCCGTATGTACCCCAATACGCAGTGAGCACGGAATTGGCGAAGAAGCAGGAGGTTCGGGCTGAGCCACGTCCCGCGCGTGTGCCGAATCCGGTCCTATCCGGCAGCTGAACGATGTCGCACGTCTTGTGGTCCGGGCTCGCGTCCGGTCCGGTCATATATGGCGGGGGTATGTTCCCGCTCGGGAGCGACTCGGTTGAACTCAGGGGCGACTGAATGCCGCTCGACGTAGCCGAGGGGAATCTGGCGGTGCTCGAAGGCTCTGCAGTCGGCGCCGGCGTCGAATTCATCTTTGCGAGAAGACCGATGATGATGCCGACCGCGCCGAGCACCAGCGCAGCCGCGACCGTGATGACGGTAGGAACCACCCATCGTGATCCACCGCGCCTCTCGCTGTAGGTGACCGGCGCAACTTCCGTTGGTGAGTTATCGGGTGCGGGTGATGGGAAGTATTGCGGCGCAGCGGGTCTGAGCGAGGGGCCCGGCGGCGACGGTCTTGGCTGCGCAGACGGCCGCGACGCCCACTGGGTCGGGGCCGCTTCCGGCATGCTGATTTGGGTTCCGGTGCCTCGTAACGCCCGAGTGGCCGCGCGCCCCAATGCGCCCGCGCTCCCGTACCGATCGTCTGGTTCTTTGGCCATGCCGCGGGCGATGACATCGTCGAAGGCCGGTGGGACGCTCGGGTTCGTGACACTCGGTCGAGGCGGCGCCGCCGTCAGGTGCGCCGCGATCACGGCCTGCTGGCTACTGGTCGCGAATGGCATTGCGCCCGTGAGGCATTCGTACAGCACGCAGGCCAGCGAGTAGATGTCAACAGCCGGGGTGATCTCCTTGTCGCCAAATCGTTCCGGCGCCATGTAGGCCCAGGAGCCGATGCGGGCGCCGGCCTGCGTCAGGCGGGTATCGCCGATCACCTCGGCGATGCCGAAATCGACCAGGTACGCGAAATCAGCTGGTGTGACGAGGATGTTCTGCGGCTTGACGTCGCGATGGATCAGACCGTCGGCGTGCGCCGCGTCGAGCGCAGCAGCAATCTGACTGACGATGGCCACGGCCCGCTCCGGATCGAGCGGTTGCTCCTCCAGAATGGTCTGCAAGTCGGTCCCGCGGACCAGCCGCATGTCGATGAACAGGCAGCCGTCGATCTCACCAACGCCATGAATCGGGATCACGTGCGGCTCTTGGAGTTTCGCCGCTGCGCGCGACTCTCGCTCGAATCGTAGGCGGTATCTGCGGTCATCCGCGTACTGACTCTTGATGATCTTCAGCGCGACGGTTCTGCCGATCTCGTTGTCGTATGCCTCATAGACTTCGCCCATTCCGCCTTTGCCGACAACGCCGACGATCTTGTACTTGCCGAATGTCGTACCGACACGCGAATCGGTTGCGGCCACGGTCACCTCCTCCCGCGCGGACAATATGCGACGCATCGCCAAGAGCTCTGTGAGGCAACGGCATTCATGTCACTCACCACACTTTCCGGCGGGCAGCGACCCGAAATGTTGCTTCAGCCAGTTAGCTACTTCGCCGAGAGCCTTGGTG
This sequence comes from Mycobacterium sp. 1164966.3, assembly GCF_001665395.1. Classification (GTDB taxonomy): domain Bacteria; phylum Actinomycetota; class Actinomycetes; order Mycobacteriales; family Mycobacteriaceae; genus Mycobacterium. Next base: position 91,038 of record NZ_LZSG01000067.1, read on the forward strand.
CCGTCGTCGAATTGCCCCGATGCGGGCTCTGCGGCGATAGCCACCGCGATCTTTCCGGTCGGGGTGGTGAGGATGCCGATCTGTCGCACAAGGTATTTCCCGGACGGTGACGGACCCCATCCCCCTTTGAACTGGGTGCCGGGAATGTCCCCGATCCCCCAACTCTGGTTGGCTACGACCTGCCCCATCAGAGCGAATATCGGGTCGTTCTTACTGTTGCAGGCGGCGCTGGCGAGAAACCGGACTTGATTGGTCAGCGACCAATCGGTCTGACCGAAAGCGGTATACGGCGGCCGCACCCTTTTCCACTCGACGGTGGTCGGATCGCCGGTTTCCCGCAAGACTTGCTCAACCTTTTGGCCCGCGACTTGTGGCTCGCCGAGTTGCGCCCAGACGCTTTCGGCTGCCGCGTTGTCGGATTCGGTGATGGCGGCTCGCATTGCGTCGGTGATCTGCTGGGGGTTCTGTTGCCGGTAGGCCGCGATCACCAACGGCACTTTGATCGTCGACCAGGCCTTTCCCTCTTTCCACTCCCCCAACGTCGTGACGTTCTGGCCGCCCCCGACAGCGCCGACCACGACGCCCAGTTTTGCGTTCACTTTGCCCTGCAGGGAGGCGAAGTCTGCGGCCAGCGGATCGTTGGACGACGGCGGCGATGGGGTCGCCGGGGGCGCTGACGGTTGGGACGCCGCCGGCCCGGGCGGTTTGGTCGGCGTCTGGTTCGACGGCTTCGCTGCGGGTCGTGGCGCGTGGTGGTACGTGAAGACGGCGGTGAACGTCACGATCGCGGCCATCACGATCAGCGTCGCGACAATCGCGATCACACGTTTTCCCCGCCAGGTACGCCGGGGCTCGGGAGTTCGGCTGTGCCGCCCACCAGGTTTTCCCGTGAGCGTCATCGTCGGCGCCTGTCGCAGCGAATTGCTGACATCGTGAGTTGACGATCCGTTATCGCACCTTCTGATGTCAACGGGACGACCGCTAGCCTGTTCCTGCTTTCGCGCCAAGGAACGCCGTTATCCCTTTGACGACGGCCGCGGCATACTGCGCCCGGCCGTCCGCGCTTTCGATCTTGGCGGCGTCCTCCGCATTTCGCATATTGCCGAGTTCGACGAGCAGGGCCGGGTACTCAGCCAGGTTCAAGCCGGCCAGATCCGCGCGCCCATACAGCCCGTCGGAGCCGATGTAGTTGGCCGGCTGCATGCCCGAAGCGGCCAACGCATCGCGCATCGTATGCGCCAACTGGACCGCGGGACCGGATTGGGCGTCGTTGAGCGGCGGGCTGGAGTAGTTCACGTGGAATCCGTGCCCGGACGGTGGTCCGCCGTCGGCGTGGATGCTGATGATCGCGTCCGGATGCATCGCGTTCCCCAGCGCCGCGCGCTGATCGACGCACGGTCCCACCGAGCTGTCGTTATCCCGCGACAGCTGTGTGCGTACCCCGAGGTCGTTGAGCGCCGCAGCTATCCGCCCGACGACGTCCCACGTGAACGCATGCTCCGGATAGCCGCTGCTGGTTGTGGTCCCCGAGGTGTTGCACTGTTTCGTGCCCCCGCGACCATTCGGAACTTGGCGCGTTATCGAAGCGTCGGCCACCGCGTTGTGGCCGGGGTCGAGGAACACCGCCATTCCGGCGATGCCGGCCGACGCGCGCGGGGGATCAATCGACATGGCGCCCAGTATGACCGGTGCGACACCGGCAAATTTGAGGATGTCGCGCCTGGTAACCGGTCGCAGTCCGTACGGATCGCTCACCGCGCGATGGTAACAACCGGGCCCGGAAAGGCCCTAGATGCGCCCTTCACGCCGCCAAGACGGTGCTACGGGCTACGGCCGGACCGCGCGGAAGGGCGCTTCACAGCGTCCAGCGCCGGATACAGATAGTGCATGAGTTTGGCGCCTTCGACGCCGTAGATCCCACGGTCGTCGCCTTGCAGCACCCAGCTGTGCTGCTCGTCGGCCCGGGCGGCAAGCGCATTCGTATATCGCGCGTATTCAGCTGCACGTTCTCGGTGCCAGTGCGCGATGGACCGCCCGAGGAAGAAGAGGCCGATGAGGACCAGCGCCCCGACAATCCACCAGAAGAACTTGACGATGATGGCGATGAGGAACAGCAGGCCCAGCACGCCGCCGAATCCGCCGTTCGCGTTCGCCTTGGTAGCACTCATGCCCCGCAAGCTACTCAGGGGCACCGACAGAATTGACTGTCGCGGTTCAGTGTCGGCAGATCCGTCGACCCTGAACGATCACACACTGCTGGTAAACGGCCGGATACACCACCGGGGTGTCGCTGTGGAGATGGCATGCCTGGTCGGTGCACGCAGACTGCGCGCCTGCGCTCGCAATAGCCGGCCAACCGACCATGACACTCGCTACAAAAGACGTCACGCAGGCGATACGCAGCTTACGCAGCACAGTCGACGAGCATACGTCATCGCGGACATTATGAGTATCAGTTAACTTGCCGTGTCGCAACGGCTTAGCTCGTAGCAAACAACATTCACGTGTACATACAAAATAGTATGGTACGGTGGCGGCATGTCGCTGGTCGATAGCCGTCCGACGTATGGGATTACCAACGAGTTCGTCGCTCGCCTGGCAGAGCGCGCAGAGGAGGCCGAGCGGCTGCGTCGCCTTCCCGCGGCGACGGTCAGCGAGTTCAGGCAAACGGACATGCTCCGCCTGTTGCTCCCCGCCCGCTACGGCGGCATTCAAGCGTCGTTTCCTGAACTGCTGCAACCGATTCGGCGAATGGCGCACGGATGTCCGTCGAGCGCCTGGACGCTGGGGTTCTACGCGCTGCACAACTGGATGCTGTCGCTGTTCGACCCGAAGCTTCAGGACGAAGTCTTCGCCTCCGGACCCGTCCTGGCGCCGGCACCCCTGGCCCCGACCGGCCGTGGCACCCCGGCCGACGGCGGTGTACGCCTGAGCGGTCGGTGGTCATGGGCAACCGGCTCGATGGACGCGGACTGGGTGATCGTCGGCGCGCTCATCGAACGAACCGACCGCATCGATCCGGCGCTCGTGGTGGTGCCCGCCGACGAGGTCGAGGTCGACGATGTCTGGCACACCGCAGGTATGCGCGGCACCGGTTCCCACGATGTCGTCGTGACCGACGTCTTCGTACCCGAGCACCGCATCGTCGCCGTCGCCGACATCTATGGCGGCACCTCACCTGGCGCGCGCGAGCACGGGGTGCCCACCTACCGGTGGCCGATGGTTCCCGCACTCGCGCTCGTAGCGTCGATGCCTGTCCTGGGGGCCGCCGAACGGGTCACCGAACTCTTCGCAGAGCGACTCAGCGCCCGCGTACTGGCGTATAGCGGTGTGGCGCAGAAGGATCAGCCAGCGGCGCAGATCAGACTGGCGAACGCCCGGGTGCGGCTGCGCGCCCTCAGCGCGCTCATTGCCGAAACCGCCGACGGCATAGAACAACTCGTGACCGAGGGCACCCGTGTCACCCGGTCGGTGCGCGCAGATGCGCGACTGGCGGCGGCCCACACCGTGCGCGAATCCCGGGCGATCATCGCCGACCTGCTGGAAGCGTCCGGCGCCAGCGCGCAGTTCCTGTCAAATCCCATGCAGCGCTTCAAGCGCGACGTGGACATCGTCGCGGGGCACGTGGTGTTCGACTACGACATGAGTTGCGAGCTGGCCGGCGCGCTGGCGATCGGCGCGAAGATCTCTCCGATCGCGATGGTCTGACGAATCAGCCTGCGCGCGCACGCAAAGCGCGATATGCGGCGCGGCCGACGATGTCGGCGAGAGCATCCGGCGACCACGCATCCGGCTGCTCGAGTATCATGCGTGCCGCGGTTTCGCACATCCCGACGAAGATCTCGGTGAGTACCGGCCCGACGTGGTCGATGTCGTCGACCTGCCATCGCTCGAACAGCGGCCACATCACCGAGGCGACCTGCTGGCGGATTCGTCGCCGTCCATGCGAGATCGCCTCGGCCAGAAGCGGTTCGGGATCGTTGGCGAAGATGATCCGCCATGATGCGGGACGTCGCTTGACGTCGTCGAGCAGGGATCGGAACCCGTCGACGAACATCTGCTCAACAGACGTCGTCTTCAACGGCGGCAGGATCGACAGCAGCGCGTTGAGTGCGACGTCTGTCTCGCGATCGAGCAGGGCGCGCAGCACGTCACCCCGACCGCTGTAGCAGTCGTAGACGACCGGCCGGCTCACCCCCATGCGCGCCGAGATGGCGCCCATGGTGACCGCGGAAACCCCTTCGGCGGCAGCCAGTTCGAGCGCCGCATCGAGCACCTGGGGTCGGCGTCGTTCCGGGCCGAGATGTTCGGCCCGCTGGCGTTCCTGCGGCGTGCTGCGCGGTGTCACACCACAGAACCGAGGATCGGCTGGGATTCGATGATGCCGTCTTCGCTGGGCGTGAGGCCCTGGTCGAACACCCGGGCCTTCTGTCGGTCGCGGAACTGCTTGTGCGCTAACGCGGGAGCATCGAAGCCAAGCCGAGCCTGTGCCTCATGCGGCGTGGCGGTCACCGGGTTCTGCGCCGGAACCGAGCACAGCACGGGTGCCGCGACCTCCACGGTGGTGGGAGACAGCAGCTGCAACAGCATCAACTGGAATCGGGTGCTCATGCTGATCGTCTTGAACGCGAGACGCAAGACCGGGACCACCGCCGCGTCGAGCACGGGATTGACTGGCAGACCGGACATCTGGCGCATCCACTTGGGCATCGTGGCCAGCGTCCCGCGGCGCAGGAATGCGGCAATCAGTAGGGCACCGGGCCGCATCAGTGGCGGCATCGGCGGCAGCATCACCTCCGCGCGCAGCAGGTGGTTCATCGCTTTCTTGGCGATGTCGGAACCCAGTAGCTGTGGCCGCATCTCGTCGAAGTACCGCCGGATGCCCCAACGCGTCGTCGGCACGTCGGCCGGAGCGCAGGTTTGCAGCTCGGCGGCCAGCGCGCACTCGGCCCAGTACTGCTGCTCCTCCTCCGCCGAGAGCTTGCCGGGCCCGTACTTCTCGTAGGCGACGAGGATGGAGTGCCATGCCGTGAGATGGATCCACAGCTGCGACGCCGGGTCGTTCGCGTCGTAGCGGATCCCGGTCACCTCGTCGGTGCCGACGGCTTTCGAATGGATCTTCACCAATACGTCGGCGGCCTTGACGGTGGATGCGCTGTCGCCGAACGCCACCATCGAGAAGTAGCGCAGTGTGCGGTCATAGCGGGTACGTGGGCGTTTGTAGATTTCGTGCGTCTTGTCGACGGCAGCGACGAGAGCGGGGTCGAGTTCTTCGATCACCACCGAACGCTGGAAGCCCACGGTCAGCGACGTCGGGTAGCTCCACACCTTCCAGGTGACCGAGTCTGGGCCGAAGAAGCCGTAGTCTTCGGCCGCCTTGACCTGCGGCAATGACATCAATTCGCGGATCGCGCCCATCTGCGCCCCTTTTTCCGACACTGTGTAGGAATTTCCGACAACGTGTAGGATAACCGGCTGTGGGGCCCGCGTGTCAAGCTGACGGCTACGTCGGATCGGTCAGCATGAGGTCGAGGAATCGTTCGCGTTGGGCGGCCTTTTGCGCCTGGGCGGCCGAGCCGGCGAGGTGCAGTAGGCCGATTCCGGCGGCGAAGGTCAGCTCTGCGCGCAGCTTGGCGTCGGACGCGTTGAAGCCGTAGTCCGCGTAAGCCTTTGTGACAGAGCGGAGCAGACGCGCGTCGGCCGCACGGATATTGGCGGCGGCGACGGGGTCGGTACGCGCCCATTCCCGCATGGCGCGTTCCAGCATCCAGTGTTGGGGGCTGGTGAGCGCAGTCATCATGGCGGACAACCGTTCTCGAGGTGGCAGCGTGTCGAGTTCGGCCAGCGAGTGCCGGTCGTCTTCCAGGAACGCGTTCCACGATTCGACGAGCGCGGCGCGATAGCTCTCCATGTCCTCGAAGTGCCAGTAGAAGCTGCCACGCGTCACACCGACGCGCTGGCAGAGCCGTTCGACTTTCAGCGCGCGTACGCCGTGCTCGGCGAGCAAGTCGTAACCGGCCTGCAGCCAATCCTCGACCGTGAGGCGAGACTGGGGCTTGCGTACTGCCACACCGTGAAGATTACGGGTGGCTCGCGTCGTCCTCGTTCTCGGCGTCGGCCACCGTCAGGGGCAGCGCCAGTTCCTCCAGGGGGCGTCGTTCGGCGGCGACACCGAGCCAGATTTCGACCAGCCCCGCGATTGCCATCACGACGGCTCCGATCAGGAACGACCACACCACCTGGCCGCGCTGCCCCGAATTGATCAACTCGCCGAACAACAACGGCCCCGTGATACCGCCGATCGCGGTTCCCACCGCGTAGAAGAACGCAATCGCCAGCGCCCTGGTCTCCATGGGAAAGATCTCGCTGACGGTCAGGTAGGCAGCGCTGGCACCCGCCGACGCCAAGAAGAACGCGGCTCCGAGCACAGCGATGAAGGTCCAGGGACCGCCAGTCTGGGTCACGAACAGCACCGCCAGGACGACGACCACGGCCGCCGAACCGATGTATGTCAACGCGATCATCGGTTTACGGCCGACACTGTCGAAGAGGTGCCCGAGCAATAGGGGGCCCAGGAAATTGCTCAGCGCCCACACGATGAAGAACAGCGGCACATGCCCCGACGGGACTCCGTAGAAGTTCTTCTCGTTCAACAGCGTGCCGAGATTGAACGTCACGCCGTTGTAGAGAAATGCCTGCCCGATGAACAGCGCGAGTCCCAGCACCGCGCGCTGCGGATAAAGCTTGAATGCCACCTTGGCGATCTCGGCGAACGAAATCGTTTCGCGCTGCCTAATTTTCAGTGGTCGCCCTTGCGGTTCGGACAGCGGTTCGCCGGTTTGCTCCTGGACTTCGCCTTCTATGTCGCCGACGACTTGCTCGGCTTCGTCATTGCGCCCGTGAATGAACAGCCACCGCGGACTTTCCGGAACGTTGCGCCGCACCACGAGGACGAAAATGCCGAAGATGGCGCCGATGCCGAAGGCCAGCCGCCATCCGATGTTCGCCGGGAAGTTCGACGTGTCGAGCAGTACCAGTGCGCCAGCCGCCCCGAGGGCGGAACCCAGCCAGTAGGTCCCGTTGATGATCAGGTCGACGCGACCACGCAGACGTGCCGGGATCAACTCATCGATGGCCGAGTTGATGGCAGCGTATTCGCCGCCTATGCCGGCGCCGGTGAAGAAGCGTGTGATGAAGAAATACCAAGGGGCGAAGGCGAATGCGGTCGCGACGGTGGCGGTCAGATACAGCACGAGGGTCAGCACGAAGAGATTTCGTCGGCCGAAGCGGTCCGTCAGGTGACCGAAGAACAATGCGCCCAAACATGCCCCGACGATGTAGACGGCCCCCGCCATGCCGATGTTTGCGGCGTTGAGGTCGATGCCGCTGCCCGGCTCCTTGAGGCGCGCCGACACGTTGCCGACCATCGTGACCTCGAGCCCGTCGAGGATCCACACGCCGCCCAGGCCGACGACCACGCGCCAGTGGAACCGCGACCAGGGCAGCCGGTCCAATCTCGCGGGTATCTGCGTGGTGATGGTTCCGGTCTGCACGCCTTCGCTCATGGGTTCTTCACTACCCGTTGCGCCGCCGAATCGCACCTACGGTCTTTCGGCGAGCAGACGCAAAGTCGCGCTCTGAAGGCCTGCGACGTGCGATTCTGCGTCTGCTCGTTGGTGTCAATCCTGCGCAAACGTCTGCGAACCTGACCCTCGCCAGCGGATACTTACCGAAGCGCGGCAAGGCAGGGGGTTCGGTGAAGTCGCTGGTCGGCGGGTCGTTCGGCAAGTACCGCATCAACCGGATGCTGGGCAAGGGCGGCATGGGCGAGGTGTACGAGGCCTACGACACCGACAAGGGCCGAACCGTCGCCCTGAAGGTGCTTGCCGATCAGTATGCGCAAGACGACACCTTCCGCACGCGGTTCCTCCGGGAGTCGCGCGCCGCTGCCGTCCTGCAAGAGCCGCACGTCATCCCGATCCACGACTGGGGCGAGATCGACGAAACGCTCTACATCGACATGCGGCTGGTTCAAGGCCAGACGTTGGCCGAGATGCTCAAGGTGCGGGCGCTTGAACCGCAACGGGCTGTCGATATCGTGCGGCAGGTTGCGGCGGCATTGGATGCCGCCCATGCCGAAGGGCTGATCCATCGCGACGTCAAACCGCAGAACATCATCGTGACGGCAGACGATTTCGCGTACTTGGTGGACTTCGGTATCGCCGAAGCCCGCGGCGACACTCATCTGACGATGACGGGTTATCACATCGGCAGTTTCGATTACATGGCGCCGGAGCGGTTCCGCGAGCAGGCGGCCACAGCGGCTGTCGATATCTACGCGCTGGGATGTGTTCTCTACGAAGCGTTGACGGGCCGCAAGCCGTTTCCCGGTCCGAGTGAGCAAGTCATCACGGGTCACCTGTCGATGCCGCCTCCGCGGGCGAGTGCGGTGGATGCTCGTGTCCCGGCGTCTCTTGACGACGTCATCGCTCGCGCGATGGCGAAAGAGCCAGATGATCGTTACGGCAGCGCCGGAGCGCTGGGCCGGGCCGCCATGCGTGCGCTTACTGAGGTTTCGACGGCTCCGCGTCCCGCGCCGGCGATGCCTCCCCCCGTGTACATGCCGCCGCCCACTGCGCCTCCTCTCCCGAATTACGGGTTTCCCAGCGGACCTCGGCCTTATTCTCGTTCTCCTGCAACGGGTCCCGATCGTGTAGCTACTCCACCAGTTTCCGAGGAACCTTCGTCGAGATCCGTAGTGCCGATCGTTGTCGCGGTGGCAGCTGCGGTGGTGGTGATCGTTGTGGCCGCAACCATTGGTGTGCTCATTAGCCGAAATTCCGGGTCGGACAACGCAACTCAGCCGACGATCGGTTACTCGACGCCTAGTTCTAATCCGTATGACACCGGCTCGCTATCGACAACTTCGTCGCGGACGGTTGCCCCGACGTCCCAAGATCCCACACAGCAACTACGTCAAATCGCCGATGGTGACCGATCTTTCGTCTCCGCTCAGCTGGCCGACAAATGGGTGCCACAGCTCAGCTCGAAGCAGCTTGGCATGTTCGCCGAAGGCAGAGTCTGGGATGGTGCCGCGATATTGCAGGAATACCAGCAGCTACAGCAGCGGTTCCCCGGCGCGAGACTGCTTAAGTCAGGCGAGTGGTCCACATTCTCGGGTCCGGACTACTGGGTCACCGTGGCGGGCATTAGATTTGACGACTCGGCGGGTGCGCTGGCCTGGTGCCGCGGTAATGGGTTCGATCGCGACCATTGCATCGCCAAGATCGTCAGCACGACGCATCCGGTTGCGGGAAGTACGGCATACAACAACTGAGTAGCTGTTGCGTCGACCGACAGACGCTCCAATGAGCCAAGTCTTATTGGGGGCAGCCCCTTTTCGATTCAGGATCCGCTTGCGGAGTGTCCGATCGCCTGTTCCAACGCGTCGATCGCATCTTGTAGCTCGACGACCATGCCCCGATGGCACCGTCGGTTCTTGTAGACATCGAGTAGGGCTCGGTAGTACCACACATGCAGTCGCGGATCTTTTTCGTTGAAGCGGTTCCACAGTTCTTCGCCGACGTCTCGGAAATCCCGCAGGATCGCGCGGGCGTTGTGCAACTTGTCGGCCAGCGACACCAACAGCGCGCCATCAGACGCCGCGGGCAAATGGTCGACGTACCTCTGCTTCCGTTCGCGCCACGGGGGCTTCGGCGTCTCGACGGTGTCGCTGCATTCTCTGACGATCTCTGCCACGTCGGCGCCAAACTTCTTGCGGATCTCGGCCAACGTTTCTTCACCGCCTTGGTCCTCCGCGGCGTCGTGCAGCAACGCCGCGATGGCCTGTTTCTCCGTCCCGCCCGCGTCGATTACCAAGCCGGCCACTGACAGGAGGTGTCCCAGGTATGGGATCTCGCTGGTGCCTTTGCGTGTCTGCGTTCCGTGCCTTTCCATCGCGTAGTCGACGGCTTCGAGGAAGTCGCGTGTGAGGCGTGGCGACGCGGCCTGACTGTTCATGCTTGCCCCTCCCGTTGATCGGCTCGTTGTCAGCTTCGGACAAGGATGTGACACGTCAGTCCTCATGGTTCTGGCAATGCGTCCCCCGCTCGCGGGTTACCCGGTGCTGTGGCCATCAAGTTCTTCTGGTTTCGCGTTCCTAGCGAGCCCGCCTCCTACTCTTTCCCGAGAATCTATAAAACTGACCGATCCGCTCCGGCATCCCTAACGTGACCGCCCCTCGACAAGCCGCGCGGAAGACCGTTTCTTCCTCCCCGACGGTCGCCGACTGGGCTACGCCGAGTCCGGCGATCCGGCAAGGCGCGGTGGTGCTGTCGTCTTACGGCACACTGGGCGCGGCGTCAGTTCCCCTAGCCGGTCGTCGCGCCGCCACGAAGCTGGGCTTACGGTCATTTTCGTGGAACGGCCGGGCTCGGGTATGTCCGATCCGCACGCCTCCGCCGCCATCGCCGACTGGGCACCCGACATGGCACACGTGCCCAGATTGGACGAGGCCCGCCTCGTAGGGGACACGAGGCAGATGATCTAAGGTGCTGGGCGCCGCTGGCCTTCCCAACTAGCCTGAGACCGTGCTGGCCATCCCAACTCTCAAGTTCAGCTATGGCAATCTGCTGCTCGCCGGCCTTCACGAGCGTGGCTCGGCGAATATCGTGGAGTTGCTCAGCGACGATCCAGCGCAATTCTTTAAGTCCGAAGGTCCGTTCGAGAACCCGGAGAGACGGGCTCGTGATTGTCTTCGGTTCGCTCAGATGCTTGGTCTGGCGGTGGAGGACGAGCGCAGGTGGAAGCTCACCGCATCGGGCACCACCTACGCTAAAAATGTCGATCCAAGCAATCCATGGATTGTCAATGACATCCAGGCTGAGGTCCTTCGTGACCGACTAGCCGGTGACGCTCCGCTGTATGAGGACGTTCATATTGCTCTTCAAGTTGTTCGTGACTTGCCCACCGGCTTCTCTAACGACGACCTAGGGCGCGCGCTAGCTGAGCATTCGAATTCCGACCAGTGGCAATCGGACCGAACCTTCGAATCGCAGGGTGCCCGCTACCGAGAACTTCTTCGTGAGAGCGGTCTCATCGATCGAAACGGTGAACTCACCGAGGAAGGGGTCATCTTCCTCGGACAACAGCCTTCAGTCTGGTGGGTGAATCAAAACGTTACCTACACAAAGGAGCGCGATGGCGGGTTCCTTTGGGCGCCAACGTTGGATAAGGCCGGCCGACCGCAATACCACTGGGACACTATGAATGAAGTTCGCGAAGGCGACGTTGTCCTGCACTACAGCAATGGCTCGTTGCGAGCCGCGAGCCACGTAAGCGCAGCTGCCAGGCCGGCGCCGAATCCATTCGACAGCCAAGCCTGGGATAAGGCGGGCCAGCTGGTGGAGACGCAATACCAGGAGCTGAATGAGCCCGTCGCACTCGCCGCCATCGACGAGGATGCCCGAATCAGGCAGGGCTCACCCTTCACAGTCTCTGGATCCGTCCGCCAAGGCTATCTCTTTCGCCTTCAGGGAGACTTCGTAAGTGAACTGGCCCAGCGGTTTCCCGAGCTCGCGGCTCACCTCACTTCGATCCCAGTCGCTGCGAGATCAACCCCGACATCGCCGGAGGCGCCGATGCCGTCCGAACTATTCCAAGAGTTTGCCAACGCAGTGGAAGCCTCTGGACTCCGCTTCCCGGCAGGCTCGAACCTCGTTCGATCGTTCTTGAGCAGTCTGCTTGCCAAACCCTTCGCGATCCTGACGGGCCTCGCTGGTTCGGGCAAAACGCAGCTCGCGATGAGACTCGGTGAGTGGTTCGGCACAGATGAACACGGACGTCATCGCCACGTCGTCGTACCCGTACGGCCTGACTGGACAGGTCCGGAATCGATCTTTGGGTATGAGGATGCGCTGCGTAAGTCCGCATCTGGGGCGCCGGTGTGGTTTGTTCCGGAAGCGTTCGAGTTTGTTCTTCGCGCGGCCAACGATCCCGAGCACCCGTACCTGCTGATCCTGGACGAGATGAACTTGGCTCATGTCGAACGGTATTTTTCGGACTTTCTCTCCGGAGTCGAATCGCGGCGTCCGGTCTTACCCGATCTGGTGCTCGATGAAAATTCTCGCCAATGGGTCCTGCGTGACGTGGAGGCGCAAAGGCTGCCATTGCCACGAAACCTTTTCGTTGTCGGCACGGTCAACGTGGACGAGACGACCTACATGTTCTCGCCGAAGGTTCTCGACCGGGCCTCTACCTTTGAGTTCCGGGTGACCTCCGATGATCTCGACCCTGAACTCCAGCGGCCCATTGCTGCGCCGGCGGGAGAGGACCAGCGAGTGCGCGCCTTCGCGTCGCTGGCGGAAAGCGACGATTGGCAGCGAGAGCATCCTCATCCGGCCCGCGCCGAGATTGTGTCTACGCTTCGAGAAGCGCACGTGATCTTGGCTGGAGCAAACCAAGAGTTCGGGCACCGCACGTTGTACGAGATCCTGCGGTTCTGCGCGTTCTTCGCGGCGACGGGAGACACCGATGTCGATACGGCGCTGGACCTCGCGATGATGCAGAAGATCCTGCCGAAGGTACACGGGTCGCGACGGCGCGTCGAACCCGTTCTCACTGAGCTCGATGCGCTGGCAGTTGGCGCCGGTCCGGCCCCGCGGCTACCTATCACACACCACAAGATCGTCCGCATGATCGAATCAGTTCGCGCGAATCAGTTCGTCAGCTTCGCTGAGTAGCCATGCCCCAAGATTCGATGCAGTTGGAGCTTCGAAATGGCGAAGGCCATGTCGTCGGTCGGCTGCTTCTCGCCAACCTTCCTGGGCGGCCGGACATCACATTCTCGGCGCACGGTGACGTCGCGTTGCGTGAGGCGGGTGTCTACCGCTACGAAATATCTACCGTTGCAGCCAATGTCGACGTTGAGCCCCGCGAGTTGTTCGATCCTGATGATGAGAGTCGGAAGCGAGGGCGGCTATGTCCCGGTCAAGCCGTTGGGCGTCTCCGAATACAAGTGGTTGATCGCGCCACCGGGCAAACAGGGACGACCGATGTCGACGTCCTAGCCGTCAAGCTCGATCACGAGACCGAGTATCGCCAAATGCTCACGGATATCTCGTCATTCGCTGCCGAGGCAGTGTTGCAGGGGTTTGCACCAAGCTTGTTAGATCTTGCGCCAAGTGAATTGCCGCCCGACCTCCTGTACCTTCGCTTCGCGATGATTGCGGCATATTTGCAGGATCCGGCGTTCGAGGCCGCAATTGCACGCGTCGCCTCGCAACCACACCGGACTTGGGTTGCCGAGCAAGAGATCCGTCCGATTGGATCACCGTTTCCAGCTGGGGCGAATTTTCGTCGTGCAGTTTGCGTGCCCGGTCGGCGAGTGCCGTGGTCGGGCGGTTCGGGCGCGCTCGCTTCCCTGCCTGCTGCTCTAACCCGGGATCGCACTGAAGCTAGCGTCGACAATTCAGCTAATCAGTTCGTCAAGTTTGCTTTGGAGCGTTGGCAAGCCGTCGCGCTGGAATTGTTGGACCGGCTTTCGTTAACGTCACATAAGGTCGAGTCAGGTCCGCTGCGCCGCGGTCAGCAGATCGCTGCTGACATCGTTTCCCAACTCGTCGAGTACCTGGCGCACCCGCTCTTCCGGGAAGTGAGTTCGCTACGGAGGACGCCCATTTCGGATCAGGTGTTACTCAAGCGCGCAGGCTACCGCGA
>NZ_LZSG01000068.1 GCF_001665395.1 Mycobacterium sp. 1164966.3
CAGCGGACCCAGATGCAGCGCCGCGAGCCGCTGGGTGACATCCAGATGCATCACCACGGTGGTGTGCTGGCCGTGGGGGCGGCGGGCCGTCTCGGCGTCCCACCCGGTTTCCACCAGCCGCATAAACGCATCAGCGGTGCTCGGCAGCGGAGGCCGCTGATCCGATCCGCCGCCGCGCTTAGCATCGCCGTGATCGCGCTTCCACTGCGCTATCAACGCATCCAGATGAGAGGCCAGGGCCGCGTCGAACTTTGCGGCGTCCACGGGCGGAAGTTTGATCCGCCAGCAGCTGCCCGTCTCCCCAGTGACCTTGGTGATTGAGCGCTCCGGTTCGAGCCGCGGCTCGGGCTCGGGTCGCGGTGCCAATTTCAGCGCGGTACGCAACTGACTGACCGTGGCCACCGCGGCCAACCCGGCATAGTGCTGATCGGACCCGTCGGCGGCCCGCTGGGCGATCACCCCGACCTGATCCAGCGACAGCCGGCCCTCGACCAAACCCGCCACGCAGCGCGGAAACTCCTCCAACCGATCCGCCACCGCGGCGATGGTGTGCGCGTTGGCCAACGACACCCCCCCCGTCTTCCAGGCCACCAACGCCGCCACCGACCGCACCCCGGTCGACCCCCACAACTGCTCGCGATCCACCTGCGCGATGATCTGCACAATGCGCCCATCAATCGCATTGCGCTGACCGGTCAACTCCGCCAACTCCTCAAACAACGCATCAAGACGCTCACCAGGAAGTAATTTCGCGGTGCCAGCCGAAGCGGTCAAAGACATACCCGCATCATGACAGCCAGGTACGACAAATCCGGGTTACCAAGCCGCACCAGCGGATATGCCGCCGGGCTATCGGTTGAGCAACGAGTCGATATTGGCGTGAAAGAAACCGGGCATTTGCTCTGCCTCGCAACCCATTTGCCGATAGTCGCCGAGCGGCGTCGCGGTTCCCTCGGAGTGCGGATAGTCGCTGCAGAACATGAACACGTCGCCAGTCGAGCTGGCTAGCTGCTTGGGGTTCTCATAGGAGAAAGAGGACACCCGGACATGGTCGAGAAAGTACTCGCTCGGACGTCGGCAAAGTTTTTCCACCGGCTCGCCGTTGAGCAGGGTCGTGAAGGCGGATGCACCGTCCAACATCATCAGAAACTGTGGCACCCAGGAGGAGCTGAGCTCGACCACGCCGAAGAGCAGACCTGGATGACGATCGAAGATGCCGTGCAGGATCAGGTCGGAAAGCGCCAGTGCCGGCGGCACCCACAGAAATACGGCCTCGGTGACAGCGGCCAAGTCCCCCCTTTGATCGTCGGGATACCAGCAATTGTCGAAAACCCGCACCTGATCGGCGACATGGAACACCGGCGTGACGGCGTGGTCGACGAATGCGGACCAGATCCGGTCGTGCTCCGGGTGCGACAATTCCCGGCCGTCCACCGGTCCGGCGCCGATCATGGCCAGCGTGATGCCGGCGCCGGCCAGCGTATCCAGTTCGGCTTCAAGCCATTCCGGGTCTCGCAACGTCAGATGTGCGACCGGATGCAGCCGCCCACCTCCCTCCGCTTGCACGGTTGCGCACCATCGGTTCCACGCAGTCATGTTGGCGGTCATCGCCGGTAGCGACGGCGACAGACGGCGCTCCCAGAGCAGGCCGAAATTGGGGAATACGACTGCCTCGTCGAGCCCGGCCTCGTCGAGCCAGCGAATTCGCGACGTGGGTTCCCAATAGGCGGCGGGCAACGCTTCGTCGTACCGATAGGAGGCGGGTTCGCCGGCCCGTTGACGGTTGCGGTGTTCGCCGCAGGAAGCGGTGTTGCCGGGAAGATGGACGTCGGCTAGCCCAAGGTGAGTGCCGCGCCAGCTGAGCCAGGTGTAGCCGAGTTCGTCGTCGACAAGGCTGAGCGCGTCGTCGCGTGCAGCGTGGTCGATGTGGTCGGCCCACAGCGTTCGGCTTTCGTAGAGGTGCTGGTCCGAGTCGATGATGGGAGTCACACCGCCAGTTGTCCCACCGGCACCCTGCCGCGTCAAGGAGTCTGTGGAGGCGCGCAAGCACGGCCTGAGCCGCAGAAATGCCCGGTGTGGGTCGACCGCTGCCCACCCTTCCCCGGAGAGACCATGCCGCAACTCGTTGCCGCACACCTGAGCGCGCCCCCACCTCGACCCTCGACCATCCGACCGGAGTTGCCCCCGCAGGTCGATGAGGTCATCGCGACGGGTATGGCCAAGGACCCAAACCAGCGCTACGCCACCGCAATCGAGCTGGCCGACGCCGCTCGCCACGCGATCAGCGTCCCTATTGCCCGGCCGGAACCAACTTCGACGAAGCTGTCCACCGAGCCGGCTGCCAAGTCGTTCACCCTGCCAGCAACCGAGCGGGCACAACGTCCTGTTACCGCCGAGCCCACTGTCACTGCGCAGCCACTCACACTCGCCAATCCGGCTACGCCGCCAACCCCTTCCACCATCGTTCAGCACGCCCCGAATGCCGCCGCAGCCAGCAAGCCAGAAGCTGCTGGTCTCCGTGCCGAAGGTGAACAGGGGGAGGTGTACGACCTGGAAAGCCCGTACGCGCCGACTAGGGCGCTCTGGGCAGGCATCGCCGCTGGTGTCTTTTTGATCGCCATAGTCGTCATCATGGTGTTGGTGTTCGTCGGCATTAACCATGGGCCGTCAAGCGGTAAACGCGCGGATTGACGGTGCGTGGGAACTTCGTCTACGACATAGCTTCTGCCGCGCGTTCCCGCCGCTTAGCATGCCGGTATGAGAAGGACTTTCGTCGTTACGTTCGCCGTCGGGTTGCTGGTCGCGGTGTTCGGTCTGATCTGGGCGTTGCAGGGCTTCGGAGTGCTTCAAGGCAGCCCGATGAGCAACACCACGACCTGGTCCATCATCGGCCCGATCACGGCGCTGGTCGGTCTGGTGATTGCGGTAGTCAGTTGGCGGAAGCTTTCTTCGAAATAGCGCTTCATGTCCCCACGACAGTGAAGTCCACCGTGTGCCAGCCGGTGGCGCCGTCCGGCACGCTGCCAACTTGATCTGCGGTTTGGACCGCTCCCGTGTTGTCGGTGGCGCGCACGGTGATGGTATGCCGCCCAGGGCTTTTCGCCTCCCACGAGAATCTCCACAACCGCCAGGTCTCGTTGGAATAACTCACACCCTGTTCAACGGGCTGCCACATCCCGTCATCGATGGAAACCTCTACGCCTCGCACGCCGCGATTCTGCGCCCACGCGACACCGCCGAACACGACGGGCCCGATCGGCACCTTCTGGCCACTCTTGGGCACGTCGATCCGCGACTCGGTCTTGATGGGTGCACGCGGGGCCCAGCCCTGCCGCGTCCAGTACGCCTTTGCTCTGTCGAAGCGGGTCAGTTCCAGTTCGACGACCCACTTGGTGGCCGACACATATCCGTAGAGCCCCGGTACTACCAGCCGCGCCGGATAGCCATGCTCGATCGGTAGCGGTTGACCGTTGAGGCCGAGCGCCAAAAGCGCGTCCCGGCCGTCGGTAAGCGCCTGCACCGGCGTGCCGGCGGTGAACCCGTCGATCGACGTGGAGAGCACCATGTCAGCGTCGGTGTGCACACCGGCCGCCGCAAGCAGGTCTGCCACCCGGTAGCCCGTCCAGATTCCCGTCGAAATCAGATTTCCGCCAACAGGATTGGAGACGCAAGTCAACGTCGTCGCCTTTTCGACAACGTCGAACTTGAGTAGGTCGTCGAAGCTGTAGGTGACTTCGCGGTCCACCATGCCGTGGATGCGCAGCCGCCAGTCGCGGTGGCTCAGTTGGGGAATGATGAGTGCGGTATCCACTCGGTAGAAGTCGGCACTCGAGGTGATAAAGCTCGGTAGCGCAACGCCGTTCGGCTGCACTTCGGCAGGTATTGCGGGCGCCTGCGTGCGGGGCCGGGGGAGCGCGACGCTGTTGCGGTCAGCGGCCACCGAGTGCACCAGTCGCGTGATGACCGCGCCCGCCACACCACTGATTAGTCCGAAGCCGAGCAATCCGAAGATGACCAATTTGCGCCTGTCGGCATCCGGCTCGTCGGGGTCGGGCCGGTCTTCCTGGACGGGCCAGTACCGTCGGGTGAACATACGCAGGGCCGCGACGCCGCAGGCGGCGCCCGCGAGAGTGGGGATCGTGTCCAGTGCCGTCGCACCCTGCCGCGAAAGCACTGCAACGCATCCGAGGACGCCCGCCGCGGCAATCACCGCGCTCCCAAACGGGCGGCGCTGCGTCTCTAGAGTTCCGGCGATTGCCGCGATCACTGCGATGACCACGAGCACGGTGACGGCCAAGAAGAATTTGTCGAGAGAGCCCAGCGTCTGAATCGCCCACTCTTTGATGGGACCCGGCGTCAGGTCGACGACCGCCGAGCCGATCGCGGTGCGCGCATCGGCCCGCGCACCGAACGGGATGCCCACCAGTTGGGCCACCCCGAGCGAAACGGACGCGGCGGCGACGCCCGCGATCATCCGCTCATTGGACGAAGCGACAGCCATCGCAGCCACTGTACTCGCGTTGCCACCTCTGAGCGCAAACACCTTGCCGCGCAGTCGAACCGGCGCAACAGTCATGCTGTCATCGGCTGCTGCTGCGTGCAAGGGACGAAGCAATTGCTCGGGAACCAGGGTTCTGATCGCAGCATGAAGGAAACTCGATGTGGATGCGCCGGTGACGGCATAGCACCTGGGCCGTCCGGTGCCTCAATCCCTTGCCCGGGAACAAACGATCCGGGGCCGATCGCACCGACCTGTCCGCCCGGTATGACTGGTGGCTGAGCGCCGCTAGCCGGATTCGCTGGCGGTGACCGGGTCTTGTAATAGACGACTTACTAGAGTCTCGAAAGTCAGTCGCGGTTTGCTGGGTGGTAGTGGGCTTGGTGTGACATCCTGTGCGGGTGTCCACAGGGGGCCCGCCGTCTGGGGTGGTGACATTCCTGTTCACCGATGTGGAGGGTTCGACCCGTCGCTGGGAAGCCGACCCCGATGGCATGCGGGCGGCCTTGGCCGCGCATGACGAGGTGTTGCGCACCGCGATCAAGGCGCACGGCGGATGGTTGTTCAAGCACACCGGTGACGGGGTGTGCGCCGCGTTCTCGTCACCCAACTCGGCTGTTGACGCCGCCGTTGCCGCTCAGCGGGATCTCGAATTGCCCGTCCGGATGGGGATCGCGACCGGCGAAGCTGAATTGCGTCAGTGCGACTATTTCGGTGCGGTGATGAATCGTGCGGCGCGAGTAATGGCCGCCGGACACGGCCGTCAGATCCTGGTGGCGGATTCAACAGCGGCTCTGCTGAGCGCAGTGGACCTGCTCGACTTGAGGCAGCGACGGCTGCGGGGTGTGCCGACGCCGGTCGGGATCTTTCAGGTCCGAGCGCCGGGACTACGTACGGAGTTTCCGCCCCTGCGGGCGCTCGACACAAGTCCGGGAAACCTGCGGCGCGCGACCACGAGCTTTATCGGACGTGAGTCGGAGGTCGCCGAGATTGAAGCGGCGGTCAAAGCGCATCGGTTGGTGACGTTGACCGGTGTAGGCGGGGTCGGCAAGACCCGCCTTGCGTTGGAGGTCGGGGCACGACTGGCCGATCAATTTCCTGATGGCGTGTGGGTTTTCGAGCTGGCGGCGGTCACCGATCCGGCTGCCGTGCCCGATGCAGTCGCGGCAGTGCTGGGCATCACCCAGCAACCGGGTAAGAGCGTAAGTGAGTCCGTGGCCGCAGCGTTGGAAGGTCGGGTCCGGTTGCTGGTGTTCGACAACTGCGAGCATCTGCGCGACGCTGCCGCAGATTTGATCGAAGCAATCCTCGCTCATTCGGCGACAGTGACAATCCTGGCCACCAGCCGCGAGGGACTGGGGAGCCGACGAACAGTTGTGGGCGGTGCCCTCGCTGGACGTCGAAGCGGGCACGGACTCGGCAGCAGTGACTCTATTCCTCGAGCGCGCTTGTAATGTGGCGCAACGCTTCTCCATAGCCAACACTGAAGACGCCAACGCCGTCCAGGAGATCTGCCGCCGCCTCGACGGCATCCCGTTGGCTATCGAGCTGGCTGCCTCACGGATGGCATCGATGACCGCCAGCGAGGTGCGGGATCGTCTCGATCACCGCTTCCGGCTGTTGATCGGGTCGCGGCGCGGCGTGGCACGTCACCAAACGCTTCGTCACGCGGTGGCCTGGTCCTATGACCACCTCAATTGCGCGGAGAAGGCGCTGCTGGAGCAGTGCTCGGTATTCGCCGGCGGATTTGACCTCCAAAGTGCCTGCGCGGTAGCCGGATCAGATGACCTCGACGACTTTGCCCTGCTGGATCTGTTGGACTCCTTGGTGCGCAAGTCGCTGCTCGTCGCGGATCACTCGGCTGGGCACACGCGGTTTTCGGTGCTGGAGACGATCCGCCAGTTCGCTCAGGAGCAACTCGTTGCCCGAGGCAAGGCGACCGAAGCGCGAATGGCGCATGCCCGTTACTATGCGGGGCTCGAAGCCGACATCCTTGCCCTGTGGGATAGCCCGCGGCAACATGAGGCCTATGGCTGGTTCGCCGTGGAATTGGCGAACCTGCGTACCGCATTCCGGTGGGCCGCGGACGGCGGCGACCTCGACGTGGCCGCGCCCATCGCCACCTATGCGACGTTACTTGGCTTGATGGTCGAAAATTATGAGCCGATCGCCTGGGCTGAAGAGCTGATTGAGCCGGCCAGTGCCGTCGACCATGCACGCCTCGCGTCGCTCTACGCTATGGCTACGCAGTGCTGGATCGTCGGACGCATGGACGATGCCGTCCGATACAGCGAAGCCGGCCAGGCGGCGTTCCATAAGAGCCGGGGCAGGGTACCACAGGGCTTCGAAGCTTGGCTTGGCGCCATTTTCACCCAGATAGGCCAGCCCGATCGGAGCATCGAGGTGTTCGGTGTCGGGCTTGCGGGGTTTCGTGACGCTGACGTCTTGGCGAGAGCAGCGCTGATGATCGCCAAGACGATGGCGGGATCCCACGACGAGGCCATGGCCGCCGCAGTGGGATTGATCGAGGCGGCCGAGGCCACCCGCAACCCTCATTTACTTGCCTTCACGCTTCTCATCTACGGCATGGCGCACTGCGACGCTGATCCCTCCCGCGCGCGTGATGCGATGCGTCGCGGTCTGGCGGTTGCTCACGACAGCGGTAACCGCTACGACGAGTCCCACCTCGCAAACGTCTTGGGCCGGCTCGAGGCCCGATACGGCGATCCGATGGCCACGCTCGATCACCTCACTATGGCGATCCGCAACTACCGCGACTCCGGCAACACCACCGTCATCCGTATCCCCTTAGCGGTGCTCGCGGCCCTGTTGGACCGACTCGGGCTTCACGAACCGGCTTCGACGATCGCCGGTTTCGCGTTCAGTACGGTCACCACATCCTGGATTCCGGAGTTCAGCGACGCGATCCTCCACCTGCGGGAAGTTCTCGGCGACCCGATCTACGAATCGCTCGCCCACACCGGCAAAACGATGACCACGGCCGAGATGGTGACGTATGCCTACGACCAAGTGGACCAGGCCCGAGCGGCGCTGGAAGCTCTGTCGCAATAGACGACATACGAGAGTCTCGACAGTCTGTCGCGGTTTGCTGGCTGGTAGTGGGCCTGTGTGACATCCTGATCGGGTGTCCGCGGGGGTGCCCCCTTCGGGGGTGGTGACCTTTCTGTTCACCGACATCGAGGGTTCGACTCGTCGGTGGGAAACCGACGCGGACGCCATGCGGGCTGCGCTCGTCGTGCATGACAAGGTCCTGCGTTCGGCGATCGAGGACCACAGTGGATTGGTCTTCAAACACACCGGGGATGGCGTGGCCGCTGCATTCGCATCCCCACGCTCGGCTGTCGACGCGGCCGTGGAGGCCCAGCTGGTTCTGGAGTTGCCGGTGCGCATGGGCCTTGCGACCGGGGAGGCCGAACTGCGCGACGGTGACTACTTCGGTGCGGTGCTCAATCGGGCCGCGAGAGTAATGGCCGCAGGGCACGGGGGGCAGGTCCTGTTAGCTGAGTCGACGGCGAGTCTGCTCAGTGGCGTCGACTTGATCGATTTGGGGCAGCGGCGGCTGCGGGACGTACCGGTGCCGATCGGTCTCTCTCAACTACGAGCGCCGGGACTTCGCACCGACTTCCCGCCGCTGCGGACGCTAGATACCGTTCCGGGAAATCTGCGGCCCGCGACTACCAGCCTGATCGGGCGCGAGGCCGAGGTCGACGAGCTCAGCGCTGCGGTGAGGTCCGACCGGTTAGTGACACTGACGGGGGTCGGTGGCGTCGGCAAGACGCGCCTTGCATTGGAAGTCGCCGCCCGACTGACTGCTGAATTCGCCGACGGCGTCTGGCTTTTCGAGCTTGCATCGGTGACTGATCCTGCGGCGGTGCCTGATGCGGTGGCCGCAGTGCTGGGCATCAACCAGCAGCCCGGTAAGACAGTAAGCGAGTCGATAGCGACCGCGCTGGAGGGCAGGATCCGGCTGTTGGTGTTCGACAACTGCGAGCATGTGCTCGATGCCGCAGCCGATTTGATCCAAGCCATCCTCCTGCATTCCCCGACGGTGCGAGTGTTGGCCACCAGCCGGGAAGGCCTCGGGCTCAACCAGGAACGGGTGCGGCCGGTGCGCTCGCTGGATGCGGCAGCCGGGGTCGAATCACCGGCGGTAAGTCTGTTCGTGGAACGCGCACAAGGGATTGCTCCGGGCTTTTCGATGGCTGACAGCGCCGAGGCCGCCGCGGTCATCGAGATCTGTCAGCGACTGGACGGGATTCCACTGGCCATCGAACTGGCGGCATCGCGGATAACGTCGATGACTGCCAGCGAGGTTCGAGACCGCCTTGATCATCGGTTTCGGCTGCTGATCGGTTCACGGCGTGGACTGGAACGCCACCAAACATTGCGTCACGCGGTGTCCTGGTCCTATGACCTGCTCGGCGACGCGGAAAAGGCGTTGTTGCACCGGTGTTCGGTGTTCGCCGGTGGATTTGACCTCGAAAGCGCTTGTGCAGTAGCCGGATTCGATGACAACGACGAGTATGCGATGCTGGATCGGCTCGACGCGTTGGTACGTAAATCGCTGGTGGTGGTCGACCGGTCGGCGGGGCGGAGCAGGTTTTCGATGCTGGAGACCATTCGCCAGTTCGCCGAGGAGCAGCTCGCGGTGAGCGGCGAGGCGGACGACGTTCGCACAGCGCATGCCCGCCACTTCGCCGGCAAGGAGGCCGACATCCTGGCCCTGTGGGATAGCCCCCGACAGCGGGAGGCGTACGACTGGCTCACCACCGAGTTGGCCAACCTGCGCACCGCATTTCGATGGGCCGCCGATCGCGGGGACCTCGACGTGAGCGCCGTGATCGCCACCTATGCAGCATTCATCGGCTTCTGGCTCGAAAACTACGAGCCCACGGCCTGGGCCGACGAGACGGTCGAGGCCGCCCGCGCTGTCGACCACCCGCGGCTCGCCTTCCTGTACACGATGGCGTCACAGTGCTGGTTCGTGGGACGTGTCGAGGAGGCTATTGGGTACAGCGACGCAGGACAGGCGACAGTGCGCACCCGCCGCGGCGAGGTCCCGTTCGGCATGGAGGGCGTACTAGCCAATCCGTATCTGGCCATTGGCCAGCCCGACCGGGCAGTCGAGTGGTGCCATGCCTTCCTCGACCGCACGCCCGACACGCACGTAAATATCACCGCTCTTCTCGTCATGGCGTTGACGATCGCGGGGCGCGAAGACGAAGCAATGATCGCCGCGGAGGGCATGGTCAACGTCGCGGAAGCCACCCGCAACCCGCACTCACTCTCGCTGGCGCTGATGGCCGATGGCTTCGCCTGGCGTCACGCCGACCCCGAGCGCGCCGCCGACGCGATGCGCCGTGGTCTGACGATCGCCCACGACAGCGGCAATCGTTTCAACGAAAGCCACATAGCTATCAATCTCGCGCAAGTTGAAGTGGCACGGGACGATCCGCTGTCAGCGCTCGATCACATCAGTCTCGCGATCCAGCGCATGCACGATTCCGGCAACATCGTGACTATTCTCTCGCCTTTCACAAACCTCGCGATCCTCCTGGATCAGCTTGGAATCTACGAACCAGCAGCGACCATTGCCGGATTCGCGATGAGTCCCCTGACCACCACGACGTTTCCGGAAATCAACACGGTGGTCTCGCACCTGCGTGAGGTTCTCGGAGATCAGACATACGAGTCGCTCGACCGTAGAGGCGCTGGAATGAGCACCGCCGCTATTGCGAGGTATGCCTTTGACCAGATCGACCGGGCGCGAGCCGGACTCGACGCCGTCTCGAAGCCGCCTTGACGTGGGAAATTTGTGACATCCTGATCGGGTGCCAGCGGGGATGCCCCCTTCGGGCGTGGTGACCTTTCTGTTCACCGACATCGAGGGTTCGACCCGTCGGTGGGAAGCCGACGCGGACGCCATGCGTTGCGCGCTGGCAGCGCACGACGACGTGTTGCGCACCGCGATCGACGAACACGGCGGCTTCCTGTTCAAGCACACCGGTGACGGCGTGTGCGCGGCGTTCGCCTCCCCGAAGTCTGCGGTGGATGCCGCGGTGGCCGCGCAGCGAACACTCGCGCTGCCGGTGCGTATGGGAATTGCGACCGGTGAGGCTGAGCTGCGAGGGACCGACTATTTCGGTGCGGTATTGAATCGTACGGCGCGGGTGATGGCCGCCGGGCATGGCGGTCAGATTCTGCTGGCAGACTCGACCGCGGTTCTGCTCAGTGGAGTAGACGTGATCGATCTCGGGCCGCGACGGTTGCGCGATGTGATGGTGCCCGTCGGGGTATTTCAGGTCCGAGCGCCCGGCCTTCGGACCGAGTTTCCTCCTTTACGGGCCTTGGATACGTCTCCAGGGAATCTGCGGCCCGCGTCGACCGGCTTGATCGGGCGCGAGTCCGAGGTGGCCGAATTGCACACGGCCGTAAAGGCTGAACGGTTGGTCACCTTGACCGGCGTCGGTGGGGTCGGCAAGACTCGCCTGGCCACTGAGGTCGCAGCGCGGCTGGCCGGTGAATTTCCCGACGGCGTGTGGTTTTTCGACTTGGCAGCGATCACCGACCCTGCCGCCTTGCCAGATGCGGTAGCAGCGGTACTGGGCATCACTCAGCAAGCCGGCAAGACGGTGCGCGAGAGTGTCGCCGCCGCGCTGGAGGGCAGGGTCAGGTTGTTGTTGTTCGACAACTGTGAGCACCTGCTCGACGCCGCCGCGGATCTGATCGAGGCCATCCTGACGACATCGGCGACGGTGAAAATTGTGGCCACCAGCCGCGAAGCGCTCGGAGTTGCCGACGAGCAGTTGTGGCCGGTGCGCTCGCTGAATGTCGATGCGGCCGTTGACCTGTTCATTGAACGGACCCACCGCGTGGCTCCGGCTTTCCTGGCCGACGACGCCAGCGCGGTCATCGAGATCTGCCGACGTCTGGACGGAATCCCCCTGGCCGTCGAGTTGGCCGCTTCGCGGATGGCGTCGATGACCGCCAGCGAGCTGCGTGACCGCCTCGATCAGCGATTCCGGCTGCTGGTGGGCTCACAACGCGGTCTGCCACGCCACCAGACACTGCAGCATGCGGTGGCGTGGTCATATGACCACTTGGAAGACGACGAGAAGGCGCTGCTGGGGCGATGTTCGGTGTTCGCCGGGGGGTTCGACCTCCAAAGTGCCTGCGCGGTAGCGGGATTCAGCACTGCGGACGACTTGGCCATCCTGGATCTGCTCGATGCATTGGTGCGCAAATCACTGCTGGTAGTCGACCGGTCAGCGGGGCGGACGCGATATTCGATGCTGGAAACGATCCGACAGTTCGCCGAAGAGCGGCTCGTCGCCCGCGGTGAGGCGGAAGAGGTTCGCGCGGCGCATGCTCGCTACTTCGCCGGACGCGAAAACGACATCCTTGCGCTGTGGGACAGCCCCCGTCAGCGCGAGGCCTACGCCTGGTTCACCACCGAGCTAGCGAATCTGCGCTCCGCGTTCCGCTGGGCTGCCGATCGAGGTGATCTGGACGTCGCCGCGCCAATCGCCACATATCCGGCGTGGGTCGGCATCCTGACGGAGAACTACGAAGCGATCGCTTGGGCCGAAGAGCTCATCGAGTCCGCACGCGCCATCGACCACCCCCGGCTGGGGGCACTATATGTGGCGGCGTCGAACTGCTATCTGGCCGGACGGATCGATCCGGCTGTTCACTACACCGAGGCCGCCGAGAGGGCGGTGGCAGGCGGAAGCGACCGCATCCTGTGGGGCGCGGAAGGCTTCCTTGGCGGTGTCTATGTTGCCGTCGGCCAGCCGGAACGGTGGATTCAGTGGTGTCGCGCTCAGCTCGCCCGCGATCTGGACGTCCGCGTCTACATCAGAGCGAACCTGCTCATCGGACTCTCGATTACCGGCTGCTACGACGATGCGATGGCGGCGGCGGACGGCCTGATCGACGCGGCCGAAGCGACTGGCAATCCATTTGTGCTTTGCTGGGCGCTGCTCGCCTACGGCTTGGCGGTCTATCATGTCGACCCCGTCCGCTCGCTCGACGCCTTGCGGCGTGGCCTAAAGATCGCGCAAGACAGCGGCAATCGCTCCACTCAGTCACATCTTGCAGCCAACCTGTGCCGACTCGAGCCCGAGCACGGCGACCAGCTGGCTGCCCTGGACTACTTCACCATGGCGATCAGCAACTACCACGACTCGGGTAACACCTATATGCTCGGTTTCCCGCTGGGGTTGCTCGCCTTGTTTTTGCATCGGCTCGGGCGGTACAAGCCGGCGGCCACCATCGCCGGGTTCGCCGTCTCAAGCCCAATCGCTGCACTTCCCTTCGTGGCAGCGTTCGACACCGCGCTTGCTGATCTTCGCAAGGTGCTTGGCGAGGCCACATATAGATCGCTCGCACGCAAGGGCGAGATGATGACGACGGCAGATATGGTGACGTATGCCTACGACCAAATCGACCAGGCCCGAGCACAATTGACTGTCGTTGCGAAATAGACGAGTCGGCGCTGGATCTCGTTAGCCCGGCACCGTATGCCGGACGAAGGCCCGCGGCTGGGTGAAGGCCCGGATTCCCTCGACGCCGAGCTCGCGGCCGATGCCGGACTGCCCGCAGCCGCCGAACGGCAACCGCGGGTCTTGGGCGGCCATACCGTGGCAGTTGATGCTCACCGTGCCCGCCTGTAGCTGCCTCGCGATCCGGTCGGCAAGCGCGTCGTCACCGGTCCACACCGACGCGGTAAGCCCGAATTCGGTTGCGTTGGCAGCGGTTACAGCTTTGTCGACGTCCTCGTAGCCGGAGATCGGCAGCACCGGGCCGAATTGCTCCTCGGTGGCCAGTGTGGAGTCCGGGGACAGGTCGGTCACGACGGTCGGCAGCACGAAGTAGCCGCCGGCGTCGGCATCGGCCTCCCGAATTCGTCCGGCGGTCTGGACTCTGGCCCCACGCGTTACGGCGTCGTCGAGCAGCCCGGCGACACGATCGCGTCCGGCCGCGGTGTGCAGCGGACCAAGGGTGGTCTCCTCGGCGAGCCCGTCGCCGATGACTTCCCGTTCGCAGCGGGCGAGCACCGCTTCGGCGAGGTCGCCGACCAGATTCGTCGGCGCATAAAGCCGCTTGATCGCCATGCAAACCTGACCGCCGGTGGTGTAGGTCGCCGTCACCAGCCGTTCGACCAGCTCGTCACTGACCTTGATGTCGGGTGCGATGATCGCCGCGTCGTTGCCGCCGAGCTCGAGCAGCACCGGGGTGAGCCGCGCCGCGGCCGCCGCCATCACGGCACGGCCGGTGGCGACGCCCCCGGTCAGCGAGATGAGGTCGATGCCGGGGTGGGTGACCAGCGCCTGCGCTAGCTCGCTGCCCGGCCCGGACAGCACGTTCACCACCCCCGGTGGCAGTGCTGCTGCCACCGCTCCGGCGAGCTGCAGCGCCGCCAGCGGACACGTCGGCGGCACCTTGACTACGCAGGTGTTGCCGGCAACCAACGCCGACGTGAGCTTGGTCATCGTGAGGGCGAGCGGCCAATTGAACGGCAGCACCAACGCGGCCACACCGAACGGTTCCCGCTGCAGCCGCGGGTATTTCGCCGGCGGGTCGACCTGTTCGGGCGCCAGTGCCGCTTCGGCCATTGATCCGATCAGTCCCGCCAGGCCCGGTCCGGTGTTGATCTCGAACGTCGCCTCCGCGAGCACCTTGCCGTGCTCGCGGGTGTACAGGCGCGCGCCGTCGTTTCCGGCGAGCTGTTCGGCGGCAGTGGTGGCCGCGGCGCAGATGGCGGCGACGCGCTCGGCCATGCTGAGCGCTCGCCATCCCGACGCCGCCCGGCGCGCGGCGGTCACCGCGGCATCGAGCTGACTGAGGTCGGCGGATGGGGCGTGACCAACGATCTCAGCCGGCCGGGCCGGGTTGTGAACGGGATAGCTGCCCGCGGCTCCTGGCTGCGGCTCGCCGCCGATCGTCAGATCCGGTTGCGTTGTTGTCGTCGAACTCGTCATGACCCAGCTCCTTGACCCGGCACGGTCGTCACGTCATCGTAAGTCGATATGAAGGCTGTCGTGCTGCGCGAAGTCGGGCAGCCCACCAATGTGGAGGAGCTTGAGCTACGGCCACTTGCCGGGCACGAGGTGCGGGTACGGCTGGCCGCCAGCGGGGTATGCCACAGCGATCTGTCATTGCGCGACGGGTCCATTCCGACACTCCTGCCGTGCACGCTCGGTCACGAGGGTGCCGGGGTCGTGACCGAGGTGGGGGACCACGTCACCACCGTCGAACCGGGTGACCACGTCGTGCTGACGTGGAGTGTGCCGTGCCGGTCCTGCCCGCATTGCCTGCGCGGCGAAACCGTACTGTGCCTGCACAGCTACGACCACGTCTACGGCGCTCCCTACGCCGAGGGTGCCGGCCCGGTGTGGCCGGGAATGGGCGTCGCGTCACTGGCAGAAGAGACGCTGCTACCGGCGGCGGCGGTAGTGCGGGTCGACGAGTCACTGCCACTCGATCAGGCCGCGCTGCTGGGCTGCGGTGTTACCACGGGGGTAGGCGCGGTGATGCACACGGCGGCCGTCCGTCCGGGCGAGAGCGTGCTGGTAATCGGTTGTGGCGGTGTGGGTTTGGCGGCGATCCAGGGTGCCCGGCTGGCGGGTGCGGCGCGGATCATCGCCGCCGACCGGATGGCTGGCCAGCTTCCCGCAGCCGTCGCCAACGGTGCCACCGACACCGTCGACGCGAGTGACGTCGACCTCGTCGCCGCCGTGCGTGACCTCACCGGTGGCGCCGGGGTCGATCACGGCATCGAGGTGGTGGGCAAGCCAGCAACGATTCGCGCCGCCTACGAGGCCACCCGTCGCGGCGGCACGGTCACGCTGGTGGGTGCGGCCGGCCTCAAAGACGAAGTGACGCTTCCCGCACTGGCTTTGATGTCCGACGGCAAGAAGATCCAGGGCAGCGTCTACGGGGCAAGCGATCCGGTGCGCGACATCCCGGTGCTGGCCGCACTCGCCCAAAGCGGGCGACTCGATCTCGAGGCGCTGGTGACACGACGCATCGGGATCGACGACGTCGAGACGGCGTTCACCGACATGGCCGCCGGACGTGGTGCACGCAGCATCGTCTGCTTCGACTAACTCAACAGGTCGGCCAGGGCTGCGTCTAGCGTCGGAAACTCGAACTCAAAGCCGGGGTTATGCAACACTTTTGATGTGGCATGCCGGCCTGTCAGCCCGAGTGCGGGATCCGTGCGCAACACCACCGCGCCGAGCTTCACGAACGCCGCCGGAGTGGGCGGCGCCGCCCGTCGGTGCAGTTGCCGGCGCATGGTGGCCATCAGGTCGCGATTGCGCACCGGATGATCGGCGGCTGCGACGAGCACACCCGGCGGAATGGACACCCCCGGTGTCAACCCCAGACACGCGCGCACAATTGCAAGCCAGTCCGACAGGTGAATCCAGGAGAACCATTGGCGCCCGGTGCCAACCCGTCCGCCTAAGCCGTACTTGGTGAGGCCGATCAGTCGCGCCAGCGCGGGGGAGTCTGGGTCGAGCACCACCGCCGTGCGCAGGATGACGCCGTGATGTGTGTTGGCACCCTCGAATGCCTGCTCCCAGGGTTCGGCCACTCCGGTCATCTGTGGCAACCCGGTTGGCAGCGGCGTGGTTTCGTCGCAGCGGATTTCGCCGGCGTCCGACCAGATTGCCGTAGTGCTGGCCTGAACCCAATGCGCCAGTGGAGTTTTGAGTTGCTTGCTGGCGTCGACGAGCGCTCTGGTGGCCAGCACCCGGCTGTCCCTGAGCTCGGCGATGTTGCGGCGGGTGGGCCGACAGTCCACCAGCTTGCCGGCCAGGTTGATGACGGCCGTATTGGCTCCGTCCAGTTCGGTGGCCCAGTCGCTGAGAGTGCGCCCGTCCCATGGCACTTGGCGTATGCCGAGTGCTGGATCGACGCGACGAGTCAGGACTACCACGTCGTGGCCGCGGGGAGCGAGGTCGGCTGCGATGCGCCGGCCCAACGCTCCGCTGCCACCGGCCAGCACTACCTTCAACCGTTCCGGGGGAGTGTTCACGCCCCGCGACGATAGTCGTCAGGCGGCGTCGTGGAAAATCAGCCCCATCGCATAGCGTTCGCCGGAACGGACCGTCGAAAGTCCGTGCCGCACGGGCGCCGCCGACCAGCCCCGCTTGGACTGCAGTGGTCGCTCCCGAGTGGTGAACACAAAACCATGTCCCTGTGGTAATTGCATTGCGGTACCACGGGATTGGGCCCGGGGCCGTTGTTCGACGAGCAGGAACTCGCCGCCGGTGTAGTCGCGGGCGGGATCGCTCAGGTTGATCACCACCTGGAGCGGAAACACCAACTCGCCGTAAAGATCCCGGTGCAGGGCATTCCAGTCGTCGGTGCCGTACTTGAGCATCAGTGCGGTCGATCTGGTCTGGCCGGCGGCATGGCATTTCGCCAGCCACTCGTCAAGGCTGTCCGGCCAGGGGGCGTCGCGGCGCAGCTTGGCCCACCAGTCGCGCGCTATCGGTAGCAGGCGGGGATACAGCGCCTGCTTGAGGGCTTCGATCGGCTCGGGATAGGGCGCCTGGAAGTAGCGGTACTGCCCGGCGCCGTACCGTTTGGGTGCCATGTCGATGGTCGAGCGGAACAAGCTGTCGTCGGCGTAGAGCCTGCGCAGCCGTGTCGCTTCGCGGGTCGTGATCAGCTTCGGCAACAGGGCCCCGCCGTATTCGTTGACCGCGGCGGTGATGGCGTCCCAATCGCCGGATTCGACGCGCTTTTCCCACTGAGCCATCGGTACTCCAGTCCTGTCTGTGGCTGTTCTACCAGTAAGCAAAATCGGAGGAAAGTGGGCCCGCAGTCACACGTGCCATCTCCGCACCGGTCCCGATGGCACCGCCCGATTTCGAAAACCAATAGCGCTTCCTGGAAGCGGAGGGCGTTTCTTTCCCAGGGCTCTTGGCCGCAACATCCCGCAGCGAGTACCGTGTTCGTCGCGGACGAGTTGGCTGGGCGGTCGCGGCTCGCACCGGTTCGAGAGATCCGGCGTCGGGTCGAGGAAAGTCCGGACTTCACAGAGCAGGGTGATTGCTAACGGCAATCCGAGGTGACTCGCGGGAAAGTGCCACAGAAAAGAGACCGCCACCCAAGCGGTGGTAAGGGTGAAACGGTGCGGTAAGAGCGCACCAGCATTCCGGGTGACCGGGATGGCTAGGCAAACCCCACCCGAAGCAAGGTCAAGAAGGTTGCACCGGAAGGTGCGGCCGCGCAGGCGTTCGAGGGTTGCTCGCCCGATGCCTGCGGGTGGACCGCTTGAGGCACCCGGCAACGGTGTGTCCAGATGGATGGTCGCCGCCTTGCCGCCGTTGCTTACGCCGCGGCGGCGAGGAACAGAATCCGGCTTACAGGCCAACTCGCCCGCCTCGATGCGATGGGCCTCCAACACCTGCCATTGCCCGGCTTCGGCGGCGGGTGGATGATGCAAGCATGCGCCTCATCTACGTCGCTGCGGCGGTGTTCATGGCCTCGGTTGTGCTGATCGGGGCATCGCCTGCTCACGCCGACACCCACAGCTACCTTCGTTGCATAAATAGCGATGCGGAGCTTCCGCCCGGGGCCGAAGCAAAGAATCTGCCCTTTGTTTCGTTTATTGAGATTGAGATCAATTCTGGTAAATCCCGTGCCGACGTAGCGCAGGAATTGGTGAGTATGGGAGTCAAGCCGGACGTCGCCGCCCTGCACGTGAATTGTGTTATGGCGAACTGGCCGATAGGGACTGCCTGAGCCGCGGCTATCACGCAGGTGCGTCTGCTCACCACGCTGAAAGTCAGTGTCGCGCTTTGCGTACCGCCTTGTGGAGCTTGTGCAGCGCGTCGCCGATCTGCTGACGGCAGCTATCGGCCAAGTCGCTCTCCAGCTGATACAGCAGGCCGTAGGTGAAGGTGTCCTCGCCCGCGGCGTGAGCGGCTGCGGCCTGCTGACTCAGATGCTCGCGGCTCACCACACTGTCTTGGTGCTCACCGAGCAGCGACTGGATGACTTTGGCCCGCTCGGATACCTTTTCTGCTCCGGTGGCAGCCGCGGTATACCGAAGCCGCTTGGCGCGCTTGCGGATTCGGTGCACAGCCTCGTCGCGCTCATGCGGGGATTGCTGTTCCGCGGCGGCTTTGGCCGCCTTGCGGACTCGCTTGTAGGCGGTGTCGATGGTCACCGGCTCCGCTTCGGCATCTGACTGGCTGGCCGGGATCTCGTCCACCATCGCATCCAGGGCGTCCAGCAACCGGAAGTATCGCGGTGACCGCATCGCGATCAGCGACCGCCGCAGGCCCGACTGATACCGTCGCCGCGCACCCTCGACCAGACGCTCCCGGATGGGTCCACGCACCAATTCCGGTGCCAGCTGGTCCAATTGACGCTCGTAGCGCTCCGCAAGCACCTCGGCATCGCGCGCCACGCCCAAAACGCCGGCCAGCTCGCGTAGTTCGTCGAGGATCCACGCCCCCTCGGTCAATCCGAACGAATCATGGGCATCCCGCAGCAGGCTGCGGATCTTGCGGGTCGTCACCCGCATCTGGTGTATGGCGTCGTCGGCGTCGGCGCGCACGGCGCGATCCCACATCAGCAGCTCGTCGACCTGTTCGGCCATGGCGCGGTGCACCGGGTCGGTGGGCGGCCGACCGGCGTCGTGCTCCAAGGTCGCGGCCAGCACTCGCGCCAGCTTGGAGCCGTGACCGGCGGGTGCGGCGCCGGCATCCAGCAGCCGGTTGCTCAACCGGTTCAGCAATTCGCCATCGGCAGTTCCGTTAACGAGCTCCACTTCCCACTCGCGCCAATCCTGTTGGGCGGGACCGTTATCGGAGCTGTCGCCGATTGTCCACGCGGTGACGTGGTCGTTGCTGAACTCCGCCAGCGCCTCGCCCTCGGCGTCGTACAACACCTGGCTTTCGCGTTGGGTGGTGATGCGCGCGACCGGTTCCACCGGGCGGTCGCGAACGATCGCCAACACCACGTCGAGCAACTCGGCGGGCACGCCGTTGCCCGAGGTCAGCGGCGCGTGGACCTCGGTGCGCGCATCCGGGCCGGCCGGCAATTTGAGATGCCAGCCCGCATCGGCGCCGCCGGTGCGGCGCCGCAGTGTGATCTTGTGGCGCGCCAGGTCCTGCGTCGGGGTGTCGAAATAGATCGCATCCAGCGATTGAATGGGCGACTTCTGCACTCGAGCCACCGCGGCGATGCCTTCGAACGACGGTGACACCGTCGACTCGACGACGTCGAACTTGCGTTCCACCTCCAGATGGCGCGCATTTCCAGGCATCGTTGACTCCGTGGTCGAGGATGAAGCATTGATAGAGTGCCACATCAAAGCGACGGAGTCCCGAACAGCTTTGCTGCTTGGTTCGTCCGTGCCGGATGTCGAGACTGGGCGGCATGCCTGATACCCGACAAGATGGGATCTACGGTTGAAAGCGGTTCGCTTGCATGGCCGGGGCGGTCCGGAGCAGCTCAGGTATGAGGACGCGCCAACGCCGGCGCCGATAGGCGGCGAGGTACGCGTGCGGGTACAGGCCGCGGGCATCACGCCTACCGAGCTCACCTGGACCGAGACCTATCAGGACCGCAGCGGCAACCCGCGGCTGCCGAGCATCCCCGCCCACGAATTGTGCGGAGTGGTCGACGCGGTGGGCACTGAGGTGGACGACCTCGCCGTCGGCGATCCCGTCTACGGGCTGATCGACTTTCCCCGGGATGGTTGTGCCGCCGAATTCGTCGTCGTCTTGGCCGCTGATCTGGCACCCGCACCCCGCGCCCTCGATCCTGTGCACGCGGCCGCCATGCCACTGTCCGGGCTGACGGCCTGGCAGGCCCTGTTCCGGCACGGCCGGTTAGAGGCAGGTCAGCGGGTGCTGATCCATGGTGCCGCCGGCGGGGTGGGATCTTTGGCGGTGCAACTCGCCCGATGGAAGCGGGCCCACGTCGTCGCGACGGCGTCGCACCGGCACGAGAGCTTTCTGCGTGAGCTGGGGGTGGATCAGTTCGTCGACTACGACGCGGAGCCGTTCGAGACGGTCGTCAGCGATGTGGATCTGGTCCTGGACACCGTCGGAGGCGAGACGCTCAACAGATCGTGGGCGGTGCTGAATGGCACCGGCAGGCTGATCTCAATCGTCGAGGAACCGGGCCGGCCACCGGCGGGCCATGTGCCCGGGATGTTCTTCATCGTTGCGCCCAGCAGCCCTGAACTGCGCGAACTGACCCGGTTGATCGACGCGGGAGAACTGCGCCCGTTCGTCCAATCGGTCTTCCCGCTCGCCCGGGCGCGTGCCGCGTTCGAGCAGGGCCTTGCCGGGCATCTGCGCGGCAAGATCGTGCTGCAGGTCGAATGATCAGAAGCAGTGCTCGTCGGCGGGGAACACTCCGCCGGCCACGTCTTCCGCGTATTGAGTTGCGGCACGGCGCAATTCACCGGCGATATCGGCATACCGCTTGACGAAGCGGGGGGCCTTGCCGCTGCTGAGCCCGGCCATGTCCTGCCAGACCAGGACCTGGCCGTCGCAGTTGGGGCCGGCTCCGATGCCGATGGTCGGAATGGTCAACTTGCCGGTGATCTGAGTGGCCAGCTCGGCCGGAACCATCTCCATGACGACGGAGAACGCGCCGGCTTCGGCGACCGCGATGGCGTCGGCGATGGTCTGCTCGGCCGCGTCGCCGCGACCCTGCACCCGGAAGCCACCCAGAGTGTTGACGCTTTGCGGCGTGAAGCCGATGTGCGCCATCACCGGGATGCCGGCGGCGGTCAGAAATGCGATTTGCTCGGCTACCCGCTCACCGCCCTCGAGCTTCACCGCGTGCGCGCCGCCCTCCTTCATGAAACGGGTGGCGGCCGCGAGCGCGGCGGCGGGTCCGCCCTCGTAGCTGCCGAACGGCAGATCGGCGACGACCAGCGCGTGCTGGGCACCCCGTACCACGCCTCGCACCAGTGGGATCAGCTCGTCGATGGAAACCGGCACCGTGGTGTCGTAGCCGTAGACGACATTGGCCGCGGAGTCACCGACCAGCAGAACCGGTATGCCGGCCTCGTCGAACACCCGGGCGGTCGAATAGTCGTAGGCCGTCAGCATGCCCCACTTGTGGCCTTCGGCCTTCCATTTCTGCAGGTGGTGGGTGCGAATCTTGGCACGGGGCGCAGGCGGCGCGACAGCCGGGTCGGCCCCATAGACGTGTTGCTCAGTAGACATCTTTGTCCCTAGTGATGTGGTCCGGTCGATCCTCGTGGCCCTGCCGAGAAAATCTGGCTGGTGGGTCCCCGGGTTCGTCTGACCCCCACAGTCTGCCATCTCACATCCGCCCTTGTCACCGTGGGGCTGCTGTGACACATACCATCGTCGGATGCAACGGCTCAGCGGACTCGACGCCAGCTTCCTCTACCTGGAGACCGAATCACAGCCCATGCATGTTTGCTCGGTCATGGAGCTGGACACGTCGAGCATGCCCGGCGGCTACACGTTCGACCGGTTGCGCCACGCTTTGTCGCTGCGGATCAAAGCGATGCCGCAGTTCCGCGAGAAGCTTGCCGACAGCCCGCTGAACTTCGACCACCCGGTCTGGGTGGATGACGAGAACTTCGAGATCGACCGCCACCTGCACCGCATCGGACTGCCGGCGCCCGGCGGGCGAGCGGAGATATCCGAGATCTGCGGGCACATCGCATCCTTGCCGTTGGATCGCCGGCGACCGCTGTGGGAGATGTGGGTCATCGAAGGCGTGGCGGGCACGGATTGCCACCACCGGGGCCGGCTTGGGGTGATGACCAAGGTGCACCACGCCGGAGTGGACGGCGTGACCGGCGCCAACCTGATGTCTCAGCTGTGCACCACCGAAGCCGATGCGCCCGCGCCGGATCCGGTGCTGGGCGTCGGCGGCGGCAACGGCTGGCAGATCGCGGCGGGCGGCCTGCTCAGGTTCGCCACCCGACCCTGGCAGCTGGCCAGTGTGATGCCGCAAACGGTGTCCTCGGCGGTGACGACGGTAAGGCGGGCGCTGGACGGCCAGACGATGGCGCGGCCGTTCGCCGCACCGCCAACCGTGTTCAACGCCAGCATCACTGGCCGGCGCAACGTCGCCTACGCACAGCTGGATCTCGACGACGTGAAGAGGGTGAAGAACTACTTCGACGTCAAAGTCAACGATGTGGTGATGGCCTTGGTCTCTGGCGTTCTGCGGCAATATCTGTCCGATCGCAACGCATTGCCTGCCACGTCGCTGGTTGCGACGGTGCCGGTCTCGGTGCACGGGAAGTCGGATCGCGGTGGGCGCAATCAGGTTTCGGGGATGTTTTCCAGCCTGGAGACCCAGATCGCCGACCCCGCGGAGCGTCTGAAGGCCATCGCGCACGCGAATTCGGTTGCCAAAGAACATAATTCGGCGATCGGCGCGACTCTGCTGCAAGATTGGACGCAGTTCGCCGCACCGGCGGTGTTCGGGATCGCGATGCGGGTCTACGCCAAGACCCGGTTCACCGAGAGCCTGCCGGTGCACAACCTGGTGGTTTCCAACGTGCCGGGGCCGCAGACCCCGTTGTATCTGCTGGGCTGCGAGGTCAAGGCGATGTACCCGCTAGGGCCGATCTTTCACGGCGCGGGGCTCAACGTGACGGCGATGTCGTTGAGCGGCAAGCTGGATTTCGGTCTGATCTCCTGCCCGGACCTGTTGCCGGACTTATGGGAGATGGCCGACGAGTTCGCCGTCGCGATGGAAGAACTGCTCGCAGCTGCCCGGTAAGGCCGCCAACCGGCACCGTGCGTGTCCTCTGGCAGCATATGTTGGCATGTGTCTGTCTCGCCGCGACAAGATCGCGCGCACGCTGCTGATCTCGATGGCGACCGCCGGCGTGGCGATGCTGCTCGCGGGCTGCCTCCGGGTGGTCGACGGGCATCCCCAGATGGCCGGTCCCAGGCTCGGTCAGCCGATTGCGTGGTCGGCCTGCCGGACCACGGGCTCGGGCAAGCTGCCGGCCGGCGCAATGTGCGGCAAGCTCGCGGTGCCGGTGGATTACGAGCATCTCAGTGGCGACGTCGCGGTGCTCGGGTTGGTTCGCTTTGCCGCGACGGGGAACAAAATCGGTTCGCTGGTCATCAACCCCGGCGGGCCCGGCGAATCCGGCGTCCAGGCCGCTCTCGGCATTGTCCAGACGTTGCCGCCGAAGGTTCGCGAACGCTTCGACCTCGTCGGGTTCGACCCTCGCGGGGTGGGGTTGTCGCGGCCGGCCATCTGGTGCAACTCCGACGCGGACAACGACCGGCTGAGAACCGAGCCACAGGTCGACTACAGCCCGGCCGGCGTGCAGCACAGCGAGGACGAGACCAAGGAGTTCGTCGCCCGCTGCATCACCAAGATGGGCCTGACCTTTCTGCGCAATGTCGGGACCGTCAACGTCGCCCGGGACCTGGACGCGATCCGAGCAGCGTTGGGCGACGCCAAGCTGAGTTACCTGGGCTATTCGTACGGCACCCGGATCGGTTCGGCCTACGCCGAGGCCTACCCGCAGAACGTGCGCGCGATGATCCTCGACGGTGCCGTCGACCCCAACGCCGATCCCATCGAGGCCGACCTGCGTCAAGCCAAGGGATTCCAGGATGCCTTCAACGACTACGCGGCGGACTGCGCGAAAAAGCCGACCTGCCCGCTGGGCACCGACCCGACCAAGGCCGTCGACGTCTACCACAGCCTGGTCGATCCGCTGGTCGACCCGAACAATTTGATGGTCGGCAGGCCGGCAAAAACCGAGGACCCGCGTGGGCTCAGCTATAGCGACGCCATCATCGGCACCATCATGGCGCTGTACTCGCCGACGTTGTGGCACCACCTGACCGACGGCCTGACCGAGTTGCGCGACGGGCACGGCGACACCCTGTTGGCGCTTGCGGACATGTACATGCGCCGCGACGCGAAAGGTCACTACAACAACGCCACCGATGCGCGGGTGGCGATCAATTGCGTTGACCAGCCGCCGGTTACCGATCGGGCCAAGGTCATCGACGAAGATCGCCGCTCCCGGGAGCTCGCCCCGTTCATGAGTTACGGGCAGTTCACCGGTCATGCCCCGCTGGGAACGTGCGCGTTCTGGCCGGTGCCGCCCACCAGCAAGCCGCATGCCGTCTCGGCGCCCGGAATGGCTCCGTCCGTGGTGGTGTCCACCACACACGATCCGGCCACGCCGTACCAGGCCGGAGTGGACCTGGCCAACCAGCTGCATGGCTCGCTGCTCACCTACGAGGGCACCCAGCACACGGTGGTTTTCCAGGGCGAGAACTGCATCGACAACTACATCACCGCGTACCTCATCGACGGCACCACGCCACCGGCCGGCGCCAAGTGCTAGCTGAGCACCGGCGCCAGTCGATGGGGTTCGTCCCACCGCGGCGCTGTGATCAAGGCGTGACCGATTCGCGTCGTGGCGGGAATGCTTGGCTGCGACGATGACAGCCATGTCGCGCCGCAGACCCTTGAGCTCGGCGCTTCTTGCTTTGTTCGTCGGCGGGTTGCTGCTTGGCGGTCAGCCGGTGACCGGCGCCACCCCCGAACCCGGACCCGGCGCGGGCCAGACGCAGAGCCCGCAGCCGCCGGCGGTGGCGCAGCCGAACTGGGGCAGCTGCAGCGATTTCCTGGGCGACACCAAGGACATTCCCACCGCAAAGTGCGCGACGGTGTCGGTTCCCGTCGACTACAACAACCCCGGTGGCGCGCAAGCCAAGTTGGCGGTGATCAGGATTCCGGCAACCGGGCAGCGAATCGGGTCGCTGCTGGTCAATCCGGGCGGTCCCGGCGCGTCCGCAGTCGACATGGCGGCCGGGCTGGCGCCCGACCTGGATGGCACCGAGCTTCGGAGCCGCTTCGACCTGGTGGGCTTCGATCCGCGTGGGGTGGGCCATTCCACGCCCGCTCTGCGTTGCCGCACCGACGCGGAGTTCGACGCTTTTCGTCGCGATCCGATGGTCGATTACAGCCCTGCCGGAGTGGCGCACATCGAGCAGGTCTACCAGCAGTTGGCCAAAGAATGCGCCGACAAGATGGGCACCGCGTTCCTGGCCAACATCGGCACCGCGTCCGCCGCGCGCGACATGGACATGGTCCGCCAGGCGCTGGGCGACGAGCAGATCAACTATCTGGGCTTCAGCTACGGCACCGAGCTCGGCACCGCCTATCTGGAGCGGTTCGCCGACCATGTGCGGGCGATGGTGCTGGACGGCGCCATCGACCCGACGGTGGGCCCGATCGACGAAAACATCAAGCAAATGGCAGGATTTCAGACCGCCTTCAACGACTACGCCGCCGACTGTGCCCGTTCGCCGGCCTGCCCGCTGGGCACCGACCCGGCCCAATGGGTCAACCGCTATCACGCTCTGGTCGACCCGCTGGTCGCCAAGCCCGGTCCGACGTCGGATCCGCGCGGCCTCTCTTACGCCGACGCGACCACCGGCACCATCAATGCGCTCTATACGCCGGCCCACTGGAAATACCTGACCAGCGGTCTGATCGGGTTGCAGCGCCACACCGACGCCGGAGACCTGCTCATGCTCGCCGACGACTACGACGGCCGCGACAAGCATGGGCACTACAGCAACGACCAGGACGCGTTCAACGCGATCCGTTGCGTCGACGCGCCGTCGCCGACGGATGAAGAAAGCTGGGTCGCCGCCGACCAGCAGATCCGCCAGGCCGCCCCGTTCCTCAGCTATGGACCGTTCACCGGTCACGCGCCGCGGGATCTGTGCGGGCTGTGGCCGGTGCCGGCGACGACGGCGCCGCACGCCGCGCCCCAGGTTCCGTTCGGCAAGGTGGTCGTCGTATCGACGACGCACGACCCGGCCACGCCGTATGAGGCCGGGGTGAATCTGGCCAGGCAGCTGGGCGCCCCGCTGATCAGTTACGACGGAACCCAGCACACGGCGGTGCTGGGCGGCAATCCGTGCGTCGACGGCGCGGTGACGCGCTACTTCGTGGACCTGACGGTGCCGCCGATGGCGTTGCGCTGCCAACCCTGAGCTACGTGCTGGGACGTGAACCAGTGTTGTTGGGCGGGTTGGTATCTGGCTCCAGTTCCCCTGCGTCAAAGGCTTTCTTGACTTCTGCCGCATGCGCCACCTGCTGCGCACTGTAGCCGATGAGCAGCGCCACACC
Source organism: Mycobacterium sp. 1164966.3 (assembly GCF_001665395.1). Lineage (GTDB taxonomy): Bacteria > Actinomycetota > Actinomycetes > Mycobacteriales > Mycobacteriaceae > Mycobacterium. The sequence continues at coordinate 26,678 of NZ_LZSG01000068.1, forward strand.
ACAGACCAGGATGGCCACCCCGGCCAGCCATCGGAAGCCGTAGGTGTACGCCTGGTCCAGCGCGTGCAACTGGGCGGCGTTCATAGACTTCACCGGGCCGATGGTGCCGCCGAGGTGTAGTGCGCGGGACGTGATGGCAGCCTGGACGACGGCCAGCACCATCGGCCCGCCGAGGCGGGACAGCATGAGCGAGATCGCCGATATGGGCCCAATCCGGTCTAAACCGACGCTGGCGATCAGCGCGAGTGCAAGCGGCACGTTGATGATGCCGATACCGATACCGGAGATGACGAGGGGCAACACCAAATTCGGGAAGTACGGGACGCCGCGGTGGAGCGTCGAGGCGTACAGCACCGCACCCAGCACGATGATGCCGCCGACGATCACCACCACGCGCGGCGGGAACGAGGTCACCATCCGCGATGCCGCGCCCGCGCCGATGCCAACCGCGAAGACGAACGGGATGAAGCCAAGGCCCGCGTGCAGCGTGCTGAAGCCCACGATGTCCTGCACATAAAGGCCGAGCAGCAGGGTCAGGGTGAACATCACCCCACCGGCCAGAAAGATGGCCGCAAACATGGCCATCCGGTTGCGGTCGACGAACAAGTCAAAGGGCAGGACGGGGTTTTCCGCCCTGCGCTCCACCACCACGAACGCCACGGAAGCACCCAGGGCCACCACAGCCGACCCGATCGTGATGGGCGACAGCCAGCCCTTCTCCGGCCCCACCGAGAAGCCGAGCACCGCCGCGGTAAAGACCAGCGTGGCCAACCCGGCGCCAGTCGCGTCGAGCTTCATCCGCTCCTTCTGCGTTTCCCGCAGCGCACTGTGGGACAGATAGAGCACCAGCAGCCCGATCGGCACGTTCACCAAAAACACCAGCCGCCACGACACCTCGGTGAGCGCTCCGCCCACGACGAGACCCAGCACCGAGCTGAGGCCGCCGATGGTGCCCAGCACCGCCATCGCGGCATTGCGTAAAGGGCCCTTCGCGAACGTCGTCGCCACCAGCGCCATACCGGTCGGTGCGATGATCGCCGCGGCTACGCCCTGTAGCAGCCGCGCCAAAACGAGGACTGTCCCGTTCCAGGCGATGCCGCATATCGCCGAGACAATGGTGAACAGTGCGACGCCGGCGATGAAGGCGCGCTTGCGCCCGATCGTGTCACCGAGGCGACCACCCAGCAGTACCAGCCCGCCAAAGGTCAGCACATAGCCGATGATCACCCAGCTTCGCGCGGCATCGGAGATGCCGAGGTCATTCTGGATCCTGGGAAGCGCGACGACCGCGATCATGCCGTCCATCGTTGCCATCAACTGCATGAGGCCGATCGCGGTAACCGCGGCTATGAACCAGCGAGGTGGCAGCCTGGTCGAGAAGTTTCTGCTCCTACCGCCTCGCGTGGTCGGTTCGACCGGCAACGGGCTCGTTTCGCGCGATGTGTCGTCCAATGGAGTACTGCCTGCATCGTTGAGAGTCGGCTCTGCGGGTACCCTACGGCAACCTTAGGAAGTCTTAGCCAAAAACCGGGCCAGATACACCTTTTCGGTCACCGGGTGAGCCTTGATCCCCGCGACCCTTGGTTGGGCACTGACCTCCCCGCGAGCGCGTTGCTGCCGGACCGTTGGTGGCGGCTGAGCACGAGCGTTGGGAAAATCACTCAACCGGGGTGAACTCGAGGTGCAATTCCTTGAGGCGCCTGAACAAGAAAGTCCGGTCCCATTTGAGGCGACGATCGCCCACCGGACCATGCTCGGCTTCTGAAAGCCGAATGTCGGCCATCCGGTCGAGGATTCGTTCCAAACTCACCCGCGCTTCGGCGCGGGCGATCGGGGCACCCGGACAAGTGTGGATACCACGGCCGAATGCGATGTGTTGCAATATGTTTGGGCGTTCGAGGCGGAATTCCCTGGGCTCCTCGAACCGTTGTGGATCGCGGTTTGCGGCGCCATTCATCACCAGTACGCTGGTGCCGGCTTGCACATCGACGTCGCCTATTTTGGTGGTGCGCCGCGCCATGCGGAAATTCGATTTGATCGGGCTTTCGAAGCGCAGCATTTCCTCAATGAACGCGGGGACCTTTGAGCGGTCCTTGCGCAGCTGCTCTTGCAAGTCCGGTCGCTCCGCCAGCATTAGCATTGCGAGACTCAGCAGATCGATCGTGGTGCCGTGGCCGGCAGCGAACATGAACGTGGCGACGCGGGCAACGTCGATCGCGGCGGGCGTCGTGCCGTCGGGAAACTTGGCCAGCGCAAGCTCGGTGAGCACATCCTCGCGCGGTGTGCGCCGCCGCTCCTCGATGTACTCGACGAACCACTCCTCTTTTACGCCGACGAAGCCGCTACGTTCGCCTTCGAGCCTGCTGGCCGTCGCAGCGCGGCGGAATCGGTCATGGTCGGCCTCGGGCACGCCCAGCAAATTGATGATCGCGACGAGCGTGAACGGAAAGTTGTAGTCGACGACGATCTCGCACTTGCCCTGCGCGACGAAGGAGTCGAGTTGCTCGTCGGCCAGACGCCAGAGGAAATCCTCGTTCTTCTTGAGCTGCTTGGGCGTAAACAGCCTGTTCAACAGCGAGCGGTGCGCGGTGTGCCGCGGAGGATCAAACGTGATGAAGTAGTCGCCGAACGTAACCCTGTGGCGGTGCTGTTCGATCAGATCCGAAACGTCGTCACTGCCGGTTTTCTTCGGAATCCCCGACCATGGTCCGCTGACTATGTTGCACACCGAATAGTTCTGCTCGGCGTCGCGCTGGACGGCGACGGCCTCGTCATACCCCGACACCATCACCACGCCATGCGCCGGCTCGCGCCGTACTGGGCAACGACGGATCGCGTCGTAGTAGTCGTTGGGGTCATCGACGAGCGACTTGTCGGTAAAGAAATCGAGGTTCTCGAGTTCGCTCAAACCGCCTCCATCGCCTAGCAATAGACAATAGGGATGTTATGCGCGCGCCACGGCACATGTACCGAAATAGCCGCCCGAAACCACATGGGACGCGATGGCGTGACCCGAGTCCGGCTACACCATCGGGCAGCACCTAGCGCCGATTGTCCCGCCGTATATGAGCGGTCCTCGCCGCGGCTGGGCTCGCTCGAGGCAGCAGCGACAGGAACGCCAGGGCATGTCCTGCACTTACGCTGCCAAATCGCGCCGGACGTACCCGTACACTCCGACGCCCGTCAGGGTCGCGGCGATGAGCAACAGAATGATGGTGGCCGCCCAATTAGGCGGTCTGTCCGGTACGGGGGCAAGGTGCGCCCACGGCGACAGGGTGGCAATCCAGCGAGGGGCTTTGGTGATCTGCAAGATCAGGTTCACCAGGAACCCGCCGACAAGCGGCAGAGCGCCGATCGCGCCTGCGGCGGATGGTAGCAACCCGATGCCCACCGCGGTGGCTCCGGCCGCGAGCATTGCCACCGGAAGAGAATTCAGCGCACCCGCAAGTGACTCGCCCAACTGCAGTGGGGTGCCGGTGAGTTTGGCACCGCCCCACAGGGCGACTGCGGCTGAGCAATGCAGGGCAACCATCCCGCCGACCGTGATCACCGTCTCGGTGCACAGCAGACGTACGCGCGAAACTGGCTGGGCGAATAGCAGGGTCCACCGTCCGGCCTTTTCGTCGACGACCATGGTTGCAAGACGCATTGTGGCGTAGAGACCGGTTGGGACTGCGAGCAGGCCGAACAGAGCCGCAGCGATGAGATACAACTCGTGGCCACGCAGTCCGGCGGCCGCGGCGAGTTCAGCGAACCGCTTGTTGTTTTCGATGAGGTCGAGAAGATAGGCGAGCATCGCGCCGACCAGAAAGTAATATGCGGCGATGCCCACCGCCCACCCCAGCGTGGTCCGCGCGGTCCGCTGAAGCGCAAACCCGCCGATCGATTGCAACAATCGGGTTCGCGGAGCACGGGTATTTCGCACCGCCACAATCCCGTCGCCCAAATCGCGGTGACGGGCCGCCAAGAGGGCTGCAGCGGCCAGCACGATCGGAAACGCGCCCAACACCACCAGTGGACCGATGCGATTTTCGGCGTATGGCGCCGAGCGTGCTGTCAGCCCGAACGGCGTGGCCCATGCCATCCATGCCAGCTGATGCGAGCCATCGGCGATCATGCGCAGCAGCGCGCTAACGCCGATAGCCGCGACCGTAATTCCCGTGGCACTGGATTGCCTCGGCATCACTTGTGCGGCGAGCAGAGCTGTTGTCGCGAAAGTCAAAACAATGCCCGTGATTCCCGCTGCATGTATCACTGCCCCGGTCGGGTGGGTACCGGCCGCCAATAGGGCCGCCGCGACGGCCGCGCCGATCAGCATTGCGGATCCAGCGAGGGCGGCCAGGTAGCGGACGACCAAGTCAGTCGTTCGCAGGCGTCCCGCCAGGAGCAGATCCCACCGGCCGTTATCCTCTTCACCGCGGGTAAAACGTGTGGCGGCAAACATGATCCATACGCTCGCGAGCAGCGAAACGGTTGTGCCGGTGCGCCACACGGTGAAACCGCCAGGATCGTCGAGAGCGACCGGTGGCCCCGCCAACGTCCTTACGGCGGGATTGTCAGCAAGGGCGCGCATACCTGATGCATCCAGCAAGTTGTTCACCAATCGGTATTGGCTGGCGGCCAATACCGATATCCCCCCGCAGATCGAGGCGACCACGAGGGCACCCAGGCGAACCTGGCGCACGGCTAGCCGGCTCACGGCCCGGCCCGGCCCGAATTGCGGCCCGCCGGCCACCGAACCGGGCGGCGGGGCCGTCGTCATCGTGCAGCTTCTCCGTAATAGGCGAGAAAAATCTCTTCAAGTGTCGGTTCGTGCATAGTGATCGCGACAACGTCGGCTGCGGCGAGCGCTCGAAGCGCGGCCCTCGGCGATCCAGTCAGGTTGAGGCGCAACCGTTCACCGTCCAACCGCTCGACACTCGACACACCGTCAACATGCTCCAGGCGCGGTTGAACGCCGTGATAGGACACCTCGACCACGGTCTGGTGCAGCTGACGTAGGTCAGCGATGCTGTCAACTTCCACGAGTCGCCCGGCACGCAGAATCGCAACGCGGTCGCATACGGCTTCCACCTCGGCCAGCTGATGAGAGCTGAGGAAAACCGTCTGGCCGCGCTCGCGTGCTTCTGCGACACAGCCACGAAATCTTCGTTCCATCAACGGGTCCATGCCGCTGGTGGGCTCATCGAGCACGAGCAGCGGAGCTCGTGTCGCGAATGCTGCGATAAGGGCCACCTTCTGCCGGTTACCGGTCGAGTAGGCCTTGGCTGGCTTGTCGAGCTCGAGATCGAAACGGTCGACCAACTCGTCGCGGTACGCCGCGTCGATACCGGGACCCACGCAGCCAAGCAGCTCAAGGATTTCGGCGCCCGTCATCCTTGGCCACAGCGCGACATCCGCGGGCACGTATGCGATGTGACGATGAGACCGACGGACGTCACCCGCAGGGCAACCGAAGATCTCCGCAGTGCCTGCGGTGGGGCGAATCAATCCGAGCAGCAGGCGAATCGTCGTCGACTTGCCTGCGCCATTGGGGCCGAGGAACCCGAACACCTCGCCGGGGGCGACGGTCATACTCAGGTCCTCGACGGCGACGACGCGCCCGAACCGTTTGGTGAGACCCTCGACACGGATTGCCGGGTTGACAGCGGTTTGCACCGGGGATTCCACGCCCTGAGCGTAAGTCACCGGCCCCCAGGGATTCTCTCATTGCAGGTCTTCGGGCGCGGAAGACCATGGTGGGGCCGATTTGATGAGCATGTCCGGGCGCAGCAGCCGTGAGCGCCAAATGTCGTTCTGTCGGAAGGCTTTTGTCTCCCGGATACGCGGCTCTACAAGCCGAGGAATCGTCTGAGGCAGATTAAGGTGAAGCGCAAACGGCGCAATCCTGCGGCGCGGAGTCGGCGGCGCCAAAATCTCAGGGTTTTATCAGGAACTTTTTCGAAAAGCCGGACCGACTTCCCTCGCGGCAGTAGGGTTGGGATCGCCTGACTCATATCCGCGCGGGGCGGATGGCGGGGAGCCTAGGCAAAGGCAAGTTCATCTTCGGGGTGGGTAGATGGATGCAACTCACGGCCAAGCTTTACCGCTGACGCGCGCACAGTTAGACATCTGGCTTGCGCAGAAAACGGATCGTTTTGCTGCGAGGTGGCAGATGGGCGAGCTTTTCCGAATCGAAGGCAGGATAGATCCTGGTTTGCTTGAGCGCGCGATCGTTCAAGTGGTGCGCGAAGCCGAACCGTTTAGAGTTGCCTTTTTCGAAGTGGACGGCCAGGTTTTCCAGAAAGCGGTTGATTACCCCGAAGTTGAGCTTGATTCCTATAACCTAATGGGCTCGCAGGATCCTGTCCAGGAAGCCTATCGGCTGACATCTTCGATTCAGCACACGCTGATGTCGCTTGGTGGGCCGCTGTTCAAATTTGCGTTGTTGCAGACGCGGGTGGATCAATTTTATTTTTTCGTCTGCTGGCATCATATAGTGGCAGACGGGGTTGGCCTTGCTCTTATTTGTCATCGGATCGCAGACGTGTACTCCGCGATGGCTTCCGGCGTGCCGAGTCCGCCTGCTTTCTTTGGGCCCCTGAGTGATCTGATTTCTTGCGAGTTAGAATACCAAGCGTCCACCGATTATCTTGATGATCAGGCTTATTGGACCAAGAACCTACCTTCGGAAAGCGACCCACGTTATCGGTTGGCATCCGTCGCGGACGGGCCTGATCCGTATGAGTCTTCTGTACCCGTTGAATTAGACCCTGTCGTCGTCGCAGGGATCCAGAAGTTGTCGCTGGCGTTGGGGGTGCGTCGCTCGTCGGTGATTACTGCGGCGTGCGCGCTGGTGGTGCGTGGGTTCGACGACGAAAGCTCGGAGGTAGTGCTCGATTTTGCGGTAAGCAGGCGTGCGCGTCCGGAAATACAGATGGTGCCAGGAATGGTTTCCGGGGACGTCCCACTGGTCTTGAAAGCTTCGCCGGCATCTGCAGTTGCGGGTTTTTGTAAACATGTCGACACGCGACTGCGGGAAGCGCTGCAGCATCAGCGTTTCCCGGTGCGCCTCCTTGAGAATGAAGCACGCCTCCGAGGTTCCGGGCAAGCGTCCAATCGGGTAATTGTTAACTACATCCCGACTACACATTTGATGGATTTTGCTGGTGCTCCGGCATCGGGGACCCTGACCCATACTAACCTCGTCGATCAGCTTGGACTGTTCTTTTATAGGGATGAGGATCGGCTTTTTCTCAGCACGGCTGGTGCTGGGCAATTGTTATCGGATTGTGATATTCGCGATTTAGTGAAGCGGTTGGAGCGGGTGATGGCGGCGATGAGCGCCGACCCGGCGCGGCCGTTGTCGTCGGTGGATCCACTCGATGAGGCCGACCATGCCCGGTTGGATGAGCTCGGTAACCGGGCCGTGTTGAGCAAGCCGGTGACCGCGCCGGTGTCGATTCCGGTGTTGTTCGCCGCGCGAGTGGCCCAGACACCGGATGCGGTGGGGGTGGTGTGCGAGGGGCGTTCGTGGACCTATCGCGAGGTCGAGGAAGCCGCTAATCGGTTGGCGCACTTGTTGGTCGGCCAGGGTGTGAGCCCGGGTCAGTGTGTGGCGCTGCTGGTGGAGCGTTCGGCTGAGGCGATCGTGGCGATGTTGGCGGTGCTCAAAACCCGGGCGGCATACCTACCAATCGACCCGGCGGTGCCGGCGGCCCGTATGCGGTTCGTGCTCGAGGATGCCGCGCCGGCCGCCGCTCTTACGAGCAGCGGGCTGGCGAGCCGGCTCGACGGCACCGAGGTACCCGTCATCGATCTCGACGATTCCCGTCTAGAGGCTCAGCCCAGCACCGCGTTGCCGGCGCCGGCCCCCGATGACATCGCCTATCTGATCTACACCTCCGGCACCACCGGTGTGCCGAAGGGAGTGGCCATCACCCACCACAACGTGACCCAGTTGCTGGGGTCGTTGGATGCCGGCTTGCCGGCGGCGGGGGTGTGGGCGCTGTGTCATTCGTTGGCCTTCGACGTGTCGGTGTGGGAGATCTGGGGTGCGCTGTTGCGCGGTGGGCGGTTGGTGGTGGTGCCCGAATCGGTCGTGAGCTCGCCGGAGGACTTCCGCGAGGCGCTGGTCGCCGAACAGGTCAGCGTGCTGACCCAGACGCCGTCGGCGGTGGCGGCGCTTTCCCCGCAGGGGTTGGAGTCGGCAGCGTTGGTGATGGCGGGTGAGGCCTGCCCGGTCGAGGTGGTGGATCGGTGGGCGCCGGAACGAATGATGGTCAACGCGTATGGCCCCTCCGAGACCACGATGTGCGTGGCGATCAGTGCGCCGCTGAAAGCTGGGTCCGAGGTGGTGCCGGTCGGTGTCCCGGTACCCGGGGCTGCGTTGTTCGTGCTGGACGGCTGGTTGCGGGCGGTGCCGGCCGGTGGGGTCGGTGAGCTGTATGTGGCCGGTCGCGGCGTGGGCGTGGGGTATGTAGGTAGGGCGGGGTTGACCGCGTCGCGGTTTGTGGCGTGTCCGTTCGCCGGTGCGGGGGCACCTGGACAGCGCATGTATCGCACTGGGGATCTGGTGTGTTGGGGCGCTGACGGGCAGCTGGTTTACCTGGGGCGCGCCGATGAGCAGGTCAAGATCCGCGGCTATCGCATCGAGCTGGGTGAGGTGCAGACCGCGCTGGCCGGGCTGGCTGGGGTGGAGCAGGCGGTGGTGATCGCGCGTGAGGATCGCCCCGGCGACAAGCGACTGGTGGGCTATGTGACCGGCACGGCGGATCCAGTTGAGTTGCGTGCTGCGCTGGGCGACCGGTTGCCGGCCTATATGGTGCCGGCCGCGGTGGTGGTGTTGAAGGCGTTGCCGTTGACCATCAACGGCAAACTGGACACTCGCGCCCTGCCGGCACCGGAGTCTCGGGATGGTCATGGTTACCGGGCCCCAGGCAGTGCCGTTGAGGAGATCCTGGCCGGCATCTACGCCGACGTGCTGGGGCTGGAGCGGGTCGGGGTGGATGACTCGTTCTTCGACCTGGGTGGGGATTCGCTCTTGGCGATGCGCCTGTTCGCGGCGATCAACACCGCACTGGACGCCGACCTTTCGGTACCCACCGTGTTCGAGGCGCCCACTGTGGCCCAGTTGGCGTGTCGTATCGGTGTGGGTTCGCGGCGGCGTGAGCCGCTGGTAGCGATGGCGCGGCCAGCGGTGGTGCCGTTGTCGTATGCCCAGCAGCGGTTGTGGTTTATCGACCAGTTGCAGGGGCCGTCGCCGGTGTACAACATGGCCACCGCGCTGCGGCTCGTTGGCGAGTTGGACGTCGACGCCTTGGGTGCGGCGCTCTGTGACGTGGTGGGCCGCCATGAGAGCCTGCGCACGCTGTTCGTCGCACCCGAAGGAATACCTCAACAGGTAGTTGTCCCGGTAGAGCGGGTCGACTTCTTGCGCGATGTAATTGATGCCAGTGCCTGGTCGGTTAGCCGGCTGGACGAGGCGATCGGCGCGGCGGCGCGGCACAGTTTTGATTTGGCGTGTGAGATCCCGTTGCGGGCAACACTTTTCCGTCTTGGTGACGAGGACCATGTGTTGGTGCCCGTGGTGCACCATATCGCCGCCGATGGCTGGTCTATCGCTCCGTTGTTGCGTGATCTGGGCTTTGCCTATGCCAGCCGATGCGCCGGGCACGCCCCGGATTGGGCGCCGTTGCCGGTGCAGTACGTGGATTACACGTTGTGGCAGCGCGCATTGCTGGGTGATCTGGCCGATCCCGACAGCCCTATCGCCGCGCAGCTGGCGTATTGGGAGCAGGCGTTGACCGGGTTGCCCGAGCGGCTGACGTTGCCCACCGATCGGCCTTATCCGTTGGTGGCCGATCAGCGTGGGGCCAGTGTGGTGGTGGACTGGCCGGTGGAGTTGCAGCAGCGGGTGCGCGAGATGGGGCGGGAGCACAACGCGACCAGTTTCATGGTGATCCAGGCCGCCTTGGCGGTGCTGTTGGCCAAGCTCAGCGGCAGCGCCGATGTGGCGGTGGGGTTCCCGATCGCGGGACGTGGTGATGCGGCGCTCGATGAACTGGTCGGGTTCTTCGTCAACACCTTGGTGCTGCGCGTCGACCTGACAGGTGACTTGACCGCCGCTGAGTTGCTGGCTCAGGTGCGCGCCCGCAGCTTGGCCGCCTACGAGCACCAAGATGTGCCCTTTGAGGTGCTGGTGGACCGGCTCAACCCGGCTAGGTCGTTGGCTCATCATCCCCTTATTCAGGTGATGGTGAGCTGGCAGTACGCGGGAAACAGCGATCCCGCTGCGGAGCTGGTATTGGGGGACCTTCGTCTCAGCTCGCTGCCCGTGGAGACCCAGACCGCCCGCATGGATTTGGCGTTTTCTTTGGCCGAACTCTTCACGGAGGCTGGTGAGCCCGCAGGCATCGGCGGAACGGTGGAGTTTCGTACCGATGTGTTCAATGCGGCCAGTATCGAGGTGCTGATTGGACGGTTGGCTCAGGTGTTGCTGGCATTGACCGCCGATCCCGGGCGGCGGTTGTCATCGGTGGATGTGCTGGGTGCGGGTGAGCGGGCTCGGTTGGATGAGCTGAGTAATCGGGTGGTGTTGACGGAGCCGAGCAGCGCGCCGGTGTCGGTGCCGGTGTTGTTTGCCGCCCAGGTGGCGCGTGCCCCGGAGGCGGTGGCGCTGGTATCGCAGGTCGAGTCGATGACCTACCGGCAGCTGGATGAGGCGTCTAATCGGTTGGCGCACTTGTTGGCCGAGCAGGGGGTGGGCCCGGGACGGTGTGTGGCGCTGCTCTTGCCGCGGTCGGCTAAGGGTGTGGTGGCGATTTTGGCGGTGTTGAAGGCGGGGGCGGCGTATGTGCCGATCGATCCGGCGGTGCCAAGGGCGCGAATCGAGTTCATGCTCACCGACGCCGCGCCGGTCGCCGCGGTGAGCACCGCGGATCTGCGGGCCCGGTTGGACGGGTTTGACCTGGCGGTCATTGATGTTGATGACCCGGCTGTGCAGGCTCAGCCCAGTACGGCGCTGCCGGCGCCGGCCCCGGAGGACGTGGCGCACATTATTTACACCTCGGGCACCACCGGGGTGCCCAAAGGGGTGGCCATCACTCATCACAACGTGACCCAACTCTTCCGCGCCCTCGATATCGGGGTGGAGCTCACGGCGGATCAGGTGTGGACGCAGTGTCACTCCTATGCCTTCGACTTTTCGGTGTGGGAGATCTGGGGTGCGTTGTTGCATGGTGGCCGGTTGGTGGTGGTGCCCGACGAGGTGACCCGTTCACCGCAGGAGTTTCACGCCTTGTTGGTCGCTGAACGGGTCAGCGTGCTAAGTCAGACTCCTTCGGCGGTGGGGCTGCTGTCGCCGCAGGGGGTGGATGCGGCGCTGGTGATCGCCGCGGAAGCGTGCCCGGCTGAGGTGGTGGAGCGGTGGGCGCCGGGGCGGGTGATGGTCAACGCCTACGGCCCGACGGAGACCACGGTGTATGCCACCAGCAGCGCGCCGCTGCGGGTGGGGTCGGGGGTGGTGCCGATCGGGTCGGCGGTGGCG
>NZ_LZSG01000069.1 GCF_001665395.1 Mycobacterium sp. 1164966.3
TCCCCACCCGCCCCCCCCCCCCTGCCAGCGGCCAGTACTACCAAGCCGGCAGCAACTGGGGCGGCCAGGCCCCCAGTCAGCCGCCCCAGCAACAGCATGGCGGCCAGCCTTACCAGCAACAGCACGGCGGTCCACCCTCGTGGCAACAACCGCCCGCCAAACGCGGGAATCCCTGGCTCGTCGTCGCCATCGTCGCGGTCGTGCTCGTCGTCCTCGTCGGTGGCGGGATCGTCGCCTACGAGCTGATCGGCAAGAAACCCAAGAAGCCGCCGCCCCCGCCAATCGCCGCCGATCGCCTCAGTTCATTACTGCTGAGCACCTCGGACATCAATGCCGTCATGGGCGCCACGAACATGACGCCCGGCGACCCAATCACGACGATGGCGAAGTCCTCGCTGACGCTGTCCGACCCGTCGTGCTTGGGGGTGCTTTATGCCGCCCAGGACCCGACGTATTCGGGCACCGGCTATACCGGGGTGAACGGAAACGTATCCTCCGAGTCCGGCGACAATTTCGACCACTGGGTGCACCAGGCTGTGGTGACCTTCCCGTCAGCCGACAAAGCCCGTGATTTCCTCGAGTCGGCTGAGGGCAAGTGGAAGAACTGTTCCGGCAAGACGATCACGGTGACGAACACGTCCAAGAACAAGACCTATCGATGGACCGTTTCCGAAGTTCAGGGCCAGCCGCCCAGGGTCACGCTGGTGAACACCCAGGAAGCCGCCAAGGGCTGGCAATGCCAGCGCGCGATGAGCGTGGCCAACAACGTGATCGTCGACGTCAACGCGTGCGCGTACAAGCTGAACGATCAGGCCGGCCAGGTCTCCGACAAGATCGTCGACAAGGTCAACAACCAGCAGTGATGTCGACGGCTTAGCTCTGCAGGTCTGGTCCCTCGGCACGCAGGTCGTCGACCGCTGACATGGCGGCACGTAGCTTGGCCAGCCACTCCTCGGTGTGCTCGCCGACCAGCTTGACCGACCACGCCAGTGCGTCGGCCCGGGACCGGGCGACGCCGGCGTCGACCAGCGTGTCGAGCACCTGGCGTTCCGGCTGCTTCAAGCGGGTCATCACCGGTACCGCGATGTGGGTGAACAGAATTCGCTCGCCGTTGACTTCCACGCCCCAGGAAACCTTGCGGCCGTAGCGGTCCTGGGCTTCGTCGGCGATGTTCATCCGCTCCGGGCGGGTTTCCTCGCGGAAGCGGGAGACCCGGCCTTCGGCGCGGTCGCCGGTCTCTTCGCCTTTGGCGCCGGCCGACTCGGCCTCCGGCAACTTGCCGATGACGGTGATCTCCTCGCGGTCGACGATCACCGTGGGATCACCGTCGAACCAGTCTTCGGGCAGGCGCCCCGCGAACCATTCCGCAGCGCCGCTGGCATCGGGTTGCTGGGCTTGCTGCCAGCCACCGGGGCGGCCGTATCGCCGGCCGTATGCGTGATGGTGCTTCATGATTACATGATTACATCGTTACACATGTAATGAAAGTACCGTTCGCTCGCAGCGAACCCCGTCACAGAGCCGAGCCTCGTCGTACCCGGAAGAGCCGTATGTCGTTCTTGATGCCCTTGAGGCGGCGTGCGCCGGCGAACGACCAGTCGAATCCGGCGCCGTCGCCGACAGCATCGCGCACCGAATCCGCCACCAGCACCGTCCCCGGTCTCGCCACTCCGGTGACCCGGCTCGCCGCGTTCACCGGACTGCCGAACCAGTCGCCGGCCCGGCTCACCGCCATCCCGGAGGCGGCGCCGGCCCGCAGTCGGGGGAAGTCGTTGTCGGTGTCGACGACGTCGACGAGCTTCAGGATGGTGTCCAGCAGCGGCTCTGGTTCAGGACAGACGAACATCACCGCGTCGCCGATCGTCTTGATGAATCGCACCGGCGGAGCAGTCAAGTCACGGGCCAGGCCGGCCAGCCTGCCGGCGAGTTGCCCGAGCGTTTCCGGGGATACCACCTCACCCAGCCGGGTGAAGCCGACCAGGTCGGCAAAGCCGACGGTAACCTGGCGCGCTCCGGGCAACGGCTTGCCGGCGGCGCGCTCGCCGGCGTTGACGGCTTCGGTCTCCATCATGTGCCGCAACTGCATGAACAGCATGCCCTGGATCATCGGGCCAAGCATCGGGGCGATCTGGCTCACCAGCGCCTTGGAGGCCTTGGCGATCTGTAGCTCGGTCGCTCCCGGCTGCATGATCGCGGCCAGCGCCGCGTAGCGCATGACTTCGGCTGTGTGCGACAGCCCTTCGGCCAGCACCCGCACCACGAGCACGACTTGCTCGGGATTCAGTCCCAGCTCGACGAACCGCTGCGCGTAGGCGGCGGCTTCGCCGTCGGCGCGCATGTGCACGACGGCGTCGGGATCGTCGACCCTGGCCAGTCCGATGGCGCGTTGCACCCGCTGCAGCAGGTCCAGGTCAACGCCGTAAGTCTCGCTGATCTCCCGAGTGGAGACGTAGGTGCCGTCGTCGCCGATGATGTGGCGGGTGGCCAGCAGCAGCGGCGGATTGGTGGCGCGGATCTCGTCGGCGGTGATGCCTTGCTGGAGCAGCCACTCGACCAGCTCGGCGCGCTCAGCGCGCGCGTCGCCCTCTAGTCCGGCGAGCAGATCCTCGGGCACAGTGTTGGCCATGGGCTCAACGTATAACGCCGTCCGGTCAGCCGTGGCGATCGCAAGCGCGGCGCAGCCGGGCGCCGCGGGTCGCCACCATCAGGACGAGCCCCTACTTCCGAACGAGGGCGGCGCTGACGACTCGGCGGTCCCCCACATGGTGTTGGGGACGGCGGACAGCGCGAACGTCAGATCACCGCCGGTGCGGATGATCGATTCCGGCAGGAAGGTGCGATCGGTCGGCTGACGGTCGATGTTGAGGCCGTCTATGAACTTGCGCCCGCCGGATGCGTCCGGGGCAGAGATCCGGATGGATCGTCCGGTCGGGAGTGTGATCACGACGCGGTCGAACAGCGGTGTGTTCACGGTGAGGATCGGCGTTCCCGGGGTGCTGGGATACATGCCGAGGGCGGCCCACACGTACCAACTGGACATTGCACCCAGGTCGTCGTTGCCGGGCTCGCCGCCGGGGCTGGGATTGAACAGCTCGCCGCGGATCCGGTCGACCAGTTGCTGGGTCCGCCACGGTTGACCGAGGTAGTTGTACAGCCACGGCACCCCGAAGCCCGGCTCGTTGCCGGACCACAGATACGGGTCATTGGGGCCCGCGTTGAGCTGCTCGGTGAAGCGGTCCAGCCGGTCGGCGACCGCTTGCCGGCCGCCGAGAGCGCTCACCAGTCCGGCGACGTTGTGCGGCACCAGCCACAGGTACTGCTCCGCGTTGCCCTCGTCGAACCCGTCCTGTCCGTAGGCGCCGAGTGGCTCCACGAAGCCCGGGCCGACGGGAAAGAAGCCTGCGGCGTCGCGCGGCGAGAGGTACCCGGTGGCCGGATTGAACAGGTTGTGCCAGTACTGCGCCCGGTCCAGGAATTCCGCAGCGGTCTTGTTGTCCCCCAGCGCTTCGGCGAGTCGGGAGATGGCGAAGTCGTCGATTGACCACTCCAGGGTGACCGATGCGCCGACCAACCCGTTGCTGCCCTCGAACTCCTCGGTGTTGGGCGCGTAGCCGTGCTCCAGGTAGGTGGCGATTCCCGGCCGCTCCACGTACCCGTCGCGGCCGGCCCCGCCCGTGGTCGCCGCGTTCACCATGTGGCGCAATGCCGTCTTGACGTCGAAATCCGTTGCACCGTAGGCATAGAGATCCACGATGAGCGGCACCACGTTGTCCCCGGTCATCACGCCGGTCGCGGAATTGGCCAGCGGCCAGCGGGGCAGTGACCCACTCTGCTCGGCGTCGTTCACCAGCGACTGGGCCATGTCACTGGCCTGCTTAGGAAACAGCAGCGCCTGCAGAGCTGCCAGGCACCGGTAGGTGTCCCAGTCGGAGAAGTTGGCGTACTGCGTGTGCCCGGCGGCCACGGTGTGGACGGCACCGTCGAATCCGCGGTACCGGCCGTCCGCGTCGTTGAAGGTGTTGGGGTGCAGCAGCGAATGGTAGAGCGCCGTGTAGAAGGTCTTGACGTTGCGATCGGCGCCGGCCACCGCGATGCGCGACAGCATCGCGTTCCACTGGCCCACGGCGGCCGCGCGCACGTCGTCGAAGCTGCTGTTGCCCTCGGCGGCCAGGTTGGCTCGCGCGCCGTCGACGCTGACGTAGGACAACGCGGTCCGTACTTCCAGTACCGAGCCGGCGGGAAACTGCACATAGCCGCCGCTGTGCGGAGAGGTCGCGCTGCGGGCGCCCGCATAGACCGCGTCGCCGTCCCAGGTGCCGTAGGAGGTGAACGGCTGACTGAACTTCATCGCGAAGTAGACGGTGTAAATGTTGTCCATACCGCAGAATCCGCCGCTGGTCGCGGAGCCGGTGATCGTGGTGTTGTCGGCGCCGATCTGAATGCTCGCCGCGGAGTTGCCCGCCAGCGATCCCCCGGAGCGCACGTGGAATAGCGCCGGCTGACCATTGCTGGGATAGGTGAACCGGCCGACGCCGGTACGGGTGGTGGCGGTGAGTTCGGTAGTGACTCCGGTGTTCGGGAACCGCACTTTGTAGTAACCCGGCACGCCGACCTCGCTGGCGTCGTGAGCGATGGTCTCCCAAGCGTTCCACGGTTGCGAGCCGATCGGGGTGGTGGTCGGCAGCATCGGGATATCGCCGAACGCGGCGCAGCCCACCGAGGCGTGGGTCATGCTGAACCCGGTGGAGCGCTCGTTGTCGTGGTCGTAGCCGGCGTAGGTGTCGGTGGTGTCGGGCGAGTACTGCACCATGCCGAATGGCACCGACGCACCGGGAAAGTTGTTGATCTCGCCCGTTATTCCGCCTGACGACCCGGTGCCGATCAGGGTGTCCACGTGGACGACCGGATTCGCGACCAGGACCGGAACAGCATGCGCCGCGGGCGGTGCGGCCAACAACATCATGCCGAGCGCCACCGCAGTGGCTGCCGCCGTTTTCGGCCGGTGTTTGCAGATGGCTTGCCATCCGTACTCAGCAATCGGACCGAGCACCCGCTCATCGTGTCATATGCCGCGAACCTGGAATTGACCTGTGCGAAAGTGTTGAAATGCTGACCAGGCTGCTGCGGCAATACGCGCGGCCATATCGACGGCTGATCGCGGCTGTCATTGGGCTGCAAGTGATTGGCAGCCTTGCGTTCTTGTATCTGCCGACCATCAACGCGGCAATCATCGACGACGGGGTGGCCAAGGGGGACACGTCGACGATCGTGCGTCTCGGCGCGGTGATGCTCGCGGCCAGCGGCCTGCACGCGCTGTGCCTGTTGGGGACCGCGCGGTTGGGGTCGCGCACCGGCATGGGCATCGGACGCGACTTGCGAGCGGCGGTCTTTCATCGGGTGACCGGCCTGTCGGTATCGGACCTCGCTCGGTTCGGCACGCCGTCATTGCTGACCCGTACCACCAACGACGTCCACCAGATCCAGCTGCTGGCGCAGACCACCTGCACGGTGCTGATCACCGCTCCGATCATGAGCATCGGCGGTGTCTTGATGGCGGTACACCTGGACGCTGGGCTTTCGTGGCTGCTGCTCGTCAGCATCCCGGTTCTGGTGCTGGCCAACTACTGGATCGTGTCACACCTGCTGCCGGCCTCCCGCCGCATGCAGGCGTTGATCGACAGCGTCAATCGCATTCTGCGCGAGCAGCTTTCGGGAATCAGAGTGATTCGGGCGTTCACCCGGGAACCGTTCGAGCGGCAACGCTTCGCCGATGCCAACCACGCGTTGTCGCAGACAGCGCTGCAGGCCGGGCGCTGGCAGGCGCTGATGCTGCCGCTCACCACGCTGGTGATCAACCTGTCCAGCGTCGGGCTGATCTGGTTCGGCGGGTTGCGGATTGACGCCGGCCAGATGCAGGTCGGGTCGCTGATCGCCTTTCTGACTTACTTCATGCAGATCCTGACGTCGGTGCTGAGGGCCACCTTCGTCCTGATGACCCTGCCGCGAGCCGCGGTGTGCGCCGAGCGGATCAGCGAGGTGCTGTCGACCCGTCCCGGCATCACCAGTCCGGCACACCCGGTGCGTCCGCGCACGACCGCCGGAGTGGTCCGCCTGCACGGCGCGACGTTCCGCTATCCGGGCGCCGATCGCGCTGTGTTGCAGGATATTTCGCTGGCTGCGCACCCTGGGACCACCACCGCGATCGTCGGCTCGACCGGATCCGGAAAGTCGACGTTGGTGTCGTTGATCTGCCGCCTTTGCGACGTCACCGGCGGCTCGGTGACCGTCGACGACGTCGACGTGCGCGACCATGATCTCGACAGGCTGTGGTCGGTGATCGGCCTGGTTCCGCAACGCGCATATCTGTTCTCCGGCACCGTCGCCGACAATCTGCGCCACGGTGCGGCGCCGGGCCAGGTGGTCACCGATGCCGAGATGTGGGAGGCGCTGCGCGTCGCGTCGGCCGACGGGTTCGTCGGCGCGCATCCCGCGGCGCTGGACATGCCGGTGTCGCAGGGCGGGGTCAATATCTCCGGCGGACAGCGGCAGCGCCTGGCGATCGCACGTGCTGTGATTCGCCGGCCCAAGGTGTATGTGTTCGACGACGCATTCTCGGCGCTGGATGTGCACACCGACGCGCGGGTACGCGCCGCATTGCGCGAGGTGTCCGCCGAAGCAACGGTTCTTATTGTCTCGCAACGCATCTCGACACTTACCGAAGCCGACCAGGTGATCGTCATCGACGACGGGCGCGCGGTGGGCTGCGGCACCCATGACTCGCTGCTCACCGAGTGCGCGATCTACGCCGAGTTCGTCGACTCGCAGGCCGTGGTGCCTGCCGGGAGCGTGTGATGACGCGCCCGAGACCCCCGATCGGGCCCGCGGTGCATGGCCCCACCGAGCGTTCCGACGATTTCCGGCGCACCGCCGTCCGGCTGGTCAAACGGCTCACTCCTCAGTGGTGGCTGACGCCGGCCGTTCTCATCTTTTTGGTCGCCGGCGTCGGGCTCGCGGTGATCGGCCCCCGAATCCTCGGCCATGCCACCGATTTGGTGTTCAACGGGGTGATCGGCCGACGCCTGCCGGCCGGAATCACCAAGGACCAGGCTGTCGCCGCCGCCCGTGCCCACGGCGACCAGAGGTTCGCCGACCTGCTGTCCGGCATGGACGTCCGGCCCGGCGCCGGGGTGGACTACGGCGCCGTCGGCCGCACATTGCTGCTGGCGCTGGGCGTGTATCTGCTTGGCGCTCTGCTGGTTTGGGCGCAGGCCCGGTTGGTCAACATTGCCGTGCAGCGCACCGTGACGACGCTGCGCTCCGATGTCGAGGACAAAGTGCTCCGGGTGCCCTTGTCCTACTTGGATTCCCGCCAGCACGGCGAGTTGCTGAGCCGGGTGACCAACGACATCGACAACGTTGCAGCGTCGCTGTCGGTGACGATCAGCCAACTCCTCACCTCGGTGCTGACCGTGGCGGCGGTGCTGGCGATGATGCTGACCATGTCGCCGCTGCTGGCGGTGATCACCTTGGCGGCCATCCCGCTGTCGCTGCTGGCGACCCGGAGCATGACGCGACGCTCGCAGCGGCTGTTCGTGCGGCAGTGGGCCGATACCGGCCGGCTCAACGCATACGTCGAGGAGACTTACACTGGCTTGCCGCTGGTCAAGATGTTCGGGCAGCGAGCGCACGCCGAAAAGCGTTTCCACGACATCAACGCGGACGTGTACCGCAGCAGCGTCGGAGCGCAGTCACTTTCCGCGATGGTGCCATTGGCCACGATGTTCGTCGGAAATCTCAGTTACGTGGCAGTCGCCGTGGTGGGCGGCCTTCAGGTGGCCGCCGGCCAGATCACATTGGGCGGCATCCAGGCCTTCATCCAATACGTCCGTCAGTTCACTCTGCCGCTGAGTGAGGTCGCGGCGATGTACAACCTGCTGCAGTCGGGAATGGCAAGCGCTGAACGGGTTTTCAACATTCTGGACGCCCCCGTGGAGATCGCAAGCGCGGCGAAGCCGGGCGCAGCGGGTCTGCACCATCCAACCGTGGAGATCGCAAGCGCGGCGAAGCCGGGCGCAGCGGGTCTCCACCATCCAACCGTGGAGATCGCAAGCGCGGCGGTCGAGCTGTCAGCTGTACAGGGCCGGGTCGAGTTCTGTCACGTCGACTTCAGCTACCGGCCCGGCACGCCGGTGATGAAAGACTTGTCGCTGGTGGCCGAACCGGGCAGCACGGTGGCGATCGTCGGTCCGACCGGCGTGGGCAAGACGACGCTGGTGAATCTGTTGCTGCGCTTCTACGACGTCGACTCCGGTCAAATCCTGATCGACGGCGTGGACATCACGACGGTCAGCCGTACGTCGCTGCGGTCACGCATCGGCGTGGTACTACAGGACACCTGGCTGTTCGGCGGAACGATCGCGGACAACATCGCCTACGGCCGCCCGGGTGCCGGTCGAGCAGAGATCGTCGCCGCCGCCAAGAGTGCCTACGTCGACCGGCTTGTGCACACCCTGCCCGACGGTTACGACACGTGGGTCTCCGACGACGGCGCCAACCTCAGCGCCGGCGAGAAGCAACTGATCAGCATTGCCCGCGCGTTCCTCGCCCGCCCCCACTTGCTGATCCTGGACGAAGCCACCAGCGCGGTGGACACCCGCACCGAGATCCTGGTCCAGCAGGCGATGCGTGAGCTGCGCCGCGGCCGGACGAGTTTCGTGATCGCGCATCGGCTTTCGACGATCCGCGGCGCCGACGTGATCCTGGTGATGGAGTCGGGGCGGATCGTCGAGCAGGGCAACCACGCTCAGCTGTTGGCCCGGCGAGGCGCCTACTATGCGATGACCCAGGTCTAGAAGCCATGACCACACCGCTTCTGTGGGGATTTCCGCCAGTCGTGGATCGGCGTGCCAAGGTGCTGATCTTGGGCTCGTTTCCCAGCGCCAAATCGCTGCTGGCCCGGCAGTACTACGCCAACCCTCGCAATGCGTTCTGGCCAATCACCAGTGCGCTCTTCGGGTTCGACGTGACCGCGCCCTACGACGAGCGTTTGGCGGCCCTACTTTCCCACGGCCTGGCCCTCTGGGACGTGCTGCGCGCGTGCCGGCGTCGCGGCAGCTCGGACTCCGCGATCGACCCGAAAAGCCTGATGGTCAACGACTTCGGGAGGCTGTTCGCCGACCATCCGGGCATCGCGCGCGTGTACTTCAACGGCGCCAAGGCCGCCGACCTGTTCGGCCGGCTCGCCAACGCGCCCGATGGAATCCGCTGTCAGCGACTGCCGTCCACTAGCCCGGCGCACGCCACGAGGTTCAGCGTCAAACTTGCTTCCTGGCAAGCGATTTCATGACACTGGCGGTCGGCGGTGGGCCCAGGGCCGGGCGGCTTCGATCTGAGCGGACAGCGACAGCAGCGTCGCCTCGTCGTACGGGCGCCCGACGAGCTGGACCGACAGCGGCAGGCCATGCTCGTCGAGGTCCCACGGCACGGCCGCGGCAGGCTGACCGGTCAGGTTCCAGACCTGTTGGTAGGGAACGCGTTGCCCGGCCAAAAGCAGCGTCGACACCCCGCCACGGCGCCGGTAGGCGCCGATGCGGGGCGGGCCGGTCGCGTTGCCCGGTGTGAGGACGACGTCGACGTCGTCGAAGATGGACTGGATCCGGTTGCTCAGCGCCGCCTCGGCGGCGCGCACCGCTTCCATCCGCCGATCGGAGAAGAACGAACCCAGCCGCGCCAGCGTGCGGGTACCCGGCTCCAGCCGTTCCGGATGGGCCTGCGCGTCGGCGTCGTCGCTGATGCCACGCAGGTAGCGCGGCAGGTAGTTCGCATACAGCGCCGGCGGGTATTCCGGATCGCGCGTGACGACGTCGTGGCCCAGTTCGCGAAGCAACACGCCGGCCTGCTCGACCGCGGCCAGCTGCGCCCGTCCCACGCGGACCGGCAACGGCGTCGGCACCTTGGTGCTCAACGCAATTCGCAGCTTGCCCGGGGTCCGCCGGGCCGCGGCGACGAACTCACCCTCGGCGCCCGGGACGGTCGAGGTCACGTCGAGAAACAGCGCCGCGTCCAGCACCGTCCGCGCAATCGGCCCGTTGACACTCAGCCCGTACCACGCGTCGTCGTGCGGCTCCAGCGAGATGCGGTCGCGCTGGGGCTTCAGACCGAACACACCGCACCAGGTAGCCGGGATGCGAATCGAGCCGCCGCCGTCGGAGCCCAATGCCAGCGGAGCCAGCCCGGCAGCCACCGCGGCTGCGCTGCCGCCGCTGCTGCCGCCCGGCGAGCGCCCGGGATGCCACGGGTTTCGGGTCGCCCCGAAAGTGAGCGACTCGGTGTAGGGCATCATCATCAGCTCCGGCGCATTGGTCTTGCCGATAATGACCGCGCCGGACGCGCGCAGCCGCCGGACCACCTCCGCGTCGGAGTTCACCGCGGGACCATGCCCGCCGCTGCCGAAGGTGGTCACCTCGCCGGCGACGTCGACGTCGTCTTTGATCGCGATCGGCACGCCGAGCAGCGGCAGCCGCTCACCCGCGTCCAGGCGGTCCTGCGCCAGGTAGGCGTCATCGCGCGCAGCGTCGGACAGCACCACCCGGTAACAGCGCAGCTGGCTGTCCAGTCGGGCGATCCGCTCCAGATAGGTCTCCAGCAGCTCAGGCGCCGTCAGCTCACCGTCAGCGAGCATCTGTGCTTGCGCGGCCGCACCGGCGAAGGCCAGATCGGTAGCGTCCACTGCGGCAGCGTATCTCGGCCATGGCGGGCTAGTTGCACGAGTACCGTGGCGGCATGTCCTGTGTGTTCTGTGCGGTCATCGCCGGGGAAGCTCCGGCCATCCGGCTCTATGAGGACGACGGCTACCTGGCGATCCTCGACGTCCGCCCGTTCACTCGCGGTCACACTCTGGTGCTGCCGAAACGGCATACCGTCGACCTCACCGACACCCCGCCCGACACGCTGGCCGGGATGATCACGATCGGCCAGCGAATCGCCCGGGCGGCTCGCGCCACGGAGCTGGCCGACGCCACCAACATCGGGATCAACGACGGACCCGCCGCCTTCCAGACGGTGCGGCACATCCACCTGCATGTGTTGCCGCGGCGCAACGGCGACAAGCTGTCGGTGGCCAAGGGGCTGGTGCTGCGACGGGATCCGGATCGCGAGGCCACCGGGCAGATCCTGCGGGATGCGCTGGCACGCATCGACGGAAGCCAGTAAGACTGGCTTCATGAGCAATCTGACGTTGATCGAACGACTGGTGCTGGTACCGATGTTGCGGCTGCACGACACGATCTACCAGAAGACCGACGGCCGGATCGGACACCGGATACCGGGGATGCCGCCCAATCTGCTGTTGCACACGGTCGGCGCAAAGACCGGCCAACCGCGGACTACGACGCTGACCTACGCACAGGACAGCGGCTCATACCTCGTTGTGGCGTCCAAAGGCGGCGACGACAAATACCCCGGCTGGTATCACAACCTGCGCAAACAACCCGATTGCGAGATCAATGTCGGTTCCAGGCGAATCCCGGTGACCGCGCGAAAGATCGGCCCGGACGACTCCGACTACCCGCGGCTCTGGGAG
The DNA here is from genome assembly GCF_001665395.1 of Mycobacterium sp. 1164966.3. Classification (GTDB taxonomy): domain Bacteria; phylum Actinomycetota; class Actinomycetes; order Mycobacteriales; family Mycobacteriaceae; genus Mycobacterium. The sequence continues at coordinate 11,582 of NZ_LZSG01000069.1, forward strand.
ATCGTCAACAAGAACAACGCGAACCGCTACGCCGGCTACCAAGCCCGCACGTCACGACCGATACCGATCTTTGCGCTGACGCCCAGGTGACCCCGGCGCCACGTTTCCACCGGTAGCGAGCCGCCGCAGTTTATTCTGCTAGGGCGCGTGGTGGAGCTATCTCATACTTCGCCGGCCGACGCGCGTTTGTGAGCCGGAGCGGGCCGGGAGCTGGAAATGAAGCGCTGGACGGGACTGCCGTGCCCGTTCACCGGCATGACCATGGGCGCCCGCTGTGCCGTGGTCGGCGGGTATGGCCTCGCGGCTGCGCTGGTCGCCGCCGCGTCTATCGGCGGGTGGCACGGCGTCTTCGCGACCCGCTCGGTGGACCACGTCGTATCGGTGCTGTGTCTGGTGTTCACCGCGGGGTGTGCCGGCCGAGCTGCTCACGTCGCGGTCGGGCATCGCCGAGTCGGATGGACGGCGCTGGCGACGGGCCTGGTGGGGTGGGCGGTCGGCCAGGTCATCTGGGCGGCCTATGACGTGCGCCCCGACCTTGATCATGCCGCGCACCCGGCGGCAGCCGACGCCATCCTGCTCTTGTATCCGGCGGGCGCCATCGTGGCGCTGGTGCTGCTGCCCGGCCCCCCGACCCGCAATCTGTGGCGATCGGTCCTGGACGGCATCATCGTGGCGAGTTCGCTGTTCGTAGTCTCGTGGGTGTTCGTCATCGCCAAAGTGATCCGCGAGGACAGCGGCGCGTTGCTCACTACGGTGGTGCACACCTCCATCGACGTCGTCGTCGTGACGACCGCCATCGTGGTGTTCTCGCGCGATCGACCGGACGGGCGGCACAGCCTGAGCCTGTTAGCCGCCGGAATCACGACGATCGGGGGCGCAGACATTCTGGTGGTGTTCACCGCCGGAGTCGGCACCTATCACTCGGGCGATCTGGTGGACGTGACGCGGGTGGCCGGATTGGGAACGCTGGCGTTGGCGGCGCTGTCCAGTGTCAATGAATCACCGCCGGTGGCGGCGTCGAAAGACGAGGTCACCTCGCGCGCTCGGCTGTGGCTGCCGTACCTGCCGCTGCTGTTCGCTGCCGCGCTCGGATTGGGCCGTGCGGTGCACCATATGGAGCACGGGCCGATGCTGCTGGCACTGGGAATCCTGGTGATCGCGGTGCTCGTCCGGCAATTCGTTGTCCTCTTCGAAAATCAGGGCCTGCTGAAGGAAGTGGCACAAGAGGCTTTTCGTGACAGCCTGACCGGTCTGGCGAATCGAGCTCACTTCCGCCATCGATTGGAACAAGCCGTGGACCGCCGGCGCACGGGCGACGCATCGATTGCGGTGTTGTGCCTCGATCTGGACAATTTCAAGGCGGTCAACGACGCCCTGGGACACCCGGCAGGCGACGAGTTGCTCATCAGAGTCGCCGGGCGGCTTACCGCTGCACTGGGGGAAACCGGCACCGCGGCGCGGATCGGTGGTGACGAATTCGCGGTACTCATCGAAGGTTCCGTCGAAGAATCGCACGCGGCAGCTCATCGAGTCCTGGAATCATTCGGCGCGGCCATCGTGATCGACGGCGTTCCGCTCATGGTTCGTCCCAGCATCGGGTTCACCGTGGCTACCGCCGGGTGCACCGTCGACGAGCTGCTCCGGCACGCCGACCTGGCCATGTATGCCGCCAAACGCGAAGGCGGCCAATGTATTCGCAGTTTCGTGCCGGATTTGCCATTCCCCTATTTAGAGCCGCAGTTCGCCGAGACCGGCTCGCACGCCAAGCAAGGGGCCGGCAAGACACAAACCGAGACCACGGTGACCCGGACGCTCAGCACGCCGGCACCGGCACAGGCGCCGACGCGAGACCACCTGGCCGATGGACCGCACGGTATTCGCTGGCCCCCGTTGGCAATCCGAATTGCCTTGACAATCTTGGCAATCGGGGTGCTCGTCTTCACGACGTGGAGCCTGTTCGCCCGGCCGGGTCGTCACGATGTGTTCTTCGCCAATTACCTGTATCCGGCGTTGAACCTGTGCGCGGCCGGGTTGGTCGCTGTCCGCGCGCACCGGGTAGCGGCCGATCGCTTGGCCTGGACCGCAATCGCAATGGGCATGGTCTGTTCCGCGATGGGCGATGTCGTCTACGCCCTATTTGTGCCGCCGGCTCAGTCGCCGTCGGCGGCCGACCCGCTGTATCTGGCTTTTTATCCGCTGGTCTACGCCGGACTGCTGCTGCTCATGCGATCGCGATTGAAACGGGTGCCCGTTCCGGTCCGGCTGGATTCCCTGGTCTGCGGGCTGGCCATGGCCGCCGTGGCCGCAGCGCTGGCGGCCGGACCCATCCATACCGCCGCAACCCGCACGCCGGCAACCGTGCTGGTGGGCTTGGTCTACCCGTGGGGTGACCTGCTGCTGTTGGCTCTTGCCGCGGGCATGCTGCCAATCCTGGGTTGGCGCAAGGAATTTCGCTGGGGGCTGCTGGTTGCCGGATTCACATTGTTTGCGGTCAGCGACACCGTGTATCTGTTCGAAACCTCGGCCGGCTCGTATCGGGTCGGCACTTGGCTCGACGCCTGTTGGCCGGTGTCGTCATTGCTGGTGGCGATGGCCAGCTGGGCGTCGTGGTCGTCGGCCGCGCCGTTACCGAGACCCGGGCTGGGGTCCTATGTCGCGCCGGTGGCTTCCACCGTGGTTGGACTCACGGTCGCTGTCCTGGGCCATGACTCCCGCCTCGCGGCGACGCTTGCCGCACTGAGCCTGACCGCGGTCGCGGCAAGGTTTTCGGTGACCTTCCGCGACGTCAGCATCATGGCCGAAAGCCACAAGCACGCCATGACCGACGAGTTGACCACCCTGCCCAACCGGCGCTCGCTGGCGACGGCCCTGACCGAGGCGTCGGGAATGTCTGGGTCATCGGGAGGAGCCCGCTCGGTGCTGTCGGGCTCCTCGTTGTCGACCAGGGGGCCGTCGCGGCGAGCGCTGCTGTTGCTGGACCTCTGCGAGTTTCACGAGATCAACGACTCGGTCGGTAAGCGATTCGGCGATGAGCTGTTGTGTCACATCGCGGATCGGCTGGCGAGCAATGTGCGCCGGGAGGATCTGCTTGCGCGGGTGGGCGACGACGAATTCGCGATCCTGCTTGCCGAGGGCGCGGATCTCATTGCCGCGCGGGCCCAGGCCGGTCGTCTGCTCGAGGGGTTGAGTGAGCCCGTCGCTCTGGATCCGATCACGGTGCAAGTCGACGCCCGCATTGCCATCGCACTGTGTCCCGACCACTGCGACCACCCGCAGGAGCTGCTGAATCGCGCGGAGACGGCCATTCCGCACGCCAAAGCCGCCAGCAGCAACATCGTCGTCTACGACCCGACGTTCGAGTTGTACCGCGACAACGACCCCAACCTGATGGAGGAACTGCGCGCCGCTCTGGTGGGCGGCGACGAGCTGACCTGTCACTACCAGCCCAAGATAAATGCCAGCGACGGCAGCGTGCACAGTGTCGAGGCCCTGTTGCGCTGGCACCACCCCAGCCGCGGGCTGCTGCTGCCGGAGGAGTTCCTGCCCGGCGCCGAGCGGGCCGGGCTGATGCGCAAGGTGGCCAACAGGACGGTCAACCTGGCCCTCGAACAGATCCAGTCGTGGCGCGAGCAGGGTCTGCCGCTGACCGTCGCGGTGAATCTCTCGACGACGAATCTGCTCGACCTCGACTTGGTAGGCACCATCGAGCGGCTGCTGCAAACCCATGGTTTGTCACCTGATGCCCTCATCATCGAGATCACCGAGAGCACCCTCGTCGACTCGGTGCGGTCCCGGAACACCGTTGCCGCGCTGCAGCGCCTGGGCGTCCGCATCTCCCTTGACGACTACGGCACCGGATGGTCGTCGCTGGCACGCCTGCAGGACGTCTCGGTCGACGAGCTGAAACTGGACCGCGTGTTCGTGGCCCGGCTGGCCCATGACCCGCGATCGGTTGCCATCGTGCGGTCCACGGTTGCCTTGGCAGACAGTTTGGGAGCCGACCTGGTCGCCGAGGGAGTCGAGGACGAGGTGACTTTGGCCGCGGTGCGGCGGTACGGCTGCACCATCACTCAAGGCTTCGTGCACAGTCCGCCGCTGCCCGCCGATGACCTGCGCGATTGGATCGCCCGTCAGGCGCCCGATCCCACGTCCGGTCAGCCTCAGCAGGCGGGACTAGAACAGCTCCTTGGCGAGTAGCTCCAGCGTTGCGACGCGGGCCGGCGCGGTGGCGGGGTCGGTGCCGCGGTGGGCCGATGCGACCGGGTGCACCATCACCTCGTCGACGTCGAATCGTTGTGCCAGTGCCCGCAGCTGCTCGGCGGCCTCCTCGGGCGAGCCGACGACCGCCCGTCGCAGCCCGCTGTCCACGATGCGCTGCTGCTCCGGCGTCAACTCCGCGACTCGAGCTTCCTCGACCAGCGGGACCGGACCGAGTGGCTGCCCGGTGCGCAGCCGTGCCATCGTCTGCAGGTTGGGCAGCATCAAAGCCGTTGCCTCGTCGCGTGTTTCGGCCACCGCGGCGTTGACGGTCAAGAACGTTACGGGTTCGGCCGCCAGGTCGCTGGGCCGGAACCGGGAGCGGTAGAGGTCGAGCGCCTCTTCGGTGCCTTTGCCGGAGAAGTGATGCGCGAACACGTAGGGCAGTCCCTTGGCAGCCGCCAGATGCGCCGAGTACATCGAGGATCCGAGCAACCACAATCGCGGTTCGGTGACCGCGGCCGGGGTGGCCTTCAGGGTGTAGTCGCCGGAGCGCAGCGGCACCCGCACGCCGCGTGCGCTCACCAGTGCGACCACGTCGTCGAGGTAGGCCGGGAAGTTCTCGATGTCGCGATCGTCCCGGCCGCCGCGCAGGGCGTACGACGTCACCGGGTCGGAGCCTGGTGCGCGGCCGATGCCCAGGTCGATGCGGCCCGGGGCGGCGGCTTCCAACAGCGCGAACTGCTCGGCGACGGCCAGCGGTGCGTGGTTGGGCAGCATCACGCCACCCGACCCGAGGCGTACTTGGGAGGTCTGCGCGGCCAGGTAGGCGATCAGCACCGGCGGGCTGGTCGCGCCCACCGACGGCATGTTGTGGTGTTCGGCGACCCAGTAGCGAGTGAATCCCAGCCGGTCGGCGGTCTGCGCCAGCTGGACGGTGGCCGCCAGCGCATCTTTGGTGGACTGGTCGGTGCGCACCGGGACGAGATCGAGAACGGAAAGACGCACGATGGCGTCAACGCCCGAAGACACGTGAACGTTCCCGCCACTTCACGGTCAACGGCCTATCGGTAGTCCTTGAGCTCGATCGAGCGCACGATCCGCTCGAACACCTCCTGCGGGATCGGCGCACCGCCCGGAATGTTGTCGACGACCAGCCACTGGTTGCGCAGGACGTAGTCGTGGAACTCGGCGTAGTAATTGGCAAAGCCACGCTCGTAGTCGTCACCCGCGGCTTTGAGCTCGCCGGCCAGGACGTAGGCGCCCAGCAGCGCGACGCTGGTCCCCTGGCCCGATAGCGGCGAGCAGCAGTAACCGGCGTCGCCGACCAGCGCCACCCTGCCCTGTGCCCAGCGGTCCATCTTGATCTGCGACATCTCGTCGAAGTAGAAGTCCGGCGCGGACCGCATGTATTCGAGCAGCTGCGGGCGGACCCATCCATCACCGGCCATCCGTCGCTCCAGCTCGGCAAACTGGGCTTCGGTGTCGCGGTAGTCGATGCGCAGGTCGCTGTCCATGAAGCCAAGCATGGCCCGGGCCTCGGTGTTGTTACGGGCGCTGTAGACCCCGGCCATGCTGGAGTCGCCGTAATGCCAGGTTTGCCAGTAGTCCAGGTCCAGAAAGTTGGGCACGGTGAAAATCGCCGCGTAGGTGCCCAACCTCTCGATGAACTGTTCCTCGGGACCGAATACCAGCCTGCGGACATTGGAGTGCAACCCGTCGGCCCCGATGACCAGATCGAAGCCGCGGGCGCCGCCCTGCTCGAAGGTGACCGCCGCGGCAGAGCCGTCGTCCTGCAACGCCTCGATGCTGTCGTCGAATAAATATTCGACGTTGAGTTTGGTTGCGTCGTAGAGCAATTCGATCAAGTCGTCGCGCAACAGCTCGATGTCGGGGCTGGCGATCAGGCCGCCGGTGGGCGTCGATTCGGTGTCTCGCGACAGCTCGTTGCCGTCGCGGTCGACGATCGAGGAGCCGCGAATGCGCGTCCTCAAATAGTCGGCGGCGGCCCGCAGCGACATGCGTTCCAGCACCGACAGCGCCGGACCGCGCACGTCGATCGCCTGACCGCCGCGCCGCAGCCCGGAGTGGCGTTCCACAACGGTTACCGAATAACCATGCTGCGCAAGCCAATACGCGGCCGTCATACCGGCGACGCTGGCGCCGGAAACCAGAACGTCAGTCACTTGATCCGCACTCAATCCCTGCCGCCTCGCGGGCACTGGTGAAAATGTCGTCGAGCATCGCCGGTGTCAACCTACCCGTGAACATGTTTTGCTGGCTCGGGTGGTAGCAGCCGAGCAAACGCACCCCGGACGGCAGCTCGGCGAGGGCGCCGTGACCGAATCGCGGTTTGGGCTTGATGGCGGCACCCGTCAGCCGCAGTGCGATCTGCCACGCGAACCCGCCGAGGGCGACGATCACGCGGACGTCGTCGGACACCAACCGCCACTCCGCGTCCAGCCATGGCGAGCAGGTTATCCGCTCGTCCGGCGTCGGGGCATTGCCCGGCGGCGCGCACCGCACCGGAGCGACGATGCGAATCTGGTTGGCCTGCAAGCCATCTGCGGCGTCGACGCTGGTGGGTTGGTTCACCAGCCCGGCCCGGTGCAGTGCTGCGTAAAGCTGATCGCCGGAGCGGTCGCCGGTGAACATCCGTCCGGTCCGGTTGGCGCCATGTGCGGCGGGCGCCAAGCCGACGATCAGCAACCGCGGCCGCTCAGACCCCCAGCCGGGTACCGGCCGTCCCCAGTACGGCTGGTCGGCGAAGGCGCGGCGCTTGACGACGGCAACCTCCTCGCGCCAGCTGACCAGCCGTGGGCATGCCCGGCACACGCTGATCGTCGCATCGAGTTCGGCCATCGTGCCCGCCCGCTGCGCCAGCGTCACGACCTGCGCGGCGTCGCCGGCTACCGGCGTCTGTACCGTGGCCGGTTCGCCCGGCCAGCCGCTGCCGGGAGCAACCGGAGAGGCAAACGCCTGGCCGATGTTCGGATGGGGAAGCACACGAACATCCTGCATTCCGGCTGGCGCCGTCCGTTAATTCGGTAGCTTCCCCTAACGCATCGGCGTTACATTCAGCCGCGATATCCGATGAGCAACAACAGCCGCGGCCCGGCATTCCTACTTCTTTTCGCGACGTTGATGGCGTGTGCCGGAAGCGGCATCTCGCTGGTCGCCTTCCCGTGGCTGGTGCTGCAGCGCGAGGGTAGCGCCGGCCAGGCGGCGATCGTGGCCGGCGCGACGACGCTGCCGCTGCTGTTCTCCACCCTGGTGGCCGGCACGGCCGTCGACTATTTCGGTCGACGACGGGTGTCGATGATCTCCGACGCGCTGTCCGGGGCGGCGGTGGCCGCCGTCCCCCTGGTGGCGTCGGCGTTCGGCACACACGCGGTCAACGTGGCGGTGCTTGCGGTGTTGGGCGCCTGTACGGCGGCCTTCGATCCGGCCGGGATCACCGCCCGCCAGTCGATGCTGCCGGAGGCCGCCGATCGGGCCGGCTGGTCGCTGGACCGGGTCAACAGCAGTTACGAGGCGATCCTCAACCTGGCCTTCATCGTGGGCCCCGGCATCGGCGGCTTGATGATCGCAACGGTGGGCGGCATCGCCACGATGTGGATCACGGCCGGCGCGTTCGGGTTGTCGCTGCTGGCGATCTCCGTCCTGCGGCTCGAGGGTGCGGGCAAACCGCACTCCTCGAGCCGGCCCGAAGGTCTGGTCTCCGGGGTGTCGCAGGGGCTGCGCTTCGTGTGGAGCCTGCGCGTGCTGCGCGTGCTGGCGCTGATCGAGCTGACCGTGACCGCGCTGTACCTGCCGATGGAGAGCGTGCTGTTTCCCAAGTACTTCAGCGACCGTCAGCAACCTGGGCAGCTGGGCTCGGCGCTGATGGCGCTGGCGCTCGGCGGCCTGGTCGGCGCGCTGGCTTACCCGCGGCTGTCGAAGTTTGCGTCGCGGCGCACGATCGTTCTGACCGCGGTGCTCACTTTCGGTGCGGCGACATTCGTGATCGCGGTACTGCCGCCGTTGCCGGTCATCCTGGCGTTGTGCGCGCTCATCGGCATGGTCTACGGGCCGATCCAGCCGATCTACAACTACGTGATGCAGACCCGGGCGCCGCAATATCTGCGTGGCCGGGTGGTGGGAGTGATGGCATCGCTGGCCTATGCCGCCGGTCCGCTGGGGTTGCTGCTGGCCGGCCCGCTGGCCGACGCGGCCGGACTGAAGGTGACGTTCTTTGCGCTGGCGCTGCCGATCTTAGTCACGGGGTTGATCTGTACCCGGCTGCCGTCGCTGCGCGAATTGGACCGCGCTCGTGAGTTCGCAACCGACTCCTGCGGCTAGGATCAGGCCGGTGAACGACGGCTTGCTGGCGGGCCTGATCGCCGACCTGCCCGAGGGAATGGTGGTCACCGATCCCACGGTCACCGAGGGTTACCGGCAGGACCGCGCGCTGGACCCGGCCGCGGGCAAGCCACTGGCGGTGGTCCGGCCGCGCCGTACCGAAGAGGTGCAGACCGTGCTGCGCTGGGCTTCGGCTAATCGGGTGCCGGTGGTGACCCGCGGGGCCGGCAGCGGCCTGTCCGGCGGGGCCACCGCACTGGACGACGGGATCGTGCTGTCGACGGAAAAGATGCGCGACATCACCGTCGACCCCGTGACCCGTACCGCGGTATGCCAGCCCGGGCTGTTCAACGCCGAGGTCAAGAAGGCCGCTGCCGAACACGGCCTGTGGTATCCGCCCGACCCGTCGTCGTTCGAAATCTGCAGCATCGGCGGCAACATCGCGACCAACGCCGGCGGGCTGTGCTGCGTGAAGTACGGCGTCACCACCGACTATGTGCTGGGCATGCAGGTGGTGCTGGCCGACGGCACCGCGGTGCGGTTGGGTGGTCCGCGCTTGAAAGACGTTGCGGGACTGAGCCTGACGAAGCTGTTCGTCGGCAGCGAAGGCACGCTGGGCGTCGTGACGGAGGTGACGCTGCGGCTGCTGCCTGCCCAGAACACGGCGAGCATCGTGGTGGCCAGCTTCGACTCCGTTGAGTCGGCGGTGGATGCGGTGCTCGGGGTCACCGCGCGGCTTCGCCCGTCGATGCTGGAGTTCATGGATCAGGTCGCGATCAACGCCGTCGAGGACACCTTGCGAATGGACCTGGATCGTTCGGCGGCGGCCATGCTGGTTGCCGGCTCGGACGAAAGGGGGCGCGCGAGCGCTGAGGACGCCGAGGTGATGGCATCGGTATTCGCCGAACACGGTGCCAAAGAAGTGTTTTCCACCGACGACCCCGACGAGGGTGAGGCGTTCGTCGCGGCCCGGCGGTTTTGCATACCGGCGGTCGAGGCCAAGGGGTCGCTGTTGCTGGAAGACGTCGGGGTGCCGCTGCCGGCCCTGGGCGAGCTGGTCACCGGGATCGCGCGCATCGCCGAGGAGCGCGATCTGATGATCTCGGTGATCGCCCATGCCGGCGACGGCAACACCCACCCGCTGCTGGTGTACGACCCCGCAGACGCAGCGGTTGCCGAACGCGCGCACCTCGCCTACGGGGAAATCATGGACCTGGCCGTCGGGTTGGGCGGCACGATCACCGGTGAGCATGGTGTCGGACGCTTGAAGCGGCCATGGCTGGCCGGGTATCTAGGGCCCGACGTGATGGACCTCAACCGCCGCATCAAGCAGGCCCTGGACCCGTTGGGCATTCTGAATCCCGGCTCGGGCATCTGACTTTCTGTCTGCGCTTTGCCGGTGAACGTACGGCTTTGGGCGTGAAACTACGGCTTCGCGGGTGAAAGCACGGCGGGATTCCGGCGACTTTTCCGCCCTAGCTTCACCGGCGAAGCCAAGGCTGCACAGTCAACGCCCACGCTTCACACCCGACGGCAGGCCTAGTTGACACCTCGCATTGACTGTCGTATGAATAAGACATGTTAGTCGATTTGTCTCACAGCGCTCCGGCTAAGTTCGAACTCGCCACGGCCGACACCTGGCCGAGTCCATGGCAGATGTACCGCGCGCTGCGAGACCACGACCCGGTCCACCACGTCGTCCCACCGAAGCACCCAAAAGACGACTTCTATGTCCTGTCCCGGCACGCCGACGTGTGGGCGGCCGCCCGCGACCATGAGACGTTCTCGTCAGCGCAGGGCCTGACGGTCAACTACGGCGATCTGGAAATGATTGGCCTGCAGGATAACCCGCCGATGGTGATGCAGGATCCGCCGGTACACACCGAGTTTCGCAAGCTGGTGTCGCGCGGCTTCACCCCGCGACAGGTCGAAGCGGTGGAACCCAAGGTCCGCGAGTTCGTCGTCGAACGTATCGAGAAGCTGCGCTCCGCAGGCGGTGGCGACATCGTCGCCGAGCTGTTCAAACCGCTGCCGTCGATGGTGGTCGCACATTATCTCGGTGTGCCCGAAGAGGATCGGGCGCAGTTCGACGGCTGGACCCAGGCCATCGTCGCGGCCAACACAGCCGACGGCGGCATCGCCGGTGCGCTGGAAACGGTCGGCGATGCGGTCGGGTCGATGATGGCCTACTTCACTGCTTTGATCGAGCGGCGCCGCGCCGAACCCGAGGACGACACGATCTCGCATCTGGTCAGTGCCGGCGTCGCCGGCAAAGACGGTGCCGGCGACATCGCGGGCACCCTGTCCATCCTCGCGTTCACCTTCACGATGGTCACCGGCGGCAACGACACCGTCACCGGAATGCTCGGCGGCTCAATGCCATTGCTGAACGAGCGGCCCGACCAGCGTCAGCTGCTGATCGACGATCCGGACCGCATCGGCGACGCGGTCGAGGAACTGCTTCGTCTCACCTCGCCGGTGCAGGGCCTGGCTCGGACGGTAACCCGCGACGTGACGATCGGCGAAACCACCATCCCGGCCGGCCGCCGGGTGCTGCTGCTGTACGGGTCGGCCAACCGTGACGAACGCCAATACGGGCCGGACGCAGGCGAACTCGACGTCACCCGGTGCCCACGCAACATCCTGACCTTCAGCCACGGCGCACACCACTGCCTCGGTGCGGCCGCGGCACGGATGCAATCTCGGGTAGCACTGACCGAACTGCTATCGCGCTGCCCGGACTTCGAGGTCGACGAGGCCGGCATCGTCTGGTCCGGCGGCAGCTACGTCCGGCGACCGTTGTCGGTGCCGTTCCAGGCGAAGTCCTGATGCCGGGCGCAGATTGGCTGGCCGGGCGCCGCACCGAGGTTGCCGCAGACCGGATACTCGACGCCGCCGAGCAGCTTTTCACCGAGCACGACCCGGCCGCTATCGGAATGAACGAGATCGCCAGGGCCGCAGGCTGTTCCAGAGCCACCCTGTACCGGTACTTCGAGAGCCGGGAGGCGCTGCGCACCGCCTATGTGCACCGCGAGACCCGCCGGCTCGGTCGCGCGATCATGCAGCAGATCGACGGCATCAAGGACCCGCGCGAGCGGCTCATCGCCAGCATCACCGCCGCCCTGCGCATGGTTCGCGAGAACCCGGCCCTGGCGGCATGGTTCGGCTCCACCCGACTACCGCTTGGCGGCGAAATGGCCGGACATTCCGAGGTGATCACCGCCCTGGCCGCCGGACTACTGAGTTCGCTGGGCCCAGACGATCCCGCCACCGTGGAACGACGGGCCCGCTGGAGCGTTCGGGTCATCATCTCGCTGTTGATGTTCCCCGGCCGAGACGAAGCCGACGAGCGGGCGATGATCGACGAATTCGTCGTACCTATTCTGACGCCTATGACCGCTCAGACGACCCAATAGGCTTGCGCCTTAATGGATTTCTTGGGAATCCCGAAATCCTCGCGCAACACCTTGGCCACCGACCGCGTGGTGCGTGTGCTGCAGGCCACCCAGCCGAAGTGATCCCCGGCGTCGAAGGCCGCCGCGCGCACCGTGTCGAGCAGGCAGTCGCGGTCGTCGTTGTTGTCCACCCAGACCACATCGATTTTGGGGCTGGGCTGCGCCACCGGCAGGCATTTGTCTTCGTCGCAGCCGGCCTCCAGGAAGACGCGCGCCGGTGCGTCGCCGATCGCGTCCAGAAGCGAGTTGATGGCCGGCAGCGAGGCGGTGTCGCCCACGATGACGTACCCGTTGGGCGCCGGGTCCGGGATGGCGAACTTGCTGCCGAGCACCGTCGCCTCGATGGTGTCACCGGGTTGCGCCGCCCGCGCCCAGTCCGACGCGCAGCCCTCGTGCAGCGCGAACTCGAGGTCGAAGGTGTCGGCCTCCGGATTCGGGTCGACCAGGGTGTAGGCCCGCTGATGTCCGTCGGCGAACCAAATCCGGATCCACATCGTGGGGTGCACGCTGTGCTCGGCCAGCATGCCGCCGGCATTGAAGCTCAGCCTTAGGTAACGCGGACTGATCTCGCGCCGGCCGGTCACGGTGAGTCGGTAGTCTCCGGCCCGCAGCAGCTTGAGCACGGCACCCTGCCAACCCCGCGACGGCTTGAGTTCGGTCATATGTCCTGCATCCTCATCGCAACGACGACAACTTAGGACAGGGTAACCTACCTAAAGACCGGTCAGTCCCGCACCCGTGTGCAGCGATGCAGTAACCACGCGAACGGGATCGTCACCGCCACCGTGGCGACGAACAAAAACAGCATGGAGCCGGTGTAGACCGGGGCGCGAACTATGTAGTCCATCGCGAACTCCATGGTGATCAGATGGATCAGGAAGATCTCGTAGGAGATCTCGCCCAGCCACACCATCGGGCGGCTGGCCAGCAGTTGGGAGTACCAGCCCTGCAACGGCGCATTCCCATGCAGCGCCAGGGGCGCTACCGCCAAAGCCGCGATGGTCGCGTAGAAAGCCGTCTTGACCAGCGCCTCGCTCAGCGATGCTGGCGATGTGGTGGGCGCGCCGGCGATCGGGGTGGAGACGATGAAGTAACTGACGACGGCAAGCGGTATGGCCGCGAACGCGTAGCACCGCACACCCATCTCTTGCAGCACGGCCAGCAGCATGCCGGCCAGGAACCAGGCGAGATACGTGGGCAGCCACAAGCGGGCGCCGTCGGGAAACCAGTGGTCGGTGTGCACCAAGACCAACCAGGCCGGGCTGATCAGCGACAGTCCTAATAGGGCGGCTACCAACAACTTCGGCTGCCAGCGGCGCTGACAGAGCACCACCAGCAGCAGATATGCCAGCAGCGGTAACACCACGTAGAAGGCGGCCTCCACGGCCAGGCTCCACATTTGGGTTAGGCCCTGGTGCAGGTACTTGCCCAGATAGCCGTTGCAGTAGATCTGGGTCAGCGTGAGGTTGCGGAACAGGCCCAGCCAGCTGTGCCCGGGGTTAGGGCCGGCCTCATGGTAGTGATACAGCCCGTAGGCGAACAGCACGGTGATGACGTAAGCCGGCATGATGCGCCGAACGCGATGCCACGCATAGCGATTCAGTGACGGCGGCGGTCCGCCGATGGCGGCTGATTTCACCCACGGGCGGAACAGCAGGAAACCGGATAGCACGAAGAAAATCGGCACACCGATCTCCATGCGAGCGCCGACCAGACCCCAATATCCCTGGACGTACTTGCCGGTGGTGTAAGCCGCGTGGGTACCGACGACCAGCAGTGCGGCCACCGCGCGGATACCGGTCAGTGACGCGACCCGATCCACATGTGAGACCTGCTCCAGTCCGCCCTGAGCGTCTCGTTCCTCGGAGAGCGTCATCCTGCGCGCTTCCGGCGTGGCTTGCCGCCGTCGCGGCTGCGGCTCTTGTCGGATTTCTCAGACGAACGCTCCGGGCGCAGGTTGATCAGCACGCCCGAGATACGGGTTGCCTCAAGTTTTTTGAGCGTCGCTTTGGACAGCTTGGCGGGAAGCTCCACCAGGGAGAAATCCGGCCCGATCGCGATGTGGCCGAAGTCGCTGCGGTGCAGACCTCCCTCGTTGGCAATGGCGCCGACGATCGCACCCGGGCCGATCTTGTGCCGCTTGCCGACGGATATTCGGTAAGTACCGAAGTCTCTTACCCGCCTTGGCTTTTCGGGACCGTCATCGCGGGTGCGCGGTTTGGGCCGGTCCGGAGGCGGCTCGGTCATCAGGAACGCCTCGCCGTCGCGGGACTGCAAGGCCAGCGCCGCGGCGATATCGGCCATCGGGACGTCGTGCTCACGTTCGTAGTCCTGGACCAGCTTGCGGAACAAGTCGATACCCGCGGAGCCGAGCGAGTCGGTGATGGAATCGGAGAACTTCGCCATGCGCTGAGCGTTGACGTCCTCGACGGTGGGCAGTTCTGTCTCGGTAAGCGTTTGGCGCGTCGCCTTTTCGATTGACTTGAGCAGGTGGCGCTCCCGCGGGGAGACGAACAGCAACGCGGTTCCCGACCGTCCGGCCCGGCCGGTGCGGCCGATCCGGTGCACGTAGGACTCGGTGTCGTGCGGGATGTCGTAGTTGACCACGTGCGATATCCGGTCTACATCCAGGCCCCGGGCCGCCACGTCGGTGGCGACCAGGATATCGATACCTTTGGCGCCACCGTCTTTCAGTGCGGCTATGGTGCGCTCCCGCTGGCCCTGGGGAATGTCGCCGTTGATGGCGGCGGCGGAAAACCCTCGGGCACGCAGCTTTTCGGCGACCTCTTCGGTGGCTTGCTTGGTACGCACGAAGACGATCATCGCCTCGAACGGCTCGACCTCGAGCACCCGCGTCAGCGCGTCCATCTTGCGCGGACCGGCGACCTGTATGAAGCGCTGCGAGATGTTCTCTGCGGTAGCGGTTTTCGCTTTGAAGGTGACCTCGAACGGGTCGTGGAGGTATTTGGCGGTGATTTTGCGGATCGCTGGCGGCATGGTCGCCGAGAACAGCGCCACCTGCTTGTATTCCGGGGTTTCGGACAGGATGCGCTCGACGTCCTCGGCAAAGCCCATCGCGAGCATCTCGTCGGCCTCGTCGAGAACCAGGTAGTCCACCCGCGACAGGTCCAGGGTTCCGCGTTCGAGGTGGTCGATGACCCGGCCGGGAGTGCCGACCACCACCTGCGCACCGCGTTTCAGCCCGGCGAGTTGCACGGCGTAGGAGGACCCACCGTAGACCGGCAGCACGTTGATCTTGGGTAGATGGGCTCCGTAGCGGCCGAACGCCTCGGCCACCTGCAGGGCCAGCTCACGCGTCGGGGCCAGCACCAGAGCCTGAGTTGCCTTGCTGGTGACGTCGATTCTGGACAGGATCGGTATCGCGAAGGCTGCCGTCTTCCCGGTTCCCGTCTGCGCCAGTCCCACCACGTCGGAACCGGCCATCAGCGCCGGAATCGTGGCTTCCTGGATGGCCGTGGGGGACTCGTAACCGACATCGGCGATCGCCCGCAGGACCGAAGGGTGAATCTGCAGGTCGGCAAACGTCGCAGGCGGCGACTCCGGCGAATTATCCAAACGGGCCATTTGACCTCGCAGTCTACGGTGCCCGACGGTTGGCGTCGCGAGCGCGCGTATCGGTACGGCGACACGCCGTGTCACGCGTACCTCTGCGCGCGCTCACACCGGTGAATGCCGGGCGAATGCCCGGAGACCCGGCCACGCCTGCAGCATCTGCCTCCGCGATGACGGTACGGTGCCCGATGTGTGGTCGTTACCTTGCCGCGCAGAGCTGTTGACGGGCCTTTCCGCTGCTGTATTTCTTGCGCCGACGCTGACCGGGTGCGGTTCCGGAGACTCCACCGTCGCGAAGACGCCGCATCCGACCGCGTCGATCACCGCTCCCGCCGCGAGCGCGCCGGCACCGACGGCCGCCCCGTCCAGCAGCGCTTCGCCACCTGACCCGTGCGCCGTCAACCTGGCTTCGCCGACGATCGCAAAGGTGGTTTCCGAACTGCCCCGTGATCCGCGCAGTCATCAGTCCTGGAACCCGGAGCCCTTGGCCGGTAACTACAACGAGTGCGCCCAGCTGTCGGCGGTGGTGATCAAGGCCAACACGAACGGTGACCATCCCACCACCCGGGCGGTGATGTTCCACCTCGGCAAATACATCCCGCAAGGGGTGCCCGACACATACGGGTTCAACGGCATTGACACGTCGCAATGCACCGGCGACACGGTTGCGCTGACCTATCCCAGCGGCGTCAACGGCTTGGGCACCCGGGTGAAGTTCCGGTGGAACGGCAATGGGGTCGAGCTCATCGCCAACACACCGGGCGCCTGATCCGCGCACCGGCTGATTGTCGGTGCCCTCCCCTAAGGTTGCTGCTGTGTTCGTCATCGGCGACAGCCCAACCCAAACGGTTGTCTACAGCGCGTCGGATCTCGCCGCCGCCGCTCGGTGCGAGTACGCCATGCTGCGGGATTTCGACGCAAAACTGGGCTGGGGTCCCGACGTTGCCGTCACGGACGAACTGCTGGCGCGCACCGCCGCACTGGGTGACGCGCATGAGCTCCGCCGGCTCGACCGCCTGCGCGACGAGTTCGGTGGCGAGGTCGCGGTCATCGGCCGACCGCCGTACACATCCGCGGGCTTGACGGCCGCCGCAGACGCGACGCGGCGCGCGATCGCCAGGGGCGCCCCGGCGGTCTACCAGGCCGCCGTGTTCGACGGGCGTTTCGTCGGGTTCGCCGACTTCCTGGTCCGCGACGGCGGACAGTATCGGGTGGTCGACACCAAACTGGCCCGCTCCGCAAAGGTCACTGCGTTGCTGCAATTGGCGGCCTACGCGGACACCCTGGCCGACGCGGGTGTCGCGGTGGCGCCGGAAGCCGAGCTGGAACTCGGCGACGGGACCGTCACCCGCCACCGACTCTGCGACCTGATCCCGGTTTATCGAGCCCAGCGCGCGCGGGTGCAGCGTCTCCTCGACGATCACTATTCGGCCGGTACGGCGGTGCGCTGGGACGACGAGCGGGTGGAAGCATGCCTGCGCTGTGAGCTGTGCACCGAGCAGTTGCGCGCCGCCGACGATGTTCTGCTGGTGGCCGGGATGCGAATAAGTCAGCGCGAGAAGCTTATTGCTGCCGACATCACCACCATCACCGAACTTGCCGGCCACCACGGACCGGTGCCCAACCTGGCGCCCAGCGCGCTCGCCAACTTGACCGCTCAGGCCAAACTGCAAGTCCGCCAGCGCGACACAGGCATACCGCAATACGAGATCGCCGACCCGCAGCCGCTGACGCTGCTGCCCGAACCCGACCCCGGTGACCTGTTCTTCGACTTCGAGGGCGATCCGCTGTGGACGGCGGACGGCCGCGAGTGGGGGCTGGAATACCTGTTCGGCGTCCTGGAGGCCGGGCCGGCCGGAACCTTCCGCCCGCTGTGGGCGCATAACCGGGTGGACGAACGCCAGGCTCTGGTCGATTTCCTGGCGCTGGTGGCCAAGCGCCGGAGGCGGCGTCCGAACATGCACATCTACCACTACGCGCCGTACGAGAAGACGGCACTGTTGCGGCTGGCCGGACGGTACGGCGTCGGCGAGGACGAAGTGGACGACTTGCTGCGCAACGGTGTGTTGGTGGACCTCTACCCGTTGGTGCGCAAGAGTATTCGCATCGGAGCGGAATCGTGCAGCCTGAAGGCGCTGGAGCCGCTGTATATGGGTAGCCAGTTGCGGTCCGGCGAGGTCACCACCGCCGCCGATTCCATCACCGGCTACGCGCGCTACTGCGATCTGCGCGCCGAGGGCCGCCACGACGAGGCCGCGACGGTGCTGAAAGAAATCGAGGCCTACAACCACTACGACTGCCGGTCCACTCGTGAACTGCGCGATTGGCTGCTGATGCGCGCGTGGGAAGCCGGTGTCATTCCGGTTGGGGCTCAACCGGTTCCCGACGGCGGCCCCATCGAAGGCCACGATCAACTGGCGACGAGACTGGCAGCCTGCACCGGAGATGCCGCGGTCAGCGATCGCACGCCCGAGCAGACCGCGGTCGCTCTGATCGCCGCGGCTCGCGGCTATCATCGCCGCGAGGACAAGCCTTTCTGGTGGGCCCATTTCGACCGGCTGAATTTCCCGCTCGACGAATGGGCGGACAACACAGATGTTTTCGTGGCCCACGAAGCTGAGGTCATCGTCGACTGGCACACGCCGCCACGCGCCCGCAAGCCGCAGCGACGCGTGCGTCTGCGCGGTGAGCTGGCGCGTGGTGACCTCAAGTCGGACGTGTTCGCCCTCTACGAGCCAGCGGCGCCGTCGTGCCTGACCGACAGCCCGGACCGCCGGGCCGCGGGCAACGCCGTGGTCGTCGAAACGGACGACCCGAGCCTGCCCACCCAAGTCGTCATCCTGGAACGCACCGGCAAGGATGGCAACACATTTCACCAGCTGCCATTCGCACTGACCCCCGGGCCTCCCGTGCCGACCACGGCGCTGCGGGCTTCGATCGAGTCGACGGCTGCCGCGTTGGCGGATGGGTTGCCGCGGCTCCCCCACACCGCGCTGTTCGACATTCTGCTGCGCCGGCCGCCCCGCACCCGCAGCGGTGCCGGGCTGCCGCGCGGCACCGACACCGTCGGCGACATCACCGCTGCGCTGCTCGACCTGGATGCGTCCTACCTGGCCGTGCACGGGCCACCGGGAACCGGTAAAACGTATACCGCCGCGCAGGTGATCACCCGGTTGGTCGCTCAACGTGCTTGGCGCATCGGCGTTGTCGCGCAGTCGCACGCCGCGGTGGAGAACGTGCTCGCCGACGTGATCAGCGCCGGGCTGGATCCGCAGCGAGTTGCGAAGAAACCCCATGATCACCGCGCTGCCCGCTGGCAGCAGATCGACAGCGACCACTACGCCACGTTCATTGCCGACAATGCGGGCTGTGTGATCGGCGGTACCGCATGGGATTTCGCTAATCCCAACCGCGTCCCACCGGGCAGCCTGGACCTGCTGGTGATCGACGAGGCGGGCCAGTTCTGTCTGGCCAACACCATCGCGGTGGCACCTGCGGCCCGCAATTTGCTCCTGCTCGGAGACCCGCAGCAGCTGCCGCAGGTCAGCCAGGGCACCCATCCCGAACCGGTCGACAGATCAGCGCTGGATTGGCTGGTCGACGGCCAGCGCACGCTGCCCGACGAGCGCGGCTACTTCCTGGACCGCTCGTATCGCATGCACCCGTCGGTCTGCGCCGCAGTGTCCAGACTGTCCTACGGGGGCAGACTCCATTCACATGCCGAATGCACCGCCGCGCGTTACCTCGAGGGGCAAGAACCTGGGGTACATGTGATTTCGGTTCGGCACCAAGGCAATTCGGTCGACAGCCCGGAGGAGGCCGACGCCATCACCGCCCAGATCACGCGGCTGCTCGGCGCCGCGTGGACCGACGAACACGGCACCCGGCCACTGGCCGTCTCCGATGTGCTGGTCCTCGCGCCGTACAACGCTCAGGTGGCGCTGCTGCGCCAGCGACTGGCGACGGCCGGGCTCGGCGGAGTCCGCGTCGGAACCGTGGACAAGTTTCAGGGCGGCCAGGCCCCAGTGGTCTTCGTTTCGATGACCGCGTCGTCCATCGCCGAGGTGCCCCGCGGAATCTCGTTCCTGCTCAACAGGAATCGGCTCAATGTCGCCGTCAGCCGGGCACAGTACGCTGCGATGATCGTGCGCTCGGAGCTGCTGACGGATTACCTGCCCGCCACGCCCGCCGGTTTGGTCGACCTGGGCGCGTTCCTGGCGCTGAGCGGACCAGCGTAGTTACGGACCTCCCCGCCGAGCGTGCAACCACGGCGAAAATCCCGCCCTCAGAACACGTTCGGCGAAAGTTTGAGACGCTACGACACTACTGCCCTTCGCGGCGGCCCTGGTTGTGCGCGAACCCAATCGGCTGGACCGCCGCCTCCCAGCCGACGGCTCGGCCGTGGTGCGGCAGGTCACGCGCCGATGGGTGCACCCGCGGCGCGATGTCCGCCCGGTCCTCGATGTCCGGTTCCCGCAACAGTAGGTACTCGACATACGGGTCGTCGTCGTCGTCTTCGCCGTATTCCCAGTCGACCTCGTCGGGTTCGCGAGCGCGCCTGAAGTCGACCAGGAACAGGGCGGCAACGACACCGAGCAAGCCGATGAATGCGGGCAGCAGCACCGACTGCGACATCGCCGCCGAGAACGGCTCGCGCAAGAACTCGGGAAGTTGCAGACCGCGCCGGCCCGCCGCCGAAGCCCGGGCCGGCATTTCAGCGCTGATCCGCGACGTCATGAACCCGGCCATGCCGGCGCTTCCGAGCACCGCTCCGAGCTGCCGGACCGCGTTGTACACGCCGGAGCTGGCGCCGGCCAGCTGCGGCGGCAGGTTGCGCGTCGCGGTCGCCGTCAGCGGCGACCACACAAACGCCATCCCGACACCGATGCCGACGAACGGCACCAACAGCCGCCAGATCGGCGTGCCCGGAGTCATTTCGGTGGACAGCCACGTCAGCGAGATCGCCAGAGCCGAAAAGCCGAAACCGAGCACCGGCAACGGGTGGCTCCTGTCGACGATGCGGCCGGCCAGCGGCGCCAGCACCCCGTTGGCGATCGCCATCGGCGCGATCAACAGGGCCGAGCGGGTCGGCGACAGGCCGCACACCGCCTGCGCATAGAAGGCGACCGGCAGCATCATCGCCGTCGTCGCGAAGGCGACAATCGCCACTCCGACGCTGCACAGGCTGAAGTCGCGGTCGGCGAAGATGCGCAGCGGGATCAGCGGTTCGCCGGTATGCATGGCCTGCCAGTAGACGAACGCCACCATGAACCCCACCCCGGCGACGATCACCGCCCAGATGCCCGGATCCCAGCCGGCGGCCTGGCCCTGCTGCAGCCCGAAGACGATGAGGAACATGCCCAAACCGGACAGCGCGACGCCGATCAGGTCGAGCTGGTGCGCCTGCACGGGCAGCACCGGCACCAGCCACACTGCCAACGCCATACCCACGATGCCGATGGGAACGTTGACGAAGAAAATCCACTGCCAACCCAGGCCGTCGACCAGCAGCCCGCCGGCCAGCGGACCCACGAGGCTGGCGACACCGGCCGTGGCCCCCCACAGGCTGGCAGCGACGCCGCGGCGCTCCGCAGGAAAGATCCGCGTGATCGTCGACAACGTCTGCGGGGTGAGCACCCCGGCACCGACTCCCTGCACCACTCGAGCGGCGATGAGCATGGCGGCACTGCCCGACAGTCCGCACCACAGCGACGCGGCGGTGAAGACGGCCAGACCGATCAGGTAGAGGTTCTTGGGCCCGAACCGGTCACCGAGCCGGCCGGCGACCAGCAAGACCACCGCGTACCCCAGTAGGTACGCGCTGGTCACCCAGACCACGGAGGCGTAGCCGGCGTGCAAGTCGGCCATGATGGTCGGATTTGCGATAGCGACGATGGTCGAGTCGACCATGATCATGAAGAAGCCGATCATCATCGCCCACAAGGTGTTCCACGGGTTCGTGGGATGACTGAGCCCCGCGCGGCCCCCAAGCGCCCGGGGCCAGCGAGCCCAGGCCGTGGTCATGGATCCACCTCGTTCGTTCGCGATCTATTTGCGGCTACCGACGAGCAACGACCCCAAATGTGGCCGACACCGGCCCGCGTCGTGCTCGACTTTATCTCGCGGGCCGGCATCGTCCCAGGTGGGCAGAAGGCCGGTCGGCGACGCAGCGGTTTTCCGCCGGGCACTTACTTGACCGAATGAGCGTTAGCCTAGGGACTAGCTAGGGAGAACCCATTCCCAGGAGAGGAAAATGAGCGCCCGACGAAGCAAGTCCAAGCCGGACCACTTGCCGGCCACCACAGACGGCCGACCCAAAGCGTCTGCGCGCGCGTTGGCGCAGGTCATCGAGCGGAGCGCGCGGATACAGGGCCCGGCGGCGCAGGCATATGTGGCCCGGCTGCGGCGTGCCCATCCGGCCGCGGGCCCCGCCGAAATCGCGGCCAAGCTGGAAAAGCGCTACTTGGCCGCGTTGACCGCCAGCGGTGCGGCGGTGGGTTCTGCGGCGACGTTCCCCGGCGTGGGCACCCTGACCGCGCTTTCCGCAGGCGCCGGAGAGACTGTCTTCTTCCTGGAAGCCACCGCGCTGTTCGTGTTGGCGACGGCCGAGGTGTACGGCATCCCGCTCGACCACCGGGAGCGGCGCCGCGCGCTGGTGCTGGCCGTCCTCGTCGGAGACGACAGCAAGCGCGCCATCGGCGAACTGATCGGGCCCGGGCGCACCAACGGCGGCTGGCTGGCCGAGGGTATGGCCTCGCTGCCGATGTCGACGTTGGCGCGGCTGAACACCCGGATGCTCAAGTACGCGGTCAAGCGGTACGCGGTGAAACGCGGCGCGTTGATGTTCGGCAAGATGCTTCCGGTCGGCGTCGGAGCGGCGGTCGGTGGCGTCGGCAACCGCATCGTGGGCAAGAAGATCGTCAACAACGCTCGCCAGGCGTTCGGCGTCCCGCCGGCCCGCTGGCCGGTGACCCTGCACCTGCTGCCGGCCGTCAACGAGGCCGGCTAGACGGGCCGGCGCCGGGGTCTCCCAGTCTCCTCTCGCGGATAGCCGCAAAGCGTTAGCCTTTAGAAGTCGGCGATCTTCCGGGCCGCCGCGGGTGTGGGGGTATCCCGCTGGACGGGGTGCCGTAGATGGCAGCGCGTGCAGGGATCGTGCCGGAAGCTTGCAGGCGATACTCGGAGCAAAGAATCGAGGCGAACAGCGGCCGTGAGCAACACAGGTTCACCGTTCGGGCAAAACGAATGGCTGGTCGAGGAGATGTACCGCAAGTTCCGCGATGACCCTTCTTCGGTCGACCCGAGCTGGCACGAATTCTTGGTTGACTACAACCCCGAAGCGCCGTCGGAACCTGCTACTGCCGGCGACGGACAGCCAGCCCCCGCCGCCAAGGCCACCCCCGCGACCGAGCCGGCAAAGCCCGTCGCGGCCCAAGCCACCCAACCCGCAGCCAAGCCGGCCGCCCCGGCCACGCCGGCCCCAACCGCTCCGCCTGCCCCGGCCGCGGGCAACGGCACGCCCGCCCCGGCTCCGTCCGCGCCCGCGCCTGTCAAGGCCAGCACTCCCCCGCCGGCCGAAGGTGACGAAGTCCAGGTGCTGCGCGGTGCGGCCGCGGCCGTCGTCAAGAACATGTCCGCCTCGCTCGACGTGCCGACCGCGACAAGTGTCCGCGCGATTCCCGCCAAGCTGCTGATCGACAACCGGATCGTCATCAACAACCAGCTCAAGCGGAACCGCGGCGGCAAGATCTCGTTCACGCACTTGCTGGGCTACGCGATGGTTCAGGCCATCAAGAAGTTCCCCAACATGAACCGGCACTACGCGGAGGTCGACGGCAAGCCCACCGCGGTCACGCCCGCCCACACCAATCTCGGCCTGGCGATCGACCTGCCCGGCAAGGACGGCAAACGCGCGTTGGTGGTGGCCGGCATCAAGCGCGCCGACACCATGCGATTCGCCGAATTCGTCTCCGCCTACGAAGACATCGTGCGCCGCGCGCGCGACGGCAAGCTGACCGCCGAAGACTTTGCCGGAGTGACGATTTCGCTGACCAACCCCGGCACCATCGGCACCGTGCACTCGGTGCCGCGCCTGATGGCGGGCCAGGGCGCGATCATCGGCGTCGGCGCGATGGAGTACCCCGCGGAATTCCAGGGCGCCAGCGAGGAACGCATCGCCGAGCTGGGGATCGGCAAGCTGATCACGTTGACCTCGACCTACGACCACCGCATCATCCAGGGCGCGGAATCCGGTGACTTCCTGCGCACCATCCACGAGATGCTGCTCTCGGACGGGTTCTGGGACGAGGTCTTCCGCGAGCTCAGCATCCCGTATCTGCCGGTGCGCTGGAGCAAGGACAACCCGGACTCGATCGTCGACAAGAACGCCCGGGTGATGGAGCTGATCGCCGCCTACCGCAACCGCGGGCACCTGATGGCCGACATCGACCCCCTGCGCCTGGACAAGACCCGGTTCCGCAGCCACCCCGACCTCGAGGTGCTGACGCACGGTCTGACGTTGTGGGATCTGGACCGGGTGTTCAAGGTCAACGGCTTCGCCGGTGCCGAGTACAAGAAACTGCGCGACGTGCTGGGCCTCCTGCGCGACGCCTACTGCCGCCACATCGGCGTGGAGTACACCCACATCCTCGACCCCGAGCAGCAGGAGTGGCTCGAGCAGCGGGTGGAGACCAAGCATGTCAAACCGACTGTGGCACAACAGAAGTACATTCTGAGCAAGCTCAATGCCGCCGAGGCGTTCGAGACGTTCCTGCAGACCAAGTACGTCGGGCAGAAGCGGTTCTCGCTGGAGGGCGCCGAAAGCGTGATCCCGATGATGGACGCGGCGATCGACCAGTGCGCCGAGCACGGCCTGGACGAGGTGGTCATCGGGATGCCGCACCGCGGCCGGCTCAACGTGCTGGCCAACATCGTCGGCAAGCCCTACTCGCAGATCTTCACCGAGTTCGAAGGCAACCTGAACCCCTCGCAGGCGCACGGCTCCGGCGACGTCAAATATCACCTCGGCGCCACCGGCGTATATCTGCAGATGTTCGGCGACAACGACATTCAGGTGTCGCTGACCGCCAACCCGTCGCACCTAGAGGCCGTCGACCCGGTGCTGGAGGGTCTGGTCCGGGCCAAGCAGGATCTGCTGAACCACGGAGCCATCGACAGCGAGGGTGAAAAAGCCTTCTCGGTGGTGCCGATGATGCTGCATGGCGACGCCGCCTTCGCCGGCCAGGGCGTGGTCGCCGAAACCCTGAACCTGACAAACCTGCCCGGCTATCGCGTCGGCGGCACCATTCACATCATCGTGAACAACCAGATCGGCTTCACCACCGCGCCGGAGTTCTCCCGCTCCAGTGAGTACTGCACTGACGTCGCCAAGATGATCGGCGCGCCGATCTTCCACGTCAACGGCGACGATCCGGAGGCGTGCGACTGGGTGGCGCGGCTGGCCGTGGACTTCCGGCAGCGCTTCCACAAGGACGTCGTCATCGACATGCTGTGCTACCGGCGGCGCGGACACAACGAGGGCGACGACCCGTCGATGACGAACCCCTACATGTACGACGTCGTCGACACCAAGCGCGGGGCCCGCAAGAGCTACACCGAGTCCCTGATCGGCCGCGGCGACATCTCGATCAAGGAGGCCGAGGACGCGCTGCGCGACTACCAGGGCCAGCTGGAGCGGGTGTTCAACGAGGTCCGCGAGCTGGAGAAGCACGGCGCCAAGCCCAGCCTGTCGGTGGAGTCCGACCAGATGCTTCCGGCCGGCCTGTCCACCGCGGTGGACAAGTCGCTGCTGGCCCGCATCGGCGACGCCTTCCTGGCCCTGCCCGACGGGTTCACCGCACACCCGCGGGTGCAGCCGGTGCTGGAAAAGCGCCGGGAGATGGCTTACGAGGGCAAGATCGATTGGGCGTTCGGCGAGCTGCTGGCGCTGGGTTCGCTGGTCGCCGAGGGCAAGCTGGTCCGGCTGTCCGGACAGGACACCAAGCGGGGCACGTTCTCCCAGCGGCACTCGGTGATCATCGATCGCAACACCGGCGAGGAGTTCCTGCCGCTGCAGTTGCTGACGACCAACAAGGACGGCACGCCCACCGGCGGCAAGTTCCTGGTGTACGACTCGCCGCTGTCGGAGTACGCCGCCGTCGGCTTCGAGTACGGCTACACCGTGGGCAACCCGGATGCCGTCGTGCTATGGGAGGCGCAGTTCGGTGACTTCGTCAACGGCGCGCAGTCGATCATCGACGAGTTCATCAGCTCCGGCGAGGCCAAGTGGGGTCAGCTGTCCACGGTGGTGCTGTTGCTGCCGCATGGGCACGAGGGGCAGGGGCCCGACCACACGTCCGGCCGGATCGAACGCTTCCTGCAGCTGTGGGCGGAGGGGTCGATGACGATCGCGGTGCCCTCGACACCGTCCAACTACTTCCACCTGCTGCGGCGGCACGCACTGGACGGCGTGCGCCGCCCGCTGATCGTGTTCACGCCGAAATCCATGCTGCGCAACAAGGCCGCGGTCAGCGACATCAAGGACTTCACCGAGATCAAGTTCCGCTCGGTGCTCGAGGAACCCACCTACGAGGACGGCATCGGCGACCGCAGCAAGGTCAACCGGATCCTGCTGACCAGCGGCAAGCTCTACTACGAGTTGGCCGCCCGCAAGGCCAAGGACAACCGCGAAGACGTCGCGATCGTGCGGATCGAGCAGCTGGCGCCGCTGCCCAAGCGGCGGCTCGGCGAGACGCTGGACCGCTACGAGAACGCCAGTCAGTTCTTCTGGGTGCAGGAAGAACCGGCCAACCAGGGCGCGTGGCCGCGCTTCGGTTTGGAACTGCCCGAGCTGCTGCCGGACAAGCTCAGCGGGCTCAAGCGCATCTCGCGGCGGGCCATGTCGGCGCCGTCGTCGGGTTCCTCGAAGGTGCACGCCGTCGAGCAGCAGGAGATCCTGGACACCGCGTTTGCCTAGCTCGCCCGCGAGCGTGCGTAAAGTGTCAGCGATATCGGCGTGTCGGCGTACAAACGCGCACGCTCGCGCAGCGAGAAAGTGAGGGCATACATGCAAGGGTTCGCCGGGAAAGTCGCCGTGGTCACCGGCGCGGGCTCGGGCATCGGCCAGGCGCTGGCCGTCGAACTGGCCCGGTCCGGCGCCAAGGTCGCCATCAGCGACGTCGACACCGAAGGCCTGCAGCAGACCGAGGAGCAGCTCAAGGCGATCGGTGCATCGGTCAAGGCGGACCGGCTCGACGTCACCGAACGCGAGGCCTTCCTGCTGTACGCCGACGCCGTCAAAGAGCACTTCGGTAAGGTCAATCAGATCTACAACAACGCCGGGATCGCCTTCACCGGTGACGTCGAAGCCAGCCAGTTCAAGGACATCGAACGCGTGATGGACGTCGACTTCTGGGGCGTCGTCAACGGCACCAAGGCGTTCCTTCCGCACTTGATCGCCTCCGGCGACGGCCACGTCATCAACGTCTCCAGTGTCTTCGGGTTGTTCGCCGTTCCCGGTCAGGCGGCATACAACTCGGCCAAGTTTGCCGTCCGCGGCTTCACCGAGGCGCTGCGACAGGAGATGATCGCGGCGCGACACCCGGTAGGAGTGACCACGGTGCACCCCGGCGGCATCAAGACCGCGATCGCCCGCAACGCCACCGCCGTCGAGGGACTCGACCCTGACGAACTGGCGAAGCTGTTCGACAAGCGACTGGCCCACACCAGCCCGGAGGCCGCCGCCCGGACCATCCTGGACGCGGTGCGCAAGAACAAGGCCAGGGTGCTGGTCGGCGTGGACGCCAAGGTGTTGGATGCGCTGGTGCGGATGGCCGGTCCCGCATACCCGCGGCTGTTCGGCCCCGTCGTCGGCCGACTGATGCCCACGTTGCGCACCTGACCTTCGGGGCGGCGCTTCGCGAGGGTCCCCATATGCACGGCCGATGGGGCGTATCGCTGTACAAACGCGGCCGCTCTCGGCGGTTAACCATGCCCCTAGCTTCGGCCCAGCGGGTGTTCGCCCATCCAGCCGTCGGCCACCGCCCGCGGGTCCGCGCCCCCGGCCACCCGGCGGCGCATCTCGGTCAGGGCCGCGGTATCCAGCACGCCGGCCACTTCGTTGAGCGCCAGCACCTGCCGATCGGTCAGCGCATTGCGGCGATACAGCGGTACCACGTTCTCCGCCTGGATCAGCGGCGGCTTGGCGTCCGTCAGCACAACCAGATCGGCGGGAATGCCGGGATCGGCGGTCGTGCTCCACGCCGCGGTCAGCTCCCCCGCTCGCAGGGCTGCCCACATCTCCGTACCGCCCGAGAATTCGCGGGGGGCGGGCATCCGGCATGTACCCACCCACGACGGCGCATCGAAGCCGGCGACGTTCCCGACGACTAGCCCGTCACAACGGCCCGCCAACGCCGAGAGCTCCTTGCCACCCGAGGCCGGTGTCACCACCAGCGCGGGTTTGTCCTCCGCGGAGGTGGTGTAGTCGCCCGCGACGACGCCCTCGGGCAGCATGGCGATCATCGCGCGATAGACCTGGCTGTCCGACGTCACCGCGACGCCGGGCTTCAGCCGCTGCAACACCCTTCCGGTAAAGGCCGGGACCACGGTGAACGCGCCAGAATCCAGTTTCGCCATCGGGTCGTCGGCGGTTTCGGAGCGTGCCGCAAAGCCGTATGACCGCAGGGCGGACACGTAGACGTCGGCCAGCAGCCTCGACTCGGCGTCGGGCCAGGCGCCCACCACCACTTCCGGCGCGGAACGGTGGTTGCCGTCGGTGCAGCCGGACACCAAGAGCGCCAACACAAGCGCCAGCAGCCCCGCCAGCCTGCCGACTCTCACACCCAGGCGCCTCAGGCGTCTGATGTCTCGGCGGCTCCGGCCACCGCCCTGGCCACCGCTTCCCCGACACGTAGGTCCAGGGGGCTCGGGACGATGCGGTCGGGCGCGAGGTCGTCGCTCACCACAGAGAAGATCGCCTCGGCGGCCGCCACCATCATCTTTTCGGTGATCTTTCGCGCCCCGGCATCCAGCGCTCCACGGAACACACCGGGGAACGAGAGCACATTGTTGATCTGGTTCGGGAAGTCGCTGCGTCCGGTGGCCACCACTGCCGCGTGCTTGGCCGCCACGTCGGGGTGAATCTCCGGGTCCGGGTTGGACAGCGCGAACACCACCCCTCCGGGCGCCATGGTGGCGATCAGTTCCTCGGGCACCACGCCCGCCGACACCCCGAGAAACACGTCGGCGCCGTCGAGCGCTTCCACCATGCCGCCGGTGAGACGACGGGGGTTGCTGCGTCTCGCCAGGTCGTACTTGACGCTGTTCATGTCGTCACGCCCGGCGTGCAGGATGCCACGCGAGTCGAGCACGGTGATGTCCGAAATCCCCATCGCCAGAAGCAGATTCGAGCAGGCAATGCCGGCGGCCCCGGCCCCGGACACCGCCACCCGCAGCGAGCTCATGTCGCGCCCCAGCAACTTAGTGGCGCCCATCAGCGCCGCCAGCACGACAATGGCCGTGCCGTGCTGGTCGTCGTGCATCACCGGGCAGTCCAGCGCCTCAACGGCGCGGCGCTCGATGTCGAAGCAGCGCGGGGCGGAGATGTCCTCGAGACTGACGGCGCCGAACGTCGGGCGCAGCCGCACCAGGGTCTCGATGATCTCGTCGGGATCCTTCGTGTCCAGGACGATCGGGATCGAGTCGAGGCCGCCGTAGGCCTTGAACAGCGCGCTCTTGCCCTCCATCACCGGCAGGGCCGCCGCCGCCCCTATGTCGCCGAGGCCGAGCACCGCGCTGCCGTCGCTGACGACGGCCACCAGCCGGTTGGACCACGTGTAGCGCGTCGCCAGGGTGTGATCCGCGGCGATCGCGCGACAGACCTGTGCCACACCCGGGGTATACGCGATCGACAGGGCGCGCTGGGTGTCCAGCGGAGCCTTCAGCGCTACCGAAAGCTTGCCGCCTACGTGTGCCTCGAAGATCTCCTCGTCCGTCACGACGACCTGGGGATTTGCTGGCTTCTCCGACACGGCCCCTACAGTACTCAGCCGGTCATCGAGTCGTGATCTCCCCACGTCACGCCGCTAGATCAGACCCAGCTCGGTGACGGCGTTGCGCTCGTCGGCCAACTCGGCGGTCGACTTGTCGATGCGCTCGCGGGAGAAGTCGTCGATGTCGAGGCCCTGCACGACCGTCCAGTTGCCGTCCTTGGTGGTGACCGGGAACGACGAAATCAGGCCCTCCGGAACGCCGTAGGAGCCGTCGGAGACGACAGCCATCGAGACCCAGTCGCCTTGCGGACTGCCCAGCAGCCAGTCCCGGGCGGCGTCGGTGGTCGCCGACGCGGCCGAGGCGGCCGAGGAGGCGCCGCGCGCGTCGATGATCGCCGCGCCCCGCTTGGCAACCGTCGGGATGAAGTCGTTCTCGATCCAGGACTGGTCGTTGACCACCTCGGCGGCGTTCTTGCCGCCGACCTCGGCGTGGAAGATGTCGGGGTACTGGGTGGCCGAGTGATTGCCCCAGATCGTCATCTTCTTGATGTCGGTGACCTTGGCGCCGGTCTTGCGCGCCAGCTGGCTGATGGCGCGGTTGTGGTCCAGGCGGGTGAGCGCGGAGAACCGCTCTTTGGGGATGTCGGGCGCGTTGGTCATCGCGATCAGCGCGTTGGTGTTGGCCGGGTTGCCGGTCACGCCGATCCGGACGTCGTCGGCGGCGACCGAGTTGAGGGCCTTGCCCTGTGCGGTGAAGATCGCGCCGTTGGCCTCCAGCAGGTCGCCGCGCTCCATGCCCTTGGTACGTGGACGCGCACCGACGAGCAGGGCCAGGTTCACGCCGTCGAAGATCTTGTTGGCGTCCGCGCCGATTTCGACGTTGGCCAGCAGCGGGAACGCGCAGTCGTCGAGTTCCATGACGACGCCCTCCAGCGGCTTGAGCGCGGGCTCGATCTCGAGCAGGCGCAGCTCGATCGGGCGGTCCGGGCCCAGCAGCGACCCGCTGGCCAGGCGGAACAACA
The DNA here is from genome assembly GCF_001665395.1 of Mycobacterium sp. 1164966.3. GTDB lineage: Bacteria > Actinomycetota > Actinomycetes > Mycobacteriales > Mycobacteriaceae > Mycobacterium. The sequence continues at coordinate 42,161 of NZ_LZSG01000069.1, forward strand.
GGCTGTAGCCGATCTGGCCGGCGGCGCCGGTGACGGCGACCTTCAGAGGAGTTGCGCTCACGTCGGGATGCTCCTTAGGGAGAATTCGGTCTGCTTGTTCGCGTCGAAACTAGCGCACTGCCAGCACTCAATCGCCTGCAGGATCGGTCCGGCAATTTTGCCAGGTTGCTTTACGCCACGGCGCGTAGCATGAAGCACCGCTCGGTCAGACCTGCCCGTACCTGCCCAGCGATCGGAGGTTGATGTGTTCCCAGGCTTTGACGCGCTGCCTGAAGCGCTGAGACCAGTCGCCAGGGCCCGCAGTTTCGCGCCGCACGTTCACCCCGACCCCAGACCTGCCCAGCCCCTGGTGGATTGCGGCGTCTACATCGAGGGCCGGCGGCAGCCCGGCAAATACAGCTACGCCCAGGCGCTGACCACCGTGCGCGAGATTCAGCAGACCGGGCAGGGCGCGTTCGTCTGGATTGGGTTGCACGAGCCCGACCAGAGCCACATGCAGGAGGTGGCAGACGTCTTCGGGCTGCACCCCTTGGCCGTCGAGGACGCCGTGCACGCACATCAGCGGCCCAAGCTGGAGCGATACGACGAAACATTGTTCCTGGTGCTGAAGACCGTCAATTACGTTCCGCACGAGTCGGTGGTGCTGGCGCGCGAGATCGTCGAAACCGGCGAGATCATGATCTTCGTCGGCAAGGACTTCGTGATCACGGTCCGGCACGGCGAACACGGCGGACTGGCCGACGTGCGCAAGCGGATGGACGCCGACCCCGAGCACCTGCGGTTGGGTCCGTATGCGGTGATGCACGCCATCGCCGACTACGTGGTGGATCACTACGTGGAAGTGACCAACCTGATGGAGTTCGACGTCGACAGCGCCGAGGAGGTGGCGTTCGCGCCGGCCCGCAACGTCGATGTGGAACCGATCTACCTGCTCAAGCGTGAGGTCGTCGAACTACGGCGCTGCGTGAGCCCGCTGTCGGTGGCATTCCAGCGCATCCAGACGGAGAACAAAGACCTGATCTCCAAAGAGGTTCGGCGCTATCTGCGCGACGTCGCCGACCACCAGACCGAAGCCGCCGATCACATCGCCGCGTACGACGACATGCTCAACACTCTGGTGCAGGCCGCGCTGGCGCGAGTCGGCATGCAGCAGAACAGCGATATGCGCAAGATCTCGGCGTGGGCCGGTATCATCGCCGTGCCCACCATGGTCGCCGGCATCTACGGCATGAACTTCCACTTCATGCCCGAGCTGAACGAGAAGTGGGGCTATCCGACGGTCATCACCGTGATGGTGCTGATCTGTATCTTTCTGTACTTCAGCTTCCGGAAGCGGGGCTGGCTGTAGCGTCTGCTCGCGGGAGGCTCAGGTTGGCCCCGGAGCCGGCGTCGAAGACGGCGAGTTTGGTGGGGTCGAGAGCCAACTCGATCGATTGACCTATCGCCGCCCTCGACTCGGCGGGAACCCTTGCCGCAAAAATCTTTTCGTGCGATTCCGACTCGGCGTCGAGCTCATCCAGTTGCGCTGAGTGCACGTCACAGCCCGCCGTGGTGAAGTACACGTACTTGTCGGCGCCCAGGGACTCGACCAAGTCCACCGTGACCTCGAAGACCAGCGCCTTGATGCGCTGGTAGCCGTCGATCAACGCCACATCCTGAATGTGCTCCGGGCGCACTCCGACGATCAAGCCCTCCGGCTTCGGCCGACTCGCGATCACCTCGTGAACTTCTGGTGCCGGCATCACCTCGCCGAACGGCAACCGCAACCCCGTCTGGGTCGATGTGGCGGGAAAGAAGTTCATCGCCGGCGAGCCGATGAACCCCGCGACGAACAGGTTGGCAGGATGCTCGTAAAGCTCTGTGGGCGTACCGATCTGCTGTGCCACGCCACCGTGCATCACCACCACCCGGTCGCCCAGCGTCATGGCTTCGGTCTGGTCGTGCGTGACATAGACGGTGGTGGTGCCCAGCCGCTTCTGCAGCCGGGCGATCTCGCCGCGCATCTGCACCCGCAGCTTGGCGTCCAGGTTCGACAGCGGCTCGTCCATCAGAAACGCCTTGGGATGACGCACGATTGCCCGGCCCATCGCAACCCGCTGCCGCTGCCCGCCAGACAGCTGTGACGGCTTACGGTCCAAAAGCCCGGTCAGGTCAAGGATTTTCGCCGTCTCTTCGACCTTCTGCGCGATTTCGGCCTTCTTCATCTTCGCCAGCGTCAAGGGAAAGGCAATGTTCTGCCGCACCGTCATATGCGGATACAACGCGTACGACTGGAACACCATGGCGATATCGCGGTCCTTCGGCGCCTTCTCGTTGACCCGCTCACCACCGATGCGCAGCTCGCCCGACGAGATATCCTCAAGCCCGGCAATCATATTCAGCGTCGTGGTTTTGCCGCAGCCGGACGGCCCGACCAGGATCAGGAATTCGCCGTCGGCAATGGTGATGTTGAGATCATGCACCGCCGTTTGACCGTCGGGGTAGCTCTTGCTGACGTGATCCAGCACAATCTCGGCCATCGCGCTATCCCTTCACAGCGCCAGAGGTCAACCCGGCGACAATCCGTCGTTGGAAGATTAAAACAAACACGATGATCGGTACGGTGATCACCATCGCGCCGGCGGCGATCGACCCCGTCGGCTCCTCGAATTGCGAACTGCCGGTGAAGTTCGCGATCGCCACCGGCGCGGTGATCGCGGCCTTGGTGGCCGTCAGCGACAGCGCAAGCAGCAGGTCGTTCCAGGCGAAGATAAACACCAGGATCGCCGCGGTCACCAAACCGGGAGCCGCCAGTGGAACGATCACCTTGCGGAAGGCCTGGCCCGCGGTGGCGCCGTCCATCTTGGCGGCCTTTTCCAGATCCCACGGGATCTCCCGGAAGAACGTTGACAGCGTGTAAATGGCAAGCGGCAGCGCAAAAGTGATGTACGGCAGGATCAGTCCGGCCCAAGTGTCGAAGAGACCCACAAAGCGTTCGATGTTGAACAGCGGCGTCACCAACGAGATCGCCGGAAACATGGTGATCATCAACGTCATGCCGATCAGCAGCCGCTTGCCCGGAAACTGTAGGCGGGCGATCGCGTAGGCCGCCATCGCGCCGAGCGCGACCGCGATCGCGGTGGTGGTCAGCCCGATTCCGACAGAATTCACCAAGGCCGAGCTGAAGAACTCGCCGCGAAAGATGCCCCGGTAGTTGTCCAGCGTCACCGACGACGGAATCAGCTTGCCGTCCTTGACCGTTGACGTCGGCTTGAGCGAAAGGCTCAGAATCCACAACACCGGAAGCAGCGCATACACCACCACCAGGCTGTCGACGACGGCCCAGAAGGCGGCCCGCCGGGCACGTTCGGTGCCCATTCAAGGTCCCTCGGATCCGGGCGCCGCTGCAATTTGATGGACGCCGAACAGCTTGATGAACGCGAGTGCGATGACGCCCACGCACAAGAAGATCAGCACGCTGATCGCCGAGCCGAGGCCCACGTTGAAACCCTTGAACAGGTTGTCGTAGCCCAGGATTGACACCGACCCGGTGTTGTTGTCGCCTGAGGTCAGCACATAGATGTTGTCGAAGATGCGAAAGGCGTCCAGCGTCCGGAATAACAGCGCGACCATCACCGCCGGCTTGATGATCGGCATGGTGATCTTCGTCAGTCGCCGCCAGGCACCCGCACCGTCGACCTGCGCGGCTTTCAGCAAATCCTCTGGCACCAGCGCTAATCCGGCGAGCAGCAACAGCGACATGAACGGAGTGGTCTTCCAGACCTCGGCGAGGACCACGATGCCCAGCGACGGGATCTGCTCGGTCAATGGCGCTTGGGGGAGCGCACTCCCGTGCGGCAGCAGGTTGGCCAGATACCCGGTGCCCGGCGTCCAGGCGTAGTACCAGCTGTACGACGCGGCCACCGTCACGATCCCGTACGGAATGAGCACCGCGGTGCGCACCACGCCCCTGCCGACCAGCGTGCGGTGCATCACCAGGGCCAGCGCCAGCCCCACCACGAACTCGATCGACACCGAAACCGCCGTGATCGCCAGCGTCACCGCGAGCGCCGTCCACCAATAGCGGTCGGTCAAGATCTCTTGGTAGTTGCCCAGGCCGATGAACGCGGTGTCGTTGGGGGTGGCGAGGTTGTTGCGCTGCAGGCTGAGCCACATCGCGTAGCCGATCGGATACGCCGTCACCGCCAGCATCAGCGTCGCCGCGGGCGCGATCAGGAGGAACGCCAGCCGCCCCTCGCGCATCAAGGCAACAGTCCCTTGCCGTCGACGGCCTTCTGCACTTCCACGGTGAGTCGATCGGCGGTCCGCTGCGGGTCGATCGCGGTGACCGGACTCAGCGCCGAGGAAATCCGGATGGACACCGCTTGATAGACCGGCGTCGCCGGCCGCACGGCCGCGTCGGTGAGCTGCCGCCGGATGACGTCGTACATCGGATACTTCGCCTGGAACTGGGGGTCGGAGTACAGCGATGCGCGCACCGCCGGCAGACCTCCTTCGATCGAGATGTACTTCTGGTTGGCCGTGTTGCGCAGGCATCTGACGGCCTCGAAGGCTTGCGCCCGGTGGCGGGTAGTGCGGGCCACCGTCAGGTTCAGCCCGCCAATCGTCACCTTGGCCGGCTTGCCCTGCGCCACAGCCGGGTAAGGCGCGAACCCGAACACCTTACGAGCGGCCGCATAGGCGATGCGGAACTGTTCGCCCGACGGCACGAATGCCCCCGCGTTGTCGACGCTGCCGGCCAACTCGGGAAGCTTGTCGAGCGGCAGGAAGGGCACCCCGCCCTTCACCGCGTTCTCCAGCATGGACGCCAGTACGTACGGCCAGTTGACCTCCAGCGCGGCCCTGCCCTGCTCGACCGCCAACCGCGCCGTACCGCCGTCGGTCCGGGTGATCGACGGGTCGGCGCCCGGAGCGGTGGCCACCGCCTTCAGGATCCGCAACGCGGCGACGGTGGCGGCGCGGTGCTCGGGAGTGTCGGTCAGGGTGACATGGCGGCCGTCGTCGGAAAGAACCCGGCCCCCGGCGCTGACCAGCAGCGTGTTGAACCACACCACCAGCCCCTCCCCCTGGTTGGCCTGAACGGCGATCCAGCTGGGTCCGCCCGCGTCGTGCAACCTCGTCGCCTCGGCCACCATGGCGGTCCAGTCCTCCGGTGGGCGATCAACCAAATCAGCTCGGTACCAAAGCAACTGGGTGTTGGTGGTGACGGGCGCGCCGTAGAGCTTGTGCTTCCACCGGGCGGTCTCCAGTGGGCCGGGCAGCGTGTCGTCGGTGGCGTCGGCCTCGGCCAGCCCGGCCGGATCGGCGGACAGCGGCAGCGCCCAGCCCGCCTCGGCGAACTCGGCGGTCCACACCACGTCCATGGCCATCACGTCCAGCGTCCGATCGTTGCCGGTCAGCCGCCGCGCCAATTGAAGTCGTTGCACGTCGGGAGACCTGGGCAGGCTGATGTGCTGGATGGTGAAGCGCCCGCCGAACTGCTCGTTGCAGTGCTGGGCAACGGCGGTGAACGTCGCCGCGTCGGTGGCGGGCGTGTACAAACTGATGACCACGCCCGAACTTCCGGAGCCACACCCCGGCACCAGCATCGCGGCGGTCAGCGTCGCCGAAAAGGCGGCCGCCAACCGCCCGCGGCTCACGTCAGATCGCCAGGCGCGCCAGCAGGTCCCGGGCCTTCTCCGCGTTCTGTGGATCGCAGAGGACGTCGTAGCGGCCCGCCACCAACTGCATGGTCGAGCTGAAATCCCTGGTGCCGCGCGCCATTGCGTAGGGCACCGCGGACGTGATCAGGCCGAAGAAAACCCCGGCGACCACGCCGGTGGGCAGCACGGCCCAGTTATTGGTGAAGACGATCAGCACCATGCCGATGAACAGGCCGAGCCAGGCGCCGCTGAGCACGCCGCCGCCGAGCACCTTGGGCCAGGTCAGCCGGCCGGTGACCCGTTCCACCTGCATCAAGTCGACGCCGACAATGGTCACCTGCTGGACCGGGAAGTCCTGGTCGGACAGGTAGTCGACGGCGCGCTGCGCTTCGGCGTAAGTGGGGTACGACCCGACCGGCCAGCCTCTTGGCGGTGTCGGCAGCCCGGGCACGCCGCGGGCGCCGGCCGCAGCCCCGGGCGTCGCGCCGGGAACTTGTCCGGGCTGGAAAGGACTAGTCATCGTTCCGCATTCTCCTCTGTCCCGAATCTCCACCGGCCATCGTTCCACCTCCAGCGAGTTCGACGCCAACGCGACGTTAGCGCCGTCGAAGCCCTCGGTGCTGAGGCGCCGAATCGCGCTTCGTCTACGCCGCGCCTGCCCCGCCCGCATGGGCTAGGTTGATCCCATGACGGGTCCCGCCGGCGGATATGGCCACAGCGGCCAGGACGATGACGCCACCCGGGCTGCGCCGACACCCTGGAGTGCCCCCGTGGAGCCACCCCCCGTCGACTATCCGCACACGGACTACCCGCCGCCCAGTTACCCCGGTTATCCGCCTAATCCACCGGGCTACCAGCCGCCGGGCTACGGCTACCAGCCCGTGCCGGGCAGTCCTCCCGGCTATCCGGGCCCCGCGCCATACCCGGGCGCTTACGCCGCCTACCAGCCGGGATATCCCGCGCCGTCGTCCGGGAACAACGGACTGGCGATCGCATCGCTGATCACGTCGATCACCGGGTTGGTGCTCGGCATTCCCCTGACGCTGTTCTGCTGGGTCGGCATTCTGTTGCCCATCGTCGGCGTTGTGCTCGGGATCGTCGCGCTCAACCAGATCAAGCAGACCAACCAGCCGGGCCGCGGGATGGCCATCGCCGGCATCGCAGTCGGAGGCTTCACGATTGCGGCTGGCTTGATCGGGTTAGTGGTCTTCTTCGCCATCATCGCCGGCTCGCACTGACACCGGCCGGCTCGACCGGACACCGCACAGCTGCCGTCCAGGTAGCACCTGCTTAGGCTTTCCCCATGGGATCGGTCAACAGGGTGTACGTCGCGCGACTTGCGCGGATGTTGGTGCTGGGTCCACTCGGCGAATCCTTCGGACGCGTCCGCGACGTCGTGATCAGTATCAGCATCGTCCGCCAGCAACCGCGCGTCCTGGGCCTGGTGGTCGATTTGGCCACCCGCCGCAGCATTTTCATACCGATTCTGCGGGTCGCCGCGATCGAGCCCAACGCGGTGACACTCACCACCGGCAACGTGTCGCTGCGCCGCTTCGAGCAGCGGCCCGGCGAAGCGCTGGCGATGGGCCAAATCCTGGACACACCGGTCAAGGTCAACGATCCCGACCTGCCCGAACTCGTCAACGCCGACGTCGTGATCACCGACCTCGGCATCGAGCAGACCCGGACCCGCGACTGGATGGTGACCAGGGTCGCCGTCCGCAGCCACCGCCGGCTGGGGCGGCGCGGGCCGGTACACGTCGTCGACTGGCACAACGTGCAGGGCTTGACCCCGTCGGCGCTGGCGATGCCCGATCAGGGGGTGGCAGAGCTGCTGGACCAGTTCGAGGGACGTAAGGCGGTCGACGTGGCCGACACCATCCGCGGGCTTCCCCCGAAGCGGCGCTACGAGGTGTTCCGGGCGCTTGACGACGAACGGCTCGCCGACATTCTGCAGGAGCTGCCGGAGCTGGACCAGGCCGAAGTGTTGTCGCACCTGGGCACCGACCGGTCCGCCGACGTGCTCGAGGCGATGGACCCCGACGACGCCGCCGACCTGCTCGGCGTGCTCACCCCGACCGACGCCGAGATGCTGCTCACCCGGATGGATCCCGACGAGTCCGACCCGGTGCGACGGCTGCTGACGCACTCCCCGGACACGGCCGGCGGCCTGATGACCTCCGATCCGGTGGTGCTGACCCCCGACACCGCGGTGGCCGAGGCGCTGGCCCGGGCGCGCCACGAAGACCATGGACGCCAGCGCGGGGGTCAGGTCGGGGTCGCGCGCCCGGGCCAGCGCCTCGGCCACCGCGGTGTCGGGGGTCAGCCCCACCGGCCGCTACCTGGGCTGCGTACCGCTACAGCGGCTACTGCGTGAAGCGCCGGCAGAGCTGATCGGCGGAATCGTCGACACCGACCTGCTCACCTTGACGCCGGAGACCCCGTTGGCCTCGGTCACCCGCTACTTCGCCGCCTACAACCTGGTGTGCGGGCCGGTGGTCGACGATCAGAACCATTTGTTGGGCGCGGTCACGGTGGACGACCTGCTCGATCACCTGCTGCCACATGATTGGCGGGTGGATGCCCAGCAACTCGACGTTAACGGCAGTGTCGCCCCCGGAAGAGCCGGAGCAGGCAAGTGAGCAAAACGACCGCACCGCGCCGGCTCTACACCCCGCGCACTTCGCGGGGGTTCTCGCTGCAGGTGGACCCCGAAGCGGTCGGTCAGATCACCGAGTCCATCGCCCGCTTCTTCGGCACCGGCCGCTACCTGTTGCTGCAGACGATCCTGGTGCTGGCCTGGATATTGGTGAACTTGTTCGCCGTTCACTGGCGCTGGGACCCTTACCCGTTCATCCTGCTGAACCTGGCCTTCTCCACCCAGGCCGCCTACGCGGCGCCGCTGATCCTGCTGGCCCAGAACCGGCAGGAGAACCGGGACCGGGTGGCGCTGGAAGAGGATCGCCGCCGCGCCGCGCAGACCAAGGCCGACACCGAGTATCTGGCCCGCGAGCTGGCCGCCCTGCGGCTGGCCGTCGGCGAGGTCACGACCCGCGACTACCTGCGTCACGAGCTGGAAAACCTGCGTGCCGCGCTGGCCGAGCCGCAGTCGCCGGAGCCCGACAAGCACCCGGCGCGGGCAGCTGACAATGTGGAGCGGCGAGTGAAGAAATAGGGGAGGACCAAATCCCCCATTGCGCCACTCCCGTAACAAGAGTTATGTATGGTGATCTAGTTCACGAAGCTAAGAAGAAACCGTAACTAACCGGACACGGTTTTCCGACGGCTCAACACAACTGAAGGACGGTCGAGTGCGCATAGGGGGACGCTGGGCTGCACACCCGGCCGTCGCGGCCGTGCGGCAGTGGCCGCGTCAAGCAACGCGAACACCCGCATTCGGTATCGCCGCCATCACGCCATTGGTTTTCGCCGCAGCCGTAGGGGGCGCTCCGGCTCCGCTGCCTGGAAAAACTCCGGCCGTGCGCGCCGTAACCCCGGTAGCCGCGGTAACAGCGTCGCACCGTGATCTGCGCGCCAACCCGTCCGGCCCTGGTGTGGTGGCCATCCCGCGGGCGCCCGCCAGGTTCCACGTCGCGGCGGCCACCATATCGGCGCCGCCGCCCCCGACGGTCGTGAATGCGCCTGGCACACTGGGCATTCCGAAAACGGCGCTGGCCGCCTACCGCAACGCCGAGCTGAAGATGGCCGCTGCCGTCCCGGGATGTGGCGTCAGCTGGAACTTGCTGGCCGGCATCGGCCGCATCGAGTCGGGCCACGCCGGCGGCGGTGCCGTCGACTCGCGCGGCACCGCGCTCAACCCGATCTACGGTCCCGCGCTGGACGGCACGCTGCCCGGCAATGAAGTCATCGTCCAGCAGAGCGTCGGCAACCGCGTCACCTACGCACGTGCGATGGGGCCCATGCAGTTCCTGCCCGGCACCTGGGCGCGTTATGCCTCCGACGGCGACGGCGACGGCATCGCCGATCCGCAGAACCTGTTCGATTCGACGCTCGCGGCGGCCCGGTACCTGTGCAGCGGCGGGCTGAACCTGCGCGACCCCGGACAGGTCATGGCGGCCATCCTCCGGTACAACAACTCGGTCGCCTACGCGCAGAACGTGCTGGGCTGGGCTGCCGCATACGCCACCGGCGTGGTCCCGGTCGACCTGCCGCCGATCACCGGCACGCCGCCGCCGATCGGCGACGGATTCCTGGAACACCCCGAAGGCCTCGGGCCCAACTTGGCGCTGAACCACACCGGCCTGCCGTACACCGACCCGTTTGCCGGGCGGACGCCGCTGATCGACCTCGGTGGCCAGACTCAACTCGTCAGCACCCAACCGATGTTCCCGTGGATGGCGCCTCCGGCGACGCAGGGCCCGGCGCCGCTGACGCTTGCGCCTGGCTGCACGCTGATCTGCATCGGCTCGCAGGGCCCTGGGCCGGGGCCGGGGCCGGGTCCCCTCCCCGCCGGCACGAGCCCGCAGCCGTCCGAGGTCGTCGCGCCGCCGATGGGGCAGCCGCCAGTTGCCGGTGCGCCGCCGATCGGGCAGCCACCAGTCGCCGGTGCGCCGAAGGTTCGCCAGGCACCGCCACCCGCCGGGGTTCCGCCCGTGGATCCGCTGGGGCCGCCGCCCGGCGCTCCCCCGGCTGAGACGCCGGCAGGCGCACCACCTGTGAGCCCGGCCGCCGGCGCGCCCAACGCCTCACCGGCGCCGAAGAAGCCGGCCGGCCAGCCCGGCGTGCCCACCGCACCCGCCCCGGCCGTGCCCAACGAGCCGCCGCCGGTTCCGCCCGCCTAAGACGGCCGGTCGGCTGGCCAAGCCGCCAAAAGCCGAGCCGCCTACACTCGGCGGTGATGTCACGCCATGATGCTTCTCACTCCAACGCCGACCTGAACGCGGCGATCCGCGCCGCATTGGGCAAGGTGATCGACCCCGAACTGCGCCGTCCCATCACCGAACTCGGGATGGTCAAGAGCGTCGACTTCGAGAAGGACGGCGGCGTACACGTGGCGATCTACCTGACCACCGCCGCCTGCCCGAAGAAGACCGAGATCAGCGAGCGCGTCGGCCAGGCCGTCGCCGACGTCCCCGGCACCGGCGCCGTCCGCGTCACCCTGGACGTGATGAGCGACGAGCAGCGCACCGAGCTGCGCAAGCAGTTGCGCGGTGACGCACGCGAACCCGTCATTCCCTTCGCCCAACCCAACTCGCTGACCCGGGTATACGCCGTCGCGTCCGGCAAGGGCGGGGTGGGAAAGTCCAGCGTCACAGTCAACCTGGCCGCCGCGATGGCCGCCCGCGGCCTGTCGGTCGGCGTGCTCGACGCCGACATCCACGGCCATTCCATCCCGCGCATGATGGGCACCAGCGACCGGCCCACACAGGTCGAGTCGATGATCTTGCCGCCCATCGCCCACAAGGTGAAGGTGATCTCGATCGCCCAATTCACCGAGGGCAACACCCCGGTGGTGTGGCGTGGCCCGATGCTGCACCGCGCGCTGCAGCAGTTCCTGGCCGACGTTTATTGGGGTGATCTGGATGTGCTGCTGCTCGATCTGCCGCCCGGAACCGGCGACATCGCCATCTCGGTGGCTCAGCTGATCCCGAATGCGGAGATCCTGGTGGTGACCACACCACAGCTGGCCGCGGCAGAGGTCGCCGAACGGGCCGGCAGCATCGCGATACAGACCCGCCAGCGCATCGTCGGCGTGGTGGAGAACATGTCCGGGCTGCGGCTGCCGGACGGGTCGACGCTGCAGGTCTTCGGCGAGGGCGGCGGACAGCAGGTGGCCGAGCGGCTGTCGCGGGCGGTCGGCGCCGAGGTTCCACTGCTGGGCCAGATCCCGCTGGACCCCGCATTGGTGGCGGCGGGCGACGCCGGCATCCCGATGGTGCTGAGTGCGCCGGACTCGCCGGTGGGCAAGGAGCTGCGCAGCATCGCCGACAGCCTGTCGTCCCGACGGCGCGGGCTGGCAGGCGTGTCGCTGGGCCTCGACCCCACCCGGCGTTAGGTAGGCCTGGCTTCGTCACCGAACGTGGGCCTTAGGCACGAAAACCGCCTCGAATGCGTCCATATCCCCCACGTTCGACGCTCAGCCCCTAAGTGGCGTCGGTGTCGAACGGCGTGCGCCCGGGGTCGACGGGCTCGGCGCGCTGGACCGGCTGAGCGGGCGGAGCGCCGTTGACCGGGGGTTCGAAGTTGCCCGTGAAGAGGGAGTCGTCGCCGTCGAGCAGATGCTTGGTGAGCGCCGCCCGCGGCGTGATGCCGCGTAGCTTCTGCAGCTCGCCGAGCTGTCCGCGTAGGTCGTCGAACTCCGGCCCGATGTCCTCGCGCAGCTGGTTCGTGACACCGCTGAGGTAATCGCGGGCCTGCCGCAACGCGCCCGCTGTCCACCGGATGGCACCGGGGAGGCGCTCGGGGCCGAGGACCAGTAATCCGACCACCAGGAGCACCAGCATTTCCCCCCAGCCGACGTTGGCGAACATCTAGCTGGTATCGGCGTCTGGTTTGACGGTCAGGGTGACGTGCCGGCCTTCGCGGACCACTTCCACCGGTGCGTCCTGCCCGATGGTCAGCTGCCGCACGGCGACGACGAACTCGTCGGCGTCGGCGACCTTGCGGTTGCCGACCTTGACGATCACGTCGTTCTCCAAGATGCCGCCCTTCTGCGCGGGACTTCCGGCCTTCACGTTGGCGACCTGCGCGCCGGAGGCGATCGCGTTGCTGACCGAGCGGGTGCTGATTCCCAACGTCGGGTGCACGATCTTGCCGTCTTTGATCAGCGTCTGCGCGACCTGCTTCATCTCGTTGACCGGGATCGCGAAGCCCAGCCCACTCGCGCTGTCCGACAACGACTTTCCGGCGGTGTTGACGCCAATCACCTGGGAATCCATGTCGATCAGCGGGCCGCCGGAGTTGCCGTGGTTGATCGACGCGTCGGTCTGCAGGGCGTCGATCACGGTGTCGGTGTCGGAGCCCTCCCCGGACAACGGCACGGGCCGGTGCAGGGCGCTGATGATGCCGTGGGTGACGGTGCTGCGCAGCCCCAGCGGCGCTCCGGCCGCGAGGACCTCGTCGCCGACGCGAACCTTGTCGGAGTCGCCGAGGCGGGCCACGGACAGATTGTCGACGTTGTCGACCTTGAGCACGGCCAGGTCCGTCTTGGGATCGCGGCCCACCAGGGTGGCAGGTACCTCTTTACCGTCGTTGAACACCACTTTGGTCTTGAACTGGCTGGGGTTGTTTGCCGCTTCGGAGATCACGTGGTTGTTGGTGACGATGTAGCCGCGACCGTCGATGATGACGCCGGAGCCCTGCATGCCCTCCTGGTCGCTCTTGGACTCGATGGTCACCACCGAATCGGCGACCGCCGAAGCCACTTTGGTGAAGCGGCCGGCGGGTCCTTCTTTGTTGCCACTGGTCGACAACGTCACCTTCGAGGTGGTGAACGCGCCGACGACTTCGGCCGTCTTGCGGCCGATCACACCGCCGATCGCACCGATCACCAGCGCGATCAGCAACAGGACTACCAGGGCCAGGTAGGACACCTTGCCCCCGAACAGCACATCTCGCACGCCGAGCTTGCCGGTCTGCCCCAGCGCGGTCCGCGATGCCGGCGGCTTTACCGCGGGCGTGCCCAGCGCGGCCGGGGCGCCCGGGTCCCGCCACGGGTCTTCGCCGTCCTGGTCCGCGCCGTCTTTCTCGGCGGCCAGCGCATCGGCGTCGATCGGGTGGCGCTGCAGCGACTCGGCGCCCGGAAAGGGCCGGCTGAACGCCTCCTCCAACACCGGGTCGGCCTCCGGATCGTGAGGCCGGAATTCAGTCTGTTCGCGGTACTTCTGCGGACGCACACGCTCGGCCACAAAGGACCCCTGGATGCCCTGGGGACGACCGAACGCCTGACGCGATGCGGGATCCACCGGAGGCCGGGATACCGGGCGCGGCGCCAGGCGGCTGCCGCCGTCTTGACCGCTGTTGTTGCCTTGGTCGGAGGTCACTCTGCCCTCTCCTCAGCCCTCTTCCGGATGGTTCTTTCAACGCACGAAACACGCCGTCGACGCGGCCGTATGCAGGCGCCTGTGTTGTCCGTGTCCACCCTAGTATCCACGGTCCGGGATGGGTGGGCATGAGTGCGCGCCGGGCGGTCCAGGTGCGCCCCGGAATGCTCAGGAATAGCCGCCAAGCTACCGGCGCTTACGGTGATCGCGCGGGTCGCGGTCGGATATGTCTGACACCGTTCCGGGTAGTGACGTCGGGTCGTCCGGCGCGCAGTGCGGTATGTCCGACAGCAGTCCCAGCAGAGTGCTGGGGATTCGGATCGGGTTCGAGTCGCGCAGCGCGGCGCGCGCCCTGCTCTGGTCGTCCACTTCGGCTGCGCACTCAGGACATAAAGAAAGGTGGTGCGCAGCGCGCAGGTGTGCATTCATCCGCAGCTCACCGTCGACGAACGCCGCGATCGCCTCGGTGGACAGATGCTCGGTGGAGCCGAACTGGCGCGGTGCGCCTACCGGCGCGTCACTCTGCGAGGCGAACTGCGCTGGCAGCCAGGAGAAGGCCCGGCGGAACACGTGTCCCACGTTGCCCGAGTAGGCCATTACCGGCTCCTTTCGCTGCCGCGCTTATGTCGAATGTAGCGCGGCGCGCCGCTCAGACCCAGCACGAAGCGGTAAATCCCCAGCATCACCGGCCAGGCTTGACGGCCGTTGCGTACGAACTAGGCGGACTTGGCCTGCGGCATGTCGCCGCGCGCGTCACCGTCGGGGTGTGCGGCCAGGTAGTCACGCAGTGCCTGACGACCGCGGTGTATGCGGCTGCGCACCGTGCCCAGCTTCACCCCGAGGGTCGCGCCGATCTCCTCGTAGGAAAGACCCTCGATGTCGCACAGCACCACCGCGGCGCGAAACTCCGGCGGCAGCGAGTCCAGGGCGGCCTGCAGGTCGGCGCCCAGCCGCGAGTCGTGGTAGATCTGCTCGGGGTTGGGCTCGTCGGCGGGGACCCGGTCGTAGTCATCGGGCAACGCTTCCATCCGGATGCGTGCGCGCCGGCGAACCATGTCCAGGAACAGGTTCGTCGTAATGCGGTGCAGCCATCCTTCGAAGGTTCCGGGCTGGTAGTTCTGGACCGACCGGAAAACCCGGATGAAGGTCTCCTGGGTCAGATCCTCGGCGTCCTGCTGGTTGCCGGAAAGCCGGTAGGCCAGCCGGTACACCCGATCGGCGTGCTGGCGCACCAGTTCATCCCAGGACGGCATGGTGGCCTTGTCTCCGGTGGCGTCGAAGACGGCGGTGCCGTGTGGCTGGTCGAGCACTTCCGCCCACTCGTCGTCACGGATCACCTGGGGGTGAGACATGGTGGTGGGGTTCAAGGTGGTGATGATCAAGTCCTCCGAGTTTGCCTCGCCATCTGGGCTCGGCAGTTCGACAGCGGCAACGCGATGCTGCCACTGCGTATTCCCGATATTCCCGGGTGTAACCCCCGCTGCATCCCGGGACCAGCGACCGCCGCGTTCCATACCGATACCGTCGCGTACCGGGGTGTGGGCGATATAGGAACACCCTGAGGTTTGGCTGAGAAACCATATCGTTACCGGCGTCAACCAGGCAATTTCGCTCGCAAAGTGACGTTTGTCCCGTTTCGGGTTTCGGGCATGTCCGGCGCGCGACACCGCGGCCCCGATTTCAGGCGCGCCTGCCCGATCCGGACGGCAGTTGGACATACGCTGCGGGACATGGACGTCACCCTCGAGACCCCCGCCCAGGCGGCCCCCGGCCGAGCCGAATCACTTTGTGCGCACGCCGAGGGGTCGATATCCGAAGACGCGATCCTGGTGACCGCCCGCGAGCGGGCGATGGACATCGGCGCCGGGGCGGTGACACCCGCGGTCGGCGCGATGCTCAGCCTGCTGACCAAGCTCAGCGGCGGCAAGGCCGTCGCCGAGGTGGGCACCGGCGCGGGAGTCAGCGGGCTGTGGTTGCTGTCCGGCATGAGCGACGACGGCGTGTTGACCACGATCGACATCGAGCCCGAATATCTGCGCCTGGCCAAACAGGCATTCTCCGAGGCGGAGATCGGGCCGTCGCGCACCCGGCTGATCAGCGGCCGGGCCCAGGATGTGCTGACCCGGCTCGCCGACGACTCCTATGACTTGGTGTTCATCGACGCCGACCCGGTCGACCAGCCGGATTACGTCGTCGAGGGGGTGCGATTGCTGCGGTCCGGCGGGGTCATCGTGGTGCACCGGGCGGCGCTAAGCGGACGGGCCGGTGATCCCGCGGCGAACGACCCGGAAGTCGTGGCGGTCCGCGAGGCCGCCCGGCTGATCGCCGAGGACGTGCGGCTCACGCCCGCGCTGATACCGCTCGGTGACGGCATCCTGGCCGCCGTCCGCGACTAGCACTGCCGGCGAGTTCTTCCGGCGAGCAGACGCAAAATCGCCCAAAACTGGCTGCTTTTGGGCGATTTTGCGTCTGCTCGCGGGTGAGGCTGCCATGAAACGATGGTGTCATGATCCTCGCGGTCGATCTCGGCAAGACCTCCTGCCGGGCCGCGCTCTCCGGCCGCAGGGCGGCGGGACCGGGCGCACCGGGCCTCACTGAGCCGGGCGGCGTGCGGGCCGCGGAGAGATCGATCCAGGCCTTGGTCAACGAGTTGGCGCGTGAGCTCGGCCCGGCCGACGAGGTGGTCGTGGGCGCCGCCGGCGCGCGGGCGGCGCCCGCAGCCGCTCGCGCGCTGGCCGATGCGCTGTTGCTGTCGCTGCGGGCCCAGCGTGTCGCGGTGACCAGCGACGCCGTGATCGCGCACGCCGGCGCGCTGAACGGCGAGCCGGGTGTGGTGCTGATCGCGGGCACCGGTGTCGTGGCGATCGCGATCGATGGGGACGGCGCGCTGCGGACCGTCGACGGCTGGGGTCC
Source organism: Mycobacterium sp. 1164966.3 (assembly GCF_001665395.1). GTDB lineage: Bacteria > Actinomycetota > Actinomycetes > Mycobacteriales > Mycobacteriaceae > Mycobacterium. The sequence goes on from NZ_LZSG01000069.1 coordinate 58,719, forward strand.
GTGGCTCGGGGACGAAGGCGGCGGCGCGTGGATCGGCGCCGCCGGACTACGCGCGGCGCTGCGCGCTTACGACCGCCGCGGCCCGTCCACCCTGCTGCTCGACGCCGCCGGCGCCCGGTTCGGCGCACCGGAGACCTGGTCCGCGCAGCTCATCGGCGCCGCCGCGGTCGCGTCCTTCGCGCCCGACGTCCTCGCCGCGCAGGAGGACGCCGTGGCAACTGGGATCGTCAGCGCCGCCGCCGAGGCGCTCGCCGCGACTGCCCGCGCCGCCGGGGTTGGTCCGGTGGCGATGGTCGGCGGCCTGGCCGGGGTCGAAGTGCTGCGCAAAAACCTTGACCTCGTGCCCGCGGCCGGCGACGCGCTGGACGGCGCGCTGCGGCTGGGAGCGATCCACGAGCCACATGTCATCCGTGTGCAGTCGGCCCCCAGATCCCTTGCCGCGCAAGGGCTCGACGCGCTCACCACGGAAGCCGTGCGGCCAGGCCTCGACGACCTCGACACGCGACCTATCGGCGAAGTGGTAACGCTGCTTGTGGCCGCCGAGGGTGAAACGCCCGCGGCGGTCGCCGCGGCGGTTCCGCAGATCACCGCGGCGGCCGAGGCCATCGCCGCACGGCTGCAGCGCGGCGGTCGCCTGATCTACGTGGGTGCCGGGACGCCCGGGCGCCTCGGTGTGCTCGACGCGGCCGAGTGCGGGCCGACGTTCGGCACCGACCTGGTGCACGGCGTGATCGCCGGTGGGCCGGCGGCTTTGACCGAGGCGATCGAGGGTGCGGAAGACGTGTTCGATCTCGCCGATCTCGCCGATCTGACCGCCGCGGACGCACTCGTCGGGATCACGGCGTCGGGCCGCACGCCTTACGTGCTAGGCGCGCTCGAGTATGCGCGTGCGACGGGCGCGCTGACTGTCGCGGTGGTCAACAACGCGGGCAGCGAGACGCGGGCCGACGTGGTGGTCGAGCTGTTGACCGGGCCCGAAGTGCTCGCCGGCTCCACCCGGCTGACCGCGGCGACTGCCCAGAAGATCACGCTCAACGCACTCTCGACGAGCGTGATGGTCGCACTCGGCAAGGCCTACGGGCCGCGCATGGTCGACGTTCGCACCACCAACGCGAAGGTGCGCCGTCGTGCGGTGCGAATGGTGCGCGACGCGGCCGGTGTCGACGAGGAGATCGCGACCGCCGCGCTGGCTGCCGCGGGCGGTCACGCCAAGACCGCGATCGTCGCGCTGCTGGCGGGCATCGACGCGGCGGAGGCGGCCGGCCGGCTGGAGCGGACACGCGGCCGCGTGCGGGAGGCGCTCGGAAAGGCGACAGAGCGGCAAGGTTAACGGCTACGCTTGTGCTACATTCGTAGCATGCCCGAAATTGCCTCTCGTGAGCTGCGGAATGACACGGCAGGGCTACTACGGCGCGTTCAGGCGGGTGAAGATATAACCGTCACCGTCAAAGGCAAGCCGGTGGCACTTCTCACCGCATTGCGGGCCACGCGGACCAGATGGCTGACCCGGGACGAGCTGGCGGACAGGCTTGACCGCGCTCAAGCCGATCCCGGCTTGCGTCGACAACTCAGCGAGCTGGCCGGTGACACCACCGACGACCTCGGTCCGCTTACGTGACGCCCGCCGGCGTTCTCCACACCTCAATATTCATCGCACGGGAGAGTGGTCGCCGACTTGATGTGTCGCTACTTCCTGACGAAGTCGCGACCACCGTGGTCACCGTGGCAGAGCTCAACCTCGGCGTACTGGCGGCTGCCTCGAGCGACGTTCGGGCGCAACGATTGGCAACGCTTGATGCGATAGCCGACCTGGTCGCCTTACCAGTCGACGACGACGCAGCGCGAATGTGGGCGCGGCTTCGAATTCACTTGGCAGAGAGCGGCGGTCGCGTCCGCATCAACGATCTTTGGATCGCGGCCATTGCAGCTTCCCGCAGGCTGCCTGTGCTGACGCAAGACGATGACTTTGATCCGCTCGACGGCGTCGCGGGTCTGAGTATCGTTCGCGTCTGAAGGTTAATGCAGCAAACGAGCGGACGAACGGATCATGTTGCTGCACAACTCGATACGTATCGGTTCGACGACATGACCCGAACTTCGGTATTACAAAAGGAGAGTTGCCTTGCAGAATATCTGTTCCAGCCCCCTTCTAGCCGGTGTGCGGAGATCATTTCTCGATGGTGGACTATGGGCTGCCCCGTAGCACCAGATCCAACATGGTGTCTTAAGCCCGGCGGCGAAACTAAACATGGATAGGCCGTAGAGGGTGCGGACGGCCAGGGTCGGTTCAATGCCCGAAACCTTTACGGAATCTTGACGCGGCACTGCTTGACTGACGGCTGAACGCACGTTTAGTGTACTGAACATGCGTTCAGCCGACCTGACCGCCACCGCTCGAATCCGCGATGCGGCCATCGAGCAATGGGGGCAACACGGCTTCGACGTGGGATTACGCAGCATCGCCGAAGCCGCCGGGGTGAGCGCCGCGCTGGTGATCCACCACTTCGGTTCCAAGGACGGCCTGCGCAGAGCGTGTGATGAGTTCGTCGCCGAGGAGATCCGCACCGAGAAATCGGAGGCGATTCAGTCCAACGATCCTGCCACCTGGTTCGCGGCGATGGCCGAGATCGAGTCCTATGCGCCGATGATGGCCTACCTGGTGCGCAGCATGTACTCCGGGGGCGAGCTCGCAATGATGTTGTGGCGCAGGATGATCAACAACACCGGGGACTACATGGAAGAGGGCGTGCGGGCCGGGACCGTGAAGCCCAGTCGCGACCCGCAGGCCAGGGCCAAGTACTTGGCCCTCTCCGGTGGTGGCGCCTTCCTGCTGTACCTGCAAATGCATGAAACCCCAACGGATCTCCGCGCTGTACTGCGCGACTACGCACGCGAGATGGTGTTACCCGCCATGGAGGTGTACACCGAAGGACTGCTGGCCGATCGCACCATGTACGACGCGTTTCTGGCCGCAGCGGACGAAGGAGAATCGCATGTCAGTTGACAATTCCCGGCCCATCGAAATCCGCGGTCTGACCAAGAACTTCGGTGCGGTGCGGGCCTTGGACGGCCTGGACCTGACGGTACGCCAAGGTGAAGTTCACGGTTTCCTCGGACCCAACGGCGCCGGAAAGTCGACCACCATCCGCATCCTGCTCGGTCTGGTACGGGCCGACGCGGGCACCGTGCGATTGCTGGGCGGGGACCCATGGGCCGACGCGGTCCAGTTGCACCGCCACATCGCTTACGTGCCAGGCGATGTCACGTTGTGGCCCTCGCTGACCGGCGGCGAGACCATCGACCTGCTGGCCCGCATGCGCGGCGGCATCGACGAAAAGCGCCGCGCGGAGCTGATCGAGCGTTTCGACCTGGATCCGCACAAGAAGGCACGTACCTATTCGAAGGGCAACCGTCAGAAGGTTTCCCTGATCTCCGCCTTCTCGTCCCAGGCCGGGCTGCTGCTACTCGACGAGCCCAGTAGCGGATTGGATCCGTTGATGGAGAACATCTTTCAGCAGTGTGTCGGCGAAGCGCGCGACCGCGGCGTAACAGTGCTGCTGTCCAGCCACATCCTGGCCGAGACTGAAGCACTGTGCGAAAGGGTGACAATCATCCGGGCCGGCAAGACGGTCGAGAGCGGCACGCTGGAATCGATGCGTCATCTCAGCCGTACCTCGATCAAGGCCGAAATGATGGGTGACCCAGGCGATATCACGCGAATCAGCGGTGTGGAGGACGTCAGCATCGACGGTAACACGCTGCGTGCCCAGGTCGACAGTGAAAGCCTCGGGGAACTCATCCGGGTACTCGGTGATGCCGGGGTACGCAGCCTGGTCAGCCAACCGCCCACGCTCGAAGAGCTGTTCCTGCGGCATTACGACACTACGGACGGCCGACACGAAAAAAAGGTGGCGACGCTATGAGCACCGCCATCCTCGAGCGCCCACCCCGACCGGCGCTCCCAGCCGGCTCGAATTTCTCCGGAACGCTGTCGATGTTGCGGCTCTATCTGCGCCGTGACCGAATCTCGTTGCCGCTGTGGGTATTGCTACTGTCGGTGCCACTGTCCACCGTCTACGTCGGCAGCATCCAGAAGGTCTACCCCACCGAGGCCGCCCGCGCCGGCTTCGCGGCCACCATCATGGCCAGTCCGGCCCAGCGTGCGCTCTACGGCCAGGTCTACAACACCAGCCTTGGCGCCGTTGGCATCTGGAAAGCAGGAATGTTCCATTTGCTGATCGCGGTAGCGGTGATCCTCACGGTGATCCGCCACACGCGCGCGGACGAGGAATCCGGCCGCACCGAACTTCTGGACTCGACCGCGATCGGACGGTACGCCAGTCTCACCGCGGCGCTGATCTTGTCGTTCGGGGCGTCGATCACCATCGGCGTGATCGGTGCAGCCGGTTTGCTCAAGACCGATGTCCCGGCCGCCGGCTCGCTGGCTTTCTGCGCGGCGCTGGCTTGCTCCGGGTTGGTGTTCACGGCGGTGGCCGCGGTGACCGCACAACTGTCGCCGAGCGCCAGATTCGCCCGCGGTGCCGCATTCACGGTACTTGCGACGGCTTTCACATTGCGCGCCGTCGGTGACGCGGGCTCCGGCGCGCTGTCCTGGTTCTCGCCGTTGGGGTGGTCACTGCAGGTCCGGCCGTATGCGGGTGATCGCTGGTGGATTTTGTTGCTGCACTTGGCGACGACGGCCGTGCTCACGCTGGTGGCCTACCGGCTGCTGGCCGGCCGCGATGTGGGCGCCGGACTGATCGCCGAGCGCGCGGGCCCGGGTTCGGCCGGTGCGGGACTGCGCAGTGTCACCGGGCTGACCTGGCGGCTGGACCGCGGCGCGGTGCTGCTGTGGACCGTCGGCCTGTGCCTGTACGGCGTGCTGATGGGCAGTGTGGTGCACGGCATCGGCGACGAGCTGGGCGACAGCGCGGCCCGCGACATCGTCGCACGCATGGGCGGCACCAAGGCGCTGGAACAGGCCTTCATCGCGGTCGCGTTCACCATGCTGGCCATGGCGGCCTCGGCTTTCGCCATCTCGCTGACTCTACGGCTGCACCAGGAAGAGTCCGGCCAACGGGCCGAGCCGACGCTGGCCGGCGCCGTCTCCCGGACACGTTGGTTGGCAACACATTTGGGGGCTGCCCTGCTCGGCACCGCGCTGGCGTTGCTGGTGACCGGACTGGCCGCCGGGCTGATCTACGGAGTTGCGGCCGGCGACGTCGGCGGCAAGCTGGGCATCGTGGTGGGCACCGCGCTGGCGCAACTGCCCGCCGTGTGGCTGCTGTCGGCCGTGACAGTCGCGTTGTTCGGTCTGGCGCCGAGGTTCACCCCGGTCGCGTGGGGCGTGCTGGTGGGTTTCGTCGCGTTGTATCTGATCGGGTCGTTGGCCGGCTTCCCGCAGTGGCTGCTTGACCTCGAACCCTTCGCACATACCCCCCGCGTGGGTGGCGGCGATTTCACCACGGTACCTCTGGTGTGGCTCCTGGCCACGGATGCGGTGTTGATTGCTTTGGGTGTCACGGCATTTCGTCGTCGCGATCTGCGAAACTGAGGAGTTGACATGAAAACTCTTGCCAAGGCCCTTGTTTCAGCCGTCCTGGGATTTGCGGCGTTCGGAATGATGCTGTTCTGGCCGGCCGGCACGCTGCACTACTGGCAAGCTTGGGCCTTCCTGGTCGTATTCACTTTGGTCACCTGGATTCCCAGCATCTACTTGATGCGCACCAACCCCGCCGCGCTGGAACGGCGCATGCGGGCCGGTCCCATCGCGGAAGCCAGAACGGTGCAACGGATCGTCATCTCCATCGCGTTGCTGTCCCTGGCGGCGATGATCGTGGTCAGCGCCTTGGATCATCGCTTCGGTTGGTCGTCGGTGCCGGCGGCGGTCTGCCTGGCCGGCGACCTCTTGGTGGCGATCGGACTGGGGCTCGCGATGCTGGTGGTGGTTCAGAACAGTTATGCGGCGGCCAACGTCACCGTCGAAGCGGGACAGACCGTCATCGACACCGGCCTGTATGGGCTTGTGCGCCACCCGATGTACACGGGCAACGTCGTCATGATGCTGGGCATCCCGCTCGCGCTCGGCTCGTACTGGGGGCTGGTCTTCGTCATCCCCGGACTGTTAGTGCTGGCCATGCGCATCCGTGACGAGGAAGAGCTGCTCGAACAGCAGCTGGACGGATATCACGACTACGCCCAACAGGTTCGCTACCGGCTTGTCCCCTACCTGTGGTAGCTGGAAGGAAACGGATCATGAAGCTCATCGTTCAAACCCTGGGGTACGGCTTGGTCGCCGTCGTGGTGTTCGGCGTGCTGTTGTTCTGGCCGGCAGGAACTTTCGCGTACTGGCAGGCATGGGTATTTCTCGCCATCTATGCCGCGGCGGCGCTGATTCCCACCATCGGCTGGGGGGCTTCGAATCCGGCCATTCTGCAGCGGCGGCTGCGTGGCGGGCCGGCAGCCGAGACCCGCATCGCGCAAAAGCTTGCCATCACAGGCTTGTTCGCGGCCTTCGCCTCATTGCTCGTCGTCAGCGCACTGGACCATCGGTTCAAGTGGTCTACGGTGCCCACCGCGGTGTCGGTGCTCGGCGATGTCCTGGTGGCGGTCGGCTTGGGTGCCGGCGCCCTGGCCGTCGCACAGAACAACTATGCCTCCGCCAATATCGCGGTCGAGGCGGAGCAGCCAGTGATCTCCACCGGGCTGTACGGGTTTGTCCGGCACCCGATGTACTTCTTTGCCGTGATCCTGATGGTCGGCATGCCACTGGCGCTCGGCTCCTATTGGGGGCTCGCGGGCGTGGTCGTCGGTGTGTTCTTCCTCGCGCTGCGCATCGAAGACGAAGAGAAGATGCTCGAACACGAGTTGGCCGGATACCGGGAATATCAGCAGAAGGTGCGTTCTCGGCTGGTGCCGTACATCTGGTAGTTAGGTGAGCACACGCGCTAGATCCAGGTGCCCTTGCCGACGGCAACCACGCCGCCGGCGCTGATCGCGAAGCGATCCCGGTCCTTCTCCAGATCCACGCCCACCATTTCGCCGGGCCCGACAACGACGTTCTTGTCCAGGATCGCGTGGCGTACCACCGCGCCGCGGCCGACCCGGGCACCCGGCATGATGACGCTGCCCTCGACGATCGCGCCGTCGTCGACCACGACGTTCGACGACAAAACGGAATTACGCACCGAGGCCGCCGAGATGATGCTGCCGGCACCCACCACGGACTCCTGAGCCGAACCACCGTTGACGAACTTCGCCGGCGCCAGGTTTTCCGATGCGCCGAGGATCGGCCAGCGCTTGTTGTACAGGTTGAACACCGGATGCACCGACACCAAATCCATATGCGCGTCGTAGAACGCGTCCAGCGTCCCGACGTCACGCCAGTAGGCCCGGTCCCGGTCGGTGGCGCCGGGCACGTCGTTGTGGTTGAAGTCGTATACCGCGGCCAGGCCGTCGTCCACCAGCCGCGGGATGATGTCGCCGCCCATGTCGTGATCGGAGTGGTCGTCGTCGGCGTCTGCGCGAATCGCGTCGATCAGCACCTTGGTGGTGAAGATGTAGTTGCCCATTGAGACGAACGCGGCGTCGGGGTCGTCGGGTGTTCCGGGCGGGTCGATCGGCTTTTCCAGAAATCTCCGGATGCGGGCGGAATCGTCAGCTTCGATGCAGCCGAACGCACTGGCCTCGGCGCGCGGGACCCGGATGCCGGCCACCGTCGCGCCGGCCCCGCTGTCGATGTGGAACCGGACCATCTGCTCGGGGTCCATCCGGTATACGTGGTCGGCGCCGAAAACCACGATGTAGTCGGGGTCTTCGTCGTAGATCAGGTTGAGCGACTGATAGATCGCGTCCGCCGAGCCGGTATACCAGCGCGGGCCCAGTCGCTGTTGCGCCGGCACCGGGGTGATGTACTCCCCCGCCAGGCCGGATAGCCGCCAGTTCTGCGAAATATGGCGGTCCAGCGAATGCGACTTGTATTGGGTGAGAACGCAGATCCTCAGATAGCGGGCGTTGACGAGATTGGAAAGCACGAAATCGATCAACCGGTAGGCGCCGCCGAAGGGAACCGCGGGTTTGGCCCGGTCCGCGGTAAGCGGATACAACCGCTTGCCCTCACCGCCGGCCAGGACGATGCCCAGCACGTGTGGCGCTTCCCTCATGGCCTCAAACCTATCGGCAGCTGCTAACCCCTGCCACTATGAACCTTCCATTGGATGCCCATCTGACGGGCTGTCAGTCAAGGTATTTGGCCGAGTTCCGCCCCAGTTCGCCGGCATCCCGCCGGCGGCATTACGGTGCCGGTATGCGGGTGGCGATGATGACCCGGGAATACCCGCCCGAGGTCTACGGCGGAGCGGGGGTGCATGTCACGGAACTGGTCGCGCATTTGCGTCGGCTGTGTGCCGTCGACGTGCATTGCATGGGCGCGCCGCGCCCGACCGCATTCGCCCATCAGCCTGATCCGCGGTTGCGCGGCGCCAACGCCGCCCTGTCCACGTTGTCCGCCGACCTGGTGATGGTCAATGCGGCGTCGGCGGCCACCGTCGTGCATTCGCACACCTGGTATGCCAACCTGGCTGGGCATCTGGCCGGGTTGCTGTACGACATTCCGCACGTCATGACCGCGCATTCGCTGGAGCCGATGCGGCCGTGGAAAGCCGAGCAACTCGGCGGCGGCTACCAGGTGTCGTCGTGGGTGGAACAAACCGCCGTGCTGGCCGCCGACGCCGTCATCGCGGTCAGCTCGGGCATGCGCGAGGACATGCTGCGAGTCTATCCCACCTTGGACCCGAGCCTGGTGCACGTCATCCGCAACGGCATCGACACCGCCATGTGGTACCCGGCCGGGCCGGCGGCCGACGGCTCGGTGCTGGCCGAGCTGGGCGTCGATACCAGCCGGCCCATCGTCGCATTCGTCGGGCGCATCACCCGGCAGAAAGGCGTCGCCCACCTGGTGGCGGCGGCCCACCGATTCAGCGCCGACGTGCAGTTGATTCTGTGCGCCGGTGCTCCCGATACCCCCGAGATCGCCAACGAGGTACGGTCCGCTGTGGCCAAGCTGGCCCACAACCGCACCGGCGTGTTCTGGATCCGCGAAATCCTCCCCACCCGGAAGCTTCGCGAAATACTCTCGGCTGCAACCGTCTTCGTGTGCCCGTCGGTGTACGAGCCGCTGGGCATCGTGAACCTGGAAGCCATGGCGTGCGCGACGGCGGTGGTGGCCTCCGACGTCGGGGGGATACCTGAGGTGGTGGCCGACGGGATCACCGGTCTGCTGGTGCCCTACGACGCGCACGACACCGCGGGCTATGAGACCAGATTGGCCGAAGCGGTCAACGAACTCATCGCCGATCCCGAGCGGGCCGAGCGCTACGGGCAAGCGGGACGCCAACGCTGCATCGAGGAATTCTCTTGGACCCGCGTAGCCGAGCAGACGCTGGAGATTTACCGGAAGGTGTGCGCGTAGCCGGCCCGCGGCTCAGCTGGTAACGCCCTTGAGCTCGTCACCCAGCGCGGCGGCTTCGTCGGGCGTCAACTCGACGACGAGCCGGCCGCCGCCCTCAAGTGGTACCCGCATCACGATGCCACGCCCCTCTTTTGTTGCTTCCAGGGGACCGTCTCCGGTCCGGGGCTTCATCGCCGCCATCGAGTGCTCCCTCCAGATTCGAGCTGGTCCGCCGTCGCGAACCTGGCCGGCGCCGAGCATGCCCCGCCAGTGGATTTCCAGCCATACCCGACATAGAACTGCCAAATCACCCCTCTATTGTTCCCTATCCAGGTGACCGATTGCACAAGACCCGGCTGTCGGGCCCTCACGAGCTCAGCGGAGGCACCCAGCAACTGCGGATATGGTCGTCGACCATGCCGGTTGCCTGCATCAGCGCATACGCGGTGGTGGGCCCGACGAACCGGAACCCGCGCCGTTTCAGCTCGCGCGCCATGGCTTTCGATTCCGCACTGGCCGAGGGAATTTCGGAAAGGTCAGCGGGCCTGGGCCGGGCCGGCGGAGCGAACGACCACAGCAGCTCCGACAGCTCACCGGGAGATCCCAGGTCAGCGGCCGCCTGAGCGTTGGCGATTGTCGCCTCGATCTTTGCCCGGTTGCGCACGATGCCGCCGTCGGCCAACAACCGCTGCACGTCGGCATCGGTGAACCGCGCGACCTTGTCGATGTCGAATCCGCAGAAGGCACGCCGGAAGTTGTCCCGCTTGCGCAGGATGATCAGCCAGGACAGGCCGCTCTGAAAGGCCTCCAGGCTCATCCGCTCGAACAGCGCGACCCCGTCGCGCAGCGGGCGGCCCCACTCCCGGTCGTGATAGTCGCGATACAGCTCGAGATCAGGTCCGGGCCGGGTGTTCGCCCAGCCGCAGCGAACCAATCCCTCAACGGTCAAGTCGCTCATGGGGGGTCGGGGTGGTCCGGGACCGTCTCGCCGACGGGAACGTCGGCCTCTTGTGGTGGGGGCTTGGTCTCCTGGGCCGCGGCCAGCTGACCGCGCAGCGCCTCGAGCTCACGGCCGAGCCGGTCCAGCACCCAGTCCACCTCACTGGTTTTGTAGCCGCGCAACGTCTGGGTGAACTTAACGGCGTCGACGTCGGCGCCGGTCACGCCGAACGCGGGCAACACTGTCACCGTCGTCCCCCGCGGCAGCGGCGGCAGCTGCTCGCCCCGGCCGAACAGCAGACTGGCCGCGCCGAACAGCACCACCGCCACCAGGACGAGCACCACCAGGTACAGCAACACCAACGTCACGTCGTCGATCTTGCCCTACGCCTCCGACAGAACTGTCTCAGCGTGGGCGCAACACATTCATCGGTGGCCGGTCCACCAGGGACACCTCTGAGGTGATCTGCGTGTAGTTGTGGTAGCCATAACCGGCGGGATCCTCGGCGAAGAACTGCGTCAGCCCGGCCCCCGAGTCAGGGATCCCGCAGCGCGAGAACAGGGTCGCAATGACCTGGCGGCTCATCGCGCCCAATTCGGTCAGCGGCCGGTTGCGGTGCGCCCGCACACCCAAGTTGACCTGCGCGATCGCGTCCAGGCCCAACCGGTCGAAGGTGTCCACCAGCAGGCCGATCTCCACCCCGTAGCCCGGCGCGAACGGCAGCGACGTCAGCAGTTCCCGGCTGGCGGCGTACTCGCCGCCCAGCGGCTGCAACACGCAACCCAGCTCCGGCCGCAGCGCCGCCAACAGCGGCCGGGCCACCAGTTCGGTGACCCGCCCGCCCCCCGTCGAAGCCTCAGCCGCCTCGCTGTCCCCCTTACTCGCCCGTAGGGGGCGCCGGTAGAAGCCCTTGACCAGGTGGATGCCCTCGCCGGTGAGCAGCGGGCCCACCAGCCACGGCACGAACATCGGGTGCGGGTTGATCAAGTCGGAGTCGACGAAAACCACGATGTCGCCGCTGGTGGCGGCGAGTGAGCGCCACAGCGCCTCACCTTTGCCGGGTCGCGTCGGGACCTCGGGCAAGGCCTGTTCCCGGCTGACGACGCGGGCGCCGGCGGCGATCGCGCGGATCTCGGTGTCGTCCGTCGAGCCCGAGTCCAGCACGATCAGCTCGTCGACCAGGCCATCCACCAGCGGTGAGATGCTGTCGATCACCGATTCGACGGTTTGTTCCTCGTTGAGGGCCGGCAGCACCACCGAGATCGTCCGCCCGGCCTTCGCCGCTTCCAATTCGGCGACCGTCCAGCTGGGCCGGTTCCAGCTGCGCTCGGCCAGCCAGGCGTCGGCCGGCCTTGCGACATCACTGGTGAGCTCACCGACCAGCTCCGATGCGGTCATGCCAGTCCCCTCACCGTGCGCGCAGGCGGGCGCGTCCCCTGGATCGAGGCCACCATCTCCAGCACCCGCCTGGTAGCGGCGACCTGATGCACCCGGAACATTCGTGCTCCGGCGGCCGCCGCCAGCGCGGTGGCCGCCAGTGTTCCCTCGAGCCGTTCGGTCAATTCCACGCCCAGAGTCTCCCCGACGAAGTCCTTGTTGCTCAAAGCCATGAGCACGGGCCAACCGGTCATAACAAGATCGGCCACGTGGCGCAACAGCAGCAAGCTGTGGAAGGTGTTCTTGCCGAAATCGTGCGTCGGGTCGATCAGCACTCTGTCACGGGCCACGCCGGCCGCGACGGCCCGCTCGGCAGAATCGGTGACCTGGCGAATCACGTCGTCCACCACACCGCGGGTAGTCGTACCGTAGCTCACCCGGAACGGACGCGTACGGGGCTGCGCGCCGCCGGCGTGCGAACACACCAGGCCGGCGCCGAATTCGGCGGCCACCTCGGGCAGCGCCGGGTCGACGCCTCCCCAGGTGTCGTTGATGATGTCCGCACCGGCCGCGCAGGCCACCCTGGCCACCTCGGCACGCCAGGTGTCGACGCTGATCAACTGGTCCGGGTAGGCGTCGCGGACCCATTCGATGTAGGGCACCAGCCGGGCGATCTCGGTGTCCGCGTCGACGTCTTGGCCGGGGCCGGCTTTGACGCCGCCGACGTCGATCACATCGGCGCCGTCCGCGACGGCCTGGTGGGCGGCGGCCCTGGCAGCTTCGTCGCTGAAAGTCGCGCCACGGTCGTAGAACGAATCCGGGGTGCGGTTGACGATCGCCATGATCAGCGCGCGATCACCTGCGACCGGCCGGCCGCACAGCGTGGATAGGCCGGCGGATGCCGGCGGTGTGGAACGCACGCCCTCCATAGTGCCTGGTAACCCGGTCCGGGGATGGATCGAGCCTGCATCCAGGGCTACCGATTAGGCGGCAGGCCTTTCAGCCCTTCGGCCGCTGCCCGGCCGCTACTTCCTCGGGATATTCGCCGTAGAACGGCACGTAGCCCTCGTCGCGGCCGGCCAGCACGTACAACGGGTCTTTGACCTCGGAGCCGTAAGCCTGGTCGCGCAGCTCCACCTTGCGGCTCTTGAACGTCGACGTGTGCTCCATCGTCTCGACCACCCGCACGAACAGCGGCAGCGCGTAGGCGGGCAACTGGTCATAGACGGTGCGGGCCAGGGACTGGCCGTCGAATTCGGCGCCGTCGCGCAGCTGGACAGCGGCCATCCCGGCGCGCCCACCGGTCCGCGGGATCTCGACGCCATAGACCGTGCACTCCTCGACGGAAGCGTCGGAACCCAGCGCCGCTTCCACCTGCGTGGTGGCCACGTTCTCACCCTTCCAGCGGAAGGTGTCGCCCAGCCGGTCGACGAACGCGGCATGCCCCATCCCCTGCGGGCTCAGCACGTCGCCGGTGTTGAACCAGCAGTCGCCCTCCTTGAAGGCGTTGCGCACCAGCTTCTTTTCGCTCGACGCCTTGTCCGTGTAGCCGTCGAACGGCGCCAGCCTGTTGACCGGACTGAGCGCCAGCCCCGGCTGTCCCGACGGCACCCGGCGCACCCGCCCGCTCTCGTCGCGCAGCGGCGCGCCGGTGTCCGGGTCGTACTCCACGTAGGCCAGCGGCGTCGGCGAGACGCCCGTGGTCCTGGGCACGTTGAAGATGTTGATGAAGGCGGTGTTTCCCTCGCTGGCGGCGTAGAACTCGCACACCCGCTCGATACCGAAGCGCTCGGTGAACTCGTCCCAGATCTCGGGACGCAGCCCGTTCCCGGCGATCACGCGCACCTTGTGCTTGCGATCGGTCGGCTTGGGCGGCTGGTTGAGCAGGTACCGGCACAGCTCACCGATGTAGATGAACGCCGTGGCGTCGTTGGCAATGACCTCGTCCCAGAACCGCGACGCCGAGAACGACTTGCCCAGCGCCAGTGTCGATCCCGAGTTGATCACCGACGACACCGCGACCGTCAGCGCGTTGTTGTGGTACAGCGGCAGGCAGCTGTACAGCGTGTCAGAGCTTTTCAGTCGCAACCCCAGCCCACCGAAGCCGGCCAGGGCGGCCAGCCACCGGCGATGGGTCATCACGCTGGCCTTCGGAAAGCCGGTGGTGCCCGAGGTGAAGATGTAGAACGCGGTGTCTTTGGCCAGCACCGCCGACGCCGATGCCGGGTTGGCGGCCGGAGCGCTCACCGCGAATCGCTCCAGGTCCTCGATGGTCAGCGCCTCGGTTGCGCCCGCGCCGCCGGACTCGGTGACGGCGCTGACCAGGTCGGTCTCGGCGACCAGCACCTTGGCGTCCAGCAGCCCCAGGCTGTGCGCCAGCACCTCGCCGCGCTGGTGGTAGTTGAGCATGCCGGCGATGGCGCCGCACTTGACCGTGGCCAGCATCGTCAACACCGCGTTGGGCGAGTTGCGCAGCATGACGCCCACCACGTCGCCGTGGCCGACGCCGCGCGCCGCCAGCACCGCGGCATAGCGGTTGACGGTCGCGTTGGCCTCGGCATAGGTCAGCTGCTGCTCGCCGAACCTCAGGAAGACCCGGTCGGCGTACCGGGCCGCCCGCTCCTGAAAAACCGTGCCGATCGACTTCTTGGAGTTCGGCTGGGCCGACAGGCCGGTCAGTGCCCCCCGCAGGATCACCGGCAGGTCCGCCAGGACGCCCGGTACCCGAGTGGCGATATCGGTCAGCCTGATCGCGCTGCGCGCTCCGCCGTCGTGATCGGACACGTGATCCCTCCTTGGGGCAGTTCGCCGATCGACCTCAGGCGGGTCCGTCCGGCTGGCACTCCTTGATTGCGGCACCCACCTTATCGACCAGCACCAACCGCTCCATCGCTAGCTGCGAGATGTATCCGTCGTCGAGCAGTCGGTTCAGCCAGATCCACAAATCTTCGTAGTGCCCCCAGGGGTCCAGCATCACTATCGGCTTGTCGTGCAGCCCGAGTACACCCGACGTCCACGCGTCGAACAGCTCGTCGACGGTCCCGATGCCGCCCGGCAACGTGATGAACGCATCGGCACGGTCGGTCATCACTTGCTTCCGCTCGCTCATCGTGTCGGTGACGATCAGCTCGTCGGCGTTGGTGTCCGCGATCTCGCGCCGCATCAAGGTTTGCGGGATAACGCCGACGGTCCGCCCACCGCGAGCCCGAGCGCCGCTGGCCAGCGCACCCATGGCCGAAACGCGCCCGCCGCCCCACACCAATGTCCAGCCGCGCTCGGCGATCGCCTCGCCGAGGTCGGCGGCCAGCTCGAGCAAGTCGGGGTGCGTCGGCGTGGCAGCGCAGAACACACAAACCGCCCACTCGCTGGAGGATTCGCGTTTCGGGCGCATACCCGCCAAAGGTAAACCAAGGTCGGCGCCACCCACAGTCGGGGCCAGCGCCCATGCCGTCCGGTCACCACACGCAATAAGATTCGGCAGGTGCCGATTCGGTGGAACGTCCCGGAGCATGAAGCCGCCTTAGAGCAGCTGAAGGGCTGCGTGGGAGACAAGGGCGCCGTCGTACTCGGACCCGACGGCGTCGGCAAATCCACGTTGGCGCGGCTGGCCGCCGAAAACTTCACCGCCGAGCATCCGACTACGGTCACCCGCTGGGTCACCGGCACTCCGACCGAACGCGTGGTCCCGTTCGGCGCCTTCAGCCATCTGGTGGAGATCGCCGACCTAGGCAAGCCGGCCGCGCTGCTGCGGGCGGCCCGTGCTTCGCTGGCCCGCGACGGTCGCGAGGGTGACCTGCTGCTCGTCGTCGATGACGCGCATCATCTCGACGTCCTGTCGGCCACCCTGGTGTACCAGTTGGCGCTGGGCGGTGCGGCCCGGATGATCGTCACGGCTCGCGCTGACGCGGCGCCCGATGCGATCGCGGCGCTGTGGACCGACGGACTGCTTCGCCGGATCGACATCGAGCCGCCGAGCGGCTCGGGGAGGGCGTCCGGGCCGGCCGGGCCGGCCGAGGTCGACGCGTTCATCGCCGAGCTGCCCGCGGCCGCTCGGTCGGTGCTGGACTGTCTCGCCGTGCAGGAGCCGCTGTCGCTGGCCAATTTGACGGTCCTCGCCGGTGAGGGCGCGGTGGCCCAGGCCGAGCAGTGGGGCGCGGCGGAAACCCGGGTGCCCGGCGGACGCGCGGTCGACCCGATGGTCTACACGGCACACCCGCTCTTCGCCGAACGAGCGCTCGCCGCGCTCGGTGCGGACGGCGCGCGCCTGCGGCGTACCGAGTTGGTGACTTTGCTGTCGCAGGACCCCCCGGACCATCTCAGCGACCGGCTGCGACTGGCGTCGCTGGCCCTCGATAGCGACGCTCAGCAATCGGTGGACGAAGTGGTCGAAGCCGCCCAGCAGGCGCTGCGGCTGGGCGACATGGTGCTCGCCGAGCGGTTCGGGCGTTCGGCGGTGGATCGGTCGGGCGGACTGGCCGCGCGCCTGCCGCTGGCATACGCCCTGAGCTGGCAGGGCCGCGGTCGCGAAGCGGGCGCGGTGCTTGCGGCGGTCGATCCCGCCGGATTGTCGGAGACCGAACTGATGGCCTGGGCGGTGCCGCGCGCGGCGAACCAGTTCTGGATGCTCAGCGAGCCCGAGCGGGCGACGGCGTTCCTGCAGACCACCCGCAACCGGGTCACCGACCCGGCGGCGCGCAGCAGTCTGGATGCGCTGACCGCCACGTTCGCCATGAATGCCGGAAACCTCAAGCGCGCCATCGCATTAACCACCGAGGTGCTGTCGGGGCCGCCCGCCGGCGACATGGCGGTCGCCTGGGCGGCCAGCGCGGGTGCGTTGTGCTCCGCGCGGATGGGCCGGTTCGACGACGTCGAGCGGCTTGCCGAGCAGGCCTCGACCGCCGAGCATCCCGGGCTACTGCGATTCACCGTCGGCCTCGGCCAGATTACGGCGTTGCTGATGGCGGGCGAGATCACGCAGGCACAGGCGCTGGCCCAGCGGTTCACCGACTTCGCCGAGCTGCAGCAGCCCGGCCGCGCCATCGGCGAGGTGTTGTTGGCTCACGTGTTGCTAGTTCGTGGCGAATTCGCCCCGGCCGCAGCGCTTTTAGAACCGGCAGCGGCGACCCTGGAGCGCACCGGATACTCTTGGGGTCCGCTGTCACTGATGTTGTTGGCGACCGCCCGGGCCCAGCAGGGAGACATACCGGCCTCGGCAAAGGCGTTGCGGCGCGCCGAAGCTCGGCACGGAACCAAGTCGGCATTGTTCGCGCCAGAACTCGGACTGGCGCGTGCGTGGACCCGCGCGACGGGCCGCGACATCACGGGCGCGATCACCGCCGCACGTGAGGCGGCCCGGACGGCGGAGCGCGCCGGGCAGTCCGCGGTGGCACTATCCGCCTGGCATGACGCCGTTCGGCTCGGCGACAAACGCGCCGTAGATCCGCTCGGACAGCTGGCTAGTGAAATTTACTGTGCCGTAGGGCAGATCGCGCTCGCGCATGCCCGGGCGTTGACCGCCGGTGATGGCGCGGCGCTACAAACGGTGTCGGAAGACCTTGCGGCGGTCGGGATGCGCGCGGCGGCTGCCGATGCCGCCGCGCAGGCGCAACGGGTGCTCAGTCGCTGAGATAGCCGCGCAGCATCTCCACTGCGTCAGTGATCTTTTCGACCTGCACCCGCTCGTCAAGGCGATGCGCAAGATTGGGGTCGCCGGGACCGTAGTTGACCGCCGGTATGCCCAAGGCCGCGAACCGGGCCACATCCGTCCACCCGTACTTCGCCCGGACCTGCCCGCCGGCAGCGTCCACCAAAGCCTTTGCCGCGGGCTCGGACAGGCCGGGCAGCGCACCCGCCGCCGCGTCCGTCTGCTCGATCCGCACGTCGAGCCCCTCAAAGACGTCATGCACGTGCTGCAGCGCATCGGGCACCGTCCGGTCAGGGGCGAAGCGGAAATTGACGGTCACCGAAGCCGCGTCGGGAATGACGTTGCCGGCCACACCACCGTCGACGCGCACCGCCGACAGTCCCTCGCGATATGTGCATCCGTCGATGTCGACACTTCGCGCCCGGTACCCGGCCAGCCGGTCCAGCACCGCGCCCAGCTTGTGAATTGCGTTGTCGCCCAACCAAGACCGTGCCGAATGCGCACGCGTTCCGGCGGCACTGATCACCACCCGCAGCGTGCCCTGGCAGCCGGCTTCGATGTAGCCGGCGGTGGGCTCGCCCAAAATCGCCACGTCGGCCGTCAACCAGTCCCGCAACTCACGCTCGATGCGGCCCAAACCGTTTGCCGCAGCGTCGATTTCCTCGCAGTCGTAGAACACCAGCGTCAGGTCGTGTGCGGGTTCGGCGACGGTCGCCGCGAGATGCAGGAAGACCGCGTCGCCGGATTTCATGTCCGCGGTACCGCAACCGTGCAGCTCGCCGCTCGCCCGGTGACTTGGCAGGTTCCCGGCCGCAGGCACGGTGTCCAGATGGCCGGCCAGCAGCACCCGCGTCGGCTTGTCCAGCGCAGTGCGCGCCAACACGGCGTTGCCGTTGCGGATGACTTCGAAGCCGGACGTCTGGCCGCGCAGCGCAGCTTCCACCTCGTCGGCGATGCGCGCCTCGTCGCGTGATTCGCTGGGGATGTCGACCAGCGCTGCGGTCAGCTCGATCGGGTCCCCGCGCAAGTCCAGCACGGTCACCAGTATGCCGAGGAGAAGAAAAAGCACCTCTTTCATCGGCGTGTCGGGCGCTTTTGTGTTCCCCTCCCTCCGGTGTGGGCCCTGCTCGGCCAGGAAAGTAACCTGACCGCGTGACTGGAGCTGCAGGTATTGGGTTGGCGACGCTCGCCTCCGACGGATCGATCCTCGACACCTGGTTTCCGGCACCGGAACTGACCGAGTCGGGCACCAGCTCCACCACCCGTCTGGCGGTCTCCGACGTTCCTCCCGAGCTGGCCGCGCTGATCGGCCGCGACGACGACCGCAGCGTCGAGATCGTCGCGGTCCGCACGGTCATCGGCTCGCTGGACGACGTCGCCGCCGACGCTTACGACGCCTACCTGCGGTTACATTTGCTCTCACACCGGCTGGTGGCACCGCACGGGCTGAACGCCGGCGGCTTGTTCGGGATATTGACCAACGTGGTGTGGACCAGTCGCGGACCGTGCGCGATCGACGGTTTCGAGGCGGTGCGGGCGCGGCTTCGCCGCCACGGGCCGGTGACTGTGTACGGGGTCGACAAGTTCCCCCGGATGGTCGACTACGTCATGCCCACCGGGGTCCGCATCGCCGACGCCGACCGGGTGCGGCTGGGTGCCCACCTAGCGCCGGGCACCACCGTGATGCACGAAGGCTTCGTCAACTACAACGCCGGCACACTGGGCGCGTCGATGGTGGAGGGCCGCATCTCGGCGGGCGTGGTGGTCGGCGACGGCTCGGACGTCGGCGGCGGTGCTTCGATCATGGGCACGCTGTCCGGTGGTGGCACGGAAGTGATCTCGATCGGCAAGCGGTGCCTGCTGGGCGCCAACGCCGGACTGGGCATCTCGCTGGGCGACGACTGCGTGGTAGAAGCCGGCCTGTATCTCACCGCGGGCACCAAAGTCGCCATGCCCGATGGCAGTTCGGTCAAAGCTCGCGAGCTTTCCGGCGGCAGCAACCTATTGTTCCGGCGCAATTCACTGAGCGGGTCGGTCGAGGTGGTGGCCCGCGACGGTCAGGGCATCGCGCTCAACGAGGATCTGCACGCCAACTAGCCTCGATGGTGGCGACCTGCCTCGCCCGGCTCTGCCGCGCTCGCGATCGCCACGGAACTCGATGGTGGCGACCCGCCTCGCCCGGCTCTGCCGCGCTCGCGATCGCCACGGAACTCGATGGTGGCGACCTGCCTCGCCCGGCTCTGCCGCGCTCGCGATCGCCAACTAATCCACGGCGAGCGCGGTCCCCTGGGTTTCCGGGAGCAGGTAGGTGCACATGAGGCTGGTCACCACCAGGACGGCCAGCATCAGGCCGATGGCCCAGCTGCCATAGCTTGCCAGCAGCGTTCCGGCGATCAGCGGCGGCGAGGCACTGCCGAAGATGCCGGCAAGGTTCTGCGCCAACGCCGAGCCGCTGTAGCGGTAGCGGGTGGCGAATAGCTCCGGGATGAACGCCGCCGTGGGCCCGGACCCGATCGCGGCGGCTGTACACATGCCGACGATCGCCACTGCATACAACACAGGCTGGCCGGTATCCAACAGCGGCATCACCACCAGCGACCATGGCAGACACGCCGCCCAGCCCACCAGCATCACGCGACGGCGCCCAAGCCGGTCGCACAGAATGGCCGACATCGCCATGAAGGTCATGCTCGCGAACCCGCCCAGCGCGCCGACCGACCAGATGAAGTTGCGCGAGTAGCCCAGATGCGAGTGGGCGTAAATGGCCAAATACGTGTTGGCCATGTAGATGAACCCCAGAGCGCCGACGATGCTGCCGGCGACCAGCAGGATTTCGCGGCGCTGCAGCCGCAGCAGCTCGGCGATCGGTGCTTTGGGTACCAGGTTGCGAGCCTTCTCCTCGGCGAATACCGGGGTCTCGTTGATGTTGAGTCGTACGTACAGGGCGATGACGATCAGCACACCACTCAGCAGGAATGGCACCCGCCAGCCCCACTGCAGGAACGCCGGACTGTGCTCGCCGATCGTGAGGTTCACCCCAAGGAAGGTCGCACTGCTCAGTACTGCCGCGATACCGCCGCCGATCAGGGTGAACATGCCGTATCGGCCGCGTTTGTCGGGCGGCGCGTATTCGGCGCTCAGCAATGCTGATCCCGCCCACTCGCCGCCGACGGCGAAGCCCTGCAGCAGCCGGAACCCGACAAGCATCAGCGGGGCGGCCGTACCGACGGTCCCGGTGCTGGGTACCAGACCGACGCCGACCGTCGACACGGCCATGATCAACAGTGTGGCGACCAGAGTCTTTTTGCGCCCCAGCCGATCCCCGAAGTAACCGAAGACGGCCGCGCCAAGCGGGCGGGACAGAAACGCCGTCGCGAATGTGCCCATAGATGCAATCGTGGCGACCCCGGGGCGCAGGTTCGGGAAGAACACTGCGGGGAACACCAGCGCCGCTGCGGTTCCGTAGATGAGGAAGTCGTAGAACTCGATGGCCGAGCCGACGAGGCAGGCAGCCGCTACCCGCCGCATCGGGGTGACCCCGGGGCCGGCGGCGATCGTCACAGTATGCACCGTAACCGGCTCACCGCGACGGCGCGCAAACGTACACCGACACGCCGCGTCAGGCGTACATTTGCGCGCGCTCGCCGCCGAAACGAGCCCATATCAGCCGTCGGACAGCAGCTGTTTTTTGAGCACCTTGCCCATCGCGTTGCGCGGCAACGCGTCCACCACGCGCACCTCGCGCGGCCGCTTGTGCGCTGAAAGCTGTTCTGCGACATAGTTGATCAGGTTATCTGGATCGGCAGATCCGACCACGAACGCGACGATCCGCTGGCCCAGATCCTCGTCGGGCAGCCCGACGACGGCCACCTCCTCGACATCCGGATGTCCGAGCAGCGCCGTCTCTATTTCGCCTGCGCCGATGCGGTATCCGCCCGACTTGATCAGGTCCACCGACTCACGGCCGACGATGCGGTGCATTCCGCCCGCGTCGACGACGGCGACGTCCCCGGTGCGGTACCACCCGTCGGCGTCAAACGCCTCGGCGGTGGCCTCCGGGCGATTGAGGTAGCCGTCGAACATCGTCGGGCCCCGAACCTGAAGCTTTCCAACGGTTTCCCCGTCGTGCGGCACGGGCTCCCCGTCGTCGTCGACCAGCCTGGTCTGCACACCTGCCAACGGCAGGCCCACCCAGCCGGCGCGCCGCTCGCCGCCGGCCAGGGTAGACAGCGTGATCAGCGACTCGGTGCTGCCGTAGCGCTCGACGGGCTGGTGACCGGTGAGCTCGACCAGCCGGTCGAACACGGGCACCGGCAGCGGGGCACTGCCGGACACCAGCAGTCGTGCGGGCCGCAGCGCCTCGGCAGCAGCGCGGTCGGCCACGACGCGCGACCACACGGTGGGGACTCCGAAATAGAGAGTGCCGCCGGCCGCTGCATAACCCGCAGGCGTCGGTTTTCCGGTGTGCACGAAGCGATTTCCCACCCGCAGCGACCCCAGCAGCCCCAGCACCAGGCCGTGCACGTGAAACAGCGGCAACCCGTGCACCAGCACGTCGTCGGGCGTCCACTGCCAGGCGGCGGCCAATGCGTCCAGGTCGGCGGCGATTGCGCGCCTGCTCAGTTGCACGCCCTTGGGCAGCCCGGTGGTGCCCGAGGTGTAGATCACCATCGCGGTGGCATCCGGCGCCGGCTCGGGATAGCGGTGCCAGGAACGGGCGTGCAATCGCACCGGAATGTGCGGCAGGCCTTCCGGTTGGTCGGGTACCGGGCCCAGCCAGACCTGCGCACCCGAGTCGGTGAGCATGTGACGGCGTTCGGTGACGCCGATGTCGGCGGGCACCGGGACGACGGGCACGCCGGCGATCAGGCAGCCCGTGATCGCGAGCACGGTCGACGCGCTCGGCGTGGCCAGCACCGCGACTCGATGGGCACCGGCGACCCGCTCGGCCACCGACGTGGCGGCGCCCACCAAGTCGCTGCGGCTCAGCACGACCGCGTCGATGCTCACCGCGTCGCCGAGGTCGGTGGCGGCCGCAGGATTCAGCGAGGCTAGCAGCACGTCAGCGAGGCTACCCGGGACCGTTCGAGCGCCGCGGGCGCCGCGAACCTTGACTGCGGCGCAACCGGCTACGCCAACCGCAGCCGCGAGTCGACCCGTCGATCAGGCCTGTCCGGGCGCGGAAACAACGGCCGCAACACCGGCGGCGGCCGAAACGGCGTCCATTG
Source organism: Mycobacterium sp. 1164966.3 (assembly GCF_001665395.1). Lineage (GTDB taxonomy): Bacteria > Actinomycetota > Actinomycetes > Mycobacteriales > Mycobacteriaceae > Mycobacterium. Next base: position 81,356 of record NZ_LZSG01000069.1, read on the forward strand.
GCCGAGCGGCTGAGCGAGCCGGTCCGCGATGGCCCAGACCACGGCCGCATTGTGGCCATAACCGATGTGGCTGGCCAGCACCGCGATGTTCTCCGCACGCGCCGACGGCGTGTCGAGACAGGTCTGCCAGGCGACGATGCCGTCGTAGCGCGAGTAGATCGAGGTCGCCGGAACCGGCAACGGCTCGGCTTCGGATTCCGCCGGTAGGGGCGGATGTTCGACGTGCAGGTGTGCGTAGCGGTTGAACGTTCGCGTGGCGCGGGACTGGCCTGCGTCGTCCATGCGGAACGGGCTGCCGAGCGTGATCACCTGGCGCACCGACGACGGCTCACGGCGGGCCAGCGCACGCGCGAAGATGCCACCCAGGCTCCAGCCGATCAGGCTGATCGGAGCGTCGTACCGGGTACGCAGCTCGTGCAAGCGATCGGAAATTCCGGCCACCGCTTTGGGCGTCGGGCCGACGTTGCGCCCCAGCCCCCAACCGTGCGTCCGGTATCCCAGACGGCGCAGGATGCGACGCAACGTCCAGGTGGAGCCGTCCGCGGCCAGGAAACCGGGCAGTACCAGCACCGGATGCCCGTCGCCGGCGGGCAGCGCCCGGTGCAGCGGCAATGCCGTCATCAGCGCCCCGTACTCGGCCATCGCGCGCGGTACGTCGCTGAGGTAGAGGCCCAGTGAGGGCACTTCGACGACGCGGGTCACGGGCTGTGCCATAGCTACGAGGGTGACACACCGCCGCCTTCAGCAGCAGGAATTCAGGCCCGCTCGTCCCAGATCTTCATCAGCGTGGACAGGATCTCTTCGCCGCGGCCGAGTCCGGCGAGATGACTTTCCTCGGGCAGGTGGAATAGTTCGGCATCGGGCAGCCGGGCTACCACGTGCTCACCATGGGCGAACGGAATGATGTGGTCGTGGTCGCCGTGCCACCACCGGACGGGGACCTTCACCTCATTGAGCCGGAACCCCCAATCCTTGGCAAACAGGATCACGTCGTTGAACGGCGCGGCCAGTTGCTTGCGGCTCCCGTTGAGCAGGTCGTCGAGGAACATGGCCTTGAACTCGGGCCGGGTCAGCAGGTGCCGGTCGGCTTCGGGCGAGAGCAGGGCATAGATCTCGAGCGCGGGGGACGCCACCGGCCGGATCGCCTGGACCAGCATGCTCGCGCCTATCCGCAGCGGGTTGCCCCCGAACTTCAGCAGCGGCGCGACCCGCAGACCAAGGTTCATCGCGCCACCACTGATCGCGTCCGGGCCGCGTGTCGGCGCCACGCCACCGAGCACTCCGGCCACCACCACGCGGTCAGGCAACCGCGCGGCGCATGCCAGCGCGTAGGGGCCGCCACCGGAGAGGCCGACGACGGCCATTTTGTCGATTCCGAGCGTGTCCGCGGTGGCCCGCAAATCGTCGGCGAACGCGGCGATGGTCTCGTACCGGTGTGGTGTGGAGGCGCCGATGCCGGGCCGGTCCAACCCGATCAGACGAATGTTGTGTTGGTCGGCGTAAACCCTGGCCTCTGTGGGAATCTGCCGGCGCGCGCCGGGCGTGCCGTGTAGCCAGAACACAGGACGCCCCTGCGGCGCCCCGAACTCGGCGAAGCCGATCTGGCGGTCTTCGCCGACGGCAATGTTTCCTTCGAGCTTGGGACGGGCTATCGCGACGGTCATGCCGAGCAGCTTCGCATGTGAGCGCTATGTGCTCGGCAGGGGAGCCCGGTGAGGGGTCCCGTCACGCGGGAACCCCGATGGCCTTCTTCTCCATGTACTGGTGCAGCCCGCCGATGCCGCCGCCCTCGCGGCCGAGTCCGCTCAGCTTGAATCCGCCGAAGGGGGCGTCGCCGGGGCCGACGCCGTTGACCGCGATCTGGCCGGTGCGGACGCGTCGGGCCACCCCGACGGCGCGTTCGCTATCGGTGCCCCACACCGCACCGGAAAGCCCGTACCGCGAGTTGTTCGCTATTGCGACCGCGTCGTCGTCGTCGCGGTAGCGCAGCACCGTCAACACCGGCCCGAACACCTCTTCCTGGGCGATCGTCGAGTTCTGGTCCACATCGGTGAGAATCGTTGGCTCGAAATAGAATCCGACGTCCAGGCCGGCCGGCCGGCCGCCACCGGTCACCAGCTTCGCCCCCTCGCTGAGCGCGCCGTCGACGTGCGCTTGGACCCGCTCCCGCTGCGCGGCGCTGATCAGCGGCCCCATCTGCACGTCGGGATCGGTGGGGTCACCGACCTTCACCTGACGGGCCAGCGCGACGAGCCGATCGACGACGTCGTCGTGCAGCGAATCGGGCAGCAGCAAGCGGCTGTGCAGGATGCAGGCCTGTCCGGCATGCATGGAACAGCAGTCGAACAGCATCTGCTGCAACATCTCGTCGGTGACCACCGCGTCGTCGAGGATGATGCTCGCCGACTTGCCGCCCAATTCCAGCAGGATCCGCTTCAGGCTGTCGCCCGCCGCAGCCATCACCTGGCGGCCCACCACCGAGCTGCCGGTGAAGCTGATCATGTCGATGCGCGGATCGGTGGTGAGCAGCTTGGCGGCCTCGACGCCCGAAGGCGTGACGACGTTGACCACGCCCGGCGGGATGTCGGTGTGCTCGTCGATGAGCCTGGCAAGCGCGAGTCCGGCCAGCGGCGTCAGCGGCGAGGGCTTCAACACGACCGTATTGCCTGCCGCCAGAGCATTATTCAGCTTCATGACGTTCAGGCAGTGGGGGAAGTTCCACGGCGTCAGGATCGAAACGACCCCGAGGGGCTCGTGGCGCAGTAAGGTCTTCCCGGCGCCGATCCCGGTGACCTCCTGGTCGGCCAGCTGCGTGGCGAGCTGAGCCGCATGCATGGACATGAACGCGGCACCGTCGATCTGCATGATCCGCTCGTTCGCGGTGCAGCCCCACTCCACCTGTGAGAGCGCCGCGAACTCGTCGGCATGTTTCATCAGCGCGTCCCCGAGCTGGTTGAGGCACGCGGCGCGCTCCTGATGGCTCATGGTGCCCCACGGCCCGCCGTCGAAGGCCTGTCGCGCGGCGCCTATCGCCTCAGCGACCTGGCCGACACTCGCGTCCGGCGCGGCGGCGATCGCCTGCTCGGTGGCCGGCGAAATGTCGTCGTACCGCCCGTCCCCCGGCTCAACCCAGCGCCCGTCGATATAGAGCTGGTAGCTGTCGACAAGTTTCGGAGGTACTGCAAGTGCTTGCTCGGTCATCTGGCTGCCTTCACCAATGTCGGTCATCTAAACACTTGGTGTACACCTGCTGGGCGACGGCGTCAATCATCGGCGACGTGAATTCCTCGCGATATCAAGATATTGTGCCTGTATTGACAGCTGGGGTTAGCTCAGAGTAGACACAATTCGCAGGACAGATTGGCCTCATCTGTCGGATGATCGCGAGAGAGCCGCCCGTGCGCACGCAATTTCCCCTGCACTCCCCCGACTTCTACGCCGGCGACCCTTACTCCGCGTACCGCGAGCTGCGTGCCACCGAGCCGGTGTGCTGGAAACCGCATACCGGATGGCGGTGATCAACACGTTCGGCGTGGTGCCAACGAACTTCGGCGCGACATCATCGCGATGGCGGGGTTGCTCATGCCGCGAGCACCTCGCGACCTGCGGGCAGCTAGGGCATGATCCATCACGAGGAGGGACACGTGACCGACACAGAAACCGTCAGCGCCAAGGTGCGGGCGCTCGTCGGCCAGCCCACCGGTGGCACCGGAAAGCCGTCGGTGGCGCCGGATCCGGTGAATCAGCCGATGATCCGGCACTGGGCCTACGCGCTCGCCGACATGAACCCCGTCTACCTCGACCCGGAGTTCGCGGCCGCTTCGCGATTCGGGGGTATCGTGTCGCCGCCGGTGATGCTGCAAACCTGGACGATGCCGTCGCCGATCCTCGAAGGAATCGGTGACCGCGGCGGCGCTCCCGTCGAAATCAGATCCAACCCAACGGCATTCCTCGACGAGGCCGGCTATACCAGTACCGTCGCGACGAACTCGGAATTCGAGATCGAACGCTACCCGCGGCTGGGCGACGTCATCAGCGCGACAACGGTCTACGAGTCGGTGTCCGACGAAAAGAAGACGGCGCTGGGCACCGGTTTCTTCCTGACCTGGCTGACCACCTACACCGACCAGCACGGTGAGGTGCTGGGCCGACAGCGATTCCGGGTGTTGCGATTCAGGCCGGAACGCTGATGGCCACCCGACTGCCGCCGACCATCAGCGCGGACACCGAATTCTTCTGGAATGGGTTGCGGGACAACAAGCTTCTAATCCAGCGCTGCGGCAGATGCGGGGAGCTGCGGCACCCGCCCCGTCCGATGTGCCCCAACTGCCGGTCCCTGGACTGGGATGCGGTCGAGTCCTCGGGCCGCGGCACCGTCTACAGCTACGTAATGCCGCACCAACCGCGATTCCCGTTCTTCGACTACCCCTACATCGTCGTGCTGGTGGAACTCGAGGAAGGCGTGCGGCTGGTGTCCAACCTGACCGACATCGATCCGTCCGAGGTGACAGCCGGACTGCCGGTCGAGGTCTACTACCAATCCTTCGAGGACCTGGTGCTGCACCAGTTCCGGCCGGCGAATAGGTAGCGCCCGATGGGCTTTACGTTCAGCGAAGAGCAGGAGACGATCGCCAAACTCGTCCGCGACCTGTTCGAGCGCCGCGCCACACCGGAACGGTTGACGGAGTTGGAGTCCGACGGCGTCCGCTACGACGAGGCGTTGTGGCGGGAATTGGCGGCCGCCGATCTGCTGGGGATCGCGCTGCCGCAGTCGGTTGGCGGGAACGGCGGCGGCTTTGTCGAACTGTGCGTGCTGCTGGCCGAGATCGGGCGGAGCGTGGCGCCGGCCCCCGCCTACCCGACGCTGTTGTTTGGCGCCGATCCGATCGCCCAGCTGGCCCGCCTCGGCGCTACATATTCGGGAGGACACGCATGACGACTGCCAGGCGCGACACGTTGACGTGGGCCGACATCTCAGTTGGCGACGAGGTGGCCCCACTCGAAATCCCTATCACCACAACAATGATCGTCGCCGGAGCGATCGCGTCACGCGACTTCATGCCGGTGCACCACGACCGCGACTACGCCAACAAGCAGGGCTCACCCAACTTGTTCATGAACATCCTGACGACGAACGGATATTGCGTGCGCTTCCTCACCGACTGGGCCGGACCGGAAGCGATGGTCAAGAACCTGTCGATTCGCCTTGGCGTGCCGTGTTTTCCGGACGACCCGCTGCGCTTCACCGGCAGCGTCACCGGTAAGACCCAAGGCGCCGAAGGTGAAAACTTCATCGAGGTGACATTCCAGGGCGCCAACAGCCTGGGCAACCACGTCTCCGGCACCGCGGTCCTCAGCCTGCTCGACGGAGCGGATGCGTGAGTAACGCACTGCCCGGCGCCGCGGCGATCGTCGGAATCGGCCAGACCGAGTTTTCCAAGGAATCCGGCCGCAGCGAGCTGCAGTTGGCATGCGAGGCGGTCAGCGCCGCCCTGGACGATGCCGGCCTGGCGCCCGCCGATGTCGACGGCATGGTCACGTTCACCATGGACTCCAGCGACGAGATCGACATCGCCCGCAACGTCGGAATCGGAGACCTGAGTTTCTTCAGCCGCGTCCACCACGGCGGCGGTGCCGCGGCCGGCACCGTCGTCCATGCGGCAATGGCCGTCGCCACCGGCGTCGCCGACGTGGTGGTGTGCTGGCGTGCGTTCAACGAACGTTCCGGCTTCCGGTTCGGCGGCAGCGGGCGCACCAGCGCCGAGACCCCGCTGTTCATGGCGCACTATGCGCCGTTCGGATTGCTCACTCCCGCAGCCTGGGTCGCGCTGCACGCCCAGCGCTACATGTCGACGTACGGGGTCACCAATGAGGACTTCGGCAGGATCGCGGTCGTCGACCGTGCGCATGCGGCAAGGAACCCCGATGCGTGGTTCTACCAACGCCCGATCACCCTGGAAGACCATCAGAATTCGCGCTGGATCATCGAACCCGTGTTGCGGCTGCTGGATTGCTGCCAGGAGAGCGACGGCGGCGTCGCGCTCGTCGTCACCAGTGCCGAGCGGGCTCGTGACCTACGGCAGCCGCCGGCGGTGATCACCGCGGCAGCCCAGGGCGCGGCGGCCAATGGCGAGATGATGACCAGTTATTACCGCGAGGACATCACCGGTCTCCCCGAAATGGGGGTGGTCGCCCGGCAACTGTGGCGCGATTCGGGACTCAAGCCGCAGGACATTCAAACCGCCTTCATCTACGACCATTTCACGCCTTTTGTGTTCACCCAGCTCGAGGAACTCGGGTTCTGCGGGCGCGGGGAGGCGAAGTACTTCGCGACCGTCGAGAACCTGTCGCTGGGCGGCGCACTGCCGATCAACACCAACGGCGGACTTCTCGGCGAAGCGTATATCCACGGCATGAACGGCATCACCGAGGGCGTGCGCCAGGTGCGGGGCACCTCGTACAACCAGGTCGACCATGTCGAACACGTACTGGTAACTTCGGGCACCGGCGTGCCGACCAGCGGCCTGATCCTCGCTCGGGCCGACTGAGGGAGGCACGATGTCCAAACTTGTGCCGCGAGGAGCCCTGATGCCCTGATGACCCAGACGCCTGCGTTCACTCAAGCGACCGAGACCCGCGAGCTCATCCTCGAGTCGGCATACGCCTGCTTCCGAAAGTACGGCTTGCTGAAGACCACGATCGTCGATATCGCCAAGGAAGCAAACATATCTCGCAGCACGATCTACGAGTACTTCCGGGACAAGGGCGCCATTCTCGAAGCCTGTGCAGAACAGGCCTCCGAGCAGTTCTATCGCGAGATGTCCAGAGCGATGGACCGCGGCAGTTCCCTTGAGGAAAAGCTTTCCCAGGCAGCGGTATTCGTGACCCAAGCGCGACGGGCCATCGCCTCCGAAGAGTACTTCGACGAAGACGCGATAAGCCTGTTGCTGACCAAGGACGCCGCGGTGCTGTTGCGCGAATGTGTCGAATTCTTCGCGCCGTACCTTTCGGCCGCCAAGCTCACCGGCGAGGTCCGCAAGGACCTCGACGTCGAATCCGCCGGAGAATGGTTCGCACGCATACTGTTCTCGCTGTTCAGCACGGCTTCGCCGATTCGCGATATGGACGATCCCGATGTTATTGCCGAGTTCGTCCGTGCGCACGTGGTGCGCGGCTTCGCCAGCGAACGCCCGCGGTCCAGGCGCCAAGGTTGACGCAGATCCGCCCGGCCGCTCCAGACGATTCCCTGGCGGTAGCCCGCGTGCACGTGCGGGCCTGGCAGGTGGCCTACCGGGGACTGATCGCCCAGGCCTACCTCGACAGTCTCAAACCCGAAGTCTGGGCCGCCAAATACGCGTTTCAGCGTACCGGGCCGGAGTTGCCGACGACATTGGTCGCGGTGGACGGCGAAACCGTCTGCGGCCTGGCCATGTTCGGACCTTATCGAGGCGAAGAATTGCCGAATTGCGGTGAGCTGCGGGCAATCTATGTAAACCCTGATCATTGGGACACTGGCGTGGGTCGACAGCTGATCATTGCCACGCGAGACGGGCTGCGCCGAGCCGGTTTCACCGAAGCCGCGTTATGGGTGCTGGATGGGAATTCCCGTGCACGATGGTTCTACGAGCGCGACAGGTGGGCGTTAGACGGCGGTCGACAGACGAAAACCATTGCGGGGGCGCAGATGGAGGAGGTGCGTTACCGACGCAGGCTGGGCTAGGTCATCAGCCGACGTAATCCCTTGTGCCACTTTAGTTTCAGTGGTCACACGATTGCGATTCTTGTCGGTGGGTCTTCGTAGAGTTTGGGGCATGGGTTCGAGCAGTCGTGAGGAGATCGTCGAGGTCTTTAACGTGCTCGACGCTGAGCTGGAACGCCTGTGTGAGTTGTCCTTTGACGTGTTGACCACCCCGGAACG
>NZ_LZSG01000070.1 GCF_001665395.1 Mycobacterium sp. 1164966.3
TCGTCGCCATGTTGGCCGTGCTGAAAACCGGGGCGGCATACCTGCCGATCGACCCGGCGCATGGCGCAGCGCGGATGGAGTTCATGGTTGGCGATGCGGCGCCGATCGCCGCGATCACCACCGAGGGCCTGCGGTCGCGGCTGGATGGATGTGACCTGCTGGTCATCGATTTCGCCGACCCAGTTGTTGACACCCAACCCAGCACCGCACTACCGCTGCCGGCCCCCGACGACATCGCCTACCTCATCTACACCTCCGGCACGACCGGTGTACCGAAGGGCGTGGCGGTCGCCCACTGCAACGTGACCCGGCTGCTGGGAACATTGGACGCCGAGCTGGCGCCGGGACGCGTTTGGTCGCAGTGTCACTCGTTGGCTTTCGACTTTTCGGTGTGGGAAATCTGGGGCGCGCTGCTGGGTGGCGGGCGGCTGGTGGTGGTGCCCGACGAGGTGGTCCGCTCACCGGAAGATATGCACGCCCTCCTGGTCGCTGAACAAGTCAGCGTGTTGAGCCAGACCCCATCGGCGTTTTACGCGCTGCAAACCGTCGACGCTCAACTGTGGTGGCAAACCGAGATCACGTCGTTCGAGCGCTCGGTGACGCACTGGCTCGGCATGAGCCAATCGCGCTCGGCTGAGACCGAAGGTCAGCTCAAGCTGCAGACTGTGGTGTTTGGCGGTGAAGCGCTCGAACCCCGACGCCTTGAGACATGGCTGGACAACCATCCCGGATCACCGCGGCTGCTCAACATGTATGGCATCACCGAAACGACGGTGCATGCCTCGATCCGGCAGATCGTCTACCGCGATGTCGCCAGCACCGCCAGCCCCATCGGCGTGCCGTTGGCGCATCTGGCCTTTTTTGTGCTGGATAACTGGTTGCGTCCGGTGCCCGTCGGTGTGGTCGGTGAGTTGTATGTGGCCGGCGCCGGATTGGGCGTCGGGTATTGGCGTCGGGCCGGTTTGACGGCGTCGCGGTTTCTGGCCTGTCCGTTCGGCGGTGCGGGGACGCGCATGTATCGCACCGGGGATCTGGTGCGTTGGGGCGCCGATGGGCAGCTGCAGTATCAGGGTCGCTCCGATGAGCAGGTCAAGATCCGCGGGTACCGCATCGAGCTCGGTGACGTGCAAGCCGCCCTGAGCGGGCTGGACGGCGTGGAGCAGGCGGAGGTCATCGTCCGCGAGGACCACCCCGGCGACAAGCGGCTGGTGGGGTATGTGACCGGGACCGCAGACCCGGTTCTGGTGCGCACCGCGCTCGCCGAGCGGCTGCCGGCCTACATGGTCCCGGCGGCGGTGGTGGGGTTGGAGGCGCTGCCGCTGACTGTCAACGGCAAACTCGACAAACGAGCCCTTCCGGCACCGGAATACCAGGAAGGCGATCGTTACCGCCCCCCGGCCAACGCGGTCGAGGAGATCCTGGCCGGCATCTACGCCGGGGTGCTGGGCTTGGAGGGGGTCGGGGTCGACGACTCGTTCTTCGAGCTGGGTGGGGACAGCATCCTGACGATGCAGGTCGTGGCGCGCGCTCGTGCGGCCGGCCTGCTGTGCAAGCCGCGCGATGTTTTCGCCGAGCAGACCGTGGCCCGGCTGGCCAGAGTGGCCCAGGTGGCCGACGCTGCCCGTGGCGTCATCGACGAAGGCATCGGGCCGGTGCTGGCCACCCCGATCATGCGGTGGCTGCAGGGCGTGGATGGCCCGATCGATCAGTTCAACCAGGCGGTGGTGATCCAGGCTCCCGCTGATGTGACCGACGCCGACGTGGCGGTGGTATTGCAGGCGTTGCTGGATCGGCATGCGATGTTGCGGCTGCGCGTCGACGACGACGGCGCCGGTGGTTGGTCGTTGCACGTGCCCGAAGCGGGATCCGTGCAGGCGAGCGGGTGCCTGCACGCGGTGGACGTGCTGTCGGACAACGCGCTGCGGCAGGCGCGCGCCCGGTTGAACCCAGCCGCCGGGGCGATGGTGAGCGCACTGTGGGTGACCCCCACCAGCCAATTGGTCGTGCTCATCCACCATCTCGCCGTCGACGGAGTGTCGTGGCGAATTCTTCTGGAAGACCTCAACGTGTCCTGGGGCCAGCATCGCGCCGGGAAGGCGGCGAGCTTGCCGATGGGCGGGACGTCGTTTGCCCGGTGGGCGAAGCTGCTGGTCGAGTATGCGCGCCGCCCCGAGGTTGTGGAGCAAGCCGAGACGTGGCGGCGGGTGGCGGCGACACCGGCCGCGCTTCCGCCGGTGCGCCCCCAGACGGATACCTATGAACGCGCCGGGCACCTGTCAGCGGATCTGGATGTCGAGACCACCCGCATGCTGCTGGGAGAGGTCCCCGCGGCGTTCCATGCCGGGGTGCAGGACGTTCTGCTGATCGCGTTCGGCCTGGCGTTGGCACAGTTTTTGGGCACCGGTCGGACGCCGATCGGCATCGATGTGGAGGGCCACGGCCGCCAAGAGGAGCTGGCCTCCGATGTGGATTTGTCGCGCACGGTGGGTTGGTTCACCAGCAAATACCCGGTGGCGTTGAACGTCGCGAGGACGGTTGTTGGCCCGTCGTGGGAGCAGGTGGTGGCCGGCGAAGCCGTGCTGGGGACGGTGATCAAGGACGCCAAAGAGCAGCTGCGAGCCCTTCCCGACGGGTTGACCTACGGTGTGCTGCGCTATCTGAACAGCGAGGTCGACCTAGACGGCGCCGACCCGCCGATCGGGTTCAACTATCTGGGGCGGCTGGGCGTTGCTACCGAGCTTTCCGACGACCTGTGGCGGGTTAGCCGAGAAGGCTTATCATCGACCCGCGCGGCCGCGGCACCCATGCCGCTGATGCACACCCTGGACCTCGACGCCGGCACCGTGGACAACGGCATCGGCCCGCAGTTGCGCGCCAACTGGACATGGGCGGCGTCGGCACTGGATCACCCACAGATCAGCCGCCTCAGCCAATTATGGTTCGAAGCCCTGGCGGGCATCTGCGCGCATGTGCGTCGCGGTGGCGGCGGGCTGACCCCGTCCGATATCGCACCTGCCCGGTTGAGCCAGCCTGAAATCGACGAGCTGTGCCGGCAATATCGAATCGCTGACGTGCTCCCGCTGACGCCGGTTCAGCAGGGGCTGCTCTTTCACGCCAGCGCCGCGCAGGGCGGCACTGACGATATATACGCGGTGCAGTCGGCTATCACCGTGACCGGCCCGCTGGACCCCAACCGCCTGCGCGATGCGGTGCAGACCGTGATCAGCCGGCACCCCAACCTGGCCGCCCGATTCTGCTCACAGTTCGACGAGCCGGTGCAGATCATCCCGGCCCATCCCGAGGCGGGGTGGCGGTATGTCGAAATGGACGGCGCCGCCGGCGTAAAGGCACTCGACGCTGAGGAGCAGATTCAGCGGCTGTGCGCCGAAGAGCGCGCCGCGGTCTGTGACCTCGCCAATCCCCCGGCGTTCCGGGCGACTTTGATCCGCACGGCAGCCGACCGGCATCGCGCCGTGTTCACCTTTCACCACATCGTGCTGGATGGCTGGTCGTTGCCGGTCCTGCTGCAGGAAGTCTTCGCCAGCTACCACGGACACCGACTGCCTGCCGCCCCGCAGTACCGCAGGTTTGTCAGCTGGCTGGCCGATCAAGACCTCGATGCCGCCCGCGCTGCCTGGCGCGAGCTGCTGGCCGGATTTGACGCCCCCACCTTGGTGGGCCCGGCGGGCCGGCTAGAGCTCGGGCAGCGCGGGGTCGCGTCGTTCCAGGTGCCGGAAGCGACCACCGAGGCGCTGGGCCAGCTGGCCCGCTCGCACCAGACCACCGTCAACACCGTGCTGCAGGGCGCCTGGGCGCAGCTGCTGATGTGGCTGACCGGCCAGCATGACGTCGCATTCGGGATTGCGCTGTCGGGCCGCCCGGCGGAGGTCGCCTGGGCGGAATCAATGGTGGGCCTGATGATCAACACCGTGCCGGTGCGCGCACACAGCACGCCGGCAACCACGTTCGCAGACTTGCTCGACCAGCTGCAGCGTGCCTACAGCGACACCCTCGACCATCAGCACCTGGCGCTCAGCGAGATTCACCGCATCACCGGCCACGATCACCTTTTCGACACCCTCTTCGTCTACGAGAACTACCCGATCGATAGCGCCGCGATGTCGAGCGCCGACGGACTGACCATCGCCGAGGTCACCGGCCGCGAATACAACCATTACCCCCTTGCGGTGATGGTGTTGCCCGGCACCGAACTGGGCCTTCGCGTCGAATACGACACGGACGTGTTCAACGCGGCCGCCGTCGACAAGCTCATCGACAGGTTGCAGCGGCTACTGCTGGCGATGATCGCCGACCCCACCGCGCGGTTGTCGTCGGTGGATCTGCTCGACGGGCCCGAGCATGCCCGGCTGGCTGAGTGGTCCAACCGAGCGGTATTGAACCAGCCTGTGTCAGCCTCCGCCGCGTCGATTCCGGCGGTGTTCGCCGCGCAGGTGGCGCGTGCCCCAGGTGCGGCGGCGTTGACGTGTGGGCAGCGCTCATGGAGCTACCAAGAGTTGGATGAGGCTTCTAACCGGTTGGCGCACTTGCTGATTGGGCACGGTGCGGGCCCGGGCCAGTGTGTGGCGTTGATGTTTTCCCGGTCGGCTGAGGCGATCGTGTCGATTCTGGCGGTGCTCAAGACGGGGGCGGCGTACATGCCAGTCGACCCGGCACTGCCGGTGGCGCGGGTGCAGTTCATGGTGGGCGATGCGAGGCCGGTTGCCGCGCTGACGACCGCGGCGCTGACCGATCGGCTGGCTGGGTGTGAGCTCGTGGTCGTCGACGTCGAGGACCCCCGCGTCCAGGCGTATCCAGGCACGGGGCTGCCGGCACCGGCGCCCGACGAGCTGGCTTACCTGATCTACACCTCCGGCACCACAGGTGTGCCCAAAGGGGTTGCCGTTGCCCACCGCAACGTGACCCAGTTGGTGGAGTCGCTGCCCGCGGGCCTACCGGGCCAGGTGTGGTCGCAGTGGCATTCCTACAGCTTCGACGTGTCGGTGTGGGAGATTTTCGGAGCGCTGCTGCACGGTGGCCGCCTGGTGGTGGTGCCCGAGTCGGTGGCGCGATCACCGGAAGATTTTCATGCCCTGCTGGTCGCTGAAGAAGTCAGCGTGTTGGGCCAAACCCCTTCTGCGGTAGGCATGTTGTCACCGGAGGGCCTGGGCTCGATGGCGTTGATGGTCGCCGGTGAGGCGTGTCCGGTCGAGCTGATGGACCGGTGGGCTCCGGGGCGGGTGATGATCAACGCCTACGGCCCGACCGAGGCCACGGTGTACGCGGCCATGAGCGCGCCGCTGAGGGCGGATTCGGCGAAAAACGGGATTGTGCCGATCGGCTCGCCGATGCCACGCGGAGCATTGTTCGTGCTGGACGGATGGTTGCGTCAGGTGCCCGAAGGTGTGGTCGGCGAGCTGTATGTGGCCGGCAGCGGAGTGGCCTGCGGGTATATGCGCCGGGCCGGGCTGACGTCGTCGCGCTTTGTGGCCTGCCCGTTCGGCGGACCCGGGGCGCGCATGTACCGCACCGGGGATCTGGTGCGCTGGGACGCCGACGGGCAGCTCGAGTATCTGGGCCGCGCCGACGAGCAGGTCAAGATCCGCGGCTACCGGATCGAGCTCGGCGAGGTACAGGCAGCGCTTTCCAGCCTCGACGGTGTCGAGCAGGCGGTGGTGATCGCCCGCGAGGACCGTCCCGGCGACAAACGTCTCGTCGGCTACGTCACCGGAACCGCGGATCCGGCCGCGGCGCGCGCAAAGCTCGCCGAGCGACTGCCGGGCTATATGGTCCCGGCCGCGGTGGTGGTAATCGACGCGGTGCCCTTGACCGTCAACGGGAAACTCGACAGGCGCGCCCTGCCGGCGCCGGAATTCCAGGATGCCGCCGGCTACCGCGCCCCGACCACGGCGATCGAGGAAATCCTGGCCGGCATCTACGCCCAGGTGCTGGGCTTGGAGCGGGTCGGCGTTGATGATTCGTTTTTCGATCTCGGCGGGGATTCCCTGTCGGCGATGCGCGTCGTCGCGGCGATCAACGCCGGCCTGGATGCGCACCTGGGTGTGCGCGGCTTCTTCGACGCGCCCGCCGTCGCCAAGTTGGCGCCCCTGATCGGTGCCGAAGGCGGTGGCCTCGAGCCGCTGGTGCCGGCCGAGCGACCCGCGGTGGTCCCGTTGTCGTTTGCCCAGAGCAGGTTGTGGTTCCTGGATCAGCTGCACGGGCCGTCGCCGATCTACAACATGCCGGTGGCGTTGCGGCTGCGCGGGCGCCTCGATGTCGAGGCGCTGCGTGCGGCGATCGCCGACGTGGTGGACCGCCACGAGAGTCTGCGGACGTTGTTCCCGGCGGTCGATGGCGTACCGCATCAGCAGGTGGTGCCGGCGCTGCGGGGCGACTTCGGTTGGGCTGTCGTTGACGCCACCGGGTGGCCGGCGAGCCGGCTGGCGGAGGCCATCGACGCCGTGGTGCGCCACCCCTTCGACTTGGCGGCCGAAATCCCTTTGCAGGCAAGGCTTTTCCGCATCAGCACAGAGGAGCACGTGCTGGTCGCGGCGGCACATCATATCGCCGCTGACGGCTGGTCGATCACCCCCTTGGTGCGTGACCTGGGGATGGCATATGCCAGCCGGTCTGCGGGTCAGGCCCCCGGCTGGGCGCCGTTGGCGGTGCAATATGTCGACTACACGCTGTGGCAGCGGGCGCAGTTCGGCGACCTGGACGACAGCCACAGCCGCATCGCCGCCCAGCTCGCGTATTGGGAAGACGCACTGGCGGGGCTGCCGGAACGGGTGCAGCTGCCCACCGATCGCCCCTACCCGCCCGTAGCCGATTACCGCGGCGCCACGGTGGCTGTGGACTGGCCCGCCGAGCTGCAGCAGCGGCTGCACGCTTTGGCCCGCGAGCACAACTCGACCAGTTTCATGGTGGTTCAGGCCGCGCTGGCGATATTGCTCTCCAAGATCAGCGCGAGCAGCGATGTGGCAGTGGGATTCCCGATCGCCGGGCGGCGCGACCCGGCCCTCGACGACCTGGTCGGGGCGTTCATCAACACCTTGGTGTTACGCGTCGATCTGGGCGGTGACCCCACCATTGCCGAGTTGCTCGCCCAGGTTCGCGGTCGCAGCCTGGCCGCCTACGACCATCAGGACGTCCCCTTCGAGGTGCTCGTCGAGCGGCTCAACCCGACCCGCAGCCAAACCCATCACCCGCTGGTCCAGGTGATGCTGGCCTGGCAGAACTTCGCCGGACAGGAGGGGGCCGGACAAGACGAGCTGTCCCTGGGCGATTTGCAGGTCGCGCCGCTCTCGGCCGACACCCACACCGCGCGGGTCGATCTGACGTTTTCGCTGGCTGAACGCTGGAATCAGGCGGGGGAGTCTGCCGGAATCGGCGGGACTGTGGAGTTTCGGACGGATGTGTTCGACGCGTCGAGCATCGAGGCGCTGATCGCGCGGTTCCGGAGGGTGTTGGCGGAGATGACCGCCGACCCCGGCCGGCGGCTGTCGTCGATGGATCTGCTCGATGCCGACGAGCATGCCGCCCTGGATGGGTGGGGCAACCGGGCGGTATTGAACCAGCCTGTGCCGGGCTCCGCCGCGTCGATTCCGGCGATGTTCGCCGCTCAGGTGGACCGTGCCCCGGAGGCCGTCGCGCTGGTATGCGGGGAGCGTTCGTCTACCTATCGCGAGTTGGACGAGGCTTCTAACCGGTTGGCGCACTTGCTGATTGGGCAGGGCGCGGGTCCAGGTCAGTGTGTGGCCCTGCTGATGGAGCGTTCGGCCGAGGCCGTCGTGTCGATTCTGGCGGTGCTCAAAACCGGGGCGGCGTATTTGCCGATGGACCCAGCGCACCCGTCGGCGCGGATCGAGTTCATGGTGGCCGACGCCGCCCCGATCGCGGCGATTGCGTCGACCGGGCTTGCTGAGCGGCTGGGCGGTGGTGGCCTGTGTGTCATCGATCCCGATGACACCCGCATCGGCAGCTACCCGAATACCGCGTTGCCGGCGCCGGCCCCCGACGGGATCGCCTACATCATCTACACCTCAGGGACCACCGGCGTCCCCAAGGGCGTGGCAGTCACCCACCGCAACGTCCACCAGCTGCTGGAGGCCCTGGATTCCGGGCTCGATCTGTTGCCGGGTCAGGCATGGACGCAGTGCCACTCGTTGGCGTTCGACTACTCCGTGTGGGAGATCTGGGGTGCCCTGCTGCACGGCGGGCGGCTGGTGGTGGTGCCCGACCGTGCGGTGCGCTCGCCGCAGGACCTGCATGCCTTGTTGGTCAATGAGCAGGTCAGCGTATTGAGCCAGACGCCGTCTGCGTTCTACGCATTGCAGACCGCCGACACGCTGGCCCCCGAATTAGGGCAGCGGCTGCAGCTGCAGACGGTGGTGTTCGGCGGTGAAGCGCTGGAACCACAACGCCTCCGCACCTGGCTGGACCGTCATCCACGATCGCCGCGACTGATCAACATGTACGGCATCACCGAGACGACGGTGCATGCCTCGTTCCGCGAGGTCACCGACGGCGACGTCGCCGGCAATGCCAGCCCCATCGGGGTTCCGCTGGCCCATCTCGGCTTTTTCGTCCTGGACCAGTCGTTGCACCAGGTGCCCACCGGCGTGGTCGGTGAGCTGTACGTGGCCGGTGGTGGGCTGGCGTGCGGGTATGTGGGCCGTTCGGATCTGACGGCGACGCGGTTTGTGGCGTGCCCGTTCGGGGCGTCCGGACAGCGCATGTACCGGACCGGGGACCTGGCGTCGTGGGGCGCTGACGGGCAGCTGCAATATCTGGGGCGCGCCGACGAACAGGTCAAGATCCGCGGGTACCGCATCGAGCTGGGTGAGGTGCAGGCCGCGCTGGCCGGGCTGGCCGGTGTGCAGCAGGCGGTGGTGATCGCCCGCGAGGACCGTCCCGGCGACAAACGTTTGGTGGGATACGTCACCGGGACCGTTGACCCGGCCGGGATGCGCGCGGCGTTGGCCGAGCGACTGCCGGCCTATATGGTGCCGTCCGCCGTGGTCGCCATCGATGCGCTGCCGGTGACGGTGAACGGCAAACTCGACAAGCGCGCTCTGCCGGCTCCCGAATACCAGGAGACCGACCGCTACCGCGCCCCCGCCACGGCCATCGAGGAGATCCTGACCGGCGTCTACGCCCAAGTCCTCGGGATCGAGCGGGTCGGAGTCGACGACTCGTTCTTCGACCTCGGCGGGGACTCACTCTCGGCGATGCGGGTCGTCGCTGCGATCAATACCGCCCTGGAGGTCGGCCTGGCGGTGCGCACGGTCTTCGAGGCACCCACCGTGGCGCAATTGGCGCCGCGCATCGGTGCCGACGGCGACCGTCTGGACGCGTTGGTGCCCGCCGAGCGGCCTTCGGTGCTGCCGTTGTCGTTTGCCCAGAGCCGGTTGTGGTTCCTCGACCAGTTGGAGGGGCCGTCGCCGGTTTACAACCTAGCTGTGGCATTGCGGCTGGTCGGGAGGCTGGATCCCGAGGTGCTGAGAACGGCGCTGGCCGACGTGGTGAGCCGCCACGAGACCCTGCGCACCGTCTTCGTCGCCGCGGAGGGAACCCCGCACCAGGTGGTGTTGTCGCCCGAGCGGATCGACTTCGGCTGGCAGGTCGTTGACGCAACGGGGTGGTCGACGGGCCGGCTGGCCGAGGCCGTCGGCGCCGCGGCGCGGTACCCGTTTGACCTGGCGAGCGAAATGCCTTTCCAGGCAGAGCTTTTCCGTGTCGCCGACGGCGAGCACGTGCTGGTCGCCGTGGTGCACCATATCGCCGCTGACGGCTTGTCGGTGACGCCGTTGGTGCGTGATCTGGGTGTGGCCTATGCCAGCCGGTCCGCGGGTCAGCCCCCAAGTTGGGCGCCGTTGCCGGTGCAGTACGTCGACTACACGCTGTGGCAGCGCGAACAGTTCGGCGAGCTGCAGGATCCGCACAGCCGAATCGGCGTCCAGTTGGCTTACTGGCAGGACGCGCTGGCCGGGATGCCCGAGCGGGTGCAGCTGCCCACCGACCGGCCCTATCCGCCGGTCGCCAATCAGCGCGGGGCCACCGTCGCGGTGGACTGGCCGGTCGAGTTGCAACAGCGGGTCCGTGCGACGGCGCGTGAACACAACGCCAGCAGCTTCATGGTGATGCAGGCCGCCCTGGCGGTGCTGTTGTCCTCGCTGAGTGCCAGCAGCGACGTGGCGGTGGGCTTCCCGATCGCCGGGCGGCGCGATTCCGCACTGGACGACCTGGTGGGCTTCTTCGTCAACATCCTGGTGCTGCGGCTGGACCTGAACGGTGATCCCACCGTCGCCGAGCTGCTGGCGCAGGTCCGTCAGCGCAGCCTGGCCGCGTACGAACATCAGGATGTGCCCTTCGAGGTGCTGGTGGACCGGCTCAACCCGATCCGGTCGCTGACCCACCACCCGCTGGTACAGGTGATGCTGGCCTGGCAGAACTGGCAGGACACCGATCCCACCGCTGGACTGGCACTGGGAGATCTGCAGGTCAGCCCGGTTCCGGTGGACACCAATA
The DNA here is from genome assembly GCF_001665395.1 of Mycobacterium sp. 1164966.3. GTDB lineage: Bacteria > Actinomycetota > Actinomycetes > Mycobacteriales > Mycobacteriaceae > Mycobacterium. Next base: position 10,528 of record NZ_LZSG01000070.1, read on the forward strand.
CCGCTCGCATGGATTTGACGTTCTCGCTGGCCGAACGCTGGACGGCGGCCGGCGAACCCGCCGGGATCGGCGGGACTGTGGAGTTCCGCACCGATGTGTTCGACGCGGCCGGCATCGAGGCGCTGGTCGAGCGGCTACGCCGGGTGCTGGCGGCCATCACCGCTGACCGCGGGCTGCGGTTGTCGTCGATGGATCTGCTGGATTCCGCCGAGCGCACCCGGCTGGAGCGGCTGGGCAACCGGTCGGTGCTGGCCCAGCCGCTGACGGCCCCGTCGATCCCGGCGGTGTTTGCCGCCCGGGTGGCGAGTCACCCGGACGCGCGGGCACTGACCTTCGCAGGCCGCTCGATGACGTATCGCGAGCTCGACAAGGCGGCGGACCGGTTGGCGCAGGTGTTGGCCGGGCAGGGCGCCGGTCCGGGACAGTGTGTGGCCGTGTTGATGGAGCGCTCGGCGCGGGCCGTCGTGGCGATCTTGGCGGTGCTCAAGACCGGGGCGGCGTATCTGCCGATCGACCCGGCGCATCCCACGGCACGAATGGAATTCATGATTGCCGACGCCGCACCGGTTGCCGCGATCAGCATGTCGGGGCTGGCCGACCGGCTCAAGGGATCCGGCCTGCCGGTCATTGACGCAGACGACTCCGTCGCCGACATCCATCCGAAGGCAACGTTGCCGACGGTGAACCCCGACGAGGTTGCCTACCTCATCTACACGTCGGGGACCACCGGCATCCCCAAAGGCGTGGCGATCACCCATCGCAACGTGACTCAGCTGCTGGAGTCACTGGACGCCGGCCTGCCGCCGGCGGCGGTGTGGACACAGTGCCATTCCCTGGCTTTCGACGTTTCGGTGTGGGAGATCTTCGCTCCGCTGCTCGGCGGTGGGCGGCTGGTTGTGGTTCCCGAGGCGGTGGTCCGTTCGCCGGGCGACCTGCAGACGTTACTGGTCGACGAACAGGTCACTGTGCTCACGCAGACGCCGTCGGCGATCGCGGTGCTCTCGCCCAAGGGCCTGGAATCAATGGCCTTGGTCCTGGTCGGTGAGGCCTGCCCGGCCGAGGTGGTGGATCGGTGGGCGCCGGGGCGGGTGATGATCAACGCCTACGGCCCGACCGAGACCACGATGTGTGTCGCGATCAGTGCGCCGCTGCAGGCGGGGCAGGGCGACAAAGGGCCGGTGCCGATCGGATCGCCGGTGCCGGGTGCGGCGTTGTTCGTGCTCGACGGCTGGTTGCGGCCGGTCCCGGTCGGTGTGGTTGGCGAACTGTACGTCGCGGGTGCCGGCCTGGCGCGCGGGTATGTGCGCAGGTCGGGGTTGACGGCGTCGCGGTTTGTCGCTTGCCCGTTCGCGACCGTGGACAGTGCGGGGCAACCGGGACAGCGGATGTATCGCACCGGCGATCTGGTGTGCTGGGGTCCCGGCGGCCAGCTGCAATACCTGGGCCGCGCCGACGATCAGGTCAAGATCCGTGGACATCGGATCGAACCGGGCGAAGTCCGCACGGCGTTGGCCGGCGTGAACGGGGTAGAGCAAGCGGTCGTCGTCGCGCGAGAGGACCGGCCCGGAGACAAACGGCTGGTCGGTTATGTCACCGGCACCGCAGACCCGGCGGCGGCCCGCGCCGAGCTGGCCGAACGACTGCCGTCGTACATGGTTCCGTCCGCGGTGGTGGTGATCGGCGCGCTGCCGCTCACTCCCAACGGCAAACTCGACACCCGCGCCCTGCCGGCTCCCGACTATCAGGACGACGGTCGTTACCGCGCCCCGACCAACGCGATCGAGGAGCTGCTGGCCGGCATCTATGCGCAGGTCCTCGAAATCGAGCGGGTCGGCGTCGACCATTCGTTCTTCGACCTGGGTGGGGATTCGTTGTCGGCGATGCGGGTGGTCGCAGCGATCAACACCGCGCTGGATACCCGCCTTGCGGTGCGGACCATGTTCGAGGCACCCACGATTGCCCAGCTGGCGCCCCGGATCGGTGTGGGTGGGGCCCAGGTCCCGCGCTTGGTGGCGGTGGAGCGGCCCGCCGTGGTTCCGTTGTCGTTCGCGCAGAACCGACTGTGGTTTATCAGCCAGCTGCAGGGGCCCTCGCCGATTTACAACATCCCGGTCGTGTTGCGGCTGGGCGGACGGGTTGACGGGGACCTGCTCGGTGCGGCGCTGGCCGATGTGGTAGGCCGCCATGAGAGCCTGCGCACGCTCTTTCCGGCGCCCGACGGGATACCTCAGCAGCTGGTCATTCCGGTCGACCGGCCCGATTTCGGCTGGCAGGTCATCGATGCGGGCGACTGGTCGCCGGCTCAGCTCGGTGCGGCCATCGACGCCACGGCCAGTTACCCGTTCGACCTTGCGACCGAAATCCCGGTGCAGGCAAGGCTTTTCAGGCTCTCCAGCGAGGAACACGTGTTGGTGGCCGTGGTTCACCACATCGCCGCCGACGGGGTGTCGATGGCCCCGCTGCTGCGCGATTTGGATGTGGCGTATGCCGGCCGCTGTGCGGGTGGGGTACCGGGATGGGCGCCGTTGCCGGTGCAGTATGCCGATTTCACCCTGTGGCAGCGCGGGCATCTGGGCGATCTGACCGATAGCGACAGCCCTATCGCCGCGCAGCTGGCGTACTGGCAGCGTGCGCTGTCCGGGATGCCCGAGCGGCTGCAGCTTCCGACCGATCGGCCCTATCCGCCGGAGGCTGACTACCGCGGGGCCCGGGTTGCGGTGGACTGGCCGGCGCAGGTGCAGCAGCAGGTTGCCCAGGTCGCCGGTGCGCACAGCGCGACCAGTTTCATGGTGGTCCAGGCCGCCCTGGCGGTGCTGCTGTCGAAGATCAGCGCCAGCAGCGATGTGGCCGTCGGGTTCCCGATCGCCGGGCGCCGCGATCCCGCCCTCGATGACCTGGTGGGCTTCTTTGTGAACACCCTGGTGTTGAGGGTCGATCTGTCCGACGATCCCACCGTCGCTGAGTTGCTGGCCCAGGTGCGTCAGCGCAGCCTGGCCGCCTACGAGCATCAGGACGTGCCCTTCGAGGTGCTGGTGGAGCGTCTCAATCCCACCCGGAGCCTCGCCCATCACCCGCTGGTGCAGGTGGTGCTGGCCTGGCAGAACTTCGGCCGCCAGCTCAGCGACCCTGGACTGGCGTTGGGCAATCTGCAGGTCACCCCGCTTGGCGTGGACACTCGCACCGCTCGCGTGGACCTGACATTTTCACTGGCTGAACGCTGGACCGAGGCAGGGGAGCCCGCCGGCATTTCCGGTGAGGTGGAATTCCGCACGGATGTGTTCGAAGCGGCCAGTATCGAGGTGCTGGTCGAGCGGTTACGGCGCGTGTTGCTGGCCATGACCGCTGACCCGGGCCGGCGGCTGTCGTCGCTGGACGTGCTCGACGGCGGCGAGCGCGCCGGGCTTTACGAGTGGGGTAACCGTGCGGCGCTGACCGCGCCCACGCCGCGCGCGGCATCGATCCCGGCTTTGTTTGCCGCGCAGGTCGAGCGGGCGCCGGAAGCCGTGGCGCTGACCTTAGACGGTCGCTCCATGACCTATCGCGAGCTGGATGAAGCCGCCAACCGGTTGGCGCACCTGCTGATCGGGCACGGCGCGGGCCCGGGCAAGCGGGTGGCGCTGCTGTTGCCCCGCGCGACTGAGGCGGTCGTGGCGATTTTCGCGGTACTCAAAACCGGAGCCGCGTATGTGCCGATGGACCCGGCGCATCCGGCGGCGCGGATGGGATTCATGCTCGACGACGCCGCGCCGATCGCGGCCGTCACGAGTGCCGGGCTGGCCGACCGGCTGGACGGGCGCGGGGTGCCCGTCGTCGACGTCGACGATCCGAGGATCGACACCCAACCCGTCACCGCGTTGCCGGCGCCGGCGCCCGATGACGTCGCATACCTGATCTACACCTCGGGAACCACAGGTGCGCCCAAAGGTGTTGCAGTTTCGCATCAGAACGTGAGCTGGCTGCTCGAGACGCTGGACCACGACCTGGACCTGTCGCCGGGCCAGGTATGGACGCAATGCCATTCGCTGGCATTCGACTTCTCGGTGTGGGAGATCTTCGGTGCGCTGCTGCACGGCGGGCGGCTGGTGATGGTGCCCGACCATGTGGTCCGCTCACCAGAAGACCTGCACGCCTTGCTGGTTTCCGAACACGTCAGTGTGTTGAGCCAGACACCGTCCGCGTTTTATGCGTTGCAAACCGCCGACGCCCTACAGGCGGAAACGGGACGTCAACTCAAGCTTCAAACGGTGGTGTTCGGCGGTGAAGCGCTGGAGCCGCAGCGCCTTGGCAGCTGGCTGGACCGCCATCCGGGATCGCCCCGCCTGATCAACATGTATGGAATCACCGAGACGACGGTGCACGCCTCGTTCCGGGAAATCGTCGGCAGCGACGTCGGAGCTTCGGTGAGCCCGATCGGGGTGCCGTTGGCGCATCTCGGCTTTTTCGTGTTGGACGCGTGGCTGCGGCCGGTGCCGGTCGGTGTCGCCGGTGAACTTTATGTCGCTGGTCGCGGGCTGGCGCACGGGTATGTCGGCCGCGCGGGATTGACGTCGTCGCGGTTTGTCGCGTGCCCGTTGGGCGCGCCCGGACAACGGATGTACCGCACCGGGGATGTGGTGAGTTGGGGAGCTGACGGACAGCTGCACTACATGGGCCGCGCAGACGATCAGGTCAAGATTCGTGGGTACCGCATCGAGCTGGGGGAGGTGCGCGCAGCGCTGGCCGGCCTGGCCGGAGTGGAGCAGGCGGTGGTGATCGCCCGCGAAAGCCGTCCGGGTGACAAACGTCTGGTGGGCTATGTGACCGAGTCGGTAACCGGGACGGTGGACCCCGCGACTGCGCGGACTGCGTTGGCCGAGCGGCTCCCGGCGTACATGGTTCCCGCTGCGGTGGTGGTGATCGACGCGCTGCCCCTGACCGTCAACGGCAAACTCGACACCCGTGCGCTACCGGCGCCGGAATACCAGGAGGCCGACCATTACCGGGCTCCGGCCAGCGCGGTCGAGAAAATCCTGGCCGACATCTACGCGCAAGTCCTGGGCCTCGAGCGAGTCGGAGTCGACGAGTCGTTCTTCGAGCTGGGTGGGGACAGCATTCTGTCCATGCAGGTGGTCGCCCGGGCCCGGATGGCCGGGGTGGTCTGTCGGCCTCGCGATATCTTCGTCGAGCAGACGGTGGCCCGGCTGGCCCGGGTGGCGCGGGTGGCCGACACTGCCGGTGCCGTGGCCGACGAGGGCGCCGGGCCGGTGGTGACCACCCCGATCATGCGGTGGCTGCAGGGCATGGACGGCCCAGTCGACCGGTTCAACCAGACGATGGTGGTGCAGGCTCCCGCGGGCGTGACCGAAGGCGACGTGGTGGTGCTGTTGCAGGCGTTGCTGGATCGGCATGCGATGTTGCGGCTGCGCGTCGAGGACGACGGCGCCGGCGACTGGTTGCTGCAGGTGCGCGAGGCCGGGTCCGTTGCCGCCGGCGGCTGCCTGCAATCGGTGGACGTGTTGTCCGAAGAGGTTGTGACACAGGCGTTGTCGCGGCTGAACCCGGCCGCCGGGGCGATGCTCAGCGCGGTGTGGGCGAGTGCTGCCGGTCAATTGGCGTTGATCGTTCACCATCTGGCGGTGGACGGCGTGTCGTGGCGAATTCTGTTGGAGGACCTCAACATCGCCTGGGCTCAGCATCGTGACCGTCAGCCCGTGGCGCTGACGGGGGAGGGTACGTCGTTCGCGCGATGGGCGTCGCTGCTGGCTGACTATGCGCAGTCGACGGCGGTAGTAGCCCAGGCCGAGGTGTGGCGCCAAGTGGCGGCCACGCCCACGGTGTTGCCGGCGGTGCAGCCTGGAGTGGACACCTTCGCCAGCGCCGGACATTTGTCGGTGGAGTTGGACGTCGAGACGACCCGGATGCTGCTGGGCGAGGTGCCCGCGGCGTTTCATGCCGGCGTGCAGGACGTCTTGCTGATTGCGTTCGGCTTGGCTGTCGCCGAGTTCCTGGGCACCGGTTCTGGGCCGGTCGGTATCGACGTCGAAGGTCACGGGCGCCACGAGGAGCTGGGCGACGATATCGATCTGTCCCGCACGGTGGGCTGGTTCACTACAAAGTATCCGGTGTCCTTGCATGTCGGGGCGGCCGTCGGTGAGCTCACGTGGGAGCAGGTGATCTCCGGTGAGGCGGCCCTGGGAGCGGTCGTCAAAGACGTCAAGGAGCAGCTGCGCGCTTTGCCGGACGGGTTGACCTACGGGGTCCTGCGCTACTTGAACCCCGACGTTGACCTGGACGGCGCTGACCCCCCGATCGGGTTCAACTATCTCGGGCGTCTGGGTGCTGCTGCCGCCGAACTCTCCGAGGATTTCTGGCGCGTCGCCCAAGACGGCTCGGCGGGCGCCAGCATGGATCTGCCTCTGACGCTCGCCCATACCATCGAGGTCAATGCCAGCACTGCTGACACTGATAGCGGTCCAAGTCTGCACGCCAACTGGACGTGGGCGCCCTCCGCGGTGGACCGCGCACAGGTCAGCCGCCTGAGCCGGTTGTGGTTTGAGGCCCTGGCGGGCATCTGCGCCCATGTCCGCCGCGGTGGGGGCGGGTTGACGCCCTCGGATGTCGCGCCGGCCCAACTGAACCAGCAGCAGATCGACGAGCTGTGCAGGCAATACCGCGTCGCCGATGTACTACCGCTGACGCCGCTGCAGCAGGGGCTTCTGTTCCATGCCGGCGCCGCGCAAGAATCCGGCGACGACGTGTACGCGGTGCAGCTGGACATCGCCGTTTCCGGGCCGCTCGACCAGCGCCGGCTGCGCGATGCGGTACACACGGTGGTCGGCCGGCATCCCAACCTGGCGGCCCGATTCCTTGCACAGTTCGAGGAACCGGTGCAGATCATCCCGGCCGACCCCCAGCCCGCCTGGCGGTATGTCGACTTGGCCCACAACGTCGACGCGGATGAGCAGCTAACGGGGATATGCGCCGCCGAACGCGTCGCTGTCTGTGACCTGGCCGAGCCGCCGGCCTTCCGGGTGGCGTTGATCCGCACCGCACACGATCGACACCGGATCGTGCTGACGTTCCACCACATCTTGATGGATGGCTGGTCGCTGCAGATCCTGCAGCAGGAGTTGTTCGCCAGTTATGGCGGGCATCGGCTGCCTGCGGCCGTGCCGTACCGCAAGTTTGTGACCTGGCTGTCCGGTCAGGACCGCGCCTCGGCCCGAGCGGCTTGGCGCACGGTGCTGACCGGTCTCGACACTCCCACGTTGGTGGGTCCGCCGGACCGGCTAGGACTAGGGCAGCGAGGGGTACAGTCCTTCCTCGTCCCTGAAGAGACCACGCGCGCCATCGGCGAGCTGGCGCGCTTGCGCCACACCACCGTCAGTACGGTGCTGCACGGCGCCTGGGCGCAGATACTGGCTTGGCTGACCGGCGCGCCGGATGTCGCCTTCGGTGCAGTGGTTTCCGGTAGGCCCGACGAGGTGATCGGCGCCGAAGCGATGGTGGGGCTGTTGATCAACACGGTCCCGGTGCGGGCGCGGATCGCGGCTACAACCACCACCGCAGACCTGCTCGAGCAGTTGCAAACCGCGCGCAACGACACCCTTGAGCACCAGCATCTGGGGCTGCGTGAAATTCATCGGATCGCGGGTCATCACCAGCTGTTCGACACCGTTTTCGTATACGAGAACTACCCGGTTGGCCAGGACGCGTCGTTCGCCGCGGACGGACTGGTCGTCGACGAGGTGACCAACCGTGACCCCTACCACTACCCGTTGACCATCCAGGCCGTCCCCGGCCGTGAAATCGAGCTCCGTGTCCAATTCCGCACGGATGTATTCGACACGGCCGGCATCGAACGGCTGATGGAGCGATTCAATTGGTTGCTGGCGCTGATGGCCGCCGAACCCACTCGGCAACTGTCGTCGATCAACCTGCCGGGTAGCAGTGATCGGCCACGGATCGGCGAACACCGCAACCACGCGTTGCCGACCCAGGCGGTCAGCACGTCGCCGTCGAAGCCGGAAAACTCGGAGAACGGTCATCGCGCACCGGCCACTCTCGTCGAGCAGATCCTGGCCGACATCTACGCGCAGATATTGAAGCTGGACCGGGTCGGGGTTGGTGAGTCGTTCTTCGATCTCGGCGGGGATTCGCTTTCCGCGCTGCGGGCAATCGCCGCGATCAACGCGGCATTTGATATCCACCTTCCGGTGGGTGCCCTGTTCGAGGCCCCGACCGTTAGCGACCTGAGCGAGCAGTTACGCAGTATGCCGGCCTGGGAGAGAAAGCTTCCCGAGTGAGCACGCGGCCGCTACCACATGCACGGCACCAGGCGACTGCGAACTTTCTGCGTGTACTCCTGGTATCCGCGCAATTCTTCCCGGAGCAGCTCTTCCTCATCGCGGATGCGCCAGGTGAGTATCAATAGGCCAGTCACGACGAAGACGAGTCCCCAGTACGAACCGAGAGCAAGCGGGACGCCGACCATCAGAATCACGTTGCCGGTGTACATGGGATGGCGTACGACCCTGTAGAGACCGGTGGAGATAAGCTCCTGGCCTGACTCGACCCGGATCGTTGCGGACGCATAGCTGTTCTGAACGACAACCAGCATCATCACGCTAACGCCAACGGCTACCAGGACATCACCGACCACACAAATTGCCGTTGGCACGTGCGACCAGCCGAAGCGATGGTCGAGGGCGCTGACCACCATCATCGCGGCCAGCGACAACCATGCGATACCCATGACCGCCTTCTGCGCCGGTCTGGCCTCCGCGGTTGGTCCCCCCCGCCTGCGACGCTCCAGCGCAGCCGGATTCGTACGCAGCAAGTAGATGCCGAAAAGGTAGCCCGGAACGGTGAATGCTGCCAGGAAAACCCATCCTTGCCAGTAATTGAGCGTGAATGCCGCCGAAAAGATCAACAAGCCGAACTCAACAGGCTCCAAAAGCGCTAATAGTAACTTTTTGAGCAAGCTCTTCACGATTCTCCGTCCAATCGGCTTCGCGAATAGCGCGACGTCACGCCACTTGCCTGGCGGTTAGTTTTTCGTGCAGCAGTTCGGCCAGGCCGCGGATGGTGCTGATTTTTGCGAGGTCGGTGGATGTGACGCGGATTCCGGTTTCGGTTACGAGGCGGGTGCGTAGTTCGTGGGCGCCCAGTGAGTCCATGCCGTATTCGGGGAGGGGCCGGTCGGGATCGACCTCGCGGCGCAGAATGAGGCTGACCTGGTCGGAGATCAGTCGCCGTAGCCGGGCGGGCCATTGGTCGGGGGGTAGTCCGTCGAGTTCGGCGCGGAGCTTTTTGCTGCCCGTGCTGTGGTGGATGTCGGCGCGGAACGCTTCAGCGAAGGGGCTGCGGTGGGCGAAGGCGCTCAGCCACGTGGTGGCGGCGGGGGGTGCGTAGCCGGTGGTGGCGCGGTCGTGACGGAGCAGGGTTTGAAACGCGTGAGTGGCTTGCTCGGCGGTGATGGTGCTTGGGTCGGGGCTGTCGGCGGTGGGGGCCCAGGGACCCCACGCGATGGTGGTCGCGGTCAGGCCCCGGGTTCGGCGCCATCGGGTGAAGGCGTCCAGCCAGCTGTGTGCTGCGGCGGGCGCGGCGGGGGGGGCCGCGCCGAGCAGTGCGCTGGCCGAGGTGAACACGCAAAACCAGTCCAGCGGGTGCGCGGCGCTGGCCAGATGCAGGTTCCAGGCGCCATAGACCTGGGGCGCCCAGCTCTGCGCGAGCAGCTCGTCGGTGAGATCGCTCGCGGTGGGGTCGTGGCGCAGCGCGGCGGCGTGTAACACCCCGCGCAGCGCGAGCCCGGTGGCCGTCGCGGCGGAGACCAACCGCTGCGCGGTGTCAGCCTCGGCTATGTCGCCGCACTCCACCACGACCTCCGTGCCGTGCCCGCGGATAGCCTCGACCCTCGCCAATGCGTCGGGGGCGGGTTGTGAGCGCGAACCCAGCACAATGCGCTTACAGCCGGCCTCGGCCAGGTGTGCAGCAAAAAACAGCCCCGGCTCGCCCAGCCCGCCGGTGACGATGTAGGCGCCGTCACCACGAAACACCCGGGCCTGTTGCGGCGGCACCGTCACGCGGTTGGTGCCGGCGCGTGGGATGTCGAGCACGAGTTTGCCGCTGTGATCGGGATTGCTCATCTCCGCCAAGGCGGTGGCGGCCTGGGTCAGCGGGTAATGCGTGGCCTCGGGCACCGGCAGCACCCCTTCGGCGCTGAGCCGATACACCGTGCTCAGCAATGTGTGCACCCGGTGGGGGTGGCTCTGTGCCAGCACCGCGAGATCCATGGCGTAGAAGGTGAGGTTGCGCCTAAAAGGTGCAAGTCCTAGCCGGGTGTCGGCGCACAGGTCAGCCGCGCCGATCTCGACGAATCGCCCGCCGGGGGCGAGCAAGTCCAAGCTGGCGCGCCGGAGCGTGCCGGTAGCCAAGTTGAGCACCACGTCCACCCCGTAGCCGCCGGTATGAGCACGGATCAGCTCAGCGAACTCGATGCTGCTCGCGTCGTACACCTGCTCAATGCCCAACTCGCGCAACCATTGCCGATGCGCCTCGCGGGCGCCGGTGGCAAAGACCTGGGCTCCCGCCGCGCGGGCGATCGCGACGGCCGCCTGCGCGATATCGTGGGTCGCCGAGTGAATCAACACCTTGTCGCTCGCCTCGACACGGGCCAACTCCTGCAAGGCGTACCACGCGGTGGCGTTCGCGGTGGTCAACGCGGCGGCTTGCGGCTCCGACAACCCGTCCGGCAACGCCGCGACCAGGCGCGCATCACAGGTCACAAACCCGGCCCAAGCGCCGCCGGGGCACAGGCCACCGACCCGCTCACCCACCCGATGGGCCTCCACTCCAGGACCCACCGCGGTGATTACCCCGGCAAAATCAGTCCCCAACTGCGCTCCGTCGCGGGAGCGGCCCGCAGCGGCGCGCACCTCGGCCGGATTGACACCGCAGGCGCTGACACCGACCTCGATCTGCCCTAGCCCGGGCGCAACCCGATCACAGGCAGCCAGTTCCACAGTTTTCAGGTCTTCCGGTGCGCGGAGCTGCACGCGCACCCCGTCACGGGCATAATCGACCACCGCAATACGGCGCTCCTCGGCACGCAACGGGCTGCGCACCAACCGGGCCACAAACCACCCCCCGCCCCGCCACGCCGTCTCATCTTCCCCCGACCCGCCAAGCATCTGCGCCGCCAACAGTTCGACGTCGGTGCCCTCGTCGACGTCAACTTGAATGGTGTTCAGGTGCAAATGCTCGGCCGCGATTGCCCGAGACAAGCCTCGCAGTCCCGCCTGCTCCAAGTTGACCACATCACCCGCCAGCACACTCTGGGCATTGCGGGTCACCACGTACACACGGGGCGGCGCACCGGCACTCGGCGGAAACTGCCGGACAATCCGCATCAAGTGCCGCACGTACTCACGGCCCACCACCGGCGGTTGATCGACATCGTCACCGTCCTGCGGTCCAGTCAGGATCACCACTCCGCTGAATTCAGCGGTCCGCAGCTGATTTCCAAGCTGTTCGGAGTTTGACGGCTGATCGGCGTCCACCGGCCACCACATGGTGGTGCATTGCGCGCCATGATTCTTGAGCGCGCCGGGCAAGGTCCCGGCGAGCCCGTCCGCGGTGTCGCTGGTGTTGATCAGCAGCCAGTTTCCGGCGTCGGTCTTCTCCAGCTCGGGCAGTTCTCTCCGCTGCCACTCGATCGTCAGCAGCCGCTCGGCCAGCGAGCGGTCGTAACCTCCGCTGTCGGAGGCGTCCGTGCCCAGTCGCAGTCCCCGCACGCTCACCAGGACAACACCGTGCTGGTCAAGTACGTCGAGGTCCGCCTCGATCCCTAAGGCATCGGCCTTCGTCACCCGGGTGTAGCAGTACTTTGCGTTCCGGGCAGCAGCGTAGGAGCGGAGTCGACGGATACCCGACGGCAATCCCAGCGCACCTTCGCGGAGGGCCTGGACATCCGGGTGAGCCGCGACGGACTGAAAACATGCATCCAGCAGCACCGGGTGCACGACGAAAGCGCCTTGTTGCGTTCGGATTTCGCCTGGCAGCGCGACCTCGGCAAGGACCGTGCCCGTCGCGTCGTCACCGGTGTGCACGGTACGCAGACCACTGAACGCCGGACCATACTGGACATCACGCTGGTTGAGGCGGCTGCGCAGCGCCGAGCCGTCCTCGCTTCCCGGGTGCGCGGCAAGAAGCGTGGCCATGTCTTGCGCGGGGGGCTGCTCGTCGTCAGCGGCATGCAGCACAGCACTGGCTTGCCGCCTGTGCTCGCCGCCCTGATGCGTCTCGACGCTGAAGTCGACGACGCCCGGCAATACGCCAGTTGCCACCGCGCCCACGGTGGTCTGCTCCTGCAGCTGCAGCGCCTCGTCGAAGCGGAGGTCGCGGACCTCGCACGCCCCGCCCAGCACGGTGCGCGCCGCCGCCAACGCCATCTCGCAAAAGGCCGCCCCCGGCAGCACCGCCACATCCCCGACCAGGTGATCGCTTAGCCAGGGCTGGACGGCGGTTCCCACCTGCCCTTGCCAGACGTGGCGTTCCGGCTCCTCCTGCAAATCCACGTGCTGGCCCAGCAGCGGATGGACCGAAACGGTGTAGCCGCCGTGGGTGGTGGAGGCTTCCTGACCGTCGCGGTCCAGCCACAGCCGACGGCGGGTCCACGTCGGCAGCGGTGCATCCACCAACCGCCCGTCCGGATACAGCACCGAGAAGTCCACCGCGCCACCCGCGCTGTGCAGATCCGCCAGAAAACCACGCAGCCCGTGGGTCAGGTCCTGGTCGCGGTGCATGCTGGCCAGCGCCGCCACCGACATGTCGAGGGTCTGGGCGTTCTGCTCGACCGCGTCGATCAGCAGCGGGTGTGGTGCCAACTCAGCGAAGACCAGGTAGCCGTCCTCCAACGCGGCTCGCACTGCTGCAGCGAAGCGCACAGTGTTGCGCAGGTTCTCCGACCAGTACCACGCGTCGCACACCGGTTCCTCGCGTGGGTCGAACCCGGTTGCCGAGTAAAAGGGAACTTCCGGGGTCATCGGACGGATATCGCCGATCGAGTCGGTCAGCTGGTCCAGGATTGCATCGACTTCAGGCGAATGCACGGCGACGTCGGTGGCGATCTCGCGAGCCATCACGTCACGCTGCTCCCAGGATTCGACCAGCTCGCGGACCGCTTGGGCGGCACCGCCGATCACCGTGGACTGCGGCGAGGCCACCACCGAGACAACGACGTCGTCGACTCGCCGGCTCACCAGCTCCGAAAGTACTTGCTTGGCAGGCAATTCCACCGATGCCATCGCCCCGGCACCGGCAATGGCCGACATCAACCGGGAACGGCGGCAGATGACCCGCACTCCGTCTTCCAGCGACAGGGCACCCGCGACCACTGCCGCGGCAGTCTCACCGATGGAGTGCCCGATGACCGCGCCCGGTCGCACCCCGTGCGCCTTCAGGGTGGCGGCGAGGGCAACCTGCATGCTGAACAAGGTCGGATGGATCCGATCTATGCCGGAAACGATCTCGGTCGACGACATCGCCTCGGAGACGGAGAACCCTGACTCGCGGGCGATCAGCGGTTCGATCTGGGCGACAGTCGCGGCAAACACCGGCTCGGTCGCCAGCAGGTCAGCACCCATCCTCGCCCACTGCGAGCCCGGCCCCGAGAACACCCACACCGGCCCCCGGTCATCGCCGCCGACCGCCGGCTGAAAACGGGCATCGCTGCCGGCGACCCTGCGCAAGCCGGTGGTCAGCTCTTCGAGAGTCCGGGCGACGACCGCCGCCCGGATCGGCCGGTGCACGCGCCGGCGCGCCAGGGTGTAGGCAAGATCCGGCAGCGCCACCTCGTCATGAGCCTGCACCCAGTCGGCGAGCCGGCCGGCGGTACGTCGCAGTTCATCCGGCGAGGTGGACGAGATCGGGAACAGCAGTGGTGATTCGAATAACGTGGATTCGGGCGCGTCGGTAACCGGAGAATTCAAGGGCGGCTGTTCCAGGACGGCATGCACGTTGGTTCCGGAAAGACCGTACGACGACACCGCCGCCCGCCGGGGGTGCGCACCGTTGCTAGGCCACTCAGTAATCTGTTGTGGCACAAAAAGTTTGGTGCTGATGCGGGCAACCTCGTCGGGCAGACGGGTGAAGTGCGGATGCCGGGGTACCGCACCGTGCTGCAGCGCGAGGACCGCGTTCATCAACCCGAGAGCTCCGGACGCGGACTGCGTGTGGCCGAAATTGGCCTTCACTGTGGTCAGGGCGCAGGGGCCGTCGGTGCCGTATACCTCCGCGAGGCTGGCGTACTCGATCGCGTCACCCGCCGGGGCGCCCGGGCCGTGCGCCTCAACCATCCCGACGGTCCGCGCGTCGACGCCCGCAGCCGCCAACGCCGACCGGTATACCGCGGTCTGGGCCGTCGCCGAGGGTATGGCGAGGTCGCTGGTGCGGCCGTCCTGATTAGCGGCCGTGCCACGAATCACCGCCAGGATCCGATCGCCGTCGGTCAACGCGTCCGGCAAGCGCTTGAGCAACACCACGACGCAAGCCTCGCCGAACACATATCCGTCGGCCGCGACGTCGAAGGCACGGCAGCGTCCGGTGGGAGACAGCATGTTCTGTGCCGAGCCGGCAACGAATTTCCGTGGTTCGAGCATGGCGAAGGCGCCCCCGGCGAGGGCCAAGTCGGTTTCGCCGTCGTTCAGGCTGCGACAAGCCATATGCACGGCGAGCAGGCTGGACGAGCATGCGGAATCGACTGTGAGCGCGGGACCGCGCAGTCCCAAGGCATAGGCAATCCGGCCCGACGCCATGCTGAAGGTGTTGCCGTGGAGCCCATAAGGCCCTTCCATCGCCTCGGATTCAGCGCCCATCACTTGATAGTCGGAATGAGTCAGGCCGACGTACACACCGGTCAGGGACTCGACCATCGCCTCTCGCGGGATTCCGGCATGCTCCATGGCCTCCCAGGAGGTTTCGAGCAACAACCTGTGCTGCGGGTCGAGCGCGATCGCCTCCCGCTCCTCGATCCCGAAGAATTCGCGATCGAACCCGGCGATGTCGTCGAGGAATCCGCCCCATTTGCACACCGACCGACCCGGGACTCCCGGCTCGGGGTCGTAGAACTCGTCGGCGTCCCAACGGTCCGGCGGCACTTCGGTGATCGCGTCATCGGCCCGCAACAGCGCTTCCCACAGCCGTTCCGGAGAGTCGATCCCCCCTGGAAGCCGGCAGGCCATGCCGATAACCGCGACCGGGGTCACAACATCAGAACCCATCCCGACTCCTACGACGACCGGCCAAGTAGCCTTCCCTCCGCTGCCTCAAGCAAGTCGTGGCAACTCAGACGGCTAATTACGATCTCATGTCCCCTGAACTGCCAGCCTCCCGTCGTTTTCGTACTGTAGGCGACCAGCGCTCCGGGGGTACCCAATTCAACCGAAGTGTTATAGGCGGCGATCCCCGGATCAGCGACAACCAAGCAAGCCATTACGTTCGGGACCCACGGGGCCGGTCGGGCCGGCGCTCATCTTTTTTCATTCGCCCGTGCGATGGCATCGGCCACGGTAATCTAACGCCGTGGTTGAGACCTCCGTTCCGGCTGTGCTGCGCGAACGTGCGAGCTTACAGCCCGATGAAACAGCCTTCACGTTTGTCGATTACGAGAATGACTGGAATGGGGTTCAGGAGAGCCTGACGTGGTCGCAGCTTTATCGGCGGGCGCAAAACGTTGCACGGAAGCTCAAGGATTGCGCGTCAATAGGCGATCGCGCTGTCATATTGGCACCGCAAGGGCTTGACTACATTGTTGCCTTTGTCGGCGCATTGGAGGCAGGACTGATTGCGGTGCCGCTTTCGGTTCCATTGGGTGGTGTCAGCGATGAGCGGGTCAGCTCCGTGCTGCGCGACGCGTCGCCGACTGTCGTTCTCACGACGACTTCTGTCGCCGAAATCGTGGCTGACTATGTCAAGTCGCAGTCCAGCCATCCGACCGCTGAGGTCGTCGAGGTTGACTTACTGGACCTCGACGCTCGGCCGGGTTCCGGCGCCCGGCGCGGCACGCTGCCCGAGACCGCGTATTTGCAATACACGTCCGGATCGACCCGTCTGCCCGCCGGAGTGATGATCTCGCACCGTAACCTGGTGGCCAATTTCAAGCAGATCATCTCCGACTATTTTGCAGATTTCGGCGGTGTTGCCCCGCCGGACCTGACCATCGTTTCGTGGCTGCCGTTCTACCATGACATGGGCTTGGTTCTGGGAGTTTGCGCACCGATCCTGGGCGGATTCCGCACCGTGCTGACGAGTCCGGTGGCGTTTTTGCAGCGCCCGGCCCGATGGATTGAATTGCTGGCCAACAATACTCACGTATTCACCGCGGCGCCGAACTTTGCTTTCGAGCTTGCGGCACGGAAAACGTCAGACGAAGACATGGCCGGACTGGACCTCGGGGAAGTCCTGGTCATCCTCAGTGGTAGTGAGCGTGTTCATCCTGCGACGCTGCGGCGTTTCAATCAGCGCTTCGGGCGCTTTAATTTGCCCTACACCGCGATACGACCGTCATACGGGCTCGCAGAGGCAACTGTCTACGCAGCAACCCGCAACCCGGCCCAACCACCTCATATCGTGCACTTCAATTCCGAGAAGCTCTCTGTTGGCGACGCGGAGCGCTGCGAAAGCGGATCCGGTACGCCGCTTGTCAGCTATGGGGTCCCTCGTTCACCGATGATTCGAATCGTCGATCCGGATACCCGCATCGAGTGCCGTCCGGGAATGGCCGGCGAAATTTGGGTGCACGGCGGGAATGTCGCGATGGGCTACTGGCAGAAGCCGCAGGAGACCGAACGCACGTTCGGCGACCGGCTTGCCACTTCGTCGGCCGGCACGCCTGAAGGTCCTTGGCTGAGAACGGGAGACCGGGGATTTTTCTTCGAAGGTGAGCTGTTCATCATCGGCCGCATGAAGGATCTTTTGATCGTCTACGGGCGCAACCACTCACCCGATGACATCGAGGCGACGATCCAAGAGATCACGCGGGGCAGGTGCGCCGCGATCGCGGTTTCGGACGACCATACAGAGCAGCTCGTCGCCATCATCGAAGTCAAGCACCGAGCCGACTCACACGAGGAGGCGTCCGACAAGCTCGTCGCTGTAAAGCGTGACGTCACGTCGGCTATATCCAACTCGCACGGGCTGGGGGTCGCGGATCTTGTTGTGGTGCCGCCCGGTTCGATTCCGATCACCACCAGCGGCAAAGTCCGGCGGGCGGCGTGTGTGGAACACTATCGGGACGGTCGGTTCGCCCGCCTGGACGCCTGATACAGCTGCGCGGGCGCAGACCGCATATGGCAGAGCTATGTGGTGATGACGACGTGGTTCAGCCCGGTGAACACCAGGTACGTCATCAAAGCGGTTCAGGGTCAGGGATTTCCAAAACGGCGGCTGCGCAGCGTTGGTTTGCGGTACCGTAGCCCGCTATGGCGCGGGGTTCTCACCGACCCAGAGCAGGCACTATTTCGCTGGATGACATAACTCGCCGGATTAACGACTCCGATGCTCGGTACACCAACCAAGCTGTAGCTCAGGAGACCTACGTGCCCACGGAACCGCGGGCCCGCCGGTTCATCGGCGCCATGATCGCGCTCGGCAGCATGGAGCTGATGGCATCGATGGAACTCACCATCGGAATCGTGGCGCTTCCCAAGGTTCAGAACGACCTGAATCTTTCCAGCGCAGGGCGAACCTGGATTGTGTTCGCCACACTGCTCACCTGCAACGGACTGATCCTGGTGGGCGGTCGCTTGGGGGATGCCATCGGGCGCAAGCGCACCTTCATCATCGGGGTCGCGCTGTCCATTATCAGCTCAATACTGTCCGCGGTTGCGTGGGACCAGGGCAGTCTTATTGTGGCCCGGGCATTGAAGGGCGTAGCTATCGCGATCGTCGCACCCACCTGTCTGGCATTGGTGGCGACGACATTCCCGAAGGGTCGGGTGCGAAACAGCGCAATGGCGGTGTTCGCCGCGATGACGAGTGTCGGCTCAGTCCTTGGCTTGGTGGTGGGCGGGATACTCACTGATATCTCGTGGCGGCTGGCGGCTTTTTTCACTGCGCCCATCGGACTGCTGGCGCTTTATCTAGCCCGTACGGCGCTGCGAGAAACCCAGAAAGAACGGATGCCCCTCGACGTCACCGGGGCTGCACTGGCCACATCGGGCTTCGGCGCGGTGGTTTTCGGCTTCTCGGTCGGGGCCGAGAAGGGCTGGTTATCGGCCACCACGATTGCGTCCGTTGTGCTGGCCGTGATGGCTTTCGTCGCGTTCGCTGTGGTCGAGCGCCGAGCGGAAAACCCGTTGCTGCCTTTCAACCTCTTCGTTGACCGCAACCGGGTGGCCACCTTCGCGGCGTTGTTCCTCAGTGGCGGGGTGCTGACAAGCCTGATGCTGGTGATCACGGTGTATGTGCAGGACATCATGGGCTATAGCACGCTGCAAGCGGGCGTCGGCTTCATCCCCTTCGTCATAGCTGGAGGCATCGGGCTGGGCGCGGCCTCGCGGTTGGTGATGCGGTTTCCGCCGCGGGTGGTGGTTATCGTGGGCAGCGTTCTGGCGTTCAGCGCCATCCTGTACGGCTCGACGCTGAACCGCGGGATTCCGTACTTCCCGAATTTGGTGCTGCTGATCGTCGTCGGCGGTATCGGTATTGGGATGATTAGCATCCCGCTCCCGCTGTCGGTGATCGCCAGCGTCGGCTTCGACCGGATCGGGCCGGCGTCCGCGGTCACAGTTGTGCTGCAGGGTCTTGGCGGGCCGGTGGTGCTAGCCGTCATCCAGGCCGTCATTACATCCCACACGTTGTCCCTCGGCGGAGTCATCGGACCGGTGAAGTCCATGAACGCTGCACAGTTGCACGCCTTGGACGCTGGCTATACGTACGGCCTGTTGTGGCTGGCTGGAGTGGTCGTCCTGCTCGGGGCGGCGGCATCGTTCATCGGCTACTCGGCGCAGGAGGTGGCGCGGGCCCAGGAAGCGAAAATCGCCGCGGAGCTATAAGTCGCGACCTTGCTGCTTTCCAACATCCAGGGGCGCTGGCTGCGGTAACCTCAGCCACGTGTTCGAGACGTCCATTCCGGATGTGTTGCGCGAGCGTGCCTATTTGCAGCCGAATGACTCAGCGTTCACGTTCATCGATTACGACCAGGACTGGGCCGGAGTAACCGAACGCCTCACGTGGTCTCAGATATATCGGCGAACTTTGAATGTTGCACGCGAGCTCAGCCGTTGCGCAGCCAGCGGCGACCGCGCGGTGATTTTGGCACCTCAGGGGCTCCACTACGTCGCCGCATTTTTCGGCGCATTGCAGGCCGGGCTTGTCGCAGTCCCGCTGTCGGCTCCCGCTGGCGGCGCCCATGACGAACGGGTTCAGTCGGTCCTGCACGACACATCGCCGTCGGTCATCCTCACGACGTCCGCAGTTGTCAGCGAGGTGGCCAAGTATGTCCAAGCGCGAAACGGCGATTTCAGTCCGTTGATCATCGAGGTTGACTTGCTGGATCTTGACGCCAGATCGGCGTCTGACAGCAGAGGCAGTCTGCCCGATATTGCATATTTGCAGTACACGTCCGGATCGACTCGTCGGCCCGCAGGCGTCATGATCTCGCACCGAAACGTGCTCACCAATTTCCACCAGTGGATGCAGGAGTACTTCGCCGAACCGGTGACCGACATGACGATCGTGTCGTGGCTGCCGTTCTACCACGACATGGGCTTGATGCTGGGGATCTGCAAACCGCTTCTGGGCGGATTTCACGCTGTGCTCACGAGTCCGGTGGCCTTCCTACAGCGGCCGGCCCGCTGGATGCAACTGACCGCGAGCAATCGTCGCGCCGCCACGGCAGGACCCAACTTTGCCTTCGAATTGGCGGTGCGAAAAACCAGTGACGACGACATGGCCGGGCTTGACCTTGGAACCGTTATGGGAATCGCCAGTGGCAGCGAACGGATACACGCTGCCACGCTGCGCCGCTTCACCGAGCGGTTCGCCAAGTTCAACCTGAACCCAGCGGCAATTCGGCCCTCCTACGGGCTTGCCGAGGCAACTGTGTATGTGGCGACCCGCGCGCCCGGTGACCCACCACAGTTCGTCCGCTTCGAATCCGAGGCGTTGTCCGCCGGCCAGGTGAAGCGTTGTGCCAGCGGTGGGACCCCGCTGGTCAGTTACGGGGTGCGCCAATCCCCGATGGTGCGGATCGTCGATCCCGACACCAGAACCGAGTGCCCGGACGGAGCGACGGGTGAAATCTGGGTGCACGGCGACAATGTCGCGATGGGGTACTGGAGAAAACCCGAACAGTCGGAGCAGACGTTCCGCGCAAAGCTCGTCAACCCTTCGACGGGTACACCCGAAGGGCCGTGGCTGCGCACCGGCGATCTTGGCTTTTTCTCCCACGGCGAGTTGTTCATCATGGGCCGCATCAAGGACCTTCTGATCGTCTACGGGCGCAACCATTCTCCCGACGACATCGAGGCGACGATCCAGGAGATCACGCGGGGCCGCTGCGCGGCGATAGCGGTTCCCGACCGGGAGACCGAAAAGCTGGTCGCCATCATCGAATTCAGGCACAACGGTGATTCTCCGGAGGTTGCGTCGAACAAGCTCGTGGACGTCAAACGTGAAGTGGCCTCGGCGGTGTCGAATTCGCATGGCCTGGGAGTGGCGGATCTCGTTGTGGTAGCGCCTGGTTCGATTCCCATCACCACCAGCGGAAAGGTCAGGCGGGCTGCCTGCGTCGAGCAGTATCGGCAGAATCAGTTCGCCCGCTTGGACGCTTAGGCGGTGGCGCGGGCGCTGGTCTTGGAGGCGCCACGCCACCTCGTGGTCCGCGACTTTCCACTGCCAGAGGTTGGCGACGACGACGCGGTGGTGCGAGTCGCCGCCTGTGGGCTGTGTGGGACCGACCATGAGCAATACACCGGCCAGCTGTCCGGCGGGTTCGCCTTTGTTCCCGGTCACGAGACGGTCGGGACCATCGTCGCGGTCGGGCCGCAGGCGGCACAGCGATGGGGCGTGACGGAAGGCGACCGGGTAGCGGTCGAGGTGTTCCAGTCGTGTCGCCGATGCGCCAATTGCCTTGCCGGCGAATACCGGCGCTGCGAACGTCACGGCCTGGCGGACATGTATGGCTTCATCCCGGTCGAGCGCCGGCCCGGACTCTGGGGCGGCTACGCCGAATACCAGTACCTGGCACCGGACTCGATGCTGTTGCCGGTGGCCGCTGACCTCAGCCCGGCGGTCGCCACTTTGTTCAACCCGCTTGGAGCTGGAATACGTTGGGGAGTAACGGTTCCCGGCACCGGCCCGGGTGACGTGGTGGCCATCCTGGGTCCCGGCATCCGGGGGCTGTGCGCCGCCGCGGCCGCAAAGGAGGCCGGCGCCGGGTTCGTGATGGTCACCGGCCTGGGCCCGCGCGACGCCGACCGGCTGGCGCTGGCGCCGCAATTCGGGGCCGACCTCGTCGTCGACGTGGCCGTCGAGGACCCGGTGGCCGCGCTGACGAAGCAGGCCGGTGGGCTGGCGGACGTCGTGATCGACGTGACGGCCAAGGCGCCGGCGGCGTTCGCGCAGGCGATCGCCCTGGCCCGGCCCGCCGGGACGGTCGTCGTCGCCGGCACCCGCGGATTCGGCAGCGGAGCGCCGGGCTTCACCCCCGACCTGGTCGTGATGAAGGAGTTGCGCGTGATCGGGGCCCTCGGCGTCGACGTCACCGCTTACCGGGCCGCCCTGGACTTGCTCGGGTCGGGTCGCTACCCGTTCGCGAGCCTGCCCCGTCGTTGCGTGGGGCTCGGAGAGGCGAAGGAGCTGCTGGCTACCATGGCCGGTGAACGCGACACTATCCCGCCGGTACACGGAGTGCTCACCCCATGACCCAACACATGAAGCCGGCTCGCGTGCCCCTGTTGCCGCTCGGCGAGGCCAAGGCCGCTGCCGACGAGGCCGGTGTGCCCGACTATATGGCCGAGCTCAGCATCTTCCAGGTGCTGCTGAACCACCCGAGACTGGCGCGGACGTTCAACGACCTGCTCGCCACCATGTTGTGGCACGGTGCGCTCGACTCACGGTTGCGCGAGCTGGTGATCATGCGGATCGGCTGGCTCACCGGATGTGACTACGAGTGGACCCAACACTGGCGGGTCGCTTCGGGCCTCGGTGTCTCGTCCGAAGATCTGCTGGGCGTCCGCGATTGGCAGGGATACAACGGATTTGGCGCCGCCGAGCGGGCGGTGCTGGCAGCCACCGACGACGTGGTGCGCGATGGCGCGGTGAGTGCCGCGAGCTGGACGGCTTGCGAACGCGAGTTGCATTGCGATTCAGCGGTTCTCATCGAACTGGTCACCGCGATCGGTGCCTGGCGCATGGTCGCATCGATGCTGCGCAGCCTCGAGGTCCCGCTGGAGGAGGGCGTGTCCAGCTGGCCGCCCGACGGGAAAGCCCCGTGACTGCTGGCGAATGTGGGCTTATGCGACGGCCGTGGCCGAACGGCGTGTTGGGCGTTGGGTGTGCATCCTGGGCTTTCGGCGTGAGCACACGGCTTTCGGTGTGAACGCACGGCTTTCGGTGTGACAACCCGGTGGGGATCGGCGCGATTTTCCCGCCCAGGATTCACGCGCAAAGCCCAGGATTCACGCGCAAAGCCCAGGATTCACGCGGCCCGCTCACACGATCCGGTAGGTCTGCACCGCGTGGGCCACGACATTGCCGTCGGAGTCGGACGCGGTGATCTCGGTGAACGTGAGTTCCTTGCGCCGGCGGGCCGTTCGGGCCTGGCAGATGAGATCGCAGCGCTTGGCGGCCCCGGTGTACTGGATGCTCATCGCGACCGTCGAGGCCCGCATGCCCTTGTCGAAGTCGTGGTTCGACCACGCCGCCGCCGCACCGGCGGTGTCCATCACCGATGCGATCACCCCGCCGTGGAAGTACACGCCGTCATTGGTGAGGTCTTCGCGGAAGGGGAGCCGGATCGCGACATCGTCCGGTTCGTAGCGCTCGAACACGATGCCCAGGCCGCCGATGAACGGCGTGGTGGTCATCAGGTCGCGCACCGCTTGGCGGCGGCGATGCTGCTGTTCGGCGGTCAATGGCTCGGACATGGGTGGCAGCGTACTCCAATAGATTGACATATCAATCAATAACTCTTAACGTCGGGCAATGCGGACCCGAGTCGCCGAAATGCTCGGCGTTGAATTCCCAATTTGCGCCTTCAGCCACTGCCGTGACGTCGTTGCCGCGGTGTCCAACGCGGGGGGCTTCGGCATCCTCGGCGCTGTCGCGCACAGCCCCGAACGGCTGCAAAACGAGCTGACCTGGATCGAGGCGCAGACCGGCGGCAAACCCTACGGGGTCGACCTGCTGTTGCCGCCCAAGTACGTCGGCGCCGAACAAGGTGGGATCGAGGCCGAGCAGGTGCGCGAGCTGCTGCCCGAGGAGCACCGCGCGTTTCTGGACGACCTGCTGGTGCGCTACGGCATAGCGGTGCAAGACCAGCAACGCGAACCATCCGGACGCGGGCTGAACATATCGCCGAAGGGATACCAGCCACTGCTCGATGTGGCTTTCGCCCACGACATCCGGTTGATCGCCAGCGCGCTCGGGCCGCCGCCGCCCGATCTGGTTCAGCGTGCCCACGACCAGAATGTGCTGGTCGCCGCGCTGGCAGGCACCACACAGCACGCGCGACGGCACGCGGCGGCGGGCGTCGACTTGATCGTCGCGCAAGGCACCGAGGCCGGCGGTCACACCGGCGAGGTGGCGACCATGGTCCTGGTGCCCGAGATCGTCGATGCAGTAGGCCCGGTGCCCGTATTAGCCGCGGGCGGGATCGCCCGGGGCCGTCAGATCGCCGCAGCTCTGGCCCTGGGTGCTGAAGGGGTGTGGTGCGGCTCGGTGTGGCTGACCACTGAGGAAGCCGAAACACCGCCGGTGGTCAAGGACAAATTCCTGGCCGCCAGTTCCTCTGACACGGTGCGGTCGCGGTCGATGACGGGCAAACCGGCGCGGATGCTGCGCACCGCCTGGACCGACGAGTGGGACCGGCCCGACAGCCCTGACCCGCTCGGCATGCCGCTGCAGACCGCGCTGGTCGGCGAGCCGCAGCTGCGCATCAATCAGGCCGCCGGTCACCCCGGCGCCAAGGCGCGTGAGCTGGCGACCTATTTCGTCGGGCAGGTAGTCGGATCGCTGGACCGGGTCCGGCCGACACGTGCCGTGGTGCTCGACATGGTTGAGGAGTTCATCGACACCGTCGGGCGCCTCGAGGGCTTGATAGACAGGTGAGCACCACCACCCGCCGGCGTCGCGCGGTCAGTGCCGAGGACAAGTCGCAGCGGCGCGAGCAGATCATGACCGCTGCCAAAGAAGTGTTCGGCCGCAAGGGCTTTCACGCCACGACCATAGCCGACATCGCCAAACAGGCCGGCTTGGCCTATGGATCGGTGTATTGGTACTTCGACTCCAAAGAAGAGCTTTTCCACGCGTTGATGGCGGTTGAGGAGCTGGCGTTGCGCGCGCGTGTCGCGACAGTGCTGAACGACCTGAACGGGCTACCGCATAGGGGAGAAGCGTCGTTGCGGGCCTTGCTGAAAGCCTCCGTGCAGGCGACGTTCGAGTTCTTCGAAGCCGACAAAGCCACCGTCAAACTGCTCTTCCGTGACGCCTATGCACTTGGCGACCGATTCGAAAAACACCTGGGCGGCATCTACGAGCGGTTCATCGACGATATCGAGACCATCATCGTCGCCGCTCAACAGCGCGGCGAGATGGTCGACGCCCCGCCGCGGATGGCGGCGTACACGCTGGCGGCACTCGTCGGCCAGTTGGCGCACCGGCGACTCAGCACCGACGACGACGTCACCGCAGGTCAGGTTGCCGACTTCGTGGTTGCACTGGTGCTCGACGGCCTGCGCCCCAGAACGAAGGTGAACATCGCCAGCAAAGACTGAAGAAAACGTAAATATTCGAAAACGCGCGCTGAAACGGTTTGACCCGAGCACATCAACTGGTGCATCATCGGTCGGGTAAGCACCTCGTTAGGTGAGGCGGCTACACGAACACAGGCCACTGACCCCGAACGTCGAAAGACGCCCCGGGTCAGGACAGCTCCTCCCGGATTAAGGGTTGAGCCCAGGTGGCTTCCGGTTTGCCGGACACGTCGTGTGGTGCCAAAACTCTGACGAGAGGGGTGCCGGTTTCCGACGGTCGTCGGGATCTCTGTACTCCTTTGTGCACGCCTAGATCGTGCGGGTAGCCGCGCATCGTGACCGCGAGGGAGGTGAGGGACGCATGAGTTCCAGTGATAGTCCGGGTCGATATCCGGACTGCGTTTCGTCCCGATCCGGTCTGCGGCGCAACGTTTTCAGCGTTCTCGGCTGAGCCGTCAAAGCCAGATCCTCATTGGATCGGAACCACTACGGGACGAACGACGTCAGTTCAAGTCAGTCCACTAGTGCTCGTTCGATCTTTCAACAGGAGGCGATCATGACCGCTGCTCTCTACGACGAAGTGTCCGTAACCGCCGCGCCCAAGCTGCACGTTGTGCGCGACGGAGCTTCAATCCAGCCCGCTGCACCCAAGAAGCCCGCTGCACCCAAGAAGGTTGCCCGCCGCGTCGAGAACCGGCCGTACAGCGACCCACTGGCCGACGGGGCTGCCCGGTTGCTCACCGTTCCGGTGCGTCACGTGTACGCGGCGCTGCTGCGCATCGGCGTGCTCGAAGTCCAGACCTAGTGCCATGGCGGGCGAGCAGACACAAAATCGCCCTTTTCCGCATCGAAATGGGCGATTTTGCGTCTGCTCGGCACATGAGAGCCGCGGTCGTTACTAAAATTTGCGGCGCTCAGTAGAATCTGTGCATCGGCATCGATCCGGCTATCACCGGGGAGCCTTCGGAAGAACAGCTAGACAAGCCCAGTAGAACCGAACGGGTGGGCCCGTCACAGCCTTGAACGAGTGGCCGCGCGGCAGCGTGGCAAGCGGGGTGGTACCGCGGCGCTCGCGCCCCAGCGCGTCGTCGTCCCCGTGCCTGCACCGATGGCACAGGAGACGGATGAGCGACAGCGCCTACCCACGAACCGACCTGGGCGCCGACCAACATGGCGGCTCCCCGGACTTTCCCGCGCTGGAAGCGCAGGTTCTGGACTACTGGTTCCACGACGACACTTTCCGGGCCAGCATCGCCCGTCGCGAGGGGGCCCCGGCCTACGTGTTCTACGACGGGCCGCCGTTCGCCAACGGTCTGCCACATTTCGGTCACCTGCTCACCGGATACGTCAAAGACATCGTGCCGCGGTACCGCACCATGCGCGGCTACAAGGTGGACCGCCGTTTCGGCTGGGACACCCACGGGCTGCCGGCCGAGCTCGAGGTTGAGCGCCAACTGGGCATCACCGACAAGTCCCAGATCGACGACATGGGGATCGCCGCCTTCAACGACGCCTGCCGTGCGTCGGTGCTGCGCTACACCGACGAATGGCAGACCTATGTGACCCGCCAAGCTCGCTGGGTCGACTTCGACAATGACTACAAGACCCTGGACCCGACCTACATGGAGTCGGTGATCTGGGCCTTCAAGCAGCTGTGGGACAAGGGGCTGGCCTATGAGGGCTACCGGGTGCTGCCCTACTGCTGGCGCGACGAAACCCCGCTGTCCAATCACGAACTGCGGATGGACGACGACGTCTATCAGAGCCGCCAAGACCCCGCTCTGACAGTCGGATTCAAGGTTTCCGGTGGGCAGCTGAACGGTGCCTATCTGCTGGTGTGGACGACCACGCCGTGGACCCTGCCGTCGAACCAAGCGGTCGCCGTCCACCCGGACGTCACCTACGTTCAGGTCAGGTCCGGCGATCGCCGTGTGGTGCTGGCCGAGGCGCGGCTGGCCGCCTATGCCCGTGAGCTGGGTGAAGAGCCCGAAGTGCTCGCAACCTATCGCGGCGATGAGCTGCTGGGCGTGCACTACCTGCCCCCGTTCCCGTATTTCATGGACTCGGCCAACGCATTTCAGGTGCTTGCGGGAGATTTCGTGACCACCGAAGACGGCACCGGCATCGTGCATATGGCGCCGGCCTACGGCGAAGACGACATGAGCACGGCTGAGAAGGCCGGCATCACGCCGGTCACGCCGGTCGACGCCAGGGGCCGCTTCGACGCCACCGTCCCGGATTATCAGGGGCAGCACGTTTTCGACGCCAACCCGCAGATCATCCGTGACCTGAAGAGCCAGACCGGCCCGGCCGCGGTGAACCGACCCGTGCTGATTCGCCACGAAACCTACGAGCACCCTTACCCGCACTGCTGGCGCTGCCGTAACCCGCTGATCTATCGGGCGGTGTCGTCGTGGTTCGTCACTGTGACCGAGTTCCGTGACCGCATGGTGGAACTGAACCAGCAGATCACCTGGTATCCCGAACATGTCAGGGACGGCCAGTTCGGCAAATGGCTGGAGGGTGCGCGGGATTGGTCGATCTCGCGAAACCGCTACTGGGGCACGCCGATTCCGGTGTGGAAATCCGATGATCCGGCCTACCCGCGGATCGACGTCTACGGCAGCCTGGACGAGCTGGAGCGCGACTTCGGGGTGCGTCCGGACAACCTGCACCGGCCCTACATCGACGAGCTCACCCGTCCCAACCCGGATGACCCGACGGGCCGCAGCACCATGCGCCGCATCCCCGATGTGCTCGACGTGTGGTTCGACTCGGGCTCCATGCCCTACGCGCAGGTGCATTATCCGTTCGAGAACCAGGATTGGTTCGACGCTCATTACCCCAGCGACTTCATCGTCGAGTACATCGGGCAGACGCGCGGCTGGTTCTATACCCTGCATGTGCTGGCCACCGCGATCTTCGACCGGCCGGCGTTCAAAACCTGTGCGGCGCACGGAATTGTGCTGGGCTCCGACGGGCAGAAGGCAAGCAAGTCGCTGCGGAATTACCCCGACGTCTACGAGGTTTTCGATCGCGACGGCTCCGACGCGACACGGTGGTTCCTGATGGCCTCGCCGGTGCTGCGCGGCGGCAACCTGATCGTCAGCGAGCAGGGCATCCGCGAGGGCGCACGTCAGGTGCTGCTGCCGCTGTGGAACGCCTATACCATCCTGCGCCTGTATGCGCCGAAAGTCGGTGTCTGGCGCACCGATTCGAAGCATGTGCTGGACCGCTACATCCTGGCCAAGCTGGCAGTGCTGCGTGACGATCTGACCGAGGCGATGGAGGTCTGCGACCTGCCCGGCGCCTGTGAACAGCTGCGCCTGTTCACCGAGGCACTGACGAATTGGTATGTGCGACGGTCACGTCCGCGATTCTGGGAAGAAGACACCGACGCCATCGACACCCTGCACACCGTGCTGGAGGTGACGGCGCGGCTTTCCGCGCCGCTGCTACCACTGGCCACCGAGGTCATTTGGCGCGGGCTCACCGGAGAACGGTCGGTGCACCTGACCGATTGGCCCGAGGCAGATCTGCTGCCCGCCGATGCGTACCTGGTGGCCGCGATGGATCAGGTCCGCGAAGTGTGTTCGGCCGCATCGTCGCTGCGCAAGGCCAAGAAGCTAAGGGTGCGGCTTCCGTTGCCGAAACTGACTGTGGCAGTGGAGGATCCGAAGCGCCTGCAGCCGTTCACCGACCTGATCGGCGACGAGCTCAACGTCAAGCAGGTGGAACTGAACGACGCGATCGACACCTATGGCCGCTTCGAGCTCACCGTCAACGCCCGGGTGGCCGGGCCGCGGCTGGGCAAGGATGTGCAGGCGGCGATCAAAGCGGTCAAAGCCGGCGAAGGCGTGGTCAACGCCGACGGCACCCTGACGGCCGGTCCCGCGGTACTGCAACCCGACGAGTACAGCTCACGGCTGGTGGCCGCCGACCCCGAGTTCACCGCGCCGCTACCCGGCGGGGCCGGGCTGGTCGTGCTGGACGGCACCGTGACTCCCGAGCTGGAGGCCGAGGGCTGGGCCAAGGACCGCATCCGGGAGTTGCAGGAGTTGCGCAAGTCCACCGGGCTGGATGTCTCCGACCGGATCCGGGTGCTGATGTCGGTACCCGCAGAGCGGGCCGACTGGGCGCGCACCCACCGCGACCTGATCGCCGGCGAGGTCCTGGCCACCAGCTTCGAATTCGGCGAGCCCGGCGACGGCGTGGAGATCGGCGACGGCGTACGAGTGAGCATCGCCAAGGTCTAGCTTCGCGAAAGTGCAACTGCCCACGCATTTCCAGAGAACGCCCGTCGGCAGTTGCACTTTGGCGGCTAGGGTTTGACCGCCCGCCAGCGCTGCCTACCGGCGCCGGCGTTGACGACGACGTCCTGAAAGCCCGCTGCGCGCAAGCGATCCGGCAACGTCTCGGGCGGAACGGGGTTGTAAGTGTCGCGAAAATGCAGGATGCGTAACTTCAGCGACGGCACGCTGTCGCTGCCGACAAAGATGCCACCCGGGCGCAGCACGCGAAAAGCTTCGGCGAACAACCGGTCCTGCAGTTCGGCCGTGGGAACGTGGTGCAGCATGGTGAACGACAACACCGAGCTGAACTCGTTGGCGGGCAAACCGGTATCGGTGCCGTCGCCGTTGATGATGCGCGCCCGGTCCCCGTACAGGCTTTGGAGCCGCTGGGCCATCGACGCATCGATCTCGACCGCGGACAGGTCTGGCGTCTTGTCGATCAGCACTCGCAGAAACGCGCCGTAGCCCGGTCCGATTTCGAGAGTCTTGTCACCGAGTTCCACGTCGGCAAGCACCGTCGGCAACATGTGGTGTTCGACTTCCCTCGCCCAGCGATCCGAGCTGCAGCACAGCCGGTGACAAAGGTTCATTGCCATGCTCAAAACCGTAGCCCAATAGCATTGCTCGCTGTGGAGTCCCGTTGGGTGCTGCACCTGGACATGGATGCGTTTTTCGCCTCCGTCGAACAACTCACCCGGCCCACCCTGCGGGGGCGACCGGTGCTGGTGGGCGGTCTGGGTGGCCGGGGTGTCGTGGCCGGCGCGAGCTACGAGTCCCGGGTGTTCGGTGCCCGGTCGGCCATGCCGATGCACCAGGCGCGACGGCTGGTCGGCGTGACGGCGGTGGTGCTGCCGCCGCGCGGCGTGGTCTACGGCGTCGCCAGCCGACGCGTCTTCGATACCGTCCGCAGCCTGGTGCCCGTCGTGGAGCAGCTGTCCTTCGACGAGGCATTCGGGGAACCGCCCCAGCTGGCCGGGGCGTCGGCCGAGGACGTCGAAGCCTTCTGCGAAAACCTGCGGCGACGGGTACGCGAGGAGACCGGCCTGGTCGCCAGCGTCGGCGCCGGATCCGGTAAGCAGATCGCGAAGATAGCGTCCGGCCTGGCCAAACCCGACGGTATCCGGGTGGTCCATCGCACCGAGGAACAGTTGCTGCTCGGTGGGTTGCCGGTACGCCGGCTGTGGGGCATCGGACCGGTCGCCGAGGAGAAGCTGCACCGGCTCGGCATCGAGACCATCGGCCAGCTGGCCGCGCTCACCGACGCCGAAGCAGCCAACATCCTGGGTGCAACCGTCGGGCCCGCCCTGCATCGACTGGCCCGGGGCATCGACGATCGACCCGTCGCCGAGCGTGCCGAGGCCAAGCAGATCAGCGCCGAGTCCACCTTTGCCGTCGACCTGACCACCCTGGACCAGTTGCGCGAAGCGATCGACCCCATCGCCGAGCATGCACATCAGCGCCTGCTGCGCGACGGCCGTGGTGCGCGCACCGTCACGGTGAAGCTGAAGAAGTCCGACATGAGCACACTGACCCGGTCCGCGACGATGCCCTACGCCACGACGGAAGTGGGCACCCTCGTCGCAGTAGCCCGTCGGCTGCTGCTCGACCCGATGCAGATAGGTCCCATTCGCCTTCTCGGCGTTGGGTTTTCGGGGCTGAGCGATGTGCACCAGGAATCGCTGTTCCCGGATTTGGAACTCTCGGAGCCGGAGTCGGATTCCCAACATCCCGTCGAAACCGCGAACGAGGCGATGTTCGCACCGGGTTCCGAGGCCTCGCCCTGGCGGATCGGTGACGACGTCACGCACCCCGGTTTCGGCCACGGCTGGGTGCAGGGTGCGGGCCACGGGGTGGTCACCGTGCGATTCGAGACCCGGGGTTCGGGGCCGGGACAGGCTCGGACCTTCCCCGCCGACACCGGCGACCTCGCCCGCGCCAACCCGATCGACTCGCTGGACTGGCCGGACTACGTCGGCGCACTACGTGACGAGCAGCCGGCGGAAGGCTCAACCCCAGCGGTCGACGACGTCGGCGACGGGTAACCCCGCCGCCAGCGCGGCCATTACCAGCACCCGGGTCTGCGGCGGTGCCAGGTTCGGCACCATGATCGCCCCGGCCTCCACCAAATCGTGTCCGGGACCGTATCCCGCACTGACCCGTCCGCCGGGGACTCGCGTGGACACCGCGACCGTCACCCCATCGCGGCAGTGCCGGCGAACCCCCTCGACCACGGCGTCCCCGGCATTGCCCGACCCGACCGCCTCCAGCACCACGGCGCGTGCCCCGGCCGCCACACACGCTTCCAGCGCCACCGCGTCGCTACCCAGGTAGGCGGCGACGATGTCGACCCGCGGCGCGCCGCCAGCGCGCACATCGCCGACATATGGGCGGGTCTTAGCCCCAAGGGTGATCTCGCCGGAAACCGTGCCGAGCGTCTCACCGATAAACCCGCTCAGGTCGGCGGTGGCGGCTTTCCGCAGGCCCAACGGCTGCATGACCCTGCCGGCGAAACACACCAGCACGCCCTGGTCAACCGCCTGCGCACTGGCCGCCAGTGCCAACGCATCGCGCAGATTTGCCGGGCCGTCCGCGTCTGGCGCGTCGGCACTGCGCATGGCACCGGTCATTACGACCGGGGCCCGCCCGCAGTAGGTCAGCTCGAGCCACAGCGCAGTCTCCTCGAGGGTGTCGGTCCCGTGCGTGATGACGAATCCGCCGGCGCCGCGATCGGTCGCCGTCTGCATCGCAGCGCGGATCCGATCCCAGTCGGCCGGCGTCAGCTGCGAGCTGTCCAGCGCCATCAGGTCGACGATGTCGATGTCGAGGTCGCTGTCGAGACCCGCCATCAGGTCCGCGCCGCCGCGGCTGGGCCGGCGCACCCCGTCGGCGCCCCGGGTGGTGGCAATCGTGCCGCCAGTAGTGATGACGGTGACGCGGGCCATGCTGGGATCTTCGCGCAGGGCATTGGTTTACTCGCATGCGGGGTCCTGTGATGAACCGTACCGGTAAGTCCGGAGACATTCTGATGTCAAGTTGGCGGCGTGGGTGGGTGTGGATCCGCAGACGGCGTATTCGTGGGTGGGGGAGGATCGGATGTCGGTTCCGTTCGGGCGCTCGCCGTCGCGCACGATCCTGGTCGAGGCGGCGAAGTGGAGTGGGCCTCAGTGTGGTGGTGTAGGCCCGGATGTCCGGCGATGATCAGCCGCGGGGTCGGATCGTCGGGCCTCCCTGCTGACTGGGTGGCCACCGGCAGGCGGGTCAGGTGGTCGGGAGAGGCTAGGGCATGAATGGCATAGGCACGACGCCCGTATTTTGTCGGACCCGTCCGCCAGAGTGATGGTTGTGGAGCATCAGGGTCCGCTGGCCCGTATCGCGGTCGAGCATCTGGTACCGCGCTGGCGGCCCAGTGCCGGCGGTTCGTGGTCGTCGACGACGGTGAGAGCACCGCGCAATTGGTGCGCGACATGATCGAGGTGCTCACCAGCATTTGCGCCGGGTTGTATAGACGCCGCGGCCCCCGGAATCGGGTACCTCGCGCAGTGACCGCGATGAAGCACGTGGAACCCGCTACCAAGGCCGGGTGAATCCGTGGCGCGGTTTGAGATCCCGGAAGGCTGGACGGCGCAAGCGTATCGGTTTGCACTGGATCCGACGGCGGCCCAACTGCAGGCGTTGTGCTCGCATGCCGGAGCGCGCAATTTCGCCTTCAACACGATGTTGGCGGCGGTCAAAGCCAACCTGGATCAGCGGACCGCAGAGAAAACCTATGGCCTGGCCGCAGAGGAGCTGACCCCGTGTCTTGGCTGGTCGATGCGCTCGCTGCGTGATGAGTGGAACCAGCGCAAGCATGTCGTGGCGGTGGGTGAGGACGGCATGCCGTGGTGGGAGGAAAACAGCAAGGAGGCCTACGCGTCGGGGTGTCAGGCGTTGGCCAACGCGCTGCAGAACTGGTCCACCTCGCGCACAGCGCGCCGCAAGGGTCCGCGGGTGGGTTTTCCCCGGTTTAAGTCCAAGCGCCACTCGGTCAAAAAGTTTACCTTCACTACCGGGGCGTTGCGGGTCGAACCGGACCGCCGCCATGTGGTGTTACCCCGTATCGGGCGGGTGCGCACCCTAGAGTCGACCCGCAAACTGGCCCGCCGGCTTGAGACCAGCACGGCGCGGATCCTGTCGGCCACCGTCAGTTTCACCGGCGGGCGGTGGCACTGCGCCTTTCAGGTGATCGTTGCAGGTAAGACCCGGCCCGCGCACGCCTGCCGATCCCGGCATCCGGTGGTCGGTGTGGATGTCGGGGTCAAAGACCTACTGGTGATTGCCGCCCCGGACGGGACAGAGGTGGCCCGCATCCCCGCGCCCAAACCTTTGGCGCGGGCGCAATCACGGTTGCGAGCCGCTCAGCGTCAGGCCGCGCGCCGGTGCGGCCCCTATGATCCGAAGACCCAGACGCGCCGGGAGCCCTCGAAACGCTGGCAGCGCGCTATCGCGCGGGTGGGGCGGATTCATGCTTGGGTGGCCGCGATCCGCGCCCAGGAGATCCACCAGGCCACCACCGATCTTGCGGTGGCACATCAGGTGGTGGCGGTCGAGGAGCTCGCGGTCAAGAACATGGCGCGGCGGAGTGGGCGGCGCAAACGCGGTCTCAACCGCGCCCTGGGGGATGCCGCGCTCGGCCGCATCGCCACCCAACTGGGCTACAAGACCACCTGGTATGGCGCCCAATTGGTGAGAGCACCCAGATTCTTCCCGTCGACTCAACTGTGTTCGCGCTGCGCGGCGAAAACCAAGCTTCGTCTGCGCGACCGTATTTACCGTTGCCGCAACGGATGCCCGCCTTTGTGTCGAGATTTGAATGCGGCGATCAACCTCGCCCGCCTCGGCGACCCCACCCACGGCGGGGGAAGAAGGACCGGTACCGGCAGTAGGCCGGCCGCCAGCGTTTCGGCTGGAGATGGACGTGGAGCCTTCCACAAGACCAGCCCCATCACCACCTCGGGTGTGGTGGGGGACGGCAGGAGGCGACGAAGCGTCAACCCCGCACCCCGCGGGGACCGCTGCTCCGCAAGGAGAAGCTGCCTGAAATGCAAGCCACCCAAACGCTTACATTTCAGGTGACGGATGATGGGGGAGTGCCTGACGAACCCACAGGATCGGCTGAGCCGCAGACTGCGACCGCTGGTGAAAGCGAAGCCCCGCCGCAGAGTCCTCCCCGGCGGCTGCGCCTGCTGCTGACCGTCGCGGCAGTCGTCCTGACGCTCGACATCGTCACCAAAGTGCTGGCCGTGCGACTGCTCCCCCCTGGTCAACCGGTGTCGATCATCGGCGACACGGTGACCTGGACTTTGGTGCGCAACTCGGGGGCTGCGTTCTCCATGGCGACCGGATACACGTGGGTATTGACCCTGATCGCGACCGGTGTCGTGGCCGGCATCTTCTGGATGGGGCGACGGCTGGTGTCGCCGTGGTGGGCCATCGGCCTGGGCATGATCCTCGGTGGCGCGATGGGCAACCTGGTGGACCGGTTCTTCCGTTCGCCCGGGCCGCTGCGGGGACACGTGGTGGATTTCTTGTCTGTCGGCTGGTGGCCGGTGTTCAACGTCGCGGACCCTTCCGTCGTCGGCGGGGCCATCCTGCTGGTGGTGCTGTCCGTCTTCGGCTACGACTTCGACAGCGTGGGCCGGCGTAGACCCGGTGAAACCGGCCACCGAGAGGCCGACCAGGCCAAATGACGGACCGCTCGATGCTCGTCCCGGACGGCCTGGCGGGCATGCGTGTCGACGCGGGCCTGGCGCGCCTTCTTGGCTTGTCGCGCAGCGCAGCGGCGGCTCTCGCCGAAGACGGCGGTGTCGAACTCGACGGAGTGCAGGCCGGGAAATCGGACCGCCTCACGTCGGGGGCCCTGCTGCAGGTGCGGCTGCCCGAACCGGCAGCGCCGCTGGAAAACACGCCCGTCGACATCGAGGGCATGACGATCCTGTACTCCGACGACGACATCATCGCCGTCGACAAACCAGCCGCGGTGGCCGCGCACGCGTCGGTCGGCTGGACGGGCCCCACCGTGCTCGGCGGCTTGGCCGCCGCCGGTTACCGGATCACCACGTCGGGTGTGCACGAGCGGCAGGGAATCGTGCATCGCCTGGACGTCGGAACGTCGGGGGTGATGGTGGTGGCGCTCTCCGAGCGCGCCTACACCGTGCTCAAGCGCGCGTTCAAGCAGCGCACCGTGGACAAGCGCTACCACGCGCTGGTGCAGGGACATCCGGATCCGTCCAGTGGGACCATCGACGCCCCCATCGGCCGGCACCGCGGCAACGAGTGGAAGTTCGCGGTCACCAAGAACGGCCGGCACAGCATCACCCACTACGACACCGTGGAAGCATTCGTCGCCGCCAGCCTGCTCGACGTGCATCTGGAAACCGGTCGCACGCACCAGATCCGGGTGCATTTCGCCGCGCTGCATCACCCGTGCTGCGGCGACCTTGTCTACGGGGCCGATCCGACGTTGGCGAAAAAGCTTGGGCTGCAACGTCAATGGTTACACGCACGGTCGCTGGCATTCGCTCATCCGGCCGATGGGCGCCGCATCGAGATTGTCAGTCCATACCCACCGGACCTGCAGCACGCGCTTGACGTATTGCGCGGCGACGGCTGATCGGAGTCATTCGGGCTTCCGGACGTCCACGAGCACCCGTGTCGCGTGCGCGACGAAGGGCCCTTCCGCCTCGATCTGGTCGTGGAGTTCGCGCAATCGTGTGCGATAGCGCTGCACGCTGAAGTCCGGCACCGCCCAAATCACCTTGCGCAGGAAGTAGACGACGGCGCCGATGTCGAAGAACTCGGCGCGCAGCCGCTCCATGCGCACATCCACGATCTGCAGCCCAGCGGCTTGCGCCGAGGCGCGCACCGCGTCCGGGTGATACTCGGCCCATTTCTGGGGTTGCGGCCCGACGAAGTACTCGACCAGCTCGGACGTCGTGGCGGGTCCGATGTGCTGCGCAAAGTAGGTGCCGCCCGGGCGAAGGACCCGGGCGAGCTCGGACCACCACACGGCAGTGGGATGACGGCTGGTTATCAGATCGAACGCCGCGTCGGCGAACGGGAGCGGCGGCTCATTCGCCGTCGCGACCACCACCACACCCAGCGGATGCAAGCGTCGGGTCGCGATCGCCGCGTTCGGAGGCCACGTCTCGATGGCCGCCATGGTGGGCGGAAAGGGTCCCGCGCCGGCCAGTACTTCGCCGCCACCGGTGTGAATGTCCAGGGCGGCCGACACCGTCGCCAATCGCTGCTTCAACAGCCGTTGGTAGCCCCAGGAAGGCCGTTGCTCGGTAGCGCGGCCGTCCAGCCAGGAGAAATCCCAGCCGTCCACGGACACCGCGTCGGCTTCTGCAACCAAATCCTCGAATGTGCGCGCCATACGGGCATTGTGACGCGGGCCGAAGCGTCTCTGGTTCGCCTATCCGGCAAACACGGACCGCGGACCGGGCACTCCGAAGTATTCGGCGAGCGGGAACAGCACGTCGGCAGTGCGCGCGTCCAGGGGAATCGCCTGCGAGCGAGGTGTACGCGGCAAGTCCGCATCGGCGCGACAGCCGCCCAACAGATCGGCCAGACCGCTGCCCAACTCGGCGTGCCCGCCGAAGGCGGCCGGATCCACCGCGATGAGCAGGTGGCCCACGCCGCGGCTTTCCCCGGCCGGCTCGCGATCCAGTGGCGCTCCGGTCAGGACGCGGCCCAGCAGAGCTCCCGCCATGGCCAGTGCTTGGTGGCTGTCTGCTGTCTCGAGGGCGAACTCGTCATTCTGAACCAGGCTGTTCGGGTCGGTCCCGAACAGCGGTTCGACCCCGCCGCACGACGCTGACGTGACCACAATGCCCACCAGCCCGTCTCGGGCGAGTTGGCGGGTGTAGACCGAAGCGGCGCCGAAGTCGTTGCAATTGCGGACAGCGACGGCGGCGACGCCGAATTTTGCGGCGCGTTTGGCAGCCAACTGGGCGGCAGCCATCCCAGCGACGACGCCGAGCGCCCCGTCGGCGTCGATCAGCAGTCCGGCGCCACGGTCGGAAACCACCCTTGTCGTGGCAGTCGGATCGGCGACACCGGCGGCCAGTTCGTCGAGATAGTGCGGCAACAGCCGCAACCCGTAGTTCTCGATCCCGCGTAACGATGTGTCCACCAGCGCGTCGGCGACCTGCCGGGCGTCAGTGGCGCACAACCCGGCATCGGCAAGAGCGGCCCGGGTCAGTAATCGGGCCTCGTCTTCACCGATGACCAGGGCTTCCCGGTGCGGCTGTGGGGCATCCGGGCCTGCCTGGTCGACCGTGTCGCGAGACACCTCGACATGCGGGGAAGGCCCGAAGAATAGGTGGTCATTGCTGCAGTAGGGGCGTAGTTGCGGACGGTCCAAAACCTCTGGCGTCACAGCCGTCACCTCTCTAACGTCGGCGTTCTCCGATGGAGAAGCCCAGGCTGCCACCACCTCCTTGACGGATCCTTCGCGGATTCTTGACGGATTCTTGGAACGCGGGGGCCCCGCCTCAGACGGGAGCGGCGGTCGTCTCACCCGATGCGATATCGGCGGCCAGTGGCGCGATGGCGCCCAGTATTTCTGTGACTGTCTCGGCGGGGACCCCGGCCGCCGTCAGCGCGTCGCTCAGGTGTCCGGCCACCAGGGTGAAGTGGTGCATGGTGATTCCGCGGCCCTGATGCACCTGCTTCATCGGGGCGCCGGTGTACGGCTCGGGGCCGCCGAGTGCGGCGGCGAAGAACTCCGCTTGCTTGCCCTTGAGGCGACTCATATTGGTTCCGCTGAAGAATCCCGACAGTTGGTCATCGGCCAGTACCCGGGCGTAGAAGTCCTCGACGACGACTTCGATCGCCTCGTGTCCGCCGATCTTGTCGTAGATGCTGACCGGCCGGCGCTTGCGGAAGCGCGACAGTATTCCCATTGGGCCAGTGCAACATTGCGGCATTGCGGATCGGTTAGTGAGCCGTCACACCCGGATTATTCGGTGTAACAAGCGGATTGCGCGCACGTTGAACAGGTCGTGGGAAATGACACGGCGGGTGGCCTCATGCCGTCAATCGGTACCGATTGGCCCGTTGATGTCATAGGTTGACTTTATGACCTATGTCACACCACCCAGAGCCGTCCCGCAGGGCGATACCGTCAGGAGCCACAGCCGATGAATCTCGGTGATCTAGCGAATCTGGTCGAAAAACCGTTCGCGACGATGTCCAACATCGTCAACACGCCGAACTCGGCCGGGCGGTATCGACCCTTCTATCTGCGGAATCTGCTCGACGCGGTGCAGGGTCGCAAGCTCAGCGATGCGGTCAAAGGCAAGACCATTCTGATCACGGGTGGGTCGTCGGGCATCGGGGAGGCCGCCGCGAAGAAGATCGCGGAAGCCGGTGGGAAGGTGGTGCTGGTCGCGCGCACCCTGGAGAACCTCGAGAAGGTCGCCGAAGAAATTCGTGACGACGGCGGGACCGCCCATTTCTACTCGTGCGACCTGACCGACATGGACGCGATCGCGGACATGGCGGACAAGGTGCTCGCCGACCTCGGCGGCGTCGACATCCTGATCAACAACGCGGGCCGATCGATCCGGCGTTCATTGGAGTTGTCCTACGATCGAATTCACGACTACCAGAGGACAATTCAGCTCAACTACCTCGGAGCGGTCCAGCTCATCCTGAAGTTCATCCCGGGGATGCGGGATCGCGGCTTCGGCCAGATCATCAACATCTCGTCGGCCGGCGTGCAAACTCGCGCACCCCGGTTCGGCGCCTACATCGCCAGCAAAGCGGCGCTCGACACGCTGTGCGACGCGCTGCAGGCCGAAACCGTCAACGAGAACGTCCGGTTCACCACGGTGCACATGGCATTGGTGCGCACGCCGATGATCAGCCCGACCACGATGTACGACCGGTTCCCGACGCTGACGCCGGATCAGGCGGCCGGGGTGATTGCCGACGCGATCGTGCATCGGCCGCGACGGGTCAGCCCGCCGTTCGGACAATTCGCATCGGTGGCCGACGCGGTCAACCCGGCGGTGATGGACCGGGTACGCAACCGCGCGTTCGGCATGTTCCAGGACTCCGCCGCGGCTAAGGGAGCCGAAT
Source organism: Mycobacterium sp. 1164966.3 (assembly GCF_001665395.1). Lineage (GTDB taxonomy): Bacteria > Actinomycetota > Actinomycetes > Mycobacteriales > Mycobacteriaceae > Mycobacterium. Next base: position 49,901 of record NZ_LZSG01000070.1, read on the forward strand.
CCGCCACTGACACATCAGAATTCGACAAACGCAGCCAAACATTCGTGCAAGCGACCCGAGGGATACATTGGTGACGTCATGAGTCTTCCGAAACCGAACAGCCAGACAACCGTCGTCATCACCGGCGCCTCTTCGGGCATCGGTTCCGAATTGGCCCGCGGGCTGGCCCGCCGCGGGTTTCCGTTACTGCTGGTCGCGCGGCGCCGTGAGCGCCTCGACGAACTGGCCAACGAAGTCGGCAAGGAATACTCGGTCGGCGTCGAGGTGATGCCGCTCGACCTCAGCGACCCACAAGGCCGCGGCAAGTTGGCCGACCGGCTACGCAACGAACCGATCGCCGGATTGTGCAACAGTGCGGGTTTCGGCACCAGTGGCGTCTTCTACGAGCTGCCGGTCGAACGCGAAAGCGACGAGGTCACGCTCAACGCGCTGGTATTGATGGAGCTGACCCACGCGGCGCTGCCCGGCATGGTCGAGCGCGGGGCCGGGGCGGTGATGAACATCGCCTCGATCGCCGGTTTCCAGCCGATCCCCTACATGGCGGTGTATTCGGCCACCAAGGCCTTCGTGCAGACGCTTTCGGAAGCCATCCACGAGGAGCTGCACGGTACCGGCGTGTCGGTAACGTCCCTGTGTCCGGGCCCGGTGCCGACGGAATGGGCCGAGATTGCCAACGCGGAGCGGTTCAGCATTCCGCTTGCCCAGGTGTCGCCGCACGACGTGGCCGAAGCCGCGATTTCGGGCATGCTGACCGGTCGGCGCTCCGTGGTGCCGGGCGTGGTGCCCAAAGTGGTCAGTACCGGCGGCAGGTATGTGCCACGCAGCCTGCTGCTCCCCGCGATCCGGATCGGCAACCAATTGCGTGGAGGACAGGGCCGCTAAGCCGCTCGCTGACACCGCGCGGCCGGGCCCACCGACAAACTGAGGAGGGCACCAGGTGCTGCGCGGAGTTGCCCGGCTGGCCATTGCCGCGCCACGCAGAATCATCGTCGCGGCCCTTCTGATCATGGTCGGCGCCGGAGTTTTCGGCTTCTCCGCCGTCGACGTATTGTCGGCGGGCGGCTATAAGGATCCGGCGTCGCAGTCGTCGCGGGCTCAACGGGTGCTCGCCCAGAAGTTCGACAGCGGCGACCAGGAGCTGATTCTCTCGCTGACCTCCGAGGCCGGTGCGCAAAGCCCGGCCGCCCGGGCCCTGGCCAGCGATCTTGTCGCCCAACTGAGAGCGTCGCCCGACGTAGCCCGGGTGAATTCGGCATGGACCCTTCCGCCGCCGGGGGCGGCGGGCCTGACCAGTAAGGACGGCAAGACCGGACTGATCATCGCCGGTATTCGCGGTGGCGAGACCGGCGCCCAGAAAAACGCCGCGGCGCTGGCCAAAAGGCTGGTGCACAATCGCGACGGCGTCACGGTCAGGGCCGGCGGCGAGGCCCTGACGTACGCCCAGATCAACAAGCAAAGCGAAAAAGACCTACTGGTAATGGAATCCATCGCGTTTCCGCTGAGTTTCGTCGTGCTGGTCTGGGTGTTCGGCGGCATCCTCGCCGCGGCGATACCGATGGCGGTGGGTGGCTTCGCGATCGTTTGCACGCTGGCGACGCTGCGGGCGATCGCCCTCGCCACCGACGTCTCCATCTTCGCGCTCAACCTCACCGTGGCCATGGGCCTGGCCCTGGCCATCGACTACACGCTGCTGATCATCAGCCGATACCGCGACGAGCTCGCCGACGGCAATGAGCGCGACGACGCACTGGTCCGCACCATGTGCACGGCCGGTCGAACCGTGCTGTTCTCGGCGACAACGGTCGCACTGTCGATGGTCACCATGGTGATGTTCCCGATGTACTTCCTGAAGTCGTTCGCCTATGCGGGCGTCGCAGTGGTGGCGCTGGCGGCCGTCGCCGCCGTGTTGATCACACCCGCTGTGATCGTGCTGCTCGGCGACCGGCTGGACTCGCTCAACGTGCGGCGGCTGATTCGCCGGGTACTCAACCGCCCCGAGCCGGCCCCCCGCCCGATCGAACAGAGTTTCCTGTACCGCTCGACGAAAGCCGTTATGCGACAGCCGATTCCGATAGGTACCGTGGTCATTGCGGTACTGCTGGTGTTGGGCGCGCCTTTCCTGGGAGCGAATTGGGGGTTCTCCGACGAGCGGGTGTTGCCGGCGTCGGCGTCGGCGCGGCAGGTGGGCGACCAGCTGCGCTCCGATTTCGCGACCGACATGGGGAACGACGTGACCGTCGTGATCCCCGATGCCACCGGGCTGGCGTCCGGCGAGATCGAGCGCTATGCCGTCCAGCTCTCACAGGTACCCGACGTGGTGTCGGTGTCGGCACCCGGCGGGACCTTCAGGAACGGCTCGCCGGCCGGGCCACCGTCAGCGGCCACCGATATCAGAGACGGCGCCGCGTACCTGACCGTGTCCAGTACGGCCCGGCTGTTCTCCACCGCCTCCGAAAGGCAGCTGGATCGCCTGCAGGCTGTCGGCGGTCCCGGCGGCCGCGACGTGCAACTCACCGGCCGGGCGCAGATCAACCGCGACAGCGCTCAGGCGGTGACCACCCGGCTGCCGCTTGTCCTGTCCATCATTGCCGTCATCACGTTCGCGTTGCTGTTCTTATTGACCGGGAGCGTGGTGCTGCCGCTGAAAGCGTTGGTGCTCAACGTCTTATCGCTGACCGCCGCCTTCGGCGCGCTGGTGTGGATCTTCCAGGACGGTCACCTCGGCGCATTGGGCACCACCGCCAACGGCACCCTGATGATCCATATGCCGGTGCTGTTGTTCTGCATCGCGTTCGGCCTGTCGATGGATTACGAGGTTTTCCTGGTGTCCCGGATTCGTGAGCACTGGCTGGCCTCCGACCGCACCCCGGCGGCCAACGACGAGGCCGTCGCACTCGGACTGGCCCGCTCCGGCCGGGTGGTGACCGCCGCGGCGCTGCTGATGGCGATCTCGTTCGCCGCGCTGATAGCCGCGCGAGTGTCCTTCATGAGAATGTTCGGCGTCGGGCTCACCCTGGCCGTGGTGGTGGACGCCACGCTGGTACGCATGCTGCTGCTGCCCGCGTTCATGCGCTTGATGGGCCGGGCGAACTGGTGGGCCCCCACAGCGCTGGCCAGCCTGCACGAGCGCATCGGCATCGACGAGGGCGAACAAATTACGCCGAGCAGACGCAAAATCGCCTAAATCACGGCAGATTTGAGTGATTTTGCGTCTGCTCGCCGTACTGGGCCGCGTTAGGCTCGCCGAATGGCTTCCGTTGAGTTGAGCGCCGACATGCCGATGAGCCCCCAAGAGATGTGGGAGCACGTTGCCGACCTGTCGGACCTGGGCGAGTGGCTCGTCATGCACGAGGGCTGGCGCAGCGAGCTGCCCGACGAGATCACCGAAGGAACACAGGTCGTGGGCGTGGCACGTTCCAAAGGCTTGCGCAACCGGGTGACGTGGACGGTGACCAAGTGGGACCCCCCGCACGAGGTCGCGATGTCAGGAGACGGCAAAGGCGGAACGAAATACGGCGTCCGGCTCACCGTGCAGCCCACCGACGACGGGTCCACCCTCGGGTTGCGCCTCGAACTGGGTGGGCGCCCGTTGTTCGGCCCGGTCGGTTCGGCGGCGGCCCGCGCCGCCAAAGGCGACGTGCAGAAGTCGCTGAAGAACTTCGTCGAGCTCTACGGATAAACCACGTAAGACACACATGGCGACACGCCGGGAAAGCGTCAGTGCTCGGTCATAGACTGGCGTCCCTATGAATCAGTCGAGCTTCGTGCACCTGCACAACCACACCGAGTACTCGATGCTGGACGGTGCGGCGAAGATCACCCCGATGCTTGCCGAGGTGGATCGGCTGGGGATGCCCGCGATCGGCATGACCGATCACGGAAACATGTTCGGCGCCAGCGAGTTCTACAACGCCGCCACCAAAGCCGGGATCAAGCCGATCATCGGCGTGGAGGCGTATATCGCGCCCGCTTCCCGTTTTGATACCCGGCGTGTCTCGTGGGGCGATCCCAGCCAGAAGGCAGACGACGTTTCCGGCAGCGGCGCCTACACGCACTTGACGATGATGGCCGAGAACGCCGCCGGTCTGCGCAACCTGTTCAAGCTGTCCTCGCTGGCCTCATTCGAGGGCCAGCTGAGCAAGTGGTCGCGGATGGATGCCGAGCTGATCGCCGAGCACGCCGACGGCATCATCATCACCACCGGCTGCCCATCGGGGGAGGTGCAGACCCGGCTTCGGCTCGGCCAGCGCCGCGAGGCGCTGGAGGCCGCCGCAAAGTGGCGGGAGATCGTCGGTCCGGACAACTACTTCCTCGAGCTGATGGACCACGGGCTTTCGATTGAACAGCGGGTCCGCGACGGCCTGCTCGAAATCGGCCGCACGCTCAACATCCCGCCGCTGGCCACCAACGACTGCCACTACGTCACCCGCGACGCCGCGCACAACCACGAGGCACTGCTGTGCGTACAGACCGGCAAGACGCTGTCGGACCCCAACCGGTTCAAGTTCGACGGTGACGGCTACTACCTCAAGTCGGCCGACGAGATGCGCCGGCTGTGGGACGACCAGGTGCCCGGCGCCTGCGACTCCACGTTGCTGATCGCCGAACGGGTGCAGTCCTACGCCGACGTGTGGGCACCTCGCGACCGGATGCCGGTCTTCCCGGTGCCCGACGGCCACGACCAGGCGTCCTGGCTGCGTCATGAGGTCGACACCGGGCTGACCCGGCGCTTCCCGGCCGGTCCGCCCGAAAGCTATCGCACCCGCGCGGCATACGAGATCGACGTCATCTGCGCCAAGGGCTTCCCGTCCTACTTCCTGATCGTCGCCGACCTGATCAACTACGCACGCTCGGTCGGCATCCGCGTCGGCCCGGGCCGCGGTTCGGCCGCCGGATCGCTGGTCGCCTACGCGCTCGGCATCACCGACATCGACCCGATACCGCACGGGCTGCTGTTCGAGCGGTTCCTCAATCCCGAACGCACGTCGATGCCCGACATCGACATCGATTTCGACGACCGTCGCCGCGGCGAGATGGTGCGCTACGCCGCCGACAAGTGGGGCCACGACCGGGTCGCGCAAGTCATCACCTTCGGCACCATCAAAACCAAAGCGGCGCTGAAGGATTCGGCGCGGATCCACTACGGGCAGCCCGGTTTCGCGATCGCCGACCGGATCACCAAGGCGCTGCCGCCGCCGATCATGGCCAAAGACATTCCACTGTCGGGTATCACCGATCCCGCCCACGAGCGGTACAAGGAGGCCGCCGAGGTCCGCACCCTGATCGAAAGCGATCCCGACGTGCGCACCATCTACCAGACGGCGCGGGGCCTGGAGGGTCTGATCCGCAACGCCGGCGTGCATGCCTGTGCGGTGATCATGAGCAGCGAGCCGCTGACCGAGGCCATCCCGCTGTGGAAGCGCCCGCAGGACGGCGCCATCATCACCGGCTGGGATTATCCCTCGTGCGAGGCCATCGGCCTGCTGAAGATGGACTTCCTGGGTCTGCGCAACCTGACGATCATCGGCGACGCGATCGACAACATCAAGGCCAACAGGGGAATCGAGCTCGACCTGGAGTCGGTGCCGCTGGACGACAAGGCCACCTACGAGCTGCTGGGCCGCGGCGACACTCTGGGCGTCTTCCAGCTCGACGGCGGGCCGATGCGTGACCTGCTGCGCCGCATGCAACCGACCGGGTTCGAGGACATCGTCGCGGTGCTAGCGCTGTACCGTCCCGGCCCGATGGGCATGAACGCCCACAACGACTACGCCGACCGCAAGAACAACCGGCAGGCCATCAAACCGATCCACCCCGAACTCGCCGAACCGCTGCGCGAGATCCTGGCCGAAACCTACGGCCTCATCGTCTACCAAGAGCAGATCATGCGCATCGCGCAGAAGGTCGCCAGCTACTCACTGGCCCGAGCCGACATTTTGCGCAAGGCGATGGGCAAGAAGAAGCGCGAGGTCCTGGAAAAGGAATTCGAAGGTTTCTCCGACGGGATGAAGGCCAACGGATTCTCGGCCGGCGCCATCAAAGCGTTGTGGGACACCATCTTGCCGTTCGCCGACTACGCGTTCAACAAGTCGCACGCCGCCGGCTACGGCCTGGTGTCCTACTGGACCGCTTACCTCAAGGCCAACTATGCCGCCGAATACATGGCCGGTCTGCTGACCTCCGTCGGCGACGATAAGGACAAGGCCGCCGTCTATCTGGCCGACTGCCGCAAGCTCGGCATCACGGTGTTGCCGCCGGATGTCAACGAGTCCGGCCTGAACTTCGCGTCGGTGGGGCAAGACATCCGCTACGGCCTGGGTGCGGTGCGTAATGTCGGCGCCAACGTGGTCGGCTCGTTGCTCAAGACCCGCAGCGACAAGGGCAAGTTCACCGATTTCTCGGACTACTTGAACAAGATCGACATCTCGGCATGCAACAAAAAAGTCACCGAATCACTGATCAAGGCGGGCGCTTTCGATTCGCTCGGCCATGCTCGCAAAGGTCTTTTCCTGGTCCACACCGACGCCGTGGACTCGGTGCTGGGCACCAAAAAGGCCGAAGCGATGGGACAATTCGACCTGTTCGGCGGCTGGGACGAGGAGGGGAAAGGCGCCGGCGACACTGGAGATTCCGTGTTCACCATCAAGGTGCCCGACGACGAGTGGGAGGACAAGCACAAGCTGGCCCTGGAACGAGAGATGCTGGGGCTGTACGTTTCGGGGCACCCGCTCAATAAGGTGGCCCACCTGCTGGCCGCTCAGGTCGATACCGCCATACCGGCCATCCTTGACGGCGACATCCCCAACGACACCCAGGTTCGCGTCGGCGGCATCCTGGCCTCGGTCAATCGCAGGGTCAACAAGAACGGGATGCCCTGGGCTTCAGCACAATTGGAAGACCTAACCGGCGGCATCGAGGTGATGTTCTTCCCGCACACCTACTCCAACTACGGCGCCGAGATCGCCGACGACGCGGTGGTGCTGGTCAACGCCAAGGTGGCGATCCGCGACGACCGCATCAGCCTGATCGCCAACGAGCTGGTGGTGCCCGACTTTTCCAGCGCGCAACCGGATCGGCCGCTGGCGGTCAGCCTGCCGACGCGGCAGTGCACCATCGACAAGGTGAGCGCCCTCAAGCAGGTACTGGCCCGCCATCCCGGAACGTCGCAGGTGCATCTGCGCCTCATCAGCGGGGATCGCATCACGACGCTGGAACTCGATCAGTCGCTGCGGGTGACGCCCTCGCCCGCGTTGATGGGCGACCTCAAAGAACTGCTGGGTCCGGGCTGCCTGGGCGGGTAGGCGCGCGGCCCGTCGCGAGGGCGCGCAAATGTACTCGATTTGCCGCGGAACGCTGTACAAATGTGGACGTTCGCGGCTAGAACTGATAGCGCAGAATGCGCGCCTTGCGGGCCGCGGCCTTGGACTTCCCGGATAGCTTGGTGGCCAAGCGAATCCAGCCCGGGAACAGGTCCACCTCGGGAGCGTGCGCCAGGCTGGCCTCCTCGACTAGCCGCAATCGCGGGTTCCACGACTCGGGCACCCGGGCGTCTTTGAACCCCGCGTATCCCCATTGGCTGCCGACTTGGGAGAACATCCGTTGCGGGGCAAGCTTCACCGCGGCGCGGCTGAACCAGCCGATGCGCCCGTAGTCGTTGAAGGCCAGTTCGCCGGACCGGAAATAGTCCGTCACGCGGCGGAAGATGCCGACGATCACCGCCTCGGGCAAGAACGCGAACAGCCCGTCGGCGATCACCATGGCGGGCCGGTCGGCGGGGATGGGTTCGGGCCAGCTGTTTTCGGCGACCGACGCGGCCAGCGAATGCGCGTGGTCTCTGCGCGGCATCACCTCGTCGCGCAACGCGATGACGCGCGGCAGGTCGATGCTGTACCAGTCCACCGTGTCGGGCGGGTCGACCCGGAACACGCCCGTGTCCAGCCCGGCACCGAGGTCGACGACGACAGCGCCGGGATGTGCGGTGACGAATCTGCGCACCCGCTCGTCGAGCATCTTGGCTCGCAGCGCCGACTGGCACACCACGCTGTCGGTCACGCCAAGACCGGCGAAGTCGAAGTCGATCCGGCCGACGATTTCGTCGGCGAGCGTGTCGCCGAGGATCGTCCGGGGCCACCTGCTGTCCAGCGCCCGGGCGTACTGAGTGAGCAACGCCGTCTGCTCGACCGGCGAAAGCTCGCTGACGTCAATAGCGGATTCGGTCCCCACGCTTTCCCAACCTACGCGTCGAACGAGGCTGCCCCGACCGTGGCGACCCCCAGCGCGCGGCTGCGCCGCGCTCGCGATCGGCCTTCCGCCCCCACTACCGCGGACGTACGCTCACCGATATGCGGGCAAACCTAGGAGAGCGGACATGACCACCAACGAGGGCCCAACCACCATGTGCGAGGCGTTCCAGCGCACCGCGGCAATCGATCCGGATGCCGTCGCCCTGCGGACCCCTGGTGACACCCAGACACTGACCTGGCGCGAATATCTCGACCAGGTGCGCAAGGTGGCGGCCGGGCTCGCCGGCCTGGGGGTCCGCCGCGGCGACACCGTCTCGCTGATGATGGCGAACCGCATCGAGTTCTACCCGCTCGAGGTCGGCGCGCAACACGTTGGCGCCACCTCGTTTTCGGTGTACAACACGCTGCCGGCCGAACAACTGACCTACGTGTTCGGCAACGCCGGCACCAAGGTGGTGATCTGCGAGGAGCAGTACGTCGACCGCATCCGCGCCAGCGGCGCAGCCATCGAACACATCGTCTGCATCGACGGCAACCCGCAGGGCACGCGCTCGGTAGACGATTTGTACGCCGCCGCTACCGCAGATTTCGACTTCGACGCCTCATGGCGGGCTGTGCAACCCGACGACGTGGTCACTCTGATCTACACCTCCGGGACCACCGGCAACCCCAAGGGGGTCGAGATGACCCACACCAACCTGCTGTTCGAGGGCCGGGCCATCGACACGGTGCTCGGGATCGAATTCGGTGACCGGATCACGTCGTTTCTGCCGTCGGCGCACATCGCCGACCGGATGTGTTGCCTCTACCTGCAGGAGATGTTCGGCAGCCAGGTCACAGTCGTGTCTGACAGTCGTCAGATCGCGGCCGTACTGCCCGACGTCCGTCCCACCATCTGGGGTGCCGTGCCGCGGGTATGGGAAAAGCTCAAGGCCGGAATCGAATTCATGGTCGGCCACGAAACCGACGACACCAAGCGACAAGCATTGGATTGGGCAATGGCGATAGCCGCGAAACGCGCTGCGACCCTGGTTGCCGGTGAAGAGATGCCGGACGACCTAGCCGCCGAATGGGCCAAGGCTGACGAGCTGGTGCTGTCGAAGGTCCGCGAACGGCTCGGCTTCGGCGAGCTGCGGTGGGCGGTCTCGGGAGCGGCGCCGATTCCCAAAGAGACACTGGCGTTCTTCGCGGGCATCGGCATGCCGATCGCCGAGCTTTGGGGAATGTCCGAATTGAGCTGCGCCGCGACGCTCGTCCATCCCCGCGAAGCGCGCCTTGGCACCGTCGGCAAACTGCTGCCCGGGCTGGAGGGCAAAATCGCCGAGGACGGGGAGTATCTGGTCCGCGGCCCGTTGGTGATGAAGGGCTACCGCAAGGAACCGGCCAAGACCGCGGAGGCGATCGACGAAGCAGGGTGGCTGCACACCGGAGACATCCTCGAGGTCGACTCCGACGGCTTTCTGAGGGTCGTCGACCGCAAAAAGGAGCTGATCATCAATGCGGCCGGAAAGAACATGTCGCCGGCCAACATTGAGAACAGCATCCTTGCCGCGTGCCCGATGATCGGGGTGATGATCGCGATCGGTGACGGCCGGCCGTACAACACCGCGCTGATGGTCTTCGATGCGGACTCGGTCGGCCCGTATGCGGCCCAGCGCGGGCTCGAGCCTTCGCCCGCGGCCCTGGCAGCCGATCCGGAGGTGATTTCCCGGATCGCCGCGGGAGTGGCCGAAGGCAACGCCAAACTCTCGCGGGTGGAGCAGATCAAGCGCTTCCGGGTGCTGCCCACGTTGTGGGAGCCGGGCGGCGACGAGATAACGCTGACGATGAAGCTCAAACGCCGCCCGATCGTCACGAAATACGCCGCCGAGGTCGAGGAGCTCTACGCCGGTGATCTGCACCCCGACGTCCACGAGCCCGCCAGCGTCGCATCGGTGCAGCCGGCGTGACCGGGGGAGTGGCGGGGACTGTGCGTGAGGTCAGCCGCGCACGGATACGAAAGTTGCTGCAGCGCACCGGTATTGTCGACGAATCGGTTACGGCGTTGCCGACGGACCCAGCCGAGGTCGGTCAGCTGCTGGCCGCCAAGTGGTACGAGGAGCGGCTGCAGAAGCTGGCGGCCGACCTCGGGCGGGATCCCGACAGTGTGCGTGTCGAAGCCGCCTGCTACCTGCGTGAGGTCGCGGCCTCGCGGGACGAGCGTGCCGTGGAGGCGTGGCGGGGCTTCAGCCGCTGGCTGATGCGCGCCTATGACGTGCTCGTCGACGAGGACCAGATCGCTGCGCTGCGCAAGCTCGATCGCAAAGCGACACTGGCGTTTGCGTTTTCGCACCGGTCTTACCTGGACGGCATGCTGCTGCCGGAGACGATCCAGGCCAATCGGCTCTCCCCGGCGTTGACCTTCGGCGGGTCGAACCTGAACTTCTTTCCGATGGGCGGCTTCGCCAAGCGCACGGGCACCATCTTCATCCGCCGTCAGACCAAGGACATTCCGGTCTACCGGTTCGTATTGCGCGCCTACACCGCGCAGCTGGTGCAAAACCACGTCAACCTGACCTGGTCCATTGAAGGTGGCCGCACCAGAACCGGCAAGCTGCGGCCCCCGGTGTTCGGCATCCTGCGCTACATCACCGACGCCGTCGACGAAATCGACGGTCCCGAAGTGTATTTGGTCCCCACCTCCATCGTGTACGACCAGCTGCACGAGGTCGAAGCGATGACGAACGAGGCCTACGGTGCCGTTAAACGGCCGGAGGACTTCCGCTTCCTGGTCCGGCTCGCACGCCAGCAGGGCGAGCGGCTGGGCCGGGCCTATCTTGACTTCGGCGAACCGCTGCCGTTGCGCAAGCGCCTCGAGGAATTGCGGGCCCTGCAAACCGGGGACTCGGGTACCGGTACCGAAATCGAGCGCATCGCACTGGACGTGGAACACCGGATCAACCGCGCCACCCCGGTCACCCCCACCGCGGTGGTCAGCCTCGCGCTGCTGGGCGCCGACCGCTCGCTTTCCATCAGCGAGGTGCTGGCCACCGTGCAACCGCTGGCCAGTTACATCGCGGCACGGCACTGGGCGGTGGCCGGCGCCGCCGACCTGACCAACCGTTCGACGATCCGCTGGACGCTGCACCAGCTGGTCTCCTCCGGCGTGGTGAACGTGTACGACGCCGGTACCGAGGCGGTGTGGGGCATCGGCGCCGACCAACACCTGGTCGCGGCGTTCTACCGCAATACCGCAATCCACATCCTGGTCGACCGCGCGATCGCCGAGATGGCATTGCTGGCCGCCACCGAGGATGCGGCCGACGGCTCGGTGCTCCCGGCCACCGTGCGCGACGAGGCGCTGCGCCTGCGCGAGTTGCTGAAGTTCGAGTTCCTGTTCTCCGCCCGAGCACAGTTCGAGAAGGATCTTGCCGACGAGGTGCGGCTGATCGGGCCGGTGGAGGACACCACCAGGTCCGTCGCGGCGGCCGACGTGCGGCGGCTGCTGGAATCGGCCGACCTGCTGCTTGCGCACCTGGTGCTGCGACCGTTCTTGGACGCCTACCACATCGTCGCCGACCGGCTGGCCGCCCACGAGGACGAGACATTCGACGAACAGGCCTTCCTGACCGAGTGCCTGCAGGTGGGCAAGCAGTGGGAGTTGCAGCACCGCATCGCCAGCGCCGAGTCGAGGTCGATGGAACTGTTCAAGACCGCGCTGCGGCTGGCCCGGCATCGCGAGCTGGTCGACGTGCCCGCCGAACCCGATGACGCCGGTGACATTGCGCAACGGCGACGTCAGTTCGCCGACGAGATCGCCACCGCCATCAGGCGGGTCAACGTGATCGCGGAACTGGCCAGAACGCGCGGTCTGACCGCCACCACGACCGCCGCATACAGTGGTTGGCATGCCCCTACAAGGTGAATACGCCCCCAGCCCCCTCGATTGGTCCCGCGAACAAGCCGAGAAGTACGCCGAATCCGGCGGCGCCGAGGCCGCGGACATGAAGGGCAAGCCCATCATCCTGCTGACCACCGTCGGCGCCAAGACCGGCAAGCTGCGCAAGACGCCGCTGATGCGCGTCGAGCACGACGGCCAGTACGCCGTCGTCGCCTCCCTCGGCGGTGCCCCGAAGAACCCGGTCTGGTACCACAACATCGTGAAGAACCCCCGCGTCGAGCTTCAGGACGGCAGCGTCACGCGCGATTACGAGGCCCGCGAGGTGTTCGGCGACGAGAAGGCCGTGTGGTGGGAGCGCGCCGTGGCGGCGTGGCCGGACTACGCCGAGTACCAGAAGAAGACCGACCGGCAGATTCCGGTGTTCGTGCTGACCCCGGTAAGCTGACTTGCCCCTGGGGCGGCATGGCACCATTGATCGGTGTCCGCTGAACTGAGCGTGAGCCCGCAGGGCCGGGGAAGTCTGCCGCTGTCCGCGGCCGACATCGACGGCGCGGCGAAGCGGATTGCCCCGGTGGTGGCGCCCACCCCGTTGCAACTCAGCGAGCGGCTGTCGGATGTCACCGGCGCGACGGTCTATCTCAAACGCGAAGACCTGCAGACCGTGCGCTCCTACAAGCTGCGGGGCGCCTACAACCTGCTGGTCCAGTTGTCCGACGACGAGCTGGCCGCGGGCGTGGTGTGCTCGTCCGCCGGCAACCACGCGCAGGGCTTCGCGTACGCCTGCCGGGCGCTGGGCGTGCACGGCCGCGTTTATGTGCCCGCCAAGACACCTAAGCAGAAGCGTGACCGGATCCGTTATCACGGCCGGGAGTTCATCGAGCTGATCGTCGCCGGGTCGACCTACGATCTGGCCGCGGAGGCGGCCATGGCCGATGTCGAACGCACCGGCGCCACACTGGTGCCGCCGTACGACGACCTGCGCACCATGGCCGGTCAGGGCACCATCGCCGTCGAAGTGCTGGCGCAGCTCGAAGAGCTCGGTGGGGAGCCCGATCTGATGGTGGTTCCGGTGGGCGGCGGCGGCTGCATCGCCGGCGTCACGACCTACCTCGCCGAGCGGACCACCAAGACCGCGGTGTTGGGTATCGAGCCGGCGGGGGCCGCCGCGATGATGGCGGCGCTGGCCGCGGGGGAGCCGGTGACGCTGGACCACGTCGACCAGTTCGTCGACGGCGCCGCAGTGAACCGCGCCGGCACCCTCACCTATGCGGCGCTGGCCGCCGCCGGGGACATGGTGTCCATCACCACCGTCGACGAGGGCGCGGTGTGCACCGCGATGCTCGACCTCTACCAGAACGAGGGCATCATCGCCGAGCCGGCGGGCGCGCTCGCGGTGGCCGGGCTGCTCGAGACCGACGTCGAGCCCGGGTCCACCGTGGTGTGCCTTATCTCCGGCGGCAACAACGACATCTCACGCTACGGCGAGGTGCTGGAGCGCTCGCTGATCCACCTCGGCCTCAAGCACTACTTCCTGGTGGACTTCCCGCAGGAGCCCGGGGCGTTGCGCAGATTCCTCGACGAGGTGCTCGGGCCCAACGACGACATCACGTTGTTCGAGTACGTCAAGCGCAACAACCGGGAGACCGGCGAGGCGCTGGTCGGCATTCAGCTGGGATCGGCCGCAGACCTGGATGGCCTGCTGGCCCGGATGCGGGCGACCGAGATTCACGTCGAAACCCTGCACCCCGGCTCCCCGGCGTACCGCTACCTGCTTTTGTAGGCCCCTCTCGTGCCGCGAGCGCGCGCAAATGTACAGGTTTTCGACCGTTTTGCCGTACATTTGCGGACGCTCGCGGACGGGTCTACCGGGTGTAGGGCGTCAGGTACTGCGGCACCGGGGTGGTGGGAACGAGGTCGTCGGCCGGGACCGGGGCATCGGCCGCCAGGCGCAGCGGCAGCACCCCGGCCCAATGCGGCAGTGCGCAGTCTTCGGGTTCGTCCACCGCGCCGCCGGTGCGCACCTTCGCCGAGACTTCGACGAGGTCGAGGGCCAGCACCGCGGTCGCGGCGAGTTCACGGGTATTCGGCGCCCGGCAGTCGGTGGCACGGCCCGTTGCGATGTGGTCGAGCAGACAGTGCAACGCCCGCAGTTTCTCCGCCGGATCCTCGACGACGCGTGCCTCACCCACCACGACGACCGAGCGGTAGACCAGCGAATGGTGCAACGCCGAACGGGCCAGCACCAGCCCGTCGACCAGGGTGACGGTGACGCAGACCTGCAGGCCAGCGGCTTTCGCCGCGAGCATCGGGGCGCTGCCGGTCGAACCGTGCAGGTACAGCGTTTCGCCGAGGCGGGCGTGTGTCGTCGGCAATACCACCGGTCGTCCGGCGTTGACGTAACCGAGGTGGCAGATCAGCGCCTCGTCCAGGATGCGATGGACGGTCTCGCGGTCGTAGCGTGCGCGTTCCCGGTAGCGAGTAGGTGTTGTTCGCGAAGTGGGGTGGTATGCCGTTTCCATCGCTTGCCTTTTAGTTTGTACTAGAACATACTTGTTAGCGTGCCAGTACAATACAGCATAACCGGCTCGGGAGCGGAGTCGATAGCTGCCAGCGTCGAAGACGGCATCTCCGAGGGCGCGCTGGCACCGGGTGACGCCTTGCCGCCCATTCGGGAGGTCGCAGCCGAACTGGGCGTCAACGCCAACACGGTCGCCGCCGCGTATCGTCTGCTGCGCGAACGCGGGGCGGTGGAAACCGCGGGACGACGGGGAACCCGGGTTCGGGACCGGCCGGCGACCACGCCCCGATCGCTGCTCGGCCTCGGCGTTCCCGAGGGGGCGCGTGACTTGTCGACCGGCAACCCGGACCCTGCATTGTTGCCGATCGCGGGGGCGCAGCTTGCGCCACCGGATTCTGGCGCGCCG
The DNA here is from genome assembly GCF_001665395.1 of Mycobacterium sp. 1164966.3. GTDB lineage: Bacteria > Actinomycetota > Actinomycetes > Mycobacteriales > Mycobacteriaceae > Mycobacterium. The sequence continues at coordinate 64,948 of NZ_LZSG01000070.1, forward strand.
GTGCTGTATGGACAATCCGCGATCTCGGACGAGTTGCTCGAATATGCCCGCGCCGCGTTGAGCGCCGATGCCGTGCCGGCGGATTACCTGGCGGTGACCAGCGGCGCGCTGGACGGCATCGAGCGTGCGCTGACGGCGCACCTGCGACCGGGCGACCGAGTCGCCGTCGAGGATCCGGGCTGGGCCAACTTGCTGGATCTTCTTGCCGCACTGGGACTTTCCGCTGAGCCGGTTCAGGTCGACGACGAGGGGCCGGTGGTGCTCAGCATGGCGCGGGCGCTGCGTCGCGGCGTACGCGCAGTGGTGGTGACTTCCCGCGCGCAGAACCCGACCGGGGCCGCATTGTCGGCCGAACGGGCCAAAGCGCTGCGTAGCCTGTTGGCCGGCAAGACCGCCGAAGTGCTGGTCGTCGAGGACGACCACTGCGCGGGGATCGCCGGCGTGCCGCTGTATGCGCTCGCCGGCTCGACGCGGCGCTGGGCTTTCGTGCGGTCGGCGTCTAAGGCTTACGGTCCTGACCTGCGGCTGGCCATCATGGCCGGAGATCGCCGCACGGTCGAGCGGGTGAACGGACGGCTGCGCCTCGGACCCGGCTGGGTGAGTCACCTGCTGCAGGACCTCGCGGTCCGGCTGTGGTCCGACGACAACGCCAAGTGCCTGGTCGAGGAAGCTAAGGAGCGGTATGCCAACAACCGCAACCGATTACGCGCGGCATTGACCGAGCGCGGAGTGACGGCCCACGGCAGGTCCGGCCTGAACGTCTGGGTCCCGGTGCCCGACGAGACGACGGCGATCACCCGCTTGCTCAGTGCGGGCTGGGCGGCGGCACCGGGTACGCGGTTCCGGATGGACTCACCCGCGGGCCTGCGAATTACCATCGCAGACCTGGCGTACGGCGAGATCGATCCGCTTGCCGATGCGGTCGCCGAGGCGGTCCACGGAACCGGCCCCCCGAGTGTGTAGCGCGAAATTGCGCGAGGTGCCCCAGCTCGCAACTTAGGTGCGCAGGATGGCGAAGGAATGGCCGGGGAGCTCGGTGGTGCCGTCGCCAATGGCCGGCCGATCCCAGGCCAGCACCAGCTCACCGGCGATCGGCACCGTCACCGGCTCGGCACCGAGATTGCAGGCGATCGATAGCCGGCCCCGCCGCAGCATTATCCAGCGTTCGGCTTCGTCGTAGTCGACGGTGAGGTGCTCCAGCCACGGGTCGGCCAGGTCCGGCTCGGCGCGGCGCAACGCGATCAGGTCGCGATAGAGCCCCAGCAGCCGGGCGTGTTCGCCCGAGCCGACTTCATCCCAGTTCAGCTTGGAGCGCTGAAACGTCTGCGGATCCTGCGGGTCGGGGATATCGTCTGCGTCCCAGCCGTGTTCGGCGAACTCGGCCTTGCGACCCTCCGCGGTGGCGCGAGCCAACTCCGGTTCGGGATGGGAACTGAAGAACTGGAACGGCGTCGACGCTCCCCACTCTTCGCCCATGAAAAGCATTGCCGTGTAGGGAGATCCAAGGGCCAACGCGGCTTTGACCGCCAGCTGTCCGGCGGTCAGGTTCTGCGACGGCCGGTCGCCCAGCGCGCGGTTGCCCACCTGGTCGTGGGTGCAGGTGTAGCCGACCAGCCTGGTCGCGGGAATCGCCGACACATCCAGCGGACGTCCATGCCGCCGCCGACGGAATGACGAGTAGGTGCCGGCGTGGAAAAAGCCGTGGCGCAGCGTTTGTGCCAGCGTCGCGAGTGATCCGAAATCGGCGTAGTAGCCCTGCCGTTCGCCGGATACTGCGGTATGGATGGCGTGATGGATGTCGTCGTCCCACTGCGCGGTCACCCCGTAGCCGCCGGCGTCGCGTGGCGTAACCAGCCGTGGGTCGTTGCGGTCGCTCTCGGCGACCAGCGACAGGGGACGCTCCAACTGCCTTGACAGCCAGTCGGTCTCGGTGGCCAGCTCCTCGAGGATGTGCACCGCGGTGGTGTCGACCAGGGCGTGCACTGCATCCAGGCGCAGCCCGTCGGCGTGGAAGTCGCGCATCCAGCGCAGCGCACACCCGATGATGTAGCGTCGCACCTCGTCGGAGTCGGCGTCGGCGATGTTGATGCCTTCCCCCCACGGGTTGCTCGCCGACGACAGGTACGGCCCGAACCGCGGCAGGTAGTTGCCCGACGGCCCTAGATGGTTGAACACCGCGTCGATCAGCACGCCGAGACCGCGGGCATGGCAGGCGTCGACGAACCGGACCAGGCCGTCGGGCCCGCCGTAGAGTTCGTGCACGCTGTACCACAACACACCGTCGTATCCCCAACCATGGGTTCCGGCAAAGGAGTTGACGGGCATCAGCTCGACGAAGTCGATACCGAGATCCACCAGATAGTCCAGTTTCTCGGCCGCGGAGTCGAAAGTACCTTCATCGGTGAAGGTCCCGACATGCAACTCGTAGATCACCGCGCCCTCGACCGACCGGCCTGCCCAGCCGGCGTCGGTCCAGTTGGCGCGCAACGGGTCCCATAATTGCGAGCGCGCGTGCACGCCGTCGGGCTGACGGGCCGAGCGCGGGTCGGGCAGCACCGTAGAGTCGTCGTCCAGCAGGAACCCGTAGCGGGCCTCCGGCGCGGTGTCCACGGTCGCATGCCACCAGCCGTCGTCCGAGCGTTCCATCGTATGCGCGGCACCGTTGACGTCGAGGCGCACCCGCTCGGGTTTGGGCGCCCAGACCCGGAATTCAGTCACTATTGCGCTCCAGCAGGACGACGGGCAGGTCGGCGAACAATTCGGCCGCCGAAGTCGGTCCGCTTGCCATCGCGCCGGTGAGAGTGTCGGTCCAGGAACCCTCGGGCAGGGGCAGCACCGTGTTACCCCAGCCCGTTTCGGCCAGCCGCACGGTCCAGCGGGTCACCGCCACCACCACGTCGTCGCCGCGCTGGAACGCCAGCACGTGATCGCTGGCCTGCCCGTCGGCGAGCACCGGAAGGTATCCGCCCCGGAGGAAGGTGTCCGGGCGGGAGCGCCGCAGCCGAAGCGCGGTGGTGACGACCCGAATCTTGGGGTGCCGCAAGTCTTCAAGCGCCGCTCTGCGGGCCGCATAGTCGACCGGACGGCGGTTGTCCGGGTCGACCAGGCTGTCGTCCCAGAGCTCGGTGCCCTGGTAGGTGTCGGCCACCCCGGGTACGGTCAGCGCGAGCAGCTTCTGGCCCAGGGCGTCGCTGGCGGCGTGCGGATTGAGTTGCGCGACAAGCTCGGTCAGGGCGCCGGCCACCGGTCCGTCCAGCACGGTGTCCAGCCAGCTGTGCACCGCGTCCTCGAACGCGGTGTCCGGGTCGTTCCACGAGGTGTGCCAACCCGCTTCCCGGATGGCCTTCTCGGCGTAGGCGTGCAGCCGGCCACGCAGCTGGTCATTCACCTCTCCGCCGACCGGCCACGCCCCGAAGATGTTCTGCCACAAGAATTGTCCGGTCGCCGGATCGGGCGATGCGGCCTGCACCTCCCAGCGCGCGACGAACTCCGACCATAGCGACGGCACCTGGGACAGCACGCCGATGCGGGCGCGCACATCCTCACCGCGCTTGGTGTCGTGAGTGGTCAGCGCGGTCATCGTCTGCGGCCACGTCCGTGCGCGCTCGGCGGCGCGATGGTGAAACTCCGCGGCTCCTACGCCAAACCGATGCGGCTCGCCGCCCACCTCGTTCAGCGACACCAGCCGCGCGTCGCGGTAGAACATGCAGTCCTCGACGGCTTTGGCGGTCACCGCCCCGCACAGCTGCTGCAGCCGTGTCGCAGGTTCACCCCCGCGGGCCAGCGCCGTGGCGAGCACCTGTAGCGCCGGGCCGAATTCCGGTGCCGCCGATTGGGTCTCAGCCAGTGCGGTGGGCAGGATCGCGGCCAGGCCGGGATAGTCGGAGCGGTACACCCCGATGTGGGTGAGCAGCGCGGCGATCGCATCGGGCAGCAGTGGATGGTCGCGGCCGGTCGCCGCCACGATCGACCGTCGCACCCTGGCCATCTCCGGCGCCAGCGTTTTGGTGGCCGCGCGGATCTTGAGGTCGGCCAGCATGGCCGGCATGCCGCGATACTCGACACCGGCGGATTCGGCCAGTGTGGTCAGCGCGGGTTCCCCGCTAGGGTCGACGAAGACTCCGCCCACTTCGCGCAGCACGTCGTACCCGGTGGTGCCGGCCACCGGCAGTGTCGGCTCCAGCGCCTCGTCGACGGCAAGGATCTTCTCGATCACGATCCAGGCCTTGGGCCCCAACAGTTCTCGCAGCCAGGCTAGATACTCGCAGGGATCGGACAGCCCGTCGGGGTGGTCGATGCGCACACCGTCGACAAGATCCTCGGAAAACCAGCGGGCCACTTCGGCGTGACTGGCGCCGAATACCGCGGGATCTTCCTGACGCAATCCGGCCAGCGAGGTGATCGAGAAGAAACGGCGATAACCGCACAACCCGCGCCGCCAGCCCACCAGCCGGTAGTGCTGACGGTCGTGCACCTGGGCGCCGGTGCCCTCGGAGGTGCCGGGTGCGATCGGCAGCGCGAGGTCGCCGAGCCGCAGCAGGTCGCCGTCGACCTTCAGATCGGCGACGTCGTCGTCGGAACCCAATATCGGCAAGACAATTCGGCCGTCATCGAGGTCCCAGTCGATATCGAAGTAGTCCGCGTACGCCGAGGACCGGCCGTTCCGCAGCACGTCCCACCACCAGGCGTTCTGCTGCGGCTGGTCCACCCCGACGTGATTGGGCACGATGTCGACGACCAGGCCCATACCGCGGGCCCGGGCCGCCGCCGACAGCCGGGCCAGTCCCTCCGGACCGCCGAGCTCCGGCGACACCGCCGTCGGGTCGGCGACGTCGTAGCCGTGGCTGGATCCGGCGACCGCAGTCATGATCGGGGACAGGTACAGATGCGAAACTCCGAGGTCGTCGAGGTAGTCCAGCAGGTTCTCGGCGTCGGCGAAGGTGAACCCGAACCCGCTCGATTCACCGCGCAGTTGTAACCGGTAGGTGGAAAGCACCGGAAAAGCCATGCCTCAGGCGGTCTTACGTAGCACGAGCAGGGAACGCGCCGGCACCGGTACCGTGACTTCAGCCGCCACCACCAGGTCGTTGGCGCCGACCGAGTCATTGGTGTCCAGCGCGGCGGTCCACTCCCGGGCATAGTCGTCGTGCGGCGTCACGAAGTCCACCTCTTCGTCGTGGGCGTTGAAACACAACAGGAATGAGTCGTCGACGACCCGCTCGCCGCGCGCATTCGGGGCGGTGATGGCGTCGCCATTGAGAAACACCGCCACGCACTTGTGATGAAAGCTCTTGTCCCAGTCTTCGTGGGTCATCTCCCGGCCGCTGGGCGTCAGCCAGGCGATATCGCGGACTTCTTCGCCGGTTCGAATCGGCTCGCCCTCGAAGAAGCGGCGCCGGCGAAACACCGGATGGTTTTTCCGCAAGTCGGTCGCCTTGCGCGCGAAGGACAGCAGATCGGGGTTCTTGTCCACCAATGACCAATCCATCCAAGCCAATTCGGAGTCTTGACAGTAGACGTTGTTGTTGCCCACTTGGGTGCGGCCGATCTCGTCGCCGTGCGCGATCATCGGCGTGCCCTGACTGATCATCAGGGTGGCCCAGAAGTTGCGCATCTGACGGCAGCGCAGCGCGACGATCTCGGGGTCGTCGGTGGGGCCTTCGACGCCGCAGTTCCACGAGCGGTTGTGGCTTTCTCCGTCGCGGTTGTCCTCGCCGTTGGCCTCGTTGTGTTTCTCGTTGTAGGACACCAGGTCGTTGAGGGTGAACCCGTCGTGTGCGGTGACGAAATTGATGCTGGCGCTGGGCCGTCGGCCGGTCACCTCGTAGAGGTCCGACGAGCCGGTTAGCCGCGAGGCGAACTCACCCAGGGTCGCGGGTTCCCCCCGCCAGTAATCACGCACAGTATCGCGATACTTCCCGTTCCACTCGGTCCACAAACCGGGAAAATTTCCGACCTGGTAGCCGCCCTCGCCGACGTCCCACGGCTCGGCGATCAGTTTGACCTGGCTGACCACCGGATCTTGCTGCACCAGATCGAAAAACGCGCTCAATCGGTCGACGTCGTGCAGTTCGCGGGCCAGGGTCGAGGCCAGGTCGAAGCGGAACCCGTCGACGTGCATCTCCAGCACCCAGTAGCGCAACGAGTCCATGATCAGCTGCAGGGTGTGCGGGTGCCGCGCGTTGAGGCTGTTGCCGGTGCCGGTGTAGTCCTTGTACAGCCGCAGGTCCTCGTCGACCAGCCGGTAGTAGGCCTTGTTATCGATGCCGCGGAAGTTGATGGTCGGCCCCAGGTGATTGCCTTCGGCGGTGTGGTTGTACACCACGTCGAGGATGACCTCGATGCCGGCTTCGTGCAGATTGCGCACCATCATCTTGAACTCGGCCACCGCGCTGCCGGCCTGCCGCGTCGCGGCGTACTGGTAATGCGGCGCGAAGAAGCCGAATGTGTTGTAGCCCCAGTAGTTTCGCAAGCCGAGGTCGAGCAGCCGCTGGTCGTGCATGAACTGGTGTACCGGCATCAGCTCGAGCGCGGTGACGTTGAGCGACTTGAGATGGTCGATCACCGCCGGGTGGGCCAGCCCCGCGTAGGTGCCCCGCAGCTCTTCGGGAACACCGGGATGCGTCTGCGTCATGCCCTTGACGTGAGCCTCATAGATGACCGTCTCGTGGTACGGGGTGAGCGGTGCCCGGTCGAAGGCCCAGTCGAAGAAGGGGTTGATGACCACGCTGGTCATCGTGTGGCCCAGTGAATCGACCATCGGGAGAGTGCCGGTTTGCGTGGAGTCGCCTTCGGAGGCAACGGGGTTCAAGTCGTAGGAGAACAGCGCCTGCCCGAAAGTGAAGTCGCCGTCGAACGCCTTGCCGTACGGGTCGAGCAGCAACTTGCTCGGATCGCAGCGATGACCGGCCGCGGGGTCGAACGGCCCGTGCACACGAAACCCGTAGCGCTGTCCCGGGCTGATGTTCGGCAGGTAGGCGTGCCAGACGTATCCGTCCACCTCGTCGAGCGGCACGCAGGACTCGCTGCCGTCCTCGCCGATCAGGCACAGGTCGACGTTGTCGGCGATCTCGGAGAACAGCGAAAAGTTGGTGCCCGCACCGTCATAGGTGGCCCCGAGCGGATAAGCGGTACCCGGCCACACGGTGGGCAAAGTCGGTTCGGTCCCGCCAGCGTCCTCGCCACTGTTCGACGACATCACTCGACCTTAACCGGGCCGCGATGACCCGGTAGTCACCACCAACCGGTGCTAACCGCGATCTGCCGGCCGAGCTCGGGAGCCAGGGTCCGCACGTAGGTGGGGGACAGATGGTGGGCGCCGTGGTAGATCAGCACGTTTCCCTCGACCGGACGGCAGACGTCGGGACGACAGATCGCATCCGACATGTCCAGCGGCTTGAGCAGTGGGAACCGCTCCACGAAGTCCAGCGTCGGATTGCGATCGACCAGCAGGTCAGAGCGTTTGACCGAGCACGACTCGGCGTCGCGCTTCTTGGCCAGGCAGTCCGCGGGGTCGAACGGTTTACCGTCCTTGACCAGCCACGGAGTGTCCCGCATGGCCAGCACGGGAATGTTGTTGTCCGAGAACGTCTGCCAGATACCGATATACGTTGCCGGCATCACGTCGCCGGCCTTGATATTCCACGGTCGGGTCGAGGTGGTGAACACATAGTCGGGCCGGTCGGCGACCACCTTGTTCATCACCGTGTGCACCCACGCGCGGCACTGCGGGTAGGCGGCGTTGTTGCCCATGATCAGTGGGACTTCCTCGGTGGACAACGGGCAGCCCATCTTGAGGTAGGTCACCACCTTGAAGTGGTGTAACTGGCCGAGCAGGCTGAGCGCGGGCAGCCAGTGTTCCGCGTGCGATCCGCCGGCCAGCGCGATGGTTCGGGTGGCGTCCACATCGCCGTAGGTGCAGTTGACCACCGCGGGGTTGACGAAGTCGCTGATGCAGCCGTCCCTGGTGGTGGCCGGCAGGTCCTCCTTGATCTCCAGCACGGTGGGACGCATCCGCAGCGCGGGCACCCGCACATGCGCGGTCAGCGCCATGGCCCCGGGATAGTCGTGCGGGTTGAGACCTTTCAGCTCCCGGCCCGCGGCGCGTTGGTCGCTGACGTGCTCGCGCCAGGTGAACGACGTCGCGGTCAGGGTGACACCCAGCAGCACCACGATCGAGCCGAGCACCATCGTCGGCCGGCGGAGCCGCGCGCGCCAGGGGACCGTCGGGACATGCGCCGGCGCTACGTTATCCGCGCCGGCCCGGTACCGAAGCGGGTCCTCCACGAGCCGGGTGGTGAAGTAGGCGAGGACGCCGGATATCAGCAGGACCGCCAGGCCGTCGACAAAGCCCGCATGCGCGTGGCCGGAGTAGGAAAGCCAGAAGATCAGCAGCGGCCAGTGCCAGAGGTACAGCGAGTACGCCATCGCGCCCAGGGTCACCAGCGGCCCCGCCGCCAGCAGTCGATTGGGCAGCGGCAGCCCGCCACCGGCGCCGTCGGTCCCGGCCAGGTTGGCTCCGGCAAGGATCATCAGCATCGTGGCGCCGACGGGTACCAATGCCCACGGACCGGGAAATTCCTTGACGCCGTTGATCAGTGCGCCGCACGACAGGATGGCGGCCAGCGCGACGGTCGCGAGCATCGTGCGCAGCCACATCGGCCAGCGGATGTAGGGGACCAGCGCCCCGACCAGCGCTCCCAGCAGCAGCTCCCACGCCCGCGCGAAGGTGTTGTAGTACGCCTGTGCCTGGTTGGCCTGATGAGCACAGACGGCGTAGACGAAGGACGCCACCGTCAGGGCGCTCAGCAGCACCAGGAAGACGCTCCGCAGGCTGCCCGGCGCCCGGAACAGGTGCCGAAACAGGTAGGCGCATCCGGCGGCCAGGAGCAGGAAGGCGATGTAGAACTGCCCCTGCACCGACATGGACCAGATGTGCTGCAGCGGGCTGACGGCCTCACCGGCGCGCAGATAGTCCGACGCCGAGTTGGCCAGCTCCCAGTTCTGGTAGTAACCGAGGCTGGCCAGGCTTTGGTCGGCGAAGGTCTCCCAGCGGGTTTGCGGTTGCACCAAGATGGTGAGCAGTGCGCATCCGGCCAGGACGACGACCAGGGCCGGTAGCAGCCGGCGGACCAGCCGGGCCACCTCGGCCGGTGGCGAGAGCGAGATCGCCGGGTTGAGCGCGGCGCGCAGCATCTTGCCGCCGAAGAAGAAGCCGGAAAGCGCGAGGAACACGTCCACGCCACCGGACACCCGGCCGAACCAGACGTGGAACATCGCGACTAGCGCGATGGCGATGCCGCGCAAACCGTCCAGGTCGTAACGGTAGAAACCGGACCCCGCCCGAGCTGGCTGGCCGACCGGCTGCGCGGTTGCGGCCGGCGGGCGGGGAGGTGACAGGCTCAGCATGATCGAAAGCCAATTTACCCAAAACCCGCCACTTGCTCTCTCGCTGAGCAGCGAGTCGTGTGCAAACAGGTGGCGGGGGATTGGAAGGTTGCGACGGCTACCGGGTGGCCGGGACGATCGCGGGTTGCTGCGCCGGTTGCGCCGGAGCTGCCGGCTGCACCGGTGCCAGTTGCAATGGCGCCTGCGGGGTGGGCGCCGGTTGCAGTGGTGACTGTGGCGCCGGCACCTGTTGCAGCGGTGCCTGTGGGGTCGGGGCCGGCTGTAGCGGCGTTTGCTGGCTCGGCACCTGCTGGCCCGGCGTCTGCTGACCCGGCACCTGCTGCACCGGCGCCTGCTGGACGGGCGCGGGCTGAGTTCCGAGCACCCGCACTAGGTAGGGCGCCATGCCGCTGGTGCGCACCGGTGACACCTGGACCACGTCGCCGACTTCCAGCATCTGGCTGTTGCCGAGATACATGGCGACGCTTTGCGTGCCTTCGGGACCGTAGAAGATGAGGTCGCCCTTGCGCGCCTGCTGCGGCAGTACCTTTTGACCTACCCGGTACATCTGGCCGGATGAACGGGGCAGCTTGATTCCTGCGCCGGCGTACGCGTACTGCATCAGGCCGGAGGCGTCGAACCCGACGGTCATCGCGCCTTTGCCGGTACCGCGGCTGGGTCCGTTGACGCCGCCGCCGGCCCAGGAGAACGGCACGCCGCGCTGCGAGAGGCCGCGGGCGACGACGACGTCGGTGGCCTGCTGGTAGTCCATCGGCCGGGCACCCGGGTCCGCGGCGGCCAGGCCGGTCGCGAGATCAGACGTGGCCACCACCGGGGCCACCGTCATCACCAGACCGATGGCGAAGGCGTAGATGCGTTTCATTCTGGTTCACCCTCTCTCGGGGTCTCGTGCCTTAGCGCGGTGACTGCGCGCGTCGGCTGCCATGCCACGAGTCGCGCGATGGCCGCCTCGCATGCTTGTCACACCAGTCACTCCAGACACTTTCGCAACAGAAAATGCTGGCCGCCAGATCCGCCGAGGATTATTTGTCGGAATGAGATCGCACGGTGACTGCCCAGGCCGATTCCGGCCGCCGGACCGTGATGTGGGTCTCAGCCGAGCGTATGACGCGCCGCCGCCGCAGCCGCGTCAGTGCCAATATCGTTCGCTGAAAGTCGTCAAACCGTAGCCGGCCAGCGAGCTGAGCATCAGGATGGCCGCGGCCAGGATCGGCCAGAAGAACATGAACCAGCCCCGCAGCAGGGAAACGACCGGGCCGATGGCGGCCGCCGCAACCGCCGCGCCTATCCCGCCCCACATGACGGGATAGATGTACTGGTCCAGTCCGTAGGGCACCGGACCGCAACTGCCGTCCGGGCAGGCGTCGGCGGCGAAGCCGAACAGCCGCGAGGGCAGGCTCGTCGTGGTGGCCACGACGACGAGCAGCGTCAACAACCCGCAGGTGCAAACCACGTCCCAGACCGCGATCCGCAGCCGAATCGCCGGCGGGTCCCGGTCGTCGGTGTCCTCGTCGGGCCGATACGGCGAAGCCATGCCTTGACCTCCCCCTGGCCCTGAAGGGCCGGGATTCTGATTGGGCCGCTCACGCGGCCCAATCGTGGTTCTCACTTCCGTGAGCGCACCTTGCGGTGCCCACACCCTGCGGTATGGCCCCCGGTCCGGGGGTAGGCGCGGGTCTAGCCCGGGCCAAGATTATTTGAGCAGCGTTGTGGTCCGCATGGTCGAGGTGGCCACACGCGAGGCAACGAAACACCGCTTGGCTCTCGCGGTTCTCCTTGGCCGTGTGGCCACAGTTGCGGCACTCTTGGCTGCTGTACCTTGCCGACACCTCAACCAACGTCGTGCCGGAAGCTTTCGTCTTCTGCCCCAACCGGCGGGCGAACATGCCCCAGCAGTTGGCGTGGATCCGTTTATTGAGTCCCGCCTTGGCCGCTGCCCCGTTCGGCAGGTACTGATCAGGTCGGTCGGGGTTCGGCTTGGGTTTAGGTTTGCGGACCATGTTGCGGACCGCCAGGTGCTCCACCGCGACGAAGTCATAGCGGGCCGCGATCCTGGTGGTGAGCTTCTCGACCCAGTCGCGGCGGCGGCCTGCCACGGTCTCATGCACAGCGGCGATCCGCATGACGACGGACCTGCGGCGGGCGCTGCCTTTGCGCCGGCGCGTTTTCTCACGTTGCAGTCGCGCCAGCTTTGCCTGCTCGCGTTTGCGCATCGTCGGCGCCCGAAACATCTGACCGTCCGAGGTGGCGATAGTGGTGGCCACGCCACGGTCGATACCGATAGCACGCCCCGCCCTGCCGGCATCGGGTACCGCCGGCTGCGGCGCGGGGAAACTTACATGCCAGCGACCACTGGGGGCCGCGGTGATCCGAGCCATCCTTAGCTTGTCCGCCGGCAGCGCACGGGACAGCTTGAACTTCACCCAGCCCAGTTTGGGTACCGCAATTTGCGCCCACGCGCGGCTGTGCACGACAACCTTGGTGTCACGCACACAGAAACCTTCCGATACGCCGCGCTTGCGCCATCTCGGCTCTTTGGCGTTGCCGTCGAAACATGCCTGGACTGCCCGGTCAAAGGCGCGCAACGCTTGTTGCTGCACCGACGACGACCCGCAGCGCAACCACTCAATCTCCTGGCGCGCCTCTGCCAGTTGCCGTTGCCGCGCCGTCGGACCCGGCGCGGGACGACCCGAGGTGCCGCGCTCGCGGTGTTGGCGATACCCGAACTGTTCAACGGCCAGGTTCCACACATACCGCGCGTCCGCGCAGTGGCGCTCGCGCATAAAAACGGCCTGCTCCTCTGTTGGATACAGCCGGTAACGGTTGGCCACGCCAACAACCTAACCGCGGACGCCGACACCTGGCTGCATCTCTCCCACCACAGCATCGGTCTATATCTTCCGATCGTGATGAACGGCCTGCCCTACCGGCCCGGCGACTGTGCGACGAGTTCGCCTACTAGGTCAACCAGCACAACATCAACGGGCACATATATGATCGTCGCCCTAACTTCCCCGCATCCTGCGTCGACGCCCCTTGGTGGATCATCACCCACTACATCGACCGACCACTGATTGATCCTGGCAGCCCGAAACCGAGGCCCTAATCCGGCCCTCAACGGCTCGGCGTGCGCGCTACCACAACTGGTCAGAGCTTCCCGATGTCGGAGGTTTGTGCGACCCATACCGGGGACTGGGCCGTGACCCGCATACCCTCGTTCTCTATGTCTGCGATGACTCCCGGGCTGACGCCCGAGCAGGTCAGCGCAATCGATGCCGCCCACCTGTGGCATCCCTACAGCACCATCGGCGCCGAAGTGGTACCGCCGATCGTGGCGGTTGCCGCCCGAGGGGCCTGGCTGACCCTGATCCGCGAGGGCAAGCCGATCGAGGTGCTCGACGCGATGAGCTCCTGGTGGACGGCGATCCATGGGCACGGCCACCCCGCGTTGGACGCGGCGTTGACCCGCCAGCTCGGCGTCATGAACCACGTCATGTTCGGTGGGCTCACCCACGAGCCCGCGGCACGCGTGGCGCAGCTGCTGGTCGACATCACCCCCGCGGGACTGGAGACCGTCTTCTTCAGCGACTCCGGGTCGGTGTCGGTCGAGGTGGCGGTGAAGATGGCGCTGCAGTACTGGCGCAGCCGAGGCCGACCCGCCAAGCACCGGCTGATGACTTGGCGCGGCGGCTACCACGGCGACACCTTCACGCCGATGAGCATCTGCGACCCCGACGGCGGCATGCACTCGCTGTGGACGGACATTCTGGCCGCCCAAGTTTTCGCCCCGCAGGTGCCGCGCGACTACGACGGCGACTACAGCGCGGCGTTCGAGGCGCAACTCGCCCGGCACGCGAGTGAGCTGGCGGCGGTGGTCGTCGAGCCGGTAGTTCAGGGCGCCGGCGGTATGCGTTTTCACCACCCGCGCTATCTGCGCGACCTGCGCGGCATCTGCAATCGTCACGACGTGTTGCTGATCTTCGACGAGATCGCCACCGGCTTCGGCCGCACCGGCGAGCTGTTCGCCGCCGACCACGCCGGGGTGAGCCCCGACATCATGTGCGTCGGCAAGGCGCTGACCGGCGGATACCTCAGCCTGGCCGCGACCTTGTGCACGACCGATATCGCCCACACCATCAGCGCCGGCGAAGCCGGGGCGCTGATGCACGGACCCACGTTCATGGCCAACCCGCTGGCGTGTGCGGCGTCGGTGGCAAGCATCGAGGTGCTACTCGCCCAGGACTGGCGATCACGGGTGGCGGAGATCTCCGGCGCGCTGGCGGCCGGTCTGGAACCCGCCCGGGCATTACCCGCCGTAACCGATGTCCGGGTGTGCGGCGCCATCGGCGTCATCGAATGCGACCGCCCGATCGACCTGGCCGCCGCCACCCCGGCGGCACTGGACCGCGGGGTGTGGCTGCGTCCATTCCGCAACCTCATCTATGCGATGCCGCCCTACATCTGCCCGCCCGAGGAGATCGCCCAAATCACCTCGGCGATGGTCGAGGTGGCCCGGATCGTAGTCTGAACCGCAATGAAGACACCGATCGAGACGTCGCCGCTCGCCTGGCTGGGCGAGGTGGAACAGCAGCGCCGCGCGGCCGGTTTGCGTCGTGCGCTGCGGCCGCGTCCGGCGGTCGCCACCGAGTTGGATCTGGCGTCCAATGACTACCTCGGCCTGTCCCAGCACCCCGACGTCATCGAAGGCGGCGTCCAGGCGCTGCGCACCTGGGGTGCCGGTGCCACCGGTTCGCGGCTGGTCACCGGCGACACCGAACTGCACCAGGAGTTCGAGACCCAGCTGGCCGGCTACGTGGGCGCGTCGACCGGACTGCTGTTCTCCTCCGGCTACACGGCCAATCTCGGGGCCGTCGTCGGGCTGACGGGACCAGGTTCGCTGCTGGTGTCCGACGCTCATTCGCACGCATCACTGGTGGACGCCTGCCGGTTGTCGCGGGCGCGGGTGGTGGTGACGCCGCACCGCGACGTCGACGCCGTGCAACGGGCCCTGCAGTCACGCCGCGAGGAGCGCGCCGTCGTCATCACCGACTCGGTGTTCAGCGCCGACGGCGCACTCGCCCCGGTCCGCGACCTGCACGACGTGTGCCGCCGGCACGGTGCGCTGCTCATCGTCGACGAGGCACACGGTTTGGGTGTGCGCGGTGACGGCCGGGGTCTGGTCCACGAGCTCGGGCTGGCGGGTGCGCCCGATTTGGTGCTGACCACGACGCTGTCCAAGGCCCTGGGCAGTCAGGGCGGCGTGGTCCTGGGGCCGCAGCCGGTGCGCGATCACCTGATCGACGCCGCCCGCCCGTTCATCTTCGACACCGGGCTGGCTCCCGCGGCGGTGGGCGCCGCGCAGGCCGCCCTGCGAGTCTTGACCGCCGAGCCATGGCGACCGCAAGCGGTGCTGCGGCACGCCCGCGTCCTGGCCGGGATCTGCGACGTAACCCCAGAGCCGGAGTCGGCGGTGGTATCGGTGATCCTGGGCGATCCGGACGTGGCCGTGGCCGCCGCCACCGCCTGCCTGGAGGCCGGCGTCCGGGTGGGGTGCTTCCGGCCTCCTACCGTGCCCCCCGGGACGTCGCGACTGCGGCTGTCGGCGCGTGCTTCGCTGGATGCCGCCGACCTCGACCTGGCTGAGCGGGTGCTGATGCAGGTTCTCTGCGGGTCGCGCCGTTGACGGTCCTGGTCGTCACCGGGACCGGAACCGGTGTCGGCAAGACGGTCGTGACCGCGGCGCTGGCGTCGCACGCCCGCCAGGCCGGAATCGACGTGGCGGTCTGCAAGCCGGTGCAAACCGGCACCGACTCCGGTGACGACGACCTGGCCGATGTGGCCCGCTTGTCGGGGGTGGCCGAGCTCGCCGGGTTGGCGCGGTATCCGCAGCCGCTGGCACCGGCGGCCGCGTCCGAACAGGCCGGGTTGACGCTGCCCACCGGTGACCAGCTCGTCGGGTTGATCCGTGGACTGGACCACCCGGGACGGCTGACTTTGGTCGAAGGCGCCGGCGGACTGCTGGTCGAGCTCGCCGAGCCGGGCGTCACGTTGCGTGACCTCGCCGCCGACCTCGGCGCCGCGGCGCTGGTTGTCGTCAGCGCGGAACTGGGCACGCTCAACCACACCGCGCTCACCTTGGAAGCACTTGCCGCACAGAAACTTTCATGTGCCGGGCTGGTGATCGGCAGCTGGCCGGCCCAACCTGGGCCGGTGGAGATGTCGAATCACGCCGCACTGGCCCGTCTCGCGCCGCTGCGGGCCGCGCTGCCCGCCGGGGCCGGATCGATGAACACCACCGATTTCGCGACGCTGAGCGCGACCGCGTTCGACCGCGACTGGGTCACGACGCTGGTGCGCTGATGGTGCATTCGATCGAGCTGGTCTTCGACCGCGACACCGAAGCCGCGATCCGCCGCATTTGGGCGCAGCTGGCCGACGCGGGCATACCCAGCCAGGCCCCGGCAAGCCGACCGCACGTCACGCTGGCCGTCGCGGAAAGCGTCGATCCGGCCGTCGACGAGCTTCTCCGACCGGTCGCCGCACGGCTCCCGCTGAGCTGTGCGGTCGGCGCGCCGGTGTTGTTCGGTCGCGCCAACGTCGTCTTCGCCCGGCTCATCGTGCCGACCAGCGACCTGCTAACCCTGCAGGCGGACGTGCACCGGCTGTGTGGCCGGCACCTGTCGCCGGCGCCGATGTCCAACAGCCTGCCGGGTCAGTGGACCGCACACGTCACGCTGGCTCGCCGTGTCGGTGGCCCCCAACTGGGGCGGGCGCTGCGCATCGCGGGCCGGCCGGCGCAGATCGACGGGCGCTTCGCCGGGTTGCGCCGCTGGGAGGGCAACAAGCGCGCCGAATACCCCATCGGCTGAGCGCAATGCCCCGTCAACCGGATCGCTCTGCCGTCATGGCCTGTTGAACTCTGGCGCGCCGCTCGTCGATGGTGCGGCCCAAGTCTTGCAGTAGCAATGGCTTGCTCATGACGAACTCGACGAGGTGATCTCGATCGATTTCCAGCGCTGTCACTTCCTCGATAGCACGCGCGTCAGCCAGGTTGGGCTGACGGGTCAGCGCAGTCACCCCGAGGAATGAGCCCTCGTCGAGGGTGCCCAGGGCGACGCTCGACCCGGCCTGGGCGACCCCGGTCAACCGCACGCTCCCCGCGATCAGAAAGGTCATCTTGTCGGGCACCCGACCGGCATACTCGACAATCTCATCGGCCCCGTAGCGAACCATTCTCGCGTGCGATCCCAGCGACTGCTGGTCCGCCGGCCTCAGCCGCAAGGCCGGTGCCACAAGTGTCCGCAGCGCCATCTCGACGCGCTCAGGCGTCGAAAAGTCGTCTTCAGCGCCATCGAGATGGAGGCCGGCGCGCCGTGCGGCATACCAGAGCCAACGCAGAAAGGTGGCTTCCGCGGCGGCGTCGTCGGCGGGCGACCGCAGCCCCACGGTGACGCGATACTCGCCACCGCCGGCAGGCACCGAGGTGGCCGCGACGTCCGCCCTGCGCTGCGGCAAACCACCGGCGACCTGGGACAGCAACGCACACACCCGGTCGGGAGGGTCGCCCTCTGAAAACGTCGTCGTCATCACGAGTTGGTGCGCACCGGGCGGGCGGCTGAGATTCGTGAACGACGTGGTGGCCAGCACCGAATTGGGGGTGATCTGTAGTCCGCGGCCGGTCCGGATATGGACGGAACGCCAGTTGGCCTCCACGATCTGGCCTTGGGCCGCCGGGGTATCCAGCCAGTCGCCGATTCGGAACGGCTGCTCGAACAACATGAACAGGCCGGACACAATCTGCCCGACGGAGTTCTGCAGCATCAGACCGATGACCACCGAGGTCACACCCAGCGCGGTGAAAAGGCCGCCGACCCGCACGCCCCAGACATAGGAGAGAATGACCGCCAGACCCGCACCGATCAGCAAGAACCGGGTTACATCGAGGAAGATGCCCGGGATCCGCTGGCGCCAGGAGCCCTGCGGCGCACCCTCGAACACCGTCGCGTTCAGTCCGGACAGCAACAGCACCAGCACCACGAAGCCGAACACCGTTGTCAGAACGCGTACCGAGGTGATCTGTGCCGGTATGTCCGCCACGTACACCAGCAGCACCAGGAGCCCAGCCAACGGGACCAGGTAACTGCGCAGCAGCAAAACGGACCGGGCGAGATGACTTCTCTTGCGCACCAAGGCTTGGTGCCACTCGGTAAGGCCGATCAGCAGCAGTGGCAGGCCGAAAACCACACCAGCGGCCCAGTAAAGCGATGACGCGACGGCGGTGTTCATTGTTGGCCTGGTCCTTCCGATAGTTGCCAGATCTGCTGTTCGGTGCCGTCGACGGTAATGGTGCCTGCCGGGGTGAACCGTCGAATGTCGTGCACGGCCTCGTATACCGGAGCGGTGACGTAAATGCCGGATTGCGTTGTGCTGCTACGCATCTGGTGGGCGAGATTGACCGCGGCGCCCCACATGTCGTATACGATGCTGGAGCGTCCGACCAATCCACTAGTGACATTGCCCGTGTTGATTCCGGCCCGGAGAGCCAGATGATGGCCCGTTTTGCTGTTGAACCGCTCGATGATGTCCCGCATCTCGACAGCGAATTCGACGGTGCGGTGCACGCTGTCCAGTCTGGGAAAGTTCAGCCCACAGCTGGCGAGGTAGCCGTTGTGCAGGGTGCGAATCGGCTCGACGCCAAGTGCTTCCGCGGCGGAGTCGATTTCCCTGATCAGTTCGTCGACGATGCCAACCAGTGCCTGGCCCGTCAGATCATTCGAGATGTCGTCGAGGCCGACGATGTCGGCGAAGATGACCGCGACGTCCTGGTGCTCCGAAGCGATCGTTTGCTCGCCCTCGCGGTAGCGCTGCGCAACCGGCTCAGGCATCAACGACGCGAGCAGACGGTCGTTTTCTTTTCGCTGTTCGGTCAGCAGTACTTCCTTCATCTGCAGACTCCGGCTCATATCGTTGAAAGTCTCGGTGAGTTCCCCGATTTCATCGCGAGAGGTAACCGGAATCGCGACGTCGTAGTTCCCGGCGCTGATCTCTTCTGCGCCGGTCTGCAACCGTCGTATGGGGCGCACGAATATCTGGGCGACCAGTAGGGCAGCCACGCAGATGACGAAAACCATTGCTGCAGTAGCCAACACGAGCGTGTGGGTCACCGACGCCACCCTGGCGTTGGCTTCGGCGGTTTCGCGGGTCGCCACGATCGACCAGTGCAGGTCGGAATTCGGCACAGTCAGCGGAGCGTAGGCCGCCAGTTCGCGACGACCGAGATAGTCGGTGTCGATCACGGTGCCGGTCTGTCCGCGTTCGGCTGCGCGGACCGCAGTGGTCGCGACGGGCTGGACCAGAGTCGTGCCACCCCACTTGATGGCTTTGTCGACGGTATCGGATCGAGTGCCCGCCGCTACCACCTCATTCCTGAATCGCCGTGGGTCTTCGATGAACAACCGCGAATCAGAACGCATCAAGTTGTCGGGGCCGGCGAGATAGGTCTCGCCGGTAGTGCCCATGCCGACTGCCTCCCACTGCCTGTCGGCGGTCATGATGCGGTTCACTTTCGCGATCGGTAAGGGCAGCGCCAGGACGCCCGAAGCTCTGCCGGGGGCGCCGATTGGTGACACCAACCAGGCGATGGGCATGCCGAGAGCAGGCTGATAGGGCTGGAAATCGGTGATCCACACGAAGTCGACTGACGATGCGGCCATAGCCTTCTCGTAGGCACCACGCAGATTGGATTGCCGATATGGACCGGTGAGGATGTTGGTGCCGAGTGTGGCACTCTTGTTCACGCTGTAGATCACGTTGCCGCGGGTGTCGAGCAGCAGCGCATCGCGGTATTCGAAGCGAGTCGCAATCTCGCGAAAGTAGTTGTTGAAACGGGCATTCGCGGCTGACCACGCGCTGCCGTCGCCGGCGTCGTCGGTTGCGGGCGAAGCCCCCGCCGCGGTGTAGTGGGCCTGAAGGTATTTCTGCGAATTGTTCCCGGGCAGTATGGCGTCGAGGTCCAGCTTGGTTCCGGTGTCCCGTTCGATGGGTTTGATCAGCTTGTCGGTGTAGTAGTTCACCAACGCCTGCTGTTGCCCCGCATCGACGGTCGCGTTCGCCAGTTGGTCGAACCCGGCGGTGAAGGCCTGAACCGCTTCCACGACGGTAGTTCCGCGGCTATAGATCACCAGCGAATTGGTCAGGTCCGCGAAGAGCGTCTCGATAGCTCGCTTCTGCGCCTCACGCAATTGCGTCATCCGTTCGGACACCGCGGGCAGCAACGCCCGGCGAGCGGCGACGTATCCGACCACCCCGATCACGCCCAGGGACATCAGGCTGGACACCAGCAGCATGATCATCACCTTCGACTGGATGCTGATCCGCGAAAGCGCGCGTGGACGACGTTTTCCCGTGTGGTTCGGAGCTTCCTCATCGGCGCGTACCGGCTCGGTCGAGCGTTGCGTCGTCATTGACTTCCTCTCGCTTGCGGTCGGCAGTGATCACCACGCACATCACCATGCAGTCCGCAACGATCGAAACGGATCCGGCAGGCTCAGACAAGTGCCGGCCCGGGCGGCTACCCCCCGAACAGCAAATACAATCCGGTGAACGTGTAGCCGACCATGACCAGCATCATGGTGAGCTGGCCGGTCAGCTGATGTCCCTCGGGCAGCACCCGCAGCGCCTTGTCGTGGGCCGCGATCACCGCGACGACGTGTCCGGTGACCACGCATGCCACCTTGATCACGGCGAGCACCGGGGGATGAGCCGACAACACGTAGGCGACGTGCAAGTGCGTCAGCCCCAGCGGGTTCCAACCTCGGCCAAACGGGTCGGCCAAGGCCAAGACGGCCTGCTGTCCGCGCTCCACCAGGTAGGTCAGGTAATGCGCGAAGATGTAGCCCACCACGATCGGGATCAGCGAGTGCGCCATCTCGCCCGGCAGGGCGCGACGCTGCTCGCGGTCAAGCCCGCCCGTGGCCCGAGAGGCCAGCGAAAACGTCACTGCCACAACCGAAATGAAGACCACCAGCCCGACAGTGCGCAACACCGACGACGAAACCGATGCCGGCACACCGTGGGCCGCACGCGCCAGCCGATCGGCGAGGTTGCGCCAAGTCGGTGACGACGAGAAGCTGTCGAACGCCGTCGACCCGAGCAGCACCGCGAGCAGCACCACCACACCCGGCCGCACCGGCAGCGACGGCAGGTGGTCCAGTGGGTTCCCCACGACGAGCCTGCCGGTGTCCGGATTGCGGCGAAACGGGCAGAGCCGGGAGACGGCGACGCTGTACACACCGAACGGGTCGGCCCGGGCCAGCCAGCGCTGCCCGCACAACCATGCGCCGATCAGCATGACCGCGGCATAGCTGAGCAGCCACGTGCGCACCCACGGCAACGACGCCGAATCCGGGCTGGCCAGCTCCATCCAGACGAAGGCGAACAGGCCTACGGCGGCCGGCCGATAACCCCAGCCTTCTGGATACGAGAGCCTGGCCCGGCCAAGCCGCTGCGGCGTGACCCGCCGAAGCAGCAGGTACAGCGTGCGCATCGGCGAGAGCACCCGCCACACCGGCCCGAAACAGAGGGAAGCCGCCACCAGCCCGACCCACAGCAGCACGTAGAACGCCCCGAGCAGCGCATTCGACTGCGTCTCCGGACCCCAGACCCCGGCGGCCACCGCCCACGCCGCGAAAAGCAACGCGACGCCGGCCGCCGCCCAACGGGTGGTGCGGGCATCGACCAGCCTGGTCACCGCCGTCGGCAACGGATGTCCCGGCTTGGCCGGATCGAACCGGGGTTGCCGCCACGCAAACGCCACCAGGGCGAAAGTGAACGTCAACGCCCAGGCCGCGCCGACCATCGCATAGGCGTAGGGCACCGGAAGGTCGCCGGAGCCGCCGAGACCGTGCGCCAGCAGTACCCCGGCGCGCGCAGTGGTCACGGGCGCACTTGAATGGTGGCGACCGTGCGCTTCAGGTGGTGCAATTCGACCTCGACCGTGCCGGGAACGCCGACGCTGAACTGAAACGTCTGGTTCGGCGCGGCCGCGACCTGGAACTTGTGATCGGGCGTGGAGTGCACGTGCAGCTCGTCGGTCACGTCGCTGTTCACCTTTAACGTGATCTGCTGGTTCACCTTGGCCTGCAGCGTCGCATTGCTGGGAGTGACCTGCCCGTTGGCGATGACGACGTCGACCACCGGGCCGCCCCCGCCGCCGGCCGTGCTCGACGCACCCGGACTGCCGGAGTCATGCGAACCGCCGCAGCCCGCCAACCCGCAGATCAGCACTGCCATTGCAGCCGTGAAGAGGGCGCGTCGCGCTCCCGTCATCACGCGGCCCGCGGCGGAGCTTGCTTCTCCTCGACCGGCTCGGGCTCACCCACCGCGTTGTTCAGCCGGCCCGCGCCCCACGTCAGCCCGGCGATGACCATCAGCGTGAAGATCAGAACCAGGATCGATCCGGCCGTGTACAGCCACACGGGAGCACTCTGATCGCGTTCGCGCTGCAAGATCGTGATCTCCTGCACGAACGGGCGGGTCGTTGACTCGGCTTTGACCTCGGCTGCCGGGATGGCCGCATCCTCCGGCTCGTAGATCGGCACCGCGGTCATCGTGTAGCCGTCTTGAACCCGCATCAGCGTCTTCCACGATCCCCAGACCGGCATCGGCTGGGTGGAGACATAATGCCCTGGGCCGACCTTGCGCAGCCGGTCGATGATCAGGCCTCGATCGTTCTCCATGCGGCCCTGCCAGGACAGGGCGGTGACCCAGTCCGGATGCTCGCCGATCATGTTCGGCGGGACCTGCAGATCGACCCACACCTTGCGCTGCCCGGGCGCTGATTGCGCGTCATCGGTCAACGTGATCTTGGCGGCGTCTTGCTTGGGCACCACGATGTGCAAACCGTTGGCCACCGCGCCGCCGATCACCAACACGGTGGCCGCCACCACCGCGATGCCGATCCCGCGGCTCGGCAGGCGCTGGCCGGTGAGCACCATGCCGAACAGCCCGCCGCAGGTGCCGGTCAAAATCCCCACCGGCACCGCCATCGCCAGGGCCTCGCCCCACATGCTTATCGGCCACGGGTAGTGATACACCGCGCCGATCCACAGCGACTCCAGCCACAGACCGGCGGTGGCCACGCCGAGACCGGCGACCGCGCCGAAAACAATGGGGCGCCGCAGCAGTGGGGTCAGCGCCAGCAACTCGACCACCAGCGCTGGTCCCAGATAGAGCGGGAACCAGTTGATCGGCGCCCCCAAGATGGGCCCGACGAGGACAGCGACGACGCCTCGCAGTGCGATCGCGAACAGAGC
Source organism: Mycobacterium sp. 1164966.3 (assembly GCF_001665395.1). Lineage (GTDB taxonomy): Bacteria > Actinomycetota > Actinomycetes > Mycobacteriales > Mycobacteriaceae > Mycobacterium. The sequence goes on from NZ_LZSG01000070.1 coordinate 87,669, forward strand.
CGCCACAATTGCCCCGCCCCGCCCCATGGTGATACGGGCAGCGACGGCCGCTATCGAGGCCGCCGCCGCGATCATCATCGGCTGCAGTACCAGCCGGAATTGCTCGACGCCGAAGTCGTATTCGATCTGGTAGACGGACAGACCGATGAACATTCCGCCGAATGACAGGTAGCGCAGGAACGAGATGAACGGGCCGAACGCGACCTGTTCGCCCTGTTGCGCCTCGCCCTCGCGCTCCAGCATCAGCACCGCGAACAGAGAAAATCCGGCTCCACCGATCATCATCAAATGGGTCGGACCCCACAGCGTGACATCTTGTCCGAAGATCCGGTGCCAGATGTCGTCGAGCGGAAATCCGATGAGCGCGTACATCCCGCAACCTGCCATCAGGATGCCGCCGACCGGTGCGTACCAATTGCTGGTGATGCGCACGGCGGCCGGCCCGGGCTTGTCGAACGGCAGCGCAATCGCCAGCATCCCGCCGACGAAAATCCCGAACAGCCCGATGATGATGAAGTAATGCGCCGGGTTGGCCAGCGGGCCCGGGTCGCGGCCGTTGCCGATGTGCCAGCTGACGTCCCAGATGAACCCGAACAGGGCGCAAATGATCGACGTCGTGTAGACCAGCACCGGCAGCGCCACCCAATTCGGGCGGTGGAACTTCTCACCCAGCTTGTCGGCGATTCGGGTCAACCATTCGATCCGATGGGTGCGGTGCGCATAGCCCACCCACAGCATGACCGCGGCTATCACCACCGCCGCGATGGACAGCCCGATCACCTGGTTCAGGCCGGCGCCTCGGGCAGGCGCCTCCGCAACAATTCCTAACTGCACGATCATTGCCTCTCACGCTCGCCGGGAAATGCTGATGTGTCACTGAACTTACTTCGAAGTAAGTAGCGACGTGCTGAGAATGCCCGCATAAGCCGCCGATCAATCCTGCTTTTTGTCCGAAGCCCTGCCATTGCGCCGGTCCTTCATCGCGACGTACAAGATGACGCCGACGACGATGACGGCGGGCAAGAAGGCCGGCACCGCGAGCAGAAGCATGTGGTGTGCGACGTACTCGACGTGCGCGGTAGTCGCGATGGTCGCAGTAGTCATCGTTGTCGTATACCCCGGCGGTCGCCTTTATCTGTGGCCGTTACCCTACTTTGAATACCTTTTATTCAGCGCTGCCGATGATCTGGCAGATGTGGGCGCGTGCGCGGCCATACAAAGACGCAGGGGAGTACCTGGTGACGCAAGCGGCAACTCGACCGACGGCCGAAGCCGACCACGACGCGGACATCCTGGCCACCGCCCGCGAGCAAGTCCTGGAGCGCGGACAGGGATTGACCAAAGACCAGGTGCTGCACGTGCTGCAGCTGCCCGACGACCGGCTCGAGGAACTGTTGGCATTGGCCCACGAAGTACGGATGCGCTGGTGCGGACCCGAGGTCGAGGTCGAGGGCATCATCAGCCTGAAAACCGGCGGTTGCCCAGAGGATTGCCATTTCTGCTCCCAGTCGGGGCTGTTCGCCTCGCCGGTGCGCAGCGCCTGGCTGGACATCCCGAGCCTGGTCGAGGCGGCCAAGCAGACCGCCAAGTCCGGCGCCACCGAGTTCTGCATCGTGGCCGCGGTACGCGGACCCGACGAGCGGTTGATGGCACAGGTCGCGGCCGGAATCGAGGCCATTCGCGACGAAGTAGAGATCAACATCGCGTGCTCACTGGGAATGCTCAGTCCCGAGCAGGTGGACCGGCTCTCGGAGATGGGTGTGCACCGCTACAACCACAACCTCGAGACGGCGCGGTCGTTTTTCACCACTGTGGTGACTACCCACACCTGGGAGGAGCGCTGGCAGACGCTGTCGATGGTGCGCGACGCGGGGATGGAGGTGTGCTGCGGCGGAATCCTCGGCATGGGGGAGACGCTGGAGCAACGCGCGGAATTCGCCGCCGAGCTCGCGGAGCTGGGTCCTGACGAGGTGCCGTTGAACTTTCTCAATCCGCGGCCCGGCACCCCGTTCGGCGACCTCGAGGTAATGCCGGCCAGCGAAGCCCTCAAGTCGGTGGCCGCCTTCCGGCTGGCGTTGCCGCGCACCATGCTTCGTTTCGCCGGTGGCCGCGAGATCACCCTGGGCGACCTCGGTGCCAAGCAGGGCATCCTGGGCGGCATCAACGCGGTCATCGTCGGCAACTACCTGACCACTTTGGGTCGTCCGGCCGAGGCCGACCTGGAACTGCTCGACGACCTGCAGATGCCGATCAAGGCGCTCAACGCCAGTTTGTAAAGAGGACCGACGAGCGTCAGCCTCGACTAGCCCGAGGCGCCGCTGTTGTGCCTTTCGGCAGGCGCGGCCTGCGGCAGCCTTACCGAGACCGTCAGAATTTCGTCGCGGTAGCTGACGTCGACGTCTTTTGCAGGATCGATACCGGGCAGTTCGGCCCGGATCTCGTAGCGGCCGTCGTTCATCTTGTCTTCGAGCCGGATCAGCTGACCGCCGGAAACATCGGTTTGCAGCGCCGGCCACGACGGAGAACCATCTAGCCACGGTGACAACTCGGGCCAGCGCGAGTCGGATTGCGCCCCAACGGCACTCACGGCCCGCCCAGGTGCGACGCGAGCCGCCGGGCTCTCCCAGGTCGTTACTGCCCAGATGACGAAAAGGTCCAGTGCGATCTGCACAATCGCCCAGATCGGGTAGTGCGGAAGAAATAGGAACTGGCTCATGATCGACACCGAGGCGATGATGGTGGCGGCCACGCGTGCCCATGTCGTACCCCAGAACAGTCCGAACGCCACGAGACTGACCAGGATGCCCTCGACGATGTTGATCCACCCCCAAGCGGTGCGACTGAACACGTACGAGTAGTCCGGATCAGCGACGATTCTCCGGTCGTGGGCCAGCGTCCGAATGCCCAGGAAAATGGTCGCCACCGCAGACACCAACATCACGGCGGCTGCCGCGTAGAGCCCGACGCGGGACAAAATTTCTCGAGGTGAACGCCTGTCCGCACTTGGATGCTGGGTCACGACCGGCCTCCTGGACTTTAGAAACTGGCAATGCGCTCAAAACTCGCTCGCGGATGCCCACCCGCGGCCTCACGAATTTCATCATCTAACTCGGCGGCGATGTGGTGCAAATAAGACAGCTAATCACCACCGGCATACCGCACCGACGAGAGTCCGGGCACCTCTGCGGTGGCCGCGTCAGGTGTGGATGATCCAGCCGGCTTCGGTGTAGGGCGCGGGTTGCGCGGGATCGTTGATCGTGATGTACAGGTCGCCTGCCGTCGGCATGGTGAAGCCGACGAATCCATGCGCGGACTGGCCGTCGTGAAGGCCGCCCGCTTGCAGCGGGGGCATCTTGTTGAGCCTTTGGTAGTCGACCGCAAGCGTTGCCGGCTGGGGCGCATCGTCGGGATGGGTCCATGGCTGATTGCCGCCGCCGGATCCGGCGAATATATAGCGCTGGTCGAACTGGAAGAATCGGTGGGACGTCGCCGTGATCGTCAGTTCCACCACGTTGCATCCGGAGTCAGACGCCGGATTAGCAAAATGGGAGGCGCACCCCGGCGGTAACCGCGTTGCACTGTTGACAGTGATGTCGGCGGTCGCGCCGCTGGCCGATCGCACATGCACGGGCTCGCCCATCTGACCGATCGGGAACGGTGGACTGTCGGATGTGGGGTCAGCCGAACCGGTGGGACACGAGCATGCGGCGATGACCACGGCGATCGCGGCCGCGGCAATTACAGATTCCGCGCGCACTCCGGGAGGTTACCGCAGCGCTGCGGCTTAAAACCACTGGCACCGCTGCACCCATCCAGTTCCCCGCGAGCTGACCCTGCTACTGTCGGCCGCCGTGGCGCGCTACCCATCGGAGTGGCTTATACCCAGGTCAATCAACGGCGGCGATCGGCCTTGCTCCCCGAACATCCGCTTCTGCGGGCAGGCGCGCCTGCGTCACACCACCGCGGCGACGACACTGGACGTCTATGGACATTTGTGGCCGGACGCCGATGAGTCCACCAGGGCGGCCGTCGGTGCCGCGAAGCCCGATGCTAACCGGGACCGTAGGTCAGGGGGTTAGCTGATGTCTGATCCGGTCTACAACGTCTACACCGGCGAACTGGCGGGCACGTCCAGCCCTACGGCAGCTCAGTTGGGCCTCGAGCCGCCCAGGTTCTGCGCCCAATGCGGACGCCGGATGATCGTGCAGGTCCGCCCCGACGGCTGGCGGGCGCAGTGCTCGCGGCATGGACAGGTGGACTCCGCCGACGCGGAGGCGCAGCGGTGACGGGCTATTCCGCTCACGCGCCTGCCGGCGGCCCGCAGACGTCGCCGGCCCGCGCGGCCACGATTGTGGCGGTTGCCCTGGCGGCGAGCGGGCTGGTGATCGGCGGGCTGTGGGCCTGGATCGCCCCGCCGATCCATGCGGTGGTGGCGATCACTCGCAGCGGTGAGCGGGTGCACGACTACTTGGGTACCGAATCTCAGCACTTCTTCGTCGCGCCGACTCTGCTGATCGGTCTGTTCACGGTAATTGCGGTGGTGGCGCCGGTCCTGCTCTGGCAGTGGCGGGAGCAACGGGGGCCCCACATGGTGCTTGGCCTGCTGATCGGCCTGGTAACCGCGGTGGCCGTGGCGGCAGCGGTGGGAGCGGTCCTGGTTCGGTTGCGCTACGGCGAGTTGAATTTCGACGCTGTCCCGCTCAGCGGTGAGCACCGGATCGCGTACGTCATCCAGGCGCCGCCGGTGTTTTACGCACACAAGCCGCTGCAGATGGCGGCCACGCTGTTGTGGCCCGCGGCCACCGCGTGCCTGGTGTATGCCGTGTTTGCAGCCGCCAGTGCCCGCGACGACCTCGGGGGCCTTCCGGTCGCGGATCAGCCGGCGGCCACTTCAGCGGTGGCGCGGGTGCAGCCGGAAGCACCGGAAGGGGCCGTCTCATAACGGGCGGCGCGGCACCCTTCTGCCGGTAATGACCTTGGCCGCGATCCCAGCCAGCCGCACCATGCCGGCGTAGGTCATCGGGTTGAACGCCGTGGGCCAAGTGGTCCTGATGAGGTGGTCGGTCAATGGGCGGCGCGCAAAGCGGTCGGTGAGCCAGCGCAACGTCATGGGCGCGGACAGCGGGTGCAGCATCATGTGCTCGTTGAACGCGTCGCGGTGGTAGGTGACATCAGCGCCGCCGGCCGAGTAGGCGTCGGCCAGCGCGTCGATGTCGTCGACGTCGATGAGGTAGTCATGCACGGCCTGCACGATCAACACCGGCGGTGTGGGCACTGCGCTGCCCAGCTTGATGGCCTCGAAGACGTGCGAAATCTCCGGTCTGGCCAGGGTGTCTTCCAGCGGCTCGTCGAGAAAGTCGCCCATGTTCTTGCCCGCCATCCGGATGACCGCTTCGGCCGTCGTCATCTTCTTCAGCCGGTCGAGCAGGTCGCGACCCTCGTCGTTGGTGTGCTCCTTGATCACCCGATCCAGGTCCGGGTAGGCGTGCTGCAGCGCGGAAACCACCAATGCGGGCAAACCGGCCAGGAAGGTGCCGTTCAGTCGGCGGAAGGTATGGCCCAGGTCGCCGACCGGCGATCCCAGCACCGCTCCGACGATGTCCAGGTCCGGGGCGTACTCGCCGCACACTTCGGCGGCCCAAGCGCTGGCGAGGCCTCCTCCGGAGTATCCCCACAACCCGACGGGCGCCTCCGGGGACAGCCCGAGGCGTTCGGAACTCAGCGCGGCGCGGACACCGTCGAGCACCCGATAGCCGGGTTCATACGGCACGCCCCACATACCGTGCACGCCCTCATGGTCAGGTACCGAAACCGCCCATCCTTCGGCGACGGCGGCGGTGATCAGCAACAGCTCCAACTGGCTTATCGAGCCGAGAGCCTTGGCCCTGCGTCGCAGGGCGTAGGACGGAAAGCAGCGTGACGACACCGCGTCGATCGCGCACTGGTAGGACAGCAGTGGGCAAATCTCGCCGGGAGCACGCTGGGCGGGCACGATCACCGTGGTCACCGTGGCCTCGGGCCGGCCGTTGAGGTCCATTGTTCGGTACAGCAGCTGCGTGGCAGTGATGCGCTGCGGGATCAGCCCCAAGAAGGCCAGCTCAACGTCGCGCGAACGCAGCACCGTCCCTGGTTCGGCGTGCTGGAAGCCCGGTGGGGGCAGGTAGAAGGGATCGTCGGAAGGCAGGAGCGGCCGTACCTTGCGCTGCAAGTCTTCGTGTGGCGGGCGGCCGATCCACTCAGCGCCAGTCGCACTTGCCAGGTTGCCGAGCTCGACCATTGAGGCTCCCTTCGTGGGTCAGCCGTAGGTCCTCGGCGCCCGTCTCTTACTAATTTCTTACTAAATGTACCGGTGCCGATGCAAACTATGGTGCACGAATCGCCGTGTGGCCCGTCACAGCCCCCTTGAGCTTGCGGCCCGCTGCTCCGTGCCGATCGGCGCGTCGAACGTGCCGCCCACGCTCGGCGCGGAAGGCTGGAACCCGCTGCTAGCCGGCGAGTCCGGAAGGTCCCGGAGGTCTTAGCGCGGCAAACTCGTCGGTGACCCGTAGCTGGGAATCGGTGAACTGGTACAGGGCGGCCGGACGTCCTCCGCTGCGGCCGGACGCGGCCACGGTGCCGGTCGCGGTGATGACGCCGCGGCGTGCCAGCACCCGTTGCAGATTCGTCGCGTCGACCTGGTAGTCGAGAGCGGCGCCGTAAATGTCGCGCAGCGTCGAAAGGGCGAATTCCCTTGGTGCCAAGGCGAATCCGATGTTCGTGTAGGACATCTTGGCGACCAGTCTGGCCCGCGCGTGCGTGACCATCGGGCCGTGATCGAACGCCATGGGCGGCAGCGAGCTGACCGGGTGCCAACGGGTATCCGGCGGCAGTTCCGGCGTGGCGGGGGAGGGCACCAGGCCCAGGAAGGTCGACGCGATCATCCGGGTGCCGGGCACCCGTTTCGGGTCCGAGAACACCGCGAGCTGCTCGAGATGAGCGACTTCTCGCAGGTCGACCTTCTCGGCCAGTTGACGGCGAACAGAAGTGGTCATGTCCTCGTCGTTGCGCAGCCGCCCGCCGGGCAGCGACCACGCGCCGCGTTGCGGCTCCCTGGCGCGTTGCCATAACAACACGTTCAGCTGCGGCTTTTCGGTGCTCGAGGCCCCGGGGGCCGGGCGAACCTGGAACACGACCGCGAGCACTTCGTGCGAGGTGCTACCATTGGGCATGTTTTCGATTATAAGTCGAAAACCTCCTGGCGCGAAAGGAGCGGACCAATGACGGTCCTGGATCCCACGGAGCCGCTCGATTGCGACGTGAGTGGCCTGCTGGCCGGCATCAGCGACTCCCCAAACGGTTACTCCGGGGTCGACGGTGACGCGCAGTGGGCCGCCGAGATCCGCCGATTGGCGCAGGCGCGCAATGCCACCGTGCTGGCGCACAATTACCAACTTCCCGCGATTCAGGATGTCGCGGACCACGTGGGGGATTCGCTGGCGCTCTCGCGGATCGCCGCCGAGGCCGCCGAGGACACCATCGTGTTCTGCGGGGTGCACTTCATGGCCGAGACGGCCAAAATCCTCAGCCCCGACAAGACCGTGCTGATTCCCGATCAGCGTGCCGGTTGCTCGCTGGCCGATTCGATCAGCCCCGACGAGCTGCGTGCTTGGAAGGACGAGCACCCCGACGCGGTCGTCGTCTCCTATGTCAACACCACGGCGGCGGTGAAGGCGCTCACCGACATCTGCTGCACCTCTTCGAATGCGGTCGACGTGGTGGCCTCCATCGACCCCGACCGCGAAGTGCTGTTCTGTCCGGACCAGTTCCTGGGAGCCCACGTCCGCCGCGTGACCGGCCGCAAGAACATGCAGGTGTGGGCCGGCGAGTGCCATGTGCATGCCGGGATCAACGGCGACGAGCTCGCCGAGCAGGCTCGCGCCAATCCGGACGCGGAACTGTACGTGCACCCTGAATGTGGTTGTGCCACTTCGGCTTTATACCTGGCCGGTGAGGGGGCGTTTCCGGCCGACCGGGTGAAGATCCTCTCCACCGGCGGCATGCTCGACGCTGCACACCAGACCCACGCCCGCAAGGTCCTGGTCGCCACCGAGGTCGGCATGCTGCACCAGCTGCGCCGCGCGGCGCCGCGGGTCGACTTCCGGGCGGTCAACGACCGTGCTTCGTGCAAGTACATGAAGATGATCACCCCGGCGGCCTTGTTGCGCTGCCTGGTCGAGGGTGCCGACGAGGTTCATGTCGACCCGCAAACCGCCGCGGCGGCCCGCCGCAGTGTGCAGCGCATGATTCAAATCGGGCAGCCGGGGGGCGGCGAATGACGGCCGGCCCCGCCTGGCGGGACGCAGCGGACGTCGTCGTCATCGGCACCGGGGTGGCCGGTTTGGCCGCCGCGCTGGCGGCGTACCGCGCCGGGCGCAGGGTCATCGTCCTGAGTAAGGCCGACCAGGCGCGCGGGGTCACCGCGACGCACTACGCGCAGGGCGGCATCGCGGTCGTATTGCCGGACAACCCGGATAACGCTGACTCAATCGAAGCCCACGTCGCGGACACGATCGCCGCCGGCGCAGGCATGTGCGACCCCGACGCGGTGTATTCCATTGTGGCCGACGGTTATCGCGCGGTAACCGAATTAGTATGCGACGGAGCGCGATTCGATGAATCAGCGCCCGGTCACTGGGCGCTCACCCGCGAAGGCGGTCACTCGCGGCGCCGTATCGTGCACGCCGGCGGTGACGCCACCGGCGCCGAAGTCCAGCGTGCGCTCGACCATGCCGCAGGTGCCCTGGATATTCGCACCGGCCATGTCGGGCTTCAGGTGCTGCACGACGGCACCGCCGTTACCGGCGTATCGGTGCTCAACCCCTACGGCCTCGGTATCATCAGTGCGCCGTCGGTCATCCTGGCCAGCGGCGGACTCGGGCACCTCTACAGCGCGACCACCAACCCCGACGGTTCCACCGGCGACGGCATCGCCCTGGGGTTGTGGGCCGGCGTTGCGGTCAGCGATCTCGAGTTCATCCAGTTCCACCCGACGATGCTTTACGGGGGGACGGGTGGGAGGCGGCCACTGGTCACCGAAGCCATCCGCGGCGAAGGCGCGACTCTGATTGACCGGCAAGGCAATTCGATCATGGCCGGTGTCCATCCGATGGGCGACCTGGCGCCGCGCGACGTCGTTGCGGCGGCTATCGACGCGCGCCTGCGGGCCACCGGCGATCCGTGTGCCTACCTCGACGCGCGTGGCATCGACGGCTTCGAGTCGCGGTTTCCGACCGTCACCGCGGTGTGCCGATCGGCCGGCATCGATCCCGTGCGCCAACCCGTCCCGGTCGTTCCTGGAGCGCACTACAGCTGCGGTGGTGTGGTTGCCGATGTGTACGGCCAGACCGAGCTGCCCGGGTTGTTCGCCGCCGGCGAGGTGGCCCGCACCGGGATGCACGGCGCCAACCGGCTGGCGTCCAACAGCTTGCTTGAGGGCCTGGTGGTCGGTGGCCGCGCCGGTAAGGCCGCCGCTGCCCACGCCGCGGCGGCCGGCGGTTCGCTCGCGACGCCGCCGCAGCCGGTCCACTACACGTCGCTGGAGCGCGCGGATCTGCAGCGCGCGATGAGCCGGGACGCCTCGGTGGTGCGCAACGCCGCCGGCTTGCACCGGCTGTCCAGCAGGTTGGCGGCGGCGCAGCCCAGGAACCTGACAAGCCGTCGTGACTTCGAGGACGTGGCATTGACGCTGACTGCTCGGGCGGTGGCCGCCGCGGCGCTGGCGCGCGCCGAAAGCCGGGGTTGTCACCACCGCGCCGAGTACGACTCGGCCGACCCGGGCCAGGCCCGCAGCCTGGTGATCCGGCTGGCCGACGATGCGGTGTGCGCCGAGGCGCTGGCGGCGGTGGGCTGATGACGCTGACCGACCGCGAACTATCGGCCGCTCGAGCCACCATTCGGCGCGGTCTGGAAGAAGATCTGCGCTATGGGCTCGACGTCACCACCACGGCGACGGTGCCGTCGGACGCGGTGGCGACGGTGTCGATGGTGCCCCGGGAGCCCGGGGTGATCGCCGGGGTGGACGTCGCCTTGCTGGTGCTCGACGAGGTGATCGGGGTCGACGGTTACCGGGTGCTGCATCGCGTTGCCGACGGAGCCCGGCTGCAGCCGGGCGAGCCGGTGCTGACGGTGCAGGCGCAGACGCAGGGCCTGTTGACCGCCGAGCGGACCATGCTCAACCTGGTCTGCCACTTGTCGGGGATCGCCACCGTCACGGCGGCCTGGGTCGACGCGGTCGAGGGCACCAGGGCCAAGATCCGAGACACGCGCAAGACGTTGCCGGGTCTGCGTGACCTGCAGAAATACGCGGTGCGGGTGGGTGGCGGCGTCAATCACCGGCTGGGCTTGGGCGACGCCGCGCTGATCAAGGACAACCATGTGGCGGCCGCCGGCTCGGTCGTCGAAGCGCTGCGGGCCGTGCGAGACGCCGCGCCTGATCTGCCCTGTGAGGTGGAAGTCGACTCGCTCGAGCAGCTCGACGAGGTGCTGGCGGAAAAGCCGGAGCTGGTCCTGCTGGACAACTTCCCGGTTTGGCAGACGCAGATCGCCGTGCAGCGCCGGGACGCTCGCGCGCCGACCGTTCTGCTCGAGTCGTCCGGTGGGTTGAGCCTCGAGACCGCCGCCACCTACGCCGCGACGGGTGTGGACTATCTGGCGGTAGGCGCGCTGACGCACTCGGTGCGCGCCCTCGATATCGGCCTGGACATGCCTTAACCCCGCAACAACATGCGCGCCGCGGGCTTGGCGGCGTTGAGAGCAGTCGCATCACCGGCCACCCGGGACAGGATCAACGCCCCCTCGATCAGCGAGATCACCGTCAGCGCAACGCTTTCCGCTTCCTCCGGCGACCAGCCGTCGGACCGCAGCCGATCGGCGATCGCCGCACACCAACCCCGGAATACGCGCGCCGAGGCTGTGCGTACCTGCTGACTCGCGTTCACCGACTCGGTGGCGATCGGTTCGATGGGACAGCCGTCGCGCTGGTCACCGGCCAGCCCGGCAGCCATCAGGTCGATCCAACGATCGACGATGTCGGCCACCGAACGGTCCGTGGCCAGGAACCTGCGCAGTAGTTCCTCGATGCCGCTGCCGGCGGTGTCGACGACAGCCGCGGCCAACTGCTGCTTGCCCTGCGGGAAGTGGTGATACAGCGAGCCGGGCTTGACGCCGGCCTCCTCGAGGATCTGGTTTAGTCCGGTAGCCGCGTAGCCCTGCCGGCGGAACAACGTACCGGCTTTCTCGACGAGGGCCGTGCGGCTGCGATCGGGTCTCGGCATAGTCTTGACAATACTTGAGTGGTTACTCAAGAATGCTGAGATGAGGCAGTTGACGTTCCAAGAAGCCGGGCGATACGACTGGCGAGAGGTGCCGGAGCCGACCATCACCGCGCCGCAACAAGCACTGGTCAGGCCGATCGTGGTGGCCTGTTGTGATCTGGACGTCGGGGTTTCTCAAGGGTGGCTGCCGGTTCCGCCGGGACATGCCGTCGGACACGAGGGCCTGGCCGAAGTCGTCGCGGTCGGCGACGACGTAACCGGAGTCCGAGCTGGTGACCGGGTGGTAGTGCCATTTCAGATCAGCTGCGGAACGTGTTCTGCCTGCCGCCGCGGCGTGACCGGTTCCTGCGCCGCACTGCCGTTGATGTCGACCTACGGCATGGCCCCGATCTCCGGCCTGGACGGCGGCGGCTTCTTGTCGGATCTGGTGCTGGTGCCCTACGCCGACGCGATGTTGGTCCCCGTCGCCGAAACCCTCGATTCGGTGGCGATCGCATCTCTGTCGGACAACATTCCCGACGGCTGGCGCACAATTGGGCCCTTCATCGGTGAACTGGCAAGTTTCGACGAGGTCGATCGCCGCGTGTTGGTGGTCGGGCGATTGTCGATCGGGCTGTATGCGGCCGCCTTCGCGGCGGCTCTGGGAGCACACGTCGACTACGTCGACACCGACCCGCAGCGGCTGGCGGCCGCCGAGAAGCTCGGGGCGGTGGCCCACGACGTCGCCAAACCCGACAAGTCCTGGGGCCGCTACCCGGTAACCGTGCACACCTCCACCGATCCGGCGCTGCTTGCCGCGACGCTGCGCGCGACCTGGCCAGACGGTGTGTGCACCGACACGGGGGCGTATTTCCAGCCCACGGTCGAGATGCCATTGCTCGCGATGTACACCCGCGGCGTGCGGTTCGTCACCGGTCGCGTCAATGCGCGCCCGGTCATTCCGCGAGTGCTCGAGTTGCTGGAAGGCGGATTGGACCTGTCGCCGGCCGTCGAGCGTGTCGTGGCGTGGGAGGACGCTCCCTCGGCCTGGCCGGTGATGACCGGCAAGACCGTCTTCACCAGGGCGTAGGTCGCGAGTACGCCGCCCTGGTTACCCGCCGAAAGCCGTCGATGCACACCACGACGGCCGTCACCGACCGTCAGGCGATGTCAGCGAGGAAGACCGCCATGCGCCGCAGCTGCAAGCGCACCAACCACGGCAAGTCCGAACCGTCGGAGCCGGCGGGCAGGATCCGCGGGTTGGTGATGTGCAGGTCTCGGCGGGCGTAATGCACGTCGGCCTCTCCCGCGGCCAGCACGTTCTTTACCCAGTCCGTCTTGCCGTGACCCAGCGCGATCGCGAGGACGCCGCCCTTGCGGTAGGTGGTGACGATCGTTCTATACGGTTTGCCCGATTTGCGCCCGCGGTGCTCGATGGTTGCGGTGCCCGGCAGGTATCGCGCGATCGGCTTCAGCGCCGGATTGATGTACTTGACCTGGATGTTCTCGAACCAAGTCGGGTAGACCATCGGGACGCCCGGAGCGTTATTGGGGTGATCTTTCGCGGACATCGTGCTCCCTTCTCGGCGTCTGACCACCGGCCCTGAATCCGCACTGTACCGGTCGACGGAAGAATGGCGCGGTGATGGATCAGTGCGAGGACTGCGGCTTCGTCTACGACCTCGGTGGGTCTGCGGCGGCCGAGCGGCGCATCCCGGAGCGAATCGCCGAGGTAGTGGCACTCCTGCGCGACCATGATGCCGACCTGCGGTCGCGACGTCGGCCCGACGTGTGGTCGCCGGTGGAATACGGATGCCATCTGCGCGACATGCTGCTGGTGCAGCGGGAAAGGGTGCTGGCCGCCCGCCGGACGGATCGGCCGGACTGCTCTCCGTTGGGGCGCGACGAGCGCGTCGTGCACGACGGCTACGCCGACCAGGAACCCGAGGATGTGGCCCGCCAGCTCGCGGACGCCGCACAGCTGTTCGCCAACGTCCTTGCCCGGCTGGCTCCCGACGACTGGGATCGCACAGTCGTCTACCACTACCCGGAAACTTGCGAACGGTCGTTGCGATGGGTCGCGATACATACGCTGCATGAGGCGCAGCACCATCTCCTCGACATTCGCCGCCAACTCTGATCCACCTGAACTGATAACCACTTGAGCTGCTCTGGGACAATGGGCCACGTGATGTCCAAGTGAGTGCGACTCCGCTGATGGCCCGCATCGACCTGCGGGGCGCGCAGTTGACGGCCGCCCGGCTGCGGGCCGCCCTGCCGCGCGGAGGTGCCGACGTGGAGAGCGTGCTGCCCAAGGTACGGCCGATCGTGCAGGCCGTGGCCGAGCGCGGGGCCGAGGCGGCACTGGAATTCGGGGAGTCATTCGACGGCGTGCGGCCCCCCGCCGTCCGCGTTCCGGACGCGGTGCTGGACGCCGCGTTGGCCGGGCTGGACCGCGACGTCCGCGACGCACTGCAGATGATGATCGAGCGGACCCGCGCCGTCCACGCCGATCAGCGCCGCACTGACGTCACGACCACGCTCGCCCCGGGCGCAAGGGTCACCGAGCGGTGGGTGCCCGTCGCGCGGGTTGGCCTGTATGTGCCCGGCGGTCAAGCGGTCTACCCGTCCAGCGTGGTGATGAACGTGGTCCCTGCCCAGGTCGCCGGCGTCGATTCGCTGGTGGTGGCCAGCCCACCGCAGGCGGCGCTCGGCGGCTGGCCGCACCCGACCGTCCTGGCCGCGGCGCGGCTGCTGGAAGTCGAGGAGGTATGGGCGGTGGGCGGCGCCCAGGCGGTGGCGCTGCTGGCCTACGGCGGCACCGACGTCGACGGCGCCGAACTGGCACCGGTCGACATGATCACCGGACCCGGCAACATCTACGTCACCGCCGCCAAGCGGCTGTGCCGATCCCGGGTCGGCATCGACGCCGAAGCCGGGCCCACCGAGATCGCCATCCTCGCCGACCACACCGCTGACGCCGCCCACGTGGCCGCCGACCTGATCAGTCAGGCCGAACACGACGAGATGGCAGCCAGCGTGCTGGTGACCCCGAGCCACGAGCTAGCCGACGCCACCGATACCGAACTGGCTGCCCAGCTGCAGACCACCGTGCACCGCGACCGGGTCACCGCCGCGCTGAGCGGCCGCCAATCGGCGATCATCCTGGTCGACGACCTGGACGCCGGCGTCGACGTCCTGAACGCCTATGCCGCTGAGCATCTGGAGATCCAGACGGCCGACGCGGCGCAGGTCGCCGGACGCATACGCTCGGCGGGCGCCATCTTCGTCGGGCCCTGGGCGCCGGTCAGCCTGGGCGACTACTGCGCCGGGTCCAACCACGTGCTGCCGACCGTCGGCAGCGCCCGGCACTCCAGCGGACTGTCGGTACAGACGTTCCTGCGTGGCATTCACGTCGTCGACTACACCGAAGCCGCGCTCAAAGATGTTTCCGGACATGTGATCACGTTGGCCAAGGCCGAAGACCTGCCGTCACACGGCGAAGCAGTACGCCGGAGGTTCGAGCGATGAGTGCGCCTGAACCCACGCTCGAGGACCTGCCATTGCGCGACGACCTGCGCGGCAAATCACCCTACGGGGCACCGCAATTGGCGGTCCCGGTACGGCTGAACACCAACGAGAACCCGCACCCGCCCACCCAGGCGCTGGTCGACGACCTGGTGCGGTCGGTGCGGGAGGCGGCGATGGACCTGCACCGTTATCCGGACCGCGACGCGGTAGCATTGCGCGCCGACCTGGCCGCTTACCTCACCGCCCAGACCGGTGCCCCGCTGAGTGTCGAAAACCTCTGGGCCGCCAACGGTTCCAACGAGATTCTGCAGCAGCTGCTACAGGCGTTCGGCGGGCCGGGGCGCACCGCCATAGGTTTCGTGCCCTCCTACTCGATGCACCCGATCATCTCCGGCAGCACCCACACCGAGTGGATCGAGACACGCCGCGCCGACGACTTCAGCCTCGACGTCGACGCCGCTGTCGCCGCCGTCACCGAACGACAACCCGATGTGGTCTTCATCGCCAGCCCCAACAACCCGTCCGGACAGAGCATTTCGCTGCCAGCTCTACGCAAGCTGTTGGACGTGGTGCCCGGAATCCTCATCGTCGACGAGGCTTACGGCGAGTTTTCGTCGCAACCCAGCGCCGTGGTGCTGGTGGAGGAATATCCGACTCGACTCATCGTCACCCGTACCATGAGCAAGGCGTTCGCCTTCGCCGGCGGCCGGCTCGGATACCTGATCGCTACGCCGGCGGTCGTCGACGCGATGCTGTTGGTGCGGTTGCCCTATCACCTGTCGTCTGTCACCCAGGCCGCGGCCCGGGCGGCGCTGCGGCACGCCGACGACACGTTGGGCAGCGTTGCCACCCTGATCTCCGAACGCGATCGAGTGACAACAGCGTTGTCCGCCATGGGCTTTCGGGTCATTCCAAGTGACGCAAACTTTGTTTTGTTCGGCGAATTCGCCGACGCGCCGGCGGCCTGGCAGCGCTACCTGGACGCCGGAGTTCTGATCCGCGACGTCGGCATCCCCGGCTATCTGCGCGCCACCACCGGACTGGCTCATGAGAACGACGCGTTCTTGCGAGCAAGCGCCCAGATCGCTGCCAGTGACCTAATCTCCAGCCCAGTAGGAGCGATCGCAAGCGCGGCGAAGCCGGGCGAAGCGGGTCGCGACCATGTAACAGGAGCGATCGCAAGCGCGGCGAAGCCGGGCGAAGCGGGTCGCGACCATTTCTTAGGAGCACCGTGACCGCCACCGAAACTAGGACGCGCCGCGCGCGCATCGAACGCCGCACCAAGGAATCCGACATCGTCGTCGAACTCGATTTGGACGGCACCGGGCAGGTTGACGTCGATACCGGCGTCCCGTTCTACGACCACATGCTGACCGCTCTGGGCAGCCACGCCAGCTTCGACCTGACCATCCGCACCAAGGGCGACGTCGAGATCGAGAGCCACCACACCATCGAGGACACCGCGATCGCGCTGGGACAGGCGCTGGGGCAGGCCCTCGGAGACAAGAAGGGCATCCGCCGGTTCGGGGACGCCTTCATCCCAATGGACGAGACGCTGGCCCACGCCGCGGTCGATGTATCGGGCCGGCCCTACTGCGTGCACACCGGCGAGCCGGATCACCTGCAGCACACCGCCATTGCCGGTAGCTCGGTGCCATACCACACCGTCATCAACCGCCACGTCTTCGAAACGCTGGCCGCCAATGCCCGCATCGCGCTGCACGTGCGGGTGCTGTACGGTCGCGACCCGCACCACATCACCGAGGCGCAGTACAAGGCGGTCGCGCGGGCGCTGCGCCAAGCCGTCGAGCCCGACCCGCGAGTGTCCGGTGTGCCGTCGACCAAAGGTGTTCTGTGAGCGCCAAATCCGTGGTGGTGCTGGACTACGGCTCGGGTAACCTGCGGTCGGCGCAGCGGGCGCTGCAGCGCGTCGGCGCCACCGTCGACGTTACCGCCGACCCCGCAGTCGCGGCTGCCGCTGACGGGTTGGTGGTGCCGGGGGTGGGCGCCTTCGAAGCATGCATGAGCGGCCTGCGCAAAATCGCGGGGGAGCGGATTATCGCGGAGCGGGTCTCGGCCGGGCGTCCGGTGCTCGGAGTCTGTGTCGGCATGCAGATCCTGTTCGCCCGCGGCGTCGAATTCGGTGTCGAGACCATAGGGTGCGGCCAGTGGCCGGGAGCCGTCACCCGGCTGGACGCCGCGGTGATCCCGCACATGGGCTGGAACGTGGTGAAGCCGGCGCCCGGCACCGCGCTGTTCAAAGGGTTGGATGCGGACGCGCGGTTCTACTTCGTGCATTCTTACGCCGCGCAACGCTGGGAAGGGTCGTTGGAGGCGCTGCTGACCTGGGCCACCCACCAGGTGCCGTTCCTGGCTGCGGTGGAGGAGGGGCCGCTGGCGGCCACCCAGTTTCACCCGGAGAAGAGTGGGGACGCCGGTGCGGCGGTGCTGAGCAACTGGGTCGAGGGACTGTGAAAGACTTCGCGAAAGTGCATTCCGCTACGCAAATGTCGATATGGCGCGTCGCTAGTTGCACTCTCGGGGGATGGGAGGGCGGCGCACCGCAGCGCGGCGTCTGGGAGGAACTGTGCGACTGATCTTGTTGCCCGCTGTCGACGTGGTCGAGGGCCGCGCCGTGCGCCTGGTCCAGGGCAAGGCCGGCAGCGAAACCGAGTACGGCTCAGCGTTGGACGCCGCTCTGGGCTGGCAGCGCGACGGTGCCGAGTGGATTCACCTGGTTGATCTTGATGCAGCGTTCGGTCGCGGCTCCAACCGCGAACTGCTGGCCGAAGTGGTGGGCAAGCTCGATGTGCACGTCGAGCTCTCCGGCGGTATCCGCGACGATGATTCGCTCTCCGCGGCATTGGCCACCGGCTGCGCGCGGGTCAACCTGGGAACGGCGGCCCTGGAGAACCCGCAGTGGTGTGCACGGGTGATCGCCGAACACGGTGACAAAGTGGCCGTCGGGCTGGACGTGCAGATCGACCGGGACAACCCGGCCGGCGAGCACCGGTTGCGCGGGCGCGGCTGGGAAACCGACGGCGGCGACCTGTGGGAGGTGCTGGAACGCCTTGACGGAGAAGGCTGTTCGCGGTTCGTCGTCACCGACGTCACCAAGGACGGCACACTGGGCGGTCCCAACCTGGAGCTGCTGGCCGGCGTCGCCGAACGCACCGAGGCGCCGGTGATCGCCTCCGGCGGCGTGTCCAGCCTCGATGACCTGCGCGCCATCGCCACCCTGACCGATCGCGGGGTCGAGGGCGCCATCGTCGGCAAGGCGCTCTACGCCGGGCGGTTCACCTTGCCGCAGGCGCTGGCCGCGGTACGGGATTGAACCCGAAATGGATTTGAACGCACTAGTCGAAAAGGCTTCGGCAATCCTGGACTCGGCGGTGCCGCAGTTCCTGGACGGCCACCGCGCTGATTCAGCGGTGCGGAAGAAGGGCAACGACTTCGCGACCGAAGTCGACCTCGCCATAGAGCGCCAAGTCGTCGCCGCGTTGGAAGACGCGACCGGAATCGGTGTGCATGGCGAAGAATTCGGCGGCTCGGCCGTCGACTCGGCGTGGGTGTGGGTGCTCGACCCAGTCGACGGTACGTTCAACTACGCGGCCGGGTCGCCGATGGCCGCGATCTTGCTGGGGCTGCTGCACGACGGCGAGCCAGTGGCCGGCCTGTCCTGGCTGCCGTTCACCGACGAGCGCTACACAGCTGTCGTTGGCGGCCCGCTGATGAAAAACGGTGTGCCGCAGCCGTCGCTGGAACATACCGAGCTGTCTGACGCGCTGGTCGGAGTGGGCAGCTTCAGCGCCGATTCGCGGGGTCGCTTCCCGGGGCCGTATCGAGTGACGCTGCTGGAAAATCTCAGCCGGGTGTCGTCGCGGTTGCGCATGCACGGCTCAACCGGTATCGACCTCGCCTACGTCGCCGATGGAATCCTGGGTGGGGCAATAGTTTTCGGCGGTCATGTGTGGGACCACGCGGCCGGCGTGGCACTGGTGCAGGCCGCCGGCGGGGTGGTGACTGACCTGGCCGGCGAACGGTGGACCCCGGAATCACGGTCGGTGCTGGCCGCAGCCCCCGGCGCCCATGGTGAGATGCTCGAAATCGCACGCAGCACAGGCCAACCGGAGGATTACTGAAAGATGTATTCCGGTGACGGCCTTGCCGTGCGAGTGATTCCCTGCCTGGACGTAGACGACGGACGGGTGGTTAAGGGCGTCAATTTCGAGAACCTCAGGGATGCAGGGGATCCCGTGGAACTCGCCGGTGTCTATGACGCAGAGGGCGCCGACGAGCTGACGTTTCTGGATGTGACCGCGTCGTCGTCGGGCCGGGCCACCATGCTGGATGTGGTGCGCCGCACGGCCGAGCAAGTTTTCATCCCCCTGACGGTTGGTGGCGGGGTGCGCACCGTCTCCGACGTCGACGTGTTGTTGCGGGCGGGGGCCGATAAGGTTTCGGTCAACACAGCAGCCATCGCCCGCCCGGATCTGCTGGCGGACATGGCAAACCAGTTCGGGTCCCAGTGCATCGTGCTGTCCGTCGATGCCCGCACGGTACCGCCCGGCTCGGAGCCGACCCCGTCGGGCTGGGAGGTCACCACCCACGGCGGTCGGCGGGGCACCGGGATCGACGCGGTCGAGTGGGCCGCCCGCGGCGCCGAGCTCGGCGTGGGAGAGATCCTGCTGAACTCGATGGACGCCGACGGCACCAAGGCCGGATTCGACCTGCCGATGCTGCGGGCGGTGCGTGCCGCGGTGACGGTCCCGGTGATCGCCAGCGGGGGAGCGGGTGCCGTCGAACACTTCGCACCGGCGGTTGCCGCCGGCGCGGATGCGGTGTTGGCGGCCAGCGTCTTTCACTTCGGGGAACTCACGATCGGACAGGTGAAGGCCGCCATGTCCGCAGAAGGGATCACCGTGCGATGAAGCTCGACCCGGACATCGCCGCGCGACTGAAGCGCAATGCCGACGGCCTGTTCACCGCCG
Source organism: Mycobacterium sp. 1164966.3 (assembly GCF_001665395.1). Classification (GTDB taxonomy): domain Bacteria; phylum Actinomycetota; class Actinomycetes; order Mycobacteriales; family Mycobacteriaceae; genus Mycobacterium. The sequence continues at coordinate 107,482 of NZ_LZSG01000070.1, forward strand.
TCGTCCAGGAGCGTGGCAGCGGCGACGTGCTGATGGTCGCCTGGATGGACGATGCGGCGTTGGCTCGCACCCTGGAAACCCGTGAGGCGACCTACTATTCGCGCTCCCGCGGCGAGCAGTGGATCAAGGGCGCTACTTCTGGGCACACGCAGCACGTCCATTCGGTGCGGCTGGACTGCGACGGCGACACCGTGCTGTTGACGGTTGATCAAGTCGGCGGCGCGTGCCACACCGGTGACCACAGCTGCTTCGATGCGACCGTGCTGCTCGAGCCTGAGAATCAACCGCCACGCTGAATCAGGCGGGCAGTTCTTCTAATCCTTGTGCTGCGGCGAGCGCCGCGCGTGCCCATTCTTGGTGCTCGACAGCCGGTTTGATCCGTTCACCGCGGATCCTCTGAACCTCGATGAACCTTCCACGGGTAACCGCGTCGGGCACCCGGAATGAGAAGGCCGAGTCGTTGGTGGCGACGGCCAGCATGGCGTCGGCGTTACCGAAACCGTTGGTGCGCATGGTGTCCTCGGCCCACTGCAGCGGTTTGACACCGCCGAAGTTCGGGACATACACCACCCACAGGTGGGTGCCGCGCCGGTTGTCGAGCCTGGTGATGGCCAGGTTCACCCCGAACTGCTCTGCGGGGGTGAGCACGCCGGACTCGTCGGTGAGTCGTGCGGCCAGTTTTGTCGTGGGCGTCGACGACGGTGCCGCATTGGCGCTCGACGGTGCCGCTGATGCCGAGGGTGCGCCGTGGGCTTGCCGGTGCGGGCGGGCGCCGAGCATGCGGGCACCGACGACGACGGCCACCGCGACCAGCACGATGGTGACTGCCGCCGCGATCAGGGCCGCGGGCTTCAGCCGGCCGCCGCGCTTTGATTGCTGCGACGACGGTTCCGGCTTCGCGATCGCCCGCGTCGGTCCGGAGTCTGTCGAGCCTGATGCGGTGCCGGGTCTGCCCGCCAATGCCGACGCGAACTCCGAGCACGTCCCGTAGCGTTCGTCGGGATTTTTGGCCATGGCCTTGGCGATGGCGGCGTCGAGTTCTGCCAGTTCGGGGCGGCGCTCACTGACCCGCGGCGGCGGCGCCGACAAGTGATGGGTGATGACAACGGCCGGGTTGGAATGCTGGAACGGGGCGTTGCCGGCGAGCAGGTGAAATGCGGTGCATCCGAGGGCGTATTGATCGGCTCGGCCGTCGAGGTCGGCGCCCTGGAGTTGCTCGGGTGCACAGTAGGCGGTGGTCCCCATCGCCATGTTGGTCGCGGTCAGCCCGCTGATCTCACCGAGCTCGCGCGCGATGCCGAAGTCTGCCAGCAGGATGCGTCGCCGCGGGTGGGCATCACCCAGCAGGATGTTGGCCGGTTTGATGTCACGATGCAGCAGTCCGCGGGAATGCGCGTGGTCGAGCGCCTCGGCAACAGCCGAGATGATTTCGACGACGTCGGTATGGGGCATACCCGACGGGTACTGGCTGCTCAACAGTCTCGCCGCGTCGGTCCCCTCGACGTAGTCCATCGAGATCCACAGTTGCCCTTCATATTCGCCGCGATCGTGGATCCCGACAATGTGCTCGTGGTACAGGCTGGCGGCCAGCTCGGCCTCGCGGTTGAAACGTTGGCGGAATTCGAGATTCGCGCTGACATCGGTGGGCAGGATTTTCAGGGCATCGCGGCGGGGCAGCCGCGGATGCTGAGCCAGATACACCTGCCCCATTCCACCGGCACCCAGCCGTCGAATGATGATGTAACCGGCGAATACCTCACCTTCGCCGAGGCCATCGGGTTGCGGCATGTGAGCATGCTACTTACGCCTGCGCTGTGGCCACCGGATAACCGGTGAGAGCAGCGTCGGGCATACGTCGCCGTTCGGTTGGCGGGTGGCTGAAGAAGAATGGCGGTCGATGTCGAAACGTCTGTCGTGGACCGTCGTGGTCCCGCTGCTTGCCCTCATCGTCCTGGCGCTGACATGGGGGGAGCACCTCGGGCCGGTAGCCGCCGTGGTCGCGGCGGTGTTGCTCGGCGGCGCAGTTCTGGCCGCGGTACATCACGCCGAGGTGGTGGCGCACCGCGTCGGCGAGCCATTCGGGTCGCTGGTGCTCGCTGTCGCGGTGACGACCATCGAGGTGGCCTTGATCGTCACGTTCATGGCAGAGGGCGGAAACGAGACGGCCACCCTGGCCAGGGACACCGCGTTCGCTGCCCTGATGATCACCACGAACGGGATCGCCGGTTTGTCGCTGCTGCTCGGGTCCCACCGCTACGGCGTGACGTTGTTCAATGCCCACGGCAGTGGCGCGGCGCTGGCCACGGTGACCGCATTGGCGACACTGAGCCTGGTGCTGCCGTCATTCACCACCAGTCAGCGCGGTCCGGAGTTCACTCCCGGGCAGCTTGCATTCGCCGCGACTGCTTCGCTGGTGGTCTATCTGCTGTTCGTGTTCACGCAAACAGTGCGCCACCGCGACTTTTTTCTTCCAGTCGCGCAGAAGGGTCAGCAGAGCCTTTTCGAGGACGAAAGCCATGCGGAGCCGCCGACCATCAGCAGCGCGCTGACGAGCCTGGCGCTGCTGCTGGTAGCGCTGGTTGCGGTGGTGGGGCTGGCCGAGCAGGAATCGCCCGCCATCGCCCACGCGGTGGCGGCTGCCGGGTTCCCGCGGTCGTTCGTCGGCGTGGTGATCGCGGCGTTGGTGCTGTTGCCGGAGACACTCGCGGCAGTGCGCGCGGCGCGGCAGGGCCGCATCCAGACGAGCCTGAACCTGGCCTACGGCTCGGCGATGGCCAGCATCGGGCTCACGATTCCGGTCATCGCGCTTGCCTCGATCTGGATCCAGGGTCCGCTGTTGCTGGGGCTTGGTGCCATCCAGCTGGTGCTGCTGCTGGTGACGGTTGTGATCAGTGTGCTGACGGTCGTTCCCGGTCGCGCCACCCGGCTGCAGGGCGAATTGCATCTGGTGCTGCTGGCGGCCTACGTCTTCCTGGCCGCCAACCCCTGATTTTGGTAGCCGAGCAACGGGTTACCTCGCGCGCAGCGTTTCCAGCGCCTTGTCGGCGTGGGTGTCCATGCTGATCTCGCTCGAGATCACGTCGAGCACCCGGCGGTCGGTGTCGATGACGAACGTGGTGCGTTTGACCGGCATCAGCTTGCCGAGCAAACCACGCTTGACGCCGAACTGCGCGGCGACTTTGCCGTCGGTGTCCGACAGCAGCGGGTAGTCGAAGTTCTGCGTTTCGGCGAACTTGGCCTGCTTCTGAACTGGATCGACGCTGATGCCGACCCTGCTCGCTCCCAGGGTGGCGAATTCCGAAGCCAAATCCCGGAAGTGGCAGGCTTCCTTGGTGCAGCCCGGAGTCATCGCCGCGGGATAAAAGAACAGGACGACGGGCCCGTCGGAAAGCAGGGCGCTGAGCTTGCGTGGCGTTCCGGTCTGATCGGGAAGTTCGAAGTCGGCCACGATGTCACCAGGTTTCATGGCCGTCAGGCTACGCTCCGCATGCTGGGCCGGGTCGCGGCGCGGGATCTGGGAAGATGGTCCGGTGCACGCCCACCTCGCCGCCACCACCTCACGCGAGGACTTCCACCACCTGGCGGCCGAACACCGGGTGGTTCCGGTGACCCGTAAGGTCTTGGCCGACAGCGAGACCCCGCTGTCGGCGTACCGAAAACTCGCCGCCAACCGTCCCGGCACCTTTCTGCTGGAATCCGCCGAGAACGGGCGATCCTGGTCGCGCTGGTCGTTCATCGGCGCGGGATCGCCGTCGGCGTTGACGGTCCGCGACGGGCAGGCTGTCTGGCTGGGTACGGTTCCGCGGGACGCGCCCACCGGCGGCGACCCGCTGCAGGCCCTGCAGGCCACCCTCGAACTGCTGGCCACCGGGCCGTTACCGGGGCTGCCACCACTGTCTGGTGGCATGGTCGGCTTCTTCGCGTACGACTTGGTACGGCGCCTGGAACGCCTGCCCGAGCTGGCCGTCGACGACCTCCGATTGCCGGACATGCTGCTGTTGCTGGCCACCGATCTGGCCGCTGTCGATCACCACGAGGGCACCATCACGCTGATCGCCAATGCGGTGAACTGGAACGGCACCGACGAGCGAGTCGACTGGGCGTACGACGACGCCGTCGCACGGCTGGACGTGATGACTGCGGCGCTGGGTCAGCCGCTGCCGTCCACCGTCGCCACGTTCAGCAGGCCCGAACCGCGGCATCGAGCCCAGCGCACCGTCGAGGAATACGGCAAGATCGTCGATTACCTGGTGGAGCAGATAGCCGCGGGTGAGGCATTCCAAGTCGTGCCGTCGCAGCGGTTCGAGGTGGACACCGACGTCGATCCGATCGACGTGTACCGCATCCTGCGGGTCACCAATCCAAGCCCGTACATGTATTTGCTGCAGGTGCCGAATAGTGATGGCGCAACGGACTTTTCGATCGTCGGGTCCAGTCCGGAGGCGCTGGTGACCGTCAGCGACGGCCGGGCGACGACGCACCCGATCGCCGGAACCCGCTGGCGTGGGCAGAGCGAAGAGGAGGACCAGCTGCTCGAGAAGGAGCTACTGGCCGACGAGAAGGAACTGGCCGAACACCTGATGCTGGTCGACCTGGGTCGAAACGACCTGGGCCGGGTGTGCAAGCCGGGCACCGTTCGGGTGGAGGATTACAGCCACATCGAACGCTACAGCCACGTGATGCATCTGGTCTCCACCGTGACCGGGGTGCTGGACGAGGGCCGCACCGCCCTGGACGCAGTAACCGCCTGCTTCCCGGCGGGCACGCTGTCGGGTGCGCCCAAGGTCCGTGCCATGGAGCTCATCGAAGAGGTGGAGAAGACGCGTCGCGGCCTCTACGGCGGCGTGGTCGGCTACCTCGATTTCGCGGGCAACGCCGACTTCGCGATCGCGATTCGCACCGCGCTGATGCGCGACGGCACCGCGTACGTGCAGGCCGGCGGCGGGGTAGTGGCCGACTCCAACGGGCCCTATGAATACAACGAGGCGACCAACAAGGCGCGCGCCGTGCTCGCTGCCGTCGCCGCCGCCGAGACCCTGGCCATTCCGGAGGCGAGCAGCAGTGGAACCCAGTGACGCTCGGCCCCGTCGGCTGACCAGCCGGCTCACGATCGGGATCGCCCAGGTGCTGCTGGTAATCGCAGCGGGTCTGCTGTGGACGTCATCACGACTGCCGTGGGTGGTGGTCCGGTCGTTCGACGGGCTGGGGCCGCCCAAATCGGTGACGTTGTCCGGCGCATCGTGGTCGACGGCTCTACTGCCGCTGGCGTTGTTGATGCTCGCCACGGCCGTGGCGGCGGTCGCGGTGCGCGGCCGGCCGATGCGACTGGTCGCCGTACTGCTGGCGGCGGCAAGCTTTGCCGCCGGCTATCTCGGCATCAGTCTGTGGGTGGTCCCCGACGTGTCGGCGCGCGGCGCTGATCTCGCGCATGTCCCGATCGCGTCGTTGGTGGGCAGCGAGCGGCACTACTGGGGAGCGGCAATCGCCCTCGCCTCAGCCGTGTGCACGTTGTTCGCCGCCGTTTTGTTGATGCGCTCGGCGGTGCTCTTCGGGAGGGACGAAGAGAGCACCGCGAAATACGCGGCGCCTGCCGTTCGCCGATCCAGGGCGCGTGGCGACGGTGCTCGCCAAGACGACGCGGCTGAACCGAACGGGGGCATGTCGGAGCGGATGATCTGGGACGCCCTCGACGAGGGGCATGACCCGACCGATTCGTCCCGCGGGTCGGACACCGAGGGTCGGTGACGAACCGCGCGCCGACGGCCGCTACCCTTCATGAACGTCGCGGAATTCGGTTGGCAGGCCGTCGCGACAATGCGAGGGCAGTGCAATGGCAGTGGGACTGCAATGGAGAGGAAACGCAGGCATGAGTCCGGCAACCGTCCTTGACTCCATCCTCGAGGGAGTCCGGGCCGATGTTGCCGCGCGCGAAGCCGTCGTGAGCCTGTCGGAGATCAAGGCCGCCGCTGCCGCCGCACCGCCGCCGCTCGACGTGATGGCCGCCTTGCGCGAGCCCGGCATCGGTGTCATTGCCGAGGTGAAGCGCGCCAGCCCGTCGGCGGGCACGCTGGCCACTATCGCCGATCCGGCAAAACTGGCGCGGGCTTATGAGGATGGTGGGGCGCGCATCATCAGCGTGCTGACCGAGGAGCGACGTTTTCAAGGCTCGCTCGATGACCTTGACGCGGTGCGTGCCGCCGTTTCGATTCCGATATTGCGCAAAGACTTTGTGGTGCAGCCTTATCAGATCCACGAAGCGCGCGCGCACGGCGCCGACATGTTGTTGCTCATCGTGGCCGCGCTGGACCAGTCGGCGCTGGTGTCGATGCTGGACCGCACCGAATCACTTGGCATGACCGCGCTTGTCGAGGTGCACACCGAGCAGGAAGCAGATCGGGCATTGAAGGCCGGCGCCAGGGTGATCGGTGTCAACGCACGTGACCTCGCGACCCTCGAGGTCGATCGGGATTGCTTCGCGCGGATCGCACCTGGGCTGCCCAGTAACGTGATTCGGATCGCCGAATCAGGTGTGCGCCACACGGGTGATCTGCTGGCCTACGCCGGCGCGGGTGCTGACGCCGTGTTGGTCGGTGAAGGTCTGGTCAAAAGCGGTGATCCCCGTGCGGCTGTTGCCGATCTGGTCACCGCCGGTACGCATCCATCCTGTCCGAAACCGGCTCGCTAGCCGTTGATGAGCCGCGTGCGCTTCGAGCATCGGTGATGTCAGATCTTTCCCGCCCGGGTCTTCCACGCACCAGCGCTGCTATTGCCGAATCCACGCGCTACGACCCGGATTCGGGCGGACATTTCGGCGGCTCCGGATGGGGTGGTCGGTACGTGCCCGAGGCCTTGATGGCGGTGATCGAGGAGGTCACCACCGCCTACGAGAAGGAGCGCGTCAACCAGGACTTCCTCGATACCCTGGACAAGTTGCAGTCGAACTACGCCGGTAGGCCCTCGCCGCTGTATGAGGCGACGCGCCTGAGCGAGCACGCTGGCTCGGCACGCATCTTCCTCAAGCGAGAAGACTTGAATCACACCGGTTCTCACAAAATCAACAATGTTCTCGGGCAGGCATTGCTGGCGCGCAGAATGGGCAAGACCCGGGTGATCGCCGAGACCGGGGCAGGCCAACACGGGGTGGCCACGGCCACCGCATGCGCGTTGCTCGGTCTGGACTGCATTGTCTACATGGGCGCCGTCGACACCGCTCGGCAGGCGCTGAATGTCGCACGGATGCGACTGCTCGGCGCCGAGGTCGTCTCGGTGGAGACCGGGTCGCAAACGCTCAAAGATGCGATCAACGAGGCGTTCCGGGATTGGGTTACCAACGCCCACAACACGTATTACTGCTTCGGCACTGCCGCCGGCCCGCATCCCTTCCCGACCATGGTGCGTGATTTCCAGCGCATCATCGGGCTGGAGACACGCGCGCAGATCCAGGAACAGACCGGCAGGTTGCCCGATGCCGTGACAGCCTGCGTCGGTGGGGGATCCAACGCCATCGGGATCTTTCACGCGTTTCTCGACGACCCCGGCGTGCGGCTGGTCGGATTCGAGGCGGCCGGCGATGGCGTCGAGACTGGTCGGCACGCAGCGACATTCACCGGTGGCTCGCCGGGAGCATTTCAGGGATCGTTCTCCTACCTACTGCAGGACGACGACGGTCAGACCATCGAATCCCATTCGATCTCAGCGGGTTTGGATTATCCCGGGGTGGGTCCCGAACACGCCTGGTTGAGGGAGACCGGACGTGCCGAGTACCGGCCCATCACCGATGCCGAGGCAATGGAAGCGTTCCGGCTGTTGTGTCGCGCAGAAGGCATCATCCCCGCCATCGAATCCGCTCACGCGGTGGCCGGTGCCCTCGAACTTGGCGCAGAGTTGGGCAAGGGCGCGGTGATCGTGGTGAACCTTTCTGGTCGCGGCGATAAGGACGTCGAGACCGCCGCGAAATGGTTCGGCCTGCTGGACAAGCAATCGGATTCGACCTAATGACCGTCGGGCAGAGCGAAACAAGCAGGCTCGGACCGGTTTTCCGGTCATGCCGTCAGGACAATCGCGCGGCGCTGATCGGTTACCTTCCCACCGGATTTCCCGATGTGCCAACGTCGCTGGACGCTATGACTGCCCTTGTCGAATCTGGTTGCGACATTGTCGAAGTCGGAGTGCCGTATTCGGACCCGGGTATGGACGGACCCACCATCCAGCGGGCCACCGAGGCCGCGCTGCGCGGAGGAGTCCGGGTCCGGGACACGCTGAGTGCGGTCGAGGCGATCAATAAGGCCGGTGGGCGAGCGGTGGTGATGACGTACTGGAATCCGGTGCTGCGTTACGGGGTTGACGCGTTCGCGCGCGATCTGGCCGCGGCAGGTGGGTCCGGAATCATCACGCCGGACCTCATCCCCGATGAGGCGCAACAGTGGCTGGCGGCATCCGACGAGCACCGGCTGGATCGAATCTTCTTGGTGGCACCGTCGTCCACGGCCCAACGTCTGGCGAGCACCGTCGAGGCGTCACGTGGATTTGTCTACGCGGCATCGACGATGGGCGTGACCGGTGCACGCGATGCGGTGTCGGATGCCGCACCGGAGCTGGTGGGGAGGGTGAAAGCAGTGTCTGACATACCTGTTGGCGTCGGCCTGGGGGTTCGCTCGGGGAAGCAAGCCGCACAGATCGGCGGCTATGCCGACGGCGTCATCGTCGGTTCTGCGTTGGTGTCGGCGCTGACCGACGGTTTGCCGAGGTTGCGTGCACTGACGGGCGAACTCGCCACCGGTGTGCGGCAAAGGATGTCCGCATGACGACGTGGCTCGCATATTTCCCCAGCCCGCCGCGTGGGGTATGGCACATTGGGCCACTACCCATTCGGGCCTATGCGTTGTTCATCATCATCGGCATCGTCGTCGCGCTGCTGATCAGCGACCGGCGTTGGGCAGCGCGAGGCGGGCAACGCGGAGTGGTCTACGACATCGCGTTGTGGGTGGTGCCTTTCGGCCTGATCGGCGGTCGCCTGTATCACCTGGCTACGGACTGGCGGACATATTTTGCTCCGGGCGGCGCGGGATTCCTTGCGGCACTGCGTATCTGGGATGGCGGCTTAGGCATCTGGGGGGCGATAGCTCTCGGTGTTCTCGGCGGCTGGATCGCTTGCCGGCGTCGCAACATTCCATTTCCGTCCATGCTCGACGCGGTTGCCCCCGGCGTCGTTCTGGCGCAAGCGATAGGCCGATTGGGGAATTACTTCAACCAAGAGCTCTACGGTCGTGAGACGACGCTGCCGTGGGGTCTGGAGATCTTTTACCGGCGTGATCCTGCGGGATTCGTCGATGTTCATTCGCTTGACGGCGTCTCGACCGGGCAACTGGCGTTCGTCGTGCAGCCCACGTTCCTGTACGAATTGATTTGGAACGTCCTGGTATTCGTGGCACTGATTTACCTGGACCGGCGGTTCACCCTCAGCCATGGACGACTGTTCGCGCTCTACATCGCCCTGTACTGCGCTGGCCGGTTCTGGGTGGAGCTGCTTCGCGACGACGCCGCCACACACATCGCCGGGATCCGGATCAATTCGTTCACATCGACGTTTGTGTTCATCGGAGCCGTGGTCTACATCATTCTGGCGACCAAGGGCCGTGAAGAGCCTGCGATTCTGCGGGGCACCGGGCCGGTCGCCGAGAAGGCACCAGAACCTGAGCCGGTAGCCGAGCCGACGCCTGTTTCGGCGGACGCGGTGCCGACCATCGCAGCGCCAGCGGGTCCAGGAGAAGACGACAAGCTGGTTGATTTTTCCGAAGTGGCGAAGTCCGAGGAAGGTGCGGAGCCCGAAGTCGCGGAGACCGGGTCGGCCGCGGCGGCCGAGGCTGAGGTCATCGAGCCGGAGGCTATCGAGCCGCAGGCCCAGGCGGCCACGACGCCTGAGGTCGCAGAGGTTGCCCAGACCGCGCCTGAGGTGGTAGAGCCTGAAGTCGCAGAGGCAGCGGTCGCGCAGCCTGAAATGGGTGGTTGGCTGCGCAGGCTTCGGTCGCGACGGCAGGCCCAAAGTGTTGAGGCCGCGGAGCCGGAAGTTGCGCAGGCAGAAGCCGCCGAGCCGGAATCCGTGGAGCCTGAGCCCGCCGAGCCTGACGTCCTCGAACCGGACGCCGCCGAGCCTGAAGTTGGTGAGCCTGAGGCCACCGAGCCTGAAGTTGGTGAGCCTGAGGCCACCGAGCCTGAAGTCCTCGAATCAGAAGTTGCCGATGCTGGCGTTGCAGAGCCGGGGCCTGCGCAGACTGAAGTCGCGGAGGCGGGGGAGGCTACGGTCGCAGAGGCCGCGGCTGCCAAAGGCGCACAGGTCGAAGAGGTTCGGGCCGCCGAGCCTGAGGCCGAAGAGGTCGTCGCGGACGAGGAGGCACCCCCTGAAGTGGCAGCGGCTGCTGCTGCTGAACCTGAAGTTGGCGGGTGGTTGCGCAGGCTTCGGTCGCGGAGGCAGAAGGCACGAAGTGTGGAGCGCGAGCCTGAAGCCGCAGGACCGGATGTCGTCGAGCCGGGGCCCGCAGAGCCGGACGAAGTAGAGCCTGAAGCCGCTGAGCCGCAAGTTGCAGAGCCTGAAGTCGCGGAGCCTGAAGTCGCGGAGCCTGAAGTCGCGGAGCCTGAAGTCGCGGAGCCTGAAGTTGCAGAGGTCGTTGCAGCAGAGCCGGAAGCACTCAAAGGCGCCGAACCCGAAGTCGAAGAGGCCGAGCCAGAAGTCGAAGAGGCCGAGCCGGAAATCGATGAGGCGGAGGTGGAAGCAGCCGAGCTCGAGCCAGAAGCTGAGGGGTCCGAGGCCGAAGCCGAACAGGCCGAGCCAGAAACCGGAGAGTCGGAGGTGGAAGCCGCCGAGCTCGAGCCTGAAGCTGAGTACTCCGAGGCCGAAGTCGAGGAGGCCGAGCCGGAAACCGAAGTGCCGGAGGTGGAAGCCGCCGAGTCCGAACCCGTCGAGCCAGAGGCCGAGGAGGAGCATCCCGAATCGGAGGCGGCTGAAGAACCGGTCGACAAAGCGGAGGACTTCGTCGAGGAAGCCGAAGCTGACGAGAAGCCGGACACCGAAGTCGACTCAACCGAAGCCGACTCAGAAGCGCCCGCTGTTGAGAAGGCCGACGAGGACGACGAGGACAGGGCAGCTCCGAGCTCCCCGCCGCCGACGTCGGGTACACCTGGCTCGGCCAGAGAGCGGTGGCGGCAACGAATGCGCAACTTGAGGTCGCGCTCGGGCCGATAGCGCCGACGAGGACACCTTTCGGTCGCCAGCAAGCCGGCCTGGTCTGGCATGCTGAAGCGGTGACCAGTCCGTCGCGGCGTAGTCCCGGAGAGCTCCGGTTTCAGGCGTGCAACGGCGAATGCTCAGAGCACAAACATCGTGGCCGTCGCTACAGCGCAATCGGTTCGGGCGTGCTGCTGGCCGGCGTGCTCGGTTACATCGGCTTGGTCGACCCACACAAACCGTCTTCGGTCTATCCACTGTGTCCGTTCAAGTTGCTGACCGGCTGGAATTGTCCCTTGTGTGGTGGCCTTCGGATGGTGCACGACCTGCTACACGGCGATCTCGCCGCCAGCATCAACGACAACGTCTTCGCTCTGGTCGGCATCCCGCTGCTGGTCGGGTGGATCGTGCTGCGGCGCCGCCAGGGCCGGTCGGTGCTGCCGGTCCCGGCCACGGCGACGGTCATCGTTTTGATGATCGCGTGGACGGTGCTGCGCAACATTCCCGGCTTCCCGTTGGTCCCGACCATCCTCGGCGGCTGAGGAGTCCCATTAGCGGGCGACCGCCAGTCCCCAAGCCCAACGCAAGCCGGGCTGGCACAGGTGGACGAGATTTACTGCACGGCCGCTGTCCTTTTCCTGCTCAGGCGGCCGCCGTAGGCTCGTTGCGATGCTCGAGAAGTCCGAGATCCGGTTCCTTGCCCTCGACGGTCGCCGTGTGGCCTACGAGGTGCGTGGGGACGGTCCGCCACTTGTGGCTCCGGCGTGGTGGGTGAGCCACCTCGAGCTCGACTGGCAGAGCGCGGGATTTCGGCGGTTCTGGGAAGGCGTCGCCGACAAATACACGCTGATCCGCTATGACCGGCTGGGTGTCGGCATGTCGGACCGCACGGTGCGAGAGCCGGATCTGAGCATCGACGGGGAAGTCATGACGCTGCGTGCACTCATCGACGAGCTTGGGTTGGACCGCGTGTCGCTGCTCGGCGGCTCGTGTGGAAGCTGCACCGCAATCGCCTTTGCCGCAAGGTTTCCCGAGCGAGTCGACCGCCTCGTGCTTTACGGGTCATACGCCGATGGCACGGCGATTACCGCTCCGGGCGTGGCGACCGCGATCTTGGCGACGGTGCGTGCACATTGGGGACTCGGCTCGCGCCTACTCAGCAACATTTTCCTCGGTGGCGCCGACTCTGCGGAGCACGAACGTTTTGCGCGATTCCAGCGGGAGGCTGCGACCGCCGAGACCGCCGCCGAATTGCTGGGTCTCGTCTATCGCCTCGACGTTCGCGCGTATGTTCCGCTCGTCCGCCGGCCGGCGTTGGTCGTGCATCGTCGCGACGACCGCGCCGTGCCGTACTGGCTGGGCCGTGAGGTCGCGGCTGCGATTCCAGGCGCGACACTCATCCCGCTGCAAGGGAGCGCGCACTTTCCCTGGCACGGCGACGTCGATTCCGTCGTCCGCGCGTGCCGCGAATCGCTGGCACCTGAGCCGCCACCGGATGCGGGCGAGCACGAGCCCAATCTGCTCTCCACTCGCGAGCGTGAAATCCTTGCCTGTGTCGCGCGGGGTCTGAGCGATCGCGAGATCGCGGTGCAGCTTGTGCTGAGTCCGCACACCGTTCACCGCCATGTCGCGAACATCCGCACCAAGCTGGGTCGCACCTCACGCACGGCCGCGGTCGCCGAGGCTGCGCGTCTCGGATTGCTTTGAGATAGCCGAAAAGGGCCATCTGCGAAAGATGGCCGCGCTGAGCGATGTGCGCGCGATGCGGCCATCCGTACGTTCGCGTCGTGACAAATATCGCCAGCACCGAACTCCAGACGACTCCGCCGTCCCAAGCATGGCTGCGGATTCTCGCAATTCTGTACGACCCGTTTTGTTGGCTGGGCGAGATCGCGGGTATGCGGGGCCGGCGACGCGCTCTCTTGGGCAACGCGCGCGGGCGCGTTGTCGAGATCGGCGCCGGGACCGGGCTCAACGTCGCCCACTATCCGGATGGAATCGCCGAACTCGTGATCACCGAGCCCGTTGCGGCGATGCGCCGAAGGCTCACGCGTCGCCTACAGCGACATGGGCGCGCCGCACGGATCATCGACGCGTCCGCGGAACATCTACCGCTGGCCGATGCGTCAGTTGACACCGTCGTCTCCACGCTCGTGCTATGCACCGTCGATGACCCGGAAGGGGCACTCCGCGAGATCGCGCGTGTGCTCCGTCCGGATGGGCAGTTGCTGTTCATCGAACACGTGCGCGCGAGCTCGCGGTTCCTCGCGGCCTCGCAGGACAAGCTGGACGAACCGTGGCGCCATTTCGCCGGCGGCTGCCGCTGCAACCGCCCGACCCTCGAGTTGATGCGCGCCTGCGGCTTCAAGGTCGCGGCCGACGACGCCGTGTGGCGCGGCATGCCAATGATCGTTCACCCGCTGGCGGTTGGGCGGGCGACTCGGTGAGGGCCAGGGTGTGCCGATCCCGGAGAGCAGAGCGAGGGCGAGCCGAATGAGCGACGGGCGCGTGCGGTATGCGCGGAATGGGGATGTCCGTCTCGCCTATCGAGTCTTCGGCGAAGGCGACCCAACGCTGGTCTGGGTCCCGGGCTGGGTGAGTAACGTCGACCTGTACGACGATCCGACGACACCGTTCGCTCCTCTGGTTGCGAACCTCGCCCGTAAGACGCGCTTAGTCGTCTGGGACAAGCGCGGGACAGGACTCTCCGATCCGGTAACTCGCATTCCGCCGCTCGATGAACGCATGGACGACTTGATTGCGGTGCTCGACGCCGTGGATGCGGACCGTGCGGCACTCCTTGGCATCTCCGAGGGCGGGCCGATGAGCATCCTGTTCGCCGCAACCTATCCCGAGCGTGTGCGGTCCATGGTGCTCTACGGCACCGCGGCGCGGTTTGTGCGTGAGCCGCCGCATTTCCCCTGGGGCTTGCCGGCAAGCCAAATCGAGGCGGGCGTTGCCGTTATCGACGAGCATTGGGGCGAGGGCTTCCTGGCAAAGGCGCTGCTCGGCGACCACGCGGATGCGCCCGGCGTTCGCGAGATGCTCGGCAGAATGGAACGCGCATGCGCGAGTCCGACTATCGCGCAAAAGCTTTGGCGATCGTTGGGTGAGATTGACGTCGGAGCAATCCTGCAGTCGGTTCGGACGCCCACCCTGGTGCTGTCTCGACCGGGTGATCGGATGGTCCCGATCGACTCGTCGCGGGCGTTGGCAGCCGCCATTCCCGGGGCGGTGTTTCGGGCGCTGCCGCCGGGCGCGCATGCGGCCTTCGACATCGACGACTCGCTCGCCGCCCAGACTCTGGCCTTTGTCTGCGGTGACACCGCCACTGCGGTGAACGAGCGGGTGCTGATGACCGTGTTGTTCACCGACATCGTCGGCAGCAGCGAGCAAGTCCGGGCTGGCGGCGACGACCGATGGTGTCATCAACTCGACGCTCATGACGAGCTGGTTGACGCGCTGCTGGCCAAGTACGGCGGCCGACGTGCGAAGCACACCGGCGACGGCATCTTCGCGCATTTCGACGGACCAACCAAGGCAGCTCGCTGTGCTTTGGACTTGGTTCCCGCGCTTGCCACCCGCGGCATCCGCATCCGTGCCGGCGTGCACACCGGCGAATGCGAACGACGCGGCCACGAGTGGAGCGGTACGGCGGTGCACATCGGTGCCCGGATAGGCGCGATGGCCGGCGCCGACGAGGTTCTCACCAGTCGTACGGTGCGCGACCTCTCAGCAGGCTCGGGGCTGCGCTTTGAAAGCCTCGGTGTTCGCCACTTGAAGGGTCTTGATGAGGAGGCAGAAGTCTTCCGCGTCACTGCACGAAGGGGAGCTCTGTTCTAACGGCGAAATCAGGACGCTCGCCGCATCATGTCACACCTCGTGTTGTCTTGAGTCAAGAAATTGGCAGGTTTTGCTGGTCGAGGTAGGCCTGTTTGGGGGTGCGGTCGTTGAGGGCTTGGTGTGGTCGGATGGTGTTGTAGATGGTGCGGAATCGGTGAGCCTCCATGTCGAGGGCATTACCGTCGCCGATGTAGCCGCGGAAGAGGTGCTCGTATTTGAGGGTGCCGAAGAAGCGCTCGATGACGCCGTTGGTCTGCGGTGATTTGATGCGGGTGCGCACGTGGCGTAGCAGTGCATCATCACCGGTGAAGGCGCTTTGGAAGGTTTGCCCGCGAAAGCAGGGGCCGTTGTCAGAGACCACGGCGATGGGGGCCGGGGCCTGGCCGATGACGTTTTCTTCGGCGTCGATGATGTCCATGACACCGCGGTCGTGACGAAGGTCATCGAGGTCGAGCAGGTGTTGGGCTTCGCTGATGGCCAGCTGCAGGCAGTGCAGAGCATCAGCACCACGTGCGGTGGGGGTGACGGTGATGGCCAGGCAGTACTTGGTGGCGTAATCAATCACCGCGCAGATGCGCCAGATGCCGCCGTTGGTGGTTTCGAATTCCGAAAAGTCGATCTGCCAGACCCGGTTGCGTTGGGTGGGTGGGTCGCGAAACACTCTGCGCCGCAGCACCGCCCAGGATTTGCGGTCAGCCCGAAAGCCTTGCGGCAGCAATAGGCCGCGACGCCGTAACGCGCGTTGCACCGAGGAGTTGGTGACCTGGTGGCCATCGGCGCGCATCATGGCGGCGATCTTGCGATATCCCCAGGCCGGCCAGGCCGCGGCGTATTTGGCGGCTAAGGCCTCCAGCGCATCCACGACCGGGGCCGGCCACGGCCCCTTGGCGGGCTGGCCGCCGCGCAGCCAGGCCCGTCGGCGCCGGTAGGTCCGTTCGGGGATGCCAGCTAGCACGCAGAACCTCGAAACCGGCAGCCCGGCTGCCTCTCTTAGGGCTTCGAGGTCGGCGAAGGGACCTGATCGGCAAACGCCGCGCCGCGCTGCCAGATCCGCAGTTGCACGGTAGCTTCGGCCAAAGCCAGTTTGAGTTGCTCGTTTTCCATCCGCAGTCGCCGCAGCTCGGGGGAACCGGCTTTGCCGGCAGGCCCGCTGGGCACCTCTTCGAGACGCTCGGCGCCAGCCGCCAAGAACTGATGTTTCCATTTGGTCACCACCACTGAGCTGACGCCGACACGTCGGGCCGCCTCAGCGCAGGTCATCTCTCCAGCCAGCACCGACAACACGATGCGGGTCTTCTCCTCCGCCGGAATCTTCGTTCGCCGTGACCTGGCCATCGCACCCATGCCCTTTCCGCAATGTCGCCTTTCATTGAACGCGGCGACCCTGCCAAAAAGTTTGAGTCAGTAGAGTCGTGTACTGTCGAACACATGTTCGAACCATTGGCGGTGGTGGCCCCCGCGGAGGATCAAGCCGTGTTGATCGCGCGTATCGCCGAACTCGAGCGAGTCAAGTCGGCGGCAGCCGCCGGGCAGGCGCGTGCGGCCGCCGCGCTGGATGCCACCCGCCGCGCCGCCGAGGCCGACGCCGGGATACCGGCCGCCCGGCGCGGGCGTGGGGTGGCCAGTGAGATCGCGCTGGCCCGGCGCGACTCCCCGGCGCGGGGCAATCGGCATCTAGGCTTCGCCAAGGCCTTGGTGCACGAGATGCCCCACACTTTGGCCGCGCTGGAATCCGGGATGCTGTCCGAGTGGCGTGCGACGCTGATTGTGCGCGAGTCGGCCTGCCTGGATGTCGACGATCGCCGTGCTTTGGACACCGAGTTGTGCGCAGACCCTGCCAACCTCGACGGTGTGGGGGACGCGCGCATCGCCGCCGCCGCCAAGGCCATCGCCTACCGGCTGGACCCGCACGCGGTGGTCGAGCGGGCCGCCAAGGCCGAGGCCGACCGCACGGTCAGCATCCGCCCGGCCCCCGACACCATGAGCTATGTGACCGCCCTGCTGCCGGTCGCCCAGGGCGTTGGTGTCTATGCGGCGTTGCGCCGCGCCGCTGACACCACCTTCGATGGGCGCTCGCGCGGACAGGTGATGGCCGACACTTTGGTCGAACGCATCACCGGCGTGCCCGCCGAGGTGCCGGCCCCGGTCGCGGTCAACTTGGCGCTTACCGATGAGACCCTATTCGGCGGCGCCAGCACCCCGGCCCACCTGAGCGGCTATGGTCCCATCCCGGCCGCAGTGGCCCGGGCGATGATCGCCGCCGCTGCCACCGACCGGCGCTCACGGGCCACCCTGCGCCGGCTGTATGCCACTCCACGCAGCGGGGCGTTGGTCGCGATGGAATCCCGGGCGCGGTGCTTTCCCCGCGGCCTGGCCCGCTTCATCGAGCTACGCGACCAGCGGTGTCGCACCCCCTACTGCGACGCCCCGATCCGGCACCGCGACCACGCCCAGCCCCGGGCCCACGGCGGACCCACCACCGCCGACAACGGGCTCGGGTTGTGCGAACGCTGCAACTACACCAAAGAAGCCCCCGGCTGGCACGTCAGTACCAGCACCGAAAACCACACCCACACCGCCGAATTCGTCACACCCACCGGCGCACACTACCGATCCACCGCCCCACCACTACCCAGTCCCAAAATCGACCTCAGCGAAATCGAAACCGCCATCACAATCAAACTGATCGACCTACACGCCGCCTAGCCGCCACGTGAGCCGTGCTTGAACCATCCCGACCGGTTACCAAGCGCGCATGCTCATCGACTGACCCCAATGGCAGGAGAGCGCGACTATGCTGATTCGGCGTGACGCGACGCGGGAAGATCGTCTGCACCCTTGGCCCTGCCTCCCAATCGGAGGAGGCGCTTCAGGCGCTGGTGGAGGCCGGAATGGACGTCGCCCGAATGAACTTCAGTCACGGCGACTACGCCGACCACAAAGTGGTTTACGAGCGGGTGCGGGCTGCCTCCGATACCACCGGCCGTGCCGTCGGGGTGCTCGCCGACCTGCAAGGCCCCAAGATCAGGTTGGGACGCTTCGCCACCGGGCCCACTTATTGGGCGGACGGTGAATCGGTTCGGATCACCGTCGCGGAGTGCGAAGGCACCCACGACCGGGTATCGACGACCTATAAGAGACTCGCCATGGACGCCGTTGTGGGCGACCGGGTTCTGGTCGACGACGGCAAGGTCGGCCTGGTGGTTTCGGGAATCGACGGCGACGACGTCATCTGCACGGTCACCGAAGGCGGTCCGGTCAGCAACAACAAGGGTTTGTCGCTGCCGGGGATGAACGTGACCGCTCCAGCTCTGTCGGAGAAAGACATCGAGGATCTCACCTTCGCGCTGGAACTCGGCGTCGACCTCGTCGCCCTTTCCTTCGTCCGCTCGCCGTCTGATGTGGAGCTGGTCCATGAGGTGATGGACCGGGTGGGGCGCCGGGTGCCGGTAATCGCGAAGCTGGAAAAGCCGGAAGCCATCGACAATCTGGAAGCCATCGTGCTGGCCTTCGACGCCATCATGGTTGCCCGCGGCGATCTGGGCGTCGAACTGCCGCTTGAAGAGGTGCCGTTGGTGCAGAAGCGGGCCATCCAGATGGCCAGGGAGAACGCGAAACCGGTCATCGTCGCGACCCAGATGCTGGACTCGATGATCGAGAACTCGCGGCCCACCCGCGCCGAGGCATCCGACGTTGCAAACGCGGTGCTGGACGGGGCCGATGCGCTGATGTTGTCCGGGGAAACCTCGGTGGGAAAGTACCCGCTGGCGGCTGTCCGGACCATGTCGCGCATCGTCTGCGCCGTCGAGGAAAACTCCACGGCCGCACCGCCTTTGACGCATGTGCCGCGTACCAAGCGGGGAGTGATCTCCTACGCCGCGCGCGACATCGGGGAGCGGCTCGACGCCAAGGCGCTGGTTGCGTTCACTCAGTCCGGCGATACCGTGCGCCGGTTGGCCCGTCTGCACACGCCCTTGCCGCTGCTGGCCTTCACTGCCTGGCCCGAAGTGCGCAGTCAGCTCGCTATGACCTGGGGAACCGAGACGTTCATCGTCCCGAAAATGAGCTCCACCGACGGCATGATCCGCCAAGTCGACAAGTCTTTGCTGGCTCTCGGCCGCTACAAGCGCGGCGACCTGGTGGTGATCGTGGCCGGCGCGCCGCCCGGGACAGTAGGTTCGACCAACCTGATCCATGTGCACCGGATCGGCGAGGACGACGTCTAGCCTGGCGACGATGCAGGCCGCGTAGCGGCCTGAGGTGGGGGCACCCCCAGCGCCGACGGCGCGAGGGGGAGAGCCGGGCAAGTATGGTGAAGCGTGTCCGACTTCGACGAACTGCTGGCCGTACTGGATCTCAAGCGCGTCGCTGACGACCGGTTCATCGGATCCCATCCCAGCAAGAACCCGATGCGCACATTCGGCGGGCTGTTGGTGGCGCAGTCCTTTGTTGCCGGCACTCGCAGCCTGACCCGTGACGACCTGCCGCCCAGCGCCGTCTCGGTGCACTTCATCAACGGTGGTGATACCGCAAAGGACATTGAATTCCAGGTTGTCCGCCTGCGGGATGAGCGGCGCTTCGCCAACCGGCGAGTCGACGCGGTACAGGACGGGACGTTGCTGTCCTCGGCGATGATCTCCTACATGTCCGGCGGCCGTGGGCTCGAGCATGCCGTCGATCCGCCGGAGGTGCCCGACCCGCACACGCTGCCGCCGATCGGCGAGTTGCTGCGCGGCTACGAAGAAACCGTCCCACACTTCGTCAACGCTCTTCAGCCGATCGAATGGCGCTACACCAACGACCCAGCATGGGTGATGCGCGAGAAGGGTGATCGGCTTGCCCACAACCGGGTTTGGCTCAAAGCTTTGGGCACGATGCCCGACGATCCCGTGCTGCATACCGCGACAATGCTGTATTCCTCGGACACCACCGTGCTGGATTCGGTCATCACCACGCACGGGCTGTCGTGGGGATTCGATCGCATCTTCGCGGCGTCGGCCAACCACTCGGTGTGGTTTCACCGCCCCGTCCATTTCGGCGACTGGGTCTTGTATTCGACGTCGTCGCCGGTGGCCGCGGATTCGCGCGGGCTCGGGACCGGGCATTTCTTCGATCGTTCCGGGCAGCTGATCGCCACCGTAGTGCAGGAAGGTGTCCTGAAATATTTCCCGGCCGCGCGCCGATAGTCCGGTTGTGGGCCCTGCCGGGCAGCCGTTCGGAATGGGCTCAGCGACGACGGCGATCGGCGTATTTTGTTGGTAGCCGGGTAGTCGATGGAACAGGCGGCAGGTGTGCCGCTCAGCTGACGGACAGCGCATCGGGAGGTAAGCGTGAACGGGCCGGCGGTAGATCTGGTACCGAAGGTTCGCGCGCGCGAACGTGTCGTCGTTCACGTCGACTCCCGAGTCGCCCGTTGGACGGGTGCATCGGCGCTGATATGCGCGACGTGTTGGCTGGTGGTGATCCTCGCCCGCCATTACGACCACCCGGAATGGCACTACGCGGGCCGGCTGGGCTGGTCACTGACGGTTCTGGTTGCGGTGACGTTCATCGCCCGCGGCATCTTCCTGGGACGACCGGTGACCGCCATGCACGCCACTGTGGCAGCGCTGGTACTGCTAGCGGGCCTGGGCGCGCATGTGCTGGCGTTCGACCTCCTCGGTGACGTGTTGATCGCCGGCTCGGGGATGGTCTTGATGTGGGCGACGTCCTCGCGCCCCATGCCTGGAGATTTGGGGCGGGCGTGGAAATTGATCGACGCCACCACCGCGGATCCGTTGGCGCCGTTCGCGATGCAGACGGGCAAGAGCTACCACTTCAACGCCGCCGAAACTGCTGCGCTGGCATACCGGACGCGGATGGGATTCGCGGTCGTCGGCGGTGACCCGATTGGTGATGAGGCCCAATTCCCTGGATTGGTCGCCGACTTCGCAGCCATGTGCCATACCCACGGCTGGCGGATCGCCGTGGTCGGATGCAGCGAGCGGCGGCTGGGGCTGTGGACCGACAAAGCGGTGATCGGACAATCGTTGCGGCCCATACCGATTGGCTGTGACGTCGTGGTCGACGTCGCCAATTTCGACATGGTCGGCCGCAAGTTCCGAAATCTGCGTCAAGCCGTACAGCGCACCCACAATGCCGGCATCACTACGGAGATCGTGTCGGAGCAGGAACTCGAGGACAAACAGTTGGCCGAGTTGACAGACGTGGTGCGGGCCTCACCCAGCGGAGCCCACACCGACCGCGGGTTCTATATGAACCTGGACGGTGTATTGGAGGGCCGCTTCCCGGGAATACGGCTGATCATCGCCAGGGACGCCGCCGGGCGGGTTCAGGGTTTCCATCGGTATGCGACCGCCGGCGGCGGCAGCGAAATCAGCCTGGACGTGCCGTGGCGTCGTCGCGGTGCCCCGAACGGAATCGACGAGCGCCTCAGCATAGACATGATCGAAGCGGCCAAAGAAGAAGGCGCGCAACGGGTATCCCTTGCCTTCGCCGCCTTCCCGGAGATCTTTGAGGACAAGAATCGCAGCAGGCTGCAGCGGATCTTCTACCGGTTGATCCACTTCCTGGACCCGTTGATCGCACTCGAGTCGCTGTACCGATATGTTCGCAAGTTCCACGCGCTGGACGCCCGGCGTTATGCGCTGGTGACGCTGACCCAACTGGTTCCGCTGCTGCTGGTCCTGCTGTCGCTGGAATTCACGCCGCGTCGGCGACACCTGTGAAGGGCTACTCCGCCGAGTTGATGGACACCTTGGGACACCGAATGTCGTTGGGCAGGTGGTGAGTTGCGACGACGACGGTTCTGTCCGCAGTCATGAGGCCGGAATTCGGACTCAGCAGCTCGCGAAGGATCGGGCCGGCGTCGGTCGGGTCGAGGTGCTCGGTCGGCTCGTCGAGCAGGACGATCCGGGCGGGTGAGATTACCGCGCGGGCCAGTAGCAATCGCCTGCGCTGACCGGCCGAGACCGCCTGCGCGCCACCGGTCAACACCGTTGACAGACCCTCGGGCAGGCCGGTGAGCCATTCGCCGAGGCCGACCGCCGTCAGCGTTGCCTCCAGTTCGTCGTCGCGACGATCCCCGCAGGCCACCAGCAAGTTGTCTCGCACGGTGGTGGCGAAGATGTGCGCATCCTCGGCGAAAAATGCTACTGCCCTCGGTAATTCAGCCTCGTCATACTGGCTCACGTCGGTTCCGTCCAGCGCGACCTGCCCATGCAGCGGCGGCAGCAGTCCGGCGAGTGTCATCAGCAGCGTGGTTTTGCCGGAACCGCTGGCGCCGGTGACGGCCATCCGTGCGCCCGGCGGCAAGTCGAGCGTCACCCGGGCGGCGCCTTGTCCATCCGGGTGCCCGGAACACACGTCGGCGGTCAACCGGCCGGTGTCGATTGGTATGGCGGGGACCGACTCCGGGGCCTGGGGAGTGGGAATCGGCGGGGCCAAATCGAGCAGTCGAGCGGCCGCGATCCGCGATCGCGTCAGCTGGACGGCGGCCGCCGGGAGGGCAGCCGTCGCCTCGAAAGCCGACAGCGGCAACAACATCAAGACCGCAAGCGTGGTCGGTGCGACAGCGCCCGCCATCCCGATTCCAGCGATCACCGCGCCGAGCACGCTGGCGCCAATTGCAGCGGTCGGCATCGCCTCGGCGATAGCTGCCGGCCGTGCCGCGGCGTCCAGGGCGGCGCCCCAGGCGCGTTGGCGCCGCCGGGACTCGGCGATGACCTGCGGCAGCGCACCGGCGACCCGAAGTTCGGGCGCATGCTCGAGCGCGATCATCGCCGAGGTGTCGCGTTCTGAATGATGTTGCCGGGCAACCTCTTCCTGGGATGCCGCGGCCCGGCCGGCAAACCAGGGCGCGACACCGCCGGCGACCAGCAGGCAGATCGCCAGCACCGCCGCGGCCGGCAGCGAAATCGCTCCGACCACCGCCGTCGCCGCCAGCGCCAGGACCCCAGCGACCCCGATGGGCACCAGGGCACGCACCAGCACGTCGGCCAATTCGTCGACGTCAGCGCCGACGCGTGCCACCAGCTCACCGCTGTGCAGTCGGACCGCTGTCGCCGCGGGGCCGTGAGCCAGCCGGTGATAGACCTGCGCGCGGGCAGTGCCGGCCGCGCGCAGCGCGGTGTGGTGAGTGGCCAGTCGCTCGCAATAGTGCAGCACACCCCGCGATATCGCGAATGTCCGCACGGCTACGACCGCAACGGACAGGTCCAGCACGGGCGGCATCTGCCAAGCCCGCGTGATCAACCAGGCCGAAACCCCGGCCAGCGCCAGGGCACTGCCCAGCGACAGCACGCCGAGTGCAATGGCCGCCAGAACGCGGGGGACGCGTGGGCGCAGCAGGCTTATCGCGGCCAGGAGCGGTTCAGATTGGCGCATAACGCACCTTGCTGTCCCGAGTATCCGCGGTGACCTCGATAACCTGGTCGCCGATGGCGACAACTGGCTGCCGATGGCCGACGACCACGACGGTCGCACCGGCGCGGGCACGCTCGGCGATGGTCCGCAGCACCCTGTCCTCGGCGTCGGCATCCAGATGCGCGGTCGGTTCGTCCAACAGCAGCACCGAGGCCGGCGATCCGAGCGCCCGGGCCAGACCCAGTCGTTGCCGCTGACCCAACGACAAGCCCACGCCGCCGCGGCCCAGCATGGTGTCCAACCCGTCGGGCAGCTCGGCCAGCACCTTGTCGAATCCGACTGCAGCGCAGGCGCTTTCCAGGTCGTCCAGAGCGCCTAACAGAAGCAGATTCGCACGCACGGTTCCCGGAATCAGGACGGGGCGCTGTGGCAGCCAGGACAACTGACGCCACCACGCCTCAGGCGCCAGGTCGGTCACGTCCACGCCGGCCACGGTAACCCGGCCCGATGATGGCACGGTGAGCCCCGCGATCGTCTGCAGCGTGGTGCTCTTGCCGGCGCCGTTTCGCCCGGTCAGCACGGTCACCTGAGCGGGCTCGATCAGCGCGGTCAGGTCGCGCGGCGCACAGCCGTCGCGGCCTGCGACGCTGAGGTTTTCGATGCGGATCACCGCGCCGCGGGCATCGACAGTCTGCCGGGCCGCCGACGGCCCGGTTGGCTCGCCGATGAGCGCGAAGGCCTTGTCGGCCGCGGCTCTACCGTCTTGGGCGGCGTGGAACTCCGCACCTATGCGGCGCAGCGGCCAGTAGACGTCCGGGGCCAGCAGCAGGACCGTCAGACCGGCAGTCAGCGTCATCTCACCGAACACCAGGCGAAGACCGATACTCACCGCCACCAGAGCCACTCCCAGCGTGGCCAGCAATTCGAGCACCAGGGCCGACAGGAATGCGATGCGCAGCGTTGCCATCGCCGAGCGCCGGTGTGCGGCGGCGAGTTCGGCGATGCGGTGTTCCGGTCCGGACGTGCGTCCCAGCGCCCGCAACGTCGGAATGCCGGCAATAAGGTCCAGCAATCGCGCCTGCAGCGTCGTCATGGCCGCCAACGCGGCGGCCGATCTTTCGGCCGTCGCCAACCCGATCAGCACCATGAACACCGGGATCAGCGGCAGCGTGATCGCCACGATCGCGGTGGATTTCAGGTCGTAAAGTGCGATCACCCCGACGGTGGCCGGGGTCAGGATCGCCGCGAGCAGGAGGGTGGGCAGGTAACCGGTGAAGTACGGACGCAAACCGTCCAGGCCGCGGGTGACCACCACCGCGGCGGCGTCACGCTCGGTTGCCAGTCGTCTGGGCTCGCGGGCGGTCACCGCCGCCAGCACCTGACCGTTGAGATCGGCGATCACCGCGCTGGCGCCGCGTTGGCCCAGCCGCGCCTGAAGCCAGTTCGTCGCGGCCCGAATTACCCATAGCAGCAACAGGATTGACAGGGGGCCCAGCCGCTCGTGCACGCTGTGGGCACCGGGATTGCTGACGACCCCGGCGACGATGCTCGCCAGGACCACCGCCGAGCCGACGGCGCACCCGGAGATCAGCACTCCGCACGCCACCGCGGCGGCCAGGTAGCGGCGCAACGCGGTTGACGCCCGCCACAGGCGCGGGTCCACGGGACCCCGGTTCTTCGAAGTGGACAACGAATGGCCGGCGCTCAGGACGGGCGCCTCGACAGGCCGATCGACGCGGGTATCCGCTCAGCCGAGATCCGTTGCCGGAAGACCCAATACGTCCACGCCTGGTAGACGACCGTCAGTGGGGCCATGATCCCGGTCACCCAGGTCATGATCTTGAGGGTGTAGGGGGTTGACGAGGCGTTGTAGATCGTCACGCCCCACTCGTCGTTCAGCGTCGAGGGCACCAAATCGGGATACAACGAGCCGAACAACAACGCCACGACGGCGACCACCACCAGGGCGGTGCAGACGAAAGCCCAGCCGTCGGATGCGCGCCGCCACACCAGGATTACCGCGCCCAACTGTGCCAGCACGGCGACCGCGAGCACCGCCCAGGTCCAGCCCTTACCGTGCTCCAACTGCGTCCAAACCCCAAACCCCGCAACCAGTCCCGTCACGGGAATCGTCAGCCACACCGCGATCCGGTAGGCATCATCGCGGATGGCGCCGGACGTCTTCAATGCGAGGAACACCGCGCCATAAAGCAGGAACAGGCCGGCCGTGGCGAATCCGCCCAGCAGCGTGTAGGCGTTCAGCACGTCGCCGATGGACGGGTGGATCTGGCCTTTCGCGTCAACCGGCAACCCGCGCACGAGAATCGCGAACGCCACCCCCCACAGCACAGCGGGCAGCCAAGACCCGGCGGCGATGCCGAAGTCGGCCCAGCCGCGCCATTTCGTGTCGTCGATCTTGCCGCGCCATTCGATGGAAACGACGCGCAGGATCATGCCGAAAAGGATGGCCAGCAGCGGCAGGTACAGCGTGGAGAAGACGGTGGCATACCACCCGGGAAATGCCGCGAACATGGCTGCGCCGGCAGTGATCAGCCAAACCTCGTTGGCGTCCCAGATCGGGCCGATGGTGTTCAGCGCTGTGCGCCGGTGGATTTCCGGATCGCCGTGTCCCCAACGGGCCAGCGGTTCCATCAACATGCCGACGCCGAAGTCGAACCCTTCGAGGAAGAAGAAGCCGAGGAACAGCAACGCGATGAGACCGAACCACAGCTCTTGTAGTCCCATCAATGAGCTCCTTTCCCCATCGGTTGGCTCCGTTCAGTACGCGAACGACAACGGCGCCACCTCGTCCTCGTCCGGTGTACGGGCAGGGGCCGGTTCGGCGTCGTGTTCCAGCGGTCCTTCGACCACGTAGCGCTTGAGCAGGAAGAACCAGACGACCGCCAGCACCCCGTAGACCAGCGTGAACACCGTCAGGGAAGTGATGACCACTCCGGACGCGTGGTTGGAGACGCCTTCGGCGACGGTGAGTCGCACCTGCTGATCACCCGTTGGATTCGGCACCACGATCCAAGGCTGACGGCCCATCTCGGTGAACACCCAGCCGGCGCTGTTGGCCAGGAATGGAGCCGGAATGGTCAGCAGCGCGAACCAGGCGAACCACCGCTGATTCGGGATCCGCCCGCCGCGGGTGAGCCACAAGGCGGACAACGCGAAAAGCACCGGGATTGCGAGCAATCCGATCATGGCGCGAAACGACCAATAGGTGACGAACAAGTTGGGCCGGTAGTCGTTCGGCCCGAAGCGCTGTTGATACTGCTGCTGAAGATTGCGCACGCCCTGCAGCGTGACGTCCGTCGCTTTGCCTTCGGCCAGGATCGGCAGCACGTAAGGCACCTGGATCACGCGGCTGAGGTGATCGCAATTGTTCTGTCGACCGACGGTCAAGACCGAGAAATAGGGATCGGTTTCGGTGTCGCACAACGATTCCGCCGACGCCATCTTCATCGGCTGCTGCTGGAACATCAGCTTGCCCTGGTGATCACCAGTGAAGAACAAACCGGCCGTGGCGGCCAACGCCACCCCACAGCCCAAGATGGTCGCCGGACGAAACATGGTCGGGGCAGGAGGTTCGGACGCTTCGGCCGCGTCGGCTGGGGCCTCAACGCGGTGCGAGCGGACCAGCCACCACGCGCTGACGGCGGCGACGAACGTCGCGGCGGTCAGCAGCGCGCCGAGGACGGTGTGGGTAAACGCCGCCAGCGCAGTGTTATTGGTGAGCAGGGCGCCGATGCTGGTCAGCTCGGCGCGGTGGGTCGAAGGGTTGAAGTGCGCGCCCACCGGGTGCTGCATGAAGGAGTTCGCCGCGATGATGAAAAATGCGGAGACGTTGACCCCGATCGCGACGATCCAAATGCACGCTAGGTGAACCAGCCGCGGCAGTCGGCTCCAGCCGAAGATCCATAGGCCGATGAAGGTCGATTCGAAGAAGAAGGCGGCCAGGCCCTCCATGGCCAGCGGTGCTCCGAAGATGTCGCCGACGAACCGGGAGTACTCGCTCCAATTCATGCCGAACTGGAATTCCTGCACGATCCCGGTCGCCACGCCGATGGCGAAGTTGATCAGGAACAACTTGCCGAAGAACTTGGTGAGGCGATACCAGGCGACGTTGTCGGTGATCACCCATGCCGTCTGCATCACGGCGAGCAGCGGGGCCAGTCCGATGGTGAGCGGTACGAAGACGAAGTGATAGACGGTCGTGATACCGAACTGCCACCGTGAAATGTCGACGACATTCATCTGTCATCTCCGGAATGCTGCAGGGATCTTTAGTCTGCTACGACGCAGTGTAGTAGAACAGCGGGCCCGACGCTACCGTCGGATCACGGGTTCTCGATCCGTGAAATCGCTGCGCCGAGCGTGTTGGATGCCTTGCGGATTCGGAACGCCGAAACGATCTCGAACGTGCCGATGACGACCAACCAGATGCCGACCACCTCGGCCAAGATCACGATGGTGGTGAACGGCGATCCGAGCATGATCATGCCGGCCAGCAGGCTCATCACGCCCAGGAAGATCTCCCACCCGCGGCCCGGCAGGGTGGGATCGCTGATGGCCGAAACCGTCGTCGCCACGCCGCGGAAGATGAAGCCGATGCCGATCCAGATCGCCAGTAGGTAAACGGCGGTCGCCTCGTCGCCCTTGCCGAAATGACGAAACGCCAGAAATGCCAAGACCAGCGCCGCCGCGCCGCTGATGAACAACAGCACGCGCCCGCCGGCCGAGACGTGCAGGGCAAATGCGAACGCCACTTGCCAGATACCAGTCACCAGCAGGTAGACGCCGAAGACGATCGCGGCGACCAAGACCGATTTGGTCGGGTATGCCAGCACGACGACGCCGAGGATCAGCGTCAGAATTCCTGATAGCAGCGTGGATTTCCACAGATGCGGCAACAAGGTTGGAACGGGAGGGGTTGCAGGGGTTGGTTCCATGGGCGCAGTGTGTCACATGCGCCGGTCCCGGTATAGGGTTTGCGGGCCGTGCCGGACGCCGCTACACGTGAGCCGTGTCCGCTTCCTGCACAAGGAGATCGCCGGAGTCTTCCACCGCCTTGCGGCCGACCAGATACCACGTGCGCATGACACCCTTGCCCTTGACGTCGATGCTTCCGCGAGCCTGCAGCACGTAGCCGTCCTTGAGACGCTCATAGACCGTCTCGGGCACTTGAATGCGGCCCACCGAGTCGGTGGTTTCCATCCGTGAGGCGACATTCACCGCGTCGCCCCACACGTCATAGAAGAAACGGCGGGAACCGACGACGCCCGCGACCACCGGGCCGTTGGCCATTCCGATCCGGATCGGTACCGGCTTGCCATATGGATCCTTGAGTGCGGCCGCCGCATCGGCCATGTCGAGGGCGAAATCGGCCAGCGCCTCGACGTGGTCCGGCCGGGGTCGCGGCACTCCGCTGACCACCATGTAGGAGTCGCCGCTGACTTTGATCTTCTCCAGCCCGTGCTTGTCCACCAGCGCGTCGAACGCGCTGTACAGGCGGTCCAGAAACCGCAGCAGGTCGGCCGGAGCTGTGCTGCTGGCGCGCTCGGTGAACCCGGCGATGTCGGCGAACAGCACCGATGCGTCGTCGTACTTGTCGGCGATTACGCCTCGGTCCGGATCCTTGAGCCGCTCGGCAATGCTTGCCGGCAGCATGTTGACCAGCAGCGCTTCGGAGCGGTCGTATTCCGATTCCATTACCGCTTCGGCCCGCGCGGTGTCACGCAGCGCGAACCACACCGTCACCACCACCACGACGATCGCCGACAGCGTGGTAATGACAAAGCCCAGCGACTGCGCCCACGCTGGTTGCAGCCCGGTGTTGCGTGGCACCAGGAACTCGGTCGCAATGATCAGGCCGGCGCCGACCGCCGCCAGACAGCTGGCCAACACGATGTGCTCGATACCGAGCACCAGCACCACCAGACAGGCGCCCACCAGGAAGAAGAAGTGCGCGCCGGATCCGGTGCCCACGTCCCAAACGCTGGCGAAGACGGTGGCATAGGCCGCGCTGATGAACGTCAGCGGCGCCACCAATTCTCCAAAGCGATGCAGCATGGGGACGATCGCGAAGATCAATGCGCCCGCAATGTTGACAAGGACGACCTGCCAGAGCCACGCACCGATGAGCACTTGCATCGCGACAAAGCTCACGCTGACCAACACAGCCAGCCAGGCGGCGATGTTGAGTATCCGGGCGCGCCGCGCCACGCTTTCCGCGTAGTGCTGGTTGCGGTCCCGGGCTTGCGCCCGCACCGCCGCGACACAGTCCGGGCGGCGCGGCGAACCGTCGATTCCCGCTGATGAGGCACGGCATGCCTTAGCGCCCACGTTAAGAGCCTAACGGTTGAGCTCGCGGTTGTCGGCTGTCTCGTCAGGACCGGTCGATGGATCATGGGTTAGCCAATCAGAAGTGCTGTGCAGTGACAGCGACTCATTGGGCATGATGTGGTGCACCGGATGTCCGTCCTGGGTAGCCAAATCGGCAATCATGCGGCGGTGGCAACGCCACCACGTCGGCTCCCCACACATGATGGCGACGTTGTGATTTTCGGCGTCGCGAAGCAGCTGCTGGTAGGCCGCCTGGAAGCTTGGCGTGCGGGTATGTGCGGCGTAATTGGCGAACGACGGGTTTTCCCACCACTGGTCACGCGGTAGCGGGGTGTCGGGCGGTTTGCGTCGTCCACCCAGGTCCGGCTCGTGCCGGTAGGTGATTCCGGCGCGGGCCAGCCAGTCCGGCATTGCTTGTTTGGATACGTCAGGGTTGCGGCGGGAGCCGGGGAAACTGCGCACGTCGACCAGCAGTGAGATGTCGTGCCGTCGAAGTGCGGCGGTCAGTTCCTCGGCGGTCTTTGCGCCGTGGCCGATCGTGTACAGCATCACCTCGGAGTGCCCGCGGCGGGCCTCGAACTCACGCGTGCAATCTGCTATCGCCCGTGCCATCACATTCAAGACCGCAATATGCCGCCCTTCTCCGGTACAGAAGTGGCAGGTGTGACAAGGGCCCCGCCTCACGCGGTGATCGGTGCCCTCGGTGGTGCCCTCGGTGGGATTCGAACCCACACTGGACGGGTTTTGAGTCCGTTTCCTCTGCCAGTTGGGATACGAGGGCTTCGCTGTGCTCGGCAGCCAGCTTAGATGAGCCCCGATGTCGCTGGTCATTGCCGCCCACGCCACAATGTCCGTCATGACAGGCCCCACCACCGCCGCCGACGCCGCGACCCCGCGCCGGGTCCTGATCGCTGAAGACGAAGCGCTCATCCGAATGGACCTTGCCGAGATGCTGCGAGAGGAGGGTTACGACATCGTGGGCGAAGCCGGCGACGGCCAGGAAGCAGTCGAGCTGGCCGAGCTGCACAAGCCCGACCTGGTGATCATGGATGTGAAAATGCCGCGCCGCGACGGTATCGACGCCGCATCGGAGATCGCCAGCAAGCGCATCGCACCGATCGTGGTGCTGACCGCGTTTAGCCAGCGTGATCTGGTCGAACGCGCCCGCGATGCGGGGGCCATGGCCTACTTGGTGAAGCCGTTCACGATCAGCGACCTGATCCCCGCCATTGAGTTGGCGGTCAGCCGGTTCGGCGAGCTCAGTGCGCTGGAGCAGGAAGTGGCGACGCTGACCGACCGGCTGGAGACCCGCAAGCTCGTCGAACGGGCCAAAGGCCTGCTGCAGGCCAAGCAGGACATGTCCGAGCCGGAAGCGTTCAAGTGGATTCAGCGCGCGGCCATGGACCGGCGGACCACCATGAAGCGGGTCGCCGAGATCGTGTTGGAGACCCTGTCCGATCCTGCGGAGTAGTCGCCCGTCGAGCGTGCGTGTTTGTACGCCGACACGCCGCAGACGACGTACATTTGCGCACCCTCGCCGGGAAGGAAGCCTTTAGCGCGCGACGATCACCGATGAGCCGTGGCCGAACAGGCCCTGGTTGGCGGTGACGCCGACCGTGGCGTTCTCAACTTGGCGGCCGGTCGCCTGACCCTTCAGCTGCCAGGTCAGTTCGCAGACCTGAGCAATCGCCTGTGCGGGAATGGCCTCACCGAAGCATGCGAGGCCGCCCGACGGGTTGACCGGAACCTTGCCGCCGATAGTGGTCGCCCCGCTGCGCAGCAGCCCCTCTGCCTCACCCTTGGCGCACAACCCCAAGTGTTCGTACCAGTCGAGCTCCAGCGCGGTGGACAGGTCGTAGACCTCGGCCAAGCTCACGTCTTCCGGGCCGATGCCCGCCTCGGCATATGCGGCGTCGAGAATCTGGTCCTTGAACACCCGCTCCGGCGCAGGCACCACAGCCGTGGAATCCGTTGCAATATCCGGCAATTCGGGCAGGTGCTGAGGGTAGCGGGGGGTGACGGTGCTGACCGCGCGCACCGACGGCACGCCGTCGAGTGAGCCCAGGTGCTTGCGCGCGAAGTCCGCGCTGGCCACGATCAGCGCGGCCGCGCCGTCGGAGGTGGCGCAGATGTCGAGCTGATGCAGCGGATCGGCGACCACGTTGCTGGCCAGCACGTCGTCGACGGATGATTCCTTGCGGTAGCGGGCATTGGGGTTCTGCAGACCATGTCTGGAGTTCTTGACCTTCACCTGCGCGAAATCCTCGGGCGTGGCGCCGTAGATGTCCATCCGGCGCCGCGCGAGCAGCGCGAAGTACACCGGGTTCATCGCGCCTATCAGATGAAACCGTTGCCAGTCGGGGTCGTTCTTGCGTTCCCCGCCGACCGGGGCGAAAGCGCCTTTGGGGGTGGTGTCGGCGCCGATCACCAGTGCGACGTCGCAGAACCCGGCCAGGATCTGCGCGCGGGCGCTCTGCAGCGCTTGCGAACCACTGGCACATGCGGCGTAGCTGGAGCTGACCGGCACGCCGTTCCAGCCCAGCTTCTGCGCGAATGTCGATCCGGCAATGAAGCCGGGGTAGCCGTTGCGGATGGTGTCGGCCCCGGCGACCAGCTGGATCTGGCGCCACTCCAGGCCGGCCTCGCGCAATGCCGCCCGCGCGGCGACCACGCCGTATTCGGCGAAGTCCCGGCCCCATTTCCCCCACGGGTGCATCCCCGCGCCCAGGATGTACAGCGGTTCAGGCACGCTCATGACGCGATCCTCCATGCGTACACGACGCGCTCGATACCGTCGTCATCGGTGAACAGCGGCATCGTGGTGAGCTCCATCTCCATCCCGACTTTCAGGTCGGCCGCCAGCGTGCCCTCCACCACCTTGCCCAGCACGATGAGTCCCTCGGCGGCCAGTTCCACCGCGGCGATGGCGAACGGCTCGAAGGGGTCGGGGGCAGGGTACGGAGCCGGAGGCGGATAACGGTTTTCGGTGTAGCTCCACAGCTTGCCCCGGGTGGACAGGGTGATGGACTCCAGCGTGTCGCTGTCGCAGACCGGGTTGGGGCAATTGTTCTCGCGGGGCGGGAAGACGTAGGTGCCACACTGCGGGCACTTACTGCCGATCAGATGTGGGTTGCCGGCGTCATCGGTGGCGAACCATCCATCGATCGCCGGTTCTTGGCTGGTGACCTCGGGCATCGGGCCAGCCTACCGAGCCTGAGCCCAAAACTGAAACGTGTTCCAGTTCGCTCCCGCAGCGTGGGAATTGCCGATGACTTCGCCGAGTGCTGACGGTCACAACGTCGGAACACAGAATGCAAGTCAAGGAGCGTCCGATGATCATCGTCGCGGGTTACTTAATCGTTGAGCCGCTACAGCGTGATAACTACCTAACGGAATGCCGCGGCGTCGTCGAACAGGCCCGGGAGGCACCGGGGTGCCTCGACTTCGCGATCAGCGCCGACCTGCTCGATACCGGTCGGATCAACGCCTTCGAACGGTGGGAGTCGCAGGCGGCCGTCAATGCGTTTCGCGGTAGCGGGCCGAGCGGTGAACAACAAGGTTCGATCGTGTCCGCGGCGGTTTCGGAGTACGACGTGGGCGGTGAGCGGCGGCTGCTCTGATGTCAGCGACCGTGCCTAGAGTAGGTCCGTGAGCCCAGCAAGGACCGCCGGCGAACGGCCGGATCAGATCGCATCCGCCGGGGGAGACCAAGCCAAGCCGACGCTGATGTTGCTCGATGGCAATTCATTGGCGTTTCGCGCGTTCTACGCCTTGCCGGCGGAGAACTTCAAAACGCGCGGCGGGCTGACCACCAACGCGGTCTACGGGTTCACCGCGATGCTGATCAACCTGCTGCGCGACGAAGCACCGACGCACATAGCGGCCGCGTTCGACGTGTCGCGCCAGACTTTTCGGTCCGAGCGCTACCCGGACTACAAGGCCAACCGGTCCTCCACCCCTGACGAATTCCACGGCCAGATCGACATCACCAAGGAAGTCCTTGCCGCGCTGGGCATCACCGTGCTCGCCGAGCCCGGTTTCGAGGCTGACGACATCATCGCCACGCTGGCCACCCAGGCCGAGAACCAGGGCTATCGCGTGCTGGTGGTCACCGGTGACCGCGACTCGCTGCAGCTGGTCAGCGACGACGTGACCGTGCTGTATCCGCGCAAAGGCGTCAGCGAACTCACCCGGTTCACCCCTGAGGCCGTCGTCGAGAAATACGGGCTGACCCCCAAGCAGTACCCGGACTTCGCCGCGCTGCGCGGCGATCCCAGCGACAACCTGCCCGGCATTCCCGGTGTCGGGGAGAAGACCGCGTCCAAGTGGATCGTCGAGTACGGAACACTGCAGTCGCTGGTCGACAACGTCGACTCGGTGCGCGGAAAAGTGGGCGACGCGTTGCGCGCGCACGTGGCCAACGTCGTGCTGAACCGGGATCTCACCGAGCTTGTCCGCGATGTGCCCTTGGCGCAGACCCCGGACACCTTGCGGATGCTGCCCTGGGACCGGGACCAGATCCATCGGCTTTTCGACGACCTCGAGTTCCGGGTGCTGCGCGACCGGCTGTTCGATACCCTGGCGGCGGTCGAGCCCGAGGTCGACGAGGGGTTCGACGTGCGCGGCGATGCGCTGCAGCCGGGCACGGTGGGGCAGTGGCTGGCTGAGCACGCCGGCGACGGACGCCGGGCGGGGCTGGCCGTCGTGGGCACCCATCTGCCCTACGACGGGGACGCCACCGCGCTGGCCATCGCCGCCGCCGACGGCGAAGGCGGCTACATCGACACCGCCACAATCACTCCCGACGACGACGCGGCGCTGTCGGCGTGGCTGGCCGATCCCCGGCAGCCCAAAGCCCTGCACGAGGCGAAGTTGGCCACACACGACCTGGCGGGACGTGGCTGGACGCTGAACGGCGTCACCTCTGACACCGCGCTGGCGGCCTATCTGGTGCGCCCGGGCCAGCGCAGCTTCAGCCTCGACGACTTGTCGCTACGCTATCTGCGTCGCGAGCTGCGCGCCGAAACCCCTGAACAGCAACAGCTTTCGCTGCTCGACGACATGGACGGCGTGGACAGTCAGGCCGTTCAGACGGTGATCCTGCGAGCCCGCGCGGTGGTGGATCTCGCCGACGCGCTCGATGAGGAACTGGCCCGCATCGACTCCACCGCCCTGCTGGGCGAGATGGAACTGCCGGTTCAGCAGGTGCTGGCCGACATGGAAGCCGCCGGCATAGCCGTCGGCCTGAAAATGCTGACGGAGCTGCAAACCCAGTTCGGCGACCAGATCCGCGACGCCGCCGAGGCCGCATACGCCGTAATCGGCAAGCAGATCAACCTGGGCTCGCCCAAGCAGCTTCAGGTCGTGCTGTTCGACGAACTGGGCATGCCGAAGACCAAGCGGACCAAGACCGGCTACACCACCGACGCGGACGCCCTGCAGTCACTGTTCGACAAGACCGGGCACCCGTTCCTGCAGCATCTGCTGACGCACCGCGATGTCACCCGGCTCAAGGTCACCGTCGACGGGCTGCTCAACTCGGTGGCCGCCGACGGCCGGATCCACACCACTTTCAACCAGACGATCGCCGCGACGGGCAGGTTGTCGTCGACCGAGCCCAACCTGCAGAACATCCCGATCCGGACCGACGCGGGACGCCAGATCCGCGACGCGTTTGTGGTCGGTTCCGGCCCGGCCGGCGAATACAGCGAGCTGATGACCGCCGACTACAGCCAGATCGAGATGCGGATCATGGCGCACCTGTCGTGCGACGACGGCCTGATCGAAGCCTTCCGGACGGGGGAGGACCTGCATTCGTTCGTCGCGTCGCGGGCGTTCGGCGTGCCGATCGAGGAGGTCACCGCCGAATTGCGGCGCCGGGTCAAGGCGATGTCATACGGGCTGGCCTACGGCCTGAGCGCCTACGGGTTGTCGCAGCAGTTGAAGATCTCCACCGAGGAAGCCAAGGAGCAGATGGACGCCTACTTCGCCCGCTTCGGGGGAGTGCGCGACTACCTGATGGACGTCGTCGAGCAGGCCCGCAAGGACGGCTACACCTCCACCGTGCTGGGGCGTCGGCGCTATCTTCCCGAGCTGGACAGCAGCAACCGCCAGGTCCGCGAGGCCGCCGAGCGGGCGGCGCTCAACGCGCCGATCCAGGGCAGCGCGGCCGACATCATCAAGGTGGCGATGATCGAGGTCGACAAGGCGATCAAAGCTGCCGGCCTGGCCTCCCGCATGCTGCTGCAGGTACACGACGAACTGTTGTTCGAGATCGCGCCTGGCGAGCGCGAGCAGGTCGAAGCACTGGTCCGGGAGAAGATGGGCGCCGCCTATCCGCTCGACGTCCCGCTGGAGGTGTCGGTGGGCTACGGGCGCAGCTGGGATTCGGCGGCCCACTAGGGCGCGTCCGCGGGACCCGTCTGACCAGGAATTACCAGCTGGGAAGACCGGGTTTGTCCAGCATGTACGCAGTCGAGTAGCCTCGACAGGTGCCCGTTGGTGCTCGATGGCGGGTCACATCAACAACAACTGTCACTTAGTCCCTACGACCTGACCCTGTCCGGAGCAACCCAACAATATGCCGAGTCCCACCGTCACCTCGCCGCAAGTAGCCGTCAACGACATAGGCACCAGCGAGGACTTTCTCGCAGCAATAGACAAAACGATCAAATACTTCAACGACGGCGACATCGTCGAAGGCACGATCGTCAAAGTGGACCGGGACGAGGTGCTCCTCGATATCGGCTACAAGACCGAAGGGGTCATCCCCGCCCGCGAACTCTCCATCAAGCACGACGTCGACCCCAACGAGGTCGTTTCCGTCGGCGATGAGGTCGAGGCTTTGGTCCTCACCAAGGAGGACAAAGAGGGTCGGCTGATCCTCTCCAAGAAGCGCGCCCAGTACGAGCGCGCCTGGGGCACCATCGAGGAGCTCAAGGCCAAGGACGAGGCCGTCAAGGGCACGGTCATCGAGGTGGTCAAGGGTGGCCTGATCCTCGACATCGGGCTGCGCGGCTTCCTGCCCGCGTCTTTGGTCGAGATGCGCCGGGTCCGCGATCTGCAGCCGTATATCGGCAAGGAGATCGAGGCCAAGATCATCGAGCTGGACAAGAACCGCAACAACGTGGTGCTGAGCCGCCGGGCCTGGCTGGAGCAGACCCAGTCCGAGGTGCGCAGCGAGTTCCTCAACCAGCTGCAGAAGGGCACCATCCGCAAGGGTGTGGTCTCGTCGATCGTCAACTTCGGCGCGTTCGTCGATCTCGGTGGTGTGGACGGTCTGGTGCACGTCTCCGAGCTGTCCTGGAAGCACATCGACCACCCCTCCGAGGTGGTCCAGGTGGGCGACGAGGTCACCGTCGAGGTGCTCGACGTCGACATGGACCGCGAGCGGGTTTCGTTGTCGCTCAAGGCGACCCAGGAAGACCCGTGGCGGCACTTCGCCCGCACCCATGCCATCGGGCAGATCGTGCCGGGCAAGGTCACCAAACTGGTCCCGTTCGGCGCCTTCGTGCGCGTCGAAGAGGGCATCGAGGGCTTGGTGCACATCTCCGAGCTTGCCGAGCGGCACGTAGAGGTCCCCGACCAGGTGGTCGCCGTCGGCGACGACGCCATGGTCAAGGTCATCGACATCGACCTGGAGCGGCGCCGAATCTCGTTGTCGCTCAAGCAGGCCAACGAGGATTACACCGAGGAGTTCGACCCGGCCAAGTACGGCATGGCCGACAGCTACGACGAGCAGGGCAACTACATCTTCCCCGAGGGCTTCGACCCCGAAACCAACGAATGGCTGGAAGGTTTCGACGCCCAGCGCAACGAATGGGAAGCCCGCTACGCCGAGGCCGAGCGCCGGCACAAAATGCACACCGCGCAGATGGAGAAGTTCGCCGCCGCCGAGGCGGCCGGACACGGCGGCGGCGAGCAGGCGCCGTCCAGCAGCAGCTCGCCGGAAAAGTCGGCCGGTGGGTCGCTGGCCAGCGACGCTCAACTGGCCGCCCTGCGGGAAAAGCTCGCCGGCAGCGCGTAATCCGCACGGATGCTGCGCATCGGGTTGACCGGCGGCATCGGCGCCGGCAAATCGGCGCTGTCCGGCACGTTCTCGCAATGCGGCGGGATCATCGTCGACGGGGACGTCATCGCCCGCGAGGTGGTAGAGCCCGGCACCGAGGGGCTGGCGTCACTGGTCGACGCCTTCGGCGAGGACATCCTGCTGCCGGATGGGGCGTTGGATCGGCCAGCCTTGGCCGCCAAGGCATTTGCCGACGACGAGGAGCGAAAGAAGCTTAACGGCATCGTGCATCCGCTGGTCGCGAAACGCCGCTCGGAAATCATCGCGGCGGTTTCGGACGACGCTGTTGTCGTGGAAGACATTCCGCTGCTGGTGGAGTCGGGCATGGCGCCGCTGTTCCCACTGGTTGTCATCGTGCACGCCGACGTGGAACTACGAGTGCGCCGGTTGGTCGAGCAACGCGGCATGACCGAAGACGACGCCCGCGCCCGGATCGCCGCGCAAGCCACCGATGAGCAGCGTCGTGCCGTCGCCGACATCTGGCTGGACAATTCCGGTAGCCCGGATGTCTTGGCACACCAGGCCCGCGATGTGTGGAACACCCGGATACTGCCGTTCGCCCACAACGTGACCGAGCGCCGCATAGTCCGGGCCCCGGGTCGCCTGGTGCCTGCCGACCCGAACTGGCCAGATCAGGCACGGCGCATCATCGATCGGTTGCGGACCGCATGCGGCCATCGGGCGCTGCGGATCGACCACATCGGATCGACGGCGGTGCCGGACTACCCGGCCAAGGACGTCATCGACGTCCAGATCACTGTCGAATCACTAGCGGTGGCAGGCGAACTCGTCGAGCCGCTGCTGGCAGCTGGGTATCCGCGGGTCGATTCGATCACCGAGGACACCGTCAAGACCGATGCCCGCAGCGCAGTGGGCCGTTACGACCACAGCGATGATCCAACGTTGTGGCGCAAGCGGTTTCACGGCTCCGCGGACCCGGGACGGCCGACCCATCTGCATATCAGGGTCGATGGCTGGCCGAATCAGCAGTTCGCGTTGCTGTTCACCGACTGGCTGAAAGCCAATCCGGACGTGCGCGCCGACTACCTGGCCACCAAGCGCGCAGCCGAGCGAAGCGCCGCATCGGGCGGGGCGGACATCGGTCATTACGCCGACGCCAAGGAGCCGTGGTTTCTCGACGCCTACCGGCGGGCCTGGGCGTGGGCCGACTCCACCGGCTGGCGGCCCTAGATCGCCACTGGTCTTGATGGTGGCGACCCGCCGCGCCCGGCTTCGCCGCGCTTGCGATCGCCACTGGTCTTGATGGTGGCGACCCGCCGCGCCCGGCTTCGCCGCGCTTGCGATCGCCACGGGTCTTGATGGTGGCGACCCGCTGCACCCGGCTTCGCCGCGCTTGCGATCGCCACGGGTCTTGATGGTGGCGATCCGCCGCGCCCGGCTTCGCCGCGCTTGCGATCGCCACTGGTCTTGATGGTGGCGATCCGCCGCGCCCGGCTTCGCCGCGCTTGCGATCGCCACTGGTCTTGATGGTGGCGACCCGCCGCACCCGGCTTCGCCGCGCTTGCGATCGCCACTAGCTACCCACCGGCGCGCCGCATTGCAACACGCCGTTCAGCGGATCGGCGTTGCCGGGTACCGGCGCGACGCGCTGATCGACTTGGACGAAAACGTTGTCGTCCACGTCGATCTCGCAGTGCACATTGGCGGAGTAGGGCCATCGCAGCACGATCCGCATGCCGGCCTTTTGCGGGTCGTCAAGCACCGTGTTGGCTTCAAATGCGCGGCCCGGCACAGTACCCAACGGTGCGGTGTTGGTCTGGCCGCCCGTGATAACGAAGGTGGCCTGACTTCCCGTAGTGAGGGCGTCGACCCTCGCGATGTAGGTGATGTTGTGCAACTCCGCGCGTGCGATTGCCGGAAACAGCTGGGAGCCAGCCGCTATCAGCGTCACAGCGGTTATCGGCAGCCAGCTGCGCGTGTATGGACTCATGGCTGCTGAGATTACGCCCGGCGACTTTATGGGCGCGCTGCACCGTCAGGTGGGCTGACAGTTGGGGCACCACCGCGAAGTTCGCCCGTTTATCCGGGCATGACTCAAGGCCGTACCGCAACGCGGGCAGTGCGGGTCGGGATCGTCGCGCACTCCGGTCAGCCAGCGGGGCAGACCGGGAACACATCCGTGCCGTACCGCGGTGCGCAATATTCCGGTCATCGCGGTATGCAGGCATTTCACGTCGTCGGCGGCCAAGTCGGTGACGGGTCGCGTTGGCTTTATCCGCGCGCGCCAGCAGATCTCGTCGGCCAGCAGGTTGCCGAGTCCGGCGATCACCGATTGATCCATCAGCGTGGTCTTCAGCCGGCCCCGCCGGCCGGTTAATGCCTCTCGAAAGGCGGGCAGGCCGATACCCAGCGCATCGGGACCCTGCGGTCCCGTGACATGCGTGATGTCGTCATCGCTCGCCGCCAGCCAGACGCCACGCAATTTGCGGAGGTCGGCATAACGTAGTTCGCCCTGGTCCAGGGATACCACCAGCCGCTCGTATCCCTTGGCCGCGGCGCCGTCGGTGGCGTAGTAGGGATGGCCCGTCATGCCGCTATGCACCAGCAGCGTCGGGCCGTCGGTCGGCAGGATCAGCCACTTGCCGTGCCGGCGCGGGGATTTGAACCGATGGCCGCTGAGTCGACGCCCGAGTGCCGCGGCCGTCGTGTTACGCAGAACGCCGCGATCGCGCACCTCCACGTGCTTGATCAACCGACCCGGCAAGGCATCGGCCAGCTCACGTCGAAACCCTTCAACATCGGGCAGTTCAGGCATGAAGCTTGGCCAGGCGCTGCATGGGGCCGACCAACGACCGCGAGTGCCGGAACATAGCGGCCCACGGATCAGGTTGTCCGGCAAGCCGTTTAGGAATGTCGCGGATGGTGAAGCGGTCGGCACGAAGCCGCCGACTTTGCAATTCGTCCCATTCCAGTGGCGTGGCTACCGGTGCGCCGGCACGGGCTCGGACCGAGTACGGCGCAACTGCTGTTTGCGCATAACCGTTTCGCATGACGTCGAGATAGACCCGGCTGCCGCGATTGGCTTTCCGAGGTTCCACGGTGCGGTGCTTGGGGTCGTCGGCCACCACCACTTCGGCGAC
This sequence comes from Mycobacterium sp. 1164966.3, assembly GCF_001665395.1. GTDB lineage: Bacteria > Actinomycetota > Actinomycetes > Mycobacteriales > Mycobacteriaceae > Mycobacterium. The sequence goes on from NZ_LZSG01000070.1 coordinate 148,427, forward strand.
ATCGCGGGCGAACTGGCGGGTCGTCTCGAAGTCGGTGTCGCCACGCAGCGGCACCACGACATGCAGCCCGCGCGACCCAGTGGTCTGCACATAACAGGCCAGTCCCAAGTCATCCAGTACCCCAGCCGTCGCGTGGGCCGTCGCCCGGACCACCGCGAACTCGCTGTCCGAGGGGTCGAGGTCGAAGACGAGGCGGTCGGGGCAGTGCAAACGAGCCTGCCGCGACTGCCACAGGTGCAAGGTGATGCAGTTCTGATTGGCCAGCCAGCCAACTGCTTCTCGGCGCTCGACCACCGCATGCACCACGGTGCCGCCCTCTTTGGCGACCTCGACGTGAGCAATCCACGGCGGCAGTGCGTCGGCGAAATCTTGTTGGAGAAAACCCTTTTCGCCGATTCCGCGGGGAAACCGCTGTCCGTTCAGCGGCCGGCCCTTAAGGTGCGGCAGCATGGTGCCGGCCACCTCCCAGTAGTACTCGACAAGGTCACCCTTGGTGATCCCGTCAGCGGGAAACATCACCCGGTCCGGATGGGTGACCTCGACTCGGATGCGTGGCATCAGTTTGTCTCCCTCACGACGTCGCCAGGGTCTTTGTCGGTGCGCAGACCCTGGTAGCGGGGGTGGCGCAGCTTGCCGTCGCGCGTCCACTCGGTGAAACCGATTTGGGCCACCAGTTCGGGATGCACCCAGCGGGCACCGCTCTCGCGCACCAAACCCCGGGTGAACGGTGGTGCATCCTGTTCGATGCCTGACAGCCGTTGGTGCAGGCTGCGCAGCGACGCGTCGTCGAACCCGGTGCCCACCTTGCCGGCGTAAACCAGGTCGCGGCCGTCGTAGTAGCCGAGCAGCAGTGCCCCCACGCCCACCCGGGTGCCTTTGGGGCCGGTATAACCCCCGACGACGAACTCCTGGTCGCGGACGCACTTGAACTTCAGCCAATTCGGCGAGCGACCGGAGTCGTACTTCGAGTCGGCCAGCTTGGCGATCACGCCTTCGTCGCCCCGTCCGCAGGCGGCCCGGTAGGCAGCTATCCCGTCCTCGACGCGATGCGGCGTGTTGCGCAACGGATCACTGAACCCGATTGCGTTGCGCAGCAGCCGTTTACGCTCTATCAGGGGGAGATCGACGGTTGACTTGCCGTCGACGTGCAACAGGTCGAAAAGGTAATAGAAGACCCGGATTTTCGAAGCTCTCGCCACTTTCGGGTCGGTGATACCCAGACGTCCCTGCAGTCGCGCGAAGCTGGTGCGCCTGCCTTCGAATGCCACCACTTCGCCGTCGACCACATACCGCTTGGTTTGCTGGGCGGCGAGCGCGTCGACCAGTTCCGGGTAGGTACCGTTGAGCGACTTACGATTTCGCGACTGCAGCCGCACTTCAGCGCCGTCGCGGAACGCCAGACAACGCATCCCGTCGAACTTGCGCTCGAAGATCCAGCCCGGGTCGGAGAACCGTTTGTCGGTCAGCGTGGCCAGCGTGGGTGCTTGCCAGTCGGGAACGGGCTCGTCGGGCAGCTCGGCGAGATCGATGAAGGGCATACCGGAGAGTTCCCGGCGTGCCGGTGCAGAAACTCAGGGTCCGCCGCGCCAGTGTTCGATGCGGTGATGGTCCGGCGTGAAGCCGTGGTTCACACCCCACAGCACCGCCTGGGTGCGGCTGGCGACGCCGATTTTGCGGTAGATCGTGCGGATGTAGGACTTGACGGTGTTCGGGCTCAGGTAGGTCAGGCGCGCGACGTCGGCGTTGCTCATGCCCTGGGTGATCAGCGCCAAGACCTCTGATTCGCGATCGCTCAGACCCTCGCCGCGCCCGGGCCAGTCCAGCCCGGGCACGCTACGTGCCCGCCCTTCGACCTCGCTGATGACCACCTCGCCGGCATGTACTGCCTCCAGTGCGGCGACCAGTTCCCGTGCGGGCAGAGTCTTCGAGAGATACCCGTGGGCTCCGTGTTGCCGTGCACTTTGGACGAGATCTGGGTGAAAGTTCCAGGTATAGACCACAACTCGGCGCGCTCGGGGATTGGCGACCAGGACCCCGATCTCTTCGTGATCCGATTCGGGTTGGGCGAACGAGTCGTACAGGACGATGTCGACCGCATCTTTGACGGGCATGGTGGAGTCGAGTTCTGCGATCACGATGCGGTCCCGGTACGGCTCCAGCATGTTGGCCACGCCTTTGACGACAACGTCGTAGTCGTCGACGAGCGCGATCGTGATCGGAGCGCGAGGCGTTGCCGGCATGTCGGCGAGATTACCTCCCTAAGGGTGTATTTCCACCCCCCTTAAGGGTGGTCGACTGAGAGCAGCGTCGGGTCGACCGGCCCGATCCAGTCATCGCAAGGGAGAAGGCTTGTCATGATTATTCTCGGCGTCATCCTGCTGATCGCAGGGCTCGTGCTCAAGATCCAAATCCTGTGGACCCTCGGGATCATCGCGCTGGTCGTCGGCGTGATCCTGGCCATCCTGGGTAGCACCGGACGCGCGGTCGGCGGCCGCAGGCATTACTTCTGAGTCGGGCAGCCCACCACGCCTGGTCGGCCTGGCTGTGTGCGGCGCGTCACAAAATTGCGTTTGTGTTGGCGCCACTCGGGCTATTCGACATGTGTACGAGAGGAGCACGAGATGCCCGCATGGGAATGGATTTTGATCGCGGTCTCCGTCGTCGTCGTGGTCGCCGTGTTGGTCGCCGCGGCAAGCGTGATCAACAGTCGCAGGAAAACGGAGCGACTCAAGCAGCACTACGGCCGCGAATACGAGCGCCTGGTTTCCGAGACCGGTAGCCAAAAGGGTGCGGAGAATGAACTCACTGCCCGGGAACGCAACCGAGAAAAGCTCGACATCGTGCCGCTGACGCCGTCGGCTCTATCGGATTTCACCACGCGCTGGAATGAGGTACAGACCAAGTTCGTGGACAACCCGGCAACCGCCGTCGGCGTCGCCGATCGCTTGGTCACCGAGGTGATGCGCGAACGCGGTTATCCCGTCGACGATTTCGAACAGCGGGCCGCCGACATCTCGGTAGACCATCCGCAGATCGTCGAGAACTATCGCGCCGCGCACGGCATTCACCTGGCGCAGCAACAGGCCGACGTCAGCACCGAGCAGCAACGCGAGGCGTTCGTGCACTATCGAGCGCTGTTCGAAAAATTGCTCGACGTTGACAGGGAGAACCACACGTCCAAGGAGGCAAGTGCATGACTACGCATGAACATCAAACGGTGACCGAGTCGCAGGTCCCGGAAGCGGCGCCTTCCGGCGCGCCGCCACCGTCCGCCGGGCTGGAGCAAAGCCAAAGCCAGCAATCGGGTGCGGCGGCGGATCACGCGGTCGCTTCGGAAGAAACAACGCCCAGGCCTGAGGTTGCGCCGGCATCGGCGGAGCCAGCGAGCACAACTCGCGAATCACCGACAGCCGAAACGCTATTCGCCGACGACGAGCTCGGCGAGTTGCGCGCGCGGTGGGCCGGCGTGCAGGCGGCGTTCGTCGACGATCCGAAGGAATGCGTCCAGAAGGCGGACGTCCTGGTTTCCGATCTGGTGGAGCAGCTCACGACCGGTTTCGCTCAAGCGCGTTCGCGTCTCGAAGAGCAGTGGGCTCAGGGCCGGGAAGCCTCGACTGAAGACCTCCGTTTGGCGCTGATGCACTATCGCGAGTTTTTCGAGCGGTTACTCGCTGTCTGACACGCGAACCGGCCAGTGCCGCAACAGGTCAGCGCCAGGTGAGTGCCATGCCGCGGCCTGCTAACCACCGAGACAGGTCGTGGCCGTTGCGGGCCAGTCCGTCGACGGCGTCCATCGCGCGACGGACTGCCCGCTCGGCAACGTCCGGAGTCAGCAGCCCGTGCCGGACGGCGTCCAGCAGCTCGTCGACGTCGGCCAGGCTCAACCCTTGACCGGTACGCACCGCGATGTCGAGATAGTGGTCCTCGGAACGCCAGATGTCCGGGCCCGGCGTGTATTCGCCGACGTCGAGGTAGTAGTCCTGATCCCGCTCGTGGCCGGGGTTGAAGTGAAACACGGTGGCGCGCAGGCCCAATGAGGGCAAGAGCCACGATTCGAGGTAGTGGAACTGAGCCCGGCCGGGAGTGGGCCGCGCCAGATAGAGGCCCCACGGCTGTACGGCATACTCGTCGACCGCCCGCACGATGCCCTTGGGATCGGTGTTGGTGCGTGCGAGGAGATCGAACGTTTCGTGCTTCGGCGGATGGATGGTCTCAGCCTATCGCTTCGGGACTATCGCTTGAGCCTGATCTTCCAGCGCACAAAGCAAGCGTAGAAGAGCGAGAGCCCGGCCAGCACGCCCATGTCGATCAGCCAGATCTTCGACGTGTGCTGCCAGAACCGGTCCTGGGGCAACAACGAACCAGGGACCAGCGTCCGCAGGTCGACCGTCGACGCACCGGCAGCATATCCCCAACGCGCCGGCACCACCGACGAAACCTGTTCAAGCCCAATGCGATTGGTCACCGGGACCATTCCGCCGCACAGCACCAACTGCACCATGATCGACACCACGAACAACGGCATGATCTGTTCAGTCGAGCGGACCAGCGACGAGACCAGCAGACCCAGCATGGCCGACGCCACGCACGTCGCAGCGACCGCCGCAAACAGCTCGAGGCTGGCCGCGAGCGCGGTGTGGCCCATCACGGCGGCGCCCCGTGTCGGCGCACCCTTGCCGACAACCACGATCGCGGTGGCAATCGCCGCCTGCAGGATGGCGAAGACGCAGAACACCCCGGTCTTGGCCAGCAAGTAGGCACCGGTCGACAGTCCGACCGCTTGTTCTCGCTGGAAGATGGCGCGTTCGCCGACAAGATCGCGGATGGTCAGCGCGGTGCCCATGAAGGCCGCGGCATTGACCAGCAGGTTGAGTATCTGCGCGGACTCGTCGGGAGGGCTGGCGTGCTCGGAGGCGATGTGGAATCCGCCGGAACCCGGCACGGTTAGCGACAACGCGCCGAGAATGAACGGCAACAGCGCCAGGAATACGAAGTAGGCACGATCGGCGACAACCAGGCGGACCTGGCGCCGCGCGATCGTCGAGATCTGGCGCCGCAGGCTGGTGTGCACCGGCTTGCCCAGCTCTGCCGGCTCGGTCTCCGGCCGTTTCGGGGGCTGGTTCTTGGCCTGGCTCCGGGCCAGAAAACGCCGGTTGGCTTCCTCGGGGTCCGCCCCCACATTGGTGAAGATCTTGGCCCAGTTGGTGGTACCCATCGCCTCGCCGATGCGCTCGGGGGGGCCGCAGTACGCGATCTTGCCGCCGGGTGCCACCAGCAACAGCTGGTCACAGATGTCCAGGTAGGACAACATGTGCGTCACCACGATCACCACCCGGCCGGCGTCGGCCAGCTGGCGCAGCATCATCATGACCTGGTGGTCCAGCGCGGGGTCCAGGCCCGACGTCGGCTCGTCCAGGATCAGCAGCGACGGTCCGGTGAGCAGTTCGAGTGCCACCGAGGCGCGTTTGCGCTGGCCGCCGGACAACTTGTCCACCCGGGTGTCGGCGTGTTTGGTCAGGTCGAGTTCGTCGAGCACCTGGGCGACGACCCCGGCCCGGTCGGCTTTGCCGGTGTCGGGCGGGAGGCGTAGCTCCGCCGCATAGCCCAGCGCCTGGTTGATCGTCAGCTGCCGGTGCACCACGTCGTCCTGCGGGACCATGCCGATCCGGCTTCGCAGCGAGGCGTATTCGTCGTGAATGTCGTGGCCCTCGAAGGTTACCGAGCCGGCAGTGGGTCGGGCGTATCCGGCGATCAGCCGGGCAAGCGTGGTCTTGCCCGCCCCGGATCCGCCGATTATCGCGGTCAGCGTTCCGGGCCTGGCGATCAGCGAGATGTCATCCAGCAGCCGTTTGCCTTGTTTGCCGTCGTCGACGCTGTACCTCACCCCGCGCACCTCGAGGCCGCCGGTGCGCGTCTCGGCCTCGGTGCGCGGAATCAGGGTGCTGTTCGTGAAGATCAGGTCGACGTTGCCGATCGTTACCACGTCGCCCTCGGACAAGATCGCCGATCCGACGCGGGTGCCGTTGACGAATGTCCCATTGACGCTGCAGTCGCGGATTTCGGTGCCGAGTGGCGTCAGAGCCAGCGTTGCGTGCTCCCGCGAAGCCAAGACGTCGGAAACGACGATGTCGCTGTCGTCGGCGCGACCAATCGTGACGGTGCCGGCCGCTTTCGGATGCCCGGAACTTCCGGGCGATCGCTGCGACAGGAACTTCACCATCCGCGTTGCCAGGTTCGACGAATCGCCGGCCCTGACGTCGATCACGGTGAACTCGGCGGGCGGATTCGACGTGGGGGGAGCTGTCCGTCGTAGGTTGACCGCCGTGCGCTCTTGGGGTGGCGTCTGAGGAATCCGGCGTGGCTCGGGCCGCGGGACGGGCACCTTGCGAAATCCGCTCGCCGGATGCCGGCCGCGCGGAGGGGTCCCGGTGTGGCCCCCGGCCTGGGCGGGCGGGGGTTCCGGGGTCAGCGACCAGGCGAGCGTCGGCGGCCCGGAACTGACCATCGACCTGGCCTGCGCCGGCCGACCGGTGGTTCCCTGCTGCGGCCCGATCTGGAAAGTCAGTCGCGGTCCCTCCGGGTTACCGACGTTGACGCTCTGCCCGTCGTGGATGTCGAACACGGGCATCCGGTAGCCGTTGACATAAGTCCCGTTCAGCGAGCCGTTGTCGATTGCCAGCCAGCGGCCCTGATCGAAGCGCACGATCAAATGCTCGCGGGAGATGCGCGGGTCGGCGATCCGCAGGTCGGCCTGCGGATCGCGGCCGATGACCACCTCCCGGCCTGCCGCAAACGACTGTCGAGAGCCATTGTGCCGGACGGTCAATAAGGGCGGGGCGGGTGGATTCACCCTTTCAGTATTTTTGGTGACATGTGAGGCCTGGCTTGGACTGGCCTGTGAACTAGCTTTGTTTCACCATTCGGCACTCACAGCCGATTCATAGCCTGCATTGGTCGGGCGCCCACCCACGTTCGGCAGTATTCGAACGGGATACGAGCCTCCGGATTGCCAGTCCGGCGGTCCGGCGTGCCGGAAAACGAGGGGAGGCGGTCGATGGAAGAGCCGACGAGTGATACGCAGCGGCTGGGGGTCGGGCGACGGCTGCTCTCCAATCCTGGCCTGGCCGGTGCCGCCCTACGTGCGGGCTTCCAGTCGCTGCCGTCGGCGACCGTCGCGCACCTGTTCCGCCGGATTCCACCGGTCAGCTCTACCCCGAACGCGCAACCTCCCGACGCCGCGGAGCGGCGCGACGAGGTCAGCGGTTCACGCATAGCCGCCGGCGAGCCGTTCGCCGGGTACACCATCCTGCGGCCGCTGGGGGCCGGCGCGATGGCCGAGGTGTACCTGGCGTTGCACCCCAGGTTGCCGCGTCGCGATGTGATCAAAGTGCTCGCAGCGCCCGTCACTGCGGACAGCGAGTTTCGCGAGAGGTTCAACCGGGAAGCCGATCTCGCGGCAACACTGTGGCACCCACATATCGTCGGGGTCCACGATCGCGGTGAATTCGACGGTCAGCTCTGGATTTCCATGGACTACGTCGAGGGCACCGACGCGGCGCGGCTGCTGAAAGAGCGCTACCAAGAAGGCATGCCGGTCGATGCCGTCTGCGAGATCATCCGGGCCGTCGCGGCCGCCCTCGACTATGCGCACACCCGCGGCCTGCTGCATCGCGACGTCAAGCCCGCCAACATCCTGCTCGCTCACCCCGACACCGAGGAACGCCGAATCCTGTTGGCAGACTTCGGAGTAGCTCGTCACCTCGGCAATATCAGCGGCATCACCGAAACCAACGTCGCGGTCGGAACCGTCGCCTATGCCGCGCCCGAGCAGCTGACCGGCTCCAACATCGACGGACGCGCCGACCAATATGCCTTGGCGGCAACGGCTTTCCATCTGCTCGCCGGCGTTCCGCCGTTTCAGCACGCCAATCCCGTCGCGGTGATCAGCCAGCACCTGCACGTCGATCCGCCGCGACTCAGCGATTACCGCCCGGAGCTGGCATACCTCGACGACGTGTTCGTCCAGGCGCTGGCCAAGAAGCCGGAAGACAGATTCGAGAGCTGCCGCGCGTTCTCCGCCGTGCTCAGGGGGCAGATCGCCGGCACTGAGTCCCGACGGCGTCGTGCCCTCGCCTCTGTGACCCACCGTTTTTCGTCCCGAACCCGGTGGTCGGCGGCGATGGTCTGTGCAGTGCTGATCGCGGTGGCGGCGACCTGGTCGATCTTGTACAGCTTCCAGCAGGAAAGCCCGCAGCCCAGTCCCGCGCTGGCGTCGAAACCCTCTGTTCCCGCCGCGGGCGCCGCCCCCGCGAGTTCCGCGCGGGTCCTCAACGGCACCTATCGGCTGGACTACGACAAGTCGAAGAAGGCCACCAACGGTCTGCCGATTCGTCACGACGTGGCCGCCACCGACTGGTGGGCCTTCCATTCGGCGTGCACCAGCAACGGCTGCGCGGCCACCGGGTCGCAGCTGGACGATGCCACCCACCAGGTGGCCAGCACGACCGATGGCGGTCAAACCGATGTGCTGCGCTTCGTCGCCGGCTATTGGCAGGGCGCGCCGCAGCAGGAGCGGGTGGGCTGCCGTCAGCCCAACGGGCAGGTCAGGGCGACTCAGCACGAGACGGTGGCGTGGTCGCTGGCGCCGCAGCCCGACGGCACGCTGCGCGGTACCGAAACCGAAACCGTGTTGTCCAACGAGTGCGGGGCGCAGGGCGCGGTGGTCCGCATTCCGGTGGTGGCCACCAGGGTCGGTGACGTCCCGCCGGGCGTGGCCCTGCCCGATCCAGCGGCTGGGCTCGGTGCTGGATCGGGAAGGGCAACGCCATCCGTCAAGCCGGCGCCGCCCGTCCTCGGCGGCCTGTGCGGCGACGTCGACAAGCTCGGCTACGACCAGACCAGCAATCAGCAGGTCGTGTGCGAGGGCAACACCTGGGCCAAAGCCCCGATCACCACCGGGGTGCACGCCGCCGGAACCTCGTGTGATCTGCCGGATGTGCCGGTGTTCGCCATGTCCACCTCCAACGACGGCTATCTGCTGCAATGCGACCCGGTGACCCGGATGTGGACCCGGCACAGCTAGTTTTCCTGGGCGACGGCCACGCTGGCGTGACGCTCGCGGACGAGGGCTTGTCGGTGGCCGCCTCTACTCTGGTGACATGGCTTTCGCCACCGAGCATCCAGTAGTCGCACATTCGGAATACCGGCCGGCCGCAGAGGACGTGGAGGGGCTGGTGCGCACCGGCGCGCGTTTCGAGGTGGTCAGTCAGCACGCGCCGGCCGGCGACCAGCCGACCGCCATCGAGGAGCTGGAGCGGCGGATCAAAGCGGGGGAGCGCGACGTGGTGCTGCTCGGTGCCACCGGCACCGGCAAGTCGGCCACCACCGCGTGGCTGATCGAACGCCTGCAACGGCCCACGCTGGTGATGGCGCCTAACAAGACGCTGGCCGCCCAGCTGGCCAATGAGCTGCGAGAAATGTTGCCGCACAACGCGGTCGAGTACTTCGTGTCGTACTACGACTACTACCAGCCGGAGGCGTACATCGCGCAGACGGACACGTACATCGAAAAAGACAGCTCGATCAACGACGACGTCGAGCGGCTGCGGCACTCGGCGACCTCGGCTCTGCTGTCCCGGCGCGACGTGGTCGTGGTGGCCTCCGTGTCCTGTATCTACGGACTGGGCACCCCGCAGTCCTATCTGGACCGCTCGGTGGAACTGAAGGTCGGCGCCGAGGTCCCGCGCGACGGCCTGCTGCGACTGCTGGTCGACGTGCAGTACACCCGTAACGACCTGTCCTTCACCCGCGGCTCGTTCCGGGTCCGCGGCGACACCGTCGAGATCATCCCGTCCTACGAAGAGCTGGCGGTCCGCATCGAGTTCTTCGGCGACGAGATCGAGGCGCTGTACTACCTGCATCCGCTGACCGGTGAGGTCATCCGCCAGGTTGACTCGCTGCGGATATTCCCGGCCACGCACTACGTCGCCGGCCCGGAGCGAATGGCGCATGCGATCTCGACCATCGAGGCGGAACTCGCCGAACGACTCGCTGAACTCGAGGGTCAGGGCAAGCTGCTGGAGGCCCAGCGGCTGCGGATGCGCACCAACTATGACATCGAGATGATGCGCCAGGTCGGGTTCTGCTCGGGCATCGAGAACTACTCGCGCCACATCGACGGTCGCGGGCCGGGCTCCCCGCCCGCGACCCTGCTGGACTACTTCCCGGAGGATTTCCTGCTGGTCATCGACGAGTCGCACGTCACCGTGCCCCAGATCGGCGGCATGTACGAGGGCGACATGTCCCGGAAGCGCAACCTCGTCGAGTACGGGTTCCGGCTGCCGTCGGCCTGCGACAATCGCCCGCTGACCTGGGAAGAATTCGCCCAACGGATCGGGCAAACGGTGTACCTGTCGGCAACCCCGGGCCCCTATGAACTGAGCCAGACCGGCGGTGAGTTCGTCGAACAGGTGATCCGGCCCACCGGTCTGGTCGATCCGAAAGTCGTGGTCAAGCCGACCAAAGGACAGATCGACGATCTCATCGGCGAAATCCGGAAACGCGCCGACGCCGATCAGCGGGTGCTGGTGACAACGCTGACCAAGAAGATGGCCGAAGACCTCACCGACTACCTGCTCGAAATGGGCATTCGGGTGCGCTACCTGCACTCCGAGGTGGACACACTGCGCAGGGTCGAGTTGCTCAGGCAGCTGCGGCTGGGTGAGTACGACGTGCTGGTCGGGATCAACCTGCTCCGGGAGGGCCTGGACCTGCCCGAGGTGTCGCTGGTCGCGATCCTCGACGCCGACAAGGAGGGCTTCCTGCGCTCCACCCGCAGCCTGATCCAGACCATCGGCCGCGCCGCCCGCAATGTCTCCGGCGAAGTGCACATGTACGCCGACACGGTCACCGACTCGATGAAGGAAGCCATCGACGAAACCGAGCGCCGGCGAGCCAAGCAGATCGCGTACAACGAGGCCAACGGCATCGACCCGCAGCCATTGCGCAAGAAGATCGCCGACATCCTCGACCAGGTCTATCGCGAGGCGGACGACACGGAAACAGTCGAGATAGGCGGGTCGGGCCGCAACGCGTCGCGTGGCCGGCGGGCGCAGGGCGAGCCCGGCCGCGCGGTCAGCGCCGGGGTATTCGAGGGCCGGGACACCTCTGCCATGCCGCGAGCCGAGCTGGCCGACCTGATCAAAGACCTCACCGCCCAGATGATGGCCGCGGCCCGTGACCTTCAGTTCGAACTGGCCGCGCGGTTCCGCGACGAGATCGCGGACCTGAAGAAGGAACTGCGCGGGATGGACGCCGCCGGGCTCAAGTGACGGCAACGACAACCGAAACCGGCAGTTGGCGTGAGCTGCTGGGCCGCTACCTAGGCGCGTCCGTCGTGCTGGCCGGTGGCGTTGGTCTGTACGCCACCAACGAGTTCCTGACCGTCAGTTTGCTGCCCAGCGCCATCGTCGAGATCGGCGGGAACCGGCTGTACGCCTGGGTGGTCACCCTCTACCTGGTCGGCTCGGTGGTCGCGGCGACCACGGTCAATTCGGTACTGGTGAGATTCGGCGCCCGCAACTCGTTTCTGCTGGGGCTGGCCGTCTTCGGCGTCGCCAGCCTGGTGTGCGCGGCAGCGCCGAGCATGGAGGTTTTGATAGCAGGACGCACCCTGCAGGGAGTGGCCGGCGGCCTGCTGGCCGGCCTCGGGTACGCCCTGATCAACTCCGCCCTGCCTCGATCATTGTGGACGCGTGGGTCGGCGCTGGTGTCGGCGATGTGGGGGGTTGCGACCGTCGTCGGGCCGGCGATCGGCGGCGTGTTCGCCCAATTCGGGTTGTGGCGCTGGGCATTCGGCTCGATGGCAATTCTGACCGCGCTGATGTCGATCCTGGTGCCGACGGTACTGGCCGCCAGCCGAGACGGCGCGGGTGGCGAGACACCCGCGACACCGGCCCTCAAGGTGCCGGTGTGGTCTTTGCTGCTGATGGGCGCCTCCGCGCTGGCGGTCAGCGTCGCACAGCTTCCGCACCGCGTCCTGGCGACTACCGGATTGCTGGGGGCCGGTGTGCTGCTGGTCGCGGTGTTCATGGTCGTCGACCGGCGCAGCCGAGCAGCGGTATTGCCGTTGAGCGTGTTTGGCTCCGGCCCGTTGAAATGGGTCTACCTGACGATGGCCCTGCAGATGATGGCGGTGATGGTTGACACCTACGTGCCCTTGTTCGGCAAGCAGCTCGGACACCTGAACCCTGTTCTGGCCGGATTCCTGGGGGCGGCGCTGGCGGTCGGCTGGACGGTCAGCGAGATGGTCAGCGCATCGCTGAACAACTCTCGGCTCATCGGGTATGTGGTCTTGACCGCGCCGCTGGTGATGGCGGCCGGTCTCGCGGTGGGTGCCCTCACTCAGCGCGCCGACGCATCGATCGGAGTCATCGTGCTCTGGGCGGCGGCATTGCTGGTGGCTGGAATAGGCATCGGGATGGCCTGGCCGCACCTGGCGGTAAGAGCCATGGAATGTGTCGACGACCCCGCCGAAGGCGGCGCGGCCGCGGCCGCGATCAACATCGTGCAGCTGATTTCCGCGGCCTTCGGTGCCGGGCTGGCCGGGGTTGTGGTGAACCTCGCCGACGGCGCCGACCTACTGGCCGCCCAGTGGTTGTTCACGGTGTTCACGCTGCTTGCGGCGGTCGGCTTCATCGCCTCCTACCGAGCGACCCGCGGCGACCGGCGCTCACCGCGTTGACTTGACCACCTGCGAGTAGTGGAACTGCCATCGCTCGACGATGCGGAAACCCAAATAGCCGGGAAATTGGTACGCCGGTGCGCGACCGAACGCTTTTCCCGGCGGCAGCGAGTCGCCGGTTTGATGATCGGGCAATGACTTGTCCCGGTCGGTGATGGTCCACAGCGTGGAGCACTTGTTGATCTTGGCCGTCGTCAGCCACACCGCCACGTGACCGTCCCACAAGGCACCGACCTTCGGCCCGTAGTATCCGCGCTCCACATCGACCAGCGATCGGTACGCGGCGGGGCGGGCGGCCAGCAGCGCGCGGACCGGCCCGGGCCGCCACGGGACCGTGTTGTCCACCATCAGGCAGTCCCCAGGCACCGCGTGGGAACTGATCAGATCGGCAACCTGGCTGTAGTCCCAGCCCTCTTTGGCGTACGGGCCGCGTTGGGTGACAAGGTAATTCGGCAACGCGGCCACCGCGAACAGCACTAACAGACCGGCGATGAACAATGGCTTGCGGGCGACCGTGACGATGCAGACCGCCAGCACCACGGCCGCCGCGGGGGCGGTGAGAATCAGATAGCGCGGGTAGTACATAGGTTCGACGGTGGCCGAATAGACCAGCACGATGGCGTTCGGAATCACGATCCACGCCGAGCAGGCCTGCAGCAGCCGGCGGGTCTCGCCACCGGGTCCGGGTGCGCCGGCCAGCCGCGCCGCAATGGCGGCGACGACGAGCACTCCCGACAGAATCGCCAACGGAACGCTGTGGTCGAAATACTGCCGATGCACCACGTCGAGGAAAAGGTTGCGATGCAGTCCCGCAATCCAGCCCACCTGAAACGCCTGTCCGTGGGCGAACAGCAGGAAAGGTGTCATGGCGCCCAGCGCGAGGGCTGAGCTGGCCGACCACCAGATGACGACGGACTTACGCGCTCCTCTGGGTGCGAGCAGTGCCAGCATCGCTGCGTACACCGGCACCAACAGCACCAGATAGACGCTGACCAGTATCGACAGCATCAGTGTCAGCGTGTAGACCAGCCACAGCCGTGGCCGGTTACGCCGCACTGCCGCGACGAACAAAACCGTCAACCAGGCGGCGGCCGCCACCGACAGAGCGGAGGAGCGCGCCTCGATACCGGCCCACGTGATTCGGGGCAGGATGGCGAACACGACGCCCGCGCACAACGCGGTACGACGGCCCTGCGAAGGAAACTGCTTGGCGAAAACGACCACACCTGCCGCTGCGGCGCCGACCGCCAGACTGCTGGGAAACCGCGACCAGAACTCCGTCGGCGGGAAGACGGCGAACCAGCCGTGCATCAGCAGGTAGTAGAAGCCGTGCACGGCGTCGATATGGCCGAGGAGCTTCCACAGTTCGGGCAGTGTCCGGCTCGCCGAGGCCGAAATCGTGGCGCCCTCGTCGTACCACAGGGACGGCCGGCCCGCCCAGCCCGCGCTGATCACGACGGCCAGCAGGGCGATCGCCAGGGGGTCCAGCAGCCGGCCGCGAGCGTGTGCGCGCCCCGGCTCGTCGGCGATATCCGCCGCGCGTCCCTCGAGAGTCGGTACAGACATGATGCTTGTCACTGTAATGAACCTGGTCAGCGGTCCGTCGCTGGTGCGCTACCCAGGGTTTCGCACGTGACCGATCCCGCTAGGTGTGCGTGACCATGAGGTTTCCGACACGGTTGAATCTCACCATCTGCATCCGGCACGCGATAGTGTCTTGGCTTGGCGTAGCAACCGACATTGGGAGGGTAAATGAGCGCCTACAAGACCGTGGTGGTAGGAACCGACGGCTCGGATTCATCGATGCGTGCGGTGGACCGGGCGGCCACTATCGCCGGGGCGGACGCGAAGTTGATCATCGCGTCGGCGTATCTACCCCAGCACGACGACGGCCGGGCCGCCGACGTCCTGAAACAAGAGAGCTACAAGGTCTCGGGCACCGCGCCGATCTACGACATCCTCCACGACGCGCGGGAGCGGGCGCACAACGCCGGCGCGAAGAACGTGGAGGAGCGACCGATCGTGGGGGCTCCGGTCGACGCGCTGGTGCACCTGGCTGAGGAGGAAAAAGCCGATCTGCTGGTCGTCGGCAACGTCGGTCTGAGCACCATCGCCGGCCGCCTGCTGGGATCTGTGCCGGCCAACGTCTCACGCCGGGCCAAGGTCGACGTGCTGATCGTGCACACCACGAACTAGCTCCTACCAGCCTCGTTCACGCCATTCGTCGAGGTTGGGGCGTTCGGCGCCCAACACGGTGTCGTCACCGTGCCCGGGGTAGATGACCGTGGAGTCGTCGTACACGTCGAAGACCCGGGTGGTGACGTCGTCGAGTAGCTGGGTGAAGTCGCCGGGTTGCCATGTCTTGCCCACCCCTCCCGGGAACAGACAATCGCCGGTGAACAGGTGCGTCACATCTCCGGTCGCCGGCCCGTCGAGGGCCAGGGCAACGGATCCCGGCGTATGCCCGCGCAGGTGGATGACGTCGAAGGTCAGCTTGCCGATTTGCACCGTATCGCCGTTAACCAGCAAACGATCGGGCTTGACCGGCAGCGGATCGGCGTCGATCTCGTGCGCGGCGGTCGGCGTGCCGGTCGCCGCGGCCACCGCCTCCAGCGCCTGCCAGTGATCGAAGTGCTGGTGGCTGGTCACGATCAGCGACAATTTCGGCGCGTATCGCCGGATCAGGTCGATGAGAGTCTCGGCGTCGTTGGCGGCGTCGATCAGGAGTGTTTCGCCGGTCTCGGAACATGTCACCAGGTAGGCGTTGTTGTCCATGGGGCCCACCGATGCCTTCAGGATCGTGGCCCCGGGCAGCGTGCGGCGCGCCGCGGTACCGGGGTCGACGTGTCCGGTGTAGTTGTCGCTCAGGTTGTCGGGGGCAGTCATACCGGTCAGGTTACTGGTCTGCGGATGCTTGTCGGTACGGCCACATAGCATGGGGGACGAGTTCTGTCTGAAAGCCAATGGGTTGAAAGGGAGTGCGTGGCTGATCGCCTCATCGTCAAGGGTGCTCGCGAGCACAACCTGCGCAGTGTCGACCTTGACCTGCCTCGTGACGCGCTGATCGTCTTCACCGGGCTGTCCGGGTCGGGCAAGTCCTCCCTGGCCTTCGACACCATCTTCGCCGAGGGCCAGCGGCGCTACGTCGAGTCGCTGTCGGCGTACGCTCGCCAATTCCTGGGACAGATGGACAAGCCGGACGTCGACTTCATCGAAGGCCTTTCCCCGGCGGTGTCCATCGACCAGAAGTCCACCAACCGCAACCCGCGATCGACGGTCGGGACCATCACCGAGGTCTACGACTACTTGCGCCTGCTGTACGCGCGCGCGGGCTCGCCACACTGCCCGGTCTGCGGTGAGCGGATCGCAAGGCAGACGCCCCAGCAAATCGTCGACCAGGTGCTGGCGATGGAGGAGGGCACCCGGTTCCTGGTGCTGGCACCCGTGGTGCGCACCCGCAAGGGCGAGTTCGCCGACTTGTTCGACAAGCTCAACGCCCAGGGTTACAGCAGGGTGCGGGTCGACGGCGTCGTGCATCCGCTGACCGATCCGCCCAAGCTGAAGAAGCAGGAAAAGCACGACATCGAGGTGGTGGTGGACCGCCTCACCGTCAAGGCCACCGCCAAGCAGCGGCTAACCGACTCGGTCGAGACCGCGCTGAACCTGGCCGACGGCATCCTGGTGCTGGAATTTCCCGACAGTCACGACGAACACGGCCACCCTCGCGAGCAGAGGTTTTCCGAGAAACTGGCCTGCCCCAACGGGCACCCACTGGCGGTCGACGACCTGGAACCGCGGTCGTTCTCGTTCAATTCGCCCTACGGCGCCTGCCCCGAGTGCACAGGGCTGGGAATCCGCAAGGAGGTCGACCCGGACCTGGTGGTGCCCGACCCGGAACGCACGCTCGCCGACGGCGCGGTGGCGCCGTGGTCCAACGGCCACACCGCGGAGTACTTCACCCGCATGATGGCCGGCCTCGGTGAGGAAATGGGCTTCGACGTCGACACCCCGTGGCGCAAACTTCCGGCCAAGGCGCGCAGGGCAATTCTGGAGGGCTCCGACCACCAGGTGCATGTGCGGTACCGCAACCGGTATGGCCGCACCCGCTCGTATTACGCCGATTTCGAAGGCGTGCTGGCGTTCCTGCAGCGCAAGATGGAACAGACCGAGTCCGAGCAGATGAAGGAACGCTACGAGGGCTTCATGCGTGACGTGCCCTGCCCGGTGTGCGAGGGCACCCGGCTCAAGCCGGAGATCTTGGCGGTGACGTTGGCGGCGGGCGAGCGCGGCGCCAAATCAATCGCCGAAGTCTGTGAGCTGTCGATCTCGGACTGCGCCGAGTTTCTGAACGCGCTCACCCTCGGTCCGCGCGAGCAGGCGATCGCCGGGCAGGTACTCAAGGAAATCCAGTCGCGACTCGGCTTTTTGCTCGACGTCGGGCTGGAGTATCTGTCGCTGTCGCGCGCCGCGGCCACGCTGTCCGGCGGTGAGGCCCAACGTATCCGGCTGGCGACTCAGATCGGGTCCGGCCTGGTCGGGGTGCTCTACGTGCTCGACGAGCCATCCATCGGTCTGCACCAGCGAGACAATCGTCGGCTCATCGAAACCCTCACGCGCCTAAGGGATTTGGGTAACACCCTGATCGTGGTGGAGCACGACGAGGACACCATCGCACACGCCGACTGGGTCGTCGACATCGGGCCGGGAGCCGGCGAGCACGGCGGCGCCATCGTGCACAGCGGTACCTACAGCGAGCTGCTGGCAAATGCGGAGTCCATCACCGGCGCCTACCTGTCGGGCAAGGAACGCATCGAGATACCCGCTATCCGGCGTCCCGCCGACCGGCGGCGCCAACTGACCGTCGTCGGTGCCCGCGAGCACAACCTGCGCGGAATCGACGTGTCCTTTCCGCTCGGGGTGCTGACCGCGGTGACCGGCGTGTCCGGTTCCGGAAAGTCCACCCTGGTCAACGACATCCTGGCGGCGGTGCTGGCCAACCGCCTCAACGGCGCCAGGCAAGTCCCCGGCCGGCACACCAGGGTCACCGGGCTGGACCACCTGGACAAGCTGGTGCGGGTGGACCAGTCGCCGATCGGTCGCACGCCGCGGTCCAACCCGGCCACCTATACCGGGGTTTTCGACAAGATCCGCACGCTGTTCGCCGCCACCACCGAGGCCAAAGTTCGTGGCTATCAACCCGGCCGGTTCTCGTTCAACGTCAAAGGCGGTCGCTGCGAGGCGTGCACCGGTGACGGCACCATCAAGATCGAGATGAACTTCCTACCCGACGTGTACGTGCCGTGCGAGGTCTGTCATGGCGCCCGATACAACCGGGAAACCCTGGAAGTGCACTACAAGGGCAAGACCATCTCGGACGTGCTGGACATGTCGATCGAGGAGGCGTCGGAGTTCTTCGAGCCGATCACCGGCATACACCGCTACCTTCGCACGCTGGTCGACGTGGGGCTGGGGTACGTTCGGCTCGGCCAGCCCGCGCCCACGCTGTCGGGTGGCGAGGCTCAGCGAGTGAAGCTGGCCGCCGAGTTGCAGAAGCGCTCCACCGGACGCACCATCTACATCCTCGACGAGCCCACTACCGGTCTGCATTTCGACGACATCCGCAAGCTGCTGAGCGTCATCAACGGCCTTGTCGACAAAGGCAATACGGTGATCGTGATCGAACACAACCTGGACGTGATCAAGACGTCGGACTGGATCGTCGACATGGGGCCCGAGGGAGGTGCCGAGGGCGGGACTGTCGTCGCCGAAGGCACACCGGAAGACATCGCGGCGGTCCCGGAAAGTTACACCGGAAAGTTCCTCGCCGAAGTGGTCGGGCGTAACGGCGCCTCAACGAGCACGCCGCGTCGCCCATCCCGGCAGCGCAAAGTCAGCGCCTGAATTGATTCTGCGGAGAGGGCGCACCCCTCTCGAATTCCGCCGCCCTGGTAGCAGTTTCGATCAGGCCGTGGTCCCCGACTTCGATAGCGGCGACGGGAAGCGAGGGCTGACCCGCACGCCATCCAGCCACTCGGTGAGTTCGTCGGCACGCCGCTGCAGGGCACGTCGCGCGTCCCGGCCGGGGTCCTCGAGCAACTGCAACTCGACGCGCGCGTCGCCGTCTTGATACCAGCCGCCCACCACGCGCCCATTGCACCATGCGGTCGGACCGGCGTTGCCGTTGCGGTCGAAAACCTGGTCCCGGTGGGCACCGATATACCAGTCACGCTCAGACCAGCCCATTGTCGTCACATCGAGGCCCGGAAGCAGCGCACACCACGGCTCGACGTCCGGCTCGGTATCGAGATCGTCCGGCATCGCGTAGCCGACCTTCCCGCTCAGGTCTACTTGCGCTGCGCCGATGTCGGCCAACGCTTTTCGTGCGGCGGTCAGGGTGGTGCCGAACCACCACTTCACATCGTCGACGCTTGCCGGCCCGAACGTCCGCAGCCAGCGTCGGGTCAGGTCTGCCTGCGCATCTGCCGACGACGCCGGGTGGCGAAGTTCACCCAGCCAGTCCGCGGTGGTCGCCCACCGCGGACGCGACGTGGTCCACGTTGCGTCGTTGGGTCCGCGCACGATTTCGCCGCGCGCCGAAAGCACCGTCAAAACCCGTGGCGCGATCGGAACCTCACCGCCCCAACGCTTTCCGGGCGCCGGATTGTAGGTTCCGACCAGTTCTGGGAGCGCGGCCCGCAGCTCGGTGCTGCTGGCAGGGCCGTGCTCGCCGAGGTGGCGCACCACCGCGGCGCAGGCCGCCTCCAGCCAGCGTTCGCCGTCCGCGGTCAGCCCCGCCTTGCGCACATCGGCGGCCAGCCGGCGACTCTCGTTGACGGCCACCCGGTCGCTCGCCGCGGCTTGCACCACCTCCAGGTCAGCCGCGTTCACCAACCACAGCGTCCGCCGCATTGCCAGCTGCTTGACCGCAGATCGCTGCACATACAGCTCGCTGTCCAGGTCGACGGTGGAAAAACTCGCCGACCGCGCCCACAGCGACAGATACGGAGTGGCGGGATCGGTGGCATGCAGCCCGACTAGCCCTGCGATGACCGTGCTTATCGGCGGCGAGCCGGCCGGCGCCAGGAAATGCCTGCGCGCCAGCCGGTTTCGCCGTTCGTCGACACCGAATTTGCGCACCTACAGCGTACGAACCAGCCGGTCGGCGAGCAGCCCGGCGAACTTGGCCGGATCCTCGAGTGCGCCGCCTTCGGCAAGAAGAGCTGTGCCATAAAGCAATTCGGCGGTTTCGGCGAGACGGTGCAGTTCAGCCTCGTCGCCGCCCTTCTTGTGGGCCTGTTGCAGGCCGGTGACCAGCGGGTGGCTCGGATTGAGCTCGAGAATCCGTTTGCCGACCGGAAGCGGCTGTCCGCTGGCACGGTAGATGCGCGCCAGCGCAGGCGTGATGCCGAAGGCATCGGTGATAAGGCAGGCCGGCGATTCGGTCAGGCGGGTCGACAACCGCACTTCTTTGACGTGTTCGTCCAAGGTCTCCTGCAGCCAGCTCAACAGGTCGGCGAATTCCTTTGCCTGCTCTTCGCGTTCGGTCTCGGACTTGTCCTCCTCGGAGTCCAAGTCCACTTCGCCCTTGGCCACTGACTGCAGCGGCTTGCCGTCGAACTCGGGCACCATTCCCGTCCAGACCTCGTCGACCGGGTCGGTGAGCAGCAGGACCTCGTATCCCTTGGCCTTGAACGCTTCCAGGTGCGGAGAGCTGAGCAATTGCTGACGCGACTCGCCGGTGGCGTAGAAGATCTGCTCTTGGCCCTCCTTCATCCGCACCACGTACTCGGCCAGCGTGGTCAGTTCTTCGTCGCTGTGCGTCGAGGCGAACGACGAGACGCGCAGCAGCGTTTCGCGATTGTCGACGTCCGACATCAGGCCTTCTTTGAGAACCCTGCCGAACTGCGACCAGAACGTGCGGTAGTCCTCCGGGCGATCGGACTGCAATTCCTTGATCGTGGAAAGCACCTTTTTGGTCAGCCGCCGCCGGATCGCCTTGATCTGCCGGTCCTGCTGCAGGATTTCGCGGGAAACGTTGAGCGACATGTCCTGTGCGTCCACGACGCCCTTGACGAAACGCAGATAGATCGGCATGAGCTCCTCGCAGTCGCTCATGATGAAGACCCGCTTGACGTACAGCTGGATCCCGATCTTGTTGTCCTGGTTGAACAGATCGAATGGGGCGTGCGACGGAATGAATAGCAGGGCCTGGTACTCGAACGTCCCTTCGGCCTTCATCTGGATGACCTCGAGCGGGTCGTCCCAGGCGTGCGCGATGTGCTTGTAGAACTCCTTGTATTCCTCTTCGGAGACTTCGTCTTTGGACTTGGCCCACAGCGCCTTCATCGAGTTGATGGTCTGCGTCTCGATGGTGACCTGCTCTTCGCCACCCTCCTCCTGCGGAGGCGTGCGGCGTTCCACGTCCATCCGGATGGGCCAGGCGATGAAGTCGGAGTACTTCTTGACCAGCTCCCTGGTCTTCCACTCCGACGTGTAATCGTGCAGCTCGTCCTCGGCGTCTTCGGGCTTGAGGTGCAGCGTGACCGAAGTTCCCTGCGGCGCGTCGTCGACGGACTCGATGGTGTAGGTGCCCTCGCCGGTGGACTCCCACCGGGTGGCCGCGCTCTCGCCGGCCTTGCGGGTGAGCAACTCGACCTTGTCGGCCACCATGAACGTCGAGTAGAACCCGATCCCGAACTGGCCGATGAGTTCTTCGGAGGCCGTCTCGTTCTTGGCTTCTCTCAATTTCTGCCGCAGCTCGGCGGTCCCCGACTTGGCCAGTGTGCCGATCAGGTCGACGACCTCGTCGCGGGTCATGCCGATCCCGTTGTCGCGGATGGTCAGCGTGCGGGCGCTTTTATCGGGCTCGATCTCGATGTGCAGATCGCTGGTGTCGACGTCCAGGTCCTTATTGCGGAAGGCTTCCAGCCGCAGCTTGTCGAGCGCGTCGGAGGCGTTCGAGATCAACTCTCGCAGAAACGAGTCCTTGTTGGAGTAGACCGAGTGGACCATCAAATCCAGCAGCTGGCGCGCCTCCGCCTGGAACTCCAGCTGCTCTGCCTGCGCGTTCATATACCTCCGTTCGTTTGGTTTGGCCATGTGCAGATCTCGGCACCGATTATCCACAGCGAACTGGGCGGCGTACGGGCTGCCGGTCTTAACATCTACTTCGGCACCTTGGCAGCCATGTCGGTGGCGATCTGGCTGGCCTGGTTGGTGAGCTGGGGAGCGCAGGCGCTCACGTCGATGACCACGTTGGACACCGCACTCAGCACATGCTGGCAGGTCGTGCCGCGGTTGTCGGTCGAGTCGTGTATCAGCGCGATCTTCGGCGGCGCACCGGTGACCTCATGGAATTTCCAGGACAGGGTTTGGCCGTCGTGGGTCGTCTGGGTGACGGGCTTACCGGCGCACCCGTTCCACTGGCTCTGCTGAGCGTAGACGAATTGGGTCGCCTGCGCTGCGGAGGCAAAGTGCACAGCACCTTGGACTACGACGATGTTGGGACTGCCGCGCCTCTCCAAGAGCTGGGCCACCGTGGCGGTATAGCCGCTGCTCTTATAAGTCGGGGTCTGGAAGCCGATCAACGCCCCGAGACATTGTGGATCCGACAGCTTGTCCCCGGGGTCGATGTCCGCCATGTCCGTTCTGGTCTTGCTGACGACGATGCCGGAAGTCGAGAAGTATGCGTCGAGTTGTGCGGGGCTCAGCAGCAGCGAATTCAGTTGAGCGGGAGCAACTGTCGGAACGGTCCTGGTCGTGGTTGTGGTGGAAAGCGCGGGGGCGGTGGTCGTGATCGGTGTGGTGGTCTGGCTGTTCGGCTGCCCGCTTCCGCTGTTGCCGACAGCCAGCCAGATGGCCGTGGCGAGCAGTAAGGCAACGACCGCCGCGACGGCGCCGACGAGCAACCACGGTTTGCGCTGCGACGGCGTAGGTGGCGCCCAAACCTGGGGCGGCAGTGGGAGTTGCGGCGGCATCATCGGCATCGGTCCGCTCGGCGGCGGAACAAAGTGCCGGGTGTGTTCGAGCAGCGTGTCCGCCCGGTGTTGGTCGGGCGCGCTCAGCGCGTCATGAGCGGCCTTTGCCAGAGCGCCGGCGCTTTCGTAGCGCTCGGTGGGCTCCTTGGCCATCCCGCGCGCGATCACCTGGTCGAAACCGCTTGGCACCGAAGGGTTTTGCCGGCTAGGCCGTGGGATGGGCCGGGTTAGGTGTGCTGCCATCAGCGCGGGCAGATTCTCGGAGGAGTACGGCGGAACGCCGGTCAGGCATTCGTAGAGGACACAGGTCAGCGCGTAGATGTCGGCGCGATAGGTGATGTCGCCGTCGCCGAATCGTTCGGGCGCCATGTAACACCAGCTGCCCACTGCGGTACCGGTCTTGGTCACGCTTTTGTCGGTGAATGCCGCGGCGATCCCGAAGTCCGCGAGGTAGGCGAAGTCTTCGCCGGTGAGCAGGATGTTCTCGGGTTTGATGTCGCGGTGGATCACCCCGGCGCGGTGCGCGGCGTCAAGCGCGGCTGCGACCTGTTCGATGATGGCCACCGCGCGCGGCGGAGCCAACGGTCCCTCGCGGCGGATCAGCGCCGCAACGTCATTGCCTTCGACATAGCGCATGTCGATGAAGAGCTGACCGTCTATTTCGCCGTAGTCGTGGATCGGCACGATGTGCGGTTCTTGCAGGCGACCTGCGGTGTGCGCTTCGCGTTGCATGCGTCGGCGAAACACGTCGTCGGAGCTGAAGTGCTGCGACATCAGCTTCAGCGCGACGGTGCGGTCCTTGACGGTGTCATACGCCGCGTAGACCTCGCCCATTCCTCCGCGGCCCAGCAGCCGCTGCAGCTTGTAAGGTCCGAACTGGCTGCCTACTCGCGAGATCGGCCCAATGTCAGTCATCGCTTCGCATGGAATCACGGATCTGCGCCAGCCGTTCGGCCGCCGCGCGCTGGCGCTGCTCGTACTCGTCTTCGATCTTGCGGCCTTCCGCACTCTCAGCGTCGAGTTCCGTTGCACCCACCGAGGTTCCGTACCTGGTTTCGATCTTCTCGCGGACGGATTCGAAGGTTGGCACGCCCGAGTCGTCGTATCCGTCCGACGTCGTTGCTTCGTCAGGCATGCAGACCAGGCTACTTGGGCTCCTGATCGAAGTACCGCACCATCTGCTGCCAGTACACCAACGTCAGCGCCATCTGCACCGCCGTCGCCACGGCCGCCGGAATCATTCGGCGGCGACGGGCGGCGACGATCGCGCCGAGCGCCACCGCGGAAGTCAGCGCGCTGATTGCCATGGCCGCATCCCGGGGCCGACGGGTGATCCACTGTTCCTCACCCAGCATCGCCCGGGTGGACCAGGCGTGCTCGTCTCGCGGCGGACCGAAGATGACCGGATTAACTGCCAGCCAAAACGCGACCAGCGCGCCATGGCTCCACCGTCGCGTCCAAATCGGCACCAACACCAGCGGGGTGCTTGCCCAGCGCGTCCAGGCGCTCCACGGATTGCAGTGCCGCGCAAAAATCGCCCGGCGAAGCTCTGCGATGGCTACCGAGGGCATAGGCGTCTAGTGCGGCTTCGCCAGCGGGAAGGGGAGCGTCTCGCGGATGCTGCGGCCAGTGATGAGCATCACAAGCCGGTCGATGCCCATCCCCAGTCCTCCGGTGGGCGGCATCGCGTATTCCATGGCCTGCAGGAAGTCTTCGTCGAGCTCCATTGCCTCGGGGTCGCCGCCCGCGGCCAGCAGCGACTGTTCGTGCAGCCGGCGTCGTTGCTCGACCGGATCGGTGAGCTCGCTGTAGGCGGTGCCGAGCTCGACGCCCCAGGCCACCAGATCCCACCGCTCGGCGAGACCGGGCTTACTGCGGTGCGGGCGGGTCAGCGGCGAGACCGAGGCCGGAAAGTCGATGTAGAACGTCGGATGCTCGGTCCGGTCCTCGACCAGATGCTCGTACAGCTCGAGCACCACCGCGCCCGCGTCCCACTGCTTCCGGTAGGGAATGTGCGCGGCGTCGGACAGCTTGCGCAGGGTGGCAAGGCTGGTCTCGACGTCGATTTTCTCGCCGAGCGCCTCGGATACCGCTTGGTGCACGCTCTTCACCGGCCAGACGCCGGAAATGTCCACCGGCTCGACGCGATCGCCGACGCGGTCCGACCCGTCGGTCCGGAACCGCATCACCGTCTGGGAGCCGTTGGCGGCTTCGGCGGCGTTCTGGATGAGCTCGCGGCAGCCGTCGGCCCACACCATGTAATCGGCATGCGCCTGGTAGGCCTCGAGCAACGTGAACTCCGGGTTGTGACTGAAGTCCACGCCCTCATTGCGAAACGCCCGGCCCAGCTCGAACACACGCTCCACACCGCCGACGCAGAGGCGTTTGAGGTAGAGCTCCGGCGCGATGCGCAAGAACAGGTTCATGTCGTAGCTGTTGATGTGGGTCACGAAGGGCCGCGCCGCGGCGCCGCCGTGGATCTGCTGGAGAATGGGGGTCTCGACTTCGATGAACCCCTTGCCGAACAACGTCTCCCGGACCGAACGCAACACGCTGCTGCGGGCTGTCACCAGATCGCGGGATTCGGGATTGACCGCCAGATCGACGTATCGGCTCCGCACCCTGGCCTCCGGGTCGGTCAGCCCCTTCCACTTGTTCGGCAGGGGCCGCAGGCATTTGCCGATCATCCGCCAATCCCGCACGATCAACGAGCGGTTCCCGTTCTTGCTGAAACCCATCTGACCGGTCATCTCGACCAGGTCGCCCAGATCGATGGCGGCGGTGAAATCGCGCGTGCGGCCCTGCTCCAAGCGCGAATTGTCCAGCAGCACTTGCATTTCGCCCGACCAGTCACGCAAGTCGGCAAACAGCACACCACCGTAGTCGCGGATCCGCAATATGCGTCCGGAAATCGAGACGTTGTCCTTATCGTCGGCGTCGATCGCCTGGGCAATCGTGTGGCTGGGCGGAGTTCCGACCGGGTAGGCGTCAATGCCGGTGCGCTGCAACGTCTTCAGCTTCGTCAGGCGCACCCGGACCTGTTCGGGCAGCCGGGACTTCGGTTCTTCCTCGCTGACGACGCCTCGTTGTTGTTGCAGCCCGCTCACGTCCGGAGCCGACCCGTCGGGATGCAGCAAGCCGGATTCGGCCAGTCTCGCCGGCACGGCCGAGTGATGACCGGTGTGCTCCTTGTTGCGCCGGCTGAAAGGCAACACCAGATAGCCCTCGGCGATCACCGAGGCGACACCTACCCGGGGCATCAGCCGGGCATCGTCGTAGCAGGCATACCGCGGTACCCACTCGGGCTGGTATTTCATGTTCGAGCGGTACAGCGCCTCCAGTTGCCAGAACCGCGAGAAGAACAGCAGCAGCCCGCGCCATAGCCGGGCAACCGGGCCGGCGCCGAGCTGGGCGCCCTGCTCGAACGCGGACCGAAACACCGCAAAGTTCAGGGAAATACGGCTGAGGCCAAGCTTTTCCCCGTTCAGGGCCAGTTCGCTGACCATCAATTCGATGGTGCCGTTGGGGGACTGCGGCGAACGACGCATCAAGTCCAGGGAGACGCCGGTTTGGCCCCAGGGGACCAGCGACAGCATTGCCACCACGTTGCCGCCGCGATCTACGGCTTCGACCAGCAGGCAGTCGGAATCGGCGGGATCGCCGAGTCGGCCCAACGCCATCGAGAAGCCGCGCTCGGTCTGCGTGTCGCGCCACGCATCCGCGCGGGCAATGGTGTCCGCCATCTCCTCGGGGGGGATGTCGCGGTGCCGCCGAAACCGTACCGTCAGCCCGGCCCGGCGCGCCCGCGTCACCGCCTGACGCACCCCGCGCATCTCCGGGCCGGAAAGCTTGTAGTCAGCGGTCCGCAAGATCGCCTCATCGCCGAGCTCCAAAGCGTTGAGACCGGCCTCGCGGTATGCCTTGGCGCCTTCCGAACTGGCGCCCATGACGCCCGGTGCCCAGCCGTAGGCCTGGCACAGACCAAGAAACGCGTCGATGGCCTGCGACCAGGCTCTCGGGTCGCCGATCGGGTCGCCGCTGGCCAGGCAGACGCCCACCTCGACCCGGTAGGTGACGGCAGCGCGGCCGCTCTGCGCGAATACCACCGACTTGTCGCGGCGGGTGGCGAAGTAACCCAGTGAGTCGTTCTGCCCCCACAATTCGAGCAGCCCGCGGATGGCCGATTCGTCCTCACCGGTAAGCGCGTTGTCGGCCCGCTGGGACTGAAACAGCACGATTGCCGCGACCATCAGCGCGAGTGCGCCGAAAAGCCCGAAGATCGCGTTGAGAAATACCTGCGGTTGCGGCCGGCCGGTGAACAAGTGCGAGGGCACGACCGCGAATCCGACCACGCGGTTGGCCACATACAGGAGCCGATCACCCGGGGCGAGCGTCCCGTGAAACATCTCTACCAGGCCCCAGGACAACAGGATTCCGATCATCCACCCGGTAACCAGCACCGCGGCGGCCTTGAACAGGGCGCCTCGGCGGACTTTCGCCCAAAATTCCCGATAGCTCAGGATCAGCACGATCGCCGCTACGACGTGGAAAGCGAAGCCGAGGCTTTCGCCGAAATTCTCGGAAGGCCGGTTACCGCCCTGGGCGATATCGAGGACGTTCAAGGCGGCCGAAAAGACCATGTTGCCGAGCAGCAGCAACCAGGCGATCCGTTTGCGTGCGGTCAGCGCGGCGGCCAGCAGCGCCAGCACGAACGACCACGCGATGCTGGTGTCCGGGAAGTTGAACAGATAGGCGTTGATGAATTCCCGCGGCGGCCTGATGAGCCACCGGAGCAGCGGCGACACGCTTGCGATGAGTGACACGGTGGCAATGACGCCAACGGTCCAGCCAGCCGCCGCCGGCACCCAGTGAAGCCGGGAGTTCGACTGGCTAGTCCTGGTGCGAGTCGATGCGAGTGTCACAGACCGCGAGAATATTCCTTTAAACCGTGAAATTGCTGGCGAACGGCCAAGACTGGCCCAGACCGGACAAGAGCATTCAGGGGTGGCCATGAGTTCGCCCGCCTCGTCGACGGTCGTCAGCAACGCCGTCGAGCCCCGTGCTGCTAGACTGGCCTGCGCGACCATCCCGGCTAAGGCCAGGGACAGTTAAGTGGAGTCCCACTCCCACCGCATGCCAAGAGAAGATTCCGAGCATCGAGAACTTCTGTAAGGCTATGCGGTCCGGTCAACGGGCATGTTGTGATGCCCGTCCTGCGCACGGCGCAGGCGGCTTGAGCTTTCGGGCCGCGATCGGTCGGCATTGGGCCCTGCTTGTGCAGGGCTTTTTTGCTGGTGGCGTGGTACTCCACCGCTGGCTTCCCGACGCATTTGCGCCGATTCCAGGCTCTGGTCACGAACAACAGACCAGAAGAAGCCGAGCAGGGGAGGCCCCATCAGCACTGAGACCCGCGTCAACGAGCGCATTCGCGTACCTGAAGTCCGATTGATTGGCCCTGGAGGGGAGCAGGTAGGCATCGTGCGTATCGAAGACGCACTCCGCGTCGCCGCGGACGCCGACCTCGACCTTGTCGAAGTTGCCCCCAACGCCAGACCGCCGGTCTGCAAAATCATGGACTACGGCAAATACAAGTACGAGGCGGCGCAGAAGGCGCGCGAATCCCGCAGGAACCAGCAGCAGACCGTCGTCAAGGAACAGAAGCTGCGGCCGAAGATCGACGACCACGACTACGAGACCAAGAAGGGTCACGTGGTCCGCTTCCTCGAGGCGGGGTCGAAGGTCAAGGTCACCATCATGTTTCGCGGACGCGAGCAGTCCAGGCCCGAGCTGGGCTATCGATTGCTGCAGCGGCTGGGTGCCGACGTCGCCGACTACGGCTTCGTCGAGACCTCGGCCAAGCAGGATGGACGCAACATGACGATGGTGCTGGCACCGCATCGCGGCGCCAAGACCCGCGCCCGGGCACGGCATCCTGAGGGGCCTGCAGCCGGGCCGCCAGCCGGTGAGGCGACACCGTCACCGAACTGAGCGCCGGCAGATAACGCAGACACTGACACGCAAACCGAATACCGAGAACGTAAGAAGCAGCAGAAGCAGAGGAAACATGCCCAAGGCCAAGACCCACAGCGGGGCGTCCAAGCGGTTCCGGCGCACCGGCACCGGGAAAATCGTCCGCCAGAAAGCCAACCGTCGCCACCTGCTCGAGCACAAGCCGAGCACCCGCACCCGGCGGCTTGACGGCCGCACCGCGGTGTCGGCCAACGACGCCAAGCGGGTCAACTCGCTGCTGAACGGCTGACACGAAAAGCGGCGCTGCGCTCAGCGCCACCCTTGACAATCACGTCCCATCACGTCTGAACGTTTGAACGAGAGTAGGAACATCCATGGCACGCGTGAAGCGGGCAGTCAACGCCCACAAGAAGAGGCGCAGCGTCCTCAAGGCCTCGAAAGGCTATCGCGGCCAGCGGTCCCGGCTCTACCGCAAAGCCAAAGAGCAGCAGCTGCATTCGCTGAACTACGCCTACCGCGACCGCCGCGCGCGCAAGGGCGAGTTCCGCAAGTTGTGGATCTCGCGGATCAATGCGGCCGCGCGCGCCAACGACATCACCTACAACCGGCTGATCCAGGGCTTGAAGGCCGCGGGAGTCGAGGTCGACCGCAAGAACCTCGCCGACATTGCGATCAGCGACCCCGCGGCGTTCACCGCGCTGGTGGACGTTGCGCGGGCGGCACTTCCCGACGACGTCAATGCACCGTCCGGAGAGGCCGCCTAACTCAGGGCGGATAGTGCTCACCGAACGCTCGGCCAGGGTGGCCGCGGCGGTGAAACTGCATCGCCACGTCGGGCGGCGACGAGCCGGACGGTTTCTCGCCGAGGGCCCCAACCTGGTTCGCGCCGCGTCGGCGCGCGGATTGATCCGCGACATCTTCGTCACCGAGTCCGCCGCACAGCGGTATGCGTCGTTGTTGGCCGCCCAGGATTCGCCGGTGCATCTGGTGACCGAGCGTGGGGCCAAAGCGCTGGCCGACACGGTTACCCCGGCCGGGTTGGTCGCGGTGTGCGAGACGCCAAGGACCCGGCTCACCGATGCGCTTGCCGGCTCACCTCGGCTGGTTGCCGTCGCTGTCGAGATCGGGGAGCCCGGCAACGCGGGCACAGTCATCCGCATCGCCGACGCCATGGGCGCCGGGGCGGTGGTGCTCGGCGGGCACAGCGTCGACCCCTACAACGGCAAATGCCTGCGCGCTTCGGCGGGCAGCATCTTCTCGATTCCCGTCGTGGTCGAGCCGGACGCACTCGCCGCGGTCAGCGCGCTTCGCAAGGCCGGGCTGCAGGTGCTGGCCAGCACGGTCGACGGCGAAACCTGTCTCGCCGACGCCGAACCGCTGCTGGCCAAGCCGACGGCGTGGCTGTTCGGTCCCGAAGCGCACGGGTTGTCGGCCGAGATCGCAGAGCAAGCAGACCACCGGGTACGGATCCCGATGTCGGGAGGCGCCGAGAGCCTCAACGTGGCGGCCGCCGCAGCCATCTGCCTGTACCAGAGCGCGCGAGCACTGGATCGGACGCGCTAATCAAGCCGCCCGTTTGCGCCCTCTGGCGGGCCGCAGGCCGGCAATCGACAGCGTGCCGTGCACCAGCGATCCGGCGCGCTCGAATAGGAATTTGGCCGGGTTGGAGCCGGGCGGAAAGTAATGCATCGGCAGCCCGCGGCGGTCGGGTGGGGGCGCCATGAACGCCGGGGCCTCGATCAGCGGCGCGTCGCTTCGGATTCGTCCCTCGGCCCGGCGGTAGGCGGCCAGCGCGCGCGGATGCAGCCGGATCTCGTCGGGAACCGCCAGGAACGCCAGTTCGACCGCCTTGCCGAACAGTCGCAGCAGTATCTCGTCACCCGGCGTCCAGCGCATTCCCGCCTTCTCCCGGACGGCAGGTTCGAACAGGCCGGCCGCGATCCAGCGTTGACCGGCAAACATCGGCTTGAACAGCTGGTCCCACAGTGGCGTGGGGATCAGCACGAACTTCGGCTTGGGGATCCGCATGTTGAAGATGTCGAGCGTCGCCTGGTTGATCTCCAGCTGTTCGCGGCCTACCCGCTCCCAGTACTCCTGGAATTCTTCCCACGATTTGGGCACCGGCCGCATGCTCATCCCGTACATCCGGTACCACTGCACGTGCTCGTCAAACAATTGGCGTTTCTCAGCTTCGGTCAAGCCGCCGCAGAAGTATTCCGCCACCTTGATAACAAGCATGAAAAACGTTGCATGAGCCCAATAGAACGTCTCCGGGTTCAGCGCGTGATACCGGCGCCCGTCAGCATCGACACCCTTGATGGTGCGGTGATAGCCCTTGATCTGCTGGCCGGTCAGGGCAGCGCGGTCGCCGTCGTAGACCACGCCCATGATCGGGTACACCGAGCGGGCCACCCGCTGCAACGGCTCACGCAGCAGGATCGAATGCTCCTCGACTCCCGCGCCCAGCTCGGGATACATGTTCTGGATCGCACCGATCCACACGCCCATCATCCCGGTGCGCAGGTCACCGAAATACTTCCAGGTGAGCGAGTCAGGTCCGAGTGGTCGAGCGGATGTCGCGGGTGCGGCCTGGGGTGAGATCGACGTCGTTGTCATCGCTGGACTCCTCCCGATAGCGCTCACGATAACTTTGACAACACACGTTGTCTACGATTTCCGCGTCTTGCGTGCGTTCGTGTTGCGCACTGAACGACGACGGTGTGACGAGGGTCTGATCGGGGCCTGATCAGGCCCTTCGTTGCGAGTTGCGACACAGTCGGACGGCCGTCGTTGCCGCGTTCAGGCGCAACCGCCTACCCTTGCGAGCGTGGAAGTCGGACCTGGGGATACGGATTCCGGCGGGTCTGAAAAGTCGGCCATTGCGCTGGCGTCACCGACGCCGCAACGACGCTCTCCGGTGCATTGGTTGCGTTCCAGGAACCACAGTCCGGGAGTCGTGGAGTTCGTCCGCCGGGCCCGACGGCTGTTACCCGGTGATCCGGATTTCGGCGACCCGCTGTCCACGGCGGGCGAGGGGGGCCCGCGCGCGGCGGCACGGGCCGCCGATCGGTTGTTGGGGGATCGTGATGCGGCATCGCGGGAGGTAAGTCTGAGCGTGCTACAGGTGTGGCAGGCGCTGACCGAGGCCGTGTCCCGCAAGCCGGCGAACCCCGAGGTGACTCTCGTATTCACCGATCTGGTCGGCTTTTCGGCGTGGTCGTTGCAGGCCGGTGACGACGCAGCGCTGACGCTGTTGCGACAGGTGGCCCGGGCCGTCGAGACGCCACTGCTGGATGCCGGTGGACACATCGTCAAGCGCCTGGGCGACGGTCTCATGGCGGTGTTCCGAAATCCGCTGGTCGCCGTGCGGGCCGTGTGCGTCG
The DNA here is from genome assembly GCF_001665395.1 of Mycobacterium sp. 1164966.3. Lineage (GTDB taxonomy): Bacteria > Actinomycetota > Actinomycetes > Mycobacteriales > Mycobacteriaceae > Mycobacterium. The sequence continues at coordinate 180,499 of NZ_LZSG01000070.1, forward strand.
CGGAGGAGGCGATGAAATCGGTCGAGGTGGACGGCTACACGCCGCGAATGCGGGTGGGAATTCACACCGGCCGGCCGCAACGGCTGGCCTCGGACTGGCTCGGCAACGACGTCAACATCGCTGCGCGCGTTATGGAGCGGGCCACCAAAGGTGGCATCATGGTGTCCGGCGCGACGCTGGATCTGATACCGCAGAGCGAATTGGACGAGCTGGGCATCGTCGCCAAGCGCGCGCGTAAACCCCCGTTTGCACACAAAGCCGCCGGCGTTCCGGCGGACCTGGCGATATACCGCCTCAAAACTCGTAGGGAGTTCTTAACCTCTGATGATCAAGCCGAAACAAATGCAGAGGCATAGTAGAACGCGATGATTTACGGCATCTTCGCCAGGCTTGCCCGGGTGCGGTTCACCGTCGGTTATATGGCAGCACTAGTCGCGGTCAGCACCGTAATCCTCATGGTCGATCCGCAGACGCACGACCGGATCATCCAGCGGGCCAGTACTAATTTGCACAATCTGTCGCACGGACACTTGAGTACGTTGCTGAATAGCGCGCTCGTCGTCGAAGCCGGTCCGCTCTACTTCTGGATGCCGTTTCTGGCGTGTCTGCTGGCGCTGGCTGAACTGCATTTGCACACCATCCGGCTGATGGTGGCGTTTGTGGTCGGCCACATCGGCGCGACGCTCGTGGTGGTCGCGGCTCTTGCGGCGGCGGTCGAGCTCGGCTGGATGCCCTGGTCCATCACCCGTACCAGCGACGTCGGGATGAGCTACGGCGCCCTGGCGGTGCTCGGGGCGCTGACTGCAACGATCCCGCGGCGCTGGCGTCCGGCCTGGGTGGGCTGGTGGATTTCGGCGGGACTGACCGCCGGGGTCGCCGGCGGCGAGTTCACCAATGCGGGCCATGCGGTCGCGCTGATCCTGGGCGTCTTGGTGGCATCACGGTTCCGCCGGCCGGTGCACTGGACGTGGGTGCGGCTGTTGATGCTGGCCAACGCCTCGGGGTTCGGCTTCTTGATGCTGGCCCACCACTGGGGCTCGATGGCCGCGGTGCTCGGGTTCGGCGCGCTGGGGTCACTCGTCGCCTACCAGGTCGCCGGGCGCGCTAGGGCCCGCCGCCCGGCACTGGCTGCGCCGGTGGCGGCGGCGCTGACCGGTCCGTAGCCGGCGCCAAGCGCCGAGCGGCAATTACCGAATCACCTATGATCGGGCGATCCAGCCGGCACATTCGGCCGCGTCAAAGTCGACGAGGGCCGCCCGGAAGACCCTCGTCAGCCAAGGAGAAGTTCGCCGCGTGGGGGCTCAACCCGTCGATTTGTCACGCGAGGCGCTGGCCGGTGCGGTCAGCGCCGCGCAACAGGCGATCGCGCTTGCCGACGACCTGGACGCGCTGGCGAGGGTCAAGACCGAGCACCTGGGTGACCGCTCGCCGCTGGCGCTAGCGCGGCAGGCATTGGCGACTCTGCCCAAGGCGGAGCGCGCCGACGCGGGCAAGCGCGTCAACGTCGCACGCGCCGACACCCAGCGCAGCTTCGACGAACGACTGGCGGAGCTGCGGGCCGAACGCGACGCGGCCGTGCTGCTCGCCGAAGGTATCGATGTCACCCTGCCGTCGACCCGACAGCTACCCGGTGCCCGTCATCCGATCACCATCCTGGCCGAGCACATCGCCGACACCTTCGTCGCGATGGGATGGGAACTGGCCGAAGGGCCGGAAGTCGAGTCCGAGCAATTCAATTTCGACGCGCTGAACTTCCCTCCCGACCACCCCGCACGCAGCGAACAAGACACCTTCTACATCGCACCGGAGGGCTCCCGGCAGCTGCTGCGCACCCATACCTCGCCGGTGCAGGTGCGCACACTGCTCGAACGCGAGCTGCCGGTCTACATCGTCTCGATCGGCCGCACCTTCCGCACCGACGAACTCGATGCCACCCACACCCCGGTCTTCCATCAGGTCGAAGGCTTGGCGGTGGACCGCGGCCTGTCGATGGCGCATCTGCGCGGCACGCTGGACGCCCTGGCACGCGCTGAGTTCGGGCCGTTGGCGCGTACCCGGATCCGCCCGCACTTCTTCCCGTTCACCGAACCGTCCGCCGAGGTCGACGTGTGGTTTGCCAACAAGAAGGGCGGCGCCGACTGGGTGGAGTGGGGCGGCTGCGGAATGGTGCATCCGAATGTGTTGCGCGCCGCGGGAATCGATCCGGAGGTCTACTCGGGCTTCGCGTTCGGGATGGGCCTGGAACGCACCCTGCAGTTCCGCAACGGCATTCCCGACATGCGCGACATGGTCGAAGGCGACGTCCGGTTCTCGTTGCCGTTCGGGGTGGGTGCCTGATGCGCGTCCCCTACAGCTGGCTGCGTGACGTGGTATCGGCTGGGGCGCCGGACTGGGATGTGGCCCCCGGCGATCTCGAGCAGACGCTGGTGCGGATCGGCCACGAGGTCGAGGAGGTCATCGCCCTCGGTCCGGTCGACGGGCCGTTGACCGTGGGACGGGTCACCGTCATCGAAGAACTCACCGAGTTCAAGAAGCCGATCCGAGCCTGCCGGGTCGACGTCGGTGAACAGGCTGATCGCGAGATAATCTGCGGTGCAACCAATTTCGTGGTCGGCGATCTGGTGGTGGTGGCATTGCCCGGTACCACCCTGCCGGGCGGGTTTGCCATCACGGCGCGCAAGACCTATGGCCGCAACTCCGACGGGATGATCTGCTCGGCCGCCGAACTCGGGTTGGGCGCAGACCATTCCGGGATTCTGGTGCTGCCGCCGGGAACCGCCGACCCGGGTGCCGCCGGCGCCGACGTGCTCGGACTCGACGATGTGGTTTTTCACCTGGCCATCACGCCCGACCGCGGCTACTGCATGTCGGTGCGCGGGCTGGCCCGCGAGATCGCCTGCGCCTACGACCTGAATTTCGTCGACCCGGCAGAGATCGTGGCGTTGCCGGTCGAGGGCGAGGCGTGGCCTCTGACTGTGCAGCCCGAAACGGGCGTGCGCCGCTTCGCGCTGCGCCCGGTCACCGGAATCGACCCCGCGGCCGTCTCGCCGTGGTGGCTGCAGCGCCGACTGCTACTGTGCGGCATCCGCGCTGCTTCTCCGGCGGTGGACGTCACCAACTACGTGATGCTCGAACTGGGCCATCCGATGCATGCGCACGACCGCAAGCGCATCACCGGGGGTTTCGACGTGCGGTTCGCCCGAGCGGGCGAGACCGTCGTCACCCTCGACGACATCGAACGCAAGCTCGATCCGGCCGATGTCCTGATCGTCGACGACGTGGCGACGGCGGCGATCGGCGGCGTTATGGGTGCGGCCAGCACTGAGGTGCGCGCCGACTCCACCGACGTCCTGCTGGAGGCCGCGGTGTGGGACCCGGCTGCGGTGTCGCGCACGCAGCGGCGCCTGCATCTGCCCAGTGAGGCCGCGCGACGTTACGAACGCGGCGTGGACCCGGCCATCTCGGTGGCCGTCCTGGACCGGTGCGCCACGTTGCTAGCCGACATCGCCGGGGGCACGATTTCGCCGACGCTGACCGATTGGCGCGGCGACCCGCCAGTCGCCGAATGGGCCGGGTCGCCGATCCGGATGGCCATCGATCTTGCGGACCGCATCGCGGGGGTGGCGTACCCGGCGGGAACCGCGGCGCGACGGTTGACCCAGATCGGCGCGGAGGTGGCCAAGTCTGCCGCGGGCGTTTTGACGGTGACGCCGCCCAGTTGGCGGCCCGACTTGCGGCAGCCGGCCGACCTCGTCGAGGAGGTGCTGCGGCTAGAAGGCCTGGAAGTCGTGCCGTCGGTGTTGCCGCAGGCGCCCGCAGGTCGTGGGCTCACCGCGGTGCAGAAACGCCGCCGGGCGATCGGTAAGTCGTTGGCGTTGTCCGGCTACGTGGAGATCCTGCCGACACCGTTCTTGCCGGCCGGCGTCTTCGATCTGTGGGGTCTGCCGGCCGACGACCCGCGGCGCAGCACGGTCGATGTGCTGAACCCGCTTGAGGCAGATCGTCCACAGCTGGCCACCACGCTGCTGCCCGCTCTGCTGGAAGCGTTGGCGCGCAACGTGTCCCGCGGGATCGTCGATGCCGCGTTGTTCAGCATCGCGCAGGTAGTCCGGCCGACCGAGCAGACTCGCGCTATCGAGCTCATCCCGGTTGACCGCCGGCCCACCGACGCCGAGGTCGCCATGTTGGAAGCCTCGTTGCCCCGCCAGCCCCAGCACGTCGCCGCGGTCTTGACCGGACTGCGTGAACCGCGAGGTCCCTGGGGCCCGGGCCGCCGGGCAGAAGCCGCGGACGCTTTCGAGGCGGCGCGAATCATCGCGCGCGCCAGCGGGGTTGATGTCACACTACGTGCCGCCCAATTCCTGCCCTGGCACCCCGGTCGGTGCGCCGAGGTGCTGGTCGGCGAAATGCTCATCGGTCATGCGGGCCAGTTGCATCCGGCCGTGATCGAGCGGTCGGGCCTGCCGAACGGCACCTGCGCAGTCGAGCTGAACCTCGATGCGATCCCCATCGTCGACACGCTGCCGGCGCCCCGGGTTTCGCCGTTCCCCGCGGTGTTCCAGGATGTCAGCCTGGTGGTGTCGTCGGATGTGCCCGCCCAGACGGTTCAAGACGCGGTGCGTGAGGGTGCCGGCGAACTGCTGGAGGACATTCAGTTGTTCGACGTCTATACCGGGCCGCAGATCGGTGAAAATCGCAAGTCGCTGACGTTCGCGCTGCGGTTCCGCGCACCGGACCGCACCCTCACCGAAGACGACGCCAGCGCGGCGCGCGATGCGGCCGTGCGCTGCGCCGCCGAGCGCGCTGGTGCGGTATTGCGGACCTGACGCTGCTGCGCCGAGCGTGCAACGACGGTGAGAAATCGGCCCGAATCTCGCCCTCAGAACACGTTCGGCGAATGATGCTTCGGGCAGCCAGCATGAATTTGCAAGCTAATGCATAAACATGCAGAATGGTCCGGGTGGCCGAAGCGATAAGAGTGGCAGTAGCCGGAGCCAGCGGATATGCCGGCGGTGAAATCCTGCGCCTACTGCTCGGGCATCCGGCTTACACCGGCGGTCGGCTCACGATAGGCGCGGTGACCGCCGCGACCAGTGCCGGCAGCACACTCGGTGAACACCATCCACACCTCATCCCGCTGGCGCAGCGAGTGGTCGAACCCACCGAGCTGGCGGTGCTCGACGGTCACGACGTCATCTTCCTGGGCCTGCCGCACGGGCATTCGGCCGCACTCGCCGAACAGTTGAGCCCGGACACGCTGATCATTGACTGCGGCGCGGACTTTCGCCTCATCGATCCGGTCGCGTGGGAACGGTTCTACGGATCTCCGCACGCCGGCAGCTGGCCGTACGGGCTGCCTGAGCTGCCCGGGGCGCGCGAGCGGCTGCGCGGCGCGCGGCGCATCGCGGTTCCGGGCTGTTATCCCACCGCGGCGCTGCTGGCGTTGCTGCCGGCGGTAGCCGAGGATCTCGTCGAACCCGCCGTCACAGTCGTCGCGGTCAGCGGAACTTCCGGCGCCGGTCGCGCCGCCAAGACGGACCTGCTCGGCGCCGAAGTCATCGGATCGGCGCGGGCTTACAACATCGCCGGTGTCCATCGGCATACCCCCGAGATCGCGCAGGGGCTCCGGACTGTCACCGATCGCGACGTCAGGGTGTCGTTCACGCCGGTGCTCATCCCCACCTCCCGGGGCATCCTGGCCACCTGCACCGCGCGCACCCGGTCGCCGTTGTCGCAGTTGAGAGCGGCATACGAAAAGGCTTACGACGCCGAGCCTTTCATCTATCTGATGCCGGACGGCCAGCTGCCGCGGACCGGCGCGGTGATCGGCAGCAATGCCGCGCACGTCGCCGTCGCGGTGGACGAAGCCGCCGAGACGTTCGTGGCGATCGCGGCGATCGACAACCTGGTCAAGGGCACGGCCGGCGCCGCGATCCAGTCGATGAACCTGGCACTGGGCTGGCCGGAGACCGCAGGCCTATCCACGGTCGGGGTGGCGCCATGACCGAAACCGTCAGTGCGGCAAGGCTGCTGCGCGCACAGGGTGTCACCGCCCCGGCGGGCTTCCGGGCCGCCGGGATCGCCGCCGGGATCAAGGCATCGGGGGCCCGCGACTTGGCGCTGGTGTTCAACGAAGGGCCCGACTACGCCGCCGCCGGTGTGTTCACCCGCAACAAAGTCAAGGCCGCGCCGGTGCTGTGGACCCAGCAGGTGCTGACTACCGGACGGCTGCGCGCGGTGATCCTCAACTCCGGTGGCGCCAATGCGTGTACCGGGCCGGCCGGCTTCCAGGACACGCACGCTACCGCGGAGGCGCTTGCCGCGGCGCTGTCGGACTGGGGAACCGAAACCGGCGCTGTCGAGGTCGCAGTCTGCTCGACCGGACTGATCGGCGACCGGCTGCCGATGGACAGAGTGCTCGCCGGCATCAGCGAAATCGTGCACGACATGGCCGGCGGTCTGGTCGGTGGCGACGACGCCGCCCACGCCATCATGACCACCGACACTGTGGCCAAACAGGTTGCGCTGCATCATCAGGACAACTGGACGGTGGGGGGCATGGCGAAGGGGGCGGGCATGCTGGCGCCGTCGTTGGCCACCATGCTGTGCGTGCTCACCACCGATATAGTCGCTGAGGCCGCCGATCTCGACCGCGCGTTGCGTTCTGCCACCGCGCGCACGTTCGACCGGCTCGACATCGACGGCAGCTGCTCCACCAACGACACCGTGCTGCTGCTCGCCTCGGGGGCCAGCGAAATCGCCCCGGCCCAGGCCGAACTGGACGAAGCGGTGTTGCGGGTCTGCGACGATTTGTGCGCCCAGCTGCAAGCCGACGCCGAGGGTGTGACCAAACGCCTCACCGTGACGGTTACCGGGGCCGCCAGCGAAGACGACGCGCTCATCGCCGCACGCCTGGTCGCCCGCGACAGCCTGGTCAAGACCGCGGCCTTCGGCTCCGACCCCAACTGGGGCAGAGTACTCGCCGCCGTCGGCATGGCCCCGGTCACTCTCGACCCAGACCGAATCACCGTGTCGTTCAACGGCTCTGCGGTGTGCATAAACGGCGTCGGTGTTCCGGGCGCCCGCGAGGTGAACCTGTCCGGGCCGAATATCGACATCGTGGTCGATCTGCAGGTCGGCGACGGGCAAGCGGCCATTCGGACGACCGACCTTTCGCATGGCTACGTCGAAGAGAATTCGGCCTACAGCACATGAGCGTCCAGGCCCTACCCACCCAGGTCAAAGCCCAGGTCCTGGCCGAAGCGCTGCCGTGGCTGAAGCAGTTGCACGGCAAGATCGTCGTGGTCAAATACGGCGGCAACGCCATGACCGATGACACGTTGCGCGCGGCATTCGCCGCCGATATGGCGTTTCTGCGCAACTGTGGCATCCATCCTGTCGTCGTACACGGCGGTGGACCGCAGATCACCACAATGCTGCGTCGCCTCGGCATCGAAGGCGACTTCAAGGGCGGATTCCGGGTCACCACACCGGAAGTGCTCGACGTGGCCCGAATGGTGTTGTTCGGCCAGGTGGGTCGCGAGTTGGTCAACCTGATCAACGCCCACGGACCGTACGCCGTCGGAATCACCGGTGAGGACGCTCAACTGTTCACCGCGGTGCGGCGCAGCGTGACCGTCGACGGCGTCGCCACCGACATCGGGCTGGTCGGCGACGTCGCCCAGGTCAACGCTGCGGCGGTGCTGGATCTGATTGCGGCCCGCCGTATTCCGGTGGTGTCGACGCTGGCGCCGGACGCCGACGGTGTGGTGCACAACATCAACGCCGACACCGCCGCGGCGGCGCTGGCCGAAGCTCTGGGCGCCGAAAAGCTGTTGATGCTCACCGATATCGAAGGCCTCTACACCAGCTGGCCGGACCGGGAGTCGCTGGTGAGCGAAATCGACACGGCCACACTGGCACAACTGCTGCCCACGCTGGAGACGGGCATGATCCCCAAGATCGAAGCGTGCCTGCGGGCCGTGACCGGCGGCGTCCCCAGCGCCCACGTCATCGACGGGAGAGTCCAACACTGCGTGCTCGTGGAGCTGTTCACCGACGCGGGCACCGGCACCAAGGTGGTACGCGCCGGCGACGATGCAGTGGGGGCACCCCCAGCCGCGCAGCGGCGAGGGGGACAGAGAAGCGATGTGGGGGCACCTCCCGCTTGCGGGGGAGAGGAGCGGCGCAGGTGGAAAGCATGAGTCGCACGCAGAGCGTCCGACAGCGGTGGCAGGCCGTGATGATGAACAACTACGGCACTCCGCCGGTAGCCCTGGCCAGCGGCGACGGCGCTGTTGTCACCGACGTCGACGGCAAGAGCTATTTGGACTTGCTCGGCGGCATCGCCGTCAACGTTCTGGGCCACCGCCACCCCGCGGTGATCGAGGCGGTAACGCAGCAGATGTCCACGCTGGGCCACACTTCCAACCTGTACGCCACCGAACCCGGTATCGCACTGGCCGAGGAACTGGTCGCGCTGCTCGGCGCCGACTCGCACACGCGAGTGTTCTTTTGCAACTCCGGCACCGAGGCGAACGAGGTGGCTTTCAAGCTGTCGCGGCTCACCGGCCGGACGAAACTGGTTGCGGCACACGAGGCCTTCCACGGCCGCACCATGGGCTCGCTGGCACTGACCGGTCAGCCCAGCAAGCAGGCGCCGTTCGAACCGCTGCCAGGCGACGTCACGCACGTCCGCTATGGCGACGCCGACGCGCTGGCTGCCGCGGTCGGTGACGATACCGCGGCGGTATTCCTCGAACCGATCATGGGGGAGAGCGGTGTCGTCGTCCCGCCCGACGGCTATCTGGCCGCCGCCCGCGAGATCACCGCGCGCCACGGCGCCCTGCTGATCCTCGACGAGGTGCAAACCGGAATGGGCCGCACCGGCGCGTTTTTCGCCCACCAGCACGACGGCATCACCCCAGATGTGGTGACACTGGCCAAGGGGCTGGGCGGCGGGCTGCCGATCGGGGCGTGCCTGGCCGTCGGTCCGGCCGCCGACTTGCTCACGCCCGGCCTGCACGGCAGCACCTTCGGCGGCAATCCGGTGTGTACCGCCGCGGCCCTCGCGGTACTGCGGGTGATTGCGGCCGAAGACCTGGTCCGGCGCGCCGACGCGCTGGGGAAGTTGTTGAGGGACGGCATCGAATCCCTCGGGCACCCGCTGATCGACCAGGTGCGCGGGCGGGGGCTGCTGATCGGAGTGGTGCTGACCGGCCCGCGCGCCAAGGACGCCGAGGCGGCCGCCCGCGATGCCGGGTTCCTAATCAACGCGGCTGCCCCGGACGTGATTCGGTTGGCGCCGCCGCTGGTCATCACCGAGGCCCAGATCGACGCCTTCATCGGTGCCCTGCCGGGCATCCTGGACCGCGCCGGCGACGATGCAGTGGGGGTACCCCCAGCCGCGCAGCGGCGAGGGGGACAGAGAAGCGATGTGGGGGCACCTCCCGCTTGCGGGGGAGAGGAGCGGCGCAAGTGACCCGCCGGAGCATCCTCATGACCAGGCATTTCCTTCGCGACGACGACCTCGCACCCGAAGAACAGGCCGAAGTCCTCGAGCTCGCCGCCGAACTCAAGAAGGACCCGCTCAGCCGTCGTCCCCTCGAAGGCCCACGCGGTGTCGCGGTGATCTTCGACAAGAACTCCACCCGCACCCGGTTCTCATTCGAGATGGGTATCGCGCAGCTCGGTGGGCACGCCGTCGTCGTCGACGGCCGCAGCACCCAGCTGGGCCGTGAGGAAACCCTGCAGGACACCGCGAAAGTGTTGTCTCGCTACGTCGATGCCATCGTCTGGCGGACCTTCGGTCAGGACCGGTTGACGGCGATGGCGTCCGCCGCGACCGTGCCCGTCGTCAATGCCCTCTCCGATGAATTCCACCCTTGCCAGGTGCTGGCGGACCTGCAGACCATCGCCGAACGCAAGGGTGCGCTGCCGGGGCTGCGGTTGTCCTACTTCGGTGACGGCGCCAACAACATGGCCCATTCGCTGATGCTCGGCGGGGCGACCGCCGGCCTCCACGTCACGGTCGCCGCACCCGAGGGCTTCCTGCCCAACCCGGGGGTGCTCGCCGCAGCCGAGCAACGCGCGAAGGCGACCGGAGGCTCGGTCACGGTTACCCCCGACGCCGACGGGGCCGCCGCAGGTGCCGACGTGCTGGTGACGGACACCTGGACGTCGATGGGACAGGAAAACGACGGGCTCGACCGCGTCAAGCCGTTCCAGGCGTTCCAGGTCAACGCCCGGCTGCTCGGGCTGGCCGATCCGGAAGCGATTGTGCTGCACTGCCTTCCGGCCCACCGCGGGGACGAGATCACCGACGATGTGATGGACGGTCCGGCCAGCGCGGTGTGGGACGAAGCGGAAAACCGGCTGCACGCCCAGAAGGCACTGCTGGTGTGGCTTCTGGAGGGGAGCCGATGACCCGATCGAAGGCCGTACCTGAACCGACCCGCGCCGGCCGACAAGCCCGCATCGTGGCGATCCTGTCGTCGGCGTCGGTGCGCAGCCAGAACGAGCTCGCGACGCTACTGGCGGACGAGGGCATCGAGGTCACCCAGGCAACGCTCTCGCGGGATCTGGAGGAACTCGGCGCGGTGAAACTGCGGGGCGCTGACGGCGGTAGCGGGGTGTACATCGTGCCCGAAGACGGCAGCCCGGTGCGCGGCGTGTCCGGCGGTACCGACCGGATGTCGAGGCTGCTCAGCGAGTTACTGGTTTCCACCGATGCGAGCGGCAACCTCGCGGTGTTGCGCACGCCGCCGGGTGCGGCACACTACTTGGCCAGCGCCATAGATCGCGCGGCCCTGCCCCAGGTCGTCGGCACTGTCGCCGGTGATGACACCATCCTTGTGATTGCCCGAGAGCCGATGACCGGTGCGGAACTCGCTGGCATGTTCGAGAACATTCGGTAAGGAGATCGGTTCATGTCAGAGCGAGTCATCCTGGCGTATTCCGGCGGTCTGGACACCTCGGTGGCGATCAGCTGGATAGGCAAGGAGACCGGCCGCGAGGTCGTGGCAGTGGCGATCGACCTGGGCCAGGGCGGCGAGGACATGGAGGTGGTACGTCAGCGGGCGCTGGATTGTGGTGCCGTCGAGGCTGTTGTCGTAGATGCCCGCGACGAGTTCGCCGAAGGCTATTGCCTGCCGACCGTCCTGAACAACGCGCTGTACATGGACCGCTACCCACTGGTGTCGGCGATCAGCCGGCCGCTGATCGTCAAGCACCTGGTGGCGGCCGCCCGTGAGCACGGTGGCGGCATCGTCGCGCACGGCTGCACCGGGAAGGGCAACGACCAGGTCCGGTTCGAGGTCGGATTCGCTTCGCTGGCACCGGATCTCGAGGTGCTGGCGCCGGTCCGCGACTATGCGTGGACCCGGGAAAAGGCGATCGCGTTCGCCGAGGAGAACGCGATCCCGATCAACGTCACCAAACGGTCGCCATTCTCGATCGACCAGAACGTCTGGGGCCGCGCGGTGGAAACCGGCTTCCTCGAACACCTGTGGAACGCCCCGACCAAGGACATCTACGCCTATACCGAAGACCCGACCCTGAACTGGAGCACGCCCGACGAGGTGATCGTCGGCTTCGAACAGGGCGTGCCGGTATCAATCGATGGGCGCTCGACGTCCGTTTTGCAGGCCATCGAGGAGCTCAACCGCCGCGGCGGGGCGCAAGGCGTCGGGCGTCTCGACGTCGTCGAGGACCGGCTGGTCGGCATCAAGAGCCGCGAGATCTACGAGGCGCCCGGAGCGATGGTGCTCATCACCGCCCACACCGAGCTCGAACACGTCACCCTGGAGCGTGAGCTGAGCCGGTTCAAGCGTCAGACCGACCAGCGCTGGGCCGAGCTGGTCTACGACGGTTTGTGGTACTCGCCGCTGAAGACCGCGCTGGAGAGCTTCGTGGCCAAGACCCAGGAGCATGTCTCCGGCGAGGTCCGGCTGGTGTTGCATGGCGGCCACATCGCGGTCAACGGCCGGCGCAGCGCGGAGTCTCTCTACGACTTCAACCTGGCCACCTACGACGAGGGCGACAGCTTCGACCAGTCGATGTCGAGGGGCTTCGTCTATGTGCACGGCCTGTCCTCGAAGATCGCCGCCCGCCGGGACCTGGCCAGCGAGGCGTGAGCACTCGCGAGGGGTCGCTGTGGGGCGGGCGGTTCGCCGACGGCCCGGCCGACGCACTGGCCGCGCTGAGCAAATCCACCCACTTCGACTGGGTGCTGGCTCCCTATGACATCACCGCTTCCCGGGCGCACACCGTGGTGCTTTACCGGGCCGGGTTGCTCACCGAAGAGCAGCGCGACGGGCTGTTGGCCGGCCTGGACAGCCTCGCCGCCGACGTTGCTGACGGCAGCTTCGGCCCGCTGGTCAGCGACGAGGACGTGCACGCCGCCCTGGAGCGTGGGCTGATCGACCGGGTTGGACCCGACCTGGGCGGCCGATTGAGGGCCGGACGGTCGCGCAACGACCAGGTGGCCACGCTGTTCCGGATGTGGCTGCGCGACGCGGTGCGCCGGATAGCGGACGGTGTGCTCGACGTCGTGAATGCGCTGGCCGCTCAGGCCGCCGCGCACCCGAATGCCATCATGCCCGGCAAAACCCATCTGCAGTCCGCTCAGCCCATCCTGCTGGCGCATCATCTCCTGGCGCACGCACACCCGTTGCTGCGCGACGTGGACAGAATCGTCGATTTCGACAGGCGCGCGGCGGTGTCGCCGTACGGCTCGGGGGCATTGGCCGGCTCATCGCTGGGCCTGGATCCCGACGCGATCGCCGCGGATCTGGGCTTTGCGAGTGCCGCCGACAATTCCGTCGACGCGACGGCTGCGCGGGACTTTGCTGCTGAGGCGTCGTTCGTGTTCGCCATGATCGGCGTCGACCTGTCGCGACTCGCCGAGGACATCATCCTCTGGAGCTCCACGGAGTTCGGTTACGTGACTTTGCACGATTCGTGGTCGACGGGTAGCTCGATCATGCCGCAGAAGAAGAATCCTGACATCGCTGAGCTGGCCCGCGGCAAATCAGGGCGGTTGATCGGGAACTTGGCTGGGTTGCTGGCGACGCTGAAAGCCCAGCCGCTGGCCTACAACCGCGACTTGCAGGAGGACAAGGAGCCGGTCTTCGACTCGGTGGCCCAGCTGGAGTTGCTGCTGCCGGCGATGGCCGGGCTGGTAGCCAACCTGACGTTCCACGTCGAAAGGATGGCGGCGCTGGCCCCGGCCGGCTATACGCTGGCCACGGACATTGCAGAATGGCTTGTGCGCCAAGGAGTTCCGTTCCGCGCTGCGCACGAGGCCGCTGGTGCCGCCGTGCGTGCCGCCGAGCAGCGCGGGGTCGGGCTCGAGGAGCTGACCGACGACGAATTGGCGGCCATCAGCCCCGAATTGACGTCGCGGGTCCGTGACGTGCTGACCATCGAGGGCTCGGTGTCGTCGCGCGATGCCAGAGGCGGAACCGCGCCGAGTCGCGTTGCTGACCAGCTGAGAACGGTCCTGACGAGCTGTGACGAGCTCAGAAAGCGGCTGCGCCGATAGTCGCCGCGAGATCTGGATTGCCGGGTTTTGCCGGGTGGTTGCAAGCCGACTAAACTTCAAGCTTCAGCGATCGGGGTGAACCTTCAGTCCTAAATGTTCGTAACCAAGGGGTGGGACCAATGAGCGTGATCGCAGGCGTCTTCGGGGCGTTGCCGCCGTATCGCTACTCCCAAAAAGAGCTCACCGACTTTTTCGCCAGTATCCCGGATTTCGCGGGCTACGAAGACATCGTCCGGCAGTTGCACGCCAGCGCCAAAGTCAACAGCCGCCACCTGGTACTGCCGCTGGAACGGTATCCGAGGCTTACCGACTTCGGCGAGGCCAACCGAATCTACATCGAGAACGCGGTAGACCTCGGCTGCGAGGCTCTGACCGGCGCACTTGACGATGCGGGACTGCGACCGCAGGACCTTGACGTGCTCATCACCACCTCAGTTACTGGTGTAGCGGTCCCGTCGCTGGACGCCCGGATCGCCGCACGGCTCGGGCTGCGCCCCGATGTGCGGCGACTTCCATTGTTTGGTCTCGGTTGCGTCGCCGGCGCGGCGGGCGTGGCGCGGTTGCACGACTATCTGCGCGGTGCGCGCGACGGTGTTGCCGCGCTGATTTCGGTCGAATTGTGCTCACTCACCTACCCCGGATACCGGCCGTCGCTGGCCGGGATGGTCGGCAGCGCCCTGTTTGCCGACGGGGCGGCCGCGGTGGTCGCCGTCGGCGACCGTCGTGCCGACGAGGTTGGCGCCGGCGGGCCGCGCATTGTCGATTCCCACAGCCACCTGTATCCGGACTCGCTGCGCACCATGGGTTACGACATCGGCACCACCGGCTTCGAGCTCGTGCTGTCGAAAGACGTCGCGGATGTGGTCCGGCAATACATCGCCGATGACGTCGGCACTTTTCTCGCTGCGCATGGACTGAGCACCACCGATATCGGCGCCTGGGTCAGTCATCCGGGAGGACCCAAGATCATTGACGCGATCAACGAAAGCCTCGACCTGCCACCGCAGGCCCTGGAGCTGACCTGGCGCTCACTGGGCGAGATCGGCAACCTGTCGTCGGCTTCGGTATTGCACGTACTGCGGGACACCATAGCCAAACCGCCGCCCAGTGAAAGCCCTGGGCTGATGATCGCGATGGGACCCGGATTTTGTTCCGAACTCGTTTTGCTGCACTGGCACTGATGCGCGCCGGTGAGGTCTTCCGCCTCCCGTAACCGTGTTCTGGAACCGTGACGGTGATGAGGCGAACGAAGTTGGTGGGGGTTTCCGAAAGGCCGGACCGCAGGAATCACGCTGGGTATGCTGTGCCGGTCAACCCATCAATCCCCACTCTTTAAATTGAGTGACAGGAGAGGCCGAGCCGGATGAACAGCACTCACGAAGATCTTATTCGAGCGCTGCGCAAGTCTCTCAAGGAAAATGAGCGGTTGAAGCGGGAGAACCGCGAGTATCTGGCATCACTGGCCGGCGGTCATGCCGAGCCTGTTGCGGTGGTCGGGATGGCGTGCCGGTATCCGGGTGGGGTGGATTCGCCGGAGGCGTTGTGGGACATGGTGGCTGCGGGACGCGATGTCGTGTCGGACTTCCCGGCAGATCGCGGCTGGGATCTGACCGGGTTGTTCGACCCGGATCCGGACGCGACGGGCAAGTCGTATTGCCGCGCCGGCGGCTTTTTGGCCGACGCGTCCGACTTCGATGCCACATTCTTCGGTATCGCGCCCAGCGAGGCGCTGGCGATGGATCCGCAGCAGCGATTGCTGCTGGAGGTCTCGTGGGAGGCATTGGAGCGCGCCGGAATTGACCCATCCGGGTTGCGAGGCTCGGCAACCGGCGTGTTCGCCGGGGTGTTTCACGGCTCGTATGGCGGCCAGGGCCGGGTTCCCGGGAATCTCGAGAGGTACGGCCTACGTGGTTCCACATTGAGCGTCGCGTCGGGGCGGGTCGCTTACACGTTAGGGCTTGAGGGTCCGGCCGTGTCGGTGGATACTGCGTGTTCGTCGTCGTTGGTGGCATTGCATCTCGCGACGCAGTCATTGCGCTCGGGGGAGTGCGGCCTGGCGTTGGCCGGCGGGGTGACGGTGATGGCCACGCCGGCGATGTTCATTGAGTTCAGTCGGCAGCGGGCACTGGCCGCGGACGGCCGTTGCAAGGCGTATGCCGGCGCCGCCGACGGCACCGGATTCTCCGAGGGCGTCGGTGTATTGGTATTGGAGCGGCTGGCCGACGCACAGCGGTTGGGACATCCGGTACTGGCAGTGGTCCGCGGATCCGCGGTCAACCAGGATGGCGCCTCCAACGGTCTGGCAACACCCAACGGCCCGTCGCAACAACGGGTTATCCGGGCGGCACTGACCAACGCGCGACTGAGCACCGCGGATGTGGACCTTGTCGAGGGGCACGGCACGGGCACCACGTTGGGGGATCCCATTGAGGCGCAAGCGATTTTGGCCACCTATGGGCAGGAGCGCCCGGCCGATCGCCCGCTGTGGCTGGGGTCAATCAAATCCAACATGGGTCACACGTCGGCAGCAGCCGGGGTTGGCGGAGTGATCAAGATGGTGCAGGCGATGCGGCACGGGGTGATGCCGCAGACGCTGCACGTGGATGTGCCTACGCCGCACGTGGATTGGTCCGCGGGAGCGGTATCGCTGTTGACCGAGGCGCGACCGTGGCCCGAGCTGGACAGGCCCCGCCGGGCGGGCGTCTCGTCATTCGGGATCAGCGGCACGAATGCGCACGTGATCTTGGAGCAGCCCCCCGTACCGGACCCGGCACTGGAAGCCCTTGAGGACAAAGGGGTGTCGGAAGGCGCGACTCGGCATGCGGCGGTTCCGTGGGTGCTGTCCGCTCGCGCGACGGAGGCGTTGGCGGCTCAGGCCGAGCGACTGTTGGCACACGTGGATGCGCACCCGGATTTGGGTGCGGTGGATGTGGGTTGGTCGCTTGTCTCGGCACGCTCGACGTTTGAGCATCGGGCCGTCGTGGTGGGCGCCGATCGCGAGCAGCTGATGTCGGGACTGGCGGGACTGGTGGCTGATGACCCAGGCGCGGGAGTGGTGGTGGGCCGTGCCCGCCCGGTCGGCAAGACGGTGTTCGTGTTCCCCGGCCAGGGCTCGCAATGGATCGGAATGGGAGCCGAATTACTCAACACTGCAAAGGTATTCGCTGACCATATGCAGCGGTGCGACAAGGCGCTCGGGGAGCATGTCGAGTGGTCTTTGATCGACGTCATCCGAGGAGCCGCGAACGCGCCGGGGCTGGATCGGGTGGATGTGGTGCAGCCCGTCCTGTGGGCGGTGATGGTGTCGCTGGCCGAGTTGTGGCGCTCAGTCGGAGTGAATCCGGACGCAGTGATCGGCCATTCCCAAGGCGAGATCGCGGCAGCGTATGTGGCGGGCGCGTTGTCGCTGGAGGACGCCGCTCGTGTGGTGGCGCTGCGAAGCCGGCTGCTGGTGCAGCTGTCGGGTGCCGGCGGCATGGTCTCATTGGCCTGTGGGTTGCCCAAAGCCCAGGAACTGCTGGCTCGGGGCGGAGATCGACTGAGCATCGCTGCCGTCAATGGCGTTTCGTCGGTTGTGGTCTCCGGTGCGGTGGACGCGCTGGACGAGCTGATCTTGAGTTGCGAAGCTGAGGATGTTCGCGCCCGCAGGATCGACGTCGACTACGCTTCCCACTCGCAGCACGTCGACGTCATACGTGAGCCGCTGTTGAAAGCGCTGGCCGGTATCGAACCCCAACACTCCGCGATCGCATTCTTCTCGACGGTCACCGGCGAGCTCATGGACACCTCCGGACTTGATGCCGAGTACTGGTACCAAAGCATCCGCCGCACCGTGCAGTTCGAGCGTGCAGTTCGCGGTGCGCACGATGCGGGATATCGGGTGTTCATCGAGTCGAGCCCGCATCCGGTACTCGTCGCCGGTATAGAAGAGACGGTGGCTGGCCACAACCCGGACGAATCGGTTGTCGTTCCTTCGCTTGGCCGTGATGACGGTGGGCTGCAACGTTTTTGGCTGTCGGTGGGACTGGCGCATGTCGCGGGTGCGGCGGTGGATTGGCGGGCCGCCTTCGCCGATTGCAATACGCAACACGTCGACTTGCCGACGTATGCTTTTCAGCGGCAGCGTTTTTGGCTGACGGTCGCCGGTGTCGGCGGCAGTGATCTGGCCGGTCTCGGGATGGCGGGCGCCGAGCACGGATTACTGGGCGCGGTGGTGGAGCGTCCGGATTCGGGTGGGGTGGTTCTTACCGGGCGGTTGTCGGTGGCTGTTCAACCCTGGTTGGCCGACCATGCGGTGGACGGGGTGGTGCTTTTTCCGGGGGCGGCGTTCGTGGAATTGGCCCTGCGGGCCGGCGATGAGGTCGGCTGTTCGGTGGTGGAGGAACTGACACTGTCCGCGCCGCTGCTGTTGCCGCCGGCCGGTGCTGTTCAGGTGCAGGTGATAGTGGGCGCCCCAGCAGGGCCGGATGGCCGTCGCAGCATCGCGGTGTATTCGCTTGCGGCCCAGCCTGGTTCGGAGTGGATCTTGCACGCCGAAGGCGCGTTGAGCACCGGAGCAGTGCAGCCGGCCGCGAATTTGTCGGTGTGGCCGCCGGTGGGTGCGACGGCGGTGGATGTGGCCGACGCCTATGAGCGGCTGGCCGGCCGGGGCTATGAGTATGGTCCGGCGTTTCGGGGTTTGCAGGCGATGTGGCGGCTGGGTTCTGTGGTGTTCGCCGATGTCGCCGTTCCCGAGGTCGCGGGAGCGGGGGATGGCAGCTTCGGTATCCATCCGGTGCTGGTCGATGCGGCCTTGCATGCGATGGGATTGGCCGGCGAGGAGCAGCAGACGATGTTGCCGTTTTCGTGGCAGGGGGTGTGTTTGCATGCTGCGGGGGCATCTCGGTTGCGGGTGCGGATAGCGCCGGTGGGTGCTGGGGCGGTGTCGGTGGAGTTGGCTGATGGTGCCGGGTTGCCGGTGTTGTCGGTGCGCGAGTTGGTCGTTCGCCCGATCTCGGCAGATGCGCTGTCGGCCCCCGCCCCTCGAACCGCTGGTGGGTTGTTGGAGGTGGTGTGGTCGCCGGTGTCGTTGGGTGGTGGTGGTGTTGGGCCGGTGGTGGTGTGGGAGTCGTCGTCGGGGGGGTGGTTGGGGTCGGTGTACT
>NZ_LZSG01000071.1 GCF_001665395.1 Mycobacterium sp. 1164966.3
CGAAGACCCAACTGATCACCGGGAATGACCCCCACCGCCAACGGGTAATGGGTGGATTCACGAGCAGAAAAACCGGTGATGGCCAACTCGTGCTCGCCGGTCAACGCCGCGGTGTCAACCGGATAGTTCTCGAAGACGAACAACGTGTCAAACAACTGCTCTTGCCCACTGATGCGGTGGATCTCGGCCAGCGCCAAATACTGATGCTCGACAGTGTTGTTATGGTCGTCCTGCAGTTGGGCAAGCAGGCTGGCCACCGTGGAGGCCGCCGTGGTGCGTGCCCGCACCGGCACCGTGTTGACCAACAGCCCCACCATCGACTCCGCACCAGTGACCTCGACGGGACGGCCCGACACCGCCACACCGAACACCACATCCTGCCGGCCGGTCAGGTGCATCAACACCTGCGCCCACCCGGCGTGCAACACCGTATTGACCGTGGTGTGCTGGGCCCGAGCCAACCCACTTATTGCCCGGGTAACCTCCGCCGACACCGCAAACGACGCCAACGCACGCGCCCCCAACCCCAACCGATTCGGCCCGGCCACCAACGTCGGGGATTCCAACCCGGCCAACACCTCAGTCCAGGCCCCACGGGCCGCCGCGCGATCCCGGGTGGCCAACCACGTCACAAACCGGCGATACGACGCCGGCGCAGCCAAGCGCTGCCCGTAATAAGCAGCAAAAATCTCCCCCAACAAAATCGGCAACGACCACCCATCGACCACAATGTGATGACTGGTCAGCACAAACCGATGCCGATCGCACCCGGTGCGGATCAACACCGCCCGAAACACCGGCGGATCGCCAAGATCGCACACCGCGGCCCGCTCGGCCGCACATACCTGCTGCACCCGCTGGTCGACGTCGACGCCGTCCAGCTCGAGATACCGCCATGGCAACGTCGGATCAGCCGGGATCACCTGTACCGGCTCGTCGAATTCGGTACAGAACCGCGCCGCCAAATTTGGATGCCGACTCACAACCAGCCGTACGCCCTCATGCAACCGTTGCCGGTCGAGGGGACCGACGACGGTGAAATCCAGTTGCACCGCATACACTTCGTCACCGCTACTCCGACCGGCCCCGGCGTGAAACAGCAGTCCTTGCTGCAGCGGGGTCAGCGGCAACACATCCGCGACACGGTTTTGGTGTTGCAGTTCGTCGAGCTGGTATTGGGTCAATCGGGCGGGCGCGATATCCGACGGCGTCAACCCGCCCCCGCCGGCGCGCACATGCGCACACATCCCCGCCAACGCCTCAAACCACAACTGGCTGAGCTGACTGACTTGCTCGCGATCGATAGCAGACGGCGCCCACGTCCAGTTAGCGTGCAGCCGCGGGCCGCTGCCGGTGTCCGCGGTGGCGGCATTGAGCTCGACGGTGTGCGCCAACGACAACGGTATGGCCGATGCCGCCTCACCGACCGACACCCCGTCCTGGCACAGCCGCCACAGATCCTCAGAAACGTCGCCACCGGCGCCCAGCCGGCCCAGATAGTTGAACCCGAGCACCGGGTCCGGGCCAGCCAAGTCCACCTCGGCGTTCAGATAGCGCAGCAGACCGTAGCTCAGCGGGTCGGGCAGGGCCCGCAGCTGCTCCTTGGCGTGCTTGACCATCGCCCCCAGCGCAGGCTCACCGGCCACCGCCTGCGCCCACGACAGCCCACCCACCCTCAATGCCACCGGGTACAAGGTGGTGAACCAGCCAACGGTTCGGGTCAGGTCCAGGTCGGGCGCCAGTTCCTCGTGACGTCCGTGGCCCTCCACGTCGACACCGATCGGCGTCGCACCCGCACCCACAAACTCCGCCAGTGCCAACCCGAAGGCGATCAACAACACCTCATGCACCCCGGCATGAAACGCCGCGGGCACCTCACCGAGCAGCATCCGCGTGGTCTCGACATCCAACGACACCGACAACCGCCCCGCCGTAGCCCACGTATCCACCCCCGGCTGCGGCGCCGGCAACAGCGGCCGTGTCGCCACCACCTGCCGCCACGCCTCAGCCAACTCCACAACCTGCGGCTGGTAAGCGTATTCGGCCAACAGCGACGACCACCGCGCAAACGACGTCCCACCCGCCGGCAACGCGATCGGCTGACCCCCGCGAAGCTGGACCCACGCGATATTGAGGTCCTCCAGCAAAGTCCGCCACGACACCCCATCAACCGCCAGATGGTGAATGATCAACGCCAACTGACCCGTCGACTCGGCCCATAAAGCACTCAGCATCGCCCCGCCGGGCGGGTTCAACCGGCACCGAGCTGCCACTAGCTCCTCTTGCGACAGCGCAGCCACCGGCCGCAAGCAGGTGTGCGCTGCCAGAGCTCCGGGCTCGGGTACGAGTAGCGACCAATTCCGGTCGTGGTGGTCGGCGCGCAGCCGCAACATGGCATGCCGATCCAGCAGGGCCTGTAGCACCACCACCACATCGGCCTCACTGACCCCGGCCGGGGCCTGCACCACCACCGCCTGATTGAACTGCTCTACGGGGCCCTGCATGCCTGCCAGCCAGCGCATGATCGGAGTGGCCACCACCGGCCCCAGCCCCTCATCGACCACACTTCGGGCACCGTCGGCCACCGCGACCACGCGCGCCAGCCGGGCCACGCTCTGCTCCACGAAGATGTCGCGCGGCCGACACAGCAGCCCGGCCGCCCGGGCCCGGGCCACCACCTGCATCGACAAAATGCTGTCCCCACCCAACTCGAAAAACGAGTCGTCGACCCCCACCCGCTCGAG